>NZ_UFQB01000025.1 GCF_900496965.1 Achromobacter agilis
CCTTGGGGGGCAGCAAGCCGAAGGCGCAGCGTGGGGGCATCTTTTGCCGCCGGGCCGCCCCAAGGCAAAAGCGGCCCCCTTGTCAGGCATCAAGCGCGTTGCGTGCTGCGTGGGGGCTTTTTTGATACGCTGAGGGTACGGACAGGGGCAGTGGGGCCTTTGCGGCATATCTAGGAGCACGACATGGAACTTTCGAGTTTGTCATTTTCCGATCACGAGTCGATTCCCGAGCGCTATGCGTTCGGCAAGATCGATGCGCAATCGCACGTCGCGCTGGCAGACAACTTCAACCCGCAATTTTCCTGGGACGACGTTCCGGCGGGCACGCAGTCGTTTGCCCTGATCTGCCACGATCCCGACGTGCCATCGAGTCCCGACGACGTCAACCAGGAAGGCCGCGAGGTGCCGGCCGATCTGCCGCGCGTGGACTTCTTCCATTGGGTGCTGGTGGACCTGGCCGCCGACTTGCGCGAGATCGAGGAAGGTTCCTTCTCCAACGGCATCACGCCGCGCGGCAAGGGCGGTCCCCTGGCGCCCATGGATTCCCGCCAGGGCATTAACTCCTATTCCTCGTGGTTCGCGAACGACCACGACATGAGCGGGGACTACTTCGGCTATGACGGTCCGTGCCCGCCCTGGAACGATGCGCTGGTGCACCGCTATGTGTTCACGCTGTACGCGCTGGATGTGCACAGCCTGAACCTGCAGGGTTCGTTCACCGGCGAAGACGCGCTGCGGGCGATGCAGGGCCACGTGCTGGGCAAGGCGTCCCTCACGGGCACCTATACGCTCAACCCGACGCTGGCTCCCAAGCAGATCGGCGCCACCTCGGCCTGATCCGCGCCGCCACAAAAAGGCCGCAAATCTTGCGGCCTTTTTTTGCGTCCGCGAAAGCGGCTCAGCCCATTGCGCGTTTCAGCCGCAGCAGCGCCAATCCAAAGGTGATGAATAGGGCGCCGACCAGGCGGTTGATCCAGACCACGATACGGGGCTGGCGCAGCAGCCGCCGGGCGCGGTGGGCCAGCGTGCCGTATGCCAGCAGCGACGCCAGCGACATGGCCGTGAAGATCCCGGTCAGGATGAAGAATTGCGGCGCCAGCGGCGCGGTGGCGTCCAGGAACTGGGGAAACAGCGCCGTGAAGAACAGGATGGGCTTGGGGTTCATCGTCGCCACGAGGGCGGCTTCCAGATAGAGCCGGCCGGCGCTGCGCGGCACCGGCGCGGCGGCCTCGGCAGAGGACGGCGCAAGGTTCGATCGGCCCAGGAGGTGGCGCAGGCCGATATAGAGCAGGTAGGCGGCGCCCGCCAGCTTGAGAAGCATGAACAGCATGGCGGACGATTGCAGCACCACGCCCAGCCCCAGCATGGCGGCGGCAGACAGCAGAAACAGGCCGGTGACGTTGCCCAGGGTGGATGGCAGCACGGCCCGGAACCCGCCCGCCGCGCCGTTGCGGATGGCAAGCAGGGTGGCGGGGCCGGGGCTGATGACGCTGATTGCAGCTACTAGCGAGTAGGTTATGAGCGTGGCGCTTTGCATGAAAGTTTCTCAAGTCGGGTTGAGACGGATTTTCGGTGCCGGCAGGATGGCGTGGTTTTCGCACCCATCCAAGGAATTTTGCCCGGGTTCCAGGCATTTTGGGGGCATTTGATTCTGTCCGACGCGGTAAACTATCCGTCATTCTCCGGGTTTACCCACCCGGGCGCAGTTTCCTCCTCTCTTACCGCCTCAGGAACCCCCCGTCATGTTTGACCGCAACCTCACCTTGTCCAAGGCTGACCCGGACGTTTGGGCCGCCATCCAGAAGGAAGACGTCCGTCAGGAACAGCACATCGAGCTGATCGCCTCGGAGAACTACGCCAGCCCGGCCGTCATGGAAGCCCAGGGCACGCAGCTCACCAACAAGTACGCCGAAGGCTATCCGGGCAAGCGCTACTACGGCGGTTGCGAGTACGTGGACGTGGTCGAGCAGCTGGCCATCGACCGCCTGAAGCAGATCTTCGGCGCCGAAGCCGCCAACGTGCAGCCCAACTCGGGTTCGCAGGCCAACCAGGGCGTGTACATGGCTGTCCTGAAGCCGGGCGATACCGTGCTGGGCATGAGCCTGGCCGAAGGCGGCCACCTGACGCACGGCGCATCGGTCAACGCCTCGGGCAAGCTGTACAACTTCATCTCGTACGGCCTGGACGAAAACGAGGTCCTGAACTACGCGCAAGTCGAGCAGCTGGCCAAGGAGCACAAGCCCAAGCTGATCGTGGCCGGCGCGTCCGCCTACGCCCTGCACATCGACTTCGAGCGCATGGCGCGCATCGCCCGCGAAAACGGCGCGCTGTTCATGGTCGACATCGCCCACTACGCGGGCCTGGTCGCCGGCGGCGCCTACCCCAACCCGGTGCCCCACGCCGACTTCGTCACCTCGACCACGCACAAGTCGCTGCGCGGCCCGCGCGGCGGCGTCATCATGATGAAGGCCGAACACGAAAAGATCGTCAACTCGGCCATCTTCCCCGGCATCCAGGGCGGTCCGTTGATGCACGTCATCGCCGGCAAGGCCGTGGCCTTCAAGGAAGCGCTGGAACCTGAATTCAAGGATTACGCGCAGCAAGTGGTCAAGAACGCCAAGGTGCTGGCCGACACGCTGGTCAAGCGTGGCCTGCGCATTGTCTCCGGCCGCACCGAAAGCCACGTCATGCTGGTGGACCTGCGTTCCAAGGGCATCACGGGCAAGGAAGCGGAAGCCGTGCTGGGCCAGGCCCACATTACGGTGAACAAGAACGCCATCCCGAACGACCCGGAAAAGCCCTTCGTGACCAGCGGCATCCGTCTGGGCACGCCGGCCATGACCACGCGCGGTTTCACCGAAGCGGAAGCCGAACTGACCGCCAACCTGATCGCCGACGTGCTGGACAATCCGCGTGACGAAGCCAACATCGCCGCCGTTCGCGCCAAGGTCAATGAACTGACCTCGCGCCTGCCGGTCTACGGCAAGAAGTAAGCCCGCTACCCGCCTGCGGGCCCCGTGCCCGCAAGCTGGCCCAGTCTAAGGGACGGCCCCGCAAGGCGCCGTCCCTTTGCTTTCCGGGCCGCAAGCCGCGGATTAGCCCGTATTGGCGCTGGCGGGCCGGCGCGTCGTTACAATATGCTTAACTATTGCCACTAGTGCCTTTAGGGATCACACATGCGGTGTCCATTTTGCGGCAATGCCGAAACACAGGTCGTCGACAGCCGGGTCTCGGAAGAGGGCGACGCCATCCGCCGTCGCCGCCGCTGCCTGTCCTGTGACAAGCGATTCACCACCTACGAGCGGGTGGAGCTCGCCATGCCTTCCGTCGTGAAGCGCAATGGCAGCCGCAGCGACTACGATCCCGGCAAGCTGCGTGCGAGCCTGAGTCTGGCGCTGCGCAAGCGGCCCGTCAGCACGGAAGACGTGGACGCGGCGGTCGCCCGCATCGAAGAGCAGCTGCTGGCCAGCGGGCTGCGGGAAGTGCCCACCGAGCACATCGGCGAACTGGTCATGAACGAGCTGCGCAAGCTCGACAAGGTGGCCTACGTGCGGTTCGCGTCGGTCTACAAGAGCTTCGAGGACATCGGCGAGTTCGTCGAGGCCATCCGCGAGATGCAAGGACCCCTGTTGCCCGGGAAGCTGCGCAAGGAATAGCCCGCGCGGACGCGGTTATTGCAAGGCGGCCGAGCGCGCCAGGCTGGGTGTCAGCGGCTGGAACTTGCGCCAGACGCGCCGCATGTGCTGCGCCGATCCGAAGCCGGATTTCTCCGCCACGCGCTCCAGGTCCAGCCGGGTATCGCGCAGCAGGTCGCGCGCGAGCGCGACGCGTATCTGATAGAGATAGTCCATCGGCGTGCATCCCGCGTGTTCGCGGAACAGCCGCGTTAGGTGGCGGGCGCTGGTATGGGCATGGTCCGCCAGCGATTGCGCCGACCAGGCGGCGGCCGGGTCGCGTATGACCGCATCCTGCACCCGGTGCACGCCCGGATGCAGGTGGCTGCGGTGTTCCAGCCAGGGCGACAGTGTCGAATCCGTGCCGGCGCGCCGCTGATAGACCACCATGTCGCGCGCCACCTCGCAGGCGACGCGAGGCCCGCAATGGCGTGACACCATATGCAGCGCCAGGTCGATTCCGGCCGTGATCCCCGCGCTGCTGACCAGTTTGCCGTCCTCGACGAAGATGCGGTTGTCGTGCAGCCGCGCGCTCGGGTCGATGTTGGCCAGCTGCTCCAGGCAGGTATGGTGCGTGGTGCATTCGCGCTGCCGGGTAAGGCCGGCGGCGGCGGCGAACAGCGCGCCCGCGCAGACGGTCATCAGCGTGAAGCCGTCCGCGGGGTGGCGGACGGCCAGCCAGTCGATGATGGCCCGGGCGTGCGGGTCTTCCAGGCGCGTGGGCTTGCCCACGATGCCCGAGATGATGACCAGCGCTTCCGGCGGCAAGGCCGCCGGAAGCGCCTTGATATGGGCTAGGTGCAGGCCGGGAATACCGCTTTCGACCTCCCGGGACGGGCCGCAGAAATGCTGTTCGAACGAGCCGGGGCACAGTTTGTTGGCGACCCGGAACGCCTCCGCCGGGCCGGCCACGTCCAGCAGGACGATGCCGTGCGACAGCACGAAATACACCGGAACCATGGGGCCCTCCGCGGACACTAGGCGGCCAGCGCGTCGGCGGCGCGCGCGATGCGGGCGAAGCGCCCTTGCAGGACCAGTTCGGTGCGGTCGCGGATTTCGGCCGGCGTGTAGTGCTTGCCGGACGGGCTTTGCATGGCAAAGGTCAGGGTGGCATCGGTGGGGAACACCACTTTGAAGCCGGCGTCGCTGGCATGGCGCGACGTGGTTTCGCAGCATTGTTCGGTACGGATGCCGCAGACAATAACCCCTTCGATGCCGTGGCCAAGCAGCCAGTCGTGCAAGCTCGCGCCGCTGGCATCCTTGGCGTAGAGCGACGAATGCACGGTCTTGTGGAATACGGCGCTGGGCGCGATGCGCAGTTCTTTCAGCGTCTGGACGTGGCCGGAGGCCAGCGAAAAGGGGTTGGCGGGGTCGCTGGAGGTGCTGGTGTGGAACACCTGGAGCACGGGAATGCTGCGGGCGGCGGCGTCGTCGATCAGCGATTGGATCTGCTCCACGAAGGCCGGGTACTCGGTTTCATCCCAAAACGGACGTTGCCGGAAGGATTCTTGTACGTCGATGACGATCAGCGCTTGTTTCATGGAACCACTCTCCAGGCAGGGAAATCAAAAGGGTGTAATGCCATTTTTACTGCAATTGGGAGTTTTGGGGAGTGCGGCGAAAGACGCCCATCGGCCTGAAACGGACATTCGGTGACGGCGCCGTGGCGGACGGCCGGGGAGGCATACAATCCTGAGCATGATGATCTCGAGCGACACCGACGACATTTTCTGGATGCGACGCGCCCTGGCGCTGGCGCAGACCGTCATGTACTCCACCGCGCCCAACCCCCGGGTCGGCTGCGTCATCGTGCGCGACGGCCGCGTGCTGGGCGAAGGGGCGACCCAGCCGCCAGGCGGCCCGCACGCCGAAATCTGCGCCCTGCGCGACGCTCAGGCCCGCGGCGAGTCGGTGGCGGGCGCCACGCTGTACGTGACCCTGGAGCCTTGCAGCCATTTCGGCCGCACGCCGCCGTGCGTGGACGCCGTGCTGGCGGCCCGTCCGGCGCGGGTGGTGGTGGCCTTGGGCGACCCGAATCCGCTGGTCAATGGGCAGGGCCTGGCGCGGCTGCGCGATGCCGGCATCGCGGTGGCCACCGGCGTTTGCCGGGAAGAGGCGCTGGCGGTCAACGCCGGCTTCATTTCCCGCATGAGCCGCGGCCTGCCGTGGGTGTGGATGAAAATGGCGGCGTCGCTGGATGGACGCAGCGCGCTGCATAACGGCGTATCGCAATGGATCACGGGCGCCGATGCCCGCGCCGACGGGCATCGCTGGCGGGCGCGCAGCTGCGTGGTCTTGACTGGCATGGGCACTGTCCTGAAAGACGATCCGCAGCTCAATGCGAGGGGCGTGGATACGCCCCGCCAGCCGCGCAAGGCGGTCGTGGACGGCCGCTTCGAGATTCCGGAGCACGCCAGGCTGTTCGATGGCGCGGAAGTCATACTTTTCACCGCCCGCGAAGATGCGGCCAAAGCCGAGCGCTTGAAGGCCAGGAATGCCCGCGTCGTGGTGCTGCCCGGCGAGGCGCCGGGCCGGGTGGATCTGCCCGCGATGATGCGTTGGCTGGCCCAGGAACAGGTCAACGAAGTCCATGTGGAGGCCGGCGCCGGCTTGAGCGGCGCGCTGGTTTCCGCCGGTTGCGTGGACGAATTGCTGCTGTATCTGGCGCCCGTGCTGCTGGGCGATGCGGCAGGCATGGTCCGGCTGCCGATGCTGGAACACCTGGATGCCGCGCAGCGCTACGAATTCGTCGATACCGAACGGATGGGCGCGGACCTGCGCGTGCGCGCCCGGGTTGCCGATACGTGGCGGCAATTGATGCAGCGGGTCGAGTTGCCTGCGCTGTCCTGATGCCGTAAACCGTGCCGGTGCAAGGGGTACTAGCACTCGATGTCCGTGGCTGCCAAACGCGCAAGACGCCGCGATGGCATCAAATTCGAGAGCGCTTTGCGCGTGCATGCCGGTGCGCGTGTCATGACTATTTTCAGCGATGCGCAAAATGAATTGCCACAAAACCGTCAATTGGCTATAGCATAGGCATATGACTTGGCGATACGCCCTGAAGGCTTAAACCATTCAGCGCCACGCGCCCTCGTCACCACGGATTCCCGTGCCGCGTTATCGGCGCTTTTTCACGACCGGACCGGCACGCTGCTGAACGAAGACGCAACGCGCCGTTCAGACCGTCCGCTGCCATCGCATAGCGGGCGCTTCGGGTTTACACCCGCATCATAAGAATCCCCGGGATATCGCTCTTCCCTTCAAAACATTGCTGAGCATTTCATGTGCAGCCGCATAAACCGTGCGTGCATACAGCGATATGCTGAAAGCGAATGAGCGAACTTCTTCACGTAAGTTGCAATCCCTGACGGAACTTGTGTCTGAAGGGTGCAGCCTAAACGGAAAGGACCCGATCGTGCTCATGGTTGATGTGTGGCGAAAGCAACATACCATCCGGCCGCCAATGCTTATCGCGAGATTGTCTAGTAATGCGTGGGCGCTGAGGCACAATGGGGACACGTAGGGACGTATTGGATTTTTCGCGTGTTGTAGGAGGTTTCCGTGCAAAACATCGTCGAAGGCTTCAAGTCGCAGTATGCAAGAGAGCAGGAATCAGAACTCTCCCTCGAGGAATATCTGAACCTCGCCAAAAGCGATCCCATGGCGTACGCCAGTCCCGCTGAGCGCATGCTGGCCGCGATAGGCGAACCTGAAATCGTGGATACGCGCAACGACCCACGTCTTTCCCGTTTGTTTTCCAACCGGACCATCCGGCGCTATCCCGCGTTCCAGGAGTTCTACGGCATGGAGGACGTGATCGGGCAGATCGTCGCGTTCTTCAAGCATGCCGCGCAGGGCCTGGAAGAGCGCAAGCAAATCCTTTATCTGCTGGGCCCCGTGGGCGGCGGCAAGTCGTCCATCGCGGAACGGCTCAAGGCCTTGATGGAGGCTTACCCCATCTATGCCTTGAAGGGGTCGCCGGTCAATGAATCGCCCCTGGGCCTGTTCCATCCGGAACGGTTCGGCGACACGCTCGAAAAGGAATATGGCATTCCTCGGCGCTACCTGACCGGCATCATGTCGCCGTGGGCAGTGAAGCGCCTGAAGGAATATGACGGCGACATCTCGCAGTTCAGAGTCGTGCGCCTGAATCCTTCCGTGCTGCGCCAGACCGCCATCGCCAAGACCGAGCCGGGCGACGAAAACAACCAGGACATTTCCTCGCTGGTCGGCAAGGTGGACATCCGCAAGCTCGACCGTCATTCGCAGGACGATCCGGACGCCTACAGCTATTCCGGCGGGCTGTGCCTGGCGAACCAGGGCCTGCTCGAGTTCGTGGAAATGTTCAAGGCCCCGATCAAGATGCTGCATCCCTTGCTGACGGCCACCCAGGAAGGCAACTTCAAGGGTACCGAGGGTTTTTCCGCGATCCCGTTCAACGGCATGATTCTCGCCCACTCGAACGAGTCGGAATGGCAGACCTTCCGCAACAACAAGCACAACGAGGCTTTCCTCGACCGTATCTACATCGTCAAGGTGCCTTACTGCCTGCAGGTGTCGGAAGAGGTCCGCATCTACGAGAAGCTGCTGCATCACAGTTCGCTGGCCGCGGCGCCCTGCGCGCCGGGAACGCTGGACATGATGGCGCAATTCTCGGTGCTGACGCGCCTGAAGGAACCCGAAAACTCCAGCATTTATTCGAAGCTGCGCGTCTACGACGGCGAAAGCCTGAAGGACGTGGACCCGAAGGCCAAGGCCCTGCAGGAGTACAAGGACTACGCCGGCACCGACGAGGGCATGACGGGCGTTTCCACGCGTTTCGCCTACAAGATCCTGTCCAGCGTCTTCAACTACGACCAGACGGAAGTGGCGGCGAACCCGGTGCACCTGATGTACGTGCTCGAACAGCGTATCGGCCGCGAGGACTACCCCGAGGAAATCCGCCGGCGGTACCTTGAATTCATCAAGGGCTACCTGGCGCCGCGATACGCGGAATTCATCGGCAAGGAGATCCAGACCGCTTATCTGGAGTCCTACTCCGAATACGGCCAGAACATTTTCGACCGCTACGTGACGTTCGCCGACTGCTGGATCCAGGACGAGGAATTCCGCGACCCGGAAACCGGCGAAAGCTTCGACCGCAGCGCGCTCAACGATGAACTGGAAAAGATCGAAAAGCCGGCGGGCATCGCGAACCCGAAGGACTTCCGCAACGAGATCGTGAACTTCGTGCTGCGGGCGCGCGCCAACAACAACGGGCGCAACCCCACCTGGACCAGCTATGAAAAGTTGCGCGAAGTGATCGAGAAGAAAATGTTCTCGAACACGGAAGACCTGCTCCCCGTGATTTCGTTCAATGCCAAGGCCTCGGCCGAGGACAAGTCGAAACACCAGAGTTTCGTGGATCGCATGGTCGAAAAGGGCTACACGGAAAAGCAGGTCAGGCTGCTGTGCGAGTGGTACCTCCGTGTGAGGAAGTCTTCCTGAGCGAGGTGAATCATGAATTCACTGATCGATCGCCGTCTGAACGGGCGCAATAAAAGTGCCGTCAACCGGGAGCGTTTTCTCCGGCGTTACAAGGACCAGATCCGCAAGGCGGTCCACGGGATGATCCGTGACCGCTCGATCCAGGACATGGACCAGGGGGGCGAGATCAACCTGCCCGCCCGTGATATTTCCGAGCCGACTTTCCGGCACGGCACGGGCGGCGACCGCGAGATGGTGCACCCCGGCAACCGCGAGTTTGCCAAGGGCGACACCTTCGACCGGCCGCAGGGCGGGCAGGGCGAAGGCGGATCCGAGCCGGGCGAAGGCGAATCGGTGGACCAGTTCACCTTCAGCCTGTCCCGCGCCGAATTCCTCAATCTGTTCTTCGAGGACCTGGAGCTGCCGCACATGGCGCGCACCCAGCTGGGCGAGGTCAGCCAGAAGAAGTGGCAACGCGCGGGCTACACGACTTCGGGCTCGCCCAGCATGCTGAGCATCAGCCGCACGCTCAAGTCGTCGCTGGCGCGCCGCGTCGCGCTCAGCGTGAAGGCGCGGGCAGACCTCGAAGATGCCGAGGAACGCCTGGCGAAGGCCCGTGAGGCGGGCGCGCCCGCCGACGAGATCCAGGTGCTGGAGCAAGAGGTCGAGGACTGCCGCGAGCGCCTGGCCCGCGTGCCGTTCCTGGACGACCTGGACTTGCGCTACCGCAACCGCGTGTCGGTTTCCATCCCCATGGCGCGCGCCGTCATGTTCTGCCTGATGGACGTGTCGGGTTCCATGGACGAGGGCAAGAAAGACCTGGCCAAGCGATTCTTCTCGCTGCTCTATCTGTTCCTGTCGCGCAAGTACGAGCACGTGGACCTGGTTTTCATCCGCCACACGGACAACGCCGAGGAAGTCGACGAGCAGACGTTCTTCTACGATCCCAAGAGCGGCGGCACCATCGTGCTGTCCGCGCTGGAGCTGATGCGCGAGATCCTCGAAAAACGCTACCCGCCCGGGTCCTGGAACGTCTACGCGGCGCAGGCCAGCGACGGCGACTCTTTCGGCGCCGACGCGGGCAAGAGCGCCCGCTTTCTGGCCGAGCACCTGCTGCCCGCCACCCGCTACTTCGCCTATATCGAGGTTCCGGACTCGCAGGAAGCGCGCAAGAGCAGCCTGTGGGCGGAATACGAACAGAAGCTGGAGCCGCATTTCGTGATGCGGCGCATCTGCGAACGCAGCGAAATCTTCCCTGTGTTCCATGATCTGTTCAAGAAGGAGACCGCATGAATACCATCGTCGGAGCTCTCGTGGAGCCGGAGGCCGCCGGCAGCGCCCGGCCGATCTCGCAAGGTTCCGAATGGACGTTCGAGCTGATCCAATCCTATGACGACGCGATCTCCAAGATCGCCGCGGAATACGGCCTGGACACGTATCCGAACCAGATCGAGGTGATCACCTCGGAGCAGATGCTGGACGCCTATGCCTCGGCGGGGCTGCCCATCGGGTATCCCCACTGGTCGTACGGCAAGGAGTTCATCCGCAACGAGCAGTTCTACCGTCGCGGCATGCAGGGGCTGGCGTACGAGATCGTGATCAATTCCAACCCTTGCATCTCGTATCTCATGGAAGAAAACTCCATGACGATGCAGGCGCTGGTGATCGCGCATGCCTGCTACGGCCACAACTCCTTCTTCAAGGGCAACTATCTGTTCCGCCAATGGACGGACGCGGATGGGGTGCTCGACTACCTGGTCTTCGCGCGCAAGTATGTCATGGCCTGCGAGGACCGCTACGGCATCGATACCGTCGAAGCGGTGCTCGACTCTTGCCATGCGCTGTCGCACCACGGGGTGGACCGCTACAAGCGCCCCGCGCCGATTTCCTACAAGGAAGAGGCCGCGCGCCAGGCCGAGCGCGAAGAGCATGCCCGGCTGCAGTACAACGACCTGTGGCGGACCCTGCCGCGGCTCGACGACGAGAAGGATGCGCGCGTCGAGGCCTCGGTGTTCCCGCCCGAACCCGAGGAGAACCTGCTGTACTTCATCGAGAAGTACTCGCCGAAGCTGGCGCCGTGGCAGAAGGAGCTGGTGCGCATCGTCCGCAAGATCGCGCAGTACTTCTATCCGCAGACGCAGACCAAGGTCATGAACGAGGGCTGGGCCACGTTCTGGCACTACACCATCCTCAACCGCCTGCATGAAAAGGGGCTGGTGAACGACGGTTTCATGATGGAGTTCCTGCAGAGCCACACCAATGTGGTCAGCCAGCGGGGCTTCGATGAACGCGGCTACGGCGGCATCAACCCGTACGCGCTGGGCTTCGCCATGATGTCGGACATCCGCCGCATCTGCGAGTCGCCCACGCCCGAGGACCGGAGCTGGTTCCCCGACATCGCGGGCGGCGACTGGTTGAAGACGCTGGACTTCGCCATGCGCAACTTCAAGGACGAGTCCTTCATCTCGCAATACCTGTCCCCGCGCCTGATCCGGGAGTTCCGTTTCTTCGCGATTTCCGATCACCAGGCCAATCCCAAGCTCGAGGTGGCCGCGATCCACGACGACGAAGGCTACCGCGACATCCGCCGCCTGCTCGCCGCGCAGCACAACCGCGACAACCAGGTGCCCGACATCCAGGTCGTCCGCTTCAACCGCGATTCCGACCGCTCGCTGGTGCTGCGCCACCTCAAGTCCCGCGGCCGTCCGCTGGCCGGCGAGGATGCGGAGCAGGTCATGAAGCACCTGGCGCGGCTCTGGGGGTTCCGGGTGCGCCTGGAAGAGACCGAGCCCGACGGTACGGTCAGTTCCTACCGCGAGCAGGACCCGCCCTCTGCTTAACGGCGGGGGATGAGCCAGTGGGGGGCGCTAAGGCGCCCCCCATTTTCTTGGGGTCTTGCCGCTGACGCTTGCAATCTGCTAGAATCGCGGATTCGCATTTTTCGCAGCAGGTGAAAACCGCCGCGGAAACCGCAGATAGGACAGGTGGCCGAGTGGTTGAAGGCGCACGCCTGGAAAGCGTGTATACGTCAAAAGCGTATCGGGGGTTCGAATCCCCCTCTGTCCGCCAAGAATGCATGAGCCCCTGATTTCGCGAGAAATCAGGGGCTTTTTCGTTGTGGCGCCGGTTTGATGGCGCGGGAGTCAGATGCCTGGCGAGTCTGCGCAAGACCGCCGCAGTGTCTGACACCTCTGCGAGCCAGCGCTACAGCTTGCGGACGACCTGCCCGGGTGTCTGACACCCGCAAGATGAACAGACCCCCGCCGATCGCAACACGCCGCCCGGCCGCAACTGCCGGGCGGCGCGCCTGCCGTGGGTGCTTACGCGCCTACCGGCTTGCCGTCAGTGCGGCGCACCACCACGGTGGCGGAGCGGGCATCGCCGCCGCCTGCGCGCAGCGTGTTCCAGGTCTGGTTCGGGTGCTGGATGTTGATGAAGAACGTCGTCAGATCGGGCGTGTAGGCGATGCCGGTGATTTCGCAGCCCAGCGGGCCCACCAGGAAACGCTTGGATTCGCCGGTCTTCTGATCGATGTAGTACATCGAGTTGTTGCCGAAGAAGTCCGTGGTGGACGTGCCGGTGCCGGCGTCGGTCTGCACCCAGAGGCGGCCTTGGGGATCGACGCGGATGCCGTCGGGGCTGGAGAAGGTGTCGCCGTTGACGTTGCCCGTCAGGTTGGGCGCCACGCCGTCGGCGGCGTCGCGGCCGGCCAGCAGCAGCAGGTCCCATTCGAAGGTCGTCGCGAGCGGCGAGTCGCCGCGCTCGTGCCAACGGATGATGTGGCCGTGCGAGTTGTTGGCGCGCGGGTTGGAGGCGCTGGTGCGCTTGCGGCTGCCGTTGTTGGTCAGTGTGCAGAATACGGTCTTGTCCACGCCGACCGTGATCCACTCGGGGCGATCCATCAGCGTGGCGCCCGCCACGCGCGCGGCAGCCTGGGTGTTTACCAGCACGTCGGCCTGCGAGTTGAAGTCCACGATCGTGCCGGTGATGACGGTGCCGGTGGCCACTTGCGTGAAGTTGCCCGGATCGGTGGCGCCGGTCGTGAGGTTGTTCTTGCCCACGGTCAGTTCGACCCAGTTGCCGCTGCCGTCGTCGTTGAAGCGCGCGGCGTACAGCGTGCCTTCGTCCAGTAGGCCCATGTTGTTGGCGCGGTTGGCCGGATCGTAGGGCTTGTTCGGCACGAACTTGTAGATGCAGCCGGGCGTGGTGTCGTCGCCCATGTAGAACGCGACGCGGTTGTTCTCGTCCAGCATGTAGGCCGTGTTTTCGTGGCTGAAACGGCCCATCGCGGTGCGCTTGACGGCGGTCGAGCCCGGGGTCTGGGGATCGATCTCCACCACCCAGCCGTAGCCTTCATCGGCCGGCTGGCCGGCATCGCCGGCCTGGTAGTGGTAGTTGTTCAGCGTCTCTTCGCAGGTGAGATACGTGCCCCAGGGCGTGTTGCCGCTGGAGCAGTTGTTCAGCGTGCCGACGACGGTTGCGCCGACCACCGCCTTCGCCGGGCCGCTGACGTTGTAGACGGTGTTGCCCGTGTAGCGCTTGTTGTAGCGCGAGTCGGCCTTGACCGCCCAGGCGCCGTTGCTGCCACGCGCAATCTCGACGACCGAGACGCCGACGTTCGACAGGCGGGTCTTCAGGCCTTCGACGCTTTGGTCCAGCGTGGCGTTGTCCAGGGCTTCGTGGTTCAGCACCAGCAGGCCGCCCTGGTTCGGGTCCACGCCTTCCAGAGGATAGAAGTGCATGCCGTCGTGCTGGCCGCCCGATTGGGTTTCGGTGGCGGGATAGGATTGCGGAATGCCCGCGTAGCCGGCCGAGCCGATTACGCACTTGTCGCCGGCCGAGTACAGGACTTCGGCCACATAGCCTTCGGGCACCGTGACGGTGTCGGCGACGATCTTGTCGTCCAGCGGCTTGAACGTGACGGAGTAGTCGGGGCCGGGGGGCGGCGTGGTGGTGCCGCCGTCGCCCGGTTGGCCGCCCGGCGTGCCCTCGCCGCCTTCGCCGCCGTTGGCGGGCGCATCGTCGTCATCGTCATCGCCGCCACAGGCCGTCAGCAGCGTAGAGGCGCCGAACACCGACAGCATCGACAGGCCGAAGCTGTTCTTCAGCAAGGTACGGCGTTCCGGATTCGCGGCGACGATGTCGTCCAGCATCTGGCCCGGAACCGTCACTTCTCCCTGGGCTTCACGGTAGGGGGCGCGCAATTTGTCGGTCAAGTAGGACATTCCAACCTCATAGTAGGGCGAACGAATCGCTAAGTTATTTGTCAGGAAAGCGGCAGCGAGGTTAGAAGCTGCGCATGACACAGGGGTGACGATCGTGTGAATTCCGCTGTCTTGACCGACATGGTAGCGGGCGACCGGGTCCTCGCGAAGGGACCGCCTGCCCGGATTTTTCCTGCGGATTCAGGGCGTTGCGTCTCGGTTCGCCCGCGATGGGCGTGACGTCGAGCACGTGCATCGGGCGTTTGCCTTCGCGCACGGAATCGATGCGCATCTGGGCGCCGTTGCGGCCCCGCCGGGGACGCAGGCCGCAACGGTTGCAGGCGCTGCGGGGGGAACGCGGACGCCGTTTGCGTTACTAAGCTCGCACGATCGTGTTTTCCGAAAGAGTCCGCCATGCCCGACGCCCGCGCCTGTTCCCGACGCCATTGCGCCCTCCGCCGCCGCGGAGCGGGCCGATGAGCGCGCCGGCCGGCCAGACGCTGGGGCTGGAGATGGAGATGGCCGTGGCGCGCCGCGACACCGGCGCCAGCCACCCTGTGGACGGCTATTTCGCGAGGCTGGCGGGGATCAAGGCGCAACGCGACGAAGCGCCGGACATCGCGCGCATCGATGGCCGCGACGTGGGCCTGTCCGTGGCCGCCGGCGAGAGCGGCCTGGACAACGGCTTCAATCTGCTGGAGACGGCCTTCGCGCCGGTTGCGGCCGCTGAAGGCGGCCTGGCCGAACTGGCGCGCCGCGCCAAACGGGAACTCGAGGACGTGCAACTGGCGCTGGAGGCCGAGGGCGCCACCGTGCTGAACGTCTCGGAGCATCCGGCGTGCACGCTGGACCCTGGCTGGTACGCCCAGGTGCAGGTGCCTCGCCCCATCTACCGCGAACTGATCGGGCATCGTGAATGGCTGCATCGGGTCGGCATCGACGCTAAGGCGCAGAACAGCCCGTGCACGTCGGTGGACGTGTGGCAGGCGGCGCGTGCGCTGAACGTGGTGCTGGGCCTGGCACCGGCCAGCGTGGCGGTGTTTGCGAACAGCCCGCTGGAGAGTGGCCGCGTCACCGACTTCAAAGAAAACCGCTTGACCGTCTGGGACCGGATGTTCCGCTATTCGCGCTTTGCGGGGGACCACCGCTTGCAGCGCTTGCCAGAGCGGCCGTTCGCGGACCTGGGGGATTACTTCCGCTGGATGTTCGGCCCGGGAACCGCCAGCCGCTGCCTGCCGCTGGCGGCGGAGGATGGCTACAAGTCGGCCGTGGGGGTGTATCTGCAAGGCGGGCCGTCGCTGTCTGCGTTCCTGGCGTCTGACGGCTGGCCCGGCTTGCGCACGGACACGGGCGGCCAGGTGACGATCAAGCCGCAGGGCGGGCATTTCGAATATTCGCAGTTCGCGCATTTCCTGGATGCGCGCTGGCGGTACCGGCTGGCCGAGCGCCCGGCGCTGGACGAGTTGCGCGTGGCCTGGAAGCGGCCGGGCGGCATCGAGGAACTGTACTCGCGCCTGGGCGCCGCCGGTTATATCGAAGGCCGCGCGCCCGGCGCGGGTTTTGCCGACGCGCAGCTCGTCGAAGAGGCCGGCAGCGCCGTGGCGGCCACCATCGTGATGGCGCCCTCGGCCCTGCAACTGGGATTGATGCGCAACCTGGACGAGGCCGAAGCGCTGCTGCGCGAATGGGGCTGGCTGCGCTTGCGCGACTTGCGGGCGGAGGCGATGCGCCATGCCCTGAGCCACGATGCGGTCTGGGCGCTGGCGTGCGATACGCTGGCGGTCGCCGAGGGCGGGCTGGTCGATGGCGAACGCCATTGGCTGGACTACGCCAGATATGCCGTGGACTCCCGCTGCACTGGCGCCGACAGGCTGCTGCGCCTGTGGCACGAGCACGAGGGAGACCCGCGCAGGCTGGGCGCGGTATGCCGGGCGCGGGCCGCGATCCCGTTGTGAGCCACCGGCGCGCGGGGGCTTGGGCGAGGCGGGGAACGAAGGTAAGATGAGCGGCTCGTCCATCTTATTGGCATCCAGGCCGCTGGCATCTCGCGGCGCTTGGCATGGCCCGCCGCCTACCGTGTCAGACCCCTTATTCGCCCGGATGCTTTCCGAACTCGGCCAGATGCTGGGCATTCCCGCGCTGGCGCCGTCCGAGGGCGGTCTGTGCCAGCTGGCGTTCGATGGCCGGCATCTCGTGCAGATCGTGGAACATGGCGCGCGCGGCCAGATCCTGCTGTCGTGCGCCGTGGGCGGCAAGATGGACGGCGCTCAGGCCCTGCTGGCGGCCCAGGCGAACTTCATGCAGGCGGGCGGCGGCGTCGTCGCCTGCGCGGCCCCGGACGGGCGCATGCACCTGCAACTGGGCGTCGCGCGCGCGGAATGCCGCGCGGACACCCTGATGGCCGCGATCGACGCCCTGCTGAGCCAGGTCGAATCCTGGGAGCAGCGCTGCGCGCGCGCCGAACCCGACGTCGATGCGCTGCGGCGCAATCCCGCCTTTATGATGCAGTCCGTATAGGCGGGCCCTGGGCCCGCCCCGCGAATCGCCTAGCTGGACTTCTGGATCACGCCCTTGAGCGAATCCGCGATCTGCTTGGTGATGGTGCTCTGGATGTCGATCATCATCGTCCACTGCTGGACCTGCTGCTGCATCTTCAGCAACTCGGCCTGCGAGACGCTGCCGTCCGCATTGGTGCGCATGCTGGACAGGGTGGCCTGCAGGTTCGTTTCCTGCGTGCGGATGCTGTCGTAGATCGTGCTATTGACGGAGTTGAAGTTCAGGCCGGACGAGCCGGTGAGGCCATTGAGTGCCATGGTGCGTCTCCTTAGCGGGACAGGGAATTGAAGGGAAGCGGCGCCGCGGGGGCGCCGGGGGCAGACTGGGTCGGAAAATGGCTGGCCGCAAGCACTTCCTGCGCGGCGCGGGCGGCGTCGGCCAGGGCCTGACCATTCTGGAATGCGGCCGGCGCCAGGCCGCGTTCCAGCTGCTCACGCGCAGCGGCCTCCAGCGCGGCCATGCGCTGCACAAGCGATGCGCGCAGTTCGGCGCCGCCGGGGGCGGCCAGGCGTTCTTCGAGTTCGGTCAGTGTGATCGGTGCGGTCATGGCGGCTCGGGTGTCGGATGCAAGCATGGCGCGCTCAGCGCGTCACGATGGCGTTGCGCGGTCCTTCGAAAATGATGCGGGTGTTTTCCACGGCGACGAGCCGGTACTTGCGGTACACCCCGCCCACCAGCAGCTTGCTGCCGTCTTCCAGCACGATGAACGGCTGCGCGCCGCCGACTACGCTGCGTATCGTGAAAGGCACGCTGTCGGCCGGTGCGGCCGCGCTGGCGGACGCCACGCGCGCCACGTCCAGGTGGTCTTTGTTGAAGTCCGCCACCAGCGCCTGCAGGCGCTGCATCTGGTCATCGTCCAGCGCCCCGGGGAAATGTCCAGGTAGTCCGCTTTCCAGGCCAGGGTGACGCCGGACAATCCTTCATCCACCAGTTGGCCCGAGAAGGTGTCGCTAACCTGCTGTGTCAGCTTGATGCTGTTGCCCAGTACGGTCATGCCGGGCAGCTGCGCGCGAAGCGCATCCAGGGCCGAGGCGCGTTCGCGGGCGCTGCTGGCGATGCCGGCGATGTCGAGCCGGCCGTCGCCCTGGTAACGCGGTTCGTACTTGACGCTGAACGCGCGCAGCGCGGCGCGCGCCGTGCGCACGGCTTCGTCCTCGTTGCTGACGCGTATGGCGGGCATGGGCCAGACCTGAGACAGGGCCGCCGCGATGGCATCCTGCTCGGCGGCGTTGCGCACCCAGCCGGACACCATGACCGTGCCGTCGCGCGACAGGGACACGTGCAGCCGCGAGGCCAGCCCCATGCGCTCGAAGATGGCGGATATCTGGCCCACCGATTTTTCGGCGGCGGCCAGGCGCGGGTCGGGCGTGGGCGCGCGCTTGGCCGTGGAGGGCGGAATCAGCGCCAGCGCGATGGCCACGATGATCGTCAGCGCTACCGCGCCGAGGCCCAGCGCCATGGGCCAGGAGTCGCGCTTGCGGCGCCGGCCGGCCACGGGCGGCAGCGGTTGCCGGCGTTCCAGCTGGGTATCTTCCTCGGCTGGGGGAACCGGCGCGGCGGTGACAGACGCCGCGGCCGACGCAGGCGCCTGCGCAGCCACGGCCGGTTCCTCGCCGCCGGACTCGGGCAACTGGGGCCACGGGTCGTCGCGGCGCGCCACGGTCACCCAGACCGGGCCCAGCGAGACCGGGTGGTTGAAAGGCGTGGCTGGCGCCGAGTCCGGCGCCAGGCCCCAGTTGCCGGCGCCGATGCGTACCTGCGCGGCGCGTGGCGGCATGCCGTCGTCGGCCAGCACGATGTCGCAAGACGGATCGGCGCCCAGCGCCGAACCGTCTTCCACCAGGCAGCGCGCATCGCGGTGCAGGCCGCTCAGGACGCGCAGTTCCAGCGCTTCGCTCATGACGGGACTCCGTTGTGCGGCATGTTCATAGATCCACCCGCGCCAGCGGCTGCACGTTGATTTCCTGCGTCAGTTCCTGGTAGGACAGCACGGGCAGCTCGTAGAGGTCCTGCTCGATCATCTTGCGCAGATAGCGGCGGATGTCCATCGAGGTCAGCAGCACCGGCTTCTGCGCTGTTGCGTTCAGGTCTCCGGTCGCGCGCTTGATGTTGTCGACCAGCTTCTTGGAGGCGTTCGGGTCCAGCGCCAGATAGCTGCCCGCCGAGGTCTGGCGGATGGCGCCGCGCACGGTCTCTTCCACGTTGGGCGCCAGCAGGTAGGCGGGCAGGATGTTCTGGCCGCTGGAATACTTGTAGCTGATGTGCCGTTTCAGCGAGACCCGCACGTACTCGGTCAGCAGCACCGAATCCTTTTCCTTCTGGCCCCATTCGATCAGCGCTTCCAGCACCGCGCGCAGATTGCGCACCGAAATGTCCTCGGACACCAGGCGCTGCATGATCTCGGCGATCTTCTGCACCGGCATCACGCGCAGCGCTTCTTTCACCAGGTCGGGGAAGCGGTCTTCCATGGCGGTCAGCAGGAAACGCGTTTCCTGGATGCCGATGAAGTCGGACGAGTATTTCTTCAGCACGAACGCCAGGTGCCACGTCAGGACCTGGTGGGGATCCAGATAGGGAATGCCGGCGGCCGACAGGGTGGGGGAAAGTTCGGCGCCGGCCCAGATGGTGGGAATGTTGGGCAGGAACCGCTTGTCCGTTTCATACGGAACCTGCAGCGCCTGCAGGTTCTGTTCGGTGTCGCGCACCAGCACCGCTCCGGGCCGCAGCTTGCCTTGCGATACCGGAACTTCGGACAGCAGGATGTTGTAGGTGTCTTGCGGCAGCGCGTCGTTGAAGCGCAGCTGGATGCCGGGGAACGGCACACCCAGGTCGAAGTACAGGGCGCGGCGGATCTTGAGCAGCTCGTCGTTCAACTCATCGGCGTCGAAGCTGCGCTGCAGGTGCGCGGCAACGTCGATCATCAGCGGCAGGGTGGGCGCGAACTCGGCGCTGCCGTCGGTGCGCGGCTTGGCCGCGGGCTTCTGGCCGTCGGCCGCCAGGGCGGGGATTTCGGTGATTTCGCCGGTCTTCTCGTCGACCACTTTGCGCGTGCCGCGCAGCAGCACGAAGCCGACGGTACCGACCACCGCGGCCAGCGCCAGAAAGGTCAGGGTAGGCATGCCCGGAATCAGGCCCATGCCCACGGCGATCGCGGCGGCGATCAGCAGCGCGCGCGGCTGGGCCAGCACTTGCGCGCCGATGTCCTTGCCCACGTTGGAGGGGCCGTCGCCGGTCTGCACCCGGGTCACGATGATGCCCGCGCAGATGGCGATGAACAGCGCGGGGATCTGCGCGATGAGGCCGTCGCCGATCGTCAGGATGGAATAGACCTGCACCGCTTCGCCGGCGCTGAGGTTGCGCTGCATGGTGCCGATGAGGATACCGCCAAGCAGGTTCACCGCCACGATGATCAGCCCGGCAATGGCATCGCCTTTGACGAACTTCATGGCGCCGTCCATGGCGCCGTACAACTGGCTTTCCTTTTCGACGACGGATCGGCGCTTACGGGCCTCGTCCATGTCGATGGTGCCGGCGCGCAGGTCGGCGTCGATCGACATCTGCTTGCCGGGCATGGCGTCGAGCGAAAAGCGCGCGGCCACTTCGGCCACCCGCTCGGCGCCCTTGGTGATCACGACGAACTGCACGATGGTCAGGATCAGGAAGACGACCAGGCCCACGATGAGGTTGCCGCCCACGACGAAATTACCGAAGGTTTCGATGATGTGCCCCGCGTCGCCCTGCAGCAGGATCAGGCGGGTGGTGGCGATGGAAATGCCCAGGCGGAACAGCGTGGTGACCAGCAGCACGGACGGGAACGACGAGAACGCCAGCGGCGACGGCAGGTACATGGCGACCATCAGCAGGATGGCTGACAGCGTCATATTGGTGCCGATCAGCACGTCCACGAGGGCCGTCGGCAGCGGAAGGATCATCATGAAGATGATCGAGACGATCAAGATCGCCAGGACGATATCGTTGCGGCTGGTGGCGGCGGCGACGACGCGGTTAAGGGCTTGCATGGCGCGGCTCAGATCGTTTCCGTTTCAGTGGGGGCGGCGCTTGCCGCGGGCCGTGAGGCGACGTAGGCGCGCATGGCGGCGGCGGCCTCTTCGCGGCGCTCCAGCGCCAGCAGGGTTTGCGAGCGGATCAGGTGAAACGGCGCGTCGACGCCGCCCTGCATGGCCAGCGCGTCCAGCGTCGACAGGGCCGCCTCGGATTTGCCGGCGCGCAGCTGGGCCAGCGCCAGCGTGGCGAGTTCGCGCGGGCCGGCCAGGCCCAGCGCGCGCAGGGCGTTGAGCAGCACGGCCGTCTTTTCGGGCCGGTTGTTTTCGAGGTAGACATACGCCAGCAGGCTGAGCAGCTCGCGGGCCTCGTGTTTCAGCGGCATCGGGCGTTCATCCTTGATACAGCGCGCTGCGGTACATGGCGACCAGTTCGCGCAGCCCGGCTTCGTCCTTGAGCAGGCGCAACGCGCGGTTGAGGGCGCGGGCATCGTCCTGGTTCGAGGATTGCTCGGCCGCTGCGCCCAGGCCGTCCAGCGCGGATTGCAGCGCCTGCTGGAATCGGGCGGGCATCAGCAGGTCGCGATTGGCCAGCGGCGGGCGCAGACTGTCGTCCAGGTAGCGGGCGGCCGTGGGCTTATCCAGCAGCTGGGCCAGCTGCGCGCGCACGCCGTCGGCGGGGGGGGCGAGCTCCTGACGCTCGGGCAGGTGCTGGCCGCCGGCGTCGCGGCTGGCATAGGAAATGCCGTCGATGCCCCGGTCGAAGGCCAGGCCGTTGATGCGCATATCGGACATGATGGTTCTCCGTGTCCAGGGGTCAGTCGTCACGCGCGGCGTCGAGCCAGCGCGACAGGTGGTCGACGGCCTGCTTGAGCTTGTGCGCGCTGGCGTCGGCGGCGGCCAGGCGGGTGGCGGCGAGCAGCCGCGGCAGGCCGTCCTGCTCGCGCAGCGCCGCCTGTACCGGCCAGCCGTCCAGCCGGGAATGATGGGCGCGGCGCCATGCCAGCAACAGGCGCTCGGGCGCGTCGTAGGGAACCGGGTCCGAGACATACACCAGCACCTCGTCTTCTGCGGGCTCGATCGCCACGCGGCGGCCGGATTCCAGCTGCAGCGCCACATTGCCGCGGGCGCTCAGCGCCAGTCCGGGCATGCCGATGTCTTCCCCGAAGGCGCTCAACGCCTGGTCCAGGCTGTTCATTCGTATTCCTCGTCGATGGCGGCGTCCAGCGCCAGTTGGGCGGCGTTCAGGACGGATTGCCGGGTGTCCGCGTCGGCGTAGACGGAAACGGGGAGGTCCTTGAGCACGGCGCGCACGCCGCCCAGGAACGCGATCCGGCCTTCCACGGCGGACACGCCATGCGTGCCGGCCAGGCTGGAAAAGCGCGATTCGGATACCCACTTTTCATTGCTGACGTTGACCAGATCCTGCATCAGGCGCTCCGGAGAGACCGCGGCGCCATGCTCGCGGCCCATCTTGTCCGCCAGTTCCGCGCAGCCTTCCAGCACCGTGATGGCGGTGCCCAGCTGGTACAGGTCCTGCATCAGGGCTTGCAGCCGGTCGGGGCTGGTGGAGGGGCGCGCGGCGGCCAGGTCCTGGCCAAGCGCCTGGATCAATTGCTCCAGGCCGCGCCCGACGTTCTTGCCGCCGAAGCGTTCCAGGGCCAGGGCGAGGGTCTTGGCCAGGCCGGATTCGCCCAGCACCACGTCGCGGTAAGTGCGCTGGAAGTCCGCCACGCCCCGGGCGTCTTCGGCGTAGGCCGAGGCGGCGCCGATGGTGTTCATGCCGGCGCGGATCTGCGGGCCGTTTTCCAGTTCCAGGTCGGCCAGCGCCTCGCGCAGCCCGTCCAGCACGTCGTCGGACGCGCCCTCGCGTTCGCCCTGGCGCAGCGCGTACTGCAGGGCCAGGTATTGCTGCGACACATCGCCGAAGGCCTGGCCCGCAGCCTGGCGCGGATCGGCCTTGCCGCTGAGCAGATGGCGCGCCAGCTCGATCAGCTTTTCCTGCGCGTCGGCGTCGTGGGCCTCCGCCAGGTAGGCGAGGATGGCCTCGGTGCTGATCGCCTGCATGGGCGCGTCGCCGCGCATCTTGCGCTCCGCGTGGTGCTTGTCTTCCGTTTTCTCGGCCATGTGCAGGCTGAGCTCCTCGGCCGAGTCGGCCAGGGAGAACTCGCCGTCGACCGCGACAGCGGCCTGGCCCAGCATCGTGCCGACCTGCGCCTGCCCGTGCTGGACGTCGGCCTGCGAGGTCATCGATGAGAAAGCGGAAGAGGAAAGGCCTGCTTCGATACGGTTCATAGGGCGTGTCAGGGCGGCCGGCATAGGCCGCGCGTCGTGAGTGGTAGTAACGGCGGGGCCGGGAAAGTTCCATGCGGGTTCGATGGAACCAAGGCGGGGCGGCGGTTACGAACACGGCATGGCGGCGGATCCGGGCCGAACAGTTCCGGATTCCGCGAATGTTTCAAGGGTTAACCCTTAATCAACGAGGCGTCCACCATCGGACGCGCGGCAAGAGGAGAAGAAGATGACCACAGTTTCCGGAGCGGGAGTCGGCGGCGTATCGGGCATGGACCTGGGGTCGATGGACCTGGAGACCGCGCTGATGGCGGTGCAGAGCGAGCGCACCAAGCTGCTGGACGACGCCCTGCGCCTGCAGCTCGATTCGGTCAGCGCCCGCAATGCGGAGATGGCCGGCCTGAACGACGCCATCGCGGCCAAGTCGTCCGAGAACAGCAAGCTGGAAGAGTCCAGCCTTTCCATGCAGAAGCAGATTGCGGAACTGCGCGACCTGCAATCGCGGCTGAAGGCCAGCGAGTGCCCGAATCCCGATGGTTGGTACGGCCTTTCCTGGGGGCAGGGCGACGACGCGGCGCTGTCCCATTCCACGCTGGAACAGATCAAGTCGTCCGGGCTGACCGTCCCCGCCGGCGCAGATGCGCCGCGCGACGTGGACGGCAATGGGACCATGGACGCCAAAGGGAAGGTGGTGGCCGGCTGGCAGAAGGAGATCGACGGCAAGGTGGCGGCGCTGGAAGAGAGCATCAAGAACAACGCCGCCACCGTCGAGGCCAACAAGACGGAAATGACGTCCATCAAGAACCAGGTCGACGCGCTGGGCAATACGCAGCAGACGGAAATGCTGCGGTTGCAAGGCATGACCGGCAAGCGCAACGAGGCCTTCGATGTGATGACGAACTTCATCAAGAAGATGCAGGACAGCCGTTCCAGCATCATCGGCAACATGCGTTGACACGGCGGCCCGCGCCGCCTTGCGGCGGCCCGCGCCGCCTTGCGGCGGCGTGGAACTTCCGGTCCGCAGCGGTTACTCATGCAGCATGCGGGGTCGGAACGGCCCGGACCCAGATGCGACGCCCCGGATGCGCGGCAGCGCACCATTCTTGGAGATAGAACAATGAGCAATCCAGTCGGCGGCGCCAGCGGCGCCGGTAGCGTCGGCCAGATCGACCTGTCCAGCATGGACATCGAGACGGCCCTCATGATGGTGCAGGGCGAGCGCGTCAAATTGCTGGACGCGCAGCTGCAGAACCAGATCAATGAGGTGCAGAAGCGCAATACCGAAATCGCCAAGCTGAACGAGGCCATGAACAGCCTGAACGCGCTGGCGGGCCTGTTCAAGTCCGGCAAGGACGGTGGCACCAAGATGAAGGACGGCGAGATCCCCGACTGGAACGACGCTGGCACGCCAAACGACAACCGCTACAACGAGATGCGCGACGCCATGTGGAGCGCGATGGGCGAAGCGGGCATGGACCTGAACACCGACAAGTACCAGTTGAAGGTGGACAATGGCATCAGCAATGTCACCAAGGGCAGCATCGAGACCGCCATCCAGGCCATCAAGAACAAGGTGGACGCGCTGTCGAACACCCAGCAGATGGACATGACGCGTCTGCAGTCCATGACCAACAAGCGCAACGAAGCCTTCGACGTGATGACGAACTTCGTCAAGAAGATGCAGGACAGCCGCTCGTCCATCATCGGCAACATGCGTTGATCGAATCCTTCAATCCTTCCTGAATCCGGAATACCGACATGAGCCAGAAAAAGACCCCCGAACAGATCCACGCCGATGCCGAGCGCGCGCTGGGCGACGCCCGCCGCGCCCTGGAACAGGCCGACGAGTTCTACCGGGACCAGGGCCTGGACCCGGAAAAGGTGCGCGCCGTGAGTGCGGAGCGCCTGGGGCCGAAAGAGCGCGCAGAAGCCGAGGCGCTGTTCCGCCAGGACCTGGAAGCGGTAGAGAGCGAGATGGCGCAGGAGTTGGCGCGCCAGAGTTTCGCGGCGCCGGCGCAGTCGGGCGGTATCAAGAAAATGCGTCCCATGGTGTAAGGCGGGCGCCGCCCTGGAAGAAGGAGAACGACATGAGTCTGACCCCGGAAGAGAATGCCGCCCTGGCGCGCAACCTCGAGTCCGCCATGGAGGAAGCCACGGGCGGTCTGGCCAGCTACATCCGCGCGGGCGGCAAGCTCGGCGACGTGCTTGGGCTGGCGCCGGCCGAGCTGGAGGCGATGTACTCGCTGGGCTACGCCCTGTACGAGCAGCAGCGCTACAGCGAGTCGTTCAAGGTGTTCTCCGCGCTGGTCACCTATGACCACACGCAGCCCCGCTACGGCGTGGCGTTGGCGGCCGCCAGCCGCATGCTGGGCCGGCACGAAGACGCCCTGCGCCAGTACCTGCCGGCCATTGCGGCCGACCCGCTGGATCCGGCGCCGCTGTACTACAGCGCGGAGTCGCTGGTCGAGATGGGGCGCCGCGACGAGGCGATCGAAGCATTGGACGCCGTCGCCGCGATGTGCGAGGGCGAGGAAAAGCACGCCACCGTGGCGGCGCGGGCGCGTGTCCTGCGCGACGCCCTGGCGGGGCCGCGGGCCTGAACCCGGCCGGGCGCCATTGGGCGCGCGGCCAAGATACTGGAGCCATTCCATGAGCATCAATTCCGTAGGCGCAGGCGGCGCGAACCCGTCGTTCAACATCGAAGACCTGATCAAGACCGCGTCTCCCGACGTAACCAAGGCCATCCAGGAGAGCGCCCAGAAGATCGTGTCCGAGGGCGAATCCCTCAAGCAGATGCTGGGCGCGCTCGGCGTGTCCGGGACTGCGGACGCCGCCGAATTGGCGCAGGCCTTGGCCGCCATGAGCCAGAAGCTGCTGGGAGGAGCCGGCGGCGCCAATCCGCTGCAGGCGCCGGAAGGAAACCTGGGCGCCGATGCCAGCGCCACGCTCAACGCGCTGTCGAACCTGAGCGAGCAGGACGTGCAGGCCGACATGTATTCCATGATGATGCTGTTCCAGCAGCTGGCGCAGACGATGCGCACGTCGGCGCGGGAAGTGCGCGCCAGCGAGCTGCAGGCCCAGGTCGACACCCTGAAGGGCGCCGCCGACGAGATGCGCAACGCCGCGGAGGAACGCATGATCGGCGCGATCACCCAGGGCGCGTTCCAGATCGCGGGGGGGCTGGTCCAGATGGGGGCCGGCTTCAAGCAGGGCAGCGTGCTGGCCGGCGGTGGGTCCGAGGCCTTGGCCAAGAGCTATTCGGACAAGGGGGCGGGCATCTCCGGCGTCGCCAGCGGCATCGGCAGCATCGTGAACGCCGCGCAAGAGCGCAAGGCCGCCGAGCATGACGCAAAACGTTCCGAGATGGAGGCCCAGGCCAAGGTGCACGAGTCCGGCATGCAGCAGGCCAGCGAAATGGCCCAGCAGATGATGGACGTGATCCGCGATATGCGAGACAAACTTTCGGCCATCGAACAGTCGCGGCTGGAAACGAACCGCGGCATCGCCCGCAACATCTGAGCCGGCGTACGCCAGGGGACCCCGACATGAATTCGATTTCTCCCAATATCGGCAGTTCCGCGCTGCCGCCGGGCGCCAGCCTGCCGGGCGACGCCGGCGCGTCGGCGGCTCAGGCCGCGCAGGCAACCGCCAAGGTCCGCGAACTGCTCGGCGCCTTCATGGATATGGCGGGCTCGCTGCCGGATGCCAAGGGCACGACGCCTGGCCGCTCCGACGGCATATTCAACGGCAACGGCGCGCCCACGCTGGAGCCGCCGGCGCAATCGTTCTCCGCCAACGACATGATCGATCTGTTGCGCAGCATCCGGTCCAAGTCGGATGCCGCGCAGATCGCCAGCGCCAAAGAGAACCTGGCCGCCGCGCGGACCAAGATGGAGAAGAACAACGAGGCGCAACTGCAGAAGATCCAGGACTACGTCAAGAAATGCGAGGAAGCCGCCAGCAAGGGGGTTCTGGGCAAGATCTTCGGCTGGATCGGCAAGATCGCCGCGGTGGTGTTTTCGGCCATTGCCGTGGCCGCGCTGTCGGTCGGGGCGGTGGCCACGGGCGGCGCGGCTGCGCCGCTGCTGGCTCTGGCCGTGATGGGCCTGATCGGCTCGACGATCGCGCTGGCGGACCAGATTTCCAAGGAATGCGGCGGGCCCGAGATCAGCCTCAGCAATCTCATGACCACCGTGGCCAGCAAATTCCTGCAGGCCTGCGGGGTCGACGAGGAAACCGCGCAGCGCATCGGCAAGGTGGTTGCCGGAGTGGTGGGGCTGGCGTCGCCGGCCTTGCTGATGATCGAGCCGGGCCTGCTGGGCGGCCTGGCCGGCGGGATCGCCGAGCTGGCCGGTGCTGACCAGAAAACGACCATGGCCCTGACCATGGCCTTCGCCATCGCGGCAGCCGTCACGGTGGGCGCTGTGACCATCGCCGCCTCCGGCGGGGCCAGCGCGGTGAGCACCACGTCGCGGGTGCTGGCCGCCGTCGGGCAGATCACGCAAGGCACGACGCAGATCGCGCAGGGCGCGGTCAAGATTTCGGTCGCCCAGACCAAGCGCGAGGCCGAGGACATCCAGGCGGACAAGAAGGAAATGGATGCCATCACGCGCAAGCTCCAGGCCAAGATGGAAGAGGCCCAGGAAGAGATCACCAAGGTGATCAAGCAGATGGAAGAAGGCCTGCGCATGGTGTCGCAGATGATCAACGGCGCCGCCGACAGCATGTCGCAGATCACTGCGAACATCGGCAAGCGGATGGCGGTCTGACGCCCCGTGTATGGCAACGCAACAAGGAAAGCAAATGGCCGATAGCGCAATTGAACGGGATGAGTTTGGCGAAGCCCTTCGCAACGGGTTGGAAGGCCTGCCTTCCAGTGGGCGCCTGACCCCCGAGCAGCTCGAGGTGGTGTACGCGCTGGCGTATGCGCATGCCGCGCAGGAACAGTACGCGCAGGCGCTCCCGGTATTCGCCTTCCTGGCGCAATACGGCCCGACCCGCAAGCACTACCTGGTGGGCCTGGGCGTGTGCCTGCAGATGCTGGGCCGGTCCGACGAGGCCATCACGATTTATTCGCTGGTGCTGACGCTGTATCCGGATTCGTGGCATACCGCGCTGCGCGTGGCGGAATGCCAGCTTGCCGGCCAGCAGCTGGACCAGGCGCGCCGCACGCTGGAACTGCTATGCACGCCAGGTACGCCGGACGAAGTGCGCGTGCGCGCCGAGGCGCTGTTGCAACTCACGTCGCGGGAGGCCGCGTCTTGAAGCATGGACGATAGCGCGCAGTCCCCTCCCAAGCCCGCCGCGGCCCACGCCGCGCTGGCCCAGGCCGTCTCCCAGGAGACGGCTGTTGTGCTTCTGGCGGACGACGCCCGGCTGCTGTCGGAAGTCGGCTTCCTGGCGGCTGGCGCGGGCGACGCCGCCCGCGCCGAAACCATCTTCTCCGCGCTGCGGCGCCTGCGGCCCGGCCAGGCCTATCCCGTGATCGGGCTCTCCGTCGCCTGGCTGAACGCCGGACGGGCGCCGGATGCCGTGCGCTTGCTGGAAAGCGCGGTGCCTGCCGATCCCGCCGAGCGGCCGCTGCTGGATGCGTGGCGCGGCTTCGCGTTGCAACTGGCCGGACGCAACAGGGAAAGCGCGCGCCTGCTGGAGGCAGTCGCCAGCGGCGACGGAGAGGGCGCGCGCCTGGCGCGCGCGTTGCTGGGCTTGCCGCAGGAGGGCGCATGATGTGTGCCGCGCCTGCTTGTGTTCATCGAATCTGGAGCTAGCGTAAATGGAAATCGCCGCGCTTTCGGCAGCCTTGCCGCCCATCTTGTCCACGCCGCCAACGCCGCCCGCGCAACTGGCCACGGAACGTTTCAATGCGGTCATGAACGCGCCCGAGGCCGCGCCGCCTTCGCTGACCGGGTTGCAGTCGGCGTTGCAATCGGCCTTCGCGCCGCCGGTGGACGCCGTGCCGCAGACCCTGGGCAACCAGATCCTGGCCAGCCTGCGCACCACCACCACCGAATACTCGGAAAAGTGGCAAGGCATATCGAGCCGGATGGACGCCATTTCCGCGCAGCCCTCGGTGGCCGAAATGGTGCGCCTGCAGGCGGATCTGCTGCAGGTGTCGGTGCAATACGAAATGGTGGGCAAGGCGGTGTCGCGCACCACGCAGAACATTGATTCGCTGGTCAGGATGTCGTGATGCGGGAAGTTTTCAGCTCTTCTTTTTTTGCCACGACCCGGAAGCGGAGCGTGGCCGCCCTGCGGCTGCTGGCCATTGGCCTGACGCTGGCGCTGGCCGCTTGCGGCGCACGGGTGGAGTTGTTCTCGGCCGCCAACGAAAGCGAGGCCAACGAGGTGCTGTCGGTGCTGCTCGACGCCGGTATCTCCGCGCAGAAGGCCGTTACCAAGACCGGCGTGGCCGTGTCGGTGGACGGCCAGCAGGTGGCGCGCGCGCTGGACATCCTGCGCGCGCGGGGGTTGCCCCGGGAACGCTTCGACGGCATGGGGCAGATCTTCCGCAAGGAAGGCCTGGTGTCGTCGCCGCTGGAAGAGCGGGCCCGCTATATCTACGCGCTGTCGCAGGAATTGACCAATACGCTGTCGCAGATGGATGGCGTGCTGGCCGCGCGCGTGCACGTGGTGCTGCCCGAGCGCGGCGGCGTGGGCGAGAACACCACGCCGTCGACGGCTGCGGTGTTCATCAAGCACCAGGCGGGCTACAACCTGGACGCCTTGCAGCCGCAGATCCGCAAGCTCGTCACCCACGCGATTCCCGGCCTGACCGAGGACCGCGTATCGATCGCGCTGGTGTCGGCGCAGCCGGCTGCTTCGGTTCCCGCCGGCGGCGCCATGCGCCAGGTGCTGGGCATCGAAGTGGCCGATGGCTCGTCGGGCGTGCTGATCGCCTGGCTGGTGGCGCTGGTTTTGATGGTGCTGGCGCTGGCCGGCGCGGCGGGCTGGCTGCTCTGGCGCTACGGCGTGCCGGCGCGCGCCAAGGCCGAGCGCCGCGAGCCCGTGGGCGAGGCGCGTTGATCATGCAACCGGCGGCAAGCGCGCTGGACCGGCGGCTGGTTGAGTTCAACCAGCTGCCGAGCCGCACCCTGCATCCCAGCCGCCACGCGGCGTTCGCGCCGGCCGCCGCGCTGCAGGCGATGGGCAGCGCGCCTGCCCTGGCCGCGGCCTGGCACCGCCACTGGTCGCGCGACATCCTGCGCGGGCTGAGCCTGCTCGACCGCCCGGTGACGGACGCCGGCCGGCCCGAACTGGCCCTGGCGCTCCTGGCGCCGGACGCGCTGGCGCAATGCGCGCGCCGCCTGGGCGCCGTGCTTTGCGGTCCGCGCCTGCGCCGCGCGATCGCGGGCGACGAGGTGCGGCTGCTGATCGCCAGCCTGGGCGCCGACCTGATGGACTTCGCGCGCCGCAGCGCGGCCGGCCTGCATGCCGGCATCGCCGAGAGCGCGGCCTGGCCGGCCGCGCAGGCCGCCGCCGCGGTCGATGCGCTAGGCCATGGCGCCTTGCGGGCCGCGCTGAGCGGCGCGGGCCCCGAACTGCTGCTGCGCGCCGAACTGAAACTGCCTGAACTGCCGGCCCAGGACTCCCCCCTGGCGGCCGCCGATGCCTTGTCGCTCGGCTTGTCGATACTGAAGAACACGGATCCCACATGGCATTCCTCATTCCCCGCGATCCGCTGACGCCTCGCGCTCTGGCCGGCCGCGCCTTAGCCGGCCGCGCCTTAGCCGGCCGCGTCGATCCCGCCGTGCGGGTGCTGCGCGCCGCCGATCAGGCGGCCTGGGCCAGCGCCGAAGCGCTGCTGGCCCAGGCACGCGCGCAGGCCGACAGCATCGTCGGCGGCGCCCAGGCGGCATTCGAACAGGAGAGCAAGCGCGGCTACGAGGAGGGGCGCGAGGCGGCGCTGCTGGACCAGGCCGAGAAAATGATCGAAACCGTCGGGCGCACGGTGGAGTATTTCGCCGGCGTCGAGAACGAGATGGTGGAACTGGTGATGGCGGCCGTGCGCAAGGTCGTCGATGGCTTCGATGACCGCGAGAAGGTGATGGTGGTGGTGCGCAACGCCCTCGCCGTCGTGCGCAACCAGAAGCAGATGACCCTGCGGCTGAACCCGGCGGAAGTGGAGACGGTGCGCGAGCAGATCAACGATCTGCTGGCGGCCTATCCCGGCGTTGGCTACCTGGATATCCTGGCCGACGGCAGGCTGGCGCGCGGCGCCTGCATCCTGGAAAGCGAGATCGGCATGGTCGAGGCCAGCCTCGAGGGCCAGATCCAGGCGCTGCGCCAGGCTTTCCAGCGCACGCTGGGCAGCCGAGTCTAACGTGGACAGGCCCTAGCCATGCGCCAGTTTGATTACATCGCCGAGATGATGGAGCTTGCGCTCCAGGATACGCCGACCCTGCGCATCAAGGGGCGGGTCACGCAGGTGATCGGCACCATCATCAAGGCCGTGGTGCCGACAGTGAAAGTGGGCGAGGTCTGCATCCTGCGCAATCCCGGCGAGGATTTCGAAATGAAGGGCGAGGTGGTGGGCTTCGCGCGCGACGCGGCGCTGCTCACGCCGATCGGCGACATGTACGGCATCTCGACCGCCACCGAGGTCATTCCGACCGGCCGCGCGCACATGGTGCCGGTGGGCCCCGGGCTGCTGGGCCGGGTGCTGGACGGCCTGGGCCGCCCGCTGGACGAGGCGGAGCTCGGCCCGCTGGAGGCCAGCAAGTTCTATCCCGTGTTCGCGGAAGCGCCGGACCCCCTGAAACGCCGCATCATTGCCGAGCCGCTGGAGCTGGGCGTGCGGGCGCTGGACGGCGTGCTGACTTGCGGCGAAGGCCAGCGCATGGGCATCTTCGCGGCGGCGGGCGGGGGCAAGTCCACGCTGATGGGCATGCTGGTCAAGGGCGCCGACGTGGATGTCACCGTGGTGGCCCTGATCGGCGAGCGCGGCCGGGAGGTGCGCGAGTTCCTGGAGCACGAACTGGGCCGGGAAGGCCGGCGCAAGAGCGTCATCGTCTGCGCCACCAGCGACAAATCCTCGATGGAGCGCGCCAAGGCGGCGTACGTGGCCACGGCCATCGCGGAATACTTTCGCGACCAGGGCAAGCGCGTGCTGTTCCTGATGGATTCCGTGACCCGTTTCGCGCGGGCTCAGCGCGAAATCGGCCTGGCTGCCGGCGAGCCGCCCACCCGCCGCGGCTATCCGCCGTCGGTGTTCGCGACCCTGCCCAAGCTGATGGAGCGTGCAGGCATGAACGAGCACGGCTCGATCACCGCGCTCTACACCGTGCTGGTGGAGGGCGACGACATGACCGAACCCATTGCCGACGAGACCCGTTCGATCCTGGACGGCCACATTGTGCTGTCGCGCAAGCTGGGCGCAGCCAACCACTATCCCGCCATCGACGTGCTGGCCTCGGCCAGCCGGGTAATGAACGCCGTGATCACGCCCGAGCACAAGCGGGCCGCAGGCCGCCTGCGCGAACTGATGGCCAAGTACCAGGAGGTAGAGCTGCTGGTGAAGATCGGCGAATACAAGCGGGGCGGCGACGCCATTACCGACGAGGCCATCGACAAGATCGGCGCGATCAATACCTTCCTGCGCCAGCGCACCGATGAACGCGCAACCCTGTCCGAGGCCCTGGCGCGCATGACCGAGATCGTGGGGGCGCAATGAGCGTGTTCGACGAGCTGTTGGCGATCAAGCGCTTCCGCGAAGGCCAGGCCGAGATCGCGGTGTCGCGGCAGCGCCTGCGACAGGCCGAGGCGGACGCCGCCCGGCGCGATTCCGAAGCGGCGCTGGCGTCCTACCGGGACGAGGCGGTCCGGCGCGAGCAGGCCCTGTATAGCGATCTGTGCAGCAGGGTGGTTCGCGTGCGTGACATCGAAACGGTGCTGCAGGACGTGGCCGGGCTGCGCGAAGGTGAGCGCCTGCACGAGCAGGCGGTAGAGACCGCGGAGCACCGGCTGGAGGCGGAAAACCAGGCGCTGGCGGCCAGCCGTCAACAGCATCAGCAGGCCGTGCGGCTGACGGGCAAGTTCGTGGAGCTGGCGCGCATCCACCTGGATGAGCACATGAAGGCGCTGGAGCAGAAGGAAGATCTGGAAATGGAAGAGGCCGCCTCGGTGTCGCGCGACCGCGAAGACTGGGAGCAGCACGAGGAGTTCGAACCGGCATGAGCGTGGATCGACGCATCGGGCTGGAAACGGCCATTCCGCAGGGCTCGGGCACGCTGTCGAATTCCGACGGCCACGCCGCCGGGCGCCAGGCCAGCGACGCCGATCGCCAGGCCTTCGACAGGGCCATGTCGCAAGGCGAGCCGGAAGCGGCCCCCGCGCCGGCATCCGCGCCTTCCCCGTTCTCGCTGTTCGGCGCGGCGGCTGCGGCGGCGCCGGCCGATGGCCACGCGCACGCCCTGGGCGAAGCCTTGCGCGACAGCGCCGAACAGCTGCTGGTGGCCGATGGCAGCCACGGGCGGCGGCAGGTCCGCGTGGAATTGAAGGACGACGTGCTGCCTGGCGTCAGCGTGTCGGTCTATGAAGACGAAGGCCGCTGCGTGGCCGATTTCGTGTGCGCCAACGAGCGCTCGCGCGAACGCCTCTGCGCCATGGCGCCTGAGCTTGCGGCCCAGCTGGCCGAAAGCCTGGGCCGGCCGGCGCGGGTGCGGGTGAGCGCGGATGACCCGGAAGATCCCTGCCTGGCGGAGACCGACGCCGCGGCACCGGTCCGCTGACAACCCCAGAACCCCATGACAGTCCGTACGCAACATTCCTCTTCTTCCTATCCGTTGCCGCGCTTGAGCGGCAACGAAGCGCGCGCGCGTTCGCTGATCGCGCATCATGGCGCCGACCTGCGGGTCACGCTCGCGCCGCAGGCCGGCGCGCAAGCGGAACCCGCCACCTGGCGCCTGGGCTTCACTCTCGGCGTGCCGGATGCGGTGCGCCAGTCGGCAAGCCTATCGGCCGATCTGGAATGGGCTGGCGCCCGCTTGCGGCTGGGTCTACCGCCCTCGGCGCTCGATGCCTGGCTCGCCGCCCGCCTGCCCGGTATCGAGCCCGGCGCCGTGCCGGCGCCGCTCGCGGCCACCGCCATCGAAACGCTGCTGGCCGAGGCGATGGCCGCCTTGAACGAGGCGTCGCCGGGCGGTCCGGCGCGGATCGTGGGCATGGGCGGCGCCTCCGAGGGGCTGCCGCAGTCCTGGACGATCGCCGCCCGCAATCCGGCCAATGGCGACACCGTCTACGCCAGCCTGGACACGGACGGCCTGGGGCTGATGCTGCTGGCGAGCCTGATCGGCCGGGCCGAACCGTCCGGCAACGGCATCGCCCCGGACGCGGTGCCCGTGCGCGTAGGCGCGCGCCTGGGCTGGACGGACCTGCCCGCCGCCGAACTGCGCAGCCTGCAGGCGCGCGACACCATTTTCCTGGATCACTATCTGGTTTCGCCGGAAGGCGAACTATGGCTGGCGGCGGGCGGGCAGGGCCTGCGCGTGCGCCAGGAACAATCCTCATACCTCGTTACCCAAGGCTGGACTTCCCTTATGACCGAGACGCCTCAACTGCCGGCCGATGCCGAGCCTGGCGCCAGCGCCCCATTTGACCTGGACGCGATACCCGTGCGGCTGACGTTCGAGCTGGGCGAGCGCCAACTGACCCTGGGCGAACTGCGCCACCTGCAACCCGGCGAAACCTTCGACCTGGAGCGCCCGCTGGCGGACGGCCCCGTCATCGTGCGCGCCAACGGCGCGCTGGTGGGCACGGGCGAACTGGTGGACATCGACGGCAGGATCGGCGTGACCCTGCGCAGTCTGGGCAAGGCCGGCGCATGAGCGGGTCATCGGATCCGATCAGCCTGGCCGTCGTCCTGGCGCTGCTGGCGCTGGTGCCGCTGGCCGCCGTCATGACCACGTCTTTCCTGAAGATCGCGGTGGTGCTGACGCTGGTGCGCAACGCCCTGGGCGTGCAGCAGGTGCCGCCCAACATGGCGCTTTACGGTCTGGCGCTGATCCTGTCGGCCTATGTAATGGGGCCGGTGGTCATTCAGATCGGCGAGGAACTGCGGGCGCCGCCGGCCGCCGTGGCGCAGGGGGCGCCGGCGCCGGACCGGCTGGAGGGCATCATGGATGCCGTGGCGCGCGGCGCGGAACCCATGCGCGGCTTCATGCTGAGAAACAGCAGGCCCGAGCAGCGGGATTTCTTCGTGCGCACGGCGCGCGGGCTGTGGGGCGAGCAGGCCGCCCGCAACCTGAAGGAAGACGACCTGCTGGTGCTGATTCCGTCGTTTCTCGTGTCCGAGCTGACGGCCGCCTTCCAGATCGGGTTCCTGCTGTATCTGCCCTTCGTCATCATCGACCTGATTGTGTCCAACATCCTTCTGGCGATGGGCATGATGATGGTGTCGCCGGTGACCATCTCCATGCCGCTGAAGCTGTTCCTGTTCGTCATGGTCGACGGCTGGACGCGGCTGATCCAGGGCCTGGTCCTGTCCTACGGCTGAGCGCGCCATGGCAACCGTCGATCTCGTTTCGTACATGACCCAGGCGCTGTACCTGGTGCTGTGGCTGTCGCTGCCGCCGATCGCGGTGGCGGCCATCGTGGGCACCCTGTTCTCGCTCTTCCAGGCGCTGACCCAGATCCAGGAGCAGACGCTGTCGTTCGCGGTGAAGCTGATCGCCGTGTTCGCCACCATCCTGCTGACGGCGCGCTGGCTCAGCGCCGAGCTCTACAACTTCACGATCTCCGTGTTCGATCTTTTCTACAAGATCCACTAGGGCCGGATGATGCCAAAAGGAGCCGTGCACTGATGATCTCGGGCATCACCTACGCCGAAGCGAAAGTCTTCCTGGGCACGCTGGCATTGACGCAGCCCCGGATACTGGCGCTGTGCGCGATGCTGCCACTGTTCAACCGGCAGCTGCTGCCCGGCATGCTGCGTTACGCCCTGTGCGCGGCCATCGGCGTGGTGCTGGTGCCCGCGCTGGCGCCGCGCTATGCGGTGATGGAACTGGGCACGCTGGAGATCGCGCTGCTGGTGGTCAAAGAGGTGTTCATCGGCCTGGTCATGGGCTTCCTGGTGGCCATCCCATTCTGGATCTTCGAGGCGGTGGGCTTCGTGGTCGACAACCAGCGCGGCGCCAGCCTGGGCGCGACGATCAATCCGGCCACGGGCAATGATTCGTCGCCCATGGGGATCCTGTTCAACCAGGCCTTCATGGTGTTCTTCCTGGTGGGCGGCGGCTTCACATTGATGCTGACCATGCTGTACGACAGTTTCCGGCTGTGGGACCTGTGGGACTGGGCGCCCACGCTGCGCAAGGAAAGCGTCCCCCTGATGCTGGACCAGCTGGGCCGATTCCTGCGCCTGACGCTGCTGTTCGCCGCGCCGGCGATAGTGGCCATGTTCCTGGCCGAAGTGGGCCTGGCCCTGGTCAGCCGCTTCGCGCCGCAGTTGCAGGTGTTTTTCCTGGCGATGCCGATCAAGAGCGCACTGGCGCTGCTGGTGCTGGTGCTCTACATGAGCACGCTATTCGAGTACGCCGCGGAGGCCACCGGGCAGATCGGCTCGACGCTGCCGTTCCTCGACAATCAATGGCGGGCGCCATGAGCGGCGAAAAGACAGAACAACCAACCGGCAAGAAGCTGCGCGAAGCCCGGGAGAAGGGCGACGTCGCGCACAGCAAGGACTTCACGCAGACGCTGCTGGTGCTGGCGATGTTCGGCTACATGCTGGGCAACGCGCACGGCATCGTCGAGTCGCTGGGCCGGCTGATTCTGCTGCCGTCCACGCTGGTCGGCATGCCGTTCGAGCGGGCGCTGCCCGTCGCGCTGGATGCGGCGCTGCGCGAGGCGGTCGCCCTGGTGCTGCCGTTCGTGTTGATCGTGCTGATCGTGGGCATGTTTTCGGAATTCCTGCAGGTAGGCGTGCTGCTGGCCTTCGAGAAGCTCAAGCCTTCGGCCAAGAAGCTCAACGTGATGGCCAACCTGAAGAACATGTTTTCGAAGAAGAGCCTGGTCGAACTGTTGAAATCCCTCATCAAGATCGCGTTTCTTTCCGTATTGGTGACCCTGGTTGTGCGCGATGCTCTGCCCGAGCTGATGGCGGTGCCGCACAGCGGCTTGGCCGGACTGGAAGCAGGCGTGGGCGGCATGATGCGCACGCTGGTGGTGAACATCGCGTTCGCCTACGTGGTGATCTCGCTGGCCGATTTCGTCTGGCAGCGCATGCAGTACCGCAAGGGGCTGATGATGAGCAAGGAAGAGATCAAGCAGGAATTCAAGGAGATGGAGGGCGATCCCCACATCAAGCACAAGCGCAAGCACCTGCACCAGGAAATGGTGATGCACGGGGCGGTGGCAAACACGCGCAAGGCATCGGTGCTGGTGACCAACCCCACCCACTTGGCGATCGCCATCTATTACGAACCCGGCGAAACGCCGCTGCCCGTGGTGTTGGCCAAGGGCGAGGGCGCGCTGGCCGAGCAAATGATGAAGGCCGCGCGCGAGGCCGGCGTCCCCGTGATGCAGAATATTCCGCTGGCGCGCGCGTTGATGGCCGATGCGCAAGCCGACCAATACATCCCCAGCGAGCTCATCGAACCCGTCGCCGAAGTGTTGCGGCTGGTGCGCAAGATGGCCGCCGATCCGGAACAGCAACCATGACTTCCGTCCCGCATCCCCTGATTTCCGCCTATGCGCGCCGCCACGGCCTGCCGGCGCCTGTCCGCGCCGATGGCCGGCTGACCGTCGTGATCGACGACGCATACCGTGTCCACCTGCAGACGGCGCCCGACGGTTGGCTGGCGCTCACGTCGCGGCTCTGCGCGCTGCCCGAAGAAGGCCCGGCGCGCGACGCGCTGGCGCGCGAAGCCGGCAAGCTGGCCGCCGGCATGCTCAGCCGCCACGCGGCCGGCTGCGTCGTCGACCCGCAGGGCAGGGCATTGTGGCTGCAACAGACATTGAGGCCCGACAGCAGCGACCTGGCGCTGGATGAGGCTTTCGGCGCCTTCGCCAACGCCCTGTCGTTCTGGACGGGGACGCTGCGGCGGCTGGCATGAACAAGATATCCGGGACCACTACCCGAGGAGATAGAGTGTTGAAGCGGATGATTCTGGCGACCGCGCTGTCGCTGGGCCTGGCGGGGGGCGCGCAGGCGGCGCCGAACTGGCCCAATGTGCCTTACAGTTATTACGCGCGCGAAGAAAACCTGCAGACCCTGCTGCGCGAATTCGCGGGTGGTTTCAGCCTTTCGCTGCAGATGGGGCCCAACGTCGCGGGCACGGTCAACGGCAAGTTCAACGCCAACACGCCGACGGAATTCCTGGACCGGCTGGGCGGGGTATATGGCTTCAACTGGTTCGTCTACGCCGGCACGCTCTTCGTCAGCCGCACGAACGATATGAAGACGCGCTCGGTCAGCGCGATGGGCAGTTCCATCAGCGCCTTGCGCCAGGCATTGCAGCAACTGGGCATCCTCGATCCCCGCTTCGGCTGGGGCGAGCTGCCAGACCAGGGCATCGCGCTCGTGTCTGGTCCGCCCGGCTACGTGGATCTGGTCGAACGCACCGTCGCCGCGCTGCCGATGGGCGCCGGCGGCCAGCAGGTGGCGGTGTTCCGCCTGAAGCACGCCTCGGTCAATGACCGCACCATCAGTTACCGCGACCAGAAGGTCGTGACGCCCGGCCTGTCCACCGTGCTGCGCAACCTGATTACGGGTGGCGGAGGCGGGAACAACAATGAAACCCTGGCCGCCATCGCTGCGCCGCTGCGCGAGAATCCGCCCGCCTTCCCGCAGGTCAACGGCGGGCCCGCGGCCGACAGCGCGCCGACCCTCGCCGCGGCAGGCATGCAGGCGCCGGCCCCGGTGGGCAAGCCGGGCTTGCGGTTGCGCGAGCCGACCGTGCAGGCCGATGCGCGCCTGAACGCGATCATCGTGCAAGACATCCCGGACCGCATTCCCATCTACCGCAGCCTGATCGAACAGCTGGACCTGCCCAGCACGCTGGTCGAGATCGAGGCGATGATCGTGGATGTGAACTCCGACCTGGTGAACGAGCTGGGCGTCACCTGGGGCGCCCGCGCCGGCTCCACCAGCTTCGGCTACGGCAACCTGGCGCTGTCACCCAGCGGCGGCTTGCCGCTAGATGGCGCAGCGGGCTTGTCGCCCGGCACCATCGGCGTCAGCGTGGGCAGCAATCTGGTGGCCCGGCTGCGCGCGCTGCAGACCAAGGGGCAGGCCAACATTCTGTCGCAGCCGTCGATCCTGACGGCGGATAACCTGGGCGCCATGATCGACCTGTCGGATACGTTCTACATCCAGACGCGCGGCGAGCGCGTGGCCACCGTGACGCCAGTTACCGTGGGCACGTCGCTGCGCGTGACGCCCCGCCACATCGAATCGCGGGATGGCGCGCGGGTCGAGCTGACCGTGGACATCGAAGACGGGCGAATCCAGGAAGAACGCCAGATCGACAATCTGCCCACCGTGCGCAAGAGCAACATCAGCACGCTGGCCGTCGTGGGCAACGACCAGACGCTGCTGATCGGTGGCTACAACAGCAGCCAGAACACCGAACAGGTCGACAAGGTGCCGTTCCTGGGGGACATCCCGGGCCTGGGCATCTTTTTCTCCAACAAGTCCAAGACGGTGCAGCGCCGAGAGCGCTTGTTCCTCATCCGCCCCAGGGTGGTCGCGGTCAATGGCGAAGTGGTGGGCACGCCCGGCGGCGCGTCGAACACGGCGCCCATGCTGAACGCGACCTGGAACGGCGGCGACAAGCCGATGACGGCGGGCCAGTACCTGGACCTGGCGCAGAGCCAGCGTACCCGCGTGCTGTTCGGACCGAACGTGGATGTGCGCGACAGCGGCGGGCCGGTGCGCGCGTCGGAGTGGCTGCAGATGTCGCCCGCGGCGGAACCCTTGCTGGAGGGAAAGTCGAACGCCACGCAAGGGCCGGTCATCCAGGTGCAGCCGGTGGCCGCGCCGGGCACCGGACGGGCGCCCTGACAGGGCGGCGGGCGGCTCAGCCGTCCAGCCGCAAGCCCTTCTGGGCCAGTTTGTCGCGCAGCGCCGAGCGGGCGCGCGACAGGCGGCTGCGCACGGTGCCGATGGGTACCGTCAGCAGCGCGGCGGCTTCTTCGTAGGAGATATCGTCCAGCCCGACCATGAGCAGGATGTCGCGCATGTTCTCGGGCAGTTCGTCCAGGGATTCCTGCAGCAGCGCCATGGTCTGGTTCTGCTCGAGGACGCGGTCGGGAGAGGGTTCGGCGGAAGCCTGCTCTTCCAGCACGCTGTCGCTGACGAAGGTGTGGCGGCGTTCAGGCGCGCGTGAAAGGTGGTTGCGGACCAGGTTCAGCGCGATGCCGTAGAGCCACGAAGACAGCTGCGATTCGCCGCGGAAGTTGCGGTACGAACGCGCGGCTTCGACGAAGGCCTGCTGGGCCAGGTCTTCGGCTTCGCTGGTGTTGCCGATGTGCTTGATGATGAAACGCTGCAGCCGGCTGGAATGGTCGCGAACCAGGTCGCGCAGCAGGTATTCGTCGCCCGGGCCCCAGCCCGGCCCCGCTTCGTCGGAGCGAATGGGCGGCATGTCCACTTCGGAAGAAGCGGGTGTGCTGTCGCTGGGGTAGGTCATGGGGTGGCGAAAAGAAACGTTTCTTAAGCTACAAGTTACTACCGTGATAACGAATTATCGCAGCTTAACTCCGTCACAATATTTCGAAAATCGAAATATTGGGCCAAAAGTCGGCTTTATATAGCTAGATATGTAAAAACAAGTAAATGGTTTTCGTCTAGTTCCGCCAGGCGGAAGCTAGAGGGTCTTGAGCAGGTCCCGCAGCCAGCCGGCGGCGGTCGCCAGCGGCACCGGGCTTTGCCCTGACCGCGCCGCCTGGTCGAAGCGCGCCTCCATGGCCTGGTCGAGCGCGGCCCGGCGTTCGGCGTCCAGGGCCGATGGCGCCACGCCGGCATCCTTGCATGCCTGCTGGAACGTGGGGGTATTGCCAGCGGCGGAAGCCGCCAGGCGAGTCATGAAGTCCACGCCCGACAGGGCATGGCCGGAGGTCTCGGCCATGTCGATGGCGGCGGCGATGGTGCGGGCCGACAAGGGCTTGCCGGGGCTGGGCTCCAGGCCCAGCTCGCGCGAGACGGCGCTGGCGATGCCCTGGCCGTAGCTTTGCGCCAGTGTCTGCGCAAACATCGCGGTCGTGTCGACATCAGGAGCAACCCAGGCCACGCTGCGGCCGCCGGGCGTGGTGCCCATGCCCAGGACCTGCAGTTTGCCGCCGGCGATATCGACGTACACGTCCTGGCCGCCTTCCGCCGCTTTGGCGAAGGCGTCCAGGGAAATGAATGGCGACGAAGGGGTAACCGATGAAATTGTCATGCAGCCAAGAAATCCGGCGTGTCCGATACGTGGCCGTGGTGGTCCTACGACCCTGTGCGTGAGTAACCCGAGGTCTACTTTAGTTCCACGGCCGGGCAATGCGCTTTATTTTATGTCATCGGGCATGCGGGTTCGAAACACGGGGTTACTGCGCTTCGTAGACCTCGTCGGCCGCCAGCAGGATGTCCACGGGGGGGTCGAAGCCGATCACGCGCGCCGTTTCCAGGTTCAGCGCGATCTTGGCCGGGTCGATCCACACCTGGGAGAGGCCGCGCGGCTTGGCGCCATTGAAGATGCGGGCCATCGTCTCCGCGTAGAACAGGCCCACGTACGAGTAGTCCGCCTGCGCCAGGCTCAGCAGCAGGCCGTGCTTGACCTCCTCGGAGCCCAGCATCGAAAAGCTGGGCACGCGCGCCTGGCGGAGAATCTCGGCCACGGTGTCGATGGACGCAGGCGTGACGCCGCGGTGCACGGTCACGTAGGCGGCATCCACTTGCGGCGCAAGCTTGGCATAGCATTCCATCGCGTTGCGCGTGGCGACCTCGGGCGGGATGCCGTTGGACGGCGCGTTGCAGGACAGCACCTCGAAATGCTGTTCGCGCGCCACCTGTTCAACGGCCTCGACGGCGCTGTAGGTCCGGCCTTCCGGGCTGTCTTCATAGACCAGGCCCAGCCGCTTGAAGGGCACGATCTCGTGGAACAGGCGCACCTGCCGCTGATAACGTTCGGGCTGGACGCGGGCATGCAGATTGTCTTGCCCGCTGTCCTGGGCCGAGCGCGTGATGCGGGCCCCGATGGCGTCGCTGGTGGAGGCAACGATGGTCGGCACGGGCGTGCCCATGGCGGCCATGTCCTGGCCTGCCCAGGTGCCCATGGCGATGATGAGGTCGATGTCGCGTTTGGCCGTGAGGCGCTGCTTGATCGCGTCGCGCACCGCGGGGCGCTGCGCCGCGTCGAAGTTGCCGGGCTGCCACCAGGCGTCGCGCACGAATTCCAGCGTGTCGCTGCGGGCATTGTCGGCCAGGAATTCCCACATCTGCCGGCCGTTCAGCCCGTCGGGCATGGCGGGCAAGGTCAGCCAGCCGAGCTTCTGCAAGCCTTCGACCGTGACGCGCAGGGTGCGGGGGTACTCGCTGTAGTCGCCGCTTTCGAAATAGCCGATCCGCCATTTTCCGCCGTCCGGTTTGGCGGCGGGCTTGGTCGGGAACACTTGGGCGGCGGGCGCCGCGGCCGTCTGCGCCATGCTTGCCGCGGGCGCCAGCAAGGCCAGGCAGAGCATCAGGGTGGGCAGCGATTTCTTCATGGGCGGCGGATCACGATCAAGGTGATGTCATCGGATTGTTCCGCGCCGTCGGCGAAAGCCTGCACGTCTTCGAGCAGGCGCTTGGACAGATTGGCCGAAGGCACGGGGGGATTGGACAGGACGGCCAGCAGGCGCGGGTCGCCGTACTGGGCGTTGTTCGGGTCGACGGCCTCGGTGATGCCGTCGGTGTAGCCCACCAGCACTTCGCCGGGCGCGAGCACGGCGGACAGGCCGCGGTATTCAAGGTCTTCCTGCACGCCGCAGGCGGGGCCGCTGCGGCCTTCCAGCAGGCGCACCGCGCCGTCCGCGCCGATCACCGCGGGCGGCAGGTGCCCCGCGTTGGCCCACTGCAATTCACCGGTGGTCAGGTCCAGCACGCCCAGCAGCAGCGTGACGAACATCATGTTGGGATTGTTCTCGGACAGGCGGTTGTTGATCTTCTGCATCATCAGCGCCGGGTCCGTTTCATCTTCGGCCGTGGCGCGGATGAGCGTGCGGGTCACTGCCATGAAGAGCGCGGCGGGCACGCCCTTGTCGGATACGTCTCCGATTGCCAGGCACAGGCGCCCATCGGGCAGCGTGAAATAGTCGTAGAGATCGCCGCCGACTTCCTTGGCCGGCAGCATCACGGCATTCAGGTCGATCTGGTCGCGCGTCGTGTTGGACAGGGGCACGGGCAGCAGGCCCAGCTGGATCGCGCGGGCGATGTTGAGCTCGCTTTCGAAGCGCTCGCGCGCGGTGGTCTCGCGCATCAGGCGGGCGACGTTCTCGCGCAGCTTGTCGTTCATGAACAGGAAAGAGGCGGCCAGCCGGCCGACCTCGTCTTTGTGCTTGTCCGGCAGCGCGGCGATGTTCGCCGGCACGCTGGCTGCGGCCGTCAGGTCCTGTTCGGGCAATTGGCGCGCATAGCGCGTCAGCGTTTCCAGCGGCCGCACGATGCGCGCTGCCACCAGCCAGGCGCACACCAGGGCCACCAGCATCATGCCTGCGAAGATCAGGGCCTGGCGGTTCAGCAGTGTGCGCGCCGGCGCGGTCAGGTCGCTTTCCGGCACCGCCGTCACCAGCGTCCAGCCCAGCGGCGAGAAGCGCGCGCTGTCGATCTGCCAGGGGCCGCCGCCGCCGTCGAACCGCAGGCTTTGCTGCTGGCCGTCCACGCCCTGGCGGGCCAGCAGGCTGCGCAGCGTGGCGCCCTTGCTGTCGCGGGCGTCCAGCAGGCCGGCCTGCTGTTCGGGCAGGGGCACCACCATCCGGCCGTCGTCGGCGGTGATGAAGATGAAGCCGGACTGCGCGAGCGTCAGCTTGGACAGCATGCCGCGCACTGAGTTTTCCATTTGTTCGCGGCGCGTCTGGATCTGATCGATGACGTCCTGCGCGCTGTCGGTGATGACGAAGACCCAGTTCCATGGCCGGAAGTAGCCGAAATAGGCATAGCGCGTTTCGCTGTCGCCGCGCTGCGCGGAAGGCGGCCAGCGGTAGATGGCGAAGCCATAGCCGGACGTGCGGCTTTCGTCGTACAGCGCCTGGGCGAGCGGACGGTTCTTGAAGTCCGACAGCTGCGACAGGTCGCGGTCGATCATGTCGGGATTGCCGCTGGCCACCACCTGGAAATCGGCGTCGTAGGCGAAGGCGTAGCGCCGGTCGTCCAGCTTCAGGCGGTTGATCCAGGCGCGCGCCATGCCGCGCGCGGCGCCCGGCGTCATGAGGCCGCGCTCGGCCATGTCGGCGTAGGAATTCAGCGCGGCGGCGACCACCGTGCCGGTCTGCATCAGCTGCCGGCGGCCGCTGCGCACCGTCGTGATCTTGTCGGTCAGCAGCGCGCCCCAGCGGGCCTCGGCATCGCGCAGCACCAGCTCCATCACGTTGCTGACGGCGTGGCGTTCGCTGTTCATCACCGTGCGCGTGACGTTGCGCTGCGTCGTCAGCATCACGAATGCAGCCACCGCGAGGAGAAGCGCTACGACCAGAAGAAAAATCTTGCTACGTAGCGACCTGGCGGGCATGGACGTGACGACGGTGGAAGAACGTGAGGGTGTAAAAAAAGATGCAATTTGCATTAATTGTAAATACCATTGTCGCCCGTGTGTAAATACTTTGCGGTGCTTCAGCCTCATGCGTAGCGAGCCTATTCAAATCGTGCTGGAAGGACTGAGACGCCGCCCGGTACTCGAAGTCACGCTGGCCTGTCTGGCCGTCCTGTTGCTTGCGCAAACGCTGATTGGCGCGCTGAGCCTGTCCGCGCTGAACCGGCTGGTGGTGGACACCACCGCCGACCGAGTGGAAGTCATTGCCCGCCGCGCGGCGGGCAATATCGAAAACGGATTGCGGCTGGGCAAGCCGCTGGAGCAATACTTCGGCCTGCGCGACGGACTCCAGGACAGCGTGTCCGGATCGCGCGGCCTGCTCGGCGCCGCCGTATTGCGCGCCGATGGCCAGACGCTGGCCGTGCAGGGCGAGCTGCCCGATGGCGCCGTTGCGATTGCGCAGGCGCTGGACGGCGCAAGCCGCGACAGCCGCGCGACGCGCCGCGCGTCCGGCGCGCTCATGTCGGTGTCCGACGGCACGGTGACCCTGGCCGTGCCCCTGGCGGGCGCGGGCGGCAACGTCGTCGGCGCCGTGGTGCTTTCGGCGTCCAAGGACGGTGAAGCCAGCCGCCGCCTGATCGTGGATAACCTGCAGGTGCTGCTGGCCGTCACCGCGCTGGTCGGCCTGGGCCTCGCGGCCGTTTTCAAATACCTGGTGCCGCTGACTTCCCTGGCCGCCGGCGGCCGGGCGCGCTTCGTCGTGCCCTTGCTGGCGCTGATGCTGGCCCAGGGCGTCTATGCCGCCTACACGATCTCCACATTCCGCACGGGCTGGCTGGAGGTGACGCGCAACAACGTCGGCCTGCTGGCCGAAGGCTTGCAGCGCGATCTGAACCGCGTGCTGGGCTACGGCCTGACGCTGAATCGCCTGCGTGGCGTTGAAGCGCCGTTCTCGCGCCTGGCCGCGACGTTTCCCGCCGTGGCGCAGATCGATCTGGTGGATGGCGATGGCCGCGTGCTGAGCCGCGCCGATGCGAACGGCGCGCTCGATGTGGCAGGGCTGCCGGTGGCGCGTCCGCAATCCGGCGATCTTGCGCTGGTGCTGCCGCTGGGCGCGTCGAATTCCAATCCGCGCGCGCGCGGCGATCTGGTGCTGCGCTTGTCCGATGACGTGATCGCGGCCGGTGTGCGCAGCCGCGCGCTGGATGCGGTAACCGTGGTGGCCGTGGCGCTGGTCGCCGCCATCGAGATGCTGCTGTTGCTGTCGCTGCTGATGAACCGCGCCTTCGCTTCGCGGGCCACCTTGCCCGACGGCAGCCGCGTCGGTCCCGATGACGAATCCGAGATCGGCCGCATCGCCCGGCCCGTGATGTTCGGCTTCCTGTTCGCCTGGGCCTTGCCGCTGGGCTTTCTGCCGCTGTATGCGCGCAGCCTGCCGGCGGGCGGGCTGGACCTGCCTGCGAATCTCTTGTTGGCGCTGCCGATCTCCGTCGAGATGGGCTGCGGCCTGTTGACCTCGCTGCTCGCCGGCAGCCTGACCGACCGCAAGGGTTGGCAGGTGCCCGTGCTGGCCGGGCTGGCGGTGTCGTGCGCGGGCATGCTGGCCTGCGCGGCGGCAGGCAACCTGTTGATGTTCAGCGCGGCGCGCGGCCTCGTGGGCCTGGGCTATGGCCTGACCTGGATGGGGCTGCAGGGCTTCATCGTCACGCGCAGCCCGGCACAGTATCGCGGGCGCAACATGACGGGCGTGATCGCCGGCCTGTTCGCGGGCCATCTTTCCGGCGCGGCCGTCGGCGCGATGCTGATGGAACAGACGGGCTTTCGCGCCGTATTCGGCGTGGGAGCGGCGATGCTGGTGCTGCCCCTGGCCGGTGTGCTGGTGCTGATGCGTCCATACATGGACCGCGGCCGCAAGCAGGCGGGGCAGGTGGCCGCGCGCACGCGTGCGCGGCTGTCCGACACCTTGCGGTTGCTGTGCACGCGCGACTTCGGCTTGCTGCTGCTGGGCAGCGTCATCCCTTTTTCGATCGCGCAGGTAGGCCTGCTGTCGTTCGCGCTTCCGCTGTATCTCGAAGCCGAGGGCGTGGCCGCGTCCAGCATCGGGCGCGTATTGATGATCTATGGTCTTTGCGTGATCTACGTGGGGCCGCTGATGGGCCGCGTGGTGGACCGCAGCCGCATCAAGAAAAGCTGGATCGTGCTGGGCGGCCTGGTCGGCAGCGTGGGCATGCTGGGCCTGTACTTCAACAGTGGGCTGCTGGCCGCGGCCGCGGCCGTGTTGCTGCTGGCGCTGGCCAGCTGCTTTGCCGGCGCCTCGCAAGCGCCCTACATGCTGGCGCTGCCGGACGTGCAGCGCTATGGCGCCGCCGGGGCCACCAGCGTCATGCGCGCGGCCGACAAGCTGGGCCAGATGGCGGGGCCGCTGGTGGTGGGCGCCATGTTCGGCGCCGCGGGCATGGGCGCGGGCCTGGCGGCCACCGGCATCATCTATCTGTGCGCGACGCTGCTGTTCCTGATGCTGGCGCCGGCCCGTCCCCGGGACGGCGCGGCCTGAACACGCGCTGTCCGGCGGACGGGCGGGCGCGTTTGCGCCAAGCCGGGCGCGGCCGGTCAAGGCCCGGCGTCCCGGCCGGCCAATTGCACCGGCACGCGCGCGCTCAGGCCCGTGAGCAGTTCGGCTGCGATGGTGCCCGCCGAGGCCGCCACGTCTTCCACCGCCAGTCCCGATGCGCCCCATAGCGTGACCGGGGCGCCGATGCAGGCGTGCGGAACCGGCCCGAGGTCCACGGCCATCATGTCCATCGACACGCGTCCCAGCAACCGCGTGCGCACGCCGTCGACGATGACCGGCGTGCCGGTGGGGGCATGGCGCGGATAGCCGTCCGCGTAGCCGCAGGTGACGATGCCTACCGTGGTGGCGGCGGGCGCCATGAATGCGCCGCTGTAGCCGACGCCCGCGCCGGCCTGCACACGCTGTATGCCCACGATCTGCGAGTGCAACGACATCGCGGGGCGCAGGTCCAGCTGGGCCGCGCTTAGGTCGGCGAACGGACTGGCACCGTACAGCGCCAGTCCGGGACGCACCCATTGCGTGCCGGCGGCGCGCGCGCCGTGCCGCAGCAGGGCGGCCGAATTGCTGGTGGAAACCGGGCCCGGCAGGCCGGCGATTACGGCGCGGAAGGCGGCATCGGCGGCATCCACGCCATCGGATTCGTCGGCGCGCGCGTAATGGTTCAGATGCCCGATTTCGCCGGCGAGGCCGCGCCGGGCAAGGGCACAGGCCGCCTCGAACGCGGGGCGGTAGTCATCGGCCGAGAAGCCCGTGTGATGGATGTCGCCGGCATAACGCAGCCAGAGGGCGGGGCGCTCAGCCAGCGGCGCATGCGCCAGCCATTCGAGCTGGGCGGCATGCGTGATCACGAGGTGCAGGTCCAGCGAGTCGAGCAGCAGCGCATCCGCCGGCGAATAGAGGCCGCCGTAGACCAGGATGGGGCCGTTCCAGCCGATACGGCGGCAAGCGCGCGCCTCGTTCAAGTGCAACACCGCCAATCCATCCGCGCCGCGCAGGGCGGGCAGGATGCGCGCCACGCCATGCCCGTAGGCGTCTGCCTTCACCGTGGCCCAGAGCCGGGGCGCGCCGGGGCCGGCCGGCAGCGTGGCGCGCAGGCGCGCCAGGTTGTGGCTCACGGCGCCCGCGTCGATGCGGGCATGCAGGGGGCGGGCGATCAGTCCTTCCGGGCGATAGGGGGCATTCACGGGCGGCATCAGTGCTGGGGCGTCGCGCAACCGGCGCGCAGTCCATGCATGAGTGACAGTTGGGCCCGTTTCGTTCGGTACTTTCTATCTATGAGGAAGAAAAACCGATAGCGTGGTTCGATCGATCGCGCGCCGCGCCTAGCCGGCGCGCGCGACGAGCGTCAGGCGATTCCGGCCGCCGCTGCGCGCATAGCGCAGCTCATCCAGGTAATGGCGCATGAGCCGCAAGCCATGGCCGCCGATCTCCGCTTCGTCCAGAGAGGCCGCCAAGACTGGCGGAGGCGTTTTCGTGGGATCGTGCGGCCGGCCGTTGTCCACGATCTCCAGCGCGATCCCGGTCCCGTCCTGCCGGCAATGCAGCGTTACCGCGGGAGGCGTGCCTGCGGTTGCGGGGTCGTCGAAAGCGTAGTCCACGATGTTGGTCAACGCTTCGTCCAGGCTCAGCGACAGCCCGAAGCCCAGCTTGGGCGGCCATGCGTCGCGTTCGGCAATTCCTTCGAGCCATTGCAGCGCGGCGGCAACGGCGTTCTGGTCAGGAACGAGGTCCAACGTATCGGGCTGAGGGGGCATGAGTCGCCTTGCGTTCAGTGGAGCACGTGCAGGCGCAAGTATGCACGATAGCCATGCATGGCGAACAGAGCGTGAGAGAGTGCGCCGGCTCGCGTATCATCTCGCCATCGCGCCGCCGTCCTGCTGCGCAGGTGCCGGGCGCCGGCCACTTTTCGGGAACCGCTATGAATCTCGCAATAGAAAAAATCGGAGAAGTCCTGGTTGTCTCGCCCGAAGGCCAGATCAACAGCGCCAACGCGGGGAGCGTCGAGTCCGACCTGCTGGCCCACGTGGAAAAGGGCGAAAGCCGTTTCGTGCTGGACCTGTCCAACCTGAACTACATCTCGAGCGCGGGCCTGCGCGTCGTGCTGGTGCTGGCCAAGCGGCTGAAGCAGGGCGCCGGCGCGCTGGTGCTGTGCGCCCTGCAGCCGCATGTGCGTGAAGTGTTCGACATCAGCGGTTTTCTCTCCATCCTGACGGTCGTCGATTCGCGCGATGACGCGGTGGCGAAGGTGGCCTGACGCGCAGGCTCAGCCCTTGCGGTGTTCGTAGGAGGTATCCAGCACGTCATCTTCAGGGGTGATGATGCCGGGTTCGCCGGGTTCCGCGATGGCGCGTCCGCGTCGCGGCATGCCTGCGACGAGCTTGCTGCTCTCATCGGGCATCGGCATGACTTCCGTGCCTTTGCGCGGATCGACGGGGGCGGGTTTTTCGGTTTCGGCTGCCTTCGCGGCATTGGGATCTGGGGCAGTTTTCAACATGATGTTTGCTCCGCTTGCGGGCGTCCCCGGATGGCGACGCGCCTGATTCCAGTTTCATCTTAGGACGGCGCGGCGCCGAGGTGGCGCACTGGCTTGTCACGATTGCAAGGGGCTGTTGCAGGGCCCGAACCTTATAATTTCCGGCGCCTCGCGGCTTTGCGGCATGGCGCCAGGTTTTCACATTTTCCATACGCCTACCTTGACTGAATCCGTCGAACGCTCCGTCCATGCAGAACTCGTCGCCGTGCTTGTCGCCGTCACCAACGGCGAGCCCCGCGTGCTGACGACGGAAGACGCGCGCGCCTTGCCGGCAGGCCCTTTCGAGCTTTCGCACCGTTCGCTGCAGGCGGGCCTGCGCGCCTGGGTCGAAGCGCAGACGCACCATCCGCTGGGCTACGTCGAACAGCTCTACACCTTCGCCGACGGAGACCGCTCCGACGAATCGGGCGCGCGCGTCATGTCGGTGAGCTACCTGGGGCTGACGCGCGAGGCCGGCGAAACGGGCGTGGCGCAGGTCGGCTGGCAGGACTGGTACCGCTACTTCCCTTGGGAAGACCGCCGGACCGGCACGCCCGCGCTGGTCGAGGAACTGATCGTGCCGCGGCTGGCCGCCTGGTGCGAAGACAGCGCCGACGCGGCCGTGCGCACGCGCCGCCGCCAGCGCGCCGCCATCACGTTCGGGCTGGACGGGGCGTCGTGGAACGAAGACATGGTGCTGCAGCGCTACGAATTGCTGTTCGAGGCGGGGCTGGTGCCCGAAGCGGCGCGGCGTGGCCGCGGCAGCGGCGCCGCAGTGCCGGGCGAGCCCATGCGGCATGACCACCGGCGTATCCTGGCCACCGGTATCGCGCGCCTGCGGGCCAAGATCAAGTACCGGCCCGTGGTGTTCGAACTGATGCCCACGCAGTTCACCTTGCTGCAATTGCAGTTGGCGGTCGAGGCATTGGCCGGGCGCGGGCTGCACAAGCAGAATTTCCGCCGCCTCATCGAACAGCAGGCGCTGGTGGAAGAAACCGGCGAGATGGCGACCGGCACGGCCGGCCGGCCCGCCAAACTGTTCCGCTTCCGCCGCGACGTCTTGCTCGAGCGCGCGATCGCCGGCAGCAAATTGCCCCTGTCGCGCGCGCTTTGACGCTTGACAAGGCTTATGCTCGCTCTTAGCATAAATGGTGCGCAATTCCCGCGCGCCTTTTTTTACTCTTTAAATACTCAAAATGAGCATTAAAGCCGCAGCGCCTTCGACCGCCTCCCGACTGGCCGTCCCCTCTTTGCCGGAAGTCATGCTGGAGCCGCTGGTGCGCGCGGCCCTGCTTGAAGACCTGGGCCGCGCAGGCGACCTGACCACCGATGCCATCGTGCCGGCCGATGCCGTGGCGGAAACCCGCCTTGTGGCCCGCCAGGACGGCGTGCTGGCCGGGCTGGACCTGGCGCGCCTGGCGTTTCGCGCGATGGATCCGGACATCGAATTTTCGGTAACGCAACGCGACGGCGCGGACCTGCGGCCCGGCACGGAAATCGCCCGCATACGCGGTAATGCCCGCGCCATGCTGACCGCCGAGCGCGTGGCCCTGAATTTTCTGTGCCACCTGAGCGGTGTGGCCAGCGCCACTGCCTCCATCGCGCGCGCCATCGCGGGCTATGGCGCCCGGGTCACCTGCACGCGCAAGACCATGCCGGGCCTGCGCGCCGTGCAGAAGTACGCGGTGCGCGTGGGCGGCGGCAGTAATCACCGCCACGGGCTGGACGACGCGGTGCTGATCAAGGACAACCATATCGCGCTGGCGGGCGGAGTCGCCACGGCGGTCGAGCGCGCCCGGGCCGGCATTGGCCACATGGTGAAGATCGAATTGGAAGTGGACACGCTGGAGCAGCTGGAAGTGGCGCTGTCCCTGGGCGTGGACGTGGTGCTGCTCGACAACATGAGCCTCGAAGACCTGCGCCGCGCCGTCGCCATGGCGCGCGGCCGCGCCATTACCGAGGCATCGGGCCGCATCACGCCCGAAACCGCCGAGGCGGTGGCGGCCACCGGCGTGGACCAGATCGCCGTCGGCTGGATCACCCATAGCGCCAAGGTGCTCGATATCGGTCTGGATGCCTGAATCTTCACGTCACAAGTCCGCAACATGAAACGCCTGTTTCAATCCGCCTTTCCGATAGCCGCCCTGTCGCTGGCCGCCTGCGGCAATCCGCCGTCGGGCGAAGCGCCCAAGGACGCGGTCTATCCGTCCCACCCGATTACCATCGTCGTGACGTTCCCGCCCGGAGGCGGTACCGATCTGCTGGCGCGCCGCATCGGCGCCAGCCTGCAGGAGCAGTTGGGCCAGCCTGTGGTGGTGGAAAACCGTCCGGGCGCCAGCGGCAATATCGGCGCGCGCGCCGTGGCCGAGTCGCCGCCCGACGGCTACACGCTGTTGATGGTGAACAGCTCGTTCGCCATCAATCCCGGGGTGTACAGCAATCTGGGTTTCTCGCCTGGCAAGGATTTCACGGCGGTTATCAACGTGGCCTTCGTGCCCTCGGTTTTCGTGGTGCCGGCCGCCTCGGACCTGCATGGCCTGGGCGATGCATTGGCGGCGGCCAGGGCAGGCAAGCCCTTGCCGTTCGCATCTTGCGGCAATGGCACGCCGCAGCACCTGGCGGGCGAGATGCTGGCGCGCGCGGCCGGCGCGCCCTTGCAGCACGTGCCCTACAAGGGGTGCGGACCGGCGCTGACCGACGTTGCGGCGGGGCAGGTGGGCATGGGCGTGGTCACCGCGTCCAGCGCCGCGCCGCTGATCGCGGCCGGCAAGCTGCGTGCCCTGGCCGTCACGTCGCCGGCGCGCTCGCCGCTGATGCCGGCCGTGCCGACGGTTGCCGAGCAGGGCGTGCCCGGATATGCCCTGGACCAGTGGCATGGACTGCTGGCGCCCGCGGCCACGCCGCCAGCGGTGGTGGCCAAGCTGAACGCGGAGGTGGCGAAGATCGTCCGTCGCCCCGATGTGCAGGCGTCATTGCGCGAGCAGGGTTTTACGCCGGCAAGCAGCACACCGGGCGGGTTCCAGGACATGATCGCCGCGGACATGGGCCGCTATGGGGCGCTGACCGCGTCGATCGGCTTGCGCGCGGACTAGGCGGAGGCGGCCCGGGCGTGCTGCTCCAGCTGTTCTTTCAGGCCGGGTTGTAGCTTGAGCTGGCGCGCCAGTTCGTCCAGGTAGGCGCGCTCCATATAGCTTTCCTCGTCCACGACCAGCAGGCTGGCCAGGTACATCTCGGCGGCCATTTCGGGCGTGCGGGCGGACTGCGCCACGGCGGCCGGATCCAGCGGACGGGACAGCTCGGTCTCGAGCCAGCTGCGGTCCTGGGCATCCGAGGACAGCTTGGCGAGTTCGGTTTCGAGCAGGGCGCGTTCTTCGGGGCCGATATGGCCATCGGCCTTGGCCGCGCCGATCATGGCGGTCAGCACGGCGGTGCTGTGCTGTTCGGCTTCCGGCGCGGGCAGGCGGTCCAGCGTCTGGGGCGGCGCGGCGGGGGCGCCGGCCTGGTTGCGCTGCCAGTCGCCGTAGGCACGGTAGGCCAGGGCGCCCAGCGCCGCCATGCCGCCGTACATGGCGACCTTGCCGCCGATCTTGCGGGCCTTCTTGCTGCCCAGCAGCAGCCCGAGGGCGCCCGCGCCGAGCGCGCCGCCGCCCAGGCCGGTCAGGAAGGACGAGTTTTTGCCGCCTGTGGCGCTCTGCACGCGGTTGGTGGTGTCGGACAGCAGGCTCTGCCCGGATTGCAGCAATTGATCGAGGAGTTGTCTGGCGCTCATGCGGCCCCCTTTAGGTGTTTCGGGTATGGCGGATAGGAATATCCGACCGCCTGCGGGCCAGGAAGTTCAGCTTCCGGTCAGCCGCTGCCGAACGGGCATTGGGGACGGACATCGGGCAAGTGCTACAACGTGGGCTGGGGCCGCCGTTGCGGCCCGCGTCAGAGCCCAATCCAAGGAGATCCGTTCCATGAGCATCCGTGTGCGCCAGAATGCGCCTAACTCCCTGCTGTTCACCGCCACGGCCGAAGGCCATGAGCTGCCGCTGGCGATGCCGCAGCCGCAGGGTGAAGGCCCCGATCCGCATGATTACTTCGATACCGCGCTGGGCGGCTGCAAGGCGATGACGCTGATGGTCTATTCGCAGCGCAAGGGCCTGCCGTTGGAGTCGGTGGGGGTGGAGGTGGTGCGCGATGCCAGCGAAGAACGCAAGGGCGTCTACCGGCTGACGGCAAAGCTGACTCTGAATGGCGAACTGTCGGATGCGCAGATCGACGAGCTGCTGGCGGTGGCCGAGAAATGCCCGGTCCACAAACTGATGACGGCGGTGGACGTGCAGGTGTCCACGGTGGTGGTGCGGCCGGCCTGAGCGGCCGGACGCGGCAGGCCGCGCGCAGGGCGCCGCCCGCGCCGGCGATCAGCCTTCCATGCCGGGGACGACGGTGGAGAAGCCGGCGTCCACGTGGGTGATTTCGCCCGTCACGCCGGCGGCCAGGTCCGACAGCATGAACGCCGCGACGTTGCCGACTTCTTCGATGGTGACGTTGCGGCGCAGGGGCGCCTGGGCCTCGACGAACTTCAGGATGGCGGAGAAGTCCTTGATGCCGCTGGCGGCCAGCGTCTTGATGGGGCCGGCGGAAATGCCATTGGCGCGGATGCCGAGCGGGCCCAGCGCGGTGGCCAGATAGCGCACGCTGGCTTCCAGCGAGGCCTTGGCCAGGCCCATCGTGTTGTAGTTCGGGACCACGCGTTCGGCGCCCAGGTAGGTCAGCGTCAGCACGGAGCCGTTGCGGCCTTGCATCAGCGGCAGGGCGGCCTTGGCCATGGCGGGGAAGCTGTAGGCCGAGATGTCGTGCGCGATGCGGAAGGCTTCGCGCGACAGGCCGTCCAGGAAGTTGCCGGCGATGGCTTCGCGCGGGGCGAACCCGATGGAGTGCACCAGGCCGTCCAGGCCGTCCCAGTGCTTGCCGAGCTCGGCGAAGGCTTCTTCGATCTGGCTGTCTTCGGCCACGTCGCAGGGCAGCACGATCTTGCTGCCGAATTCGGCGGCGAATTCGCCCACGCGGTCCTTGAAGCGGTCGCCCACGTAGGTGAATGCCAGTTCGGCGCCCTGCTGGTGACAGGCGCGCGCGATGCCGTAGGCGATGGATCGGTTGGAAAGCACCCCGGTGACCAGGATGCGCTTGCCGGCGAGAAAGCCCATATATCTATCCTTTGATTTTTTCCCTTCTGGAATCCGCCTATTTTAAGGAGTTTGGCGGCCCATCGATGAAAGAAAAAGAGGGCGCGCCCGCCTTGGGGTGCGCCCTCTTGCCATTCCCGGCACGGTCAGCCGCGGGCGTTGGTGCCCGGGACGCGCAGCGGGGTGCCTATCTTCAGGGCGCTGCCCTTGATGTTGTTCAGCGCGCGCAGGGCGTCGACCGAGGTGCCGTATTGCTTGGCCAGCGAGAACAGCGTATCGCCCTGGCGCACCTTGTGAGTGCGCACGTTCGGGCGGGCGCTGGCGACGCGGGCGGCCGGCGTCTGCGCGCCGCGGCTGCGCGCCGCGGGGGCCTTGTCGTTGGACGGCGACGATTCCAGGGCGCCGACCGGGGGCGCCAGCGAGGCCAGTTGCACGCCGCCTGTGCCGGAATCGCCCGGCACCAGCAGGGATTGGCCGGACGCGGACTTCTGGCGCGAGCCGATGTCGTTGGTCTGGCGCAGCGTGGCTTCGCTGATGCCGAACCGCTTGGCGATCGAGGCGTAGGATTCGCCCCGGCGCGAGTGGTAGATCTTCCACGCGCTGAGGTCGCCCTTGTAGTTGGTCAGGTTGGCGTTGAAGATTTCGACGCGGTCGGCCGGCAGCAGCAGGGTGGGGCCGTGGTCGCCGCGGATGACCGGGCGGTTGAAAGAGGGATTCAGCGCCTTGAATTCGTCCAGCGGCATTTCGGCCAGCTTGGCGGCGATTTCCAGGTCGATGTCGCTGTTCTTCTGCACCGTCACGAAGTAGGGCGTGTTGCCTACCGGCGGCAGGGCTACCGCATAGCGCTGCGGGTCGGCGATGATGTTTTTGATGGCCTGCAGCTTGGGCACGTAGTTGCGGGTCTCGTCGGGCATGTTCAGGGACAGATAGTCCGTGCCCTGCCCGGCGGCCTCGTTCTTGGCCATGGCGCGCTGCACCGAGCCTTCGCCCCAGTTGTACGAGGCCAGCGCCAGGTACCAGTCGCCCTGCATTTCGAACAGCTTTTCCAGGTAGTCCAGCGCCGCGTTGGTCGAGGCGATGGGGTCGCGGCGCTCATCGCGCCACCAGTCCTGCTTCAGGTTGAAGTGCTGGCCGGTGGCCGGCACGAACTGCCACAGGCCGGAGGCCTGGGCGCGCGACAGGGCGGTGGGGTTGTAGGCGCTTTCGACGAAAGGCAGCAGCGCGAGTTCGGTCGGCAGGCCGCGGCGATTGATTTCGTCGACGATGAAATACAGGTACTTGCCGGCCCGTTCCGCCATGCGCTGCACCGACTCGGGGTGGGACGCGTAATAGTCGGTCCACTGCTGCGAGAGGTCGGTGTTCAGGTTGGGGATGGCGAAACCGCGGCGGATGCGATCCCAGGCGTCCGCGGGCGGATTGGTGAGGTCGACGGTGCGGGAAGTGTCGCGGGCGATGTAGCGCCCTTGGGAATTGGTGGTGAGGTTCTTGCTGTCGGGGGATTTGGTTCCTGCGCAACCGGCGAGGACTGCCAGCATGAGCGGCAGAAGGAGTCGGGATAGATTCATCGGGCTGTCACTTGAATTCGTTCTTCCATTCACGAAGGGAGGCAAAGACCTCTACCGGCGTAGCGTGGTTGTGGCCTGCCCAGCGTTCTGCCGCTTGGACGACCTCGATTTGTTGCGTGCGCAAAAAAGGATTGGTCGCGCGTTCCTGACCGATGGTCGATGGAAGCGTGGGAAGACCTTCTGCTCGTAATTGCCGGGCCCGCTGATGCCATTGCTGCAGGTTGCGGTTGGCCGGTTCGACTGCCGACGCCCAGCGCAAGTTCGCTAGAGTGTACTCGTGCGCGCAAAAAACCTGTGTATCTGGCGGTAAAACGGAAAATTTTTCCAAAGAATCAAGCATTTGCGCAGGAGTTCCTTCGAAAAGGCGGCCGCAGCCCCCCGCAAACAGGGTGTCGCCGCAGAACAAAACGGGTTCCACGCCGGCCGCACGGCCGGTATAAGCGATGTGGCCGGCGGTGTGGCCGGGCACGTCCAGCACGCTCAGGTCCAGGTCCAGTTCCGGTATTTCCACGCGGTCGCCTTGCGCCAGCGGCACGTCGCAGCGCGGCAGGCGTTCCCGCGCCGGGCCGTATACGGTGATGCCCTCGATGCGGGACAATTCGGATACGCCGCCGACATGGTCGCCATGATGGTGCGTGAGTAGAATGGCGCGCAGCCTCAGGCCTTGCTGCTCGAGCAGCCGCAGCACGGGGCCGGCCTCGCCGGGGTCCACCACGGCGGCCTGGCCGTCGCGCACGATTGCCCAGATGTAGTTGTCGGAGAAAGCGGGTAGCGGCAAGACCGCGGCGTTGCGCTCGCGGCCGCCTGAAGGGGCGGTCAAGGCTTGCATGGGATTCGAAGGATATAGAACGTGGCAGAAGATACTCCGCCGATTGTAGAACTGGCCGAATGGTTCCAGACGCCGCCGGGACAATACGTCCTGGCCTGGGAGCGGGCGCAGTTCGACGCGGCTGTCGCGGACGTGTTCGGATATTACGCCTGGCAGGTCGGTTTGGCCGACATGAATCTGCTGCGCGCCAACCGCATGCCGTTCAAGGGCTACGTGGGCACCGAGTCGCCGTCGGCGGACGACGGGGCGGGCTGGCATTCCCGGGTGGTGATCGCCCAGCCGGAGGCATTGCCTTTCGAATCCCAAAGCGTGGATCTGCTGATCCTTCCGCACGCCTTCGAATGCACGCAGGAGCCCCACAACGTGCTGCGCGAGGTCGAGCGCGTGCTGGTCCCGGAGGGGCGCGTGGTGATCTCGGGGTTCAATCCCTGGAGCATGTGGGGCGCACGCACGCGCATGCCCGGCATGGAGCCCTGGCTGCCCCAGCCGCCGTCGTCCCAGGTGTCGCTGCCGCGCTTGAAGGACTGGTTCAAGCTGCTGTCGCTCGAGGTCGAGGAAAGCCATTTCGGCTGCTACGCGCCGGCCTGCCGCAGCGAAAAATGGCTGCAGCGCTGGTCCTTCCTGGAGTCGGCCGGTACCCGCTGGTGGAGCGTCGGCGGCGCCGTTTATCTGGTGTCGGCCGTCAAGCGCGTGGCCGGTATGCGTATCATTGGCCCGGCCTGGAAGACCAGGACCAAGCCCAAGCGCGCGCGGGCGGCGTCGGTGGTGGTCAACCGCCAGGCGGACGACGGCTTCGACCGCTCCTGAGCGGCCGGCCGGGACGGAATCAGCACGAACAAGGAAAACCAGGCAGCACCATGCAGGACAGCAAAGCGAACGAGCAGAAAGTGGAAATGTGGACGGACGGCGCCTGCAAGGGCAATCCCGGCCCGGGCGGCTGGGGTGTGCTGATGCGCGCCGGCAGCCACGAGAAGACGCTGCATGGGGGCGAGCTCCAGACCACCAACAACCGCATGGAGCTGCTGGCGGTCATCCAGGGCCTGCGGGCGCTCAAACGGCCGTGCGTGGTCACCATCCACACGGATTCCCAGTATGTGATGAAGGGCATGACCGAATGGCTGGCCAACTGGAAGCGGCGCGGCTGGATGACGGCGGACAAGAAGCCGGTCAAGAACGCCGAACTGTGGCAGTTGCTGGACGAGCAGGTGGGCCGCCATACGGTGTCCTGGCGCTGGGTGCGCGGACACGCCGGGGATCCCGGTAACGAACGGGCCGACCAACTGGCCAATATGGGCGTGGAAGCGGCCCGCCGGGCCTGATTCCTTTGCGGCCGCCGATTGGCTGCGCCGCCTCGACTCCCGACTGAGGCGTGGCGGGAATCGGCGCAAGGCATTGGGATATACCCTCAATTGCGCCTTCCGGGGCGAATTTAGTTCTTTCATCCGGCTTCTGGATTGTTCCAGTATGTAAGTCCGGGTGCTAAAGTGCCAACCCTCATTCCCGTTCCTGCGGCGCCGTCCGCGCGGCCTGGCTCGCGCTTGCGCCGCGATACCGCCATATTCGCGCATGAAAAAAGCAGTTCTGCTGGCCGCCGTCGCGGCAGGGTTGGCCGCGGGGGCCGCGCTCGGTGTTTTTGTGCCGCGCTGGCTCGCGTCCGGAACCGTCAGTCCACAGCCTGGCGCCGTCGAGGCGCCCCTGGTCACGCGCGTCGCGCCTGTCCGGGTTGAAGTGGCCGCCGTCCAGGAGATTCCTTTCGCGCGCGGCATCTCGGCCGTGGGCAGCCTGCGTTCCGACGAATCCGTCGTGCTGCGGCCCGAGGTCGCCGGCCGGATCCAGTCCATCGAGTTCAAGGAAGGCCAGCCGGTCAAGCGCGGCGAGGCCCTGATCCGGTTGGACGATTCCGTGCCGCGGGCCGAACTGGCCCAGGCGCGGGCCAACCTCACCCTGGCGCAAAGCCATTACCGGCGCTCCGTGGAACTGCAGGGCAAGGGCTTCGTCAGCCAGCAGGCCCGCGACGAGGCCGCCAGCACACTGAAGGTGCAGGAAGCCGCCGTGGCGCTGGCGCAGGCGCGGCTGGACAAAATGACGATCACGGCGCCGTTCGGCGGCATCGTGGGCCTGCGCAGCGTCTCCGTGGGCGACTACGTGAACCAGGGCCAGGATCTGGCCCCGCTGGAGGCGATCGACCCGCTCAAGGTGGATTTCCGTGTGCCGGAAATGTATTTGAGCAAGGTGGGCGTGGGCCAGCAGCTGACCGTGCGCTTGGACGCGTTGCCGGGCCAGGAGCGCCAGGGCATGGTCTATGCGGTCAGTCCGCTGGTTGACGCCGGGGGCCGGTCCATCTTGCTGCGCGCCACCGTCGCCAACAAGGACGCCGTGCTGCGCCCGGGGATGTTCGCCCGCGTGCAGCTGTTGTTCAGCCAGGACAAGGCGCTGGTCGCCCCGGAAGCCGCGCTGTCGCCCTCGGGCGAAACGCAGTACGTTTACCGGGTCAGGAACGGCGTGGCCGAGCGGCGCGAGGTCACGATCGGCGAACGCCGCGAGGGCCGCGTGGAAATCCTGACCGGCGTGGCCGCGGGCGACCATCTGGTGGTATCCGGCCTGCAGCGCGTGACGGACGGCGCGGCCGTGACCGTGCTGGGCAACGGCGCGTGACGCCGGCCCCTCTCCATTCTTGGCGGTAGCGCAATGCGTATCTCGGAAACCTGTATCAAGCGGCCGGTGTTCGCATCGGTCCTGTCGCTGATCATCGTGCTGATCGGCCTGATTTCCTATTCGCGCCTGACCGTGCGGGAGTATCCGAAGATCGACGAGCCCATCGTCTCGGTGGACACCACCTACAAGGGCGCCTCGCCCGAGGTGATCGAGTCCCAGGTGACCAAGCCGCTGGAGGACCAGCTCGCCGGCATCGAGGGGGTGGACGTGATGACCTCGCGCAGCCGCTCCGAACGCAGCCTGATCAACATCAAATTCAGCCTGTCCCGCGACCCCGACGCGGCCGCGGCCGAAGTCCGCGACAAGGTGTCGCGCGCCCGGCGCTTCCTGCCCGACGAAATCGACGAACCGATCATCGGCAAGGTCGAGGCGGATTCCCAGCCCATTATCTATATCGCGGTGGAGGCCGGGTCGTACTCCGCCATCCAGACGTCCGATTACATTAACCGCTACATCAAAACCCGCCTGTCGGTGCTGCCCGGGGCGGCGGAAGTGCGCGTCTTCGGCGAGCGCCTGCCGTCTATGCGCATCTACGTGGACCGCGACAAGCTGGCTGCCTACGGTCTGACCGTGCAGGACGTCGAATCCGCGCTGCGCAGCCAGAACGTGGAAATCCCGGCCGGCCGCATCGAGTCCCGCGCGCGCGAGTTCTCGGTCGTGTCCTCGACCGACCTGCAGACGCCGGCGCAGTTCGAGGACGTGATCGTCGCCAACGTGAAGGGCTACCCCGTCCGCCTGCGCGACGTCTCCAAGGTGGAGATCGCGGCCGCCAGCGACCGCGTGCTGTCGCGCTTCAACGGCAAGCCGGCGATCAACATCGGCGTGACGCGGCAGTCCACCGCCAACCCGCTGGAACTGTCCAAGGCGGCCCGCGAGGAAGTGGCCCGCCTGAACGAGAACCTGCCGGCGGGCATGAAGCTGAACATCGCGTACGACTCGTCGGTGTTTATCGAACGCTCCATCGATTCCGTGTTCCACACCATCGGCGAAGCCATCGCCCTGGTGGTGCTGGTGATCTTTTTCTTCCTGCGCAACCTGCGCGCCAGCATCATTCCCATCGTCACCATTCCGGTATCGCTGGTGGGCGCTTGCGCGCTGATGTACCTGTTCGGCTTTTCGATCAACACGCTGACCCTGCTGGCCATGGTGCTGGCCATCGGCCTGGTGGTGGACGACGCGATCGTAGTGCTGGAAAACATCTTCCGGCACATCGAGGACGGCATGCCGCGCAAGGAGGCGGCCCTGCGCGGGTCCCGCGAGATCGGCTTCGCCGTGGTCGCGATGACGATGACGCTCGTCACCGTCTACGCGCCGCTGGCGTTCGCCACCGGCCGCACCGGACGGCTGTTCATCGAATTCGCGCTGGCGCTGGCCGGCGCGGTGCTGGTGTCGGGCTTCGTGGCGCTGACGCTCACCCCCATGATGTGCTCGGTGCTGTTGCGCCACCAGAGCAGCCACAGCCGCTGGTACAACCTGATCGAAGGCTGGCTGAATGGCATGAGCAACGGTTACCGCCGCGTGCTGGCGGCATCCCTGCGCCACCGCTGGCTGGTGGTGGCGATCGGCCTGGCGGTTGCGGCCGGCAGCGGCGTGCTGTTCAAGGTGGTCAAGAGCGAACTGGCTCCCATCGAGGACCGCGGCGTGGTGTTCGGCATCGTCAGCTCGCCGGAAGGCGCCACGCTGAACTACACGCTCGAGAGCATGCTCGGCATCGAAAAATTCTATGCGGACATCCCGGAGGCCAGCGGCAGCCAAGTCACGGTGGGCTTTCCCACCGTGACGGACGGCACCGCCATCCTGCGCCTGAAACCCTGGGAAGAGCGCAGCCGCAAGCAGCAGACCATCACGGAGCTGCTGCAGCCGCAATTCGCCTCGCTGCCGGGCGTGCGCGCCTTTCCCACCAATCCGCCGTCGCTGGGCCAGTCCGCGCGCTCCAAGCCGGTGCAGTTCATCATCATGAGCCAGGCCTCGTACGTGGAACTGGCGCGCCTGACCGATGTGTTCATGGCCGAGCTGCGCAAGTATCCCGGCCTGATCAACCTGGATACCGACCTGCGGCTGAATACGCCCGAGCTGCGCGTGCGCGTGGACCGCGACAAGATGGCCGACGTGGGCGCCAACGTGGACACGGTGGGCCGCACGCTGGAATCCATGCTGGGCGGGCGGCAGGTCACCCGCTACAAGGATGAGGGCGAACAGTACGACGTGATCGTCCAGGTGACGCCGCGCGACCGCGCCAATCCCACCGACATCTCGGGCATCTACGTCCGCGCGCGCGACGGCAGCATGGTGCAGCTGGACAACCTGCTCGGCGTGCACGAAGGGGTGTCGCCGCAGTCGCTGAACCACTTCAACCGGCTGCGCGCTGTGAAGATCGACGCCGCGGTAGCCCCGGGCTACGCGCTGGGCGAGGTCCTGACGCACATGCACCAGGTGGCGCGCGACGTGCTGCCCAACACCATCGTGACCGATCTGGACGGCCAGTCGCGCGAATTCCGCGACTCGTCGGGCAGCATCTACCTGGTCTTCGCGATGGCGCTGGCCTTCATCTACCTGGTGCTGGCGGCGCAATTCGAGAGCTGGCGCAATCCGTTCATCATCATGCTGTCGGTGCCGCTGTCCATGACCGGCGCGCTGCTCGCGCTGTGGCTGACAGGGGGCACCTTGTCCATCTACAGCCAGATCGGCCTGATCACGCTGGTCGGCCTGATTACCAAGCACGGCATCCTGATCGTCGAATTCACGAACCAGCTGCGCGACGAGGGCAAGGAACTGTTCGAGGCCGTCATCGAGGCCAGCGTGCTGCGCCTGCGCCCGATCCTGATGACCACCGGCGCCATGGTGCTGGGCACCGTGCCGCTGGCGCTGTCCACGGGCGCGGGGGCGGAATCGCGCCAGCAGATCGGCTGGGTCCTGGTCGGCGGGCTGATGCTGGGTACACTACTGACCTTGTTCGTCGTGCCGGTGGCCTATACGCTTATCGCTACCGCACGCAAGAAACCCGGCCAGGCCGGCAGCGCAGCGCACCACCCGGACCCGGCTCCGGCCCCGCACACGCCGCCGGCCGCGCCCGCCCAAGCGTCGGAATAGTGAGTTATGCGCCAGATCATCTTTGACACCGAAACCACGGGACTGGATCCCGCCCAGGGCCATCGCATCGTCGAGATCGGCTGTGTGGAACTGGTCAACCGGATGTCCACGGGCAACAACCTGCACATTTACCTGAACCCGGACCGCGATAGCGACCCGGAAGCCCTGGCCGTGCACGGGCTGACGACCGAATTCCTGTCCGACAAGCCGCGTTTCGCCGAGGTCGCGGACGAATTCGTCAAGTTCATCCAGGGCGCGGAACTCATCGCGCACAACGCGGCGTTCGACGTGAAGTTCTTCAATGCGGAGCTCGCCAAGACCGGCCGCGGCCCGATCACCGAGTTCTGCGACACGGTCACCGATTCCCTGTTGCACGCGCGCTCGCTGTTCCCCGGCAAGCGCAACTCGCTGGACGCGCTGTGCGACCGCTTCGGCATTTCCAACGCCCACCGGACGCTGCACGGCGCATTGCTGGACTCGCAACTGCTGGCGGAGGTCTGGCTGGCCATGACCCGCGGCCAGGACGCGCTGCTGATCGACGTGGACGACGGCGGCGCAGCTGGCGGCGATGGCGTCGTGCTGGCCAGGTTCGACGCCTCGGGCCTGCCCGTATTGAAGGCCGGCGACGAAGACCTGGCCGAACACGAGGCCTACCTCGCCGCCCTCGACAAGTCCGTGGGCGGGGAGTGCATCTGGCGCAAGATGGACGCGCCGGCAGCGTCTGCATAAAGTTTTTCGGGGCGACTTGCACATCTTCAAAAAAACGTGCTAATATTTCGCCTCTTTCGGGGTGGTTAGCTCAGTGGTAGAGCACTGCCTTCACACGGCAGGGGTCACTGGTTCGAACCCAGTACTACCCACCAAAGACCCTTGAAAGACAACGCTTGCGCCAAGCCTGCCGTTGTCGGCGTCCAAGGAAAAAAGACGCAAAGCAAAAAGCCAGCCCTCGCGGTTGGCTTTTTTGTTTTGGCCGATCGCCGGCCCTGCTGTTGGCGTCTGGCCGCGGCATCCCGGAGCAAGCCATTGCGCGGGCGCAGCCCATTCATTACTCTTCTCTTGATTTGACGCAAGCGGGCCTTCATCGATTGAGCCGCATCGCCTGCGGGCCTGTCTATCATTGATAACAAAGGCAGGGCTCGCGGGCCAGGCCGAGGCGAACAGGAGAAGGCGATGCCCCCGAACACAAACACCATGCTGATCATCATCGTCACGGGCGTGGCGCTCATGCTGGTCGGCTTCGGGCTGCGCGACCGCAATATCGGCATGGGGCTGATGGGCCTGGGCCTGATCACCGCCATCGGCACCATCATCTACAAGGCCTACATCACCTTCTATTGACGCGCGCGGGGCGGATCCTCAACGCTGGCGCGCCACGCGCGACAGCAGGGTATCCAGCTGATTGGCGAACGCCTTGCGGTCGGCGTGGCTGAACGACGGCGGGCCGCCGGTGTCCACGCCGCTTGCGCGCAGTTCTTCCATCATGTCCCGCAGGGCCAGCCGTTCCCGGATGGTTTCCGGCGAATAGCGTTCGCCGCGCGGGTTCAGCGCCATCGCGCCTTTTTCCAGCACTTGCGCGGCAAGGGGGATATCCCCGGTGATCACCAGGTCGCCGGGTTCTGCGCGTTCGGCGATGTGCGCGTCGGCGACGTCGAAGCCGCGCGGCACTTGCACCGCGCGGATCAGCGGCGAGGGCGGGGTGTAGAGCGGCTGGTTGGCCACCAGGGTCAAGGGCGTTTGCCAGCGCTGCGCAGCGCGGAACAGGATGTCCTTGATGACCGCGGGGCAGGCGTCCGCATCGACCCAGATGTGCATCGCGCTATTCGCCCAGCGCTTTGCGCAGGGCCTCGGTCACGATGTCGTTGGTGGAAATGCCGCGTTCGGCCGCGGCGGCGCGCAGCTTGTCGGCATCCGCCTGGGACAGTTTCAGGGGGAACGGCACCAGGCCGGCGGCCTGGTCCAGCTTGCGCTGCTCGCGGCGGTCCAGGCCTTGCGAGGCGGTGCCGTAGCGGTCCGGCGTGCCGGCCTGCTTGAGCTGGCCGGCCAGCTTCAGGGCCTGGTTTTTCTGCAGATCGAATTTGTTCATGGGTATTCCTGATGAGGAGCGCCATCATAAGCGCAACGGCCTCATCGCGGTTTGCCGTGCTCCAGCGCCGCCAGGCCCTCCTGGGCGCCGTCGTGCAGCGGCACGGTCAATCCACGGCGGGCGGTGGCGGCCGAGACCTGGGCGCCCTGGGTCGATCCGGCGGCCAGCAGGTCTTGCCCGGTCAGGTAGACGGCGCGCACGATTACCAGGGCTTCGTCGCGGGTCAGGTCCGTGGTGGTGAGCAACAGCGCCGCCATGCCCACGGTGGGAATGGCTTCCGTCTGGTTGGGATAGGTGCCGGCGGCGATGTCCAGCGGCATCAGCGCGCTGTCCGAGGCCGTCAGCGCCTTGATGGCGGTGGGGTCCAGCGGCAGCAGTTTCAGGCGCGCCTGGGTCAACGCATCGCGCAGGGGCGTCGCCGGCACGCCGATTACTTGAGCCGCCGCGTCGACCTCGCCCGAGTTCAGCGCGGGCAGGGAGGCGGCGAACGGCGTGCTGGCGACGGTGTAGTCGCGGCCGGGCTGCAGTCCGTGCGCCGCCAGCACCGCTTCCAGGGTGGCGCGCACCGCCGAGCCTTCCGGCCCCAGGGCAATGGTCTTGCCTTTCAGGTCGCGCACGCTGCGCAGGGCGGCATCGTCGCGTACGACGATATGGACGAGTTCCGGGTAGAGGCTGCCCAGGGCCCGCAGGCCGGTGAATGGCCCTTGGGAGGCGAACGGCCCCTTGCCGTCGTAGGCCAGCCGCGCCGTGTCGGCTTGCGCCAGCCCGACCACTGCGTCGCCGCTACGCAGCAGCGCGATGTTTTCGGCGCCGCCTCCGGTGATCAGCGGCGAGACGCGGATCTGCTGGCTGCGGGCCACGTCGCTCAAGGCGCGGGCGAACGCCACGTACTCGCCGCGGTCTGGTCCGCCCGCCAGCGGGTAGCCCTGCTGCAGGCGCGACAGCCGGCCGTTGATGCGGGCCACGGAACGTTCCAGTTCCTGCTGCACCACGTGCTGCGCGGTGCTGGATGCGCTGTAGGCGACGGAATGGGTGATCTGGTCCAGGGTGTCGAGCAGCTGGCGCGTGACGGGCGGCGGCGCGCCAGTATCCAGGCTGGGGGCCTCGGCCGCCTTGAAGCCGGCGGGCGTCACCAGCTTCCAGCCTTCGCCTTCCTGGCGGTAGATGGCGCTGGCGTGGGCGACGATGCGGTCGCCGGCCTGGTTGCCGCCGGATTTCACGCCGCTGATGCTGCGCGGGCCCGCGCCCAGCAGGGTGACGAGCGAGGCCGCGCCGGGCTGGTCCCAGGCGCCGAGCGACACATCGCGGCCCACGTCCAGGGCGACGTCGTAATAGACCACGCGGCGGTTTTCACCCGCGGGCGCGTTATTGTCTGCGGCGGATCCCATGCGCTTGAGCTCGGCGATCCGGAAGAGGCCGTCGCCATAGGCGGTGGTCAGGCTGCGTTCGACGTCGGTCCGCAGCACGTCGGCGTCGGGCGCGCGGCCGCAGGCCGTCAGCGCCACGCAGAGAAGCAGGAGAACGAGGCGTTTGAACATGCTTACATCCCTCCCACGAACGGCAAGGAGATCAGCGAGGTCAGCACGATGACGTTGAGGATGTCGACCAGGAACGCGCCGGTGACCGGCACCACGATGAACGCCTCGGGAGCCGGGCCATGGCGGCGCGTGAGCGCCTGCATATTGGCGATGGCGGTGGCGGTGGCGCCCAGCGAAAAGCCGCAGAAGGCCGCCGACATGATGGCCGCCTCGTAGTCGCGCTTGAGCAGGCGGAACACCACCCAGGCGGCATACAGCGCGCAGAACACGGTCTGCACCGCCAGTATCAGCGCCAGCGGGCCGGCCAGGCGCGCCACGCTGGACAGGTCGAGCGTCATCATCGTCATGCCTAGGAACAGCGACAGGGCGATCGTGCCGATGATGTCGGTGACGCGGTCGTCCAGTTTCAGGCCCAGGTGTTCGCCGCCGTTGCGGATGACCACGCCCGTGGCCAGGCACCACAGGAAATTGGGCAGGCTGACCGGCGCGTCCTCGACCAGCGCGGCCAGGTAGCCGCCGACGACAAGGCAGACGAAAGCGGCAGTCATCGACACGATGAACGTACCGGCGGAGGCAGGGCCGGCGTTTTCCGTGAGGTCCGGGGCTTCATGTTTGGCGTCGGGGGCATGGTCCAGGCTGCCCGACAGCTTGTGCCGCCGCATGATCCATTCCGCCACCGGGCCGCCCACCACGCCGCCCAGCACCAGGCCCATAGTGGCGGAAGTCATCGCCAGCGCCATCACGTCCTGGATATTGTTGAAATCGGCAAAGCGGGTGGCGTAGGCCGCGCCCGTGCCATGCCCGCCCACCAGGGTGATCGTGCCGCCCAGCAGGCCCATCAGAGGGTGCAGGTCCAGCAGCCAGGCCATGCCCAGCCCGACGGCGTTCTGCAACACCAGGAATGGAATCAAGGCCAGCAGGAAGGCGATCAGCCGGGGGCCGCCCTTGGCCAGCAGCTTGAGGTTGGCGGTCAGGCCGATGCAGCCGAAGAACAGCAGCAGCAAGGTCGGCTTGACGCTGGTTTCGAGCGAAACCGAGATGCCGCCCCAGGTCGACAGCAGGTAGGCAATCACGGCGAACAGCAGGCCGCCCACGATGGGGTCGGGAATGCTGTAGCGCGCCAGGAGTCCGATCCGGGTGGTCAGTACCCGGCCGACGACGAGCACCAGGCAGCAGGCCAATAGCGATTGAACGGGCGAAAGCGAGATCATAGATACCTTTGCGCCCTGTCGGGGCACAGTTAGATTTCCGGCTATGGGAACCCTGCCGCCTCACACGCATGCGGATCATGTTACGTCCGCTGCGGTAGCGTTGTACATGGGGACAGGCAGGCGGCGCCCGGCGCGGGGGGGCGTCCGGCAGGCGCCGTGGTTGAAGGGATTTGCCGCGGCGGGGCGGCTAGAGCGGCAGCCCGCGCGACATGTACTGGGCCTGCGGCCCGTAGCCGGCAAGCTTTTCTGCCAGCCCGGCATTGGCGACGGCCATGGGGGCGTAGCCATGGCGCCGCCAGTAGCCCGTCGCGGATTCCAGCGAGACCAGGCTGGCCCGGCGCAGGCCGCCTGCCAGGGCGGCGGCGGCGGCGGCGCGCAATAGCGCCTGGCCGACTCCCAGCCCCTGGGCCTGCGGCACCACGGCGCAGTCGTGCAGGAACCAGTGGTCGGCGCCGGCCGGCAGCGACGCCAGCGTGACGTCCAGGGCCGGCGGCAGGCCCGCATCCCAGGGGTACGAGATCAGATAGCCCAGCAGGCTTTCGCGGCCGGCGGGCGCCGCCGCGGCTTGGGCGACCCAGCAGTGCGACGGGGCGAGCGTCAGCCGGTTCCGGAAGAAACCGGCGCTCTCCAGCAGGAAATCGGGATAAGCCAGGGTCTGGGCGGCCAGGATGCCGTCCACGTCGCTGGCAAGCATGGGCCTGACTCGGTATTGCATGACGATCTGGGAAAACAGGGAATCGGACGCATTGTAGCGACGCCGGCCCGTCCCGGCTTTGCCGCCGGCATTTCATGAAAATTCGACGAGCCCCTGCGCATACTGCCCGGCATAGTGTCCTGCATTCCGAGTTTAACGTTCCATGCACATCCAATTCCGGTCCGATCCCATCGCCCCGCAAGTGCTGACCAAATCGTTCCCCATGGAATCGCTTTGGTCCGCGCCGGCGGCCAACGTGCCGTACGACACCTGCGTGACTTGCGTCATTCCCTGCCTGAATGAATGCGAGAACCTGCGGGTGCTGCTGCCTTTGCTGCGCAGCCGGCTCACGGCGCTGTGCTCCGGCTGGGAAGTGATCGTCGCCGACGACGGCAGCACCGACGGCACCGAAGCGCTGATGGCGGAATGGACGGAGCACGAGGGCTTCCGCTACGTGCAGCTGTCGCGCAACTTCGGCAAGGAAGCCGCGCTCAGCGCCGGCCTGGAGTCCGCCTCCGGCGACGTGGTGATCTGCCTGGACGCCGATCTGCAGCATCCGCCGGCGCTGATCGAACAGATGCTGGCGCGCTGGGCCGCCGGCGCCGAAATGGTCTACGCCGTGCGCGAGAGCCGCGCCGACGAATCCTGGATCAAGCGCTCGGGCGCGCGCTGGTTCTACAAGTTGCTCAGCGGCGCGCGCGGCGTGGACGTGCCCGCCCATGCCGGCGATTTCCGCTTGATGGACCGCAGCGTGGTCGACGCGCTGAACGCGCTGCCGGAGCGCACCCGCTTTATGAAGGGGCTGTATGCCTGGGTCGGCTTCAAGGGTGAAGCCCTGGCCTATACGCCGGACGAGCGGATGCATGGCGACAGCCGTTTCGGCAGCATGCGCCTGTTCCGCCTGGCGCTGGACGGGCTGACCGCCTTCACGACCTGGCCGTTGCGCCTGGTCAGCCTGGTGGGCGTGTCCTTTGCCGTGCTGGCGCTGGCCTACGCAGCCTATCTCGTCGGCGACTACCTGCTGTCGGGCAATCCGGTTTCGGGCTGGACGACGATCGTGACGGCCGTCCTGTTCTTTGCCGGCGTGAACCTGATTTCCCTGGGCGTGGTGGGAGAGTACGTCGCCCGCATCTTCGATGAGGTCAAAGGCCGGCCCCTGTTCGTGGTGCGCCGCCGCCAGGGACGCGCTTCCCGTCCGGATCAGGATCCGCGCTGATATGTCCGCCAACATACTACGGGGGCGTTCCGCCTGGACCCCGCCGGCAGGACGCTTTCTGCTCGTGATCGGCGTCTGGCTGGCCTGGCTGGCGTGGCTGAGGCCGTTGACGCTGCCCGACGAGGGCCGCTACGCCGGCGTGGCCTGGGACATGCTGCGCAGCGGTTCGCATGCCGTGCCGCTGCTGGACGGCATGCCTTACTTCCACAAACCGCCGCTTTATTACTGGCTGACGGAGCTGTCCTTTTCGGTGTTCGGCGTGCATCCCTGGGCGGCGCGTGTGCCGTCCTGGCTGGCGGCATGGGGCGCGGCGGCGGCCCTGTACGGCTTCCTGCGGCGCTACCGCGACGCGGCGGCGGCCACGCTGACCGTACTGATCCTCGCCACCATGCCGTTCTTCTACGGTGGCGCGCAGTTCGCGAATCTGGACATGCTGGTCGCCGGCATGATTACGCTCTGCCTGCTCGCCGCGGTGGACGCGGTGCTGCGCGCCGAACGCGGACAGCCCTGGCGCTGGATGTCGCTGGCCGCCGCGGCGCTGGCGGCCCTGGCCGTGCTGGCCAAGGGCTTGATCGGCGTGGTTTTGCCGGGCGCCATCCTGTTCCTGTGGCTGGCGTGGGGGCGGCGCTGGCGCGGCCTGGCCACGCTGCTCTGGCCGCCCGCCGTGCTAATGTTTCTTGCGGTGGCGGGGCCGTGGTTCGTGCTGATGCAGCTGCGCTACCCCGGCTTCTACGATTACTTCTTCGTCTATCAGCATTTCCAGCGCTTCGCCGCGACCGGTTTCAACAATGCGCAGCCGTTCTGGTTCTACCTGCCGGTGCTTGCCGGGCTGAGCCTGCCCTGGTCCCTGTGGGGCGGCGGCATCCTGCGCAAGGCATTCTGGGCGGAGGGCCCGGCGCGGGATCTGCGGCGCTTCGCGCTAGCGTGGCTCGCCGTCGTGATCGTGTTCTTTTCGCTGCCGCATTCCAAGCTGGTGGGTTACGTCCTGCCCGCGCTGGCGCCGCTTGCCTTCCTGCTGTCGGAAGTCATCCTGAGCGCCTGGCGCGGCGAGGCCGAGGGCGTCACGCCACGCCTGGTGCGCTTGAGCGCGGCCGTGGCGGCGGGCATCTGTGTGATCGCGGTGGGTATCGCCGCCAATAATGCGCGCGGCAGCGCGGCCCCGCTGGCAAAGGTCGTGCGCGAGCAGGCGCGGCCCGAGGACACCTTCGTGTCGCTGCATGCCTATCCCTTCGACCTGGCCCTGTACGCCAGGGCACCCCGGCCGACGTGGGTGGTGGACGATTGGCTCAATCCGGAAGTGCCGACCCGGGACAACTGGCGCAAGGAGCTGTACGACGCGGCCAAGTTCGACCCCGCCACGGGCGAGCAGGTGCTGGTGAGTCCGGCGGCGTTCAACGCCCGCCTGTGCAAGGCGCCGGACGGCGCGCGCTATTGGGTGTGGGGCACGGTCGCGGACAATCCAGTCTATCTGCCGCTGCGGGGCCTGGAGCCGGCGGTCAGCAGCGCGAAGTACGCGATGTGGCGTGTCGAGGTGGACGCCGCGCTCAGGCAGCGGGTTTGTGGCGGAACGCCCAAAGCCGGCTAGCGATGAAGGTGACGACGGCCAGCCCGGCGAGGATCAGGGCAAGCAGGATGTCGTAGCGGATCGCCGTGCTGTGCAGCAGCCAGGCGTAGGCGGCTTCATTGATGGCGAAGCCGGCGGCTGACACAAGAAAGAAACGACGCGCTGCTATTGTCCAAGGGGTTTTTGAATGTCGGAATGTAAGCCGGTAGTGGCCCGCGAAGGAAACCGCGAACGCAATCAGCCAGCCGATCAGGTTGGCGGCGAGCGGCGGCATTCCAAAGGCTTCCACGCAACCGACGGCAACGGCCCAATGCGTGGCCGCGGCGGCGCATCCAACGGCAATGAAAGTGCTTACTTGTTGCAGCAGGGTGCGCATGGAAACCGTGGCGAAATGGAAGTAAGGGGTATTGCGATGAGCAAACGTATCGTGGTCTGCGGTGACGATTTTGGCATGAATGCCGAGATCGATGAAGGCATGATCGAACTGGCCGGCATGGGCCGCCTCAGCGCGGTGAGCTGCCTGACGCTGGGGACTTCGTTCGCTGCGAACGCGCGGCGGCTGGCGTCGCTGGACGTGGACGTCGGCCTGCACGTGAACTTCACGGAAGCGCTGGCCCCGGACGCCGAGCCGCTGCCGGCGCTGGGCAGGCTGATCTTCAACGCCTATACCGGCCGCCTGGACACCGCGTGGATCGACGCGCATCTGGCGCGCCAGTTCGATGCCTTCGAAGCGGCCCTGGGGCGCGCGCCGGATTACGTCGACGGCCACCAGCACGTGCACCAGCTGCCCGGCATCCGCGCACGCCTGTTGCTCCTGCTCAAGAGCCGCTATGGCGCAAACCGGCCCTGGCTGCGCCAGACGGCGCCGGGCATGCAGTGCGGCATCCCGCTGCGGGAAGCGGTCAAGGCCCGCGTCATCGGCGCGCTGGGCGCGGCGGCGCTGGCGCGCGAGGCGCGCAAGGACGGTCTGCGCACGAATCGCCGGCTGCTTGGCGTGTACGGGTTCGAGGGCGGCAAGCGGCGCTACGCGGACCTGCTGCAGAACTGGTTGTTCAATGCCCGCGATTGCGATCTGCTCATGTGCCATCCCGCCGTGGATTGCAAGGACGGTAGCGCCATGTCGCGCCAGCGCCGCGCGGAGTTCGACGTGCTGGCCAGCCCCAAGCTGGGCGACTGGCTCAACATCAACGGCGTGCACATTTCGCGCTTGCCGGACGTGGCGCGCTCGATGGCGGGCTAGGGCCAGTTCACTAACTGGAACCTGGCTCCGGCCCCGGGGCCTGGCCGCCCGTCAGGCTTTGCAGCAGCCAGGCGCCGGCGGGCCCCAGCGCCCTGCGCCGGGACCAGACCGCATCCACCCGGATGTGGCGCGGCCAGCCCGGGGCCTTCAATTCGGCCAACTGGTCCTGCCCGAAGCGCTGGATCATCCAGCGCGGCAATTCGGTCCAGCCAAACCCCCGGCTGGCCATTTCCAGCAGCATGAGATAACCCGGCGCCGACCAGGTCGAATAGGCCGGCTCGGCCTCTTTGTCGCCCAGCTCATAGGTACTCAAGCGCAGCGCGCGCGCGGATTTCAGCTGGTCTTCCGTGACGCTGGGCAGCTTGGCCAGCGGATGGCCGCGGCCCACGCACAGGACGATTTCCGACAGTTCCGCCAACGTGGCGTGCGCCACGTCGGGCGGGTAGTCGTCCTGGGCGGCCATCAGCCCCAGGTGCGCGCGGCCCTGTTGCACCAGCGCCACCACGTCCTCGTATTCCGCGATCAGGCATTCGAAGCGCAGGGCCGGATAGCGCTGGTCGATCTGGCTGAGCATGGTGTCGAAGGTTTCCGACTGGAACGTATCGGACAGCACCACGGTCAGCCGGGGCTCCAGGCCTTCGGCCAGCTGGCTGGCGCTGCGGTTCAAGCGATCGTTGGCCGCGAGCACCTGCAAGGCCTGCCCCAGCAGGACCCGGCCCGCCTCGGTCAGCGCCGGCTGCCGCTGGCTGCGGTCGAACAGCGTGACGTTCAGGTCCACTTCCAGGTTGGCGATGGTTTCGCTGATGGTGGACTGGCTTTTTCCCAGCTTGCGGGCGGCCGCGGAGAAGGTGCCTTCCGAAGCGACCTGGGCGAAAGCCGCCAGGGATTCCAAGGAGTGGCGCATGGGTGGCGTCCGGTGCAGGTTATATCGGAATTTCCGATGGATTCTATCTTTATGGTACCGGAAATATCGTGGAAAATCGCTTCCACTCAGTAGCAACCGACCTCAGGTGGGTCATGACGCAAGCCAAGAAAACCCTCAAAGAACGTTTCCTCCACGCCTTTCTGTTCGAAATCCTCGCCATCGGCCTGTGCGCGCCTGCCGCGGCCTGGGCCATGGGCAAGTCCCTGTTCGAAATGGGCGTGCTGACCGCGGTGATCGCCTGGATCGCGCTGGTCTGGAACATGATCTACAACGCCGGATTCGACCGCATCGAGAACCGCTTCGGCTGGACCCGCAACCTCCGGGTGCGTGTTGTGCACGCCTTCGGCTTCGAGCTGGGCCTGATCCTGATCGTGATTCCGCTGGCGGCCTGGTGGCTCAGTATCAGCCTGTGGCAGGCATTCGTGCTGGATATCGCGCTGGTGCTGTTCTATCTGCCCTACGCCTTCCTGTACAACCTGGCCTACGACCGCTCGCGTCCGCGGGTCATGAAATGGCTGGGCCGCAACGGTGCGCAGGCGGCCCCGGCCGTCGCCAGCCAGGCGCCCTGAGCGCGGGCCCGGCCCGGCGCGCGGCGGCTCAGCCCGCCTTGCTCCGGTAGGCGCGGCTGGCGTCGCGCATGAAGGTTCTTACGGCGGTTTCGTATTGTGCGCCGCTACGGAAGGCGCCCGAATGCGAGGCGCCTTCTATCTTGACCAGGCGCTTCATGTCCGGCGAGACATTGCGCGCGGCGGCAAAGAGCTCGTCGCTCATCGTATGCGGTACCACGCGGTCCGCGGTGCCGTGCATGAACAGCATCGGCGTGTGCATGCTGGCCAATTTGTCTACCGAATCGAACGGCTGCGTGACCAGCAGGCCGGCGCCCGGCACCTTGCCCCAGCGCAGGGTGGCCAGCATCGCGCCGATGCTGGTGAAGCTCGACTCCACGATCAGGCCGGCGAAATCCGGCTGTTCCGGGCGCGCGGCCAGATCGATCGCGATCGCGCCGCCCAGGCTATGCCCGTAGATGAAGCGGCGCGACGGGTCGGGCTGCAGCCGGGCCAGTTCCTTCAGCCCGGCGATGGCGTCTTCCTGCGCGCTTTTCTCCGACGGCAGGCGCGCGGTGGAGGCGCCGAAGCCGCGGTAGTCGATCGCCAGCACGGAATAGCCCATGCGGGTCCAGCCGTCGATCCGGAAGGCGCTACCGTTCAGGTTCCAGCGCGCGCCGTGCAGGTACAGCACGGTCGGGGCGTTCGGCTGGGGGCTCTGCCAGTACCAGGCCCGCACCTGGTCGCCGCCGGCCAGCGCCAGATCGTAGACGCGGGTGCCGGCGGCGGGTTCGCGCCACCAGGTCTGGGGCTCGGCCTGGGGAGAGAAAATGGTCTGGCGCTGCCAGGAATCCAGTTGCGAACAGCCGACCGCGCCAGCGCCCGCGAGCAGGGCGGCGGTAAGCAATCGGCGGAAAGAGAGGCGGGAGAGTGCGGGCATGGAACGTGTGACCCCGGCGATGCGGCGGGGTTCCGGCATCAGCATACTTCGGGATGGACTTCGCGGGTCAAGGCCAGCCAGGCCTGGGCGGCATGCGACAGGTAGCCGCCGCGGCGCCAGACCAGCACCATCTCCCAGTCCGTGCCCGCATCGCGCAGGGGCACCCGGGACACGCCGGCGTGCAGTTCTTCGCGAGCCTTCAGGCGCGGCAGGAAGGCCACGCCCAGCCCGGCTGCCACCAGCGCCACGATGAAATCGATCTGGCCGCTGCGCGCCGCGATCGCGGGGGCGAAACCCGCGCGCTGGCAGGCGTCGTGCAGGATGCGGTTCAGGGCGAAACCCGTCTCGAACAGGATGAAGGGCGAATCGCGCAGTTCGCGCAGGCTCACCGCCTCGGCGCGCGCCTTTGGGTGGTCGGCGGGCATCAACGCCACCAGCGGTTCGCGGGCCACGGGCTGCCATTCGAAGTGGTCCGGCACCGGCCTGAGCGAGGCCGCCAGCTCGATTTCGCCGGCCATCACCATTTCTTCCAGGCGGCGGCTGCCGTGTTCCACCAGGCTGATCTCCACCTGCGGATAGCGGCTGCGGAAGCGCGCGAACATCGGCGCGAACAGCGTGCTGCTGCCCAGCGGCGGCAGGCCCAACCGCAGCACGCCGCGCTTGAGCCCTTTCAGTTCGTCCAGTTCCGCGTACAGGTCGTCGCGCTGGGCCAGCATGGCCACCGCGCGACGGTAGACGATTTCGCCCGCTGCGGTCAGCCGCGGGGGTTGGGCGTGGCGGTCCAGCAACGGCATGCCCAGTTCGTCTTCGAGCTGACGCACGGCCTTGCTTACCGTGGGTTGGGTCGCGAAGACGGCTTTGGCCGCCTGCGAAAAGCCGCCCTGGCGAACCACTTCGACCAGGGCGCGCAAGGGGCGCAGTTCCATGGCTATGCCTTATTGGAATAGGGTGAATTCAATGAATTCATTTTATCTATAGGTGGCATGGGCGTAAAACGAAGGCTTGCCGCTGGAACCCCTTCCGATGTCCGTTCTTCGTTACTCCGTTCTCCTGCGCAGCGTCCTGCGCCGCAGCCGCGTGCTGCAGATCTGCTTGATCGTCCTGTTTTCCTGCCTGGGCCAGGCCGTCGCCCAGGGCCTGGGGCTGCCCGTGCCCGGCGGCGTGATCGGCATGGCGATCGTGCTGGTCCTGCTGGCGACGCGTCGCCTGCGCGTGCGCAATGTGCATCGCGGCGCCAGCTGGCTGCTGGGCGAGATGCTGCTGTTTTTCGTCCCCGCCGTCATGTCGCTGCTGGATCACCGCGAGTTCCTGGGGCTGCTGGGATTGAAGCTGCTCGCGGTCATCCTGCTGGGCACCGCGCTGGTCATGGCCGGCACGGCGCTGACCATCGACTTCTGCTACCGCTGGATGAACCGCCATGCCGCTTGATTTCAATCTGCTGTTCTGGCCGGCGGCGACGGTGTTCGCCTATGCCTGTGCCCGGCTGTTCTACCGCCGCTACGCCTACTGGTGCACGTCGACCCTGGTGGTGGCGCCGGCATTGCTGCTTGCGCTGGCGATCGCGCTGCATACCGGCTATCGGGACTACATGGCGGGGTCCCATTGGCTGATGGCGATGCTGGGGCCGGTCATCGTGGCATTTGCGCTGCCGCTGTACGAGCAGCGCGCGCTGATCCGCCGCTACTGGCCCGTGCTGGCGGCGGGCGTTGCCGTCGGCAGCCTGATCGCGGGGGCCAGCGCCTGGATGCTGGGCAGCCTGCTCGGCCTGCCGGCTGATCTCAGGCTGAGCCTGCTGCCGCGATCCGTGGCCACGCCCTTCGCCGTGGCCGTGTCGTCCCACGTAGGCGGCGTGCCTGACCTGACGGCCGTTTTCGTCATCGTGACAGGCGTGTTCGGCGCGGCCATCGGCCAGTTCATGCGCCGCTGGCTGCCGCTGCGCTCGGCCCTGGCGCGCGGCGCGCTGTTCGGCATGGGCGCCCACGGCGCCGGCACGGCGAAGGCCCGCGAACTGGCTGCCGACGAGGGCGCGGTCGCGGGCCTGGTGATGGTGATGGCGGGCCTGTTCAACGTGCTGGTCACGCCCGCCGTGGTAGTAGCCCTGCAGGCCTGAGCGCCGCGCTCAGTGCACCAGTTCAAGCGCTACCGGATACAGGGACGCCACCAGCAGCAGCGCCATGCTCACGTTGAAGGCCCGGATGGCCCAGGGCTTGTGGAGCACGCGGCGCAGCGCCGTGCCGAAGGTGACCCAGATGCCGATGCTGGGCAGGTTGACGATGCCGCAGACGATGGTGGCGATCACCAGATTGGCGAAGAAGCCGTTTTGCGGCGTATAGGTCGCCACCACGCCCACGGCCATCACCCATGCTTTCGGGTTGACCCACTGGAAGGCCGCGGCCTGCAGGAAGGTGAACGGCTTGCCGCGGGCCTCGCCGTCGTCCATGCTGCCCGAGTTGGCGATCTTCCAGGCCAGGTACAGCAGATAGGCGGCCCCTGCGTACTTCAGCACGGTGTACAGCTGCGGCACCTGCTGGAACACCGAGCCCAGGCCGATGCCCACCAGGAAGATCATCAGCGTGAAACCGAGGTTCACGCCCAGCAGGTGCGGCACGCTGCGGCGGAAGCCGAAGTTCAGGCCCGAGGAGGCCAGCATCACGTTGTTCGGTCCGGGCGTGATCGAACTGACCAGCGCGAACATCGCCAGCGGGCCCAGCAACGACAGTGACATCAAGGGCACGTCGGCCCAATTGGAGGGAAGCAGATTCATTTCTTGGTTCCGACGATGGCGCGGCGTCCGCCGGCGATCACGACGATCACGGCGGCGGCGAAGAAGAACGTCGCCGTTTCCACGGATTCGCCAAACAGCAGCGCCGCCGCCACGACCGTGAGGAAGGGTTGCAGCAGTTGCACTTGCCCGACCCGGGCGATCCCGCCCACGGCCAGCCCGCGATACCAGGCGAAGAAGCCCAGGAACATCGAGCCGAACGCCAGGTAGGCGCAGGCGAGGACGACCGGCGTGCTGGGCCAGCTGGCCTGCGCGGCCATCCAGCCCACCGGCGCCGCCACGACCGGGGCGCTGATCGCCAGCGCCCAGCATATTGTGCGCCCGCCGCCCAGCGTGCGCGAGGCCCGCGCGCCTTCGGCATAGCCCATCCCGCCCAGCACCACCGCCACCAGCAGCCAGAGATCGCCCAGCGACAGCGTGCCGTGGCCCTGGCGCAGCGCGTAGGCCGTGACCAGCGCCGCGCCCACGAGGGCCCAGGCCCAGAACGTGGGCGACGGGCGTTCGCCGCTGCGCAGGGCCGCGAACGCCGCGGTCGACAGCGGCAGCAGCCCGTTGAATACCGCGCCGTGCGACGAAGGCACGGTCTGCATCGCGAAGGACGAGGCCAGCGGCCAGCCTACGACGATGCCCAGTGCGGCCAGGATCACGCCGGGCCATTCCTGCCGGTTCGGGCGGCGCGCGCGCGTCAGCCACAGCACGGCGACGGCCGGCACCGCCGCCACTAGCGCCCGGCCCAGCCCGATCAACAGCGGCTGCAGTTCGGCGACGGCCAGCCGCGTCATGGGTAGCGTCAGGGAAAAAACCAGTACCCCCAGAAATCCATAGGCATAGCCTTCCCACGGCGTGCCGGACGTGCCGGCCGCGGCCTGGGCGGAGGGGTAGAAAGCGGGACGGGTCATGACAGCCACCAGTTGCGGGTTTTCGTTATTGCTGCCACTCTACGCACAGTTATCGGTACAGTACCGGTACACTTTTGCATGTCACTTTAATCACTGGCCTGGTAAAAGTCCCATGACAGTTGCTTCCGCTACCTCATCTTCCATGCCTTGGCAGCCGGTGCGCCAGGCCGATGCCACCCTGGTGGCGCAATTGGCCGACGGCCTGGCTCGTCGCATCGACGAGCAGGGCTTGCGGCCGGGCACCCGGCTGCCGTCCATCCGCAAGATGGCCGAACAGTCCGGTGTCAGCCGCTTCACCGTGGTGGAAGCCTATGACCGTCTGGTGGCCCGAGGCCTGGTGCAGTCGCGCCGGGGCGCGGGGTTCTTCGTCCGGGCGCGCAGCGGCCCGCTGGCCGCGGTGGCCACGGCGGCCCCCAGCACCCTGGCGCCGCCCGCTCGGATCGACGTCGCCTGGCTTCTGCGCAGCATGTTTCGCGACAACAGCGCGCTCGGCATGCCGGGCGGGGCGGGGCTGCTGCCGGCAGACTGGCTGGATCCGGAGATGGTGGCGGGAGCCGTGCGCGCGGTGGGCCGCTCGGTGCGCGGGCATCTGGTCAGCTATGGCCATCCCCAGGGTTTCGCGCCGCTGCGTCAGCAGATCGCCGCCACCTTGCAGAACGATGGCGTGCCGGCGCACCCGGAACTGAACCTGCTCACCACCAATGGCGTCACGCATGGTCTGGACCTGATTGCCCGGCACCTGGTCAAGCCGGGAGATACTGTACTGGTCGAAGATCCGGCCTGGTTCGTCATCTTCGGCCGCCTGGCCGCCTTCGGCGCGCGCCTGATCGGCGTGCCGCGCGGCCCGGACGGCCCCGACACGGTCCTGCTGGAGCAGTTGGCGGCGCAGCACAAACCCAAGCTCTTCATCGTCAATAGCGCCGTGCACAACCCCACGGGCCATACGCTGTCGGCCGGTGTGGCCTACGACATCCTGCGGATCGCCGAGCGCCACGACTTCATGGTCGTCGAGGACGATACCTACGGCGAACTGCACCCGGGTGGCGCCATGAAACTGGCCGTGCTGGACCGCCTGAACCGCGTGATCCTGGTGGGCGGCTATTCCAAGATGCTGGCGGCCAGCCTGCGCGTGGGCTACCTGGCCGCCAACCCCGATACCCTGCAGAAACTGGCCGACCTGAAAATGCTGGCCGGCCTGACCTCGCCCGAACTGGGCGAACGGGTCGTGCACCGCGTGCTGATTGAAGGGCAGTACCGGCGGCACATCGAGCGCGTGCGCGCGCGGGTGGACGACGCCCGCCAGCGTTGCCTGAAGGGGCTGTTCAAGCTGGGGCTGACGGTGCACCACGAGCCCCATGCGGGGATGTTCGTCTGGGCGGACTGCGGCCGCGATTCCGAAGAACTGGCGCGGGTGGCGGCCGATCACGGCATGCTGCTGGCGCCGGGCACGCTGTTTTCGCCGTCGCAGGCGCCGTCCACCATGGCGCGTTTCTCTGTCACCATCGCGGATCATCGCGGTATCTGGGCCGATCTTGAAAAAATCTTCGCGCAAACCCGGTCCGGCAATCAATAATAGAAGACAGCAATATCTCTGAAGCCATTGAAGGAATCGTCATGTCCGCACCCATCAAGCCCCTGACCCAGAATTTCGCCGTGGCGCCGCAGCTCGGCCCCGACGACATGGCAGATGTCGCCGCCGCCGGCTACAAAAGCGTCATCATCAACCGTCCCGATTTCGAAGGCGGCCCGGACCAGCCCACCGCCGCGGACGTGTCCAAGGCGGCGCAGGCAGCGGGCCTGCAGATCGAATACCAGCCCGTGGTGGGCAGCGCCATGACCGCGGCCGACGTCCAGCGTTTCGCCGAACTGCTGCGTACTCTGCCGGGTCCTGTACTGGCGTACTGCCGCACCGGCACCCGCTGCACCAGCCTGTTCGCCGCCGCCCAGCAACTGGGCTGAACGGCCGATTGACGCGCATCAAGGATGCCGGGTTCAATTGATGTGAACCTGGCGTGTTTCCGGTAGCATGGAGACTCCTCTCAAACAGGAGCAGGCAGATGTTCAAGAAGATCCTGATTCCCACCGACGGTTCGCCGCTCTCGGCGCAAGCCGCCAATGCAGGTATTTGCTTTGCGCGTTCAGTGGGCGCTGAAGTCGTCGCGCTCTACGTGACGCAGCCCTTCGCCGCCACGATCGGCTTTGACGGCATGGCCGCAGCCTATGCCATTACCGATGAAGACTACGAAAAGGCGTCGGCCGAGCAGGCCGACAAATACCTCAAGCAGATCACCGATCGCGCCGACACCGCCGGCGTGAAGTCCGAAGCGCGCGCCGTGTCCAATTTCAATGTCGCCGACGGCATCGTGCAAGCCGCCGCCGACGCCGGCTGCGACCTGATCTTCATCGGCAGCCACGGCCGCAGCGGCCTGTCGCGCCTGCTGCTGGGCAGCGTCACCGCCAAGGTCCTGTCGCTGGCCAGCACCGCGGTGCTGGTCTATCGCGTCAAGGAAGAAAAGAAGTAGATGCCATCGGGCCGGGCAGCCCGCGGGTTGCCCTGGCCGCCGCACGGCATCCAAGCCCCTCCTGGCCGAGGGGCTTTTTTTTCGTCCTGGCAGCGCGCCAGGCAAGGCGGCAAACGACGTGGCGGCGATGCGTCGATGCCTTTGTGTCTTGAGGCCGGCGCGCGTAATATTTACGCATCAGCGCGGGCGCGATTTCGCTATACCCAAGCACTCTACGCGGCATGGCGCCCGCCGCGGCAACGCCCGGTCGGGCTTGCCGTCTTTGCCTGGCGGCTCACTCCAAGGAAGAGGCCATGACTCGCAAGACGCGTATCGAGCTATACCGCAATATCGGCATCAGCGCCCATATCGATGCGGGCAAAACGACGACCACCGAGCGCATCCTCTTCTATACCGGCATCACCCACAAAATCGGCGAAGTGCATGACGGCGCGGCGGTGATGGACTGGATGGAACAGGAGCAGGAACGCGGCATCACGATCACGTCGGCCGCCACCACCGCCTTCTGGAAGGGCATGGCCGGCAACTATCCCGAGCACCGCATCAACATCATCGACACGCCCGGCCACGTGGACTTCACCATCGAGGTCGAACGTTCCATGCGCGTGCTGGACGGCGCGGTCATGGTCTACGACGCCGTGGGCGGCGTGCAGCCCCAGTCCGAGACCGTCTGGCGCCAGGCCAACAAGTACAAGGTGCCGCGCCTGGCGTTCGTCAACAAGATGGATCGCGTGGGTGCGGACTTCCTGCGCGTGCAGCGCCAGATCGCCGAGCGCCTGAAAGGCGACGCGGTTCCCATCCAGCTGCCGGTGGGCGCCGAAGACCATTTCGAAGGCGTGATCGACCTGGTCAAGATGAAGGCCATCATTTGGGACGACGCCAGCCAGGGCGTGCGCTTCGAATACCAGGACATCCCTGCCGCGATGCAGGCGCAGGCGCAGGAGTGGCACGACAAAATGGTCGAGAAAGCCGCCGAAGCCAACGAGACGCTGCTTGAGAAATACCTGTCGGGCGAGACGCTGACCGAGGAGGAGATCAAGCAGGGCCTGCGCATACGCACCGTGGCCAACGAGATCGTGCCCATGCTGTGCGGCAGCGCCTTCAAGAACAAGGGCGTGCAGGCCATGCTGGACGCCGTGCTCGACTATATGCCGTCGCCCGTCGACGTGCCGGCCATCAAGGGTCATGACGAGCGCGACCGCGAGATCGAGCGGCACCCGGCCGACAACGAGCCGTTCTCGGCGCTGGCCTTCAAGATCATGACGGATCCGTTCGTCGGCCAGCTGGTGTTCTTCCGCGTCTATTCGGGCGTCGTGAAGTCCGGCGATTCCGTCTTCAATCCCACCAAGGAGAAGAAGGAAAGGCTGGGCCGCATCCTGCAAATGCACGCCAACGAGCGGCGCGAGATCACGGAGGTCTATGCGGGCGACATTGCCGCCGCGGTGGGCATCAAGGACGTCACCACCGGCGATACGCTGACGGATCCGGCGCACGTCATCATCCTTGAACGCATGGTCTTTCCAGAGCCGGTAATTTCTCAGGCCGTCGAGCCCAAAACCAAGGCCGACCAGGAAAAGATGGGCATCGCGCTGGGCCGCCTGGCGCAAGAGGACCCGTCCTTCCGCGTGCGCACCGACGAGGAATCCGGGCAGACCATCATCTCGGGCATGGGCGAGCTGCACCTGGAAATTCTGGTCGACCGCATGAAGCGCGAGTTCGGCGTCGAGGCCACCGTGGGCAAGCCGCAGGTGGCCTACCGGGAGACCATCCGCAAGACATGCGACGAAGTCGAAGGCAAGTTCGTCAAGCAATCCGGCGGCCGCGGCCAGTATGGCCACGTGGTGCTGAAGCTCGAGCCGCAGGAGCCCGGCAAGGGCTACGAGTTCGTCGACGCCATCAAGGGCGGCGTGGTACCGCGCGAATTCATCCCGGCGGTGGACAAGGGCGTGCGCGAATCGCTCAACGCCGGTGTGCTGGCCGGCTATCCGGTGGTGGATGTGAAGGCGACGCTGTTCTTCGGGTCCTACCACGACGTCGACTCGAACGAGAACGCGTTCAAGATGGCGGCCTCCATGGCGTTTAAGGAAGGCATGCGCCGGGCGGACCCGGTGCTGCTGGAGCCCATGATGCAGGTCGAGGTGGAAACGCCCGAGGATTTCACGGGCAATGTCATGGGCGACCTGTCATCGCGCCGCGGCATGGTCCAGGGTATGGAGGATATCGCCGGGGGCGGCGGCAAGCTCGTGCGGGCCGAAGTGCCGCTGGCCGAGATGTTCGGCTATTCAACGTCGCTGCGTTCGCTGACCCAGGGGCGGGCGACCTACACCATGGAGTTCAAGCACTACGCCGAGGCGCCGCGCCAGGTGGCGCAGGAAGTGATGGCGGCCCAGAGCACGGGCCGCTGAACGCGCCTCAGGCCGGGGCGGCGGCGCTGGCCGCCGCCGCGCGCACGCGCGACGAGGCCAGCTTCACGCCCAGCAGGATCATCACGAAGCCGTAGGCATGGAACAGCTGCGGGGCTTCGCCCAGCAGCGGCCAGGCCAGCAGCGCCGCGTAGACCGGCACCAGGAACATCGACAGGCCAGCCGTGGCGGGGCCCGCCCGGCTGATCAGCCGGCCGTACGCGTAGTAGGCGCCCAGGCTTGGCACCACGGCCAGGAACAGCAGCACCGCCGCAAGGCGGGGATCGCCCCACGGCGGCGTGGCGCCGGCCGCCGCTTCGATCGCGGCGAAAGGTGCCAGCGCGAGCACGCCGCCCAGCATCATCGTCGCCAGCCGCGCGCTGTCCGGCACCGCGGGCAGGACCAGGCGCTTTTGCAGCACCGTATAGAACGCCCAGCCGGTGGCGGCCAGCAGCACCCAGAGGTCGCCCTGCCCAAAGGCCAGGCGGGCAAGTGCTTGCGCATCGCCGCGCGACAGCACCACCAGCACGCCGCCCAGGGCCAGCGCCAGGCCCGCGCCGCGCAGGGCCGACAGGGGCTTGCGCCAGATCATGGCCTCCAACAGGGCCACCAGAATGGGGCTGCACGAAAAAATCAGCGCAATGTTGGTGGCGCTGGTGGTCTGGGCGCCGATGTATTGCGGCGCCACGGCCACGCCCATGCCCAGCACCGCCAACGGCAACAGCGCCGGCAGGTTGCGCCGCAACGTCCTGCGATGCGCGTGCAGGGCGGGCGCCGCCAGTGGCAGCAGGATCAGCAGCGCGATCAGCCAGCGGCCGAAGGCAAGAAAGACGGGGGGAAGGTTGGCGTCGTGGGCCCAGCGGGCCGCGACCATATTGGAGGCGAATAGCGCCGGGGCGGTAAATAGCATGGCGGTGCCGGACAGGCCCAGGCCGGTTCTTGCGGGTGCTGCTGCTGCGGAGGACATGGTTTCCCGCCGCGCGGATCGGCGCGCGGCTTGATGCGTTGGAACTGCCGGCGTTCACGCCGGGTTGTGCCGCAGCGTCAGCGCCGAAATCCGACGGCCGGGATAGGCGGCCGTCTTGGAGGAAAGTCTACGGGCAGGTCCGCAAAATAGGCTTCCTGATTTATGCTGGATTTTCTGATTATGAAAAATATCTATCTTGTAGAATTGATTTTTTCAGAGATATTCTCTTATTTCACCGTCCGTCATGTCCGTCACGCCCAAAATCGACGAAACCGACCGCAAGATCCTGCGCGCGCTGCGCGCGGACGGTCGGCTTACCAACCTTAAACTGGCCGAGCAGGTGGGGCTGTCGCCCACACCGTGCTGGAACCGCGTCAAGGCGCTGGAGGACGCGGGCGTGATCGAGGGCTACGCGGCCCTGTTGAACCAGAAGGCGCTGGGCTTGCCGGACACGGTCATGATCGAGGTGACGCTGGAGCACCACGACGACGAAGCGCTGGCGCGCTTCGGTGAAGAGATCACCCGCCTGCCGGAGGTGGTCGAGGCCTTTCTCGTCACGGGCGAATACGACTACCTGATCAAGGTGGCCGTGGCGGGCACCGAAGGCTACGAGGCCTTTCTGCGCAAGCGGCTGTATAAGCTGCGCGGCGTGCGCCACAGCCGGTCCACGTTTGTGTTGCGGCGCCTGAAGCACACGCCTTCGGTCGAGCCCTAGCTGCCGATGAATTCCTCGATGGCGCCATTGAAGGCGCGCGGATTGCCCAGGTTCATGCCATGCGAGGATCCGGCGATGGTCACGCGGTGCGCTTGCGGCAGCCACTGCGACAGCGCGTCGAGCACGCAGGGGTAGGGCGCCGGGCTCAGGGCGCCGCCGATCAGCAAGGTCGGCAGTTTCAGGGCTCCGATCTGTTGCGGCGCGAGCGCCGGGGGCGTCTCCAGCACCTGGCCGAACAGTGTGCCGACATTGTCGCGCACCATTTCCTTGAACCAGGGCACCATGCGTTGCCAGGTGTTGGGGCCGGTCACGGTATCGACGAACAGCGCCAGGCCCGCCTCGGTGTCGCCCTGGCGGATCAGCGCCAGCGCCTGCTGGCGAAAGCCGCCACGCAGGTCGTCCTCGCCGGGCAGCGGCAGGCCAGGGTCGGCCAGGGTCAGGCTGCGCAGTGCATCGGGCTGGCGCAGCGCTGCTTCCAGCGCGATGCGGCCGCCGCGCGAGTGGCCCACCAGATGAGCCGGGCCGCCGGCCACGGTATCGATGAATTCCAGCACGTCGCTGGCATGCTGCTCGATCGAAAAACCGTCGCCCGCGCCGTCCCAGGTCTCGGGCCAATAACGGCGCAGGCAGACCGCCAGCACGCGGAACGACCGGCCCAGCGGCGCCATCTGCGATTTCCAGTAGCGGCAGTCGGACAGGGAGCCGTGTACCAGCACCAGGGGCGTGCCGCTGCCGTACTCGGTGTAGGACATGGCATAGCCGCCGATCAGCGCGGTTTGCAGGGGCAGGACGGGTTCGGAACGCATGGGATTCGTGTGGAAAAGCCAGGCCCGCATTCTAGCCCGGTGACGCGCCGGGGCGGGGCGCCCAACGCTGATACACTCGTTTTCCGGCCAGCCGGCAAACGGTTCGTGCCGGCCCCCCTAGAACGGAGTCCATCCCGATGTCGCCCGAGTCCCTTGCCGCTCTGCCCGAATCCGCCCAACGCGTCGCCCGCCTGCTGCTGGACCTGGGGCACGACAAACCCGTGGTCGTCCTGCCGCAAACCGGCAAGACCTCGGCGGAAGCCGCGGCAGGGCTGGGCTGCGAGGTCGCGCAGATCGCCAAGTCGATCATTTTCCGGCGCGCGTCGGACGATGCGCCGGTGCTGGTCATCGCCAGCGGCGTCAACCGCGTGGACGAAGCCAAGGTGGCGGCGCAAGTGGGCCAGTTGGCCAAGGCGGACGCCAGGTTCGTGCGCGACATGACCGGCTACGCGATCGGCGGAGTCTGCCCCATCGGCCACGCGGTCAAGCCGGTGATGCTGCTGGACGCGGACCTGTTCAAGTACGACAGCCTGTGGGCCGCCGCCGGCCACCCGCATGCCGTGTTCAATCTGACGCCGCAGCAGTTGGCGGACATGACCGGCGCGCCCGTCGCGGACGTGGCGCAGCGCACCTGAGCCCGCCTCAGCGCGGGTGTGCGTCGAGGCCGTCGATCAGCACCTGTCGCAAGCCGCGCGAGCAGGTTTCAACGCGCCCCTGCACGCCGTAGACGTCCGCCAGCGAGGCTGGCGTGATCACATCGGCGGGCGCTCCTGCCGCGTACAGGCGGCCGCCATGGATCATGACTGCCTGGTCCGCGTGCTGCAGCGCCACGTTCAGATCGTGCAGCACGATGAGGCTGATGAGGCCGTGCTCCCGTGTTTCCTGCTTCAGCAAGCGCATGACGTGGAACTGGTAGTTGAGGTCCAGGGCCGACAGGGGTTCGTCCAGCAATAGCACGCGCGGATGCCGGACCAGCGCCTGCGCCAACCCCACCAGCTGCTTCTGCCCGCCGGACAGCGCATCCAGGTAATGCAGCGCGAGGTGGGCGATGCCCAGGCGCTCCAGCAGGCGTTCGATGGCCTGCGGATCGGCCGCCGATGCCGCGCCGCCGCTGGCCTTGGCCGCCACCAACACCGATTCGAAGACCCGCAGATGCACTGCGGCGGGCAGGCTCTGGGGCAGGTAGACCACATGGCGGGCGCGCTCGCCGAAACTCTGGCGGATCAGGTCCTGCCCGCCCAGCAGAGCGCTGCCCGTCCGGGCGCGGACCAGGCCCGCCAGCGCCTTGAGCAGGGTGGACTTGCCGCTGCCGTTCGGGCCGAGCAGCGCCGTAACCTGTCCGGTCTTCAGCGCCGGCACGGTCAGCGCGTGCAGCACGTCCCCGCGCCCATAGCCGGCGGCGAGCCCGCCCACGGCCAGCGACATCGGCGGCGCGGCGCCGGCCGTCATGGCAGTTGCCGGCGCAAGACGACCGACACGAAGAAGGGAATGCCGACCAGCGCGGTCACGATACCGACGGGCACGATGACCCCGGGCACGAGATGCTTGGATGCGATCGACGCCAACGACAGGATCACCGCGCCCACCAGCGCGCTGCCGGGCAGGTAATAGCGGTGATCTTCGCCGAACAGCCGGCGCGCGATATGGGGCGCCACCAGCCCGATGAAGCCGATCGTGCCGACGAAGGCCACGGCCAGGGACGACAGCAGGCTGACCCGCGCCAGCGCCGCGACGCGCACCCGGCGCACGTCTACGCCGAAGCTCGCCGCGCGGTCTTCGCCCAGCCGCAGGGCGGTCAGTTTCCAGGATTGGCGCATGGCCAGCGGCAGGGCCAGCCCGAAGGCGGCGGCCAGCACGCCCACGGCGGCCCAGCCGGAACGCGATAGGCTTCCCATGGTCCAGAACACCAGGTTTTGCAGGGCCTCGGCGCTGGCCATGAACTGCACCAGCGATACCAGGGCGTTGAAGGTGAACAGCATGGCGATGCCGAACAGCACCACGGCCGAGGTGTTCATCCCGCCCCAGCGGGTCACGGCATCCAGCAGCAGCGCCGCCAGCATTGCGAAGAGGAAGGCGTTGCCCGCGATCAGCCAGCCGGGAGGGATGCCCGGCACGCCCAGCTGCAGCACGATCGCCAGCGAGGCGCCGAAAGCGGCGGCAGACGACACGCCCAGCGTGAACGGGCTGGCCAGGGGGTTGTTCAGGATGGTCTGCATCTCGGCGCCCGCGAGCCCCAGCGCCATGCCCACCAGGGCGGCCATGAGGGCGGAGGGCAGGCGGATGTCCCACACGATGACCCGGGTGGTCGGATCGGCGGAGGCGGGCGCCGTCAGCGTCTGCCAGAGCTCGTCCCACGGCAGGCCCGAGGGGCCCACGGTGAAGTCGATCAGCAGCGCCAGGAAAATCGCCGCCAGCAGCAGGGCGATCAGCCCTGCCCGGCGGCGCAGGATGTGCCGGTAGGCGGCAACCGCATTTGCGGTTGGCGGCATTACTGCAGCAGCTGCAGCCGGCTCTTGGCCGTGCCGGCGGCCGGCGTGGTCGGGTAGTCGCGGACGATGCGCTGCAGCGTCGTCTTGGCGCCGGCGCGGTTGTTCAGCTCGATCTGGCTGCCGGCGATGACGAGCAGGGCGTCAGGCGCGCGGGCGTTGTCGGGGGACTTCTGGACCATGGCGTTCAATTGGTCGATGGCGCCCTTGAAGTCCTTCAGCGCATAGCGGCTGCTGCCCAGGTAGAACTGGGCGCTGGGTGCCAGCTGGCTGGCGGGGTACAGCGCCGTGAACGCGGCGAGCGATTCGGAGGCGTCCTTGTACTGGCCCTTGCGGAACAGGTCGATCGCGCCGTCATAGGCGGCCTGTTCCTGGGGATCGCCGGCGGAGGCGCCCGGCGGGTTGGCGCTGCCGCCCGCGCCGCCCGGCTTGGCGCTGGGCTGCTGGCGGGACACCAGTTCGAGCTGGTCGCGCAATTGGGCGACTTCCTGCTGCAGGGCCTGGATCTGGTCGGCCAGCTGCAGCTTCGCGCGCTGGCTCTGCTCGTTCTGCTGCTGTACCTGCTGGCGCAGATCCAGGATGGCCCGGCGGGCCTCATCGTCGGAAAAAGCGTGGGCAGGGGCCGCCAGGGCCGTAAGCACCAGGCCTGTGGCCACAATCAGGGGACGCAGGGACAGAACGTTATCGCGCATAAAAATTCCCGGGTATAAAAACAAACGTCGGGACGGCCGGCTGACCGTCCCGACGCGTGGTAGGACACTCGACTATACGGAGAGTTTAGCGGCGATAGACGATATCGGCGCGACGGTTTTCCGCAAAGTCAGCTTCCGACGTACCGGTCGCCTTCGGCTTTTCTTTACCAAAGCTGATGGTTTCGATCTGGTTGTCGCTGACGCCCAGCAGGGTCATCATGCGGCGCACGGCGTCCGCGCGGCGCTGGCCCAGGGCCAGGTTGTATTCAGCGCCGCCGCGTTCGTCGGTGTTGCCTTCGATCTTGATGGTCTGCTGCTGGTGCGAGGCCAGGTACTTGGCGTGGGTTTCAACCAGGCTGCGGTACTGATCCGACACCGTGTAGCTGTCGAAGTCAAAGTATACCGAGCGCTGTTGCGCCAGGATGCTTTGGGGGTTGAAGGGATCAAGGATCTGGCCGGAGGCCGACGATCCTTGGCTAGCGCCTCCGCCCTGACCCGCTTTATCGTCGAGAGGGACGGAGCTGCAAGCTGCCAGGGTGGCGGCCAGCGCGGCGATGGTTAGGCTTTTGGCAATGCGCGACTTCATGATAGTTCCTTTGCAAAGAGAGTCACACGTGTTATCGGGTAAATGGGCCCCAAGTCGGTTCACGTATTTCCCCGTTCAGTACCGAAAGCGTCTGCCGTACGCGGCCATCGCTCGAGACACCCGCAAGCACGCTACGGCCGTTTTGGACTGCGGCGTAAAGGACTTGCATTCCATTTGGCGCAAAGCTCGGGGACTGATCGTCACGACCATCAGTCAGCAAGGTCTCGGCGCCTGAGGACAGGTTCAACGACGCGATTCGAAACGCGCCGTCGCGTCTTGCAACGTACAGCAGCGTCGATCCGTCGGGGGAAATTCGGGGTGAGATGTTGTAACCACCATTAAACGTGAGGCGGCGTGCGTCGCCACCTGTCGAGCCGGTCTGGTAGATCTGCGGCCCGCCGCTGCGGTCACTTGTAAAGATAATGGATGCCCCGTCCGGCGTAAAGCTCGGTTCGGTGTCGATGCCCGGAGAACGCGTAATGCGGGTCGGGTTGGAGCCGTCCTTCGCGCCAACGATGTAAATTTGCGACAAACCATCGCGCGTCAGGGCCACGGCCAGCTTGGAGCCGTCGGGCGACCAGCCGGGGGCGCTGTTGTTGCCCTTGAAGTTGGCGACGGGTGCGCGGGCGCTGGACGCCAGGTTGTGCACATACACCACCGGCTTGCCGGACTCGAAGCTCACGTAGGCCAGCTTGGAGCCATCGGGTGACCAGGACGGGGAAATAATGGGTTCACGCGAGCGCAGGGCCACTTGAGGGTTCTGGCCGTCGGCATCGGCCACCTGCAGTTCGTAGGTGGCGCCTTTTTTCAGCACATACGCGATACGGGTCGAAAACACGCCGCGAACGCCGGTGATCTTCTCGTAGATGCGGTCGGCGATCTGGTGGGCGACCCGGCGTAGTTCCTGCTCGGTGCCGGAGAACGCCACGCCGTCCAGTTGGCCTTTCTTGACCGTATCGGCCAGGCGGTAGCGGACGTCGTAGCGGCCATCGGCGCCGCGCGAGATGCTGCCGTAGGCGATGAAGTCGGCACCCTTGGCGCGCCAGTCGTCGTGGGCGATGGGGGAGTCGACGTTCAAGCCGGAGCCTGCCGCGTTGATCAGACGGAACTGGCCCGTGCGGGTCAGGTCGGCGCGGATCACGTCGGCCAGGGCGCGGCCATGGGTGTCGTCGACGGCAAAGTCGGCGATCGCCACGGGGTACTGGGTGGCTCCGGTGCCCGAGATATCGACACGCAACTGGGCCTGGGCGGGTTTCATGGCCATCAGGCAGGCCAACGCCAGCATCAGCAGCCCGAGCCCATACGATCGCCAGAGAGCGAGCTGGGGTACTCGTCGGCTATAAGCGGGAGTCATATTCTTCAATCTCCTGTCAATCATACATTCTGTACACAACGTCAATAATGGGTTCGTAGCGGCCCGTCGAGGGCTTCGGGAAGGGGTTGCAGCGGCGGATGCCGGTTTCGACCGCGCGGTCGAAGCCGGCATTGCCCGAAGAACTGGTCAACGTCACGCCGTTGACTTTCCCGTCGGAACCTAACTGTACCCGGTATTGTGCCGTGGGATTTTCCGATCCGCTGCGGGGCGGGGGCGGATAAGCCACCCCTGGCTGCACGCAGGCCCGGACCTTGGCGCCATAGCCGCTGTCGCGACCGCCGCCTGCCTGGTTGCGGTCGGCCGTGCCGCCGGGAATGCCCGCGGCGCCCATGGCGTCGTTGCGGAACGCGTCCTTCAGCGCCTTGTCGGCGGCGGCCTTCTTGGCGGCCTCTTCCTTGGCCTTTTTCTCGGCAGCGGCCTTCTTCTCGGCGGCTACCTTTTCGGCGGCGGCCTTCTCTTCGGCAGCCTTTTCAGCCGCCGCCTTCTCGGCAGCCGCCTTTTCCGCGGCGGCCTTCTTGGCGGCGTTGTCCTTGGCTTTCTTCTCGGCAGCCGCCTTGTCGGCAGCGGCTTTCTCGGCCGCGGCCTTGTCGGCGGCAGCCTTTTCAGCGGCCTGGCGTTCCTGTTCGAGGCGCTTTTTCTCTTTCAGTTCGGCCTGCTTGCGCTCTTCCTCGATGCGCGCCTTTTCTTTGGCGGCTTCGGCGGCCTGACGCACCTTTTCCTCTTCTTCGCGCTTCTTCTTGGCTTCCTGGAGCGCGATTTCGGGGTCGACCTCCTCGGTCTTGGGCTGCGCCTCGGGTTCAGGCTCGGGCGGAGGGGGCGGCGGAGGCGGCGGCTCGGGCGCCTTTTCAGGCTCGGGCGCCGGCTGCGGCTTGGGTTGCGGCTTGGGAGGTTCGGGCTGGGGCGTGGGTGGCGGCGAGACGGGCGAATTGCCGTCCGCCCAGAGTTCCACCTGCACGGGGCCGGGGTTCTCCGAGCGCCAGTTCACGCCAAAGATCAAGACGATCAGCAGCAGCAAGTGCACCGCCACGGCCAGCAGCAATGCCTTCCGGTTGTCGTGGTTGGGCGGGGGGGCTGGGGGGCCGCTGCGGTGTCGAATAATGGGTGGCGTCATGAGCGTTGCATGCCGGCGGCGCCGGCGGAAGGCGTCGCGTTAGCGTTTTTTCGCGGGTGCGGGCTGGGGGGCGCCGGAGGATTGGTCCACCAGCAGACCCAGGCGGGTGATGCCGTTGGTGCGCAATTCGTCCATGACCTTGACCACTGTCTCGTACGGCACCTTGCCGTCGGCGGCGATGACCACCGGCGTTTCGGCCGTGATGCGCGAGCGCACTTGCGCCACCAGCTCGGGGCGCGCGATGTCCTGCGGGGTAGCGCCGGGTTCGCGCATGCGCAGGGCGAGCTTGCCGTCTTCCGAAATCTGGACTTCCAGCGGCTTGACCGGCACCTCGGAGGCGGCGCCTACCGAGGGCAGTTGGATCAGGCCGGGCGTAATGAGGGGGGCGGTCACCATGAAGATGACCAACAGCACCAGCATGACGTCGATGTACGGCACCACGTTGATGTCGGCCTTCATGCGGCGGCCGGACCTGCCGCGTGAGCTTACCGAAGGCATTAGCGTACCTGCCGTTGCAGAATGTTCAGGAATTCATCGACGAAGCTGTCGAAACGGATCGAGATGCGGTCGATGTCGTTGGTGAAGCGGTTGTAGGCGACGACGGCCGGGATGGCGGCGAACAGGCCGATGGCGGTGGCGATCAGCGCTTCCGCGATGCCGGGCGCCACGGAGGCCAGCGTGGCCTGCTGCATGTTCGACAGGCCGATGAAGGCGTGCATGATCCCCCAGACCGTGCCCAGCAGGCCGATGTACGGCGATACGGAGCCGGCGGAGGCCAGGAAGTTCAGGTGCGATTCCAGCGAGTCCATTTCGCGCTGGTAGGCGGCGCGCATGGCGCGGCGCGGACCGTCCAGCAGCGCGGTGGCGTCGCCGTTGGCGTTGCCGCGGCGGGCCTTCAGGAATTCGGTCATGCCGGCATCGAAGATACGGGCGAGGGCGCCTTGCTCATCGCGGCGCGAAGCCACGGCCTGCTGCAGCATGGACAGGTCGCCGCCCGACCAGAAGTCGTCTTCGAAACGGCGGGTCTGGGCATGGGCGCGCTTGATGGCCAGGCGCTTGGCGAAGATGTAGGTCCAGGACATGATCGAGATGCCCAACAGCATCAGCATGATCAGCTGGACCGGCACGCTGGCGTGGGTGATCAGCGAAAGCAACGACATGTCGTTGGTGACTTGCATGGTTATTCCTGAATGAATTCCAGTTTGGCGCGGACGTCAGCCGGCAATTCCGCCGGCCGCATGTGAATGGCATCGACGCAACAGACTTGGATATTGCCTTCGGCAAGCAGTTCCCCGTCGCGTTCCGCGCGCTGCGCGAAGTGTATCGAAGCGCGGCCCAGTCGTGTGACTCGGCTGCGTATGGTAAGCAAATCGTCCAGTCTGGCCGGCTTCCGGTAGGACATGTCCAGCGCGCGGACAACGAACAGCCGTTGCTCGCTGGCGGCCAGGCCGGACTGGTTGACTCCCAGGTCGCGCAGCCATTCGGTGCGGGCGCGTTCCAGGAATTTCAAGTAGTTGGCATAGAAAACCACCCCGCCCGCGTCCGTGTCTTCGTAGTAGACACGGACTTGCAGGATGGATTCGGGGGACTTCGGGTCGGTCACGATACGGATAGGCAGATTTCGGGGTCGGGACGCGGGAAGTCCGTAGTTACTATAAGGTTTACAGGGTGTCGAGTTTCGTCAGCACCGCTTCCAGCGCGGACTCTACCGGAATCTTGGCTGCTTCGGTTTCCCGACGGGCCTGCAATTCCACCACACCATCGTTCAGGCCGCGTTCTCCAACTGTTACACGCAGCGGCGCGCCGATCAATTCCCACTCGGCAAACATCACGCCCGGGCGGGCATCGCGGTCGTCCAGGATGACGTCGACGCCGCGCGCCAGCAGGGATTCGTAGAGATTCTGAGCGGTGTCACGCACCGTTTCACTTTTGCCCCAGCCCACCGGGCAGATTACTACCTCGAAGGGCGCGATCGCGCGGGGCCAGATGATGCCGCGGGCATCGTGGTTCTGCTCGATCGCGGCGCCCACGATGCGGGTTACGCCGATACCGTAGCAGCCCATTTCCAGCACCGCCGGTTTGCCGGTTTCGTCCAGGAAGGTGGCCTTGAGGGCTTCCGAGTACTTCTTGCCCAGATAGAAAACGTGGCCCACTTCGATGCCGCGCTGGATGGAGAGGGTGCCCTTGCCGTCCGGCGAGGGATCGCCCGCGACGACGTTGCGCAGGTCGGCCACCTGCTCCGGCTCGGGCAGGTCGCGGCCCCAGTTCACGCCCTGGATGTGGAAATCTTCCTTGTTGGCGCCGCAGACGAAGTCAGCCATGTTGGCCACGGTACGGTCGGCGATGACGTGCACGGGCCGGGCGGTCTTGACCGGGCCCAGGTAGCCCGGCTTGCAGCCGAACGACTCGACGATCTCGCTTTCCGTTGCGAAGCGGAAGCCGCTCAGGCCGGGCAGCTTGCCTGCCTTGATCTCGTTGAGCTCGTGGTCGCCGCGCAGCAGCAGCAGCCAGATGTCGACCTGGCCCTTTTCGCCGTCGGTGGCCAGAACGATGGATTTGATCGTGCGCTCCAGCGGCAGGCCCAGCAGGCGGGCCACGTCCTCGCACTTGGCCGCGCCCGGCGTGGGCACGTCGGCCATGGCCTCGGTGGGTTCGCCGCGCGTGGCGTACAGCGCAGGCGCCTCGGCCAGCTCGATGTTGGCGGCGTAGTCGGAGTCGGCGTTGTAGACCAGCAGGTCTTCGCCGGTCTCGGCGATCACCTGGAATTCGTGGCTGCGGGTGCCGCCGATCGAGCCCGTGTCTGCCGCCACCGCGCGGAATTCCAGGCCCAGGCGGCCGAAAATGCGCATGTAGGCGTTGAACATGACGTCGTAGCTGCGCTGGGCGCCGGCTTCGTCGCGGTCGAAGGAGTAGGCGTCCTTCATGGTGAATTCGCGGCCGCGCATCAGGCCGAAGCGCGGGCGGCGTTCGTCCCGGAACTTGGTCTGGATGTGATAGAAGTTGACCGGCAACTGGCGGTAGCTGTGGATTTCATTGCGGGCGATGTCCGTAATGACTTCCTCGGATGTGGGCTGCAGCACGAAATCGCGCTGGTGCCGGTCCTTGATGCGCAGCAGCTCGGCGCCGTACTGTTCCCAGCGCCCCGATTCCTGCCAGAGCTCCGCCGGCTGGACCACCGGCATCAACAGCTCGATGGCGCCCGCGGCGTTCATTTCCTCGCGGACGATGGCCTCGACCTTGCGGATGACTTTCAGCCCCAGGGGCATGTAGGTGTAGATGCCGCCCGCGAGCTTGCGGATCATGCCGGCCCGGGTCATCAGCTGGTGGCTGGCGACTTCGGCCTCGGAGGGGGCTTCTTTGAGGGTGTTGATGTGGTAGTTGGATGCGCGCATGTTTAAAGGTGGCAGCAGATACGTATAATCGACCGTAATTGTATTGAATTCGGTGGGGGTGGCCCATGCTTGACCGCGAAGGCTACCGCCCCAATGTCGGCATCATTCTCGTCAACAGCAGAAACGAGGTCTTTTGGGGCAAGCGTATCAGGGAACATGCATGGCAGTTCCCCCAGGGCGGCATCAAATATGGCGAAAGCCCGGTGCAGGCCATGTATCGCGAACTCCATGAAGAGGTGGGCTTGAAGCCCGAGCATGTCCGTATTTTGGGGCGTACACGCGATTGGTTACGTTATAACGTGCCCGATCACTTCGTCCGGCGTGAGTGGCGTGGCCACTATAAAGGACAAAAGCAGATTTGGTTCTTGTTGCGCCTCGTAGGACGCGACAGCGACGTTTGCCTGCGCGCGACGCAGCATCCGGAGTTCGATGCCTGGCGCTGGAGCCAGTATTGGGTGCCCCTGGATGCCGTGATCGAGTTCAAGCGCGACGTCTACACGCAGGCGTTGAACGAGTTGTCGGCTATCCTCTTTCGGCGGCATCACGAAACCCGCTACTTGCGCCAGCGGGTGCACGGACAGCGGGCGTCAGAGAATTTGCCCGAAGGAACGGACGGTCATGCGCATATTGTTGGTTGAAGACGAACGGGACATGGCGTCCTGGTTGATGCGCGCGCTCGCCCAGAGCGGGTTCGTGCCGGATCACGCGGCGGACGCCCGGACGGCCGAGGCCTTCATGGCGGGCACGGAATACGACGCCATCGTCATGGACCTGCGCCTGCCCGACAAGCACGGGCTGGTGGTCCTGCGCGAAATGCGCAACCGCGACGACCGCACCCCGGTCTTGCTGCTGACCGCGCAGGGCGCCCTGCAGGACCGCGTGCGGGGCCTGAACCTCGGCGCGGACGATTTCCTGACCAAGCCGTTCGCCCTGGAAGAACTGGAAGCGCGGCTCACCGCCCTGGTGCGCCGCAGCCGCGGCCGCCAGCATCCGCGACTGCAGTGCGGCTCGCTCTCGTACGACAGCGAAAGCCGCGCGTTCACCCTGGACGGCTCCCTGCTGTTCCTGACCCCGCGCGAACACGCCGCCCTGGCGGCGCTGCTGACCCGCAGCGGCTATCCGGTAGACAAGTCGCAACTGTTCGGCAAGGTTTTCACGCACGACAGCGAAGCCAATCCCGATGCCATCGAAGTCGTGCTGCACCGGTTGCGCAAGAAGCTGGCCGGCAGCGACGTGCGCATCGTGACGGTCCGCGGGCTGGGCTACATGCTGGAAAGCGTGGCCAGCGAGTCCGCGGAATCCTCGGGCACATAGCCACCGGAAGGCGCCTGGCATGGCTATCCGAATGCGCTCCCGTCCCGGCGCGAAGCGCCCGTGAGCCTCAAGCTGCCGGGGCTTCCGCGGGTCGGCATTCGCGCGCTGCTGATCATCCTGTTGCTGCCGGGCGTGGTGGTGCTGCTGGTCGTGGACAGCCTGAACGACTACCGCACGCTGTCGGAGATCACCAACGAAGCCTACGACAGCGCGCTCGTCGAGCCTGCCCGCGTCCTGGAAAGCAGCCTGGAGTTCACGCCCGAGGGCAACCTGCAGGTCGCCACGCCGCTCTACGCGCAGGTGATGCTCGAATCCCGGGCGGGCCTGCGTAAGTACTTCCGCATCGAAGAAATCGATCCGCCCCTGCCAGACGGCTCGCCCGTGCCCAAAGGCCAGGGCAAGACCTTGCTGGGCATGCCGGAAATGCCCCGCCCGCCCAATTGGCCGCGTTCCAATGGCCAGCCCGTTTTCTACGACAGCGTCTACCGCAACGATCCCGTGCGGGTCGTCTCGGTGGTGCGCGACCTGTACTACCAGGGGCAGCATCGCCAGGTGCTGGTTGTCGTGGCCGAAAGCACCGGCAAGCGTATCGAGGCCGAGAACCGCGCCCGGCGCCAGGAAATCCTGCGCGATACCCGCATGCTGGCGCTGGTGGTGCTGCTGGTTTGGTGGGGCGTGTCCTGGGCGCTGAAGCCGTTGCGGCGGCTGCGCAACGACATCCGCGGCCGCCGCCCTGACGACCTGACCCCGCTGGACGCATCGCGCGTGCCCAGCGAAGTGGCGCCGCTCGTCGACGCCGTCAACCACCATATCGCGCGCTACCGCCGGGTGCTGGATGAACAGTCGCATTTCCTGGCAGACGCGTCCCACCAATTGCGCACGCCGCTGGCCATCATGCTGACGCAGGCGCAGTATGCGCTGCGTGAGCGCGATCCGGCGCGGGCGCAGGAAGGCTTGCGCGCCATCGTCGATCAACTGGGCCGCACGCGCCGCCTTACCGAACAGCTGCTGTCGCTGGCGCACGCCAACCAGGCCGACCAACTGCCGAGGCAGCTGCTCGACATGAACGCCGTGTCGCGCGAAGTGGTGCTGCAGTACCTGCCGCTGGCGCACGAAAAGCAGCAGGACCTCGGTTGGGTGCAGGCCGGTTCCGAAGCGGGGCTGGAAACACCCGTGCCGGTCTCGGGCAACGAGGCCGAGCTGCACGAGGCGCTGTCGAACCTGGTGCACAACGCTATCCACTACGCACCCGCGGGCGCGCGTATCACCGTGTCGGTCTGCCGCGTGGAGAGTCGCGCGGAGGTCGCCGTGTCCGACAACGGACCCGGGCTGGAGCCGGTGCTGCGCATGCGCGCCTTCTCGCGTTTCGAGCGGGTCGGCACCGACAAGCCGGTGACCTCCTCGGGGTCGGGCCTGGGGCTGGCGATCGCGCGCGCCTACGCGCGCCGCAACGACGGCGATATCGAACTGCGCGACGGCGAGCGCAATGCGCAGGGCGGCGTCGGCCTGGCTTCCGTGCTGTGGCTGCCCGTCGCCTCGACGGTCTCGCAGTATCCGCGCCCGCTCGACGTCGAGCTCAAGGGCGACCAATAGCGCCTCCGCAAGCCGCTTTCACCGCTACTTACACATGCGCTTCGCCTTCCAGTCAGGGATTACCCCTGGATTCAGGAAGGCGACAGCGCGCAGAAAGCGAATTCGCAGCTTCCTTCCGTAATCTGCGCTCCGGCCTGTCGTCAGGGGCCGGGTGGCGTCCGTCCGGGGCGGCACATCGAGGGCCGGCATGTGCCCTGCACCAGGAAGGAGGATGACGTGCAAAAAACAATCAATAGGAAGGACTACTACGGCGGAGCGCTGATGGTCCTCATCGGGCTGGGGGCGATCTACGGCGGCACCGACTATCACATCGGTACGCTCAGCCACATGGGCCCAGGCTTCTTCCCGGCGGCGCTGGGCGGCTTGCTGGCGTTGACCGGCGTGTTGATCGCGATATCGGCGCGGTCGGGCGAAGCCACCCCGCCGGCGCCCGGCGACGGCCACGCCCACGGGCTGCCCGACTTGCGCGGCGGGGCCTGCATTCTGCTGGGCATCCTGGCCTTCCTGCTGCTGGGTCACTACGGCGGCTTGCTGCCGGCCACGTTCGCCATCGTATTCATCTCGGCGCTGGGCGACCGCAAGAACACGATCAAGCAGGCGTTCCTGCTGTCGATCTCCATGGTCGCTATCGCGGTCGTCGTTTTCTGGTGGGCGCTGCAACTGCAGCTGCCGCTGTTTCGCTGGGGTTGAAGCGCCATGATCTCCCAATCTTTGATGGACCTCTGGTACGGTTTCGGCGTTGCCTTCCAGTGGCATAACCTGATGTGGTCGTTCTTCGGCGTGCTGGTGGGCAACCTCATCGGCGTGCTGCCCGGCATGGGCGCGCTGTCGGCCATTTCGATCCTGTTGCCGCTGACCTACGTCATGCATCCGGTGCCCGCCATCCTGATGCTCGCCGGCATCTTCTACGGTTCGCAGTACGGCGGCGCCATCGGCGCGATCCTGCTCAACCTGCCTTCGCATCCGCCCCATGCGGTCACGTGCCTGGACGGCTATCCGTTGACCAAGCAGGGCAAGGGGGGGACGGCGCTGGGCATTACGATGATCTGCTCGTTCTTCGCCGCCTCGGTGGGGATCATCGTCATGATCTTCGCCTCGCCGCTGCTGGTCGAGATTGCGTTCAAGTTCGGCCCGACGGAGATCTTCTCGATCATGCTGCTGGGGCTGCTGGCGGGCGCGACGATGTCCCGCGGCTCGCCGCTCAAGGGCGTGGCCATGACCCTGTTCGGCCTGATGTGCGGCGTGGTGGGCACGGACGTGAACACGGGCACCATCCGCTTCTCCTTCGGCCTGCTGGACCTGTCCGACGGCCTGGAGCTGGTGGCGATTTCCATGGGCCTGTTCGGCGTGGCCGACTTCCTGATGAGCGTCAACCGCATGAGCATCATCGGCAGCGGCGCCAAGCTGCGCCTGAAAGACATGCGGCCCAGCCGGCAGGAGCTCAAGACGGCATTCTGGCCGATGGTCCGCGGCACGACCGTGGGCACGCTGTTCGGCGCTATGCCCGGCACCGGCCCCACGATCACGACCTTCGTGGCCTATGCGCTGGAGCGCAAGATCTCCAAGACGCCGGAGAAGTTCGGCACCGGCATGATCGCTGGCGTGGCCTCGCCTGAAGCGTCGTCGCACTCCAAGACGCAGGTGGACTTTATCCCGACGATGAGCCTGGGCATTCCGGGGGACGCCGTGATGGCGCTGATCCTGGGCGCACTGCTGATCCAGGGCATCCAGCCCGGCCCGCAGCTGATCACCGAGCATCCGGACATCTTCTGGGGGCTGATCGCCAGCTTTTGGGTGGGCAACGTGCTGCTCATGGTGCTGAACGTGCCGCTGATCGGCGTGTGGGTGAAACTGCTGCAGGTGCCTTACCGCTACCTGTTCCCGTCCGCGCTGTTCTTCATTGCTGTGGGCGTGTTCAGCACGCAGAACAGCCTCTTCCAGATCTGGGAAGTGCTGGCGTTCGGCGTGATCGGCGCCATCCTGATGACCCTGGAGTTCTCCGTGGCCCCCATCCTGCTCGGCTTCGTGCTGGGGCCGATGGTAGAAGAGAACTTCCGCCGCGCGCTGCTATTGTCGCGCGGCGACCTGGCGGTGTTCATCGAGCGGCCGATCAGCGCCTGGTTCATCGCGGCGAGCGCCTTGCTGATCCTGTTGCAGGTCTGGGCGTTCCTGCGCCGCGGCCGGAACAAGGGCGGAAACAAGCCCGAAGTGCCGCAAGCGGCCTGAACGGGCCCCCCCTCCGGCTCGAGAACGGCCCGGCGAAAGCCGGGCCGTTTGATTTGTGAGGCGGCATCCCTCATGCTTGGGGTTCCCTGAGTTCCGCACACGAATGCCACCATGCACATACTCTTTGCCTGTCCCCACCACGATCCCGACGCCTGGGTTCCACGGCTGGAAGCCGCCATGCCCGGCTGCCGCATTTCGGTATGGGATCCCGAGGGTCCGCCGTCGGGGGCGGACGTCGCCCTGGTCTGGCGTCCGCCGGCCGAACTCTTCAAGCACGAGACCGGCCTGACGACGCTGTTCAACCTGGGCGCGGGCGTCGATGCCCTGCTGAAAATGCCCGAGATCCCGCCGCACGTGCGCATCGTGCGCCTGGAAGACGCGGGCATGGCGGTGCAGATGGCCGAATACGCGCTCTATGCGTTGCTGCGCGTTTCGCGCGATTTCCAAGCCTTCGACGACGCCCAGTCGCGCCAGCATTGGGATACCCGCGAAGGCACCCGGCCGGCTGACTGGCCGGTGGGCGTGCTGGGGCTGGGGCAGGTGGGCCTGCGCGTGGCGCAGACCCTGGCCGATTTCGGCTATCCCGTGGCGGGCTGGTCGCGCTCGCCGCGTGATATCCCCGGGGTCGAATCTTTCGCGGGCGAAGCCGCGCTGCCGGCTTTCCTGGCCCGCACGCGGTTCCTGGTGAATGTCCTGCCGCTGACGCCGGACACCATCGGCGTCCTCAATCGGGAGACGCTGTCGCGGCTCCTGCCCGGTGCCCATCTGGTCAACGTCGGCCGTGGCGAACACCTGGTCGAGGACGACCTGGTCCAGATGCTCGAAGAGGGCGAGATCGCCGGCGCCACGCTGGACGTCTTCCACACCGAGCCCTTGCCGCGCGATCACCCGTTCTGGCACGATGCGCGCGTGCACGTGACTCCCCATATCGCGGCGCGCACGCTGCGCGATGAAAGCATTGCGCAGATCGCGGGCAAGGTCGCCCAGCTGCTGCGCGGGGAAGAGATAAGCGGCGTGGTGGAGCGTTCGCGCGGCTACTGAACCGCCGGGGCCGGCGCCTTTTCCAGGCGCTGGTACATCGAAGGCAAACGCTCCGACAGGAAGTCGAGCAGGGCGCGCACGGCGGGCATCATGCCCCGCCGCGACGGATAAATGCAGTGCACGATGCCTTCGGGTGACTGCCACTGGGGCAGCACCGGCACCAGCTGGCCGCGCCGCAGCTCTTCGTGCGTTGCGATAGAGGGCAGCAGCGCAATGCCGCGTCCGCGCACCGCTGCCTCGGTCAGCACGATGAAGTCGTTGCAGGAGAGCTGGGGCTTCAGCTCGACGTGAACTTCTTCGCCCTTGTCGTTGCGCAGCGGCCAGCGCACTTCGTGTTGCGGGTCGCTGAAACTCAGCGTGGTGTGCGTGGCCAGATCCTGGGGGGTGTCAGGCACCCCGTGGCGCTGCAGATAGCCGGGGCTGGCGACCAGCGTGCCGCGCGCCGTGCCGAAGTGGCGCACCACCAGTTCGGCGTCCGTATCCAGCTTGGTGCGCACCCGCAGCGCCAGGTCCACGCCCTCGCGTATCAGGTCCACGCGGCGGTTGGTGACCAGCAACTGCACGGATATCGCCGGCCACGCGTCCAGGAATTCGGGCAGCAGCGGCGCCAGCACGTCCTGCGCAATGGACACCGGGCAGCTCACGATCACGGGGCCGCTGGGCTCCGACTGCAGCTGCCGCATGGCTTCGTCGGCCGCGCGGGCGGATGCCGCCATTTCGCGGCAGTAATGCAGGTAGCGTTCGCCCGCGGACGTCAGGCGCAGCCGCCGGGTCGTGCGTTGCAACAGGCGCACGCCCAGGCTTTCCTCCAGGTGCGAAATCCGGCGCGAGAGCCGGGATTTCGGGATGTCCAACGCCCGCGCCGCGGCGCTGAAACCGCCCTGTTCGACGACTTGGGAAAAATAATAGAGGTCATTGAGATCTTGCATGATTGTTCTGCACCTGGAACGAACAGTTCATCATAACCCTATTTATGTGATCAATTAACCCGTCTACAGTGGCTGCATGCATTCGGCATCTGCCAACTGGAGAAATTTGCAATGAAGACCCTCGTTATCCTTTCCTCGATTCTCGGCGACCGTTCCAACAGCAAGCAATTGGCTGACCACCTGATTGCGCGCGTCAAGGCCGCCAATCCCGCCGCCGCCGTCAAGGTGCGCGACATCGGCGCGCAGCCCATCCCGTATTTCGACGGCAACACCGCCGGCGCGCTGTTCACTTCGGCCGACGCCCGCACCGTCGAACAGCACTGCATCGTCGAAATGAGCGACGCGCTCGTCGCCGAACTGATGGAAGCCGATCGCATCGTCTTCGCGGTGCCCATCTACAACTTCAACCTGCCGGCGCAATTCAAGAGCTATCTCGATCACGTCGCCCGGGCAGGCGTCACGTTCCGTTATACGTCCGAGGGCGTGCCCGAGGGGCTCGTCAAGGGTAAGCAGGTGTTCGTGTTGACCGCCCGCGGCGGCAAGGCCGAAGGCACGCCGGCCGACACGCTGACGCCCTACCTGCGCCAGATGCTGAGCTTCCTGGGCATGGACGACGCGACGTTCATCGCCGCCGAAGGCATGGCCATGGGCGAAGTCGCGGCGCTGGAAGGCATCGCGCAGGCCAAGCAGCGTATCGACGCGTTGGTGTCCGACGCCGCGCCGGCCAGCCTGGCGGCGTAATTCCTGGCGCAATGACCCGTCCTGCCCTGGGTTGACACCTACGGGCCGGTATCCGTAGCGATTACGGACTGAGCACCCGATGAACTTCA
>NZ_UFQB01000027.1 GCF_900496965.1 Achromobacter agilis
TACCCCACCCGCTACGCCGCCGAAGCCGGCCGCGCCGCCGCCCAAGCCGGAGCCCAAGCCCGCCACGCCGCCCAAGCCGGACACGCGTTCCGACGACGGCGCGCGCGCCATGGCGCTGCTGGAAGGGCGCGCTGCGCCTGCCGCGCCCGCTCCCAAGCCGGCCGCGAAGGGCAATTTCGTGCTCCAGATCGCCGCCTATACCACCTCGGAAGACGCGCAGTCGCGTCGCAGCAAGCTGCACCAGGCGGGGGTGACGAACGCATTCGTCGAACAGGCCACGATCGGTGGCAAGCAGCAGTACCGCCTGCGGGTGGGGCCGTTCCCCTCGCGCGAAGCGGCGCAGGCAGCCCAGGCGCGCTTGCGCACCCTGGGTTATGACAATGGTTTCATCGCCGCGCAATAGTGACCGGCTTCGACTTCGTCGTGCTGGCTATCCTGGCGGTCTCGGGTGTGCTCGGCCTGGTGCGCGGCCTGCTGAAAGAGGTGCTGTCGCTGGTCGCCTATCTGCTGGCCTTCGTGGCGGCGATATGGTGGGGCCCTACGGTCTACGTGTGGCTGGAGCCCTATATTGAAACGACGCTGCTGCGCATGGGAGTCTCGTACGCGGCGGTATTCATCATCGTGCTGCTCGGCGTGGGGTTGGTCAACATGACGCTTGCCGCCTTGATCCGCAGTACCGGCCTGAGCCCCGCCGACCACGGATTGGGCGGCATGTTCGGGCTGGCCCGTGGCCTGTTGATCGTGCTGGCGCTGGTCGCCGCCGCAGGCTACACGCCGCTGCCTGAAGAGCCGTGGTGGAAGGACGCCATGTTTTCGCATTCGGCCATCGAGGCCATCAAACATATCAAGACGTGGCTGCCGCCGTCCCTGGCGACGTGGCTGCCGTATTGATTTGCTTCAAATCAACCAGGAAATCTCACCATGTGTGGAATCGTAGGGGTCATCGGGCGCGGGCCGGTCAACCAGCTGCTCTATGACAGCTTGCTGCTGTTGCAGCATCGCGGGCAGGACGCCGCGGGCATCGCGACGTCGCAAGGCAACCAATTCAATATGTACAAGGCCCATGGCCTGGTGCGCGACGTCTTCCGCACGCGCAACATGCGCGCGCTGCCGGGTACGTCCGGCATCGGCCAGGTTCGCTATCCCACCGCAGGCTCCAGCGCCAGCGAGGAAGAGGCCCAGCCTTTCTACGTGAATGCGCCGTTCGGCATCATGTTCGCCCACAACGGCAACCTGACCAACTGGCGCGAACTGCGCGAGTCCCTGTACCGCGTCGACCGCCGCCACATCAACACCAATTCCGATTCGGAAGTGCTGCTGAATGTGCTGGCCCACGAGCTGCAGTCGGCGGCCAGCGGCGTGTCGCTGGACGACGACGCGATGTTCCGCGCGGTGTCCGCCGTGCACAAGCGTGTGCGCGGCGCCTACGCCGTGGTGGCGCAGATCTCCGGTTACGGCCTGCTGGCCTTCCGCGACCCCAACGGCATCCGCCCGCTGTGCATCGGCCGCCAGGAAACCGAAGAGGGCGTGGAATGGATGGTCGCCTCGGAATCGGTGGCGCTGGAAGGCAGCGGTTTCGCCTTCGTGCGCGACGTGGAGCCGGGCGAAGCCGTGTTCGTCGACCTGGACGGCCGCTTCGTCAGCCGCCAGTGCGCCGACAATCCGCAGTTGGTGCCCTGCATTTTCGAATACGTGTACTTCGCGCGTCCGGATTCGCTGATCGACGGCGTGTCGGTCTATGACGCCCGCCTGCGTATGGGCGAATACCTGGCCGACAAGGTGGCGCGCAACATGCGCCTGGGCGATATCGACGTGGTCATGCCGATCCCGGATTCCTCGCGCCCGGCCGCCATGCAGCTGGCTGCCCGCCTGAACCTGGACTACCGCGAAGGCCTGATCAAGAACCGCTATGTGGGCCGCACGTTCATCATGCCGGGCCAAGCGGTGCGCCGGAAGTCGGTGCGCCAGAAGCTCAACGCCATCGGCATGGAGTTCAAGGGCAAGAACGTGCTGCTGGTCGACGACTCCATCGTGCGCGGCACCACCAGCCGCGAGATCGTGGATATGGCCCGCGCCGCCGGCGCCAACAAGGTGTATTTCGCCTCCGCCGCGCCTCCGGTCCGCTTCCCCAACGTCTACGGCATCGACATGCCCACGCAAAGCGAACTGATCGCTACCGGCCGCAACGACGAGGAAATCGCCCGCGCGATCGGCGCCGACAACCTGGTCTACCAGGACCTGCACGACATGCAGCAAGCGGTGCGGGACATCAACCCGAAGCTGTCGCGCTTCGAGGCTTCGTGCTTCGACGGCGAGTACGTCACCGGCGACATCACCGCCGAGTACCTGGCGCGCCTGGGCCAGTCCCGCAGCGAACCCGGTGAAGAGGGCGGCGCCAGCGGCCTGCAGTTCAATATGGGCTACGCCGCCAACGACGCCTGAATGCTGCGGTTTCGCAGCGGGCAGTAAAAAGCCGTCCCGGGTGGACGGCTTTTTTTGTGGGAGGCTGGCGGGTCAGTCGGCGGCGGGGCCGGCTTTCCACAGCGCTTCGCCGGTGGCATCCAGGTGCGTCAGGTACAGGCGCAGGTCGAACTCGTGCTGGTGGTACTGCGGCTCCATGTGCAGGCACAGGTTGTAGAAGGCGCGGTTGTGGTCCTTTTCCTTCAGGTGGGCCAGTTCATGGACGGCGATCATCTTCAGGAATTCCGCCGGGACCGTCTTGAACAGCGTCGCCACGCGGATCTCGTGCTTGGCCTTGAGCTTTCCGCCCTGTACCCGCGAGACGTATGTATGTTGGCCCAGCGCGTGCTGGATCACGTGGATCTTGCTGTCGAAGGCGACCTTGTTGATCTGGTCGCCGTTGCGCATATAGGTGTTCTTCAGGTCCGTCACGTACTGGTAGAGCGCGCGGTCGGTGCGCACGCCGTGCGCGCCCACGGGGTAACGGGACAGCAGGGCGGCGCCCAGCTTGCCCTGGTCGAGCAGCTTGCGGGCCTGGTGCAGCAGCGGTTCCGGGTATCCGGTCAGGTATTTCAGGGAAGGCACGATCAGGAGAAAACGGAAGAAACGACGGTCAGGCGCGGCCAGGTTTCGGAATGGCGCTTCGCGGCGAGCCGCTGCGCATAGGCGGCGGGGTCGGCCCCGATGCAGCCGTCCGCCGGACCGTGGTCGCGCGCGGCGCGCAGCCAGCGCATCAGCGGCGCGTGTGCGCGCACCAGCGCGCGCAACGCGGCGGCTTGCGATGCTTCCGTCTGGACAGGCACAGCGTTTACTGAGTGCGGCCGCGCCCGAAGGCGGCGGGCAGCGCCATGAAGAACAGGATGACGAAGAGCGCCAGGCTCCAGAGGGCGTACTCGATGCCCAGGACGGACACCGTGGCGTCCATGCAGGTGGCGTAGATGCCGAACAGCCAGGGCACGCCGCCGTCCAGCCCGATGCCGGTCATGAAGCGGTCGGCGAAGGTCTGGTCGCAAGACAGCATCTTTGCCGCCACGCTGTACTGGTACCAGGCGGCGACCACGCCGCATGCGGAAAGCAGGGCGGCCAGGGCGCCGCAAGCGCGGGTCAGGGCGCGGCCGCCACCAAACCCGCCCACCAGTGCGATGACGCCGATCACCAGGTAGATCAGGCGCTGCATGACGCACCAGGCGCACGGCGGCATGTCGAAGACGTGCTGGGAAACGAGGGCGATGCCGACGGCGCCGAAGGAGAATAGGGCGATCAGGCGGAGCAGGCGTTCGGAGCGTGAAGTCATGGTTCTGCGGTAAGGGTTGCGAAAGGCCGGGCCGGGCGCCCGGCCAGGCTTAGGCCGTGGGAACCGGAATTGGTTGCATCACTTGCTGCAGGACGCCCAGCAGCAGTTCGCGCGAACCTTCCCAGAAGATCTGCACGCCCAGGCACAGCATGATGAAGGCCGAGAGGCGCATGAACACGGCGGTGCCATTATCGCCCAGCCGATGCAGCATCTGCGCGGCAAAGCGCAGGCAGACGTAGAGAGTCGCGGAGACGACGATGATGCCCGGAATGGACCCGCCCAGCCGGATCAGGCTCAGCACGTGGTTCTGATCCCGCAGCGATACCCCGACGGTGATGGCCGCGGCGATGGAGCCCGGGCCGCAGCTGATGGGGAAGGTGAGCGGATAGAAGGCGCGTGCCTTGGCCATTTCGGGGGTGAACGATTCGGCCATGCGCGCCACGCGCTCGGTGTCGGCGTCGGGCGAGTTCACCAGCCGCCAGGCGCTGGCGATCACCAGCATGCCGCCGCCGACCCGCACGATGGACAGCGAAATGCCGAAGAAGCTCAGCAGCACGTTGCCGGCGACCATGGCCACGATCAGCATCAGGCAGACGTTGATGGCGACGCGCTTGGCCAGCACCATCCGGGTCGAGGACGACGCCCCTTCGGTCAGCGACAGGAAGATCGGCGCGATGGCGGGCGGGTTCAGGAAGGGCAGCAGGGTGGCCAGGGCGAAGAAGAAGCTGCCCCCGAATACGCGCAGATAGTCATTGAACTGCATAGGAACGGACGCCGCATGGCCGAAAACCGGGATTGTATGCCGTCCGGACGGCGCTGGCGATGGAGGGAAAGCCCGCTGCGTTCAGGCGGCGCGCTGGCTGGCTTCCTCGCCCGCCAGGGCGTCCAGGACGTCGCGTTCGAACTGCATCTGGCTGCGCGGGCGGGTTAGCGCCGAGCCGTCCACGATGAACACGTCTTCCACCCGGTCGCCCAGGGTCATGATCTTGGCCATCACCAGGTTGACTTCGTGGCGCGCGAAGACGCGCGCGAGCGCGTGCAGCAGGCCGGGGCGGTCGGTGGCGGTGACGGACAGGCGCCAGGACGTGCTGCGTTCGTCGGGCTGCAGTTCCGCCTGCGGCATGACGGGGAAGACGCGCGACACGCGGGACTGGCGGCCGCGGCCGTAATAACCGCCGCGGGAGGGCTGGGCATGGGCGGCCGCCTGCGGGTCTTTCAGCCGTTCGGCCAGCTCGTGTTCGACCAGGGTGGCCTGGGCGCGCAGGTCGCTCGCGCCTTCCGGCAGCAGCACGATGAAGCTGTCCAACGCCCAGCCATGGCGCGTGGTGTGGATGCGGGCGTCCTGGATGGAGAGGGACTTGGCGTCGAAGTAGCCGCAGATGGCCACGAACAGATCGGGCGCGTCGCGGGTGTACACCATGATCTGCAGGCCTTCGCCGTGCTCGGTGGGGCGGGCCTTGACCACGGCCTGCGCCGGCGCGACCTGGTGGTACGGGTGGCGCGTGTGCCAGGCGATGTCCGAGGCGTCGTGGCGCAGGAAGTACGCCACATCCAACTGGTTCCAGAAGGCCTCGCGGGCGTCGTCGCGCAGGCCGGCCCGGCGGGTCAGGCGGGCGGCTTCTTCCTTGCGCTCGGTCAGCACGGTGTGCGCGTCGGCGTGCGCGCCGCCGAGCGCGGCCAGCGTCAGCTTGTAGAGGTCTTCGAGCAGCTTGCCCTTCCAGGCGTTCCAGACCTTCGGGCTGGTGCCCCGGATATCGGCCACCGTCAGCAGGTACAGGGCGGTCAGGTGGCGCTCGTCTTTCACGGTGGCGGCGAAGTCCCGCACCACGGTCGGATCGGACAGGTCGCGCTTTTGCGCCACGGCCGACATCAGCAGGTGCTGGCGGACCAGGAACTCGACCAGGGCCGTGTCCTCGGGCTCCATGCCGTGATCCTGGGCAAACTTGCGGACTTCGCGCGCGCCAAGTTCGGAGTGGTCGCCGCCGCGGCCCTTGGCGATGTCGTGGAACAGCGCCGCCACGTACAGCAGCCAATGGCGGTCCAGTCCGGCGATCAGCTGGCTGGCCAGTGGATACTCCTGGGCATGCTCGGGCATGGTGAAGCGGCGCAGGTTGCGCACGACCGCCAGCGTGTGCTGGTCCACGGTGTAGGCGTGGAACAGGTCGTGCTGCATCTGGCCGACAATGCGGCGGAACACCGGCAGATAGCGCGGCAGGATGTTCAGCATGGTCATGCGCCGCAACTCGTGCACGATGCCGCGGGGCTGCTGCAGGATCTGCAGGAACAGCTTGCGGTTCACGGGGTTGCGGCGGAACTGCGCGTCGATGCGATGCCGGGAATGCCAGATGGCGCGCAGCGTGCGCGCCGACATGCCTGTCAGTTCAGGATGCTGCTGCATGGCCAGGAAGGCGCGCAGCAGCAGGGTGGGATTGCGTTCGAAGCCGTCGTCGCGAATGATGTCCAGGCGGTCCCGCAGGTTGCGGAAATCGTCGTCGATGTCGCGGGCGTCGCTGTCGGGGCGCGGAAACAGCCGCTCTTCGATGTTCTGCACCAGGATCCCGTTCAGCTGGGTCACCAGCCGGGCGGCCCAATAGTAGCGCTGCATCAGCAGCTCGCTGCCGCGGCGCGTGGCCGTGGCATGGATGCCGTAGACCTCGGCCAGCGCGGGCTGCAGGTCAAACAGGACGCGGTCTTCGCGCCGGTTCGACAGCAGGTGCAGCTCGATGCGCGGCCGCTTGAACGCCTGTTCCGCCTTGCGCAGGTCGCGCGCCTCCGAGGAGGTCAGCAGGCCGGCTTGCGCCACCGAGCGCCAGCTGTCGCCGAAGCCGGCCGCCCTGGCCATCCAGAGGATGACCTGCAGGTCGCGCAGGCCGCCCGGAGATTCCTTGCAGTTCGGCTCCAGCGCGTAGGGCGTGTCGTGGTAGCGCGCGTGGCGCTGCTGCATCTCGACGCGCTTGGCGCGGAAGAAGGCGCGCGGGTCCAGGCGGGACTTGGTGGCGGCTTCGAACTTCTTCATCAGCGTCCGGCTGCCCGCCAGCCAGCGGGATTCCAGCAAGGCCGTTTCCACGGTGATGTCCGCGTCGGCCTCGCGTTCGCAGTCCTCGATGGTGCGCACGCTGTGGCCGGGCTCCAGGCCCAGGTCCCACAGCGAGGCCACCAGCCGCTCGATGGCGGTCTCGTCCTCGCGCGTGGGGGCGTGCGGCAGCAGGATGAGCAGGTCGACGTCGGAATGGGGGTAGAGTTCGCCGCGGCCGTAGCCGCCCACGGCCGCCAGCGTGGCGCCGGCCGGCAGCGGGCACTGCTTGACCAGGTCGCGCAGCGCGGCGTCGACGATGCGGCGCAGTTCGGACAGCAGGGCGTCCGGACGTTCGTGCTCGCGGAACTGGGCCACCGCCGTCTGCCGGGATTCCTGGATGCGTTCGCGCAGGGCGCTGAGGTATTCGGCGGTCATGGCGGCGGGAGGCGGGGCTTCAGACGGCGGGAATCACGAGGGGTTCGGTGATGAACGCCGGCGGCTGGGGCATGCCGGGCGACAGGGTCAGCACTTCGTAGCCGGTTTCGGTCACGCACACAGCATGCTCCCATTGGGCGGACAGGCTGTGGTCGCGGGTGACGACCGTCCAGCCGTCGGACAGCTGGCGGATTTCGCGCCGGCCGGCGTTGATCATGGGTTCGATGGTAAACAGCATGCCCGTCGTCAGGGGCACGCCCGTGCCCGGCTTGCCGTAGTGCAGCACTTGCGGGTCTTCGTGGAAGCGCTGGCCGATGCCGTGGCCGCAGAATTCGCGCACCACGGAAAAGCCGCTGGCTTCGGCATGCTTCTGGATCGCGTTGCCGACGTCGCCCAGCGTGGCGCCGTTCTTCACCTGCTGGATACCTTTCCACATGCACTCGAAGGTGATTTCGGCCAGGCGGCGCGACAGGATGGATTGTTCGCCGACCGCGTACATGCGGCTGGTGTCGCCGAACCAGCCGTCCTTGATGATGGTGACGTCGATATTCAATGAGTCCCCATTTTTCAGCACCTTGTCGCCGGGAATGCCATGGCAGACCTGGTGGTTCACCGAGGTGCAAATGGCGCCGGGGAAAGGCGGATAGCCGGGAGGCGCGTAGCCCACCGTGGCGGATTTCACACCCAGCTCGTCGGTCAGGTATTCCAGGCACAGGCGGTCCAGCTCGCCGGTGGTGACGCCTGGCTTGACGTGGGGGGTGATGAAATCGAGGACTTTGGCGGCGTCCTGGCAGGCCGCGCGCATTTTGGCCAGGTCGGCCTGATTGGTAATTGTGCCCATGGAGTCGCTTGAGGATCTGTCGCTTGAATGTCTGCTTGAAAGAATAGTAGAATTATAGGCTTCCCTAAATTTTTGGGGATGCATGGTAGTGAGTAGGAAGTAGAACACCTACTTGGTACAACTACTGGGTAACGGCAAGAGCCGATCCCGGCGGGTGTTGGCAGGGTGGCATTGGCGCCAGCTTTGCGCAAACCCGGCAGGTATTCTGGTTGTGCGGATCCAGTCATTGGGATCGGCGGCACGCCCTGAAGTTTCACCGCAAGCGAAGGTTGTGGAGCGAAATCGGGCAGGCCGCGGGTGTCGGTGGCGGGGTGCGGGCAGGCAAATGCGGGCCGGGCGGGCGTGGGCGGCGGCGGTTTCACGGCTGACGCGAGCCGGGGCGCGGTGTGCTTGCAAGCCTGGTCATGTTTTAGAGCGGCGATGCAGGTTCAGGATCTGTGCTCGGTGTGGATGTCGGATTAAGTTCTTGAAAACATTCGTGTTTTCTTAAGAAATGCCCCGATGGTCTGATGCGCGGTCGAATGGAAGCCAGGTTTGGCATCCTTTTCTGAGCGCGAAGAGCTGGATTTCCAGAGCTGGATTTCGCTGCCAACAAAACAGGTCCGGGTGCGTCTCGAAGAAACTTCCAGGGAATTCCTGGCGGGTCGGGAGACGCGTTGCAAGGATGCGGCGGTGCTTTTCGTCGTGGCGGCCGTCTGGGTTTATCGCGGCAGCGTAGTATGAGGCGTTCAGGGCGAATTCGCCTGAAGGCGCCGGAGTTATTGCGGCAGTGATCGGCCGGCCCGGTTAGAATTTTGTTATCCCGCCGTTGCGGGAAATCGCGCGCAACACCACCCAGGGTGTCAGCCAGAAGCTGATGCAGGTGCGGCGCAAGAAACCAACCCTTGGAGAAAGTTATGTCTTTGATGCGTGAAATGCTGGAAGCGGGTGTCCACTTCGGTCACCAGACCCGTTACTGGAACCCCAAGATGGCCCCCTATATCTTCGGCCATCGCAACAAGATTCACATCATCAACCTCGAAAAGACGGTTGATAAGTACCAGGAAGCCACCAAGTTCGTGAAGCAGCTGGCTGCTCGCGGTGGCAACATCCTGTTCGTCGGCACCAAGCGCGCCGCGCGTGAGCTGGTCGCCACCGAAGCCGCCCGTTGCGGCATGCCCTTCGTCGACGCCCGCTGGCTCGGCGGCATGCTGACCAACTTCAAGACGGTCAAGACCTCGGTCAAGCGCCTGAAGGACATGGAAGCCGTTGTCGCCGAAGGCGGCGCCGAGCGCATGATCAAGAAGGAAGGCCTGCTGTTCCAGCGCGAACTGGAAAAGCTGAACAAGTCGATCGGCGGCATCAAGGACATGAACGGCCTGCCCGATGCCATGTTCGTGATCGACGTCGGCTACCACAAGATCGCCATCGCCGAAGCCAAGACGCTGGGCATCCCCGTTGTCGCCGTGGTTGACACCAACCACTCGCCCGACGGCATCGACTACGTCATCCCCGGCAACGACGACTCGGCCAAGGCCATCGCGCTGTACGCCAAGGGCATCGCCGACGCCGTGCTGGAAGGCCGTGAGCAGAACCTGAACGGTCTGGTTGAAGAGCTGGGCGAAGGCCAGGAAGAGTTCGTCGAAGTGCAGGACAACCAGGCCTAAGCCGGCTGTCATGTCCGGCGGTTAGCGTTTGGGAGCGGTTCGGGATTCCGGTCCGCTCCCGCCTCGCCGGCACAGCGAAGGTGGGCTCCCATCTTCCCGATCCGCGAATCGCGGATGTCCCATCGAATCACACCACTGTCCCGGCCCGCCGGGGCAAGTCCCTAGCAAAATTGGAGCAAACATGGCTGAAATTACCGCTGCCCTGGTCAAGGAACTGCGCGAAAAGACCGACGCCCCCATGATGGAGTGCAAGAAGGCCTTGACGGAAGCCGAGGGCGACCTGGCCCGCGCCGAGGAAATCCTGCGCGTCAAGCTGGGCAACAAGGCCAGCAAGGCCGCCGCCCGCGTCACCGCTGAAGGCCTGATCGGTCTGTTCATCTCCGCCGACGCCAAGAAGGGCGCCGTCATCGAAGTTAACTGCGAAACCGACTTCGTCGCCAAGAACGACGACTTCGTGGCTTTCGTGAACAAGCTGGCCGAACTGGTCGCCACGCAGAACCCGGCCGACGTGGCCGCGCTGTCGGCGCTGCCTTACGGCGAAGGCACGGTCGAAACGACCCGCGCCGCCCTGATCGGCAAGATCGGCGAAAACATGGCGATCCGCCGCTTCGAGCGCATCGAGACCCCCAACGCGCTGGCCAGCTACGTGCACGGCGGCCGCATTGGCGTGCTGGTCGAGTACTCGGGCGCCGAAGAAGTGGGCAAGGACCTGGCGATGCACATCGCCGCGACCAAGCCGAAGGCCCTGAACGCCGACGGCGTGAACCCGGCCGACATCGCCGCCGAGCGCTCGGTTGCCGAGCAGAAGGCCGCCGAATCGGGCAAGCCGGCTGAAATCGTCGCCAAGATGGTCGAAGGCTCGGTGCAGAAGTTCCTGAAGGAAGTCACCCTGATGTCGCAGCCGTTCGTCAAGGACGACAAGGCGACGGTCGAACAGATGCTGAAGGCCAAGGGCGCTTCGATCAGCAAGTTCGTGCTGTTCGTCGTCGGCGAAGGTATCGAGAAGAAGACCAGCGATTTCGCCGCCGAGGTTGCAGCCGCCGCCGCTGGCCGCGCCTAATCGGTAGTTTGCTTAAAGGCCGGCACTGACTAAAATCAGGCCGGCCTATTTCTTGTCTTACACTTTCGTCGGATTGTTCCTCGGGATATCACCTATGAGCAGCAGATCATACAAACGGGTTCTTCTCAAGCTTTCCGGCGAGGCGCTGATGGGCGAAGATGCGTTCGGCATCAATCGTTCCACCATCGTCCGCATGACCGATGAGATCGCCGAAGTCGCCGCAACCGGCGTCGAACTGGCCATCGTCATCGGCGGGGGCAACATTTTCCGTGGCGTCGCCCCGGGCGCGCAGGGCATGGACCGCGCGACGGCCGACTACATGGGCATGATGGCCACCATCATGAATGCGCTTGCGCTGCAGGACGCGCTCAAGCACAAGGGAATCGACACCCGCGTACAATCGGCCCTGAACATCGATCAGGTCGTCGAACCCTACATCCGTCCGAAGGCCCTGCGCTACCTCGAAGAGGGCAAGGTCGTCATCTTCGCGGCGGGCACCGGCAACCCCTTCTTCACCACCGACACCGCCGCCGCCCTGCGTGGCGCTGAAATCGGCGCGGAGATCGTGTTGAAAGCCACCAAGGTGGACGGCATCTATAGCGCGGACCCCAACAAGGATCCCACCGCTACGCGTTATGCACGCATCAGCTTCGACGAAGCGATCGTCCGCCGTCTGGAAGTCATGGACGCCACCGCGTTCGCGCTGTGCCGTGACCAGAAACTGCCGATCAAAGTGTTTTCGATCAATAAGTCCGGCGCCCTCAAGCGGGTGGTCAGCGGCGAAGACGAAGGCACCTTGGTACACGTTTAAAGAAAAGGAAATTCCATGAGCGTCGCAGAAATCCGCAAATCCGCCGAAGCCAGGATGGCCAAGTCGCTTGACACGCTCAAGACCAACCTGGCCAAGATCCGTACGGGCCGCGCCCATACCGGCATCCTGGACCACGTGCAGGTCGAGTACTACGGCTCGCCCGTGCCGATCAGCCAGGTCGGCAACGTGAACCTCGTCGACGCCCGCACCATCAGCGTCCAGCCCTATGAAAAGCCCATGGCCGCCGCGATCGAGAAGGCCATTCGCGAATCGGACCTGGGCTTGAACCCCATGTCGATGGGCGACACGATCCGCGTGCCGATGCCGGCCCTGACCGAAGAGCGCCGCCGCGACCTGACCAAGGTTGTCCGCAGCGAAGGCGAAGATGCCAAGGTGGCCGTGCGCAACCTGCGCCGCGAAGCCAACGAAGCGCTCAAGCGCCTGGTCAAGGACAAGGAAATCTCCGAGGACGACGAACGCCGTTCGCAGGACGAGGTCCAGAAGCTGACCGATCGCAGCGTGGCCGACATCGACAAGATGGTCACGCAGAAAGAAGCGGAAATCATGACCGTATAATTCCTGCACGTCCTGGGCGCGGCCGGCATGGCGGCGCCCAGGCCCAGGATTTTCCAGCCCACGCGCCGTCCTATCCATTGTTTCGCAGCAAGCTTACGTAGCGATGGAACGACGGCGCAGGCTTTTCCCGTATTCCCGTTTTTCGCCGGACCTCCGCGTAGTACCAGACTAATGGCAACCAGTTCGACCCAGGCGGTTCCCGCTACTCGCGATGTTCCCGAGCACGTAGCCATCATCATGGATGGCAATGGCCGGTGGGCGACGCGGCGGCTGCTGCCTCGCACGGCGGGCCACGCCAAGGGCGTACAGGCGGTGCGGCGCGTGGTCGAGGCTTGCGGCCGAGCCGGCGTGCGCTACCTGACGCTCTTCGCCTTCAGTTCCGAGAACTGGCGCCGTCCCGCCGAGGAAGTGTCGCTGTTGATGCGCCTATTCGTGCAGGCGCTGGAGCGCGAGGTCGGCAAGCTGGAAGAGCAGGGCGTGCGGCTGCATGTCATCGGCGACCTGAGCGCATTCGAGCCTCGCCTGCAGGATCTCATCTTCGCCGCCCAGGAACGCACCGCCCACAACGACCGCCTGCACCTGACTGTCGCCGCCAACTACGGCGGACGCTGGGACATCCTGCAGGCCACCCGCGCCATGCTGGCCGCCGAGCCGGGGCTCGCGACGCAGCCGCAGCTGGTGGACGAGCAGCGCCTGGCGCGGCACCTGTCCATGGCCTGGGCGCCGGAGCCCGACCTGTTCATCCGCACGGGCGGCGAACAGCGTATTTCCAATTTCCTGATCTGGCAGATGGCCTACGCGGAGTTCTACTTCACGGACCGCTATTGGCCGGACTTCGGCGCGGCGGAACTCCAGGAAGCCTTCGACTGGTACCGCACGCGCGAACGCCGTTTCGGCCGCACCAGCGCGCAACTCACCGAAGACGGCGCGCAGTAAGTCAACCAGACGGCGACAAGCGCGTCTTTCCAGAGCTGTACACGAGGAGACCGTCAAATGTTGGGCCAGCGTATCGTTACCGCCGTCATCCTGTTGGCCGTCCTGGCTGCCGCGATGATCAGCGCGAATCCCTGGTGGTTCGTCGCCTTGCTGGCCCTGGCTGCCGCTTGCGCCAATTGGGAGTGGCTGCGCCTGACGCTGCCGCAACCGCCTTCCCCCCTGATTTCCGTCGGCGTGGCCGTGCTGCTGTTCGCGGGCATGCTGGCGCTGACGTCCGCCTGGCTGGCGGGCGACCGTGGCGGGGTCGCGGATCCGGTCTGGGCGCTGCGCTACGTGACGCCGGCGGTGGCCGCGGTCTGGCTGTTCGCCGGGGTGGCGGCGGTGGTCCGCGGTCGCGCCGACGCGCCTCCCGCCAGCCTGGGCTGGTCTGTCTTTTCGGTGCCGGCCGCCTTTGCCGCCTGGGCGGTGCTGGCGCAGATGTTCATGGCACGCGGAGCCGGTTTCGTCGTGTCGCTGCTGGCGCTCGTCTGGGTGGCCGACATCGCCGCGTATTTTGCCGGCCGCGCCTTCGGCAGGCGTAAACTGGCCCCGCGGGTCAGCCCGGGCAAGACGATCGAAGGCGCCATCGCCGGCGTGCTGGGCGCGGTGGTCTGGATCGGCCTGTCCAGCCTGTGGGCCGGCACGTTCGGGCACGCGCTCGTGGAACGCTGGACGTTCTGGCTGGCGCTGCCGATCGCCGCGCTGCTGGGCGTGCTGTCCATCGTGGGCGACCTGTTCGAATCGCTGCTCAAGCGCCGTGCCGGCCGCAAGGATTCCAGCACGCTGCTGCCCGGCCACGGCGGCGTCTATGACCGCATCGACGCGATCCTTCCCGTCGCGCCGTTTGCGCTACTTTTGTCTGGAGTGTTGTTTTGACGGCTTTTCAACGCGTCGTTGTGCTGGGATCGACCGGTTCGATCGGTGAAAGCACGCTGGATGTGATTGCCCGCCACCCGGAGCGGTTGGCGGTTCATGCCTTGTCCGCGTACAGCCGGATGGGCCGCCTGGCCGAGCAGGCCCAGGCCAGCGGCGCGGCCGTGGTGGTGGTGCCCGATGACGGCGCGCGCCAGAAGTTCATCGCCGCCTGGGCGGGCTCCCGGCCCATGCCCGAGATCCGGGTCGGAGCGCAGGCGCTGGCCGACACCGCCGCCGAGCCCGGCTGCGACTCGGTCATGGCCGCCATCGTCGGCGCGGCGGGGCTGCCCGCCGCCCTGGCGGCCGCCCGCAGCGGCAAACGCGTTCTGCTGGCGAACAAAGAGGCGCTGGTAGCCGCCGGTTCACTCTTCATGCGGGCTATTCGCGATAATGGCGCTGAATTGCTGCCTATCGACAGCGAACATAATGCGATTTTCCAATGCCTGCCGAAAGGCGGGAAGGCGGTGGCGCCGGATGCGCCCGCGCCCGGTGTGAGGCGCCTGCTGCTGACGGCTTCCGGCGGCCCGTTCCGCGGCCGGGACCTGGAAGACCTGCATGACGTCACTCCGGCCCAGGCCTGCGCCCATCCCAACTGGAGCATGGGACGCAAGATTTCGGTGGATTCCGCCACCATGCTGAACAAGGGCCTGGAGGTGATCGAGGCGCATTGGCTGTTCGCGATGCCGGCCGACCGCATCGAGGTCGTGGTGCACCCGCAGAGCGTTGTGCATTCGATGGTGGAGTACAACGACGGATCCGTGCTGGCGCAGCTGGGGCAGCCCGACATGCGCACGCCCATTGCCTACGGCCTAGGTTTCCCCGAGCGCCTGGAAAGCGGGGTGGGCCCGCTGGACCTGACGCGCCTGGGGCGCCTGGACTTCGAAAAACCCGATTTCGCCCGCTTTCCCTGTCTGGCCCTGTCGTTCGCGGCTTTGCGGTCCGGGCAGGCGGCCTGCGTGGTCTTGAATGCAGCCAATGAAGTGGCCGTCGAAGCCTTCCTGGCCGGTCGACTGCCCTACACCTGGATTGCGAGGGTGATCGAGGCCTCCCTGGAGTGGCAGGCGCGGCAAGCTTCTGTTACGCTCAACAGTCTTGATGCCGTGCTTGCGCTTGATGCGGCGGCGCGCGCCTACGCGGGCAACCTGGGTCTTGCCTGACGGCGGTCATCGCCGCGGCTGCTCGCCACCGATTCCATAGATCTTCCGAATCCGATGCTTTTCACCCTGTTGGCCTTTGCGGTTGCGCTTGGCACCCTGATCATCTTCCATGAGCTGGGGCACTACTGGGTGGCTCGCCTGTGCGGCGTGAAAGTCTTGCGTTTCTCGGTGGGGTTCGGCAAGGTCATCCTGCGCCGCACCGACAGGCACGGCACGGAATGGGCGGTTTCCGCGCTGCCGCTGGGCGGCTACGTCAAGATGCAGGATGACCCGCCCGCCGGCGCCAGCGCCGAGGAGGCCGCGGGCGCCTTCAACAGAAAACCGGTCGGCCAGCGCATCGCCATCGTCGCGGCGGGCCCCATTTTCAACCTGATCCTCGCGGTCTTCCTTTATGCCGGCCTGAACATGGCCGGCACCGAAGAGCCGGTGGCCGTCATTGCCCAGCCCGCGGCCGACACGCCTGCCGCGCGCGCCGGACTGCTGCCCGGCGACCGCATCCTGGCCATCGACGGCGAGGAAATCGCTTCCTGGTCGGATGCCCGCTGGCGCCTGATGGACGTAATGTCCACGGGCGGAAACGCCCAGATCGAGGTCCGGACTTCCGGCGGCGCCGTGCACCAGCGCGAATTGGTGCTTCCCTCCAATACGATGGATCCGGCTGGCGGCGACCCGCTGGCGGCCGCAGGCATCCGCCTGGCTCAGCCCAAGCCCGCCGTGCGGGTGGTCAACGACGGCGGGGAAGGGCAGGCGGCCGGCCTGCGCCCGGGCGACCTCATCGTGGCGGTGAATGGCACGCCCACCCCCGACACCGGCGCCCTGGTCAAGCAGATCCAGGAGAGCGCGGGCAAGACCCTGGCGCTGACCCTGACGCGCGGCGGGGCCCCTGTTTCCCTGAACGTCACGCCGCGCGCCGAAATGGTCAATGGCCAGGAAATTGGACGCCTGGGCGTGCAGCTGGGCGGCGATGTCCCCATGGTGACGGTCCGCTACGGAGTGTTTGAAAGCCTGTGGCGCGGCGCCGTCCGTACCTGGGACACGGCCTGGTTCTCGCTGCGCATGATGGGCCGCATGGTGACGGGCGAGGTGTCCTGGCGTAATGTCAGCGGCCCAGTGACCATCGCGGACTACGCCGGACAGACCGCAAGAATCGGAATTGTTGCTTATATCGCTTATATCGCCTTGATCAGCATCAGTCTTGGCGTTCTAAATTTGCTACCAATTCCTATGCTGGATGGTGGTCATCTGCTGTACTATCTCGTCGAAATTGTGCGGGGTAGCCCGCCGCCTGCGAGGTGGATCGATATCGGACAGCGCGCCGGCATCGGTTTGTTGGCAGGCCTGATGGGGCTTGCGCTGTTCAACGATTTCACGCGTTTGTTCACTTAAGCGCGATTTAGCATAAAATCCCCCGCCATTTGCACGACCGAGGATACTCAAGGATGTCTTTTCGCCGGATGTTTCATCACAAAAAGGGTGTACTGCCGGGCGTAGTGCCAAGTCTGATCGCCGCGCTGCTAATGCCGGCCATCGCCCACGCCTTCGACCCTTTTGTCGTGCGGGATATCCGCGTAGAGGGTATTCAACGAACCGACGCCGGCACCGTCTTCGGGTATCTGCCCGTCAAGGTCGGCGAACAGTTCACTGAAGAAGAGGCCACCGAGGCCATCCGCCGCCTGTACGGCACGGGCTTTTTCACCGACGTGCAGATCCAGACTGACGACAACGTCGTCGTGGTCGTCGTGCAGGAGCGCCCGACGATCGCCTCGGTGAACTTCAACGGCATGCGCGAGTTCGACTCCAAGGCCATTACCACGTCGCTGGCGCAGGTGGGTTTCGCCGAAGGCCGCATTTTCGACCGTTCCATGCTCGAGCGCGCCGAATACGAACTCAAGCAGCAGTACCTGTCCAAGGGCAAGTACGGCATTGAAGTGACGTCCACCGTGACGCCGCTGCCGCGCAACCGCGTGGGTGTGAGCTTCGACGTGTTCGAAGGGTCCGTCGCCCGTATCCAGGAAATCCGTTTCGTCGGCAACAAGGCGTTTTCCGAAGGCGACCTGCTGGACGTGTTCCAGCTGACCACGCCGGGCTGGCTGACCTGGTACACCGACACCGACAAGTACTCGCGCGAAAAGCTCGAGGGCGATCTGGAGCGCCTGCGCTCCTTCTACCTGGACCAGGGCTATCTCGAATTCTCGGTCGAGCCGCCGCAGGTCACGATTTCGCCGGACCGCAAGGACATCCGCATCACGATCACCATGCACGAGGGCGAGCCCTACAAAGTGCGCAGCGTGAAGCTGGCGGGCAACCTGCTGGGCCTGGACAAGGAAATCAACGCGCTGCTGCAGGTCAAGCCGGACGAGACCTTCTCGGCGGCCAAGGCCAACAACTCCGCCAAGGCCATCACCGACTACCTGGGCGAGCTGGGTTACGCGTTCGCCAACGTCAACCCCAATCCGCAGCTGGACCGCGCCAAGCATGAGGCCGACCTGACGTTCTACGTCGATCCGAGCCGCCGCGTGTATGTGCGCCGCATCCAGATCGGCGGCAACACCCGTACCCGCGATGAGGTGGTGCGCCGTGAAATGCGCCAGCAGGAAGCCGCCTGGTACGACGCCGAGGACATCAAGACCTCGCGCGACCGCATCGACCGCCTGGGCTACTTCAGCGACGTCAACGTCAAGACCGACCCGGTCCCGGGCTCTCCCGACCAGGTCGACGTGAACGTCGACGTCAAGGAAAAGCCCACCGGCATGATCAACCTGGGCGTGGGCTATGGCTCGTCGGAAAAGGCCATCCTGTCGGCGGGCATCAGCGAAGACAACGTGTTCGGCAGCGGCACCAACCTGACCCTGCAGCTGAACACCAGCAAGACCAACCGCGCGATCGTGCTGTCGCACACCGATCCGTACTGGACCAAGGACGGCATCAGCCGCACGTCGTCGGCGTACTACCGCGTAACCGAGCCCTGGAACAACAACGACGGCGACTACCGCGTCAAGGCCATGGGCCTGGGCATGAACTTCGGTATCCCGATCTCCGAGTACGACCGGATCTTCCTGGGCGCGAACTTCGAACGCAACCAGATCGAGCTGTACAACAACTCGCCGGCGGCATACGAAAAGTTCGTCGACGACTACGGCGATGCGACGAATTCGGTGATTTTCAGCACGGGCTGGTCGAAGGACACGCGCGACAGCGCGCTGGCGCCGACCAAGGGTTCGTACACCCGCCTGAAGGCCGACCTGTCCACCATCGACCTGCAATACACGATGCTGACGGCCCAGCAGCAGTATTACGTGCCCCTGGGCGGCTCCTATACCCTGGCCCTGAACGGCATGGTCGACTGGGGCCAGAGCTACGGCAGCAAGGACTATCCGGTCATCAAGAACGTCTATGCCGGCGGTATCGGCACCGTTCGCGGTTACGAAGGGTCGTCGCTCGGTCCGCGCGACTCGAAGACGGGCGATTACCTGGGCGGCACGCGCCGCATCGTGGCCAACGCCCAGCTGTACCTGCCGTTCCCGGGGGCCTCGAAAGACCGCACGCTGCGCTGGTTCATCTTCTCGGATGCCGGCCAGGTTTCGGCGGGCAGCGGATTGTCTTGCACGAGTGGCAAGCCGGGCAGCGAGGTGGAAGATCCTTGCGGCTGGCGCTTCTCGGCCGGTATCGGCCTGTCTTGGCAGTCGCCGATGGGGCCGTTGCAGCTGTCGTACGCCCGTCCGCTCAATTCCAAGCCGGGCGACGACAAGCAGAGCTTCCAGTTCCAGATCGGGACCGGTTTCTAAGCGCCGTTACGCTTGAAAACAAGGGATGAGGCCCGCCGGCCGGCTCCCTTGCTGTTTAGTGGCACAATACACACTTTGGCTTTGCCTTACTGGAAGGTGAGATTTTCATGATGTCTGATTCCGCACTTAAAACATCGAATTCGCTGGGTGCCAAGCGCCGCGGCAAGCTGGGCGGTTCCATTGCCCTGGTGGGTGCGCTCATTCTCGGTTCGGCTGCAGCGATCCCCGCGCAGGCACAAGGCACCAAGATCGGTTTCGTGAATACCGAACGGATCCTGCGCGAGTCGGGTCCGGCCAAGGCCGCCCAAAGCAAGATCGAAGCCGAATTCAAGAAGCGCGACGACGAGCTCCAACGCCTGAACAACAACCTGCGTTCGCAGGCCGAGAAGTTCGACAAGGACGCTCCCGTCATGTCGGAATCCGACCGCGTCAAGCGCCAGCGTGAACTGTCCAACCTGGATACCGACCTGCAGCGCAAGCGCCGCGAGTTCCAGGAAGACTTCAACCGCCGCCGCAACGAAGAGTTCTCGGGCATCGTGACGAAGGCCAACGACGCCATCAAGCGCATCGCCGAGCAGGAAAGCTACGACCTGATCATCCAGGACGCCGTGACGGTCAACCCGCGCATCGACATCACCGACAAGGTGATCCAGAGCCTGGGCAAGTAAGTAACACCCGTCACGTCATGCCGGTTTTACTGGATCTTGTCCGCGCGCCGACGCTTGAAGCACTGTTGAGCGCCGCCAACACCCAGGGATTGGACTGGCGTATCAGTGCGGCACCGGGCGCAGACCCCTTGCGGGTCTGCGGCATCGGAACCTTGTCATCGGCGGGGCCTCAGGAAATTGCATTCCTGGCCAATCCCCGCTACCAGAGCCAGCTCGGCGCCACCAGGGCGGCGGCGGTCATCGTCTCGAATGACGTGGCCGAGGCCCTGGAAGCCGAAGGCAGCCCCCGGCCGCCTTTCGCACTGGTCGTCTGCAAGCATCCCTATCTGCTTTATGCCCGCGTGGCGCAGTGGTTCGACGCCGCGCGGCGGCCCGAGCTGCCCGCCAGCACGCATCCGTCCGCGGTGGTGGCCGATGACGCCACGATCGAAGAGGGTGTGCGCATCGGGCCGCAATGCGTCGTGGAATCCGGCGCCCGGATCGGCCGCGGCACGGTGCTCGGGCCGGGCTGCGTCATCGGCGCGGGCTCGTCCGTGGGCCCGAACAGCCGGCTGCACGCGCACGTCACCTTGTACGAAGGCGTCACCGTCGGCGCCCGGGCCATCATCCACAGCGGCGCAGTGCTGGGCGCGGACGGATTCGGCTTTGCGCCGGATCCCTCGCTCGGCAAGGGCGCCTGGGGCAAGATTCCCCAACTGGGCGGCGTGGCCATCGGCGACGATGTCGAGATCGGCGCCAACACCACGATCGACCGCGGCGCGCTCGAAGACACGATCGTGTCCGATGGCGTGAAGCTGGACAACCAGATCATGGTGGGGCACAACTGCCGCATCGGCGCGCATACCGCGATGGCTGCCTGCGTCGGCGTGGCGGGTTCTACCACGATCGGCGAACGCTGCACGATCGGCGGAGCGGCCATGCTGTCGGGCCACCTGACGCTGGGCGACGACGTCCACGTTTCGGGCGGCACCGCGGTCACGTCCAATATTTCGAAGCCTGGCCGCTACACGGGTGTGTTCCCGTATGCGGAACATGGCGACTGGCAGCGCAACGCCGCCGTGATACAGCAGTTGGCGCAATTGCGCCGCCGCGTGCGGACACTGGAAAAAGAGTAGGGCGCGGTTGCCGCCCCGGCGCGTCCGCGCCGCGAAATTATTTCACTTTGCAGGAAAGCATAGAAAAATGGAACTCGACATCAAGGGGATCATGGAGAGGTTGCCGCATCGTTACCCGATGCTGCTGATTGACCGCGTCGTCGAAATGGTGCCCGGCAAGTCCATCGTGGCCATCAAGAACGTCTCGATCAATGAACCGTTTTTCACGGGTCATTTCCCGCATCACCCGGTGATGCCTGGTGTGCTCATCGTGGAAGCCATGGCCCAGGCCTCGGCCCTGTTCTCGTTCACCGACGAGAACGGCGGACTGAAGTGCGAAGGTTCCAAGACGGCGTACTACCTGGTCGGCATCGACGGCGCGCGTTTCCGCCGTCCCGTGGTGCCGGGCGACCAATTGCGCATCGAGGTGGAAGCCGAACGCTTGAGCCGCAGCATCTGTAAGTACCAAGCGCGCGCGACGGTGGACGGCCAGGAGGTCGCTTCGGCCAAACTGATGTGCGCGATCCGCAGCCTGGAAGAGTAGTCAATGGCAGGAAACATTCACCCCACCGCTGTCGTTGATCCGGCGGCAAAACTCGACCCGAGCGTGGTCGTCGGCGCCTATGCGACGATCGGCCCCAACGTGACCATCGGCGCGGGCACCGAGATCGGCCCGTACTGCATGGTGGACGGGGTGACGGCCATCGGGCGCGACAACCGCTTCTATCGCTACTGCTCGATCGGCGGCATGCCGCAGGACAAGAAGTACCAGGGCGAGCCTACGCGACTGGAGATCGGCGACCGCAACACGGTTCGCGAGTTCGTGACGCTGAACACGGGCACCGTGCAGGACGGCGGGGTCACCACGCTGGGTGATGACAACTGGATCATGGCGTACGTGCACGTCGCGCACGACTGCCACATCGGCAGCAACACCATCCTGGCCAATGCCGTGCAGCTGGGCGGCCACGTCCACGTTGGCGATTGGGCCATCGTGGGAGGCCTGACCGGGGTGCACCAATTCGCGCGCATCGGCGCGCACAGCATGACGGGCGGAAACAGCTCGCTGATGCAGGACTCGCCGCCGTTCGTGCTGGCCGCCGGCAATCCTTGCCGCCCGGTTGGCGTCAACGTCGAAGGCCTGAAGCGCCGCGGGTTCACGCCCGCCGAGATTTCGGCGTTGCGCGACGCCTACAAAGTCATCTACCGCCGTGGGCTCTCCCTGGACGCGGCGCGGGCCGAGCTGCGTGCCCGCCAGCAGGCGGAACCGGAAGTTGCCAGCCGCCTGCAGACCCTGCTCGATTTCCTGGACGTCGCTAGCCGCGGCATCATCCGGCCATGAGCACCCGGATCGGCATGGTGGCCGGCGAGCCTTCGGGCGACCTGCTGGCCGGTCGCATCATTGCCGGTCTGCAAGCGCGCGATGCCGGCGTCCACTGCGAAGGCATCGGCGGGCCGCAGATGCAGGCCCGCGACTTCAACGCCTGGCACCCCATGCACGCCCTGACCGTGTTCGGCTACGTCGACGCGCTCAAGCGGCTGCCCAGCCTGCTCGGCACGTATCGCGACGTCAAGCGCCGCTGGCTGGCTGAGCCGCCCGCCGTCTTCGTGGGCATCGACGCGCCGGATTTCAATCTGCGCCTGGAACACCAGCTGCGGCAGGCCGGCACGCCCACCGTGCACTTTGTCGGGCCGTCGATCTGGGCCTGGCGCTATGAACGCATCCACAAGATCCGCGAGTCGGTATCGCACATGCTCGTGCTGTTCCCGTTCGAGGAAGAGATCTACCGCAAGGAAGGCATCCCGGTGACCTACGTGGGCCACCCCTTGGCCGGAGCGGTGCCGATGCAGCCGGACCGCGCCGCGGCGCGTGCCCGCCTGGGCATCGATCAGGACGCGCGCGTACTGGCGATTTTGCCGGGCAGCCGTTCGTCCGAGATTCGTTTGCTGGCGCCGCGCTTCCTGCAAGCCGCTCAATTGCTGCAAAAGAAAGACCCGGCGCTGCAATGCGTCGTGCCCATGGTCAACGACCAGCGGCGCGCCGAATTCCAGGCCATCCTGGCCCAGTATCCCGTGCCAGGCTTGCGCTGCGTGACCGCGCAGGATCTGCACGGCGAGGGCGGAGAGCGCCAGGCGCCGGTGGCCTGGTCCGTCATGGAGGCGGCCACGGCGGTGCTGGTGGCCAGCGGCACGGCCACGCTCGAGACGGCGCTGTACAAGCGGCCCATGGTGATCTCTTACGTGCTGTCGCCGTGGATGCGCCGCATCATGGCGTGGAAATCCGGCCAGCAGCGTCCCTACCTGCCGTGGGTCGGCCTGCCGAACGTGCTGCTGCGCGATTTCGCGGTGCCTGAATTGCTGCAGGATGACGCAACCCCCGAAAAGCTGGCCGAGGCGACCTGGGCCGCGCTGACCGACGAGGCGCTGACGGCGCGTGTCGAGGCGCGCTTCACTGCCTTGCACCAGGAACTGCTGCGCGATACGCCGGCGCTGGCCGCCCAGGCGATCCTGGAGGTGGCCGGTGGAGCAGCCTGACCTGTTCGCCGCGCCCGAGCAGCCGCCCATGGTGACGGCCGGTGTGGACGAGGCCGGAAGGGGCCCGCTCGCGGGCGCGGTCTACGCCGCGGCCGTGATTCTGGATCCCGCCCGCCCCATCGCTGGGCTGGCGGATTCCAAGGTGCTGAAAGCGGCCACGCGCGAAGCCCTGGCGCTCGAGATCCAGGAATACGCGCTGGCCTGGCACATCGCCAGCGCCAGCGTCGCCGAGATCGACAACCTGAACATCCTGCGCGCCACGATGCTGGCGATGCAGCGGGCCGTGCAGGGCCTGTCCGTCGTGCCCCAGCTGGCGCTGGTGGACGGCAACCAGGCCCCCAAGCTCGGCTGCACCGTGCAGACCGTCATCAAGGGCGATGCGCTGGTGCCCGCGATCTCCGCGGCCTCCATCCTGGCCAAGACCGCCCGCGACGCGGACCTGCTGCGCCTGCACACGCTGTATCCCCAATATGCGTTCGACCAGCACAAGGGCTATGGCACGGCGCTGCATTTGCAGATGCTGCGCGAACACGGCCCGTGCCCCGAACACCGCCGCAGTTTCGCGCCCATCAAGACTTTCGGGCCGGCGGTTGCCGGCGGCGCAAGCGCGCAAGCCCTGACGCCATGAAGCACATCAGTTCCCGCGACAATCCCGCGGTCAAGGCGCTGGCCAGGCTGGCCGGCACGGCCGGCAAGCGCGGCGCGCCCGTGCTGCTGGACGGCGTGCATCTGTGCCAGGCCTGGTTGCAGCATCATGGCGCGCCCGACCAGGCGGTATTCGACGTGGAGCGCCTGTCGCAGCCCGATATCGCCGCATTGGCCGCCGCGGTGCCGGACAATCGCTGCCTGGCGCTGGACGCGCGGCTGATGCAGTCGCTGGCCAGCGTGGAAAGCGGGCAGGGCGTGGCCTTCCTGGTCACACCGCCGGTCGTGGACCTGCCCGCCGACGTGGACGAGAACTGCGTTCTGTTCGACCGCATCCAGGACCCGGGCAATGTGGGCACGCTGTTGCGCACCTGCGCGGCAGCCGGGGTAAAGCGGGTGTTCCTGGCGACGGGCACGGCGGCCGCGTGGTCGCCCAAGGTGCTGCGCAGCGGGCAGGGCGCGCATTTCGCCCTGGCCATCCATGAGCACGTCGATCTTGCCGGGCTGCTGCCGCGCCTGCGGGTGCCGCTGGTGGCCACCGCGCTGGAGGGCGCGCAGGACCTGTACGGCGGGCGCCTGCCGCAGCGCTGCGCCTGGGTTTTCGGCCACGAAGGGCAGGGCGTGGATGCGGCGCTGCTGACCGCCGCGCGCCTCAGGGTGCGCATTCCACACGAGATGGCGGCCGTCGAGTCGCTGAACGTGGGCGCCGCGGCCGCCATTTGCCTGTTCGAGCAGCGCCGTCAGGCGTTGCGCGGCTGCGAAGGCTGATTCCTCTCGCGTTTCGCTCGGCCGGACCGTCCCCCGTTTATACTGCCGCCTTGAATGGGCGGGGCGCCATGGGCGCCCGCGGCTTATCTTCTGGAGACGACATATGAAAAGCTGGGTCAAAGGGATGCTGGCCGCCGCAGGTGCGGTGTTGTTGTTGTCGGGCTGCGCAGGCCCGCGGTATGCCGAGGTGGCATCGCGGATCCCCGCCATGGAGGCCGGCGCCGGCCGTATCTACTTCTACCAGCTTGCTTCGTCCGCAGGCGCCGACGCGGCACAACCGCCGATCCTGGTCGACGGCCGTAAAGTAGGCCGTTCCAAGCCGGGACGCTTCTTCTTCGTGGACCGCCCCGCCGGCCGCCTTTCGGTAGCGATCGCGGCGGCGCGCAAGGACCCGGCCGACGTGGTCGAGGTCACGCTGCCTGCGGGGCAGGCCGTGTACCTGCGAGTAGATATCACGGACGGCAGGCAGGCGCTGCGGCAGGAAACCTCGGCGGAAGTTGCCACGCAGTCCATGGCAGACCTGAAATACTGGGGCGCGGGTTGGCGCGACCGGAAGAATCTGCGGTACTGATCATGGCGCACGTTTTGTAAAACTTGGACGCACTCATATACTTCGAATTTTCCTTTCGAGGTGTCTATGGCGTCATCGCTGGTTCGCAGGCTTGAAGGTCGTTCCGCGCGCGCGGGCAGGGCGCTGTTTCTCGCTGCCGCGTGCACGGTAGCGCTAAGCGCCTGCATGTCGGTCAGTACCCAGAAAGTCAGTATGGCGCCCGTGGCCGCGGCGGACCCCGCCGGCACCATCCAATTGTCCAGGGCGGTCATCGCGGCCCTGCCGAACGACACCAGCGTAACCCTGCCCGCGGGATCGCAATGGCGGCGCGTGGGCGCCCTGCCGCAGGGCGACGTCTACCGTCCGCTGAGCGGATTGTTCACGATCCAGACCCGGCGCCAGGACGAGGCCTATGCCGTGGCGTCGTCCGGCAAGCTGCTCGGCTTCTACCTGCCCGGCGAAAGCGCCTTCCTGCCCCTGTCCCGTCCTGTCGCCTTGCCCGTGGAGATGCGTCAATGAACGCGTGGTTGAAAATGGCGGCCGCGGCAGCGGCCGCGGTCCTGCTGGCCGGTTGTGCCGGATCCAAGTACGAGTCCCTGCATGGCAGGATCCCGCCGATCGCGGAGGGGAATGGCCGGATTTATTTCTATCAGCCGCAGCCCGCCAGCATGGCTGCCGCCCAGCAAAAACTGCGTGTCAACAAGGAGGTCGTGGGACGCAACAAGCCAGGCAGCTTCTTCTTTGTGGACCGCCCGGCGGGCAGCTACGTCGTGACCAACCTGTATTGGACTGGCGACGGCGTGAGCTTCATGCTGGATGCGGGCCAGACGCGCTATGTGCGCATCATGGCGGAATCGCTGGGCAGCACCGGCGCGGTGGGCCAGCTATCGATGCAATTGGTCGACCCCGCCGAACTGGCCGAGAACGAAATGCGTCGGCTGCGCTATTGGGGCGCCGCCTCGCCCGAACGGGTGCCTGGCCTGTAACCCGCCACGGCGCTGTGCGCAAGGGCGCGCCATTGGCGCGCCCTTGTCGTTTTCAGCCCCGGTCCAGGCCCACTTCCTGCAGCACGGTCGTTGCGATTTCCTCGATGGATTTCGTCGTGCTCGACAGCCAGGAAATCCCTTCACGGCGCATCATGCGCTCGGCCTCGGCCACTTCGTAGCGGCATTGCTCCAGCTTGGCGTAGCGGCTATTGGGGCGGCGTTCGTTACGGACCTCGGCCAGGCGCTCGGGCTGGATCGAGAGGCCGAACAGCTTGCCGCGGTGCGGGGCGATGGTCGACGGCAGGGTGCCGCGCTCGAAATCGTCGGGCGTGAGCGGAAAATTGGCCGCCTTGATGGCGTATTGCATGGCCAGGTAGAGGCTGGTAGGTGTCTTGCCGCAGCGGGAGACGCCCACGAGAATCACATCCGCCTGGTCCAGCTGGTTCACGAACTGGCCGTCGTCGTGCGCCAGGCTGAAGTTGATTGCATCGATCCGGTTGCGGTACTTTTCTGAATTGGCCTGCATGTGCGAGCGGCCGATGGAGTGGCTGGATTTCAGCCCCAGCGCCTGCTCGATGTGGCTCACGAAGGTACCGAAGAGGTCCAGGAAAATACCGTTCGCCTGGCGAACACGGGCCAGCATATCGGGGTTGACCAACGTGCTGAAAACGATGGGCGGAACACCGGCCTCCAGGGCGCTGCGGTCGATCCGCATGGCGACTTCCGCTGCTTTTTCCAGGGTGTCGACGAAGGGCAGCCGAACCGGCTTGAAATCGACTCCCTCGAACTGCGAAAGGACTGACTGGCTGAAGGTTTCTGCGGTGATGCCGGTACTGTCGGAAACGATGTATACCGTGCGTACGATCGGGGTAGATGTCATGTGTAAAAAATTCCAACCAGGCGGATGGCCGGACGTACTCGACCGAGTACAATCAGGCCCCTATAAGTCACCCCAAGGGCGGTCCAAGGCCAGTTTGGTCAGCGCGTAGATTTGGGGCTGTGATCCAGCTCCCTGACGCATTGACCAAACTCGCTTTCATTCCATTGTAAAAGGTGACTTCAATGTCGTATGTTGTTTTGTTCGAGCAGCTCCGCATGACGGACGTGGACTCGGTAGGAGGCAAGAACGCATCACTAGGCGAAATGATCAGCCAGCTGTCTGGCGCGGGAGTCCGCGTGCCGGGCGGCTTCGCCACGACCGCGGATGCCTTCCGCGACTTCCTGAAGGCCTCGGGCCTGGACAAGCGCATCGCTGAGCGCTTGAGCACGCTGAACCCCGAAGACGTTCGCGAGCTGGCCAACGCCGGTGCGCAGATCCGCCAATGGATCGTCGATGCGCCGTTCTCGGCCGAATTCGAATCGCAGATCCGCGACGCCTTCGCCAAGCTCGACGCCGACGGCAAGGGTTCGTTCGCCGTGCGTTCGTCCGCCACGGCCGAAGACCTGCCCGACGCCTCGTTCGCCGGCCAGCAGGAAACCTTCCTGAACGTGGTCGGCATCGACGACGTGCTGGACAAGATCCGCCACGTGTTTGCCTCGCTGTACAACGATCGCGCCATTTCCTATCGCGTGCACAAGGGCTATGCCCACGCCGACGTCGCCTTGTCGGCCGGCATCCAGCGCATGGTGCGTTCCGACAAGGGCAGCGCCGGCGTGATGTTCACCATCGACACCGAATCGGGCTTCCAGGACGTGGTGTTCATCACCTCGTCGTACGGCCTGGGCGAAACCGTGGTGCAGGGCGCCGTCAACCCCGACGAGTTCTACGTCTTCAAGCCGACGCTGGCCCAGGGCCATTTCGCGATCGTGGGCCGCCGCATCGGTTCCAAACTGATCAAGATGGAATTCGATCCGGAGCGTCCCGAAGGCCGCGCCGTGCGCACGGTGGACGTGCCCGTTTCCGAGCGCAATCGCTACTCGCTGACCGACGACGAGGTCAACGAACTGGCCCGCTATGCCGTCATCATCGAGAAGCACTACGGCCGTCCCATGGACATCGAATGGGGCCGCGACGGCGTGGACGGCAAGATCTACATCCTGCAGGCGCGTCCGGAAACCGTGAAGTCGCAGCAGGGCGCCTCCGACGTGCAACAGCGCTACCGCCTGAAGGCCACCGGCCATGTCGTGATCACCGGCCGCGCGATCGGCCAGAAAATCGGTTCGGGCCCCGTGCGCGTGGTCGGCGACATCTCCGACATGGACAAGGTCCAGCCGGGCGACGTGCTGGTCACCGACATGACGGACCCCAACTGGGAGCCCGTGATGAAGCGCGCTTCTGCGATCGTGACGAACCGCGGCGGCCGTACCTGCCACGCGGCCATCATCGCGCGCGAGCTGGGCATTCCGGCGGTCGTGGGTTGCGGCAACGCCACCGACGTGCTGAAGGAAGGCCAGGCCGTGACCGTGTCCTGCGCCGAGGGCGACGAAGGCCGCATCTATGACGGCCTGATCGAAACCGAGGTCGAGGAAGTGCGCCGCGGCGAGATGCCCGCCATCGATCTGAAGATCATGATGAACGTGGGCAATCCGCAACTGGCGTTCGACTTCGCCCAGATCCCGAACGGCGGCGTCGGCCTGGCGCGCCTGGAATTCATCATCAACAACAACATCGGCATCCACCCGAAGGCGGTGCTGGATTATCCGAATGTCGACGGCGAACTGAAGAAGGCCGTGGAATCGGCGGCCCGCGGGCACGCCAGCCCGCGCGCGTTCTTCGTCGAGAAGATGGCCGAAGGCGTGGCCACCATCGCCGCCGCCTTCTATCCCAAGCCCGTCATCGTGCGCATGTCGGACTTCAAGTCCAACGAGTACCGCAAGCTGGTCGGCGGTTCGCGCTACGAGCCCGAGGAAGAGAACCCCATGCTGGGCTTCCGCGGCGCGTCGCGCTACATTGCCGAGGACTTCGCCGAGTGCTTCCGCATGGAGTGCGAGGCGCTGAAGAAAGTGCGCGACGACATGGGCCTGACCAACGTCGAGATCATGGTGCCCTTCGTGCGCACCCTCGGCCAGGCCGAGAAGGTGGTGAACCTGTTGGCCAAGCACGGCCTCGCCCGCGGCGAGAACGGCCTGAAGCTCATCATGATGTGCGAAGTGCCGTCCAACGCCATCCTGGCCGACGAGTTCCTGCAGTACTTCGACGGCTTCTCCATTGGCTCGAACGACATGACCCAGCTGACGCTGGGCCTGGACCGCGATTCCGGCATGGAACTGCTGGCCGCCGACTTCGACGAGCGCGACGAGGCCGTGAAGTTCATGCTGCGCCGCGCGATCAAGGCTTGCCTGGCCGCCAACAAGTACGTGGGCATCTGCGGCCAAGGCCCCAGCGATCACCCGGACTTCGCGCAGTGGCTGAAGGACGAGGGCATTCTGTCGATGTCGCTTAACCCGGACACGGTTGTCGATACCTGGCAGCGCCTGGCCAAGAACTGATCGGGTTCCCGATCTGAAAGACCCCGCGTCCGGGAGGGCGCGGGGTTTTTTTGTTGGGTGTCAGACACCCGGGCAGGCCAATCTTGTATGCGCGGGCGTCTCGTAGGGGTGTCAGACACAAGCGCCATACACCCGGTGTCTGACACCCGTACGAGATTGCCGGCCGGCTGACGCCGGCCTGCCCGGGTGTCTGACACCTCTCGAGCCAACAATCCGCTACGCCGCCAACGCCTCCCGCGCAATCAATTCCCGCTTGCGGTCGATGCCCCAGCGGTAGCCGGCCAGGGAGCCGTCGGTGCGCACCACGCGGTGGCAGGGGATGGCCAGGGCGATGTTGTTGGTGGCGCAGGCGCGCGCCACGGCGCGCACGGCCCGGGGCGAGCCGATGCGTTCGGCGATATCGGTATAGGTGGCCGTCTCGCCCACGGGGATCTCGCGCAGCGCTTCCCAGACGCGGCGCTGGAAGGCGGTGCCGCGCACGTCCAGGGGCAGGTCCAGACCCCGCGAAGGATCTTCGACGAAGCCCACCACGGAGGCCACCCAGCTTTCGAATTGCGCGTCGGCGCCGATCAGGCGCGCCGCCTTGAAGCGGTCCTGCAGGTCGCGGACGAGCTGCTCCGGGTCTTCGTGCAGAGCGATCTCGCAGATGCCGGTATCGCTGGCGGCCACCAGCAGGGCGCCCAGCGAGCATTGGGCGACCGCGAAGCGGATGTCCACGCCCGCGCCGTTCTTGCGGAAGGCGGTGGGCGTCATGCCCAGGATGGCGGGTGCGGCTTCGTAGAAGCGTCCGCTGGAATTGAAGCCGGCGTCGTACATGGCGTCGGTGACGCTGGCGCTTTGCTCCAGGCGCTGGCGCGCGCGGTTGGCGCGCAAGGCAGTGGCATAGGCCTTGGGGGTGACGCCCGTGGCCGCCTTGAAGACGCGATGGAAATGAAACCGGCTCATGCCGGCCTGCTCGGCCAGCGTGGCCAGGTCTGGCGGCTGCTCGGACTCCAGCGCGCGGCAGGCGCGCTCGACGGCGGCGGCGTGCTGTTTGCTCAAAGAGGCGGCGGCGTGGTTCATAAGGGACTCCTGACGGTGCGCGGACTCTGCGCTTGACCGTATCGTCTCAAGGCCAGCCGTCTGCTGCACTCCGGTTGTTGCGCGGGCCAGGGCCGGAACCGGCCTAGGCGGAAGCGTAGGTGTCCAGGAAGCGGCGCAGCAGGCCACCCGCCACGGGCGTGGCGCGCACGTTGGCGGACAGGCCCGGCACGTCCAGGTTTTCTGCGGCGTAGCGGCGCCCGAAACGCTCGAGGTGGGCACGGATGAAGTCGGGGCCGAATTCAGGGTGGAACTGGGTGGAGAATACGTTGCGGCCGATCCGGATCATCTGGTGTTCGTCCAGATCCGACCGGGCCAGCACGGCGGAGCCGGGGGGCGGCTGCAGCACGGTCTGCGCATGCAGCATCTGGGCCGGGAAGGTGGGCGGAAGGCCCGCCAGCAGCCTGTCGCCGGCGGCGGGCGGCAGCAATTCCACCGTTTGCGTGCCGACTTCGCGGCCGGCGGGGTTATAGCCCACCTTGCCGCCCAGGGCATAGGCCAGCAACTGGTGGCCGTAGCAGACGCCGAACATGGGCAACTCCGCAGCGGCGGCTTCGCGCAGCCAGGCGGCGGTGTGTTCGCTCCAGGGCTCCTTGTCGGTGACCATCGCGGGAGAACCCGTGATCAGCGCGGCGCGATAGCTGGCCGGCGGCCGCGGCCGGTGGCCTTCGTGCACGGCCACGATTTCCATGGCGTCGGGCGTCAGGCCCGCGGCCTGGGCAAGCTGGTCGGCATAGCCGCCGAACTGGCTTTTGAGCGTATCGTCCGGATCGCCGGTGTGCAGGATCAGGACGGGAAGGGCGGAAGGAATTGCAGCGGTCATTGGGGGCTTTGCGTAAATAGGTACGGGCGCCGGGTCCTGATGGATCGCCACCGCCAGCGCACATCATAATCCAGCGCTATTGTCCTTGAAGCACAACGTCTTTACCGTTCCGTCCCGGAAATACGTACAATCCGGCACAGGAACTCATCCTTTCGGGCGAACGAAGACTATGTGGATATGGCTGGGACTGGCCGCGCTGGCCCTGATCGGCGAATTGGCGACGGGAACGTTCTATTTGCTGCTGGTGGCCCTGGGGCTTGCGGCAGGGGGCGTGGCCGCATGGTTCGGCGCCGGCCTCGAGTGGGAACTCGTGGCTTGCGGCGTGGTGCTGCTGCTGGGCCTGCTTATCCTGCGCAAGACCTGTGTCCTGAAAAAGCGCGAGGTCGACTCGGCCAGCAATGCAGACGTCAACCTGGACATCGGCCAGACCGTCTCGGTCGAGGCCTGGTCCGAGAACGGCACGGCGCGCGTCTGGTACCGCGGGGCGCACTGGCAGGCCGAGCTGGCCCAGGGGCAGGCGCCGCAGGCCGGCGAACAGACCATTACCGAAATGCGCGGCTCGATCCTGGTGCTGACCCCCAAGGGCACGCCCGGATCGGCATGAGCAGCGCCGGTCCGCCGCAGGCGAGGCCGGCAGCAGGCGCCGAGGCCGTCCGGGCAGGCTCTGCGAACGTACTTACCAGAAGGAGAGGCTCCGAATCATGATCGATACTTCCACCATCGTCCTGCTCGTCGTCGTCGCGCTGGCGATACTGATCGTCATCAGGGCGATCGCCATCGTGCCCCAGCAGCATGCCTGGGTGGTCGAGCGCCTGGGCAAGTTCGACCGGGTCCTGTCGCCGGGCGCGGGTTTCGTCATCCCGTTCATCGAGCGCGTGTCGTACAAGCATTCGCTCAAGGAAATCCCGCTGGACGTGCCCAGCCAGGTCTGCATCACGCGCGACAACACGCAGCTGCAGGTGGACGGCGTGCTGTACTTCCAGGTCACGGATCCGATGCGCGCCTCCTACGGTTCGTCGAATTACATCTCGGCCATCACGCAGCTCGCCCAGACGACGCTGCGCTCCGTCATCGGCAAGATGGAGCTGGACCGCACGTTCGAAGAGCGCGATTCGATCAACAGCAACATCGTGTCGTCGCTGGACGAGGCCGCGCTGAATTGGGGCGTGAAGGTCCTGCGCTACGAAATCAAGGACTTGACACCGCCCAATGAGATCCTGCGTTCGATGCAGGCGCAGATCACCGCCGAACGGGAAAAGCGCGCACTGATCGCGGCATCCGAAGGCCGCCGCCAGGAACAGATCAACATCGCCACGGGCGAACGCGAAGCCGCGATCGCCCGTTCGGAAGGCGAGAAGCAGGCGCAGATCAACCAGGCCCAGGGCGAGGCCGCGGCGGTGCTCGCGATCGCCGAGGCCACCGCCAAGGCCATTACGCAAGTCGCCGACGCGGTGCGCCAGCCGGGCGGCATGGAAGCCGTGAACCTCAAGGTGGCCGAGCGCTACGTCGAGGCGTTCGGCAACGTGGCCAAGGAAGGCAATACGCTGATCCTGCCGGCCAACCTGGCGGATGTGGGCGGCATGATCGCCTCCGCCATGACCATCGTGAAGTCCACCCGGAACAGCTGACAATCGCGCCCGCGGGCGCCCGGACGATGATCGCTCCCGTTAACTTGCTCTTGGTGGCAGCGCTGGCGGGAGTGCTTGCGCTGTGCGTGCTCGGGTCGCTGGCCCGCAGCGGCATGGCGGGCATCAAAGAAGCGATTTGCGCCAATCTGCTGACGCTGCTGGCATTCGGCGCCTTCGCGTTCCAGGCCACCGGCGCGCCTCTGTTCCTGTCGGTGATCCTGGCCAATACGGCGGTTGCGCTGGCCCTGTGCGCGTACTACGCAGGCCTGTGCAGGTTGGTCGGCCGGCCCGTGCCCCGGCATTTCATGGCGCTGGCCTCGGGGGCGACGCTGCTGGTGCTGGCCGCCTATACGTATATCGAGCCCCGGATCGGGGCCCGCATGGTGGCGATGTCGGCGCTGATGACCGGCTTCATGCTGGCGATCGCCGTGACCGTGGGGCATGGCATGCCGATGAACCGGTCGCGCTATAGCTACCATTTCGTCCGCGTGGTGGCGTTCGTGTCGGCCGTGGTCTGCGCCGCGCGCGCCGTGGTCTACCTGCTCGGTATCGCGGCGCCGCAGGCGCTGCTGCTGCCTACTGCCTGGAATATCGCGTTCATGACGCTGGGCGTGCTGACCATGCCCTGCCTGACCCTGGGCACCATCATGATCATCCACGACCGCATGCTGGCGGATCGCGAGCAAGAGGCGAATACGGATTTCCTGACCGGCCTGATGTCGCGCAAGGCGTGGTGGCTGCAGGCCGAACGCTATTGCGCGCAGGCGCTGCGCACGCGGCGGCCGCTGGCGATGCTATTGCTGGATATCGACCATTTCAAGCGCATCAACGATACCCATGGGCATGCCGCGGGGGACGCCGTGCTGCGCCATTTCGGCCTGCTGGCCACCGCCACGCTGCGCACCGGCGACCACGTGGGCCGCGTGGGCGGAGAGGAGTTCGCCGTGCTGTTTCCCGACTTGCGCAGCGATGCGGTCATGGAGGTGGCCGGCCGGCTGCTGGATTCGGTGCGGCGCACGCCGTGTTCACACGGCGGCAGCACCATTTCGTATACGTTCAGCGCCGGGGTGGCCAACTGGATACCCGGCGAGAGCCTGCAGGCGTTTTTCGAGCGGGCCGACCGCAAGCTCTATACGGCGAAGGCCAGGGGGCGCAACGGGATCGTCGGGCCGGGCGGGGATGCCGACCGCCAATTGCTCCCGACGGCCGCCTGAATCAGTCGTCCTTGCTCCGGCGCGGGGCGCGGGTGTCGTGCTTCATCATGCGCTCTTTCTCGCGCTGCCAGTCTTTTTCGCGCGAGGTGTCGCGTTTGTCGTACAGCTTCTTGCCGCGGCCCAGCGCGAAGTCCAGCTTGATGCGCCCGTTCTTGTAGTGCAGGTTGAGCGGCACCAGCGTATAGCCGCGCTGTTCGACCTTGCCGATGAGCTTGCTGATTTCCTCGGCCTTGAGCAGCAGCTTGCGCGTGCGCATGGCATCGGGGTGGATGTGCGTGGAGGCCGTGGGCAGGGGGCTGACGTGCATGCCCAGGAGGTAGAGTTCGCCATCGCGCACGATGACGTAGCTTTCCTTGAGCTGTACGCGGCCATCGCGGATCGCCTTGACTTCCCAGCCTTGCAGCACCAGGCCGGCCTCGTAGCGGTCTTCGATGAAATAGTCGTGCGTGGCCTTGCGGTTGTCGATAATGCTCATAAAGCCTGTTTTGTACGTGTCGTCGGAGCCCGCCGCCGGTTGGTTTTGGGACGGGCTTCTGAGTTCATGCTGCGTAGCCGCCTGCATGGGCCTCTACTCGGGGCCGCGCGGATCCGGCTTCGCCGGTCCGCCAGCGGCGCCCCTTGAGGGGGAAGCGCGCAGCGCTTCGGGGGCGGGACATACCCTTGGTAAAATCCTGCCATTCTAGCCATTTGCGATAGCCGATGCACAAAGTACAACGATCCGTCCTGGTGCCCTACAGTGCCGCCCAGATGTTCGACCTGGTCGCCGACGTGGAGAAGTACCCCGAGTTCATGCCCTGGTGCGGCGGCGCCGAGGTGCAGACGCGGGACGAGCACGGCATGCAGGCGTCCATTCTGATCAGCTTCGCGGGGATGAAGCAGCGCTTCACTACGCGCAACACCCATGCCTATCCCGACCGGATCGACCTTGAACTGGTGGATGGTCCGTTCTCCAGCCTGGTGGGGCACTGGGAGTTCCAGCCGTTGGCGGAAGACGCCTGCAAGGTGCTGTTCACCATGGAATACGCGTTTTCCAACCGGGCGCTCGAAATGGTGGTGGGGCCGGTGTTCAACCGCATTGCCACCAGCTTTATCGATTCCTTCACCAAGCGCGCGCAGGCCAAGTATGGCGAATGAGCCGTCCCCGCCGCGGCCATTGCGCGTCAGCGTCTGCTATGCGCTGCCGGGCCACGTCTGGTTGCGCGAGCTGAACCTGCCCGACGGCGCCACCGTGGCGGACGCGCTGGCCGAGAGCGGCTTCGGCGATGCCTTCCCGATCGTGCAGCCCTGGGAGCGCGGCGTGGGCATTTTCGGCCGCGCCACCGAACCCCAGGCCCGGCTGGCCGACGGCGACCGCGTGGAGATCTATCGCGGCCTCAGCTTCGACCCCAAGGAATCGCGCCGGCGCCGCGCGGAGCATCGCCGCGCCAAGACGGCCAGGAACGGCCGCATCCGTCCGGCCGGCCTGCTGTAGTTCGCGGCCCGGCAAGGGCCCCCGGAACACATTGTCGCGGGTAAGACAAATCGCGCCGGCGCTTCGGGCGTAACATAAACGTCGTTACGGATTTACGTTTACGTCAACGTCATGCCAAAATCGGTATGCTGGCGTTCACGAGACGGCAGCAACGCCAACAGACAATACCGACTACAACAGGAGACAGGCTGTGGACTTGGAACTGACCGACGAGCAGCGCGCGTTCGCGCAGGCCGCGCGCGATTACGCAGAGGGTGAGCTGGCTCCCCACGCCGCGCACTGGGACGCCGAGGGCATCTTCCCGCGCGAGGCCTTCGCCCGGGCGGGCGAGATGGGCTTCTGCGCCATTTACGCCAGCGAAGACATCGGCGGCCTGGGGCTGCCGCGCCTGGACGCCACCCTGGTGTTCGAGGAAATGGCGGCGGTCGACCCGTCCACCACGGCGTTCCTGACGATCCACAACATGGCCACCTGGATGGTGGGCAAGTGGGGGCAGCCAGGGCTGCGCGAAGCCTGGGGCCCGTTGCTGGCCAGCGGCCAGAAGCTGGCCTCGTACTGCCTGACCGAGCCGGGCGCGGGTTCCGACGCGGCTTCCCTGTCCACCCGCGCGCAGCGCGAGGGCGATGACTACATCGTCAATGGCGCCAAGGCGTTCATCTCGGGCGGCGGCGACACCGACCTGCTGGTGGTCATGGCGCGCACCGGGGGCGAGGGCGCGGGCGGCATCAGCGCCTTCGCCATCCCGGCCGACAGCGAAGGCATCGGCTACGGACGCAAGGAAGAGAAGATGGGCTGGAACAGCCAGTCCACGCGCCCCATCACGTTCGAGAACGTCCGCGTGCCCGCCGCCAACATGCTGGGCCAGGAAGGCGAGGGCTTCAAGATCGCCATGAAGGGCCTGGACGGCGGCCGCATCAATATCGGCACCTGCTCCGTGGGCGCCGCGCAAGGGGCGCTGGACGCCGCCCGGCGCTACATGGACGAGCGCAGGCAGTTCAACCGGCGCCTGGCCGAATTCCAGGCGCTGCAATTCAAGCTGGCCGACATGGCCACGCACCTGGTGGCGGCCCGCCAGATGGTGCGCCTGGCGGCCTGCAAATTGGATGCGGGCGCGCCCGACGCGGCGACCTACTGCGCGATGGCCAAGCGCTTCGCCACCGACATGGGGTTCCAGATCTGCCTGGATGCGCAGCAGATTCACGGCGGCTACGGATACTTGCGGGACTATCCCTTGGAGCGTCTGGTGCGCGATACTCGCGTTCATCAGATTCTGGAGGGAACCAACGAGATCATGCGAGTGATCATTTCCCGCCAATTGTTGGAAAAAGGAGCCGACATACGATGAATGCACCGGTGCTGTTCGAAGAAAAAGCCGCTGCCAATGGAATGCGCTTCGGGATCGCGACGCTGAACTCGCCGCAGACCCTGAACGGCCTGTCGCTGGAAATGGTGGACCTCCTGGCCGCGCAGCTGGATACCTGGGCGAATGACCCGGGCGTGGCCCTGGTGGTTCTGCAGGGCGCCGGCGAAAAGGCATTCTGTGCCGGAGGCGACCTGCACGGGCTTTACCGCAGCATGCAAGAGAACACGGGCAAGTCCGGCTGGAGCAACGCCTATGCGCGGCGCTTCTTCGAGCACGAATACCGGCTGGACTATCGCATCCACACCTATCCCAAGCCCGTGCTGTGCTGGGGGCACGGCATCGTCATGGGCGGCGGGATCGGCCTGATGATGGGAGCCAGCCACCGCGTGGTCAGCGAGGCCTCGCGCCTGGCGATGCCCGAGGTCACTATCGGCCTGTTCCCGGATGTCGGCGGCAGCTGGCTGCTCAACCGCATGCCAGGCCGGATCGGTTTGTTCCTGGCGCTGACCGGCGCGCAGATGAATACGGCCGACGCCTTTTTCGCCGGCCTGGCGGATTTCCGCCTGAATTACGAGGATTGGCCCAAGCTGCTCGCCTCGCTCGAGGAACAGCCCTGGGCCGGCCAGGTGTCGGGCGCCGCCGAAGACGCCATTCCCCCGCGCTCGATCAACGACGGCCTGCTGCGCCGCGCCCTGACGGCGCTGGAACCGCGGGCGCCGCTCGAGGGCGGCCACCTGCGCCAGCATTCGTTCCTGATCAACAGCCTGTGCAGCGGCAACCGGCTGGACGATATTTATGAAGAGTTGGCCGCGCTGAAAGACCACGAGGATCCCTGGCTGGCGCGAGCGGCGTCGACGATGCTGGCGGGTTCGCCGGGCTCGGTGCGCCTGTCGTTCGCGCTGCAGCAGCGCATGCGCCTGCGCTCGCTGGACGATGTGTTCCGCGCCGAATACATCGCGGCGCTGGCCTGCACGGCGCATGGCGATTTCGCGGAAGGCATCCGCGCGCTGCTGATCGACAAGGACAAGAAGCCGCGCTGGAATCCCGCGGTGATGGACATGGCCACCGACGCCTGGGTGCAGAAGTTCTTCGACGAACCCTGGCCCGAAGGCGAGCCCCATCCGCTTGCGGACCTGGGCAAGGAAGGGCGATAGCCCGTCCGGGGCGGCGCCGGCGCCCATTACGCAGTACACGATGATTCCATACCTACAGCATTGGCAACAGGAGACAAGACATCATGAGCAGTATCGCGTTTATCGGATTGGGCAACATGGGCGCGCCCATGGCATTGAATCTGGTCAAGGCCGGCCATAGCCTGACGGTCTTCGACCTCGTGCCGGCGGCCGTGAAAGGGCTGACCGACGCCGGCGCCAAGGCCGCGGCTTCCGCCGCCGAGGCGGTCAAGGGCGCCGAGGTGGTGATTTCCATGCTTCCGGCCAGCAAGCACGTGGAGGGGCTGTACCTGGGCGAGGACCTGCTGGGCAAGATCCCGTCCTCGGCGCTGGTCATCGAATGCAGCACCATCGCGCCGGATTCGGCGCGCAAGGTGGCCCAGGCCGCCGAGGTGCGCGGCATCACCATGATCGACGCGCCGGTCTCCGGCGGCACCGGCGGGGCGGCCGCCGGCACGCTGACGTTCATCGTCGGCGGCCAGGCCGAGGCGCTCGAGCGCGCCCGTCCGGTCCTGGAGAAAATGGGCAAGAACATCTTCCACGCCGGCCCGGCTGGCGCTGGCCAGGTGGCGAAGATCTGCAACAACATGCTGCTGGGTATCCTGATGGCGGGCACGTCCGAGGCGCTGGCGCTGGGCGTGGCCAATGGGCTGGATCCCAAGGTGTTGTCGGACATCATCGCCAAGAGTTCGGGCCGCAACTGGGCGACCGAACTCTACAACCCCTGGCCCGGCGTGATGGAGCACACCCCGGCGTCCAAGGGCTATGCGGGCGGCTTCGGCGTGGACCTGATGCTGAAGGACCTGGGTCTGGCGGCCGAGGCGGCCCTGTCGGCGCGGGCCTCGATCCCGCTGGGCGAACTGGCGCGCAATCTCTATTCCCTGCATAGCGCGGGCGGGTCGGGCAGGCTGGATTTCTCCAGCATCGTCAACCTCGTCAAGCGCGAGCAGGACTGACATGGCGCAGTTCCAGGCATCAGAAGGCCCGGCTTCCCGGGTCAAGGCCAGCTTCGACCGGCAGAGCATCATGGCCCTGCTGGGCGCGGGCCTGGGCGTGGTGGAGCCCGGGCGGGTAGACATCGTCCTGCCGTACCGGGCCGACCTCTGCCAACAGAACGGCTTCCTGCACGCCGGCATCTCCACGACGATCGCGGACAGCGCTGGCGGCTATGCTGCCTACACGCTGTTCGAGCCGGGCGAGGACGTGCTGACGTCGGAATTCAAGATGAACTTCTTGGCGCCGGCCAAGGGTGACCGCTACGTCGCCAGCGGCCGCGTGGTCAAGCCCGGCAAGCGCCTGTCGATCTGCCAGGTCGAAATGCATGCATACGAGGGCGAGCAGGCCACCCTTTGCGTGATAGGCTTGCTTACCGCGGTGCGCGTGACACCGCGCTGAATCCCGCGCGCGGCGGATCCGTCCATGGTGGCGGCCCCGCCGCGCGGCTCGTCACGTGTTGCATGTGCAGAGTTGGCAATGCCTCCTAGAGAACATCATCGGATTTTCCGCAGCAACTGGCTGCGCGCGGCTGTGCTCGGCGCGAACGACGGTATCGTGTCGACGGCCAGCCTGATTACCGGCGTCGCGGCCGCGCAGGCCACGCATGGCGCCATCCTCACTTCGGGCCTGGCCGGGCTGGTGGCCGGCGCGCTGTCGATGGCGGCGGGCGAGTATGTATCGGTGCGGTCGCAGGCCGACACCGAGGCCGCGGACCTGCGGCTGGAGCAACGGTCGCTCAAGCGCAACTCCACCGAGGAACTGGCCGAGCTGATCGATATCTACGTGGGACGGGGCCTCACCCGGGACCTGGCCACGCAGGTGGCGCGTCAGCTGACCAGCCACGATGCGCTCGATGCGCATGCTCGCGACGAACTGGGTATTTCCGTCCACAATCGCGCACGGCCGGTGCAGGCCGCGGTGGCTTCGGCCGCGTCGTTCGCGGGGGGAGCGGCGCTGCCGCTGCTGGTGGCTACCCTGGCGCCCGTGCCGCAGCTGATCGGCTGGGTCATCGGCGCGTCGGTGGTCTGCCTGGCGGGGTTGGGCGCCCTGGCCGCGGGGGCGGGCGGCGCGCCCAGGGCGCCCGCCGCGCTGCGCGTGACGGTCCTGGGGGGCTTGGCGATGGCCGCGACCACGATGGTGGGCGCGCTGTTCGGCGTGGCCGTCTAGCGCCCGCCGGCCAGTTCCCGCGCGGACGCGGGAGGCCCCGGCGGGGCGGCTTACGGGGTGATGGAATAGGGCAGCGGGGCGGCGGCAATGCGCGGGCCGTCGGCGGCGCCAAGCCGCAGATCGCCTGCCGGCAGGGCGGCCAATGCCGTTTCGAACAGCACCGAGACCACGCCTTGCTCGCTGGCGGCATCTACGATCCGGCCAGTGGGTTCGCCCGGCTGGGCGGCATCGTACACATCGACCCCGGCCAGCGCCGCGCCTTGGGCGGCCGCGTCGGCGATGGTGCCGTATGCCATGCGCCGCTTGACCGTGCCGCGGTAGTGGCTGCGCGCCACGACTTCCTGGCCCGGATAACAGCCCTTGGTGAAGCTGACGCCCTGGATCAGGTCCAGGTTGACGGTCTGTGGAATGAAAACGTCCTGGGTGGCCGTGGTGATCCACGGAATGCCCGCGGCCAGGTCGGCCGCATGCCACTGGGCGGCCGGCGCGAGCCCCAGCACGCCGGCAAGCGCGGCGGCTTGTTCCAGCTGTTCGTCCGAGGCAATCCACCACCAGCGCAGGCGGGCATCGGCGGAGGGGGCGGCGATCCAGGTGCCCGAAGGCAGGTCGGCGCGTTGCCAGGGCGTGCGCGGCAGGGAGCCAGCCGCCGCTTCCAGCGCGGCGGCCTGTTCGGCGGTTGCCAGCACTCCGGCCACGTGCAGCGGCGTGGCCGCCAGCTTGACCTTGGCGCGCAGCACGAACATCGACAGGCGCTTGATCAAGGCTGGGGCGAGGTCCTGGCGGACCAAGCCGTAAAGCTGGGGCGCGTCGTCCGCGTCAGGGGGCGCCGCGCGCCACATCACGAGCGTGGCCAGCAGGCGGCCCTTGGCGGTGCAGTAGCCCGCCAGCCGGGCGGCATCGGCCGGCAGGCCGGTGACGTCCTGAGTTAGCTGGCCGTGCAGGAAGGTCAGGGCATCGGCGCCGGAGGCGGAGAAAACCAGGAAATCGTCCAGCGGCGCGCATTGGGCGCAACCTTCGGCGCGCGCGGGGATCGAAGAATGGAAAGCATGCATGGCGGCGGGGTTATCGCGTCATCAAAGTGCAGATGATAGCCGTGTTCCCCTTCAGGCAGGGCCATGCCCCCGCCGTGCAAAGGGGCGGCCGGAGCGCTCCGGCCCCTCTTTTGGCGCGACAGGTCCGCGCGATCAATTAAACTTCCGACACTTATGAAGAAGCGACTCTTTTTTTTCGTCTTGTGGTCTTTCCTGCTCATCGTGCTGGCTGCGGCCGCCACGGTAGGCGCTGCTTGGTACTGGATGAACAAGCCCATGCAGCTGCCGGCCGACAAGATCGATTTCGTGGTGGATCCGGGCAGCAGCCCGCGCACGGTTGCGCGCGCGCTGAATGAGGCCGGCGTGCCGATGTGGGAGCCCGGTTTCGTGTGGATGGCGCGCCTGTCCGAACTGGACAAGCAGATGAAGGCCGGCGGTTACCAGGCGATCAATGGCGATACGCCCTGGCGGCTGCTGGAAAGGCTGGCCCGCGGCGACATGACGCAGCGGCAGATCACCTTCCTGGAAGGCTGGACCTACCGGCAGATCCGCCAGGCGCTGCGCGCCAACCCGGACGTCAAGCAGACGCTGGGCGAGGTCACCGACGAGGAACTGATGGAGCGCCTGGGCTCCAATATCAAGCAACCGGAAGGCCTGTTCTTCCCGGACACCTATATCTTCACGCCGGGCAGCACCGATTTCGACCTGCTGCGCCGCGCGTACCAGGAAGGCCAGCGCATCCTGCAGGACACCTGGGCCAAGCGCCAATCGGATCTGCCCGTGAGCACGCCCTACGAAGCGCTGGTGCTGGCGTCTATCATCGAAAAGGAAACGGGCCACGGTCCCGACCGCCGCCGCGTGTCCGGCGTGTTCACCAACCGCCTGAAGGTCGGGATGCTGCTGCAGACCGATCCGACCGTGATCTACGGCATGGGCGAGGCCTACCAGGGGCGGATCCGCAAGCGCGACCTGCAGACGGACACGCCCTGGAATACCTATACGCGTCCGGGCCTGCCCCCGACGCCCATCGCGGCGGCCGGCCGTGCGGCGCTGCTGGCGGCGGTGCAGCCCGAGCAGCACAAGTTCCTCTTCTTCGTCTCGCGTGGCAACGGCACCAGTGAATTCTCGGTCAGTCTGTCCGAGCACAATCGCAACGTATCGCGCTACATCCTGGGGCAGGGGCAGAGTTCGGGCCCGGCGCCGAGCCGCAACCCGGCTCCCAGTCCGGCGCCCACCTCGCCGTCGAGCCCGGCGCCTGCCGGCGACCCGAGCCCGTCGCAAGAACAAGCACAAGGACAAGACCAATGACCTCGCGTGGACGTTTCATTACGCTGGAAGGCGTGGACGGCGCGGGCAAGAGCACGCACACCGTCTGGATCGCCGATTTCCTGCGCGCGCAGGGCCTTGACGTGGTGTCCACCCGCGAGCCCGGCGGTACGCCGCTGGGCGAAAAGCTGCGCGCCTTGCTGCTGGCCGACCCGATGGGGCTGGATACCGAAACCCTGCTGATGTTCGCCGCCCGGTGCGAACACGTCCGCCAGGTGATCGAACCGGCGCTGGCGCGCGGGGCCTGGGTCGTGTGCGACCGCTACACGGATGCCTCCTACGCCTACCAGGGCGGCGGGCGCGGCCTGGGCGCCGAGCGCGTCGCCGTGCTGGAAGAATGGATGCAGGCGGGCCAGCCCGACCGCACCTGGCTCTTCGACGTGCCGCTTGAAGTGGCCAGGGCGCGGCTGGCCGACGCGCGCGAACCCGATCGCTTCGAGCGCGAGGGCGCGGCGTTCTTCGAACGCACCCGCGAGGCCTATCACGCGCGCGCGGCCGCCAATCCCGGCCGCATCCGCATCGTCGATTCCACGCAGTCCATCGCCGAAGTCCGCGCCGGGCTCGAGGCGGGGCTGCGTGAACTCCTGGGGCAGGCCGCATGAGCGCGGCCCGTTCCTCCGACAGCGCGCCGTCCGCCGCGTCCGGCGCGCCGCAATTCCTTCCCTGGCAGATGGAGACCGCGCGCGCCTGGCTGGGCAACCGCGACCGCTTCGCGCATGCCTGGCTGGTGCACGGGCTGGCCGGCATCGGCAAGCTGGATTTCGCCGTCGCCGCGGCCGCCGCCCTGCTATGTGAAACGCCCCAGAACGGGCTGGCCTGCGGTCATTGCGCCGCGTGCGCCTGGTTCGCCAGCGGCAACCATCCCGACTTGCGCCGCATCCGGCCCGAAGCCGTGGCCCTGGCAGAGGGGGCGGACGCCGCCGAGTCCGCCGAGGACGCCGAGCCGGCCGCCGGCACGGCCAAGCGCGCGCCCTCCAAGGAAATACGCATCGACCAGATCCGTTCGCTGGAATCCTGGTTCAACACCGCCACGCACCGCGGCGGGTGGCGGGTGGCGCTCCTGTATCCGGCCCATGCCCTGAACGTAGTGTCGTCCAACGCCTTGCTCAAGGTGCTGGAGGAGCCGCCGCCGCATACGGTCTTCCTGCTGGTGGCGGATGCGCCGGACCGCCTTTTGCCGACCCTGGTGTCGCGCTGCCGGCGTTTGCCGTTGCCGGCGCCGGATCCGGACACCGCGCTGCAGTGGCTGCGCGAACAGAACGTCGAGCCCGCGCGGGAATGGCTTGCGGCGGCCGGCGGGGCGCCGCTGGCCGCGCTGCGCCTGGCGCAGTCGGGCGAGGCCGCGTGCCCGCCCTGGCTGGCGCAGTTGGTCGGGCCGCTCGCGAACGGGCAGGCGCCCGACGTGGGTACCTTGGCCGAGACCCTGGAAAAAGTGGCGGCCAGCGAATGGATCGATGCCCTGCAGCGGCTGTACACCGACCTGATGCTGGCCGGCGCGGGCGCTCCCGCCCGCTATTTCCCGGCCCTGGCCGGCAACGTCGCGCAAGTCGCCGCGCGCATGAACGCGGCCCGGGTGGCCGAGTCCGCGCGCTGGCTCACGCGCCAGCGCGCGCTGGCCACGCACCCCCTCAACGCCAAGCTGTTCGCCCACGCCGCCCTGCAGCGCGTGGTGCTATCCTGCCAGGCGTAAGCCCTTGATCCGGCGGCGCTTTGCCCGGCCGCGGGCGAGGCGCCGCGGCACTTTCATCCAGATTCACCATGTACGTTGATTCCCACTGCCATTTGAATTTCCCCGAGCTTGCCGCCGATCTGCCGGCCATTCTTGACCGGATGGCCGCCAACCAGGTGACCCACGCGCTGGTCGTCAGCGTCAACATGCCGGAATGGCCGTCCCTGATGGCGCTCGTCGAACCGCAGGCGAATCTGTGGGCCTCGGTGGGCGTGCACCCGGACTACGAAGATACGCCGGACCCTACCGCGCAAGAACTGACGCGGCTGTCCGCGCATCCCAAGGTCGTCGCCATCGGTGAGACCGGGCTGGACTACTACCGCCTGTCGGAGCCGCTGGACTGGCAGCGCGAACGCTTTCGCCGCCATATCCGCGTTGCCCGCGACACGGGGCTGCCGCTGATCGTGCATACCCGCGCCTCCGCCGAGGATACGGTGCGCATGCTGCGCGAAGAGAAGGCGGCCGAGGTCGGCGGCGTGATGCACTGTTTCACCGAAAACTGGGAGGTGGCGCAGGCCGCGCTGGACCAGAATTTCTACATCTCGCTGTCGGGCATCGTCACGTTCAAGAACGCGCAGGTGGTGCACGAAGTGGCCGCCAAAGTGCCCCTGGACCGGCTGCTGATCGAAACCGATTCGCCGTACCTGGCGCCGGTACCGTACCGCGGCAAGCTGAACGACCCGTCCAAGGTGATACACGTGGCCGAGAAGATCGCGGACCTGCGGGGCATACCCGTTGCCGATGTGGCGCGCGCTTCAACTGATAATTTCTTCCGTCTTTTCAATAAGATAAAGAAATAATCTAATGTGTTTTAACTAAAGTTAATTCTAGGATATCCATGGCTAACAGTGTCGCTTCCGCCCATCGGGCCGTGTTGTCGTGCTGCCGGGGAGCGCTGCTGGCCCTGGCGGTCGGGCTGGCCGCGCCGGCGGCGCAGGCGGCCAATCCCGGCGATTGGTGGGTCTACGTCGCCAACGATTATCCGGACGACATCCGGGACTTGCTCAAGCAGGGTGCGGATCCTAACGTGCGCTACAAGAATGGCCAGCCGGCGCTGATGCGCGCGGTGGTCGACGGCGCCTGGAAAGTCTTCGACGTGCTCGCGGCCGACAAGCGCACCGACGTCAACGCGGAGAACCCCGCGGGCGAGACGCCGCTGATGTACCTGGCGATCGCCGGCCAGACCGAAAGGGCGAAAAAACTGATCGCGCGCGGGGCACAGGTCAACCGGCTGGGCTGGACGCCGCTGCACTATGCGGCCTCGAAGGGGCAGATGGAGATGGCGCGCATGCTGCTGGCGCAGCACGCCATGCCGAACGCGCCCGCGCCCAACGGCGAGACGCCCCTGATGATGGCGGCGCTGTCGGGGCGCAAGCCCATGGTGGACCTGCTGTTGAAGGCGGGCGCGGACGTGGGCACGCACGATACCAAGGGCCAGACGGCCGCCGATTGGGCGCGCACCGGCAAGTCGACGGCGCTGGGGGCGCAACTGGACACGCTGATCGCGCAGCAGGACGAGGCCCGCCGCAAGCACCGCGCCGCCGTTCCGGCGGGTTCGGCCGCAGAGTCCGCCGCCGTTCCGGCTCCGGCTCCGGCAGAAGCCCAGGCGCCAGCAGCGGCCCCGGCTCCCGCGCCGTCGTCTGCCGTCAAGGGCGTATCGGGTGTGAAGCTGAACAACTACGACGAGCCCGCCACGCCTTGAGCGCGGGGGATGCGGCGTCCGATTGGGCGCCAATTTTCCCTGTTCCGATGAGTTTCCCTAGCGCCCTCGGGCGCTTTTTTTTCGACCCAACTTGGGGGTTTTCCCGAATTATTCTCAAAATTCGGGAATAAAAACATAGATTAAAACCATAAATTGATAATCTGCGCTTCGTTATCTTGGAGCCAGATGTTGAAAGCGGATCAATCAGTCGGGGCGGGCGCGGATCGCGTGCTGTATGTGCTGGCCACCCTGGCCCGGCATGATGGCCCGCTCAGCATCGCCGCGCTGGCCGAAGAAACCGGCCTGGCGCAGAGCACCTTGTACCGGCAGGTGGCGTTGCTCAAGCGCTGGGGGTTCGTCGCCGAGCATGACGGCGAGTACGGGCCCGGGCCGCTGTGCGTGCAACTGGCCTGGGGCTTCGACCAGTCCTCGTTCCTGATCCACGAAGCGCAGCCCGACATGGCAGCGCTTGCCGCCGCGTCGGGCGAAACCATCGGCCTGCTGGTCGCGGTCAAGGACCAGGCGGTGTGCCTGGACATGGTCGAAAGCCAGCATCCGCTGCGCTGTTCCTTCACGAAGGGGCGCGGCCTGCCGCTGGCGCGCGGCGCTTCCGCCAAATCGCTGCTGGCCTTTATGCCGCTGGCCCGCCTGCAGGCGGCGCTGGCCTACCTGGCGGCCGAGGCCGGCATGGATGCCGCGCGGCTGGGCAAGGAGCTGGACGCGATCCGCGAGCAGGGCTACGCCGTGACGGACAGCGAGGTCGATGCCGGCGTCTGGGGCGTCAGCGTGCCGATCTTCCAGCGCGCCAACCAGGCCGTCGCGTCGATCACCTTGATGGCCCCATCCACCCGCGCCGCGCAGCGGCCGGATGCCTTTATCGAGATGACCGTGGCGGCCGCCCGGCGCATCTCGGCGAAATTGCAGGTTCATTGATTCCGCTAGCCGCGGCCGTTCACGCTTTCCCAGAATTCCACGCTGTACCCGCCCCCAATCGATCGCAGTCTCCCTTTTCCATAGGACCCACCATGACCACTCGCCGCACACTGCTGACCGCCGCCCTTACCCTGGGCCTGGCCTGGAGCGCCGGTTCCGCGCACGCCCAGGAAACCATCCGCGCCGTCACCGACGCCACCTTCCCGCCGATGGAGTTCGTCAAGGACGGCAAGCGCACCGGCTTCGACATCGAGCTGGTCGAAGCCCTGGCGGGCGCGATGGGCAAGAAGATCGAATGGATCGACATCGACTTCAAGGGCCTGATCCCCGCCCTGCAGGCCGGCCGCGCCGACATCGCGGTGTCCGCCATCTACATCACGCCCGAGCGCGCCAAGGTCGTGGATTTCACCGATCCCTACTACGCGGGCGGCCTGGTCGTCATGACGAAGAAGGACGGTCCGATCAAGACGCTGAAGGATCTCGACGGCCGCAAGGTGTCGGTGCAGGTCGGCACCAAGTCAGTCAACTACCTGAAGGAACACTATCCGTCGGTGCAGCGCGTGGAAGTCGAGAAGAACCAGGAGATGTTTAACCTGGTGCAGATCGGCCGTGCCGAAGCCGCCGTGACGGGTAAGCCCGCCGCCAAGCTGTTCGCGCAAAGCACGTCGGACCTGACCGTCCTGAACGAGCAGATCACGACCGAGGACTATGGCATCGCCGTGCCCAAGAACAAGCCCGAACTGACCCGTGAACTGAACGCCGCGCTGCAGAAGCTCAAGGCCGACGGCAGCTACCAGGCCATCGTGAACAAGTGGTTCGAGGCGCCCGCGAAATGAACCTGGATTTCTCCCCCGTCTTTGCCGACTTCGGCGCGCTGATGAACGGCGCGGCGGTCACCGTCGAGGTGACCGCCGGGGCCTTGCTGCTGGCGTGCATCATCGGTCTGCTGGTGGGCGTGGGCCGGCTTAACCCCCGGCGCTACGTCATCTATAACCTGTGCAGCGTCTACCTGCTGCTGTTCCGCGGCACGCCTCTGCTGGTGCAGTTGTTCATCTGGTTCTTCGGCCTGCCGCATTTTGGCGTGACGCTGCCGGCGTTCGCCTGCGGCGTGCTGGGCCTGGGCATGTACTCCGGCGCTTATGTGTCGGAAATCGTGCGCGGCGCGATCCAGTCCGTGGACCGCGGCCAGACCGAAGCGGCGCGCTCGCTGGGCATGTCGTCCGGCCAGGCGATGAGCAACATCGTGCTGCCGCAGGCCGTTGTGCGCATGATCCCGCCGCTGGGCAACGAGTTCATCGCCTTGATCAAGAATTCGGCCCTGGTATCGCTGTTGACGATCCATGACCTGATGCACGAAGGGCAGAAAATCATCAGCGTGTCGTATCGCTCGCTGGAAACGTATCTGGTGGTGGCGCTGATCTATCTGGTCCTGACCACGGTCACCATGTTGGTGTTGCGCAAGGTCGAGCATCGCTTGCGCGCGGGAGGGATGGTGCAATGAACGCCGCCACGAAGGGGGCCGCGGCCCCGCAAGAAATGATCCGCATCCGCGGCCTGCAAAAATCCTACGGCGACCACGCCGTTCTGCGCGGCATCGATTTCGACGTGCTGCCCTCGCAGGTGGTGGTGGTGATCGGGCCCAGCGGCTCGGGCAAGAGCACCTTGCTGCGCTGCTGCAATGGCCTGGAAGTATCCCAGGGCGGTACCGTGGAAATCTGCGGGCAGACCCTGCAGGACAACGGCAAGCTGCTGCCCGAAGCCGAGCTGAACCACCTGCGCATGCAGGTGGGCATGGTGTTCCAGGGCTTCAACCTGTTCCCGCACCTGTCGGTGCTTGACAACGTGACCATCGGTCCGCGCAAGCTGCGCGGCATGAGCCGCGAAGCGGCCAACGCGCTGGCGGCCGATCTGCTGGCCAAGGTCGGCCTGGCGCAGAAGATGTCCGCCATGCCGGCCAGCCTGTCCGGCGGCCAGAAGCAGCGCGTGGCGATCGCCCGCGCCCTGGCCATGCAACCCAAGGTCATGCTGTTCGACGAGCCGACCTCGGCGCTGGATCCAGAGCTGGTGGGCGAAGTGTTGCAGGTCATGAAGCTGCTGGCCCGGGAGGGCATGACCATGATGGTCGTGACGCACGAAATGGGCTTTGCCCGGGACGTGGCCGACGTCGTTGCCGTGATGGACGGCGGGGTGATCCTGGAATCCGGTTCGCCGGAGGTGATTTTCAGCCAGCCGCGCGAGCCGCGCACCCGCGAATTCCTCCAGGCGGTGCTGAATGCGTCGCCGGGAGCGGCCGCATGAGCGCTGGGCAATTGGACAAACGACTCTGGAAGGCCCGCGACGATAGCGCGGAGCAGGGCGATACGCGCCGTCTGGCGCACATCGTCGAGCCCGCCGCCGGCCAGTTCCAGGGAGAGGCGGTATTGCTGGGCTTTGCCTGCGATGCGGGCGTGGTCCGCAATCAGGGCCGCGTGGGCGCCGCCGGCGGGCCCGCCGGCATCCGGAAATTCCTGGCGGGATTGCCCGCGCACGGCCTGTCGCGCCTGCTGGACGCGGGCGATGTGGCTTGCGAGGGCGACCAGCTCGAAGACGCCCAGGAACGCCTGGGCCTGCGCGTGGCCGAGTTGCTGGAACAGGGCGGCCGGCCGGTAGTGCTGGGCGGCGGGCACGAGATCGCCTGGGGCAGTTTCCAGGGCCTGGCCCGCTGGCTGCAGTCGCGCGGCGATGCAGGGCCCGTGCTGGTGCTGAACCTGGACGCCCATTTCGACCTGCGTACGGGGCGGCCGGGCAGTTCCGGCACGCCATTCGACCAGATCGCCCGCTACTGCGAGGCGCAGGGCCAGCCCCTGCAATATGCCTGCCTGGGCGTGTCGCGGCTGGCCAATACGCCCGCGCTGTATGCGCGGGCGGCCGAGATCGGGGCGTTCTGGACCGAAGACCGCGACATGCAGGAGCGCCATCTGGACGCCCGACTGGCCGATGTGGACGCCTTGCTCGAACGAGCCGCCCACGTGTACCTGACGATAGACCTGGATGTGCTGCCCGCGGCGGTCATGCCCGGCGTATCGGCGCCCGCGCCTTACGGGGTGCCGCTGGCGGTGATCGAGGAGATCGTCCTGCGGGTCAAGGCCAGCGGCAAGCTGCGCCTGGCCGACATGGCGGAGTACAACCCGGGCTTCGACGTGGACGGCCACGGCGCCCGCGCGGCCGCGCGCCTGGCCTGGCAATTGATCGCGCGCTGAGCGGCCGCGGGCATGGTGAATGAGGGGCGGTTCCCATAGGGAAACCGCCCCTTTTGCATGGCGGCGGGGCAGGGGCGGCATCGCGCCGGGAGGGCTGGACGCAGGCGGGCGGGCGGCTTAGGATAGGACGACATGTAGGGCCGGGCTTGTGACCCGTTCGATGTCTGCAACACATATGTGTCCCTATTTAAATATTTTTCTTTTAAATTAGGGACGCTATATTTTTCGCGGATAAAATGGCGCAACTTAGTCAGGAGAGCGTGCTCATGTCTCAAACTCCCACCCATGCCTTGCCGTCGTATCTGAATGCCGAGGAACTCGGCCCCTGGGGTAATTACCTGCAACAAGTCGATCGGGTTACCCCGTATCTCGGTTCTCTGGCGCGGTGGGTTGAAACCCTGAAGCGTCCGAAGCGTTCGCTGATCGTCGACGTGCCGATCGAGCTCGACAACGGCAGCATCGCGCACTTCGAGGGCTACCGCGTCCAGCACAACACCTCGCGCGGCCCCGGCAAGGGCGGCGTGCGTTTCCACCAGGATGTCACGCTGTCCGAAGTGATGGCGCTGGCGGCCTGGATGTCGATCAAGAACGCCGCGGTGAACCTGCCCTACGGCGGCGCCAAGGGCGGCGTGCGCGTCGATCCGCGCAAGCTGTCGCAATCCGAACTCGAGCGCATGACGCGCCGCTACACCTCGGAAATCGGCGTCATCATCGGCCCGGCCAAAGACATTCCCGCTCCTGACGTGAACACCAACGCCCAGACCATGGCCTGGATGATGGACACGTATTCCATGAACGAAGGCGCCACCGCCACCGGCGTGGTCACCGGCAAGCCGATCGCGCTGGGCGGCAGCCTGGGCCGGGTCGAAGCCACGGGCCGCGGCGTGTTCGTCGTGGGCTGCGAAGCCGCGCGGGACCTGAACATCGATGTGTCGAAGGCGCGCGTGATCGTGCAGGGCTTCGGCAACGTGGGCGGCACCGCCGCCCGCCTGTTCCATGAAGCGGGCGCCAAGGTCATCGCCGCGCAGGACCATACCGGCACCGTGCACAACGCCGAAGGCCTGGACGTGCACAAGCTGCTGTCGCATGTGTCGCAGCATGGCGGCGTGGGCGGCTTCTCCGGCGGCCAGGCCATGGACAAGGACGAGTTCTGGACGCTGGAAACCGAATTCCTGATCCCGGCCGCCCTGGAAAGCCAGATCACCGCCGCGAACGCTCCCAAGGTGCGCGCGAAGATCGTGGTCGAAGGCGCCAACGGCCCGACGACGCCGGAGGCGGACGACATCCTGGCCGAGCACGGCGTGTACGTCGTGCCGGACGTGCTGGCCAATGCCGGCGGCGTGACGGTCAGCTATTTCGAATGGGTGCAGGACTTCTCCAGCTTCTTCTGGAGCGAGGACGAGATCAACCAGCGCCTGGAGCGCCTCATGCGCGAAGCCTATGCGGCGGTGTCGCAAGTGGCCCGCGAGCACAAGGTCACCCTGCGCACGGCGGCGTTCATCGTTGCTTGCACGCGGATCCTGCAGGCGCGCCAGGTGCGCGGCCTCTATCCGTGATTCCGATACGGCGGCGCGTTTCCGACGCGTCGCCGAGGAAGGCAGGAGACAAAACGAAAATCGCCCCACAAGGGGCGATTTTCATTGGCGGTGCCGGCGGGAGAGGCTAGGCGGGCAGACGCGGCACAGGAACATTGCAGCCATGCGTGCGCAGCGGTTTTTTTGCGGCGTGTCGGCCCGGCGCCACAATACGCCCGGAATTTCGCGGTTAGGGAATATCCGGTCTTGTTTTTCACGGATTGACACATTGCGTCCCTAGAATCCCTTCTTGCCATGTGCCGGGCGCGCCGCCCGCGATGCGAGCCAACCGGCCATGTCTGTTCAATCAACGGGAATTTGCAATGAAAAAGACTTTGTTCGCCACCGCCATTCTGGCCACGTTCGGCGCAGCGGCGCAGGCGGAAACCTCGGTGACGCTGTACGGCCTGATCGATACCGGCGTGGGCTATCAGCGCATCAAGGGCGACAACTACCATGAATCCAAGGTAGGTATGGTCAACGGCGTTTCCAGCGGTTCGCGTTGGGGCCTGCGCGGCGCAGAAGACCTGGGCGACGGCCTGAGCGCCGTGTTCACGCTGGAAAGCGGCTTTAATTCGGCCAACGGCCAATCGGGCCAGAGCAGCCGCCTGTTCGGCCGCCAGGCCACCATCGGCCTGAAGAGCAATTCGTGGGGCCTGCTGGAGCTGGGCCGCCAGACCAACATCGCGTCGAAGTACTTCGCCGCGATCGATCCGTTCGGCGGCAGCTACGGCCAGGCCAACGTGGGCGTGGCCTTCAGCGCCGCCAACACGGTCCGCTACGACAACATGGTGCAGTACTCGACCCCGTCGTTCAGCGGCGTACAGTTCGGCATCGGCTATTCGTTCAACGCCGCCGACACGACCGCTGCGCAGACCGGCTTCAGGACGGCCGACAACACGCGCGCCATCACGACCGGCCTGCGCTATGTGAGCGGCCCGGTGAACGTCGCCGTGACCTACGACCAGCTCAATCCCGCGAACCAGCTGGGCACGGACGCCACGCCGAAGTCGTGGATGGTTGGAGGTTCCTATGACTTCGAAGTGCTGAAGCTGGCGCTGGCCTACGGCCAGACCCGCGACGGCTGGTTCACGGGCCAGGGCGCCAACGCCTTCGGCAGCGGCAGCCCCGAAGCCAAGGGCTTCGGCACCAACGTGGCGGTTTCGGGTTTCAAGGCCAGCTCGTACCTGGTCGGCCTGAGCGTGCCGCTCGGCGGCGCCAGCAACATCCTGGCCTCGTGGCAGCGCGCCGATCCGGACAGCGATGCCTTGACCGGCGACGACGCCACCATGAACGTCTATAGCCTGGGCTATACCTACAACCTGTCCAAGCGCACCAACCTGTACGCCTTGGGTTCGTACGCCACCAACTTCGCGTTCACCGATGGCGTGAAGAGCACCGTGGCCATGGTGGGTATTCGCCACCGCTTCTAAAGCGCCGGCATGAGCGGGCGGCGCGCAGGCGCCGCCCCTTGCGCCGAGCCGCGGTTGCACTGAGCGGACTGGACGTCTTACCCGGCCACAGACGCGAAAAAGGCGGCCACCTCCCTAGCTCCACTCCCAGTCCGCTCACCCGAACCCCGGCCCCGTCCAGGTCTTGCGCCTGCCGGGGACCCTCAAGGCTGGGGCAGCAATTCCGGCTTGAGTATTCCGCGCAGATCCGCGTAGGAAATACTCAGTTCGGGTTCGCCATGCGAGTACGGCGCGATCGAATAGGCGTCGTACTTAACCACGATGCCGTCGCGCGTGAGCGCGAAATTGTCGCTTTCCTGGAACGGCCACATCTTGCCGTAGGCCGCCGGATCGCGGCGCGCATCGGGGTTCTGCTCCAGCCATTTGGCGTGCGCGCGTTGCAGCGCGGCGACGTACTGCGGGCGCCGGCCCGGAATCAGGGCTTCGTCCAGGCTCATCACGCGGCCACGGCTGCGCTCCCAGTTCAGGTATTGGGTGGCGGGGATGCCGTGCGCGGCTCCGGTCAGGAACTGCTCGGTATGCAGTTCTATCGAAACGACATCGCCCACCGTGTCCTTTACGTTTGCCTTGAAGTACGTGGCATCGCGCGGGCGGGCGGTGGACCAGAAGTACTGCGTATATTCGGACAGCGTGTCATAGGGGCCGCGGCGGTTGGCGTCGGTGCCGGTCATGTAGGCCAGCACGTGATCCACCAGGGCCGTCAGCTTGGGGATGCCCGGAAACGCCACGCTGTCGATCTCGATGCGGGGGCAGTCGCCTTCGCAACCGGGCTTGTTCGACGCCCATTTGATGCGTTCGGTGGAAAGATCGCCGACCTGCTCGGGCGTGGCGTTCGCGGGCGCCGGTTGCGAGGCGAGGGTGATATCCGCCGGCGGCGTGCTGCCGCAGCCGGCCAGCGCCAAGACGGCTGCGCCCAGGATAAGACCGCCAATCGCGCCTTGCGGCGTGAAACTGCGACGCATTGAACTACCTCCAGAAAATCAGGGCATGGCCGGTCAAGGGACGACGCCCGTCCATTCCGGCGTGGAGAACTTTTCGACGGCCTGCGCTTGCGCGAGCGCCAGCGTGCTGCTGCCTACCTGCCCGGGAGTGAGACGATGCAGCCCGGCAAAAGTTTCCACCATGCGGTCGATGATGACTTCGCGCGCCAGCCCCGTTTGCGTGCGCAGCGGGTCGACACGCTTCTTCGCGCTGGTGGTGCCCTTGTCCGACAGTTTCTCGCGGCCGATGCGCAGCACTTCCACCATTTTATCGGCGTCGATGTCATAAGACATCGTTACGTGGTGCAGCACCGCGCCCGAGCGGCGGGCCTGGGCCGCGCCGCCGATCTTGCCGATGTCCGAGGCGATGTCGTTCAGCGGCTGGTACCAGGCCTTGATCCCCAGCCCCTGCAGCGCGGTCAGGACCCAGGCATCGAGGAAGGCATAGGATTCCTGGAAGCTCATGCCGTGCACCAGCGCCTGCGGGACGCTGAGCGAATAGGTGATGGAATTGCCGGGTTCGATGAACATGGCGCCGCCGCCGCTGACGCGGCGCACGACCTCGATGCCGTGGCGGCGCGCGCCTTCGGGATCGACTTCGTTCTTCAGCGATTGGAAGCGGCCGATCACCACGGCAGGCGCGGACCATTCCCAGATGCGCAGGGTCGGGGGACGCTGGCCGGCGCCGACTTCGTCTGTGATGACGGCATCCAGCGCCATGTGCAGCGAGGGCGCTTGCGGGCCCTCGTGGATCAGTTCCCAGTTGTAGTCATTCCAGTCGGTGCGCGTCATGCCAGCGCTCTCCGCAGCACCACGGCGACGGACTCCGCCGTGAAGCCGAACATCTCGGCGTCGGCGGGCAGGGCGGATTGCACGGCCACCGCCAGTTCGAGCTCGCCGGAATCGGCAGGCATGCCGTTCACGCCGCGGTTGATGGCTTCGAGCGCTTCCGGTGGCTCGAGAAAGAAGTCGCCGCTGATGCGCACATCGGCCAGGCGGCCGTCACGCACTTCCAGATCCGCGACGACCAGTTTGCCGCCGGGGACTTTATATTCGCCATGCATGGGCGCTCCTTGCAAAATCCAAATCGGTAAAAGGGCTACAGGCTGAGCTTCATGCCGTCGTGGCTGGCCTTGAAGCCCAGGCTTTCATAGAACCTGCGGGCGTCGGGGCGGGCGCGATCGGTGGTCAGCTGCACCAGCCCGCAACCCTGGATGCGGCACTGCTCGATCGCCCATTCGAACATGGCGCGCCCCAGGCCGGCGCCGCGCGACGACGAGGCGATGCGCACGCTCTCGATCTGTCCGCGCCACTGGCCCAGCCGCGACAGGCCGGGTATGAACGATAACTGCAAACAGCCCACCAGGCGCGAACCCTGTTCGACCACCGCCAGGAACTGGTTGGAATCCTGCGCGATAGCGGCAAAGCCGGCGGTATAGCGCGGGTCGAGGGGAAGGGAGGGGTTTTCACGCGTTGCACCCAGTTCATCGTCGGCCAGCAGCGCGACGATGCCGGGCAGGTCTCCCAGGCGCGCGCGGCGGAACACCAGTTGCGGGTCGGGCATGGCGGCTCCTTTTCAGCGGGCGGTGTTCTGCGCGGTCTGGCCGAACAGGATGCGGCGCGACGCTTCATCGCTGACGGACGGGGCCGTGTTGATGGTGTCGGCCAGCGCGTAGGCGCGGCGGGTGGCGGGCCGGGCGGCGATCGCGTCGAACCAGCGTTTCAAGTGCGGGAAGTCGTTCAGGTCCTGGCCCTGCTTGGCGTGCGGCACGATCCAGGGATAGGCCGCCATGTCGGCGATCGAATAGTCGCCGGCCACGAACTCGCGGTCCGCCAGGCGCTTGTCCAGCACACCGTACAGGCGGTTGGTTTCCTTGACATAGCGTTCGATGGCGTAGGGCAGGCGCTCGGGGGCGTAGCCCGAGAAATGGTGGTTCTGGCCGGCCATGGGGCCCAGGCCGCCCATCTGCCAGAAGAGCCATTGCGAGACTTCCGCGCGGCCGCGCAGGTCCGTGGGCAGGAAGCGGCCGGTTTTTTCGGCGAGATAGAGCAGGATGGCGCCCGACTCGAACAGGGGGATCGGCGCGCCGCCGCCGGCGGGCGCCTGGTCCACGATGGCGGGGATGCGGTTGTTCGGCGCAATGGCAAGGAACTCGGGCTTGAATTGGTCGCCGCGGCTGATGTTCACCGGGTGGATCTTGTAGGGCAGGCCGGTTTCTTCGAGGAACAGCGTGATCTTGTGGCCGTTGGGGGTGGTCCAGTAATAGAGATCGATCATGGGGATGTCCTGGTCATGGCGCCGGCGGCGGCCGGCGTTTGGAACGGCCATGATAGCGGGGCATCGCCGGCGCAGGCCCGAATAACCGGGGGATGGGTACGGGTTTGCCCCCGGCCGGGCCTGCGGCGTCAGGCCGCGCCAGGGCGTGCGCGGCCCGGCAGCCGCCAGGTCCAGTTCAGGCTGACGCCCGCGGCCGCCAGGAAAATCATGGCTACGCCGGTGACCTGCGCGGCGTCCATGCGATGCCCGTAGACCACGAAGTCCAGCATGATGGCAACGGCGGGATAGATGAAGCTGAGCGCGGCGGTGGAGGTCGTGGGAAGCTTCTGGATGGCCGAGTACATCAGGATGTACATCAGGCAGGTGTGGATCAGGCCGAGGGCGGCCAGATAACCCCATTGCAGGGGCGCCGCGGGCAGGGCGCCGAAGTCCGCCATGGGCAGGAGCATGACGGCGCCCAGCGTGACCTGCACCAGCGCCAGCACCTGGGGCGGGATAGCCTTCAGCCGCTTGACGATGACGGCGGTCACGCCATAGAGCGCCGCCGCGCCCAGGCCCAGCATCAGCCCGGACAGGTAGGCGCTGCCGCCCGCGCCGGCCGTATCGGTCAGGCGCAGCACCAGCATCAATCCGGCGAAGGCGATGACCGACCAGGCCAGCTTGCCCCGCGTCGGGCGTTCGCCCAGGAACAGTACGCCCAGGCCGATGAGGAAGAACGGCTGAACGTTGTAGACCGCGGTGGCCAGCGAGATGGAGGCCAGCCGGTAGGCGGAAAACAGCAGCACCCAATTCAGCACCAGCGCGGCGCCGGCGACGAGCGCCAATCCCAGTGTCCTGGCGGTGAACAGGCCGGGCTTGAGCAGTCCGCGCATCCAGCAGTACACGAACAGAGAGGCGGCGCCGAAGACGCAGCGGAAGAAGACGACGTTCCAGGCGCTTTGGCCGGATTCCAGCACGAAGACGCCCAGCGTGCCCGACAGGGTCATTGCGGCCGCCATTTGCACCAGGCCGGTGCGTTCTGATGAGGGGTTCATGAGGGTTCTCCAGGAGGCGTCGTGGCCTCGATGCGCGATGGAGAAATTATCCCAGGCAGATAAAGCTGGTTATATGATATTGATGCGGTCAATCGATCATGAAACCTTTGTTTAGGTGGAATTTATGCAAAACGACCTAAAGATTGAAAGCCCCGTATTGGATGGCATCGACCGCCGCCTGGTGGAGACGCTTTCCGCCAATGCGCGCACCACCACCGCCGACCTCGCGCGCCAGGTGGGGATGTCCGCGCCCAGCGTGGCGGACCGCCTGCGGCGGTTGGAGGAGTCGGGGGTGATCCGGGCCTACACCCTGGACGTGGATCCGGTGGCGCTGGGATACACGCTGGAGGCCATCGTGCGCATCCGGCCCTTGCCGGGCCAACTGCGCCACGTGGAAGGGCTGATCCAGGAGATTCCGGAGTTCGTGGAATGCGACAAGGTGACGGGCGATGACTGCTTCATCGCCCGGGTGGTGCTGCGTTCGATCTCGCATCTGGACGGCATCCTGGAGCGCGTGACCGAATTCGCCGAAACGAACACCGCGATCGTCAAGGCGCACACCGTGCGACGGCGCCTGCCGCCGCTGCGCTAGCGGATTCAGACCGGCGCGGATAGCGCCGCTTCGACGTCGTCCTTGAGGCTCGCGGGGGTGTCGGTGGGCGCGTAGCGCTTGATGACCCGGCCGTCGCGGCCGACCAGGAACTTGGTGAAGTTCCACTTGATGCCCTCGGTGCCGAACACGCCGGGCTTTTCGCCCTTGAGCCAGCGATACAGCGGATGGGCGTCGTTGCCGTTGACGTCGATCTTCGCGTACAGCGGGAAGGTGACGTCGTACTGCGTGCTGCAGAAATTCCGGATCTCGGCCTCGTCGCCGGGCTCCTGGTGGCCGAACTGGTCGCAGGGAAAGCCGAGCACGGCCAGCCCGTCGTCGCGGTACGAGCGGTATAGCGTTTCAAGGCCCGCATACTGCGGCGTGAAACCGCATTTGGAGGCCACGTTCACCACCAGCAGCACACGGCCGCGGTAGGTGTCCAGGGACTGTTCCGCGCCGTCGATGCCACGGGCGGAGAAATCGTAGATCGTGCTCATGCAGGGCTCCCGCCGGTCAGGCTTCGGAACGCGAGGGCGTCAGCGCGCCGGCTTGTTCGGGGAGTGTAGCCCCGGCATGGCGGCCGTAGTAGCGCGTTCCCCACAGCGTCAGCAGCAGGACGGCGAGAGTGATGGCCGCCGACATCCACGGCAGGTCCGTCAGCGGCAGGCCATTGCCCAGCGCCAGGCTGCCCAGCCACGCGCCGCCCGCGTTGCCCAGGTTGAACGCGCCCTGGTTCAGCGTGGAGGCGAGGTTGGGCGCCTCGGCCGCCTGGTCCACGATGAACGTCTGCAGCAGCGGCACCACGGCAAAGCCCAGCACCCCCCAGACGAAAACCGTGAGCAGCATCGGCACCAGCGAGTGGATGGCCTGGCTCAGCGCCAGGAAGACCAGCAGCAGGCCGATGAAGATGCGGCGTAGCGATACCTCGAGATTGCGGTCGCCCAGCTTGCCGCCCAGGGTGCTGCCGACGGTCAGCGCCACGCCGAAGAGCAGCAGCACGCCGGTGACGCCGCGCTCGGACACGCCCGTCACTTCACGCAGAAGGGGCGCGATATAGGTCAGGACGCAGAACAGCGCGGCGGACGCGAGCACGCTGGCGGCCAGGGGCCACACCACGCGCACGTCGCGCAGCACCTTGAACTCGCGCAGGATGTTGCCGGGCTGCATCGGGATGCGGGAAGGCAGCCAGGCCGCCAAGGCGGCGACGGCCACCAGCCCGATCCCGCTGACCACCCAGAACGTGGAACGCCAGCCCGCCACCTGGCCCAGCGCGGTGCCCAGCGGCACGCCCAGCACGTTGGCGAGCGTGAGCCCGGTGAACATCAGCGCGATGGCGCTTGCGCGCTGGTTGCGCGGTACCAGGTCCGCGGCCACCACCGCGCCCAGGCCGAAGAAGGCGCCATGGCAGAACGCGGTGAATACCCGGGCTGCCATGAGCAGCCCGTAGCTGGGCGCCAGCGCGCAGAGCAGATTGCCCAGGACGAAGGTGCTGGCTAGGCCGATCAGCGCGGCCTTGCGCGGCAGCTTCGCGGTGACGATGGCCATGATGGGGGCGCCGATGACGACGCCCATGGCGTAGCCGGTGATCAGCAGGCCCGCGATGTCGATCCCGACGTGCAGATCTTCGGCGACGTTGGGCAGCAGGCCCATGATGACGAACTCGCTGGTGCCGATGCCGAAAGCGGCGGCGGCCAGCGCGATAAGGTGCAGGGGCATGGAAGGCAACGGAGAACCGAGCGGCAGGGAAAACCGCGGCGGCAGGTAAAGGGCAAGGGCGGAATTCTAGGGCAGCGCGGCGGCGGCGCGCCGTAAAGGCCCTGTTCCGATTAAGGGTATACCCTGATTTTTCTGTGCCTGCCTGCCCGCTACACCAGTTTCAAATCCACCGGCGACACCCCCGGAAACACGCGGGCCAGCCGTGCTTTGTCCAGCCCGTACAACCGCGAGAACAAGCCGGCGAACACCGCGCGATATTCGTTGAGCACGGGATAGTCGCGGTCCTGGAACAGCGTGTCGCGCTTGACCGCCACCTGGCGGCCCGCAATGCGGCCGCCCTGCACATTGCCGCCCATGACCCAGTACACCGTGCCATGGCCGTGGTCCGTGCCCTTGTTGCCGTTTTCGCGGAAGGTGCGGCCGAACTCGCTGATGACGACCACGGTGGTCTGCCGCCAGGCAGGCCCCATGGCCTCGGCGTAGGCCGCCAGCGCGCGGCCGAGCTGGCCCAGCCGATTCGACAGCACGCCGCTGGCGGCGCCCTGGCCGACGTGCGTGTCCCAACCCCCGACGTCGACGAAGCCCAGGTTGTAGCCGTCCACCATGAAGCGCGCGATGCGGCGCACCTCCTGCTCGAGCTTGTCGGCGGACACGGCATTGCCGCTGGCCGCCAGCATCTCGGCCTCGATTTCTTCGCGCGCCGCGCCCATGATGCGCTGTCCTTCGGCGACCGAGGCGTGCAGGTCCGTGTTCTGGTACATGGACTCGATGGCGCGATTGTCGTCGGCGCTCAGGCGCGACTTGCGGCCGGCGCCGATCAGATCGATGTTGGGCACGCGCGTGTCGCCCCGGAATATCTGGGGCACTTCCGAAGTGAAGGCGGCCGCTTTCGCATGCTTGGCGCCCAGGTCCGTCGCGAGGCGGTTGAGAAAGCCCGAGCGGTAGTTGCCGTTCGCGGCGGCCCCCCGGCCCAGCTCAATGCCGTTCTGGGTTTCGAAATGGCTGCGGCTGGTGTCCTCGGTGCCGGCGAAGGGCACAAAAGCAAGCTGGCGCCGCTCGTAGAAGGGCAGCAGGCTTTCGGCCAGCGCGGGGTGCAGCGCCCAGCCGTCGGCCAGGGGCAGGGCGGCGCCCGGTCCGCCGCCAGGGCGGGCGATGGCGATGTTGGGCCGGGACTCGTAATAGAAGTCGCTGGCCGTCGGCACGAGCAGGCTGGCCGCGTCATAGGCGCCGCGCATGAAAACGACCAGCAGGCGGTTGCCGGAGGCGGCGGGCGCGGCGTAGAGGCGGGCGCCTCCCAACGCCAGCGGGGCGGCAGCCATCAATTGCAGCAGGCGGCGGCGATCCATGATGTTCTCCTGGGTCCGGTTGATGGAAAGAACGCTCGCGCGGGCTTCAACGGCGCATGAATTCCGGCGAGGCCAGCAGGTAAGTGTTGGCGTTCTTGGCGGATTTGGCTTGCGCGATGGCCCCGCGCGTGGCGGGCGAGAGCCCCTCGAACAGGCCGTTGCCGGCATTCGCCTTCAGCAGGTGAGGAACGCGTGGCAGCTCGGCCGGGGGGGGGGCCGGCGCCCTCCTTGTAGAAGAGCTGGGGCGAAGCAGCGATGACGCTGGCGACCTCGAAGCGCGTCGTCATCTGGCCCGATCCCGCCCAGTCGGACTGGCTCATGGGATAGCCGTCCGGCGTGAGGCGCTGGTTCAGGGGCTGGCCGAGCTGCCTCAGCATGCCGACGCCCATCTTCGGATTCAGGATGGGCGGCATGCCGCCATAGGCCAGCCGCAACGAGGAATAGACGTAATGCACGGGGTCCTTGAATACCCCCTTCTTCAGGGATGCGGAAAACTCCGGTGAATCGAACAGCGTCTTGAGCGTGGCGGCGATGTCGCCGTCGGTGGCCAGAAATGTCTTGCTCATCTTGTCGACGAGCGCGGCGGCAGGCGCGTCGCCCGTGAAGTACACCGCAAGCTTCCCGCTGATGTGCCTGGCGGTCGCCGGGTTGCGCGCCAGCAGTTCGGCGGCCTTGTCGACCTCGGACATGCCGGCCCCGACGATGCGGTGGCCGAGGAAGCGCTTCTCGCCGAAATCGTGGCGTGCGGGATTGAAGAGGAACAGCCCCTCCTGGACGACCTTGTCGCGCCATTCGGGCTTGACCTTCGGCGGTTGGGGCTTGTTGCTGATGCCCAGCCCGGTCAGGATGCGGGCCAGTTCCTGCACATCCGTCTGCGAGTAGCCGCCGCCTACGCCCAGCGTGTGCAGCTCCATCAGTTCACGCGCGTAGTTTTCGTTGATCTTGCCGGCGGCGTTCTGCGTGTTGTCCAGGTAGATCAGCATCGCCGGCGCGCGCATCGTGGCCGAAAGCAGGTCCCGGAACTTGCCCAGCGCGTGCGGACGGATGGCGCGGTCTTCGTACTGCGACAGGAAGATGCCCACGTCGCCTTTATTCAGGTCGACGTTGAAATGGTTCATCCAGAACCAGGCCATCTGGTCCTGCAGCTGGTTGGCCGAATAGAGCGCGCGCCACAGGGCGCGGTCGTTGACTTCCGCGGCGCGCCGGATCGAGAACCGCCGCGCTTCGCGCATGGCCTCGACCTTCTCGTCGGGCGGCAGCTTGTTCGCCTGTTGCCGCATGCCGATCTGCGTGGCCCGCGCCGCTTCGTCGGATGTGCGCGAAATCGAGAGCGCGTCGATGCGCTGCTGCACAGCGACCGGCAGCTTGCCCGGGGGCGCGGGATGCAGCTGCGCGTGCAGGTAGCGTTCCGCGCCGACTTGTTGCATGCGGGCCAGTTCCACGGGCGTGGCGCCCCAGGTCACGCGGTTGACCAGCGCCGCATCGCGCGCTTTGGCGTCGATGTCCGCCTGGGCCAGGGCGCCGGCGGCCAGCGGAAGCAATAGCAAGGGCAGGGCGCGGCGGAGACGGGATGGCAGCATGGGATGGAAACCTTCCTTGAGGCCGATCGAGGTGTGACAGGATAATCGCCGGGAAATTCCGCGCCGCGCATGTCTTGCAACGCAAGGAAACGGATCGCATCCGGCTTTCGCCATTATCCCCGCGCGTATTGCGGGGCCATTGCCCGGGCCGCAGCGGGTCCGTCCTATCATGTGTGGTGAGGGAACATGCAAGCGCCTGAAGGAGGGCGGCAATGGAAGGGATGATCGAGCGCCTCGAGGCGATGCTGGCCAAAGGAACGGACAACATGCTGTTGCGATTTTCCTTGGGCAAGGCCTATGCGGAACAGGATTGTTTTCGAGAGGCCGAAGAACATCTGCGCGCCGCGCTCGTGTTCGATCCGGCTTATTCGGTCGCCTGGAAGTGGCTGGGCAAGGCGTGCCTGGGCCAAGGCGACAAGGCGGGCGCGCGCGCTGCCTGGGAATCCGGCCTGCAAGCCGCGCATGCGCGCGGCGACCAGCAGGTGGTGAAGGAATTGCAGGTGTTTCTCAAGCGCCTGGACAAGGAGGCCGCGGCCAGCTGAGACCCGCGGCGCCGTTTCCCAGCGCCGCGAGTTCGCGCGAGAGTTCGCGCAGATTGCGCAGCCGGAGCAGCGTGTTCATGGAAGTCCAGGGGCGGATCGGCCTGCGGCGGGCTCGCTCGGATGAGGCTGGCATTCTATCTTGCGCCGATATCCGCTGGGCGGCGGCGCGAGGGCCCGCGCGGCTTGGAAGACGATGTAAAAACTACGAGTAGATGTGTCCAGGCGGGCGCGGCGGGGCCGAGCAGCCGTCAAACCATGAAACACGCTGGGGTTTCTTACGTATTGACGCGGCAGGGGCCTCGCCATGTAATCCAAGTAAACGACTAGAGACAAGTGAACGCTATGGGAAATCTGATGGACCTGCGCCCGTCCTTTCTGAAAGGCCGCGCTCCTGGCGGCAAAACGTCGCTCGATGCCTTGCAGAAGCTCTGGCGCTCGGTCGACCTGCCGGGCGAGTCATTGAGCCATATCGTGCTGACAGGCGCGGACCCGGTCCTTCCCTCGTCTTTTGCCGTCGGCGCGGCGGCGCAGGCCAGCATGGCCGCGGCCGCCCTGGCCGCCGCCGAGATCTGGCACTTGCGCGGCGGCACCAGGCAGCAGGTAAGCGTCGACATGCTGCACGCGGCGCAGGAATGCCGCAGCTACTTCAAGATCAACGGCGTTACGCCCAACCCCTGGGATCCCATCACCGGCCTGTACCGTTGCGGCGATGGCAGCTGGGTCCGGATCCATGCCAATTTCGCTCACCATCGCGATGGCGCGCTCGCGTTGCTGGGCTGTCCGCCCGGCGACGGCGCAACGCGCGCGGCGGTCGAGCGCGCGCTGGAACGCTGGACCGCGCTGGATTTCGAGCAGGTGGCCGCCGATGCGGGCCTGGCCGTGTCCGCCATGCGCAGCTTCGACGAATGGGACCGCCACCCGCAATGCCAGGCGGTCGCGGCGCAGCCCTTGCTGACGATTGAACGCATCGGCGAAGCCGATCCGCGCCCCTTGCCCAAATACGGCCATGGCGCCCGGCCGCTCAGGGACATCCGCGTCCTTGACCTTACCCGCATCATCGCCGGGCCGGTTTGCGGCCGGGCCCTGGCGGCCTACGGCGCCGACGTGATGCTGGTCAATTCCCCGCAACTGCCCAATATCGACAACATCATCGATACCAGCCGGGGCAAGCTTTCGGTGCTGGCCGACCTGGATACGGCCGACGGCCGCATCGCCCTGGGCAACCTGCTGCGCAGCGCGCACGTGTTCGTGCAAGGCTACCGGCCCGGCGACCTGGCCGCGCTGGGTTTCGGTCCCCAGGACGCGGCGCGGATCCGTCCGGGCATCGTCTACGTATCCCTGTCCGCTTACGGCAATACGGGGCCCTGGGCCAACCGCCGCGGCTTCGATTCGCTGGTGCAGACGGCCACCGGTTTCAACCATGCCGAGGCGCAGGCCGCGGGCCAGGAAGCGCCCAAGCCGATGCCGATGCAGATCCTGGACCATGCGTCCGGCTACCTGATGGCATTCGGCGCGCAGGCGGCGCTGGCGCGCCAGGCCACGGAAGGCGGCAGCTGGCATGTGCGGGTATCGCTGGCGCAGACCGCGCACTGGCTGCGCAGCCTGGGGCGCGTGGAAGGCGGCCTGGGATGTCCCATGCCGGCCATGGATGGCTTCCTGGAAACCGAGCCGTCCGGCTTCGGCGAATTGGTCGCGGTTCGCCACGCCGCGCATTTCTCAGAGACGCCGGCCCGCTGGACGCGCCCGTCCAGCCCGCCGGGCACCCACCCGACGGTTTGGCCATTCCACTAGGGCTTGTCCATCTGCCTATTGCCGCGCCTTCCAGTCGCGCAGGGCGCGCATGGTGTTGGCGACGTGGGACTCGGGGCTCATGTCCGTGAATTCATAGAGGATCTTGCCTTGCGGCGAGATCACGTAGGAGACGCGCTGCGCGTACTCCGGACGCTTGTCGTGGACCGCGTCGTAGGCCGTCATGATCTTGCCGTCGCCATCGGCGGCCACCGCGAACTTGCTGCGGCACTCGCTGACCGAGAATTTGTTCAGGGTGTCGATGTTGTCGGTCGATACGCCGATGACCGTGGCGCCCAGGGACTTGTATTCGTCCGTGGCTTCGGCGAAGTTGTGCGCTTCGATCGTGCAGCCCTGCGTGAAGGCTGCCGGAAAGAAATACAGGACGACCGGGCCCTGTTTGAGCGCTTCGTTCAGCTTGAACGTGAAGACATTGCCGCCCAGCGAAGCCTGGGCGCTGAAGTCAGGCGCGGGCGCGCCCACCTTCAGCGCGGCATGGGCGGTCGTGCCGGCCAGCAGACCGCATAGCAATAACCAGGTGGCAGTGCGCTTCATCGGAATCTCCTTCAGTCTCTCGGGCCGCGGGGCGACCATTCTTCCTAATGTAGTCCCGCGATCGGCAAGGGTCCAGGGCGCCCGTTAGTCGCGTCCCGACGAGCCCCGGCCATTATTGCCGTCCCCGCGCGGCTGATCGCGCCCGCCGCCTTGCTGGCGAGACTGCTGCTGCGCCTGCTGCTCGCGCTGTTGTTGCTGGCGGGCCTGCTGCTGCGCCTGCTGCTCGCGCTGTTGTTGCTGGCGGGCCTGCTGCTGCGCCTGCTGATCGCGCTGCTGTTGCTGGCGGGCCTGTTGCTGTGCCTGCTGATCGCGCTGCTGTTGCTGGCGGGCCTGCTGCTGCGCCTGCTGGTCGCGCTGCTGTTGCTGGCGGGCCTGCTGCTGTGCCTGCTGATCGCGCTGCTGTTGCTGGCGAGACTGCTGCTGCGCCTGCTGGTCGCGCTGCTGTTGCTGGCGGGCCTGTTGCTGTGCCTGCTGATCGCGCTGCTGTTGCTGGCGGGCCTGCTGCTGCGCCTGCTGGTCGCGTTGCTGTTGCTGGCGGGCCTGCTGCTGCGCCTGCTGGTCGCGCGCCTGTTGCTGGCGGCCCTGTTGCTGGGCTTGTTGCTCCCGCGCCTGCTGGGCCTGCTGGGTGTCCCTGCGGCCGCTCTGGCCGTGATCCTGGCCGCCGCGGCCATTGTCGGGTCCGTTGCCTTGCCGTGCGTCGTTGTCCGGACGGCGGCCATCGGACCGCCTGTCGTTGTCGGAGGCATGATCCACGTAGGCCCGCGGCGGACGGCCCTTGTTGTGGTCGTAGAACTGGCTGCGGTCCTTGCCGGCATCCCGGACATAGCCGCGTTGCGCCTGGGTGGGCGGAGCATGGCGTTCGTTGCGCGCGGCAGCCTCGCGGGGGTCGGCGCGGCGCTGGATGCCCGACGGACCGCCGTGGTAGCTGATGCGGCGGTTATCCACGTTGTTGACCACCACGGTGTGGTTGTAGACGTTGGTGACGCGCGTGATGTTCACGTTCGTGACCGACCGGTTGTAGTAGAAGCGGTCGCGCTTCCAGTAGCCGCCCACATAGCCCAGGCCCGTGTAGCCGAAGCCGTAATTGATGCCGCCGTAGAACCCCACGTGAGGGCCCCAGTAGCCGGCGTTCCAGATGTACAGGCCGTTCGCGAAGCCCCAGTAGCCCGGGGTCCAGAGCGCGCCAGCGTAGGGCGCAAGCACCCAGGCGCCCGGCACCCAGAAGAAGCCGTAGCGGTTGCGGCTCCAATAGCCCGGTACCCAGATATAGCCGTCCGCGGGGGCGGGCGGCTGGACATAGACGGGCAAGGGCGGCGGCGGTTCGGGGGTCCGGTCCACCAGCGCCAGATTGGCATCCGCCGGATCGCCGCCGTCATAGGCCGGGGCCGTCGGCGCTGGAGGCGGTTCATAGGTCTGCGCCGCTGCGCTGGCACAGATGGCCAACAGCACGGCCGCGGCCAGGGGCCGCGAATGGAGGGTCCGGGAGTAGGGAGTCATGGTTTTTTCCTTTGCGCAACAAGCGCGCGGATCAGTAGCCACGATAGTAGTAATGGGGGGAGGGGTAGGCCGGATAGTAGTAATGCGGCGTGTAATAGACGGGAGCCGGGCGGTAGTAAGCCGGCCGGGCCGGGACCACGACACATCCGGTCAAGGCGCTGGACATGGCCAGCATCAGCAACAGACTCTTCTTCATCTTGCAACTCCTGCCGAACGCCAGGCGCAGCTTGCGCCCTGATTGCGTTCGTAAGGATTAGGCCATAGGCCTGTGCTTGGAGTTCTGGACTGTAATCGTTCCGAAACAGCTTTCGGGTGACGGATGTTTGCGTCCGCGTGACCGTTGATTTCGTTCGTATCAAGATGGGAGCCCCCACGCTGCGCACGCGTTGCGTGCTTGCTGCCCCCTGAGGGGGCTGCGCCGCCTTGGGAGCGGCCCGGCGGAAGGTGTGTGCCCCCACGCTGCGCATGCTTTGCATGCTTGCTGCCCCCCAAGGGGGCTGCGCCGCCTTGGGAACGGCCCGGCGGCGGCGCGGCTATTTTTGCGAGGAGCCGCAAAACAGCCTTCTGTTCAAGGCATTCGCTGCGCTGCAAAGCAGTTGCCTCTCCGGCGCACTGACTACGCTTGCTTGGTGAGAACACCTTTACGCCGCATATTTCGGCGCTTGGCAAAAAAATAGGGGCCGCCTGAGCGACCCCTATCCGATGCTAGCCGTGTGTGGCGGGCTTTAGTTCCAGCGGCCGCCGTTGCCGGCGAGGCTGAAACGGCCGGCGCCCATGAAGGCGATGGCCAGGCCGGTGAAGAGGAACATGCCTTGCAGTTCCAGCGCCCAGCCGCCATTGTTGGTCAGGCTGCTGATCTGGCCGGAGTGCGCCAGCAAGATGGCAACGACCATGTTGATGGCGATGAGCAGGCCGCCCAGCCGGGTGTAGACGCCGACGATGATGAGGACCGGCGCAATGATTTCGCCGACGTAGGCGCCGTAGGCCAGGAAGCCGGGCAGGCCATGCGAAGACAGCATGCCGCTGATGCCGCCGACGCCGCCGCCGGTCAGTTTGAACAGGCCGTGCAGCAGTATCAGGATGCCGAGGGTCAGACGCAGGATCAGTTTGCCGGTGTCATCGGACTTGATCATGGTGGGTTCTCTTCTAATGGTTGAAAGGGACAGCGGCCGTTGGAGCGGATTGCGAGCCTTTTGGTTCCGCGCCCGGCGGGCCCCGCAAGAGCTGGGCCTGAACCGGGGACGGGCCGGGCCATTATTGCAAAACCCGATCAAAATCATCAAGCATTTGTCGTGGCGCCGCGACGCTTTTCAACAAATGCTTACCGACGGGGCAGGCGCTCAGAATTCTTCCAGGAAGCGCATGCGGAAGCGGCGCCCCTTGATGTTGCTGTTGGACAGGCGCGAGAAGGCCTGCTTGGCGATCTGGCGGTCCAGCGCCACGTAGGAGACGAATTCGCCGATATTGATCTTGCCGACCTGCTCGAACGCCAGGCCGCCGTCGCCGGTCAGGGCGCCCAGGAGGTCGCCGGGACGTAGCTTGTCTTTCTTGCCGCCCTGGATGCACAGGGTGATCATCGGCGCGCGCAGCGGGCGGTCCGCCTTGGGCCGCAGCGACTTGATGTCGGCCCAGACCAGCGGCGAGCCCTGGTACTGCTCGATCAGGTTGGCCCAGCGCATTTCGTCGGGCGAGCACAGGCTGAGCGCCAGGCCTTTCTGCTCGCCGCGGCCGCTGCGCCCGATGCGGTGCACGTGGACTTCGGTGTCCTTGGTCACGTCCACATTGATGACGGCGCCCAGGTTCTGGATATCCAGGCCCCGGGCAGCCACGTCGGTGGCGACCAATACGGCGCAGCTCTGGTTGGCGAACTGGATCAGGATTTCATCGCGTTCGCGCTGTTCCAGGTCGCCGTTGAGCGCCTGGGCGCTGATACCCTCGGCCTGCAGGCGTTCGACCAGGTCGTGGCTGCGCACCTTGGTATTGCAGAACGCCAACGTGGACGCCGGCCGGAAATGCGCCAGCAGGCGGGCCACGGCGTCGAGCCGGTCGCGGTCGTCGATTTCGTAGAAGATCTGTTCGATGCGGCTGGCATCGTGCTGCGCCTCGACCTTGGCTTCGGCGGGGTTGCGCAGGAAACGCGCGGCCAGCTTGCGGATGTTGTCGGGATAAGTGGCCGAGAACAGCAGCGTCTGGCGCTTGACCGGGCAATGCGAGGCGATGGCGACGATATCGTCATAGAAGCCCATGTCGACCATCCGGTCGGCCTCGTCCAGCACCAGGGTGGTCAGGTTGGACAGGTCCAGGCTGCCGCGCGCCAGGTGATCCTGGATGCGGCCGGGCGTGCCCACCACCAGGTGCGTGCCGCGGGCCAGCGATTCGGCCTGGGGACGCGCGGCGGCGCCGCCGCACAGGGTCAGGATCTTGACGTTGGCGATCTGCCGGGCCAGGCGGCGCAGTTCCTGGGCGACCTGGTCGGCCAGCTCGCGCGTGGGGCACAGCACCAGTGCCTGCGGCACCAGGCGGGAGGGGTCCAGCTTCTGCAGCACGCCCAGGCCGAATGCCGCGGTCTTGCCGCTGCCGGTCTTGGCTTGCGCGATGAGGTCGCGGCCGTCCAGGATCAGCGGCAGGCTTTGCGCCTGGATGGGCGTCATTTGCTCGAAACCCAGGCTTTGCAGGTTGTCCAGCAGGGCCGGCAAGAGGGGCAGGGAGGTGAAGGGGCTGTTGGTCACGATAGGGGGGAAAAGGCGCTTTTCGGCGGGCGGGAGGCCCGGCGGGGACGAAATGTCCGATATGTCCGAGAGTGTACCGCCTGGCGCCGCAGGCTAGGCCTGCGGGCCGTAGGTGCCGGCCAGTGCGCGGGCGGCCTCCTGCATGCGCGGAAGCCAGGCGCGCGCGCCGTCGATGGAAAGCCGGGCCAGCGGCGCGTGCAGCGCCACGGCCGCGATCGCGCGGGAACCGTGCAGGATGGGCACGGCCATGCAGACGATGCCGAGCAGGAATTCCTCGCGGTCGAAGCTGGCGCCTTCCTTCTTGATGGTGCGCAGTTCGCGCTCCAGGGCCGCCACGTCGCATAGCGTGTTGGGCGTATAGCGCGGCAGCGGCGCGGCCGAAAGCAGCCGTTCGCGCGCTTCCCGGCGCATGTGGGCCAGGAACAGCTTGCCGCTGGCCGAGCAGTGCAGGGGAACGCGCGAGCCGGATTGCAGGTTGACCCGCAGCGGCCAGGCGGTCTCGACGCGGTCCAGGTAGATGACTTCGTCGCCGTCCAGCATGGTGCAGTTGCAGGTTTCGCCGATTTCGTCGACCAGGCTGTCCAGGATGCGATGGCGTTCGCCGCGCAGCGGCGAATTGAGCAGGGTGTCGCGGGCCAGCGCGCTCAACCGGGGGCCGCTGACGTAGCTTTTGCCGGCGGGTTCGCGCAGCAGCATGCCGGCGTCGACCAGGCGCGACAGGATGCGCAGGACGGAGGGCTTGGGCAGGCCGGTGGCCTCGGTAAGCGCGGCCAGCGACACGGGGTGCTCGGCCTGGGCTACCTGTTCCAGCAGGGTCAGCGCGCGCAGGGCGGCGGAGGATTCGTCTTTCATCTTTCAATAATTGAAGATTCGGCGGCGTGATCCCCATCCTCGCACGGATTTTGCAGAAAATGAAACGCCATGGGGTGGGATCGGTGGGCGTTCTGCTGCAGTATCGGATCACGCCGGCCAATATGCAATCCGACATGCGCCGGACTGCCAGGAGAGAGACCATGAGCAGCAAGCAACACATGACCCCCAGCGAAGCGTTCGTCGAAACGCTGGTCGCCCAGGGCGTCAAGGACGTATTCGGTATCGTCGGCTCGGCCTTCATGGACGCGCTGGACCTGTTCCCCGCGGCGGGCATCCGCTTCGTGCCGACGGTGCACGAGCAGGGCGCCGCGCATATGGCCGACGGCTATTCGCGCGTTACCGGCCGCCATGGCGTCTGCATCGCGCAGAACGGGCCGGGCATCACCAACTTCGTGACCGGCGTGGCCGCCGCCTACTGGGCCCACAGCCCGGTCGTGGCGATCACGCCCGAGACCGGCACCTCGGGCATGGGCCTGGGCGGCTTCCAGGAAACCGAGCAGTTGCCGATCTTTTCGCGCATCACCAAATACCAGGCGCACGTGAACCGCTCCGACCGCATGGCCGAGTTCACCGCCAAGGCGTTCGACAATGCCCTGGCCGAGCGCGGGCCGACCCAACTGAACATTCCGCGGGATTATTTCTACGGCGAGATCGACGTGGCCATTCCCGAGCCGCGCCGCGTCCGCCGCGGCCCCGGCTCGGATGAAGACCTGGAAGCGGCGGCGGCCCTGCTGGCGCAGGCCAAGTTCCCGGTGATCGTGGCGGGCGGCGGCGTCCTGTTCTCGGACGGGCAGGCCGAATGCGTGGCGCTGGCCGAACTGCTGGGCGCGCCGGTGGTCACCAGCTACCTGCACAACGACGCCTTCCCGGCCAGCCATCCGCTGTGGTGCGGTCCGTTGGGCTACCAGGGCGCCAAGGCCGGCATGAAGCTGCTGTCGCAGGCCGACGTGGTGCTGGCGCTGGGCACGCGGCTGGGGCCCTTCGGCACCTTGCCGCAGCACGGGCTGGACTACTGGCCGCAGGGCGCGCGCATCATCCAGGTCGATGCGGACCATCGCATGCTGGGCCTGGTGCGTCCGATATCGGTCGGCATTTGCGGCGACGCCAAGCCCGCCGCCGCCGCGCTCGCCGCCAGGCTGCAGGGGCGGGACGTGGCCTGCGTGCGCACCAAGGCGGCGCGCGGCGAACAGATCGCCGCGCAGAAGGCCGAATGGGAAAACGAGCTCGACAGCTGGTCGCACGAACGCGACGACTGGAGCCTGGACATCATCGAGCAGGGCGGCGGCCGCATGCATCCGCGCCGCATGCTGCGCGAACTTGAACGCGCCATGCCCAAGCACGTGATGGTCTCCACCGATATCGGCAACATCTGCTCGGTGTCCAACAGCTACCTGCGCTTCGACGAGCCGAATTCGATGCTGGCCGCCATGAGCTTCGGCAACTGCGGCTATGCCTTGCCGGCGCTGATCGGCGCCAAGCTCGGCCGCCCAGACCGGCCGGCCGTGGCCTACGTGGGCGACGGCGCCTGGTGCATGAGCTTCCAGGAGCTGCTGACCTGCGTGCGCGAACAGATCCCGGTGACGGCGGTGGTGTTCCACAACGGCCAATGGGGCGCCGAGAAGAAGAACCAGGTGGACTTCTACGGCCGGCGCTTCGTCGGCAGCAACCTGAAGAACCCGAACTTCTCCGAGCTGGCGCGGGCCATGGGCGCGGAAGGCATCCGCGTGGAGCATGCCGACCAGGTGGGCGCGGCGCTGCAAGCCGCCTGCCGCGCGCAGTCCGAAGGCAAGACCACCGTGCTGGAAATGATGGTCAGCCAGGAGCTCGGGGACCCGTTCCGGCGCGACGCGTTGAAGCAGCCCGTGCGCTTCCTGGACAAGTACAAGCCGTACGTGAACCAGCCGTTCAGCCCGGGCGAAGTGCCGCTGCCGATCGATCCCATCCGGGGCTGATCGCGACGCACCCGGCGCGGCGCCGTCCGCGCCGGGTTTCCCCGGCTTGGCCCTGCGGATCGTCCGCGGCAGGAGCACAGAAACATGGAAAGCGATCGATTGTTCGAGCCGCTGCGCAGCGCTGCGCTGTCGGCGGGGCGCCTGCGCACGGCAGTGGCCTATCCCCTGTGCCCCACGAGCCTGGGCGCAGCGGTCCAGGCGCGCGACGCGGGCTACATCGAACCGGTGCTGGTGGGGCCGGCACGCCGGCTGCGGCCGCTGATGGCGGAGGCGGGCCTGGCCGAGGGCGAGCTGGAGGTAGTCGATACGCCGGACGACGAAAAGCAGGCGGCCTGCGCGGCTGCCGCGCTGGCGCGCGACGGCACCGTGCGCATGCTGATGAAGGGAAGCCTGCACACCGACCACTTCATGTCGGCCGTGGTGGCGCGCGACGCCGGACTGCGCACCGCCAGGCGCATCAGCCACGCCTTCGTGATGGCGGTGGCGGCCTATCCCAAGCTCTTCATCCTGACCGACGCGGCGGTCAATATCGCGCCCACCTTGCAGGAGAAGGCGGACATCGCGCAGAACGCCATCGACCTGGCGCGCGCGCTGGGCGTGGCGCGGCCCAAGCTGGCGGTGCTGTGCGCCACCGAATCGGTCAATCCGTCGATGCCTGCCACGCTGGACGCGGCGGCCCTGTCGAAGATGGCCGATCGCCATCAGATCCAGGGTGGAGAGATCGACGGCCCGCTGGCGTTCGACAACGCCATTTCGCGCATGGCGGCGGACCAGAAGGGCATCGTGTCGAACGTGGCCGGGGATGCCGACATCCTGCTCGTGCCGGACATCGAGGCCGGCAACATGCTCTACAAGGAGCTGACGTGGCTGGCCGGCGCGGGCACGGCGGGGCTGGTGCTGGGCACTCGCGTGCCGGTGCTGCTGACGAGCCGCTCCGATTCCGTGCTGGCCCGCGTGAACAGCTGCGCGGTGGCCGCGCTGTACGCGCGCGCTCGCCGGCTGACCGCCGCGCCCGCGCTGCCGGCCCTGGCTCCAAAAAGTCCGGCGGTTTGGTACTAAGCCCGAGCCCGCAGGCTGGCTACGCTACCTCCAAGACCATCCATTGAATGGCCCGTGAGACAGAACACTAAGGGGTTGAACATGCGCAGCGCAAGAAAATACTTGACGACGATGTTGGCCGCGTTGGCCATGACGGGCGCCTCCATGGCGGCGGACGCTCCCAAGCGGGGCGGCACGCTGGTTATCGGTTCGACGCAGGTGCCGCGGCACCTGAACGGCGCGGTCCAGTCGGGCACCGCGACCGCGCTGCCCAGCGCGCAGCTGTTCGCCAGCCCGCTGCGCTACGACGCCGACTGGAAACCGCAGCCCTATCTGGCGCAATCCTGGGAGCTCGCGCCGGACGGCAAGTCGCTGACGCTGCGCCTGCGCAAGGACGCGCTATTCCACGATGGCAAGCCGGTTACCTCGGCGGACGTGGCGTTCTCGGTCATGGCCGTCAAGAAGAACCATCCGTTCCAGACCATGTTCGCGCCCGTGGAGGCCGTCGACACGCCGGATCCCTATACGGCGGTGCTGCGCATGAGCAAGCCGCATCCGGCCATTCTGCTGGCGCTGTCGCCGGCCTTGATGCCCGTGCTGCCCAAGCACATCTACGACGACGGCCAGGACCTGAAAACGCATCCGCGCAACTCGGCCAACGTGGTCGGTTCCGGCCCGTTCGTGTTCAAGGAATTCAAGCCGGGCCAGGAGATCGTGCTGGAGCGGTTCGACAAGTTCTTCCTGCCTGGAAAACCCTACCTGGACCGGATCGTCGTGAAGATCAATCCGGACGCCACCAACCTGCTGATCGGGCTGGAACGCGGCGACATCGCGGCCCTGCCGTTCATGACCGAACCGACCATCCTGCGGCGCGCCAAGGATAATCCGGCCATCGCCATGACCAGCAAGGGCTACGAAGGCATCGGGGCGCTGAGCTGGCTGGCCTTCAACACGGCCCGCAAGCCGCTGAACGACGTGCGGGTGCGCCAGGCCATCGCGTACGCGATCGACAAGGGCTTCATCACCAAGGCGCTGAACGCGGGCTTCGCGTCGCCCGCGAACGGCCCGATCATCGGCACGAGCCCGTTCGCCAGCCAGGACGTCAAGAAATACCCGCTGGACCTGAAGAAGTCCGAGCAGCTGCTGGAAGAAGCGGGCTTCAAGAAGGACGGCAAGGGTGAGCGCCTGTCGCTTACCGTGGACTACATGCCAGGTTCCGACGTGCAGGGTAAGAACGTGGCCGAGTATCTGCGCAGCCAGCTGAAGAAGGTCGGCATTGCCGTGCAGGTGCGCGCGTCGCCGGACTTCCCGACCTGGGCCAAGCGCATCGCCAGCCACGATTTCGACATGACCACCGACATCGTCTTCAACTGGGGCGATCCCGTGATCGGCGTGCACCGCACCTATCTGTCCAGCAACATCCGCGACATCATCTGGACCAACACGCAGTCCTACTCCAATCCCAAGGTCGATACCCTGCTCGAGCAGGCGGGCACGGAGACCGATCTGGACAAGCGTCGCGCGCTGTATGGCGAATTCCAGCGCATCGTCACCGAAGACCTGCCCATCGATTTCCTGACCGTGATCCCGTACCACACCTTGACGTCCAAGAAGGTGCACGCCTTGCCCGAGGGGATCTGGGGCGTCATGTCGCCGATGGACGATACGTACCTGCAGTAAGGAGGCCGCCATGACGCGCTATCTCTTGCGCCGCCTGGCCTATGCGCTGGTGCTGCTGCTGGCCGTGGTGACGCTGAATTTCCTGCTGATCCACATCTCGCCGGGGGATCCGGTCGAGACGATCGCCGGGTCGATGGGCGGCATTAGCGAAGAGCTGCGCGCACAGCTGCGCACGCAGTACGGGCTGGACAAGCCCTTCCTGGTGCAACTGGGCTTGTACCTGTCACAGGTGCTGCGCGGCGACCTGGGCTATTCCTACTTTTTCAACGTATCGGTGGCCCAGCTGATCTGGGAGCGCGTGCCGGCCACGCTGCTGCTGGTGGTGACCTCGGTGCTGGGCGCGTTCCTGGTGGGCACGCTGCTGGGCACGCTGGCCGCGCGCAGGCCCAACGGGCCGCTGTCGCAGGGCATCACGCTGCTGTCCGTCGTGGGCTATTCGGCGCCGGTGTTCTGGACCGGCATCATCCTGATCCTGCTGTTCGCCTCGGTGCTGCCGATTTTTCCGGTCTCCGACATGCGTTCGGCCGGCGGCCCGGAAGACGGGTGGGCAGGGGTGCTGGACGTGCTGCACCACCTGGTCCTGCCGGCCTTCACGCTGGCCTTCGTGTACCTGGCGCAGTACAGCCGGCTGGCGCGCGCCAGCGTCATGGAGGCCCTGTCCGCCGATTACATCCGCACCGCCCGTGCCAAGGGCCTGCCGGAGCGTTCGGTCCTGTACAAGCACGCGCTGCGCAACGGCGTGCTGCCGGTGGTGACCATGCTGGGCCTGCAGTTCGGCAATGTGCTGGCGGGCGCCATCCTGGTCGAAACGGTTTTCAACTGGCCCGGGCTGGGACGCCTGGCATTCGACTCCGTGCTCAGGCGCGACTACCCCACGCTGCTGGGGATTCTGCTGTTCGCATCGCTGCTCGTGGTGGTGATGAACCAGCTCACCGATCTGGCCTACCGCCTGATCGATCCCAGGATCAAGACGACATGAGCCAAGTTCCTTCCGCCGTTCCCATTGCCGCCCCGACAGGCGCGGCGGCCCGGCCGCTGGCGCGGCAATCCTACGAGGCCCTGCGGGTGTTCGTGCGCAATCCCTCCGCGGTGGCCGGCGTGTTGCTGCTGGCGGCCATCCTGGCGGTGACGATTTTCGGGCCCATGCTGATGAATGCGGATCCGTTCGAGATCGCCGGCGCGCCGATGAGCCCGCCGGGGGAGGACGCGCTATTGGGCACGGACTACCTGGGGCGCGACGTGCTGACCGGCATGGTCTATGGCGGCCGGGCCACTTTGCTGGTCGGCGTGGTGGCCGCCGTGCTGTCCATGGCCATCGGCCTGACGGTCGGGGCGCTGGCGGGCTACTACGGGGGATGGGTCGACGAAACGCTGATGCGCATCACCGAGTTTTTCCAGGTGTTGCCTACGTTGTTGTTCGCCATGGTGCTGGTGACGCTGTTCTCTCCTTCGCTTGCGACCATCGCGGTTGCGATCGGCGTGGTCAGCTGGACCGGAACGGCGCGGCTGGCGCGCGGCGAATTCCTACGGCTGAAACGGCGCGAGTACGTGCTGGCGGAACGGGTGATCGGCGCGGGGGATGCGCGCATCATCTGGCGGGTGATCCTGCCCAATGCGCTGGCGCCGCTGATCGTGTCGGCCACGCTGGCCATCGGCATGGCGATCCTGTTCGAGGCCGGCCTGTCGTTCCTGGGGCTGGGCGATCCGAACATCATGAGCTGGGGGCTCATGATCGGCAGCAACCGGCCCTACATCCTGACGGCCTGGTGGGCCGTTACCTTGCCGGGGGCAGCCATTTTCGTGACGGTGCTGGCGGTCAGCCTGATCGGCGACGGCCTGAACGACGCGCTCAATCCCAACTCGCGGGGGCGCTCATGAACGCCATGGACCACGTTCCCGTCCTCGAAGTGGACCGTCTGAGCCTGGAATTCCGCGTGCGCGGGCGCGTGGCCGAGGTGCTGAGCGCGGTGAGCTTCGACCTGCGCCCGGGCGAGACGCTCTGTCTGGTGGGCGAGTCCGGTTGCGGCAAGAGCATGACGGCGCTGGCCATCATGCGCCTGATTCCGCCGCTGGGCCACATCGGCGCCGGCAGCGTGCGCCTGCGCGGCGACAACTTGGCCGACCATGACGAAGAGGCGATGCGGCAGGTGCGGGGCAACAAGATTTCCATGATCTTCCAGGAGCCCATGACCGCGCTGAACCCGGTGTACACGGTGGGCGACCAGATCGCGGAACCGCTGCGGCTGCACCAGGGCATGGGCAAGGCTCAGGCGCGCGCACGCGCCATCGACATGCTGAAGTCGGTCGGAATTCCCTTGCCGGAGCGGCGCGTGGACGACTATCCGCACCAGATGTCCGGCGGCATGCGGCAGCGGGTGATGATCGCCATCGCGCTGGCCTGCGACCCGGATGTCCTGATCGCCGACGAGCCGACCACCGCGCTGGACGTGACGGTGCAGGCGCAGATTTTCGATCTGCTGCGCGAGCAGCAGGCGCGGCGCGGCACCGCCGTGCTGCTGATTACGCACGACATGGGCGCGGTGTCCGAGATGGCCGACCGCGTCGTGGTGATGTATGGCGGGCGGGTGGTGGAGCAGGGCGGCGTCCGCGAGATCCTGGCGCATCCGAGCCACCCCTATACCCGCGGGCTGATCGCCTGCCTGCCCGAACTGGACCGCGAACCCACCGACATCCGTCCGGACCTGCCGGAGATTCCCGGCGTGGTGCCGTCGGTGTGGGAGCGCGGCTCGGGCTGTCCGTTCCTGGAACGCTGCGGCCAGGCGATGCCCCGCTGCCGGGACACCTTTCCGCCGCTGACGCGCGTCGGCGGCACGCAGGAAGTGGCCTGCTGGCTGTATCCGGAGGCCAAGCCATGACACAGCCGAATGCCCCCGCCTTACTGTCGGTGCGGGATCTTGCCGTGCATTTCCCTATCGGCGGCCGCGGCCGCGATGGCAAGCCGATAGTCGTCAAGGCCGTGGACGGCGTGTCTTTCGAACTGGCGCGCGGACGCACCCTGGCGATCGTGGGCGAGTCCGGATCGGGCAAGACCACGACGGCGCTTTCGGTGCTGCGCCTGGCCGACCCGACCTCGGGCTCCATCCATTTCGACGGCACCGACCTGACCGCCTTGCGCGGCGCCGACCTGCGCCGCATGCGGCGGCGCCTGCAGCTCGTGTTCCAGGATCCGTATTCGTCGCTCAATCCGCGCCAGCGGGCGGGTGACATCGTGCGTTCGCCGCTGGACCTGATGGGCATCGACCCGCCCGGCGGCCGCGAAGCGCGCGTGGCCCGGATGTTCGAGCTGGTCGGATTGCGCCCGGAGCAGCGCCAGCTGTTTCCGCACCAGTTCTCGGGCGGGCAGCGGCAGCGCCTGAACGTGGCGCGCGCGCTGGCCAGCGCGCCCGATCTGATCGTGTGCGACGAGCCGGTCTCCGCGCTGGACATCGCGATCCGGGCGCAGATCCTGAACCTGCTGCGGCGGATCCAGCGCGAGCAGGGGCAGTCCTTCCTTTTCATTTCCCACGACATGGCGGTGGTCGAGCACATCTGCGACGACATCGCCGTCATGTACCTGGGCAAGATCATCGAGCAGACCTCGCGGCAAGCATTCTTCTCGCGTCCACTGCATCCCTATAGCGTGGCCCTGATGTCGGCGGTGCCGACGGTCAAGGGCGGGCGCGAGCTCGCCGCGCGGCGGGTGCGGCTGGCGGGGGATCCGCCCAGCCCGGTGGACCCGCCGCCCGGCTGCCGCTTCGCGGGGCGCTGTCCGGCCGCGCAGCCGCTGTGCGCAACGAGCGAGCCGGCGCTGCGGGAAGTCGCCCCGGGCCACCGCGTGGCCTGCCATTTCGTTGAATCCCGCAACGGCGTCCTCGAGTCGCCGCTGCGGGGCTGAACCCAGGAAGTCCAGAGGAGAGCCAGATGACCGAGTCCGCCACGACCATCTATGCCGCGCGCAGTATCCTGACCATGAACCCGGCCCAGCCGCGGGCCACGCACGTCGCCGTGCGCGACGGCCGCATCCTGGGCGTGGGCAGCAAGGAATCGCTCGCCGGGTGGGGCCCCGCGGAGATCGACGGCCGTTACGCGGACAAGGTGCTCATGCCGGGCCTGGTGGAAGGGCACTGCCATTTGCCCGAGGGCGGCATGTGGAAGTTCGTGTATGTCGGCTTCTACGATCGGCGCGGACCCGACGGCCGGCTCTGGGAGGGCTTGAAGCGCCTCGATGCCGTCGCCGCGAGGTTGAGCGAGGCCGAGCGCGACTTGGCGCCGGATGCGACGCTGATCGGCTGGGGCTTCGACCCGATCTTCTTCGAGGGGCGAAGGATGGACGTCCGGGACCTGGACGCGGTGTCGCCGCGGCGGCCGGTCGTGGTCATGCACGCCAGCATGCACCTGATGAACGTCAATACGCCGATGCTGGCCAAGGCCGGCATCGACCGCGACACGGACATCGAGGGCGTGACCCGGATGGAGAACGGGCAGCCCAGCGGCGAGCTCTGCGAGTTCGCGGCGATGTTCCCGGTCATGCGGCTGATCGGCAGTCCATTCCGCACGGTGGGCGTGTCCGAAGACGGCCTGCGCATGTTCGGGAAGGTCGCGCAATGGGCCGGGGTTACCACTGCCACGGACCTGGTCAACGAACTTGGCGACGAGGGGCTGGCAACGCTGGCCCGCGTCACCGCCGAACCCGATTATCCCGTGCGCATCGTGCCGGCCGCCTCGGCCTTGACGTATGCCGGCGATCCGGCGCGCTGCCTGGCGAAACTGGAGGAGGCCCGGCGGCTGAACCACGGCAAACTGCATTTCGGCATGGTCAAGCTGGTGGTGGACGGATCGATCCAGGGCTTTACGGCCAGGGTGCGCTGGCCGGGCTATTACAACGGCGCGCCCAATGGCATCTGGGTCATCGCGCCGGCCGAACTGGATACGCTGGTGCAGGCCTACCACGACGCGGGGGTGCAGATGCACATCCACACCAACGGTGACGAGGCCACGCAGCTGGCGATCGAGGCGGTGGACCGGGCCTTGCGCCGTAGTCCGCGGCGCGATCACCGCCACACGCTGCAGCATTGCCAGATGGCCGACGCGGCGCAGTTCCGGCGCATGGCCAGCCTGGGCATGTGCGCCAATCTTTTCGCCAACCACATCTTCTACTGGGGCGACGCGCACCATGCGCTGACCATGGGGCCGGACCGGGCCAACCGGATGGACGCCTGCGCCACGGCCGCGCGCGCCGGCGTGCCGTTCTCGATCCACTCGGATGCGCCGATCACGCCTCTGGGCCCGCTGTTCACCGCGTGGTGCGCGGTGAACCGGCAAACCTCGTCCGGCAGAGTGCTGGGAGAGTCCGAGCGGATCGGCGTGGACGCCGCGCTGCATGCGGTAACGCTGGGCGCGGCCTATACGCTGCATCTGGACCACATGGTGGGCTCGATCGAAGTCGGCAAGCACGCGGACTTCTGCGTGCTGGAGGACGATCCGCTGACCGTGCCGGCCGACAAACTGAAAGACGTTCCGGTGGCGGGCACGGTGATCGGCGGCAGGCCGCTGGCGTTGCGGGAGGGCTGACATGACGCCGCAAGGCGGGGCGCCGGCGCGCATCGCGCTGACGGTGGTGGGAGGCTTCCTGGGCGCCGGCAAGACGACGCTCCTCAATCACGTGCTGGCCACGAGCTGCCGCCGCGCGGCGGTGCTGGTGAATGACTTCGGCCCGGTCGACATCGACGCGGGGCTGATCGCGGATCGCGCGGACGAGGTGATCCGGCTGGCCAACGGCTGTGTCTGCTGTTCGATGGCGGGCGGGCTGGACGATGCGCTGGCGCGCGTGCTGGCGCTGGACCCGTTGCCCGAATGGATCGTGATCGAGGCCAGCGGCGTTTCGGATCCGGGCCGCATCGCCCAGGTCGGCATGTCCGATCCGCTGCTCCAGCTGGAGGGCGTGGTGGTCGTGGCCGACGCCGCGAACGTGCGTGCCGTGGCGGCGGATCCGCTGCTGGCCGATACGCTAGCGCGCCAGTTCCGGGCGGCCGATCTGCTGGTGCTGAACAAGACCGATCTGGTTCCGGGCGAGGAACGCGCGGCGCTGCGCGCCTGGCTCCATGGCGTGACCGAAGGCGCGCCGCTGATCGAGGCGAGCGAAGGGCGCGTGGACCTGCGTTACCTGATGGGGGAAACCGCCGCCGGGCATCCTGCGCATCACGATTGCCATGCGGCGGATTGCAGCCATCCCGCGCACCACGCCCAGGAACCGGACCATCCGTTCGAGAGCTGGCTGTGGCGGGCGCCGGATCTGCTCGACGCCGACAGGCTGGCCGAGCGGCTCAGGCAGATGCCGCGGCAACTGCTGCGCGCGAAGGGCTGGGTGCGCACGGACCGGCACGGTCTCGTGCTGGTGCAACTGGCCGGGCGCCGGGTGCGCTATGACACGCGGGCCAGGCCGCCTGTCGGCCTGGACGAGCCCGCGCTGGTGCTGATCGGCCTGCGCGGCGAAGTCGATCCGGGCGCGGTGGCGGCATGGCTCGCGCCCGCCGAGGCGTAGCGGCGCCGCGCGCATCGAATGCGCGTTCTGGTGCAAGCGATTTCCCGTTTCTGGTTCTAGACCCCCCCCGGCGGCTCACTTACCTTGGACCCTGAACGCTGGCGCATTTCGCGCAGGCTTCTACCGGAGGTAGGCAATGCACAAGACCGTCACCGCGGACACGTTGGCCGAATTCGCGGCGGCCTGGAACCGCCACGACATCGATGCCCTGATGTCCTTCATGAGCGACGACTGCGTATTCGAAACCGTGGGCGGGCCCGAGCAATGGGGCACGCGGCACACCGGGCGCGACGCGGTGCGCGCGGCGTTTGCCGCGGCCTGGGCTTCCTTTCCCGACGCGCAGTGGCGCAACGGAAAGCACTGGGTTGCCGGAGACCGGGGCGTGTCGGAGTCCACGTTCACCGGCACCGCGGCGGACGGTTCCAGGGTCGAGGCGGACATGGTGGATGTCTTCACGTTCCACGACGGCAAGATCCGCGTGAAGAACGCATTCCGCAAACAGCGGCCGGCCTTGCCGGCGCGATCCTGACGCCCGCTACGCACTCAGCAACCGGAACCGCAGCATGGATACCCAAATGTCCTTCCAACCTGAAGGCCCGGCCCACGCGGGCGGGGCGGCAATCAGCGCATACAACCCGGCCTACGATCCACTGGTGTCGCCGCCCGGCCGAGGGCAGGACTACGCGCCCACGTACTGGGTCGCGACCGCGGGCGCCCCGCCTGAGGACGACGGCCCCGTCGACGGCGATTTCGACGCCGACGTCGTGATCGTCGGCTCCGGCTTCACCGGGCTGTCCGCCGCCCTGACCCTGGCGCGGGACTTCGGCGTGAAGGCGGTGGTGCTGGAGGCCAATCGCGTGGTCTGGGGCTGCACCAGCCGCAACGGCGGGCAGGGGCAGAACGCTTCGGGGCGCCTGTACCGTTCGCAATGGATCGAACGCTGGGGCCTGGACACGGCCAAGCGCCTGGACGCGGAGATCCGCGAAGGTTTCGAGTACTGGAAAAGCCTGGTCGCGCAGGTGGACTGCGACGCGCAGCCGGGCGGGCACCTGTATACGGCGCATCGCCAGAAGAAGATGGCGTTCCTGGAGAACGAGGCGCGCGTGATGCGCGAGATCTTCGGCTACGACACGAAAATGCTCAGCAAGGAGGAATTGCGCGAGCGCTATGTGAACGACCGCGAGGCGGTGGGCGCAATGCATGAAGCCGAAGGCGTGGGCGTGCATCCGCTGAAGCTCGCCTACGGCTACCTGAGGCAGGCGCGGGCGCTGGGCGTGCGGGTCCATCCGGGCAGTCCCGTGGTGGGCTGGCGCGCCGAGAACGGCAGGGTGCGGCTCGAAACGCCGGGAGGCGTGGTGCGCGCGCGCCGCGTCGCATTCGCGACCGGCGGCTATACCGCGCAGGGTGTCAACCGCCTGCTGGACAGCCGGATCATGCCGGTGCTGTCGAATTCGCTGGTGACGCGCGTGCTATCGCCCGAGGAGCGCGAGGCGGCCGGTTTGAAGAGCACGGTCTTCATTACCGATACGCGGACCCTGCGTTTCTATTACCGGCTGCTGCCGGACGGGCGCATGCAGATCGGCAGCCGCAGCGCGCTGCGCGGGGCCGACGCGGAGCATCCCCGCCACCTGGCCCTGCTGCGCGACGGGCTGGCGCGCAAGTTCCCCGCGCTGAAAGGGGTGGAGGTGGCGTATTCCTGGTGGGGCTGGGTGGACGTCAGCCACGACATGATGCCGCGCGTGACGCAGCCCGATCCGGCGCAGCCCGTGTATTACGCGTTCGGCTATGGCGGCAATGGCGTGGCGTTCTCGGCCCACGCCGGTCGGCGGCTGGCGCAGCGGATGATGGGCAAGGACGGCGTGGCCTGGAACCTTCCCATCTACGATTCCCCTCTGCCCGGGCACCCGTTCGCCCCGTTCCGCAGGCTGGGCCAGGGCCTGCTGTACCGCTGGTACTACCTACGAGACGAACTGCTCTAGGGCGTTGATGTCCGGGCCCTCCGTGGCGGGCCTGCCATCGGCGCGGGCGCGGTAGCGGCCGACGACATTGGCCAGCCTGACGATGCCCGGCTCGATATGTTCGGGGCGGATCGACGTGAAGCCCACGCGCAGGAAGTTGCGGGGCGCGTCGGCGCCGTTCATGAAGAAGACGTCGCCCGGTTCCACGACCACGCCCTCGGCCAGGGCCGCCTCGGACAGCTCGACGGCATCGAGCCAGGGCGGGCCCTGCAGCCAGCATGAAGACGACCCCGTGATGGGGATCGCCTTGAAGTCGGGCAGATGCTGCGCCAGCGCGCGCGACAGTTCGTTGCCGCGCTTCTGGTAGGCCTGGGATTGCCGGCGCAGCAAGGCGTGGTGGTGGCCCAGCGAAATGAAAAGCGAAAACGCGCGCTGGATGTAGGCCGACGGGTGGCGCAGCATGAGCCGGCGCAGCGCGCGCAGTTCGCTGGTCAGTTCGCGCGGGGCCACGATGTAACCGATGCGCAGGCCGGGCGCGAAGGACTTGGCCAGGCTGCCGACGTAGATGACGCGGCCGTCGCGGTCCAGGCTCTTGAGCGCGGGGATGGCGCCTTCGCCCCAGCGGCTTTCGCTTTCGAAGTCATCCTCGATGATCATGCTGTCGGCCTGGCGCGCCAGCGCCAGCAGGCTTTGGCGCCGTTCCATCGAGAGCGTGACCGTCGTAGGGCACTGGTGGCCGGGGGTGACGAAGAGATAATCGCAGCCCAGCAGGTGCGTGCCGGTGCAGAGGCCCTGTTCGTCCACCGGCATGGGCAGCAGGTTGCGCGTGTGGCTGGCGAAGATGTTGCGGGCGTCGGGGTAGCCGGGGTCTTCCATGCCGACCACCGTGTCGTCGTTGACCAGCAGGTCGGCGAGCAGATAGAGCGCATGCTGCGCGCCCACCGTGATGACGATTTCCTCGGCGTCCGCCCACACTCCGCGGCGCGGCAGGACCTGCGTGCGGATCTGCTCGATCAGCGCCGGATCGTCGTGGGTGATGAGGTCGGGCGCCCAGCTGCGGATGTCCAGGACCGACAGCGCCTTGATGCAGCATTCACGCCATTCCGCGGTGGGGAATAGGTCCTGGTCGAACTGCGCGTAGACAAAGGGGTAGGGCTGCTTCTGCCAGTCGCGCGGCTTGGTGATGTTGCGCTGCCGGGATGGCCGGAAGCGCAGCCGTTCGTCCCAGCGCACCGCGGGCGCGCTATCGCCGGCCGGCTGGACGGCGGCGTCGGCGGCCGGGGCGGAATGCCCCTGCATGACCGTATCGCTGACGAAGTGGCCGCTGCGCTCGCGCGACACCAGGTAGCCTTCGCTGACCAGTTGCTGGTACGCGAAGACGACCGTGTTGCGCGCGATGCGCAGTTGGTCGGCGAGGTGCCGGCTGGACGGCACCGGCGTGCCGGGCGGCAGGTGGCCGCTCAGGATGGCGGACACCAGCATCTGCCGCACGCATCCCTGCAGGCTGAGGTTGGGCGCGCTTTCCCGTTCGAACAGGCGTTCCCACAACACAGGCTTGAGCATCGAGGCCTGGCTGGACATGAAGACTCCCCCTTGTGAAGGCCGCGTAGGCCAAGGCGACGCGTAGCGCGCCGCCTTGGCCGTGGGGACCATTACTCAGAATAGAGGAGCCGGATGGGGGAAGGAATGAGGGATTGCCCTGCTCGCCATCAGACCCGTCCCTTCCAGGGAATCACGAACTTTTCCAGGTGGCGCACCAGCAGGTCGAAGGCGAAGGCAAACACGCCGATCACGATGATGCCCATGATGACCGTGTCGCTGGCCAGGAACTGGGCGGCGTTGAGCACCATAAAGCCCAGGCCTCGGTCGGCGGCCACCATTTCCGCCGCGACCAGCGTGGTCCAGCCCACCCCGATGCCGATGCGCATGCCGGTGAAGATTTCCGGCATGGCGGCCTTCAGGATGACGTGCCAGACGATCTGCACGCGCGAGCCGCCCATGGCGTAGGCCGCATGGATCTGCTCGATGGAGACCGAGCGCACGCCGGCGCGCGCGGCGATCGCCATGGGGGCGAAGATCGCCAAGTAGATCAGGAGGATCTTGGGAAACTCGCCGATGCCGAACCAGATGATGATGAGCGGCAGGTAGGCCAGTGGCGGCAGCGGGCGGTAGAACTCGATGGGCGGGTCGAAGATGCCCCGCGCATAGCGGTTCACGCCCATCAGGATGCCGACGGGTATGGCGGTCAGGCAGGCCAGGAAAAAGGCGCCGAAGACCCGCGACAAGCTGGCCATCGCGTGTTCGGTCAGGGTGGAATTGGCCACGCCCTCTGTCATGGCGAAGACGAACTTGTCGTAGACGGCCAATGGCGAGGGCAGGAACAGCGGCCGCACCCAACCGGCGCCGGTGACCAGGAACCACAGCGCGATCAGCGCCAGGCTGGTGATCAGGCTGATGTGCCCGCTGTAGCCCGCGCCCGGCGCACCGTACACCATGCCTGGCGTAGCGGGCTTGTGCCCGGAGCGGCTCTTAGACATGGACGCCTTGGGGAGAGGCGGAGGCGCGCTCGTCGCCATAGATGATGCCGAGGACTTGTTCCCGCATGTCGATGAAGTCGGGACTGGATTTGATGCTGCGGCCATCTCGGGTCTCCAGGTAACGCCGGTTGAAATCGGGCGTGAAGGTGTGTGTGATGCGGCCCGGGCGGGGCGACATGACAATCAGGCGCGATCCCAGGAACAGCGCCTCTTCCACGCTGTGCGTGATGAAGAAGAACATCTTGTTGGTCTGCCGCCAGATGTCCAGCAGCAGTTCCTGGATGGTTTCGCGGGTGAGCGCGTCGAGCGCCGCCATGGGCTCGTCCATCAGCAGCATGGCGGGGTCGCAGGTCAGCGCGCGCGCGATGCCCACGCGCTGCTGCATGCCGCCGGACAGCTGGTAGATCATGTGGCGGTGGAAGTCCTGCAGGCCCACCAGCTCCAGGTTGCGGCGGGCGCGGGCGCGGCGGGTTTCCTTGTCCACGCCTTGCAGCATCAGGCCGAACTCCGTGTTTTCCAGCACATTCAGCCAGGGCAGCAGGGCATGCTTCTGGAATACCACGCCGCGGTCGGCGCCCGGGCCCACGATGGGCTTGCCGCCCAGGGTGATCTCGCCTTCGGTCGGCGACAGGAACCCGGCCAGCAGGCTGAGCAGGGTGGTCTTGCCGCAGCCGGAGGCGCCCAGCGCGACGACAAATTCGCCCGGCTGGATGGTCAGGTTTACGTTCTGCAAGGCGATCACCGGGCCGCTGTCGTGCAGGCCGGGATAGGTGACGCTGACTTTCTCCGCGCACAGGCGCTGCGCGGCGGATGCGGATTGCTGCGTGGTCATGCCGGATCCCCTGGATTGGGGCGGCGCCCGCGGGCGCCGCCGTGGCGCGAGGCTGGCGGCGCGGGAAGCCCGCCAGCCTCGCGCGCCGCTTACTTTGCCGCCGCCTTGGCGTACTTGTCCGTGACGTGGGGGCTGTAGTCGCCCAAGGCGCGGTCGATCTGCTTCTGGTTCTTGAGGAAGTTGGCGCTGGCCGCGAAGGCGCGCGCGGCGCCCGATTCCTTGCCGCCGCCCAGCCACTCGTTGGAGGCCTGTTCCTGCACGGTGGGGTAGACCAGCAGCTTCAGCGCCTCGACCATGTCTTCGGGCTTGCCGCCGATCAGCTTGACCATGCCCTTGACCTGCGGGGAGTCCACCGACCACTTGGCGCCGTTGGCGCGGTAGTCGGCGTAGGACTTGGCCAGCACGCCGGTGAACGCGGCCATGAACTTGGGATTCTTGGCGGCCCAGGCGCGGTCGACCACGATGCCGTCGAAGGTGGGCACGCTGGCCGCGCCGATTTGCTCGGAGTCGGCGATGATCTTGCCGGTCTTGGCGATTTCGGTCAGGGCGGGTGGCCAGACGTAGGCGGCGTCGATGTCTCCGCGCTGCCAGGCGGCGACGATCTGGGGCGGCTGCATGTTCAGGATGCGGACGTCGCGCGGGTTGATTTTCCAAACCTGCTCCAGCCCCACCAGCAAGTGGAAGTGGGAGGTGGACACAAAGGGGGTGGCGACGCGCTTGCCCTTCAGGTCGGCCGTGCCGTTGATGCCGGAACCGTTGCGCGCCACCAGGGCTTCGGACTTGCCGATGTTGTCGAGGATCCAGAAAAGCTCCATGTCCACGCCGCGCGTGGCCGCGGCCGTGATGCCGGTCGAGCCCAGCACGCCGACCGGCACGTTGCCCGAGGCCAGGGCGGTGGAAATATCGCCGCCGGAAGTGAACTGGCGCCAGTCCACCTTGTAGCCGGCTTCCTTGAGCGCGGCATCGAAACTGCCGTCCGCGATCGCGGACAGGAACGGGCCGACGATGAGCTGGTAGCCGACTACGAGCTTGGTCTGGGCGTACGCGGGAGCGGCCAGCAGCGCGGCGGCCAGGCCGGCCAGGGTGCAGCGGCGGATGAGGCGGTATATCGCGTTCATGGTGATCTCCGGGAAGGAACGGCCGCGCTCCGGCGCGACCGGCATGCTGATAGTCAGTTTGCCCGGATGAGACGAGAACGCTAGGTCCAGATGCCCGGATCAGTAGGAGCCAAGTGTGGGCCCCCACGCCGCGCCCGCTTTGCGGGCTAGCTGCCCCCCGAGGGGGCTGGCCCGCCTTGGGGCGGCCCGGCGGCGGGCCGGCTATTTTTGCCGAGGTCGTCGTTTTAGCCTCTGGTGCTGCGGTTGTTTGGTGCCATGAGGGGCTGCGCTGCCTAGGACAAGTGGATCTGAAAGCCATGAAGTAAGCGGATCAACCTGTTACCCATGTCCCCGTACTCCTGTTACCTATGTCCCCGGTCCGTACACTGGCCCGCCTTGGGACGGCCCGGTGGCCGGCCGGCTATTTTTGTGGAGAGTGTCGTTTTAGTCTTCGGTGCTGCGCTTGTTTGGTGCCATGAGGGGGCCTGTCTTGGACGAGCTTTGCAGCAAGGAAACAGGCCCGCCGGTTGTGCCGGGCGGGCCTGCTTATGCGCCAAAAGGGGGATGAGGATCGTGCTAGCGGATGAGGCTTAAAAATTCGGACCGAGTCGAGGGGTTGTCGTGGAATTCGCCCAGCATGACCGAGGTGACCATGGACGAATTCTGCTTTTCGACGCCGCGCATCATCATGCACATGTGCTGGGCTTCGATGACGACGGCCACGCCCGCGGCGCCGGTGACCGACTGGACCGCCTCGGCCACCTGGCGGCTGAGGTTTTCCTGGATCTGCAGGCGGCGCGCATACATTTCGACGATGCGGGCCACTTTGGACAGGCCCAGGACCTTGCCGTTGGGCAGGTAGGCCACGTGCGCCTTGCCGATGAAGGGCAACATGTGGTGCTCGCACAGCGAGTAGAGCTCGATGTTCTTGACCAGCACGATCTCGCGCGTGTCCGAGGTGAAGAGCGCGCCGTTGACGATTTCTTCGAGATTTTGCGCGTAGCCGCGGCACAGGTGCCGCATGGCTTTGGCCGCGCGGGCGGGCGTGTCGGCCAGGCCTTCGCGGGATGGATCCTCCCCCAATTGTTCGAGAATGGCGGTGTAGTGCTTTTCCAATGACATCGGGGGACTCCTGGGGTTGCGCGCCGGAGGCGGCAATTTGCTATTGCGTTGTGACGCAAGTCTACCGCAGGCGCTGCCGCCGGGCCGCGCCGCCGCCGGGCCGCCCCAAGGCGGCGCAGCCCCTTGGGGAGCAGCAAGCATACGAAGTATGGAAGTATGCGCAGCGTGGCGATCTCCGCAAGAAGGCCCGCGCCGCCGCCGGGCCGCCCCAAGGCGGCGCAGCCCCCTCGGGCGGGCAGCAAGCATACGAAGTATGCGCAGCGTGGCGATCTCCGCAAGAAGGCCCGCGCCGCCGCCGGGCCGCCCCAAGGCGGCGCAGTGTATGGACCGGGGACATGGGTAACAGGTGTACGAGGACATGGGTGACACTTTTCCGGGTTAGGTGCCCGGGAGAGT
>NZ_UFQB01000032.1 GCF_900496965.1 Achromobacter agilis
CGTGCCGCCATCGATCCGCGTGCCGCCCGTGTAGCTGTTGTTGCCGCTCAGCACCAGCGTGCCCGCGCCGGCCTTGGTCAGCGTCCGGCCGTCCCAGCCCGTCGCGGCGTTGGCGGCCTGGTCGGCCAGCGCCGCGCCCACCACGAAGCGGTCGGTGGAATGGGTCAGCGTGAAGGTGCCGTGGCTGAGGTTATTGTTGGCCGTCCAGGTCAGGCCGTAGGTGGCGAGGTACTGCCGGTTGTCCGCCGACTTGCGGGTGTTGACGTTCAGGTAATCCACCGCGCCCGTGAAGCCGCCCACGTTCACCGAGCCGAAATCGCCGCCGATGCCCGAGCGGGTATCGATCAGCACCTTGTCGAGCTGGCCCGCGCTGGAGATGCCGCCCAGCCTGAACGCCACGCCGTCGCCCAGCGTGACGCTATCGGCCGTGATCGACGGCCCTCCCGCGCCCGCCGCGATGTCCAGCACCGCGTGATCGGCCATGCCGATATCGCCCGCCACCGCCAGGGTCGCGGGGCCTTGCACCGACAACGTGCCGCCGCCGGCCACGCTCAGATTACCGGCCAGGCTGCTGGCCGCACCCGCCACGCCATTGCCGAACTGCAATGCGCCTCCGGCTACTTCAGCCGAGCCGCCCAGCGCACCCAGCACCGCCAGCTTGCCGCCCGATACCGTGGTCTTTCCCGTGTAGGCGATGTGATTGCCGGTCAGGTCCAGCGTGCCCGCGCCGGTCTTCAACAGCGCGCCGCCGCCGGAGAAGCGGCCGCCGAAAATTCCGTCCACTGCCTGCTCGAACACCAGCGTGCCGCTGTTGTTGACGTTGCCAGAGAGGGAACCGGCATTGGCGATCAGCGTGCCCGACTGGACCCAGGTATTGCCATAGGCGTTGCCCGCGTTGCTCAAGCGCAGCGTGCCCGCGCCTGCCTTGATGAGGTCGCCGCTGCCCGATACCCCGCCGGCCAGCCCCAGGGTCGTGCCGGCGGCCACGTCGACGCGGCCGGCCTGCGCCAGCGTAATGGTGCGCGACGTGTTGAAGGAGTCCGTCGTGGCGAACGAGCCGCCGCCGAACACCAGCGCGCCCGTCGCACCGCCCAGATTCGCGTCGCGCCCGACCTGCAGCGTGCCGCCATCGATCCGCGTGCCGCCGCCGTAGGTATTGTTGCCGCTCAGCACCAGCGTGCCGGCCCCGGCCTTCCCGAACGCACCGGTACCCGACACCACACCGGTCAGGCCCAGCGCGGTGCCGCCTGCCACGTCGATGCGGCCCGATTGCGCCAGCGCGATGGCGCGCGACGTATCGAAAGAACCCGTCGTGGCCAGCGAGCCACCGTTGAACATCAGGCCGCCCGCGGCATCGCCCAGGTTCGCATCGCGGCCGACTCGCAAGGTGCCGCCCGCGATCGTCGTGCCGCCCGTGTAATGGTTGCCGCTATTCAGGACCATCGTGCCGGCGCCGCTCTTGACGAGACCGCCCCCGCCCGACACCGTGCCGTTCAAGCTCAGCGTGGTGGCGGCCGCCACGTCGAAGCGCCCCGACTGCGCGAGCGTCACGGCACGCGCGATATCGAAAGTGCTTGTCGTGGCCAGCGCGCCGCCGTTGAATGCCAGGCCGCTCATGGCATCGCCCAGGCTTGCATCGCGGCCGATCTGCAGCGTACCGCCATCGATCGTCGTGCCGCCGCCGTAGGTATTGTTGCCGCTCAGCACCAGCGTGCCGGCGCCCTGTTTGACGAGTCCGCCCATGCCCGAGACGGCGCCAGCCAGGCCCAGCGCCGTGCCGGCGGCCACGTCGACGCGGCCGGCCTGCGCCAGCGTGATGGCGCGCGAAGTATTGAAGGACCCTATGGTGGCCAGCGTGCCGCCGTTGAACGTCAGCCCGCCCGTGGCCGCGCCCAGGTTCGCGTCGCGGTCCACCTGCAACGTGCCGCCATCGATCCGCGTGCCGCCCGTGTAGCTGTTGTTGCCGCTCAGCACCAGCGTGCCCGCGCCGGCCTTGGTCAGCGTCCGGCCGTCCCAGCCCGTCGCGGCGTTGGCGGCCTGGTCGGCCAGCGCCGCGCCCACCACGAAGCGGTCGGTGGAATGGGTCAGCGTGAACGTGCCGTGGCTGAGGTTATTGTTGGCCGTCCAGGTCAGGCCGTAGGTGGCGAGGTACTGCCGGTTGTCCGCCGACTTGCGGGTGTTGACGTTCAGGTAATCCACCGCGCCCATGAAGCCGCCCACGTTCACCGAGCCGAAATCGCCGTCGATGCCCGAGCGGGTATCGATCAGCACCTTGTCGAGCTGGCCCGCGCTGGAAATGCCGCCCAGCCTGAACGCCACGCCATCGCCCAGCGTGACGCTGTCGGCCGTGATCGACGGGCCGCCCGCGCCAGCAGCAATGTCCAGCACCGCACCATCGGCCATGCCGATGTCGCCCGCCACCGTCAGGGTCGCCGGGCCTTGCACCGACAGTGCGCTGCCAACGGCCACCCGCAGGTTGCCGGCAAGGCTGCTCGCCGCACCCACCACGCCATTGCCGAACTGCAACGCGCCCCCGGCCACTTCGGCCAAACCGCCCAGCGCGCCCTGCACCACCAGCGTGCCTTCCGACACGGTGGTCTTGCCGGTGTAGGCCGCGTGATTGCCAGTCAGATCCAGGGTGCCTGCGCCGGTCTTCCACAGCGCCCCGCCGCCTGTAATAGCGCCGCCAAAAGCGCCGTCGGCCATTTGCTCGAACACCAACGTGCCGCTATTGCTGACGTTACCGCGCACGGAACCCGCGTTGCCGATCAGCGTGCCCGACTGGACCCAGGTATTGCCATAGGCGTTGCCCGCGTTGCTCAAGCGCAGCGTGCCGGCGCCCGCCTTGATGAGGTCGCCGCTGCCCGACACCCCACCCGCCAGGCCCAGGGTCGTCCCCGCCGCCACATCCACGCGGCCGGCCTGCGCCAGCGTGATGGCACGCGACGTCGTAAAAGAGTCCGTGGTAGCCAGCGCACCGCCGCCAAACACCAGCGCGCCCGTCACGTTGCCCAGGTTCCCATCACGCGTAACCTGCAAGGTGCCGTCATCGATCCGCGTGCCGCCGCCATAGGTGTTGGCGCCGTCCAGCACCAGCGTTCCGGTCCCGGCCTTGACGAGCGAGCCGCCGCCCGACACCAGGCCTGACAGGCCCAGCGCGGTGCCGCCCGCCACGTCGATGCGGCCCGATTGCGCCAGCGCGATGGCACGCGACGTATCGAAGGAAGCCGTCGTGGCCAGCAAGCCGCCGTTGAACGTCAGGCTGCCCGCGGCATCGCCCAGATTCGCATCGCGGCCGACTCGCAAGGTGCCGCCGTCGATCATCGTGCCGCCGGCGTAGCCGTTGCTACCGTTCAGGACCATCGTGCCGCCGCCGCTCTTGACGAGACCGCCCACGCCCGACACCGCGCCGTCCAGGCCCAGCGACGTGCCGGCCGCCACGTCGATGCGGCCCGTGTGCGCCAGGACGACCGAGCGCGCGATATCGAAGGAACCCGTCGTGGCCAACGCGCCGCCGTTGAATGCCAGACCGCCCGCGGCATTGCCCAGGTTCGCGTCGCGGGCAATCTGCAGCATACCGCCCTCGATCGTCGTGCCGCCGCCATAGCTGTTGGCGCCACGCAGGACCAGCGTGCCGTCGCCCTGCTTGACGATCCCGCCGCTGCCCGAAACCGCGCCGGTCAGGCCCAGCGCCGTGCCGGCCGCCGCGTCGATGCGGCCCGTTTGCGCCAGGATGACCGCGCGCGCGATATCGAAGGTGCCGGTAGTTGCCAGTGAGCCGCCGTTGAACGCCACGCCGCCCGAGGCATCGCCCAGGCTCGCGTCGCCGCCAATGCGCAAGGTGCCGTCCGCGATGACCGTGCCGCCACGATAATCATTGCCGCCGGTCAAGGCCAGCGTGCCGGCGCCGTTCTTGACGAGCGCACCGTTGCCCGACACCTTGCCGCCTACCCCCAGCGTGGTGCCGGCACGGACATCGAAACCTCCCGTCTGTGCCAGCAGGACTGCCCGCGAGGTATCGAAGGTGCCGGTGGTCGCCAGCATGCCGCCGTTGAAAATCAGGCTGCCCGCCGCCGCGCCCAGGTTGGCGTCGCGCTCGACCTTCACGGCGCCGCCCACGATCGTCGTGCCGGCGGTGTAGGTATTGACGCCGGTCAGGCCCAGTGTTCCGATGCCCGTCTTGATCAGCGTGCCAACGCCGGAAATGGCGCCGCCGAAGGCGCCATCGGCCGCCTGCTCGAAAACCAGCGCAGCATCATTGGCGACGTTCCCCGAGATCGAACCGGCATTGCCGATCAGCGTGCCCGACTGGATCCAGGTATTGCCATAGGCATTGGCAGCGTTGTCCAGGCGCAGCGCGCCCTCGCCGGCCTTGATCAGGTCGGCGCTGCCCGACACCTGGCCGGCCAGCGTCAGGGCGGCGCCGGCAGCCACGTCGACACGGCCCGCCTGCGCCAGCGTGATAGCGCGCGACGTGTCGAAGGAAGCCGTAGCGGACAGCGTGCCGCCGCCGAACGTCAGCCCGCCGGTCGCGGCGCCGAGGTTATCGTCGCGCGCCACCTGCAGCGTGCCATCCAGGATCGCCGTGCCGCCGGCGTAGACATTGGCGCTGCTCAAGGCCAGGGTGCCCGTGCCGCGCTTGATGAGGGTGCCGGCGCCAAACACCGGGCCGCTCACCCCCAGCGTCGTGCCGGCGGCGACCTCGAAGCCCACTGCTTGCGATGTCCCGAGGCTGATGGCGCGCGACATACCGAAGGACGACGTGGTCGCCAGCATGCCGCCGTTGATGATAAGAGGCCCGGTTCCCGCGCCGAGGCTGGAATCGTGGTCGATCCGCAGCGTGCCGCCGTCCAGTATCGTGCCGCCGACGTAGCTGTTTCCGCCACGCAAGGCCAGCGTGCCCTCGCCCTTCTTGACGAGCAAGCCGTTGCCCGAGACGACGCCGTGCAGTCCCAGCATGGCGCCGTCCGCCACATCTAAGGTTCCGCCATTCATCATCGTAACGGCGCGCCCGGTATCGAACGAACCCGTGCTGGCCAATGTGCCACCGTTGAGCGCCAGGCCGCCCGCGGCATCGCCCAGGTTCGCGTCGCGGTTCACCTGCAACGTGCCGCCGGTTACGATCGTGCCGCCGGTATAGCGGTTGTCGCCGCTCAGCACCAGCGTGCCCGCGCCGGCCTTGGCCAGCGTCCGGCCGCTCCATCCCGTCGCGGCATTGGCCGCCTGGTCGGCGAGCGCCGCGCTTACCTCGAATTCGTCCGTCGCGTTGGTCAGGGTAAAGGTGCCGTGCGCCAGATTGTTGCCGGCCATCCAGCTCAGGCCGTAGGACGCGAGGTATTGCAGGTTGTCCGCGGACTTGCGGGTATTGACGCTCAGATAATCCACGGCGCCGGTGTAGCCGCCCACGCTCACCGAGCCGAAGTCGCCGCTGATGCCCGAGCGGGTATCGATCAGGACTTCGTCGGACAGGCCGGCGCCGTTGATGCCATTGATCGCGAGCGAGACGCCGTCGCCCAGCGTGACGCTGCCGGCCGTGATGGAAGGGCGGCCCGCGCCCGCCGCGACATCCAGGGCCGTGTGATTGGCCATGCCGATATCGCCCGCCACCGCCAGGGTCGCCGGACCTTGCACCGACAGCACGCTGCCGGCCCCGGCCACGCTCAGGTTGCCGCTCAGGCTGCTGGCCGCGCCCGCGACTTCGTTGCCGAACTGCAATGTGCCGCCGGCCACTTGAGCCGAACCGCCGAACGCGCCGAGCACCACCAGCTTGCCGTTCCACACCTGGGTGTGGCCGGTGTACGAGGCATGATTGCCGGTCAGTTCCAGTGTGCCCGTAGCGGTCTTCGCCAGCACTCCGTCTCCGTAGAGGGAGCCGCCAAAGGTTCCGCCGCTCAACTGCTCGAACACCAGCGTGCCTCGGTTCTCGACATTGCCACGAATGGCATCCGCGTTGCCAATCACCACGCCCGACTGGATCCAGGTATTGCGGTAGGTGTTGCTCGCGTTGCTCAGGCGCAGCGTACCCGCGCCGGTCTTGATGAGGTCGCCACCACCCGACACCCCACCCGCCAATCCGAGCGTGAAGCCGGTCGCCACGTCGATGCGGCCGGCCTGCGCCAGCGTGATGGCGCGCGAGGTCGTAAAGGAGTTCGAGACCGCCAGCCCGCCGCCGTTGAACACCACAGCGCCCGCGGTATCCCCCAGGTTCTCGTTGCGATCGACCTGCAGCGTGCCACCGGTGATCACGGTGCCGCCGGTATAGCTATTGCGGCCGCTCAGAACCAGCGTGCCATCGCCCGCCTTGGTCAGCGTCCTGCCGTTCCAGCCCTTTGCGGGATTGGGCGCCTGGTCGGCGAGCGCCAGGCCCATGTCGAATCGGCTCAGCACATCGGTCAGCGTGAACGTGCCGTGGGCCAGGTTGTTGTTGGCCATCCAGCTTGGCGCGTAGGTTGCGCGGTACTGCAGGCTGTCGGCCGACTTGTGCGTATTGACCGTGAGATAGTCCACGGAACCCGAGAAGCCGCCCACGTTCACCGCGGCGAAATCCCCGCTGATGCCATTGGCGGAATCGATGAGCACCGCATCGAGCTGGCTCTCGTCGGCAATGCCGCTCAGTTTGAAGGTCACGCCGTCGCCCAGCGTGACGGTATCGGCGCGCAGGGACGGCCCGCCGGTGCCGGCCCTCACGTCCAGGACGGTGCCCTCGGCCAGGCCGAGGTTGCCCGCCACCGCCAGCGTCGCGGGGCCTTGCACCGACAACGTGCTGCCGGCGCCGGCCACGCGCAGATCGCCGGTCAGGCGATTAGCCACCCCCGCCGCGCCGTCGCCGTACTGCAAGGTGCCGCCGGTCACTTCCGCCGAACCGCCCAGCGAGCCCAGCACCACCAGCTTGCCGCCCGACACCGTGGTCTTGCCCTCGAAGCCGGAACTGGCGCCAGTCAGGATAGTCGTGCCGGCAATCTGGTTCAGGCTCTGGGCTATCCCCCCGGCCGTACTCTTCAACGCCGGCGAAAATCGATAGGCCGTATCCGTATGATTGAAGTTCAGCGAGGCAATGCCCGCGCCGAACTGGACCGCACCGGCATTGAGCGTGCCCGCACCCACGGCCGGCAGCCCCGCCGCCGCACCGATGTTGAGGGTGCCGGTGGTGGGAAAGATCAGGAACCTGTCCAACGCCAGCGACACGGTCCCCGTGCCGGCCGCGCCGACGTTGACGGTGCCGCCCTGCCCGATCGTCAGGGTGCCCGCTCCGGTGCCCCCCCCGAACCCCAGGTTCATCGCGCCGCTGTTGTTCCAGGTGGAGCCGGCACCGCGCACCGCCACGGCGCCGTTGCCGCTCATGCTGCCCACATAGCTGTCGCGGTTCGAGACCGTGCCACCCGACTCGATGTTCAGGGTGCCCTGGCCGGATACGTCGCCCACCCTGAGCTCACCGGCATTGGCCCAGGTAGAACCGCCCCCCGACACCAGGAAATTGCCGTTGCCGTTCTGATTGCGCCCGACGACGCCGTCAACGCTGGCGACATACCCGCCCGCCAGGACCGACACGGCGCCCTTGCCGCCCTCCGAGCCGACCAGCAGCGCCGCGCGATTGTTCCAGAGCGTTCCCACACCCGAAACCGCGACGGTCGCCGCGCCGTTCTGCTGCGCATCGACCGTGGCGAACTGGTTCAAGACCGTGCCTTGATAGAAGATGCTCAGGTCCCCGAGCCCGCTGCCGCCAACGAACAGGTTGCCTGTCAGGGCCCAGGTCGAGCCCGGGTTGTACACGTTGACCCGGGCCGAGGCGCCAGACGCCGCGCCGGCATCGATCCGGCCTTGCGCGGAGCCCAATATGTTGGCGATCTGCAGGGATCCGCCCGTGACGGTGGTATCGCCGTCGAACCGCGAATTGTCGCCCAGCAATAGCGTGAGGCCGGCGTAATGATTGAGCTGGTGCTGCCCCCCCTGGCCGCTGTTCAGGGCGGACGCGAAGATCTGGGCCCCCGACGTATTGAAGTTCAGCGTGCCTCTGCCCGCGCCAAAGCGCACCTCCGACGCGTCCAGGATGCCGGCGGCATCGGCGGCCGCGCCGCCGGGCGCGGCCCCGATGTTGATGACGCCGACCGCGTCGCGATTGCTGGCCACCTCGACAACCCCCAGGCCATTGGCGCCCACCGAGACCATGCCTTGATTGGCGAGCGTCAGCGTGCCACTGCCGTTGGCGCCGACGACCAGGCGGCCATTGACCTCCCAGGACGCGCCCAGGCCCGATACCGTCACCGTGCCCTCGCCGTCCGGCGTCGCCCCCAGCCAGCCGTTGGCGCTACGCAGCGTCGTCGCCGGGGACTGGATCAACAGCGAACCGAACGCGGCATTGCCGACGACCATGTCATTGGAGCCGTTCCAGTTCATCGGGGGGGTCACGTCGCCGACCGCCACCACACTTGCCAGCGCCTGCGCGGTAGGCGCGGCGCTGACAGCCGCCAATACAGCCGCCACCGCCACGCTCCGCGACCGGCTCTTGCCCCGCCCCCGGGCGTGCTCGCTGGCAACCTGCCAGAGGCCGGAGCGGCGATTGAAGACGATGCGATAGGTGCGGTTCATGGCGTTTTTCTCTTTTCAGGGTCGGCGCCGGTTGGTGAGGTGCTCATACGGGCGCAATCGAAGGCCGGGGCATGGCAGGAACTACCCCATCCGGCACTTACAATTAGAAAAGAGGGGCTGAGCGTTGCATATCACTGATATTGGGTAAATTGCCGGAATTTGGTCCGATCCCCGACCACGCCCCAACCCGGCTCTTGCGATTGTTGATGCGCCGCAAACCCGTCTATGCTCTATGTGAATTAAATATGACCAGTCATCAAATCGCCGCCCCGTTTGATTAAGATCTCGGCTTTTGCCGTTGGACACTTGCCGCCATGTCGGAACAGGAATTGAAACTGCACGTGCCCGCGGCTTCCCGCCAGGCCGTACTGCGAGAGATCAAGCAACGCGAGGCGACGCGCATCCGTCTGCACGCCATGTATTTCGATACGCCCGAACGCGAACTGGCGCGGGCGCGCATCGCCATCCGGCTGCGCCAGGAAGGCCGCGATTGGGTACAGACCTTGAAGATGCCTGGCATCAATGCCATCACGCGCATCGAACTCAACCATCCGCGCCCCGGTCCCGTGCTGGACCTGTCCGTGTACGCCGGCACCGAAGTCGAGGCCGCGCTGTCGGCCATCAAGGGCGAACTGGGCCTGCGTTACGAAACCGACGTGCAGCGGCTACTGCGCAAGGTCCGCACGCGCTATGGCACGGTCGAACTGGCCTACGACACCGGCATCCTGCGCGCCGGCGCGCTGGAACTGCCCATCTCCGAACTGGAATTCGAACTGGTGTCGGGCCGCCCCGCCGCTATCTTCGCGGCAGCGCGCGGCTGGCAGCAGCGCCACGCCCTGGTGCTGGATCCGCGCAGCAAGTCGGAACGCGGTGACGCGCTGGCCCAATTGGCGCAGCGGCTGGCCGACGCGGACGCGATCCCGGGCGAAGACCTGGAAGCGCGCCGCGCGCAGGCCATCGCGCAATTCTGGGCGCCGCGCGGCGCCGCCGCGGTCAAGTTGCGCGAAGACATGACGCCTTCGCAGGCCATGGCCCGCATTGCCGCGGAATGCCTGGACCAGATCGCCCGCAATGCCTCGGTCCTGGCCGAAGTGGATACCGAGGATGCCTACCGCGCGGGCAACTCCGAGCACGTGCACCAGCTGCGCGTGGGCGTGCGCCGGCTGCGCTCGGCCTGGAAACTCTTCGACGGCTGGATCGCGCCGGTCTCGGAAGGCTTGCTGCAAGGCGTGCGCACGCACTTCGCCGCATTCGGCGCCAATCGCGACCAGGACGTATTGAATGAAACCGTGGCGCCCGCGCTGATGCGCGCGGGCATGCCCGTGATCCCCATGGAGGCCGCGCCTCCCGAACAGGACGCCCGCTCCATCGCGGGCGGCAAAGCCTTCCAGGCGTGGCTGCTGGACCTGCTGGAATGGAGCCTGGACGTGCCGCCTGCCGTGCCCTCGTCCGGCGGCCAGCCCATCGCCAACGGCACGCCGAGCGATACCGCGCCCGAGCCCGCCATCCGGCTGGACGGCGGCGTGGCGGGCCCCAGCGTCCGCCCCACGATCATCCCCATGCTCGCGCCGGAACCCGATCCGCAACGCCTGCGCAAGCAACTGGCCCGCCGCCTGCACCGCTGGCACGGCAAGGTGGCCGACCAGGGCACGCAATTCGCAACGCTCGATATCCCGGCCAGGCATGAATTGCGCAAGCGCGGCAAGCGGCTGCGCTACAGCCTGGCCTTCGCGGAATCGCTGTTGCCCGCGGGGAAACTGCGCGGCTACCGCAAGCTGCTGTCGCGCGTGCAGGACATACTGGGCGAAATCAACGACCTGGCGGTCGCCAAGGACTATTACGAGTCGTGTACCGCCACCCATCCGCAAGCGTGGTTCGCGCTGGGCTGGATCAGCGCCCGTCTGGAAGAACTGGCGGAAGATGCGCAACGCGCGTTCGACGACCTGGCGGCGAGCAAGCCGTTCTGGAAGTAAAAGCCTTACTTTCCGAATGCCAGACTTACTCTCTGAGTGTCTGGCTTACTCTCTGAGTGTCTGGACTTATTCTCTGAGTGTCTGGCTTACTCTCTGAGTGTCTGGACTTATTCTCTGAGTGTCTGGCTTACTCTCTGAGTGTCTGACTTATTCTCTGAGTGTCTGACACCCTTATGAGACAGTCTGAGGCTTTGATACCGTCTTCCCGGGTGTCTGACACGGGCTTTATCTGGACAGCCGGTCGAAGTCAGCCGGTGTCAGACACCCGGGAAGACGATCTCATATTCGCGAGAACTCTCGTAAGGGTGTCAGACACTCGGACGGAAGAGATGGTGTCAGACACCCGGGAAGACGATCTCGTATTCGCGAGAACTCTCGTAAGGGTGTCAGACACTCGGAAGGAAGAGATGGTGTCAGACACTCGGAAGAAAGAGCTAGAACTAATCTGCCAGCAACGCCCCGGCGAACTCGTCCGCCACGAAGGGCTGCAGGTCTTCCAGGCTTTCGCCGACGCCGATCCAATACACGGGGATCGGGCGCACGCCCTGACTGCCCGCGGCCACGGCGGCGAGCGTGCCGCCCTTGGCGGTGCCGTCCAGCTTGGTCACGACCAGTCCGGTCAGGTTGATGGCGGCATCGAAGGCGCGGATCTGCGTCAGGGCGTTCTGCCCCGTATTGCCATCGACCACGAGCAACACCTCGTGAGGCGCCGCGGCATCGGCCTTGCCGATTACGCGGCGGATCTTCTTCAGTTCTTCCATCAGGTGCAGCTGCGTCGGCAGGCGGCCGGCGGTGTCCACCATCACCACGCCCATGCCGCGCGCGCGCCCTGCATTGACGGCGTCGAACGCCACCGCCGCCGGATCGCCGCCATCCTGGGAGATGACCGTGACGTTGTTGCGGCTGCCCCATTCGATGAGCTGCTCGCGGGCGGCGGCGCGGAACGTGTCGCCCGCGGCCAGCAGCACGCTGGCGCCCTGGCGCTGGAACGTATGCGCCAGCTTGCCGATGGAGGTGGTTTTGCCCGCGCCGTTGACGCCGGCGATCATGACGACCAGCGGCTGCGTGCGCTTGAGATCGAACGATCGTTCCAGCGGACGCAGATGGTCCGCGAGCAATTGGCGCAGCGCCGCCTTCACCTTGGCCGGGTCTTCGATGCGTTCCTTCTTGACCCTGGCACGCAGCGCGGTCAACAGCTTCTCGGTGGCCTCCAGGCCCGCATCGGCCATAATGAGCGCCGATTCGAGTTCCTCGAACAGGTTCTCGTCGACCTTGACGCCGATGAAGATGCCGCCAATGCTTTGACCGGTGCGCGACAGGCCCTGCTTCAGCCGCGCCAGCCACGACGCCTTCTTGGGCGCCTCGGCGATTGGCGCCGGAGCAGGATCAGGCTCAGCCTGGGGTGCAGGCTCGGGCTGAGGGGCGGGCTCGGGTTGAGGGGCGGGCGCCGGCGCGGCAGCCGGCACGGGCGCCGGTTCCGCGGCTGGAACAGGCGCGGGCTCGCGAACCGTATCGCTTGCCCGGGCCGGCGCCGGATCGGGCCTTGCCGCCGGCGCCGCGGCGGGTTCGACGGGCGGTGGCGGTGCTACGGGGGCCGGCGCAAGCGCCTCGGTCTGGGGTTGCGGCGCGGGCGGAGCCGGGATGGCCGGCTCGGCAACGGGCTCGGCCGGCGCGGGAATGGGGTCTACTGCCTCCGGGGGCGGCGCGGGTTGGACCGGCGCGGCGGGCGGAGGGGTTTTTTTCTTGAAGAAGCGGCTGAACATGGGTAACAAGTATATTCGTATCGTAGGGGGCCAATACAGGCGCACCCCCATTGTCGTGCCCGACGTGGAAACGTTGCGCCCCACGCCCGACCGGGTCCGCGAAACGCTGTTCAATTGGCTGACTCACCTGTGGGGCGGCGAATTCGCCGACAAGCAGGTGCTGGATCTGTTCGCCGGCAGTGGCGCCCTGGGCTTCGAGGCAGCCTCGCGCGGGGTGGCGCACGTGCAGATGGTCGAGCGCGACAGAACCGCAGCGTCCGCGCTACGGACACTGCGCGATAAACTCAAAGCCGACATGATACGCATCCACGTGGGCGATGCCATGCAGGTGACCGAACGCATGGATGCGTCCCGATTTGACCTCATCCTGTTGGATCCCCCGTTCGGCCAGGGCTGGCTGCCTCGCCTGTGGCCGCTGCTTCCGGGTATTCTGACCGAACGCGGACTGGTCTACGTCGAGGCGGAATCCCCCATCGAAGCCCCCGAAGGATTCACGATTTTGCGGCAGGACAAGGCCGGCGCGGTCCACTACCATCTTCTCGAATTTGCTGCATTGCGCAAATAGATCAATAATCCGAGCTTCGGAGGATGGTGTACACCACTAATAACGGTACGGAGCTCGCATGATCACCGCTGTATATCCCGGCACTTTCGACCCGCTGACCCGAGGCCATGAAGACCTGGTCCGCCGTGCAGCCACGCTTTTCGACAAAGTCGTGGTTGGGATCGCCATTAGCCGCAACAAGAAGCCCTTTTTCACCATCGAAGAGCGCGTGGAAATCGCGCGAGAGGTGCTGGGCCACTACCCCAACGTGGAAGTGCAGAGCTTCGGCGGCCTGCTCAAGGACTTCGTGCGCGACCAAGGCGGCCGCGTCATCGTGCGCGGCCTGCGCGCCGTGTCCGACTTCGAGTACGAATTCCAGATGGCCGGCATGAACCGCCACCTGCTGCCCGACGTCGAAACGCTGTTCATGACGCCCTCGGACCAGTACCAGTTCATTTCGGGCACCATCGTGCGCGAAATCGCCCAGCTGGGCGGCGACGTGAGCAAGTTCGTGTTCCCGTCCGTTGAACGCTGGCTACAGGAAAAAGCCAAGGAGCGCCGCGAGCAATCCTGGCCGGGCTGAACCCGGCCGGGCTCCATTCCCGAAGGGCGCTTGCCGCGCCCTTTCCGCGCTGCGCAGGCCGGGCGGGCAGCGGCGGTACAATGATGGCCGCCCCATCGCTTTTTTCCGCCGTCCGCCATGGCCCTGACCATCACCGAAGAATGCATCAATTGCGACGTTTGCGAGCCCCAGTGCCCGAACGAAGCAATTTCCATGGGCGCGGACTTTTACGTCATCGACCCTGACCGGTGCACCGAATGCGTCGGCCACCACGACGAGCCGCAGTGCAAGGTGGTATGCCCCGTGGAGTGCATCGAACTGCACCCGCAATGGCACGAAGGCCAGGAACAGCTCATGGCCAAGTACCGCCGCCTCACTGGTGCCGCATGAGCGACGCGGCGCAATCCAGCATCGACCTCCCTCCCCCTCGCCACCGCGCCCGCCGCGACCTCTCCGCGTCGGCCGTCACGGCCGGCCTGGTCGCCGTCCTGGTCAGCTTCGGCGGAACCGCCGTGCTGATGGTGCAGGCGGGCCACACCGCGGGCCTGGACGCGGCCCGGATCGGCTCGTGGATCGGCTCGCTGAGCCTCGCGTTCGGTTTCGGCGGCGCCCTGTACAGCCTGCGCACCGGCCTGCCCATCGTCATGGCGTGGTCCACCCCCGGCGCGGCCCTGCTCGTCACCGCGCTGGCCGGCGTGCCGTTCAATGAAGCCATCGGCGCCTTCGTGCTGGCGGCGGCGCTGACGCTGGCCTGCGGCCTGTTCGGCTGGATCGATCCCATCCTGCGCCGCATCCCCGGCGAGATCGCCGCGGCCATGCTGGCCGGCGTGCTGCTGAATTTCGGCATGGGCATTTTCAGCAGCATCAACCAGCAGCCCGCGCTGGTGCTGGCGATGTGCGCCTCCTATCTCGTCTGCCGGCGCCTGGCGCCGCGCTACGCGGTGCTGGTGGTCATGCTGGTGGCGATCGCCATCGCGTTCGCGCTGGACCTGATGCAGCTGGATCTGCTGGACTGGCGCCTTACCGAATTCGTCTGGACCACGCCCGCCTTCAGCGCCCAGGCGGCAGTCAGCCTGGGCATTCCGCTGTTCGTCGTGGCCATGGCGTCGCAGAACCTGCCCGGCCTGGCCATCCTGCAGGCGGCCGGCTACCGGCCTCCCGCGTCCCGCCTGGTAGCGGCCACCGGTCTGCTGGGCCTGCTGGCCGCGCCCTTCGGCGCGCACAGCGTCACGATGGGCGCGATCAGCGCGGCCATCTGCACGGGCCCCGAAGCCCATCCGGACTCCACCAAGCGTTATATCGCCGCAGCCACCTACGGCCTGGGCTATGTCGCGCTGAGCGTCGTGGCGGGCGCGGTGGCGGTGTTCTTCCAAGCCTTGCCTCCCGCCCTGCTGGCCGCCCTGGCCGGCCTGGCGCTGCTGGGCACCATCATGGGCGGCATGGCCGCGGCCATGGCAAATCCCCAACGCCGCGAAGCGGCGCTCATCACGCTGCTGGCCACGGCATCGGGCTTCAGTTTCTGGGGAATCGGATCGGCCTTCTGGGGCCTGGCGGCGGGCCTGCTGGCCCACGCGGCGTTCGAATACAAACGCGCCGGCGCACAGGCCTGACGCGCCGGCCCCTCAGGGCCAGACGGCGACGGGCGTGTCGGGGTGCACCTTCATGATGCGGCAAGGCACCTGCACGAAATTGGAGATCCAGGCCGCGGCCAGTTCTCCCTCATCGATCACGTCGATGGCCTGCTCGCCGACCTTCATGCTGTAGCGCACGCTGTCGTCGTCTTCGATGACGTCCAGCGGGATGTCCATGCGCAGCATGCCGGGCGCCTTCAGCACCAGGTAGCCCAGGCGCAGCTCGACCGACACATCGGCCAGCCGGGGGCACAAGGCGCGGTTCAGCCATTGGCCGGAATCGTTGGCGATCAGCCATTGGCGATGGTAGCCGGCGGCTTCGGGTTGCGGCGTGGCGCCGCATTCGGCGATGGGTTGGAAGTGTTCTGCGCTCATTTGCCCAGCAATCCCTTCAAGGCCTTGTCGACCGCCGCGCCGTTCTTGCCCTTGCCGGTTACGGCTTCGCGCAGCTTGTTCTCCAGGCTGCGCTTCAGGATAGCGCCGACGGCGTCTTTCCAGAGCAGCGTGTAGGTGGGTTTCTCGAACGGCCCCTTGACGTGCACCGGGATGGTCACGTCCTTCAGATCGATCAGTTCCTGGCCTTCGGGATCGGCGGCGGGATTGACGATGCGCGCGCGCGCCACCAGGTTCAGCTCGCTCTTGACGAAATCGATCGTAGCCGGATCGCCTTGCGTCACGCGCAGCAGCGGCGACACGACATTCAGGCGCTTCACGGCGGCGACGCCCTTGGTGAACGCCAGGTCCGCATCCATTTCGGAGAACGCCGTCTGCTTGCTCGTGTCGGCGGGAACGGTCTCGTCCTGCGATTCAGGCTTGAACGCGGCCTTCAGGTCGCGCAGTGTCTGCGTGAGATTGATGCCCTTGACCGCACCGTCGCGCAGGCGCAGCTGCATGGTGCCGCCCAGGCCGCTCTTCATGGCATACGCATTGGCGCCGGCCGTCTTCAGGTCCAGCGCCAGGCTGCCCGTGCCGCTCAGCACGTTCCGGTTCGCCAGGTCCATCAGGAACGGTTCGATCGCAATGCCCGCCAACGACATCTTGGTGGCCAGCTGGTTGCCCTGCGCGGCGTCGACCGTCAGGGCGCCCGCCAGCTTGCCGCCGTAGAGACCCGCCGTCAGGCTGGTGATTTCCAGCTTGCCCTTGTCCAGCTTCACCGACGCGCCGACGTCGTCGGCCTTCAGGCCGCGCACCACCAGCTTGCCGACCTTGAGCGTGCCATTGACGCTTGGGCCGACCAGCGCGGACAGGTTGATCGAGTCGTCGGGGGGAGCGGGCGCCGGCGCCGCAGCGGGCTGTGCGGGCTTGCTTTCGTCTTTCTTGCCTTCGGCGGGCGGCTTAGGCACGGGAGCCGCGGCCGGCGGCACCAGCTTGTCCAGGTCCAGCGTATCCACCACCAGCGCGAAATTCACGCGCGGCGTCTCGCTCAGGCGGGTGATGTCGGCGCTCAGGTCGAACTTGCCGCCTTCCAGCACCGCGTTGATCTTGCTGGTCGCCTGATCCTTCAGCAGATCGGCCGTCACGCTGCCGATCACCGGGATCTGCAGGCTGCCCTTGGGCAGGCCCGGATCGGTGATGTTCACGTCGCCGCGCAAGCCGGACAGGCCGCCGCTGCGCTGCAGGAGGTTCAAGGACAGCGGCGAGGCGAAGTTCAGCTTGACCACGCGTTCGCCGTTCTTGGACGTGCTGTCGAGCTTGGCTTCCTTGATGTCCAGCTCGCCGGCGTTGCCGCTGATGCCGTTCAGGCCAAAGCTGGCGTCCAGGCCGCTGAGGCGCACACGGCCGGTCAGCGCCTCGCCGGTGGCCGAGGCGGGGGAAATATTGAGCGCAGGCGCGTCCACGGCGAATTCGAACGGGCCGTCCTCGACGCCGCCCTTGGCGCGGATGGCCAGCTTCTCGATCTGCAATTGGCTCTTGTGCGGATCGATCGACAGCTTAGGCATGGCCACGCTGGCGTCCACATTGGTGGCGCGCGCGGCGGGATCGGTGATGTCGCCCTGGAACACGACCTCGAGGCCGGCCACGTCCAGCGCCGACTTCTGACCGTTGAACGCCAGGTTGCCGCGCATGGCCAGGCTCTTGGCTTCTGCGCCCGGCAGCTTGCCGTCCATGCGCAGGTCGAGCTTTTGCGCGGCATAGCGCTTGGCGGACGGATCCAGCGTCAGCAGGGCCTGACCGGTCAGGTTGGCGTCGACGCGCGGATTGCCGCCTTCGACGCGCGCGGTCAGGCGCACGTCGAACGGCTGGTTGAACGTGACGCGCCCGGTATTGGCGTTGATCTTGGTGACCGCCACCGCCATGCCGCTGATGGCGTCCTGCAGCTGCACCTCGCCGTCTTTCAGGTCCAGGCCGGCGATATCGATCTGCATGTTGTTGCGCGGCTGCGGCAGGCTGCCATTGGTAATAGCCTGCGCGGCGGTCTGGGCCGCGCCCACCAGCGCCTCCGCCGGATTGGACGGCACGGCCGTGACCGGCGAGGTGCCGCCCACAAGATTGCTGAAATTGAACTGGCCCTGCTTGTCGCGGATCACGCGCGCCTTGAAGCCGCTGATGGCCACGTGGTCGACCACGAAGCTGTTGGACAGCAAGGGCCACACGGCGACCGCCAGGCGGGTGCTTTCGATGGAAGCGAAGGTCTCGGCGCTATCCGGCTCGGACAGCGACACTCCCTGCACCGACAGGCCGATGCGCGGGAAAAGCGACAGCTCGATCTCGCCGTCGATCGTCAGCGTGCGGTGATAGCGTTGCTGGACAAGCTCTTCCAGCTTGTACTTGTACGCATTGGGGTCGAATGTCAGCAAGAAGATGGCCAGGCCAACGACGGCCACGACAACCAACACCACCAGGCCTATCAAAATGCGCTTGAACCACGTTTTCATTGCTGCCCCGTCGGTACCTCGACTGGAAATCCTCGAATGCCGCCCACCGCGCCGGAACGCGGGGATGGTGCCCTACCGGTGGAAAAGACCGCCCGGCATGCCATGCCGCCGGCCTTTTGAGAGGTGAAGACGCTGGCAGGGCCAGCGTACAGATACCGCTATCGTAACAAATCGGGCCGGCTTCGCGAGACCGCCGGGCAATTCTCCCCGATCTCCCCCCCTCGGACCGCTGGCCGCCGGCCCGCAAAACGGACGCCGGAAGCTGACGATTTTCTGTCTGGCGGATTGTAGGACTAGAATGATTGACACATCAATCATTGATAGATCCAACAATGTCCGCCCCCGCTTCAGGCACCCCGCATTCCCCCGGCCAGGTGCTTCCCTTCCGCCAAACCCTGCTCGCCATGCTCGGCATGTGCTTCGTCATGATGATGGTCGCCATCGACCAGACCGTGGTCGGCACGGCTTTGCCGACCATTGTGGCCGAACTCAAGGGCTTCGAACTGTATGCATGGGTAGCGACGTCTTACCTGCTGACGTCCGTCATCACCGTTCCCATCTTCGGGCGGCTGGGCGATTACTACGGGCGCAAGCCCTTCGTCGTGACGGCGATCGTGCTGTTCACCCTCGCCTCGGCGCTGTGCGGCGCGGCCGACAGCATGCTCACCCTGGTGCTGGCCCGGGCGCTGCAGGGCATCGGCGGCGGCATGCTGGTGGGCACCGCATTCGCGTCCATTCCCGACCTGTTCCCCGATCCCCACGTGCGGCTGCGCTGGCAGGTCATGCTCAGCTCCGCCTTCGGCATCGCCAACGCCGTCGGCCCGACCCTGGGCGGCGCCCTGACCGAACACTACGGCTGGCGATCGGTCTTCTACGTGAACCTGCCCATCGGCGCCCTGGGCCTCTGGTTCGTCGCGCGCTACCTGCCGCATCTGCGCAACAACACCGCCGGCCCCGTGCGGCTGGACTGGCAGGGCGCGCTGCTGATCGCGCTGGCCCTGGGCTCCCTGCAGCTGCTGGTCGAATTGCTGCCCAAGGAAGGGCTGAGCGCCGCCATCCTGCTGCTCGGCGCGGGTAGCGCGGCGGCCTTCGCCTTGCTGTACTGGTGGGAACGGCGCTGCCCGCACCCGCTGCTGCCCCTGGATATGTTCCGCAACCGCGGCCTGGCCATGCTATTCACGCTGGCGCTGCTGGTCGGCGTGACCATGTATTCGCTGCTGTTCTACGCGCCGCTGCTGCTGCAGGGCGGCTTCGGCCTGTCGCCCCAGGACGCGGGCATGCTGATCACGCCGATGGTCGTCTTCATCACGGTGGGCAGCATCGTAAACGGCCGCATCATTACCCGCATCCGCCATCCCAACCGCATGCTGTACGCGGGCTTCATCCTGATGGCGCTGTCGTGCCTGGGCATCGTCACCACCCACAACTACACCTCGCACGCCGTCATCGCCACGTACATGCTGATGGCCGGCCTGGGCATGGGCTTCATCATGCCCAACCTGACCGTCTTCGCCCAGCAGACCGCGGGCCGCAGCCACCTCGGCATCGCCACCGCCCTGCTGCAGTCCCTGCGCATGATCGGCGGCATGCTGGGCACGGCGATCGTCGGCACCATGGTCAGCCACAGCTATTTCAGCGGCGTCGAGTCCACCCTGCGCGGGGCCGCCGCCCGCTGGCTGCCGGAACTGAACGATCCGCAGATGCTGGTCAACCCCGAGGCCCAGACGCAGTTCCTGGCACAATTGGCGCACCAGGGGCAGGATGGCACCTCGCTGATCGAGATCGCGCGCGTCGCGCTCGTCGGCGCCATCCATGAAGGGCAGCTCATCGCCCTGGCCGTGGCCGTCTTCGCGCTCTGGTGCGTGCGGCGCGTGCCCCCGGTTCAATTGGTCCGCCCCTCCAAGCCGGAGCCGGCCAGCGTCGGAGAATAGCTTTTGCCCAAACAGCAACAAGGCCTGCAGGTCATCCAGCACATGGGGCTGACCTACCGCGTCATGCAGAGCGCGTTCAGCAGCCGGGTCGGCCACGCGCTGCCCCGCTGGCGCATCCTCCTGGCCCTGCACGAATGCGGCCAATGTTCGCAGAAGCACCTGGCGGAACGCTGCCGGCTGGATCCCGCCTCGCTCACGCGCCAATTGCAGGCCATGCAGAAGCTGGGCTGGATTTCACGCGCCGTGGATCCGCAGGACAACCGGCTGACCAACGCCCGCCTAACGCCGGCCGGGCAGGCGGTCGTAAACGAGGCCCTGCCCCGGCGCGCGGCCTTCTTCGAAGAGTCGCTCAAGGGCCTGTCCGGGACCGATATCGACACCCTGAACCGCGTGCTCAGCGTGCTGGAACAGAATTTCCTGCATGCCGCCGCGGACAAGCCTCCCCAGGCCTGACGCGCGGCACCCTGGCCTATTCGGGCGGATTGCGGCGCTCGAACTGCGCGATCGCGCGCAACAGGAACGGCGCGAACTTCGCGGCATACTCCTCGCCGGTCCAGGCATTGGATGAGCCCGACAGGTGCAAGGCCCCGTAGGGCGCGCCCTGCGCATTCGTCACCGCCGCGGCCAGGCTGACCTCTCCCACGATGAACTCGTCGGCGATCAGGGCATAGCCCTGGTCGCGGGCCTTCTTCACCTCGCCCTTGATCGCCTTGGCGGAGGTCTGGGTACTGGGGGTGTAGGCGGCCAGTTCCACGGAAGCCAGGCGGGACGACGCCTCGGCCTCGTCCAGGCAGGACAGCACCGCCCGCCCCCCGGCCGTGCAGTAGAGCGGGACGCGCCGCCCGACCAGCGATGCGTGGTAGTGCTCGGTCTGGGTCTGGTGCCGCATGACGTGAACCAGTTCGTTGCCGTCCAGCAGGGACAGGCTGATCTTTTCGCCCGTGGACTTCGACAGCTCCAGCATGATGGGATTGAGCGCCTCGACCAGCGCATGCATGCGCAGGAAATGGAAGGTCAGGTTGAGCATGCCCGTGCCCAGCCGGTAGCGCCGCGTCTGCGCGTTCTGCTCCAGATAGCCCTCGGCGCACAAGGTGTACGCATAGCGCTGGGCGGCGCTCTTGTCGAGCCCGCTCATGGCCATGATCTCCATCAGGCTGAGGTCGCCCGATGCGTTCTTGAAACAGTCCAGGACCCGGAAGGCCTTGCCCACGGATCCTACGTACAGCGCGTTGGTCGTCATCGTTTTACCTAATGTACGAGTTTTCCCAGGTAGCACATAATAATACCAAGTATTAAATAACAATACCTGAGGAACAGACAATGAATCTCGAGGCCGGACTCACCGCGGCGCAATGGCTCGAAAGCCAACAGCCGGAAATGCTTGCGCTACTGGAGGATATCGTCAATATCGACTCCGGCAGTTTCGACAAACCCGGCGTGGCGCGCGTGTTCCGGCGGCTGGAATCGTTCTTCGCCTCGCACGGCCTGGAGACAACCTCCCACTACGCGGGCGACGTCGAGGCCGCGATCTCGGTCACCGTGAACCGCACCAGCCGCGTGGGCAAGCCCGTGCTGCTGATGGGCCATTGCGACACCGTCTTTCCGGCGGGCGAGGCCGCCCGCCGGCCCTTCCGCATCGACGGCGCCCGCGCCTACGGGCCCGGCGTGGCCGACATGAAGTCGGGCATCGTCATGAACGCCTTCCTGCTGGCCGCCTTCGCCCGCGCCGGCGAAGCGGCGCCCGAAATCACCGGCCTGTTCACCTGCGACGAAGAAATCGGATCGCCGCTGAGCAAGGAGGCGATCACGCATTTCGGCAAGCAGGCGGGCTTCGTGTTCAACGCCGAGCCGGGCCGCCCGTCGGGCAACGTCGTGACCGGGCGCAAGGGCGGCGTCTTCTTCAACATGGAAATCGAAGGCAAGGCGGCGCACTCGGGCGCGAACTTCGCCGAAGGCATCAGCGCGATCTCCGAACTGGCGCACAAGGTCGTGGCGCTGGACGCCCTGACCGATCTCGATGCGGGCGTCACCGTCAACGTCGGTCTGGTGAACGGCGGCCTGTCCGTCAACACGTCCGCGCCTTCCGCCAGCGCGGCGATCGACCTGCGCATCTTCGATCTGGAGCAACGCGAATCGCTGGTCGGCAAGATCCGCTGCATTTGCGACAAATCCTTCATTACCGGCACCTTGTCCAAGCTGGACATCACCGGCGAATTCCGGCCCTTCGTGCCCACGGCCCAATCCCGCAAGCTGTTCGAGCTGTACCAGGCCGAGCTAGGCGCGATCGGGCACAAGGCGGAGGCCGAATTCAGCGGCGGCTGCGCGGACTCGGGCGTGACGTCCAGCCTGGGCGCCATCACGCTGTGCGGCACCGGCCCGGTGGGCGGAAAGTTCCACACGCAGGACGAATATTGCGAGATCGGCACCATCGTTCCCCGCGGACAGGCCGTGCTCAACACGATACTGCGGCTTGCCCACACCCAGTGGTAAGCGGCGCAAACGTCGCGGCCTTTCCGCCCGGCATTCTCATCAGGTGCTTTTCATGACTTCACACGCATTGCAGACACGCCGCGCCCTCCTCAAGGCCGGCACGGCGCTGGCGTTGGCCCCCGCCGCATGGATGAAAACCGCGCACGCGCAGACCTATCCGTCCGGACCGGTCAGCATGATGGTCCCCTACCCCGCCGGCGGCCCCAGCGACGTCAGCGCCCGCATCCTCAGCGGCCCGATCGGCGATAGCCTCGGCGCGCGCGTCGTCGTCGAAAACCTGGGCGGCGCAACCGGCACGATCGCCGCCTCGAAAGTGCTGAACGCCAAGGCCGACGGCAGCGTGTTCTTCCAGGGCACGCAGAACGAACTGATTCTGCCGCCCCTGACCAACCGCGCCGTGCGTTACCAGCCGGACGCCTTCGAAAGCGTCCAGCCCATCACGGTGACGCACCTGGTGCTGCTGGTGCGCTCCGGCTTGCCCGTCGGCACGGTGGACGAGTTCCTGAAGCTGGCCGGCGAGCGCGACGCGTCGAACTCCCTGACCTACGGAACGGTGGGCGTCGGCTCGCTCTACCACCTGATCACCGAATACCTGGGCAAGACCGTGAAGGTGCCCTTCACCCACGTGCCCTACAGCGGCACGGCGCCCGTCATCCAGGACCTGGCCGGCGGCCAGATCGATTTCAGCATCATGCCTTTCCAGGCCTCGATGCTGGAAATGATCCAGGGCGGACGCTTCAAGGCGCTTGCGGTGCTGTCCCGGAACAAGCCCGCCGTGCTGGCCAAGATCGCCAGCATCACCGAAACGCCCGCGCTGGCCAACTTCGAGTACGCCAGCTACGCCGGCTACTTCGTCAAGAAAGGAACCCCCGCCGCGGTCAAGGAAGCGCTCAACAAGGCGATCGGCCACGCCCTGGAAAACCGCGACGTCGTCGCCAAGCTGGAGGCGGACGGCCGCAACGTCTCGCGCCACATGACCCTGGACGAAGCGGCGGCCGCCTACGCGGCCGAAATCGCGAAGCACAAGGAAATGATCCGCGCCACGGGCTACGTTCAGGCGGGCTGACGCGCCTCCTGTCCAAGCCATTCCACGAATGCCGCGACTTCCGGGCGCTGCCCGGTGTCCGGCAGCATGACCACGTAGTACGCGAACCGCGCGGGCCAGGGTTTGTCCAGCGCCAGCGCCAGGCGCCCCGCGGCAATCTCCTCCCGCGCGTATTCCTGCGGCACCAGCGCCAGCCCCTGGCCGGCCTCGGCCGCGCGGATCAGCAGATAGTCGTCCTCGAACGCCGTGCCGCGCTCGGCGCGCGCGTCCTCGGCCACGCCGTGCGCCGCCAGCCACAGCCCCCAGTCGGCGCGGTCGCCGTCCTGCAGCAGCGGATAGGCCAGGCAATCGGCCGGCGCCAGGATGGGCGGCCCCGCGGCCAGCAGCGCGGGGCTGGCGACCGGCAGCAGCACCGGCGCGATCAGCGGCTCCGACAGCAGGCCGGGATAGCTGCCCAGCCCGTGGCGGATGGCGATATCGACCCGGTCGCGGCGCAGGTCGACGAGACTAGCCGCGGCCTCGACGCGGACTTCGATGTCCGGATGCAGGCGGGTGAAGCGCCCCAGCCGAGGCACCAGCCAGGACGCCGCAAACGACGGAACGGTGCTGATGGTGAGCGCCTTGCGCGCGCGGGCGGCTTCCAGGGTCCGAAGCGCGCCTTCAATCTGGTCGAAAGCCGCCAACAGGTTGGGATGCACGCTGGCTCCGGCCTCGGTCAGCGTCATGCTGCGGCGCCCCCGCAAGAACAAAGACAGGCCCACGCGCGCTTCCAACAGCCGGATCTGCTGGCTGACGGCACCCGACGTCACACCCAGGGCCGCGGCCGCGCGCTTGATGCTGCCGTGGCGGCCGACTTCCGCGAAAGCACGCAGGGCAAGCAGTGGGTAAACAGGATTCATGATTTAGCTCTTCTAAACCTAAGCGGCAGATCAAATCGTTTCTTTTCCCGAGGTATAGCGTTCAGAATTCCCAGCAGGAAACTTCTCCAAGTTTAGCCGCGCTTCTTCTTGAAAGCCTGCGGCACTGCTGAACGGAACCCGCAATGATCGACCTCTATACCGACAGTTCGCCCAACGGCTTCAAAGCCACGATCGCCCTGGAAGAACTGGCGCTGCCCTACCGCCTGCACCACGTCCGCATCGAGGCGGGCGAGCACCGGCGTCCGGACTTCCTGGCGCTGAACCCGCATGGCCGCATCCCGGTCATCACCGACGACGAGACCGGCATCACGCTGTTCGAGTCGGCCGCCATACTTCTCTACCTGGCCGAGAAGACCGGCCAGCTGCTGCCGGCGCAAACCGCCGCGCGCTGGGAAGCGGTCAAGTGGCTGCAATTCCACGCTTCCAGCGTCGGTCCCATCATCGGACAGCGCGTGCATTTCGAACGGTTCGCCGGCACGCGCATTCCCGCCGCCATCGAGCGCTACCAGCGGCTGACGGAAGACGTCTTCGCCGTGCTCGACCAACGCCTGGCCGAGTATCCGTACCTGGCCGGGGACGACTACTCCATCGCCGACATCGCGCATTTCGGCTGGACCCACATCGCGCGCATTATCGACTTCGACTTCAGCCGGCACCGCCACTTGAGCGCGTGGCATGAACGCGTGGCAGCGCGGCCCGCCGTGCGCAAGGGCGTCACGCTGCCAGCGCCCGCGACGGACGCATAAAGGATAGGGACGGACACGACATGGACAACACACCTTCCCTCACGCTTCCGACGGGCGCCTCGTACGCGGCATTCCAGGCGCATCCCGGCTATCGGCGCATGTTCGCGCCGGACCGGCTGACCCTCGGCATCTTCCTTCCGCTGCGCTTCTACGCGGGCGACATGCGCGTGCTGACCGGGCAGGCAGACCTGGTGGCCGAGATCGACCGGCGCGGCTTCGCCGCCGTCTGGGTACGCGACGTGCCGCTGTTCGACCCATCGTTCGGCGATGCCGGGCAGATCTTCGATCCCTTCACCTACCTGGCCTTCCTCGCCGCGCGGACGAAAACGGCCGCGCTGGCGACGGGCAGCGCCATCTTCTCGCTGCGCCATCCCATCGATCTGGCCAAGGCCGCGGCCACCATCGATCAGCTATCCGGCGGCCGCCTGGTGCTGGGCATCGCCTCCGGCGACCGCCCCATCGAGTTTCCCGCGTATGGTGTAGCGCACGGCGAGCGCGGCGAACGCTTCGTGGAGGCGGTGGCGTACTTCCGGCAGCTATTGCGGCCCGGCCCCCTCGCCGTGGATTCGCCGTTGGGGCATTTCGAGGGAGCCAGCTTCCTGCCCCAGCCGGCCACGGGCTCGATCCCGTTGATGGTCACGGGCGCATCCGGCCAATCGCTGGCCTGGATCGCCGAACAGGCGGACGGCTGGCTGACCTATCCCGATGCGACGCACACGGCCGAAGGGCCGCAGCGCCTGGCCAATAAGATCCGCGCCTGGCGCCACCGGATCCCCGACGGCGGCTTCCGCCCCCACATGACCAACGAATGGCTGGACCTGGCGGACGACCCCGACCATCCGCCCACGCCGTTGCAAGGCGGCTTCGTGCTGCGCACCGGACGCAAGGGCCTCATCGATCTGCTGCACGTCTGGCAGGCCGCCGGCGTCAACCATGCCGCGCTGGGCATCCAGTTCGCGCAACGGCCCGCGGCCGAAATCATCCAGGAACTGGCCGAGGACGTGCTGCCGCATTTTCCCTCGCACCCCGGCCCCGCCGCCGCGCCGGCCGCATGGTAAGCCCCGGAACGCCGGCGCCGCCCCAACCCGATTGCAGGAGGAAACCCGCATGAATCCCGACACTCCGCGAAGCGCGGACGCCATCACGATCCGGAATCTCGATCCGGGCGACCAGGACCAATGGGCGCGGCTGTACCGGCAGTACGCGGCGTTCTACCGCGCGACCATGGACGACGAGATCCTGCGGCGCACCTGGTCATGGCTGATGCGGCCCGAGCATGCCGAAGAAGGCATCGTCGCCGAGACGCAAAGCGGCGAGCTGGCAGGGCTGGCGCACTACCGCCCGTTTCCCAAGCCGCTGCTCGGACGGGACGCCGGATTTCTCGATGACCTATACGTCGCGCACGCGCACCGCGGACAAGGCATCGGCCGCGGCCTGATCGTGGCGGTAGCATCCATTGCCCACGCCCGCGGCTGGCCCCTGGTGCGCTGGATTACCGCCCGCGACAACGCGCCGGCGAGGCGGCTCTATGACGGGGTTTCGCAAGCGACGCAATGGATCACCTATGACCTGGAGCCTGGCGGATACGGTGCGCCCGGCGGCCGCGCCTAGCCCGCCTGCGCGCGCTGCCAGTCGCCGCGATGCCGTTCGATGTGCTCGCGCAGGTGATCCACCAGCGTGCGCGTCGCCATGGACGGAAAGCGATTGGGCGCGGTCAGCAGGTAGATCGCATCGCCCACGCCTTCGGGTTCCAGTTCGGGCAGCACTTCTACCAGCGTGCCTTCGCGCAGTTGGCTCCACACGGCATAACGCGGCAGCAGCGCCACGCCCAGGCTTGCAAGCACGGCATCGCGCAGGAAGGGATAGTCGCCCGATTGCAGCCGGGGCGCCACGCGCAGCAGCAGGGGATCGCCATCGTCGCGCTTGCAGCGCAGGTCGAAACGCCGCCCCAGCGATTGCGGCGCGATCAGCGAGCAATCGCTCAGCTGCTCCAGCTGAGCGATTGCGCCGTGCTGCGCCAGGAACGCGGGCGTGGCGCACAAGCACCATTGCACATCGCAGATGCGACGCGCGACGTGGTCTTCCGGCGGCGCGGACGTGATCTTCAACGCCATGTCGACTTCGGCCGATACCAGGTCGCCGATGGCGTCATTGATATGCACGCGCAATGAGATGTCCGGATAGCGGCGCGTGAAATCGAGCAGCACGGGCGCCAGATACAGATGGCCCAGGCCCGTCGGCAGGCGGATGCGGACATCGCCGCGCACGCTGCCGTCCAGGCTGTGGATGGAGGCCTGCGCCGTGCGCATTTCATCCAGCAGGCGCACGCCGTGCTGGTAGAGCAGCTGGCCCGCCTGCGTCAACTCGACATGGCGGGTCGTGCGGCGCAATAGCTGCGACCCCATCGCCAGCTCCAGCCGCTTCAGGCGATGCGACATATTCGAACGGGTCATGCCGCAGCGTTCGGCCGCGGCGCTGAGATTGCGCGACTCGGCCATGGCGACGAACAGCCTGACCAGGTTCAGATCCAGCTCTTTGTCAATTATTGTTCACCATTCAAGGCACAAGTACGCAGATTGTCCAGCCGATGGGCCGAGTCTACCATCGGCTCATCGACGTTTTTCCCTTGGATGCCATGGACTCCGCCGTTGCCGCCGATATGAACGATGGCCCTTTTTCCGGCCTGCGCGTGCTCGATATCAGCCAGGGTATCGCCGGCCCGTATTGCGGGCAGATGTTGTGGCAGCAAGGCGCGGAGGTCGTCAAGGTGGAGCCTCCCGCGGGCGACTGGGGCCGTCATGTAGGCACCGTGGCCGGCGCGCACAGCGCGCTGTCGGTGGCCTACAACGCGGGCAAGCGCGGCGTTTGCCTGGATGCCCGCCATCCGGCGGGGCGCGAGGCGCTGCGACGCCTGGCGGATGGCGCCGACGTACTGATCCAGAACTTCCGTCCCGGCGTCGCCGCGCGCATGGGGGTGGGCTACCAGGATCTTGCGCCCCACGCGCCCGGCCTGGTCTACGTATCGATCAGCGGCTACGGCGAAGACGGCCCCTACGCCAGCGCCCCCGCCTCCGATTCCGTCATGCAGGCCGACAGCGGCCTGATGTATGCCAATCAGGACGAGGCGGGCGTGCCGCGCCGCATCGGCGTGCTGATGGCCGACATCGCCACTGCGCTCTACGCCGCGCAAGCCACCATGGCCGCGCTGTACCGGCAGGCCCGCACAGGATTGGGCAGCCACGTCCAGCTGAGCCTGTTCCAGGCTTGCGCCGCGCTGCAGGTCAACGACATCCTGGCTTACGGCATGGCGGGCGCGCGCCGCGCCGGCCCGGTGAGCGCGCCCAACGGTGTGTTCGACACCGCCGACGGGCGCCTTTCGGTGCTGGCGCTGAACAACGATCAGTTCGCCCGGCTCTGCCGCGCCCTGGAGCGCCCCGAGTGGCTGCTCGACCCGGCCTATGCCGACAACGCCGGCCGCATGGCGCGGCGCGAAACCCTGCACCGCGAACTGGCCGCGCAACTCGCCACCCGGACGTCCTGCCACTGGATCGAACGGCTGTCGCGCGAGGACGTGCTGCATGCCCGCGTACGCGGCTACGACGAACTAGCCGCCCATCCGCAGGCCCAGCACGTAGATCTGCTGCAAACGCTGGCCCAGCCCGGCGTCGGCGCGCTGCCTTACGCCGCGCTGCCGGGCCTGGCGCAACGGCGCCCGCTTGCCGCCGCGCCCGCGATCGGCCAGCATACCCGCGACGTGCTGCGCGATTGGGGCTGGACCGCCTCCGACATCCAGGCGCTGCTGGCGGCCGGCGCACTGGTGCAGGGCAACGTCCAGGCGGAGGCCGCGTGATGCGCGCCCTGCTCTGCGAACAGTTCGGCCCCGCGCAGCAAGTAGCGCTGCACGACACGCCCGACGCGCCGCCTCCCGGCCCCTTCGAAGTCACCATCGCGGTGGAGTACGCCAGCGTCAGCCATGCCACCAAGCTGCTGATCGAAGGCCGCTACCAGACCCGTCCGCCGATGCCTTTCGTGCCCGGCACCGAAGCGGTCGGCCACGTGCTGGCCTGCGGCAGCGCGGTAACGCGCCTGCGCCCCGGCGATCGGGTCGTGGCGCTCTCGCGCTGGGGTTGCTATGCCGAACGGCTGACCCTGCCCGAATACACCGTCTACGCCGTGCCGGACGGCCTGGATCCGCTCCAGGCGCTGCCCGTGCCCATTTCGTATGGCACGGCGTACTGCGGCCTGCTATGGCGCGCGGCCCTGCAGCCCGGCGAAACCGTGCTGGTGCTGGGTGCGGGATCGGGCGTCGGCCTGGCTGCGGTAGAGCTGGCCGCCCTGCTGGGCGCGCGCGTCATCGCCTGCGCCAGCACCGAAGCCAAGCGCGAGGCCGCGCGCGTGGCGGGCGCCTGCCACGCCATGGCGGCCGACGACGGCATGGCGGCCGCGGTCAAGGCCCTGACCGCCGGCCGCGGCGCCGACATCGTGTTCGACCCGGTGGGCGGCGCCGCGTTCGGCCACGCCGCGCGGGCCGCGGCGGCCAACGCGCGCATGCTGTCGGTGGGCTTCGCCAGCGGCGACGTGCCGCCCGTCCCCTTGAACCTGCTGCTGGTCAAGAACATCGCATTGCATGGCTTCTTCTTCGGGCGTTATATCGGCTGGACGCCGGCCGATGAGCGCGTGGTCCATGCGCCCGCCATGCAGCGGGCCATGGCGACCCTGTTCGACTGGACGCGCAGCCTGCGCATCCATCCCGCAGTAACGGCGGTCTATCCGATCGCCGAACTTGCCGCCGCGCTCCAGGCGCTGGAAAGCCGTCAGGTCGTGGGCAAAGTGGCGCTCAAAATAATATCGGAGACTCGCCCATGCAATCCCTCACCGCCCATCGCGGCAGCAGCGCAAGATACCACCGACTGAACCTCCGCGGCACGGTGCTGGCCCTGGCATGCGTCAGCGTGCTGGCCGCCGCGCCCGCCGCCGCCGCGGACGACTATCCCAGCCGTCCGATCACGATGGTCGTGCCCTACCCGCCCGGCGGCCCGACAGACATCGTCTCGCGCCTGGTCGCGGCCGAAATGTCCAAGACCATCGGCCAGAACATCATCGTCGACAACAAGCCCGGCGCCAGCGGCATGATAGGCGCCGACCTGGTGGCCCGCGCCGCGCCGGACGGCTACACCTTCCTGGCCAACGCCTCGCTCCACGTCATCAACCCATACATCTACCGCAGCATGCGGTATGACGCCTTCAAGGACTTCACGCCCATCACGCAGCTGGCCGACGTGCCCTTGGTACTGGTGGTGCCCCAGACCAGCACCGTGAAAACCCCGCAGGACCTGGTGGCGCAGGCAAAAGCGCAACCGCTGAACTTCGGCTCGGCCGGCAGCGCGTCCGCCCAGCAACTGGCCGGCGAATCGTTCAAGGCGCGCACCGGCCTGCCGATGCAGCACGTGCCCTACAAAGGCAGCGCGCCCGCGCTCACGGACCTGGTCGGCGGCCAGATCCAGTTCATGTTCGACTCCATGCCCTCGGCCACCCCGTTCATCAAATCGGGCAAGCTGCGCGCCGTCGCGGTCACGGTTTCGGAGCGCGTGCCGGAATTCCCGGATGTGCCCACCATGGCCGAGTCCGGTTTCCCCGGTTTCGACATCAGCACCTGGTACGGCCTGTGGGCCCCCAAGGGCACGCCGCCGGCCATCGCCGCCAAGCTCGCGGAACATGCCGCGCTCGCGCTGCGCCAGCCCAACGTGATCAGCCAATATGCATCCATGGGCGCCAAGCCCGTAGGATCCGCGCCCGCCGACTTCGCGCGGTTCAACGAAACGGAAGGCAAGAAGTGGCGGGAGATCGTGACGGCAGCGGGCATCACGCCACAGTAACCGCGGGCCCGCCAAGGCCCGGCCTCAGCCCTTCACGCTGCGCGTGGCAATAAAGGCGGGCAAGTACTTCTCGATCTCGAAGCGCGGGCTGGGATGCATCTCTTCCAGGAAGCCAGCGATCGTGAAGCCCGCCGCCAACTGGCCGCCGATCTGGCTACTCAGCCCGTGGCCGAACATCATCGGCTCATTGCGCGCGACCTTGGCGGCCCGCTCAGCCTCGCTCAACTGTTCGAGGTCGGAATACGGCACGGCGAAGCGCGGCCGGATCAGCCCCTGCCGCGCAAACGCGGGGTCGCGGTCCGCGATGAACACGGCGGGGTTGAAGAAACTGCTGATCAACACCCCGTTCTTGCGCAGCATGCGCCAGCACTCGTTCCATACCGGCTGGATATCCGGCACGAACTGGTTGGAAATCGGATGCAGGATCAGGTCGAAGGCCCCATCCGGAAACCGCGACAGGTCGCGCATGTCTCCCTGCTCGAGCGTCAACGCCAGGCCGTCGCGCCGAGCAACCATCGCGTCCCGCGCCAGCTGCTCGCTGGAGAGATCCAACACCGTCACCCGGGCCCCCACCGCCGCCAGCACCGGCGCCTGCTGGCCGCCCGCCGACGCCAGGCACAGCACATCCTTGCCCGCAACATCGCCCAGCCAATCGGCCGGCAGCGGAGACGGCGTCACGCAGACGCCCCATTCACCCCGCCGCGCGGCTTCAATCGCCTCGCTAGTCACGGGCCGCGACCACGGACTGTCCTGCCGCGCCCGGTGATTCCAGGCGGCGGCGTTGTGCTCCAGCAGGTCGAAAGTCTCTGGCATGGTTGAATCTCCATTGGTCGGCAGGGCCGAAAAAAATCCACGCGAACCGTGGCGGCTTGCGTGGATTCTAGCGGGACGCTACGTCGTGTCCCGGAAACGCGGGGGATGGGTCAGACGTTGAACAAGAAATTCATCACATCGCCGTCCTGCACGATGTATTCCTTGCCTTCGGCGCGCATCTTGCCCGCTTCCTTGGCGCCCTGTTCGCCCTTGTAGGTGATGAAGTCTTCGTAAGCGATGGTTTGCGCGCGGATGAAGCCGCGTTCGAAGTCGGTGTGGATGACGCCGGCGGCCTGGGGCGCGGTGGCGCCGATCGGCACGGTCCAGGCGCGCACTTCCTTCACGCCGGCGGTGAAGTAGGTTTGCAGGCCGAGCAGCTTGAAGGCGGCGCGGATCAGGCGGTTCAGGCCCGGCTCTTCCATGCCCATGTCGGACAGAAAGGCCTGGCGGTCGGCGTCGTCCAGGTCGACGATCTCGGATTCGATGGCGGCGCAGATGGCGACCACGGGCGCATTGCGCTTCGCGGCGAATTCGGTCAGGCGGTCGAGCAGCGGGTTGTTGGCGAAGCCGTCATCGGCGACGTTGCCCACGTACATCGCGCGCTTGGCGGTGATGAAGCAGAGCTGGGCGATGTCGGCCTTTTCTTCGGTGCTCAGGTCCAGCGCGCGGATGGGCTGGGCCTGGTTGAGCTGGGCCACGCACTTTTCCAGCACGGCGACGATGCGCTGCGATTCCTTGTCGCCGGAACGCGCGGTTTTCTGGTGGCGCTGCAGGGCCTTCTCGGCGGTCTGCAGGTCGGCCAGGGCCAGTTCGGTCTCGATGACTTCGATGTCGGCGATGGGGTCGACCTTGCCGGCCACGTGGATCACGTTGGGATCCTCGAAGCAGCGCACCACGTTCACGATGGCGTCGGTTTCGCGGATGTGCGAGAGGAACTGGTTGCCCAGGCCTTCGCCCTTGCTCGCGCCAGCGACCAGGCCCGCGATGTCGACGAATTCGACGGTGGCGGACAGGATGCGCTCGGGCTTGACGATTTCAGCCAGCTTCTGCAGGCGCGGATCCGGCACTTCCACCACGCCGACGTTGGGCTCGATCGTGCAGAAGGGATAGTTCTCGGCGGCGATGCCGGCGCGGGTCAGAGCATTGAAAAGCGTCGATTTGCCGACGTTGGGCAGGCCGACGATGCCGCATTGCAGAGCCATGGGAATCCTGTGTGAGTACGGTATTGATCGTTAACGTTCTAGTTTACCCCGCCGGGCGGAATGGGTTTTCCGGAAACGGCGGGGCATGCGGCCCCGCTAACCGGCGGCGGTGGGGGCCCAGCGCATGATGAGCCAGATCATCAAAATGGGGCCGGCATTGAAAGCCGAGTGCAGCAGCATGGCCGCGCCGATGCCGCGCCGCACGCGCATCCAGCCCAGCACCAGTCCGGTCAGCCATTGCGGCAGGACCAGCAGCGGCAGAAGCCAGTACGGCGTCTTGGCATAGACGAAGTTGGTCAGGTGCACGGCCGCGAAGGTCAGCGCCACCAGGTGGAACACCAGGCCGAAGTGCCTCAGGTAGTAGCGGCGCCAAGTCGTGTCCCAGGCCTTCAGGGGCTCGGCGCGCTGGCGCACGCCCCAGCAGGCCAGTATCACGAATGCGGCCAGCAGAAGGCCTGTCCAGACCTTGGGGCCCCACAGGACCACGGGCAGCATCGCGGGGATCAGCCACAGGGCCTGCTTCGGGCGGCGCAGCCCATAGCGGAACAGCAGTTCTTCGACCAGCGGGGCCCAGATCACGGCGGTCAGCCAGGGGATGTTGGCGGGGTCGAGCCGGTGGGTCACGCCGCCCAGCCCGGCCGCCGCCACCGCCACCGGCCCCAGCGCGAATAGATTCAAGGCCCACAGCAGCGCGGCCCAGGCCAGCAGCCGTCCCGGCGAGATGCCCGGCCACCAGTCCGCCACCAGCCCGCTGGCGGCCGCCCGTCCGGGCAGGCGCGCGGCGGGGTGCGGGTGCCGGATGAAGCGCCAGAAATCCACGACTTCGCTGCGGAAGCGCGTTTTTCCTCGCGGCATGGCGGGCCGGTCGCCGGTTTCGGACATCAGGCGTCGTTGCCGCTATGGAGCTGGCGGGTCGCCAGCGGGAAGTCGCCGGCCAGCATGGCGGGCACGACGGCCCGGCAGCGGTCGATGACGGCTTCGATCTGCTTCTGTTCTTCGCGGCGCGGCGGATGCAGGACGAAGTCCGCCACCTGCTGCGCCAGGCCCAGCGTGCGCGGGTGGCCGATGCCGACGCGCAGGCGCCAGAAATTGGGGCTGCCCAGCGCGGCCTGAATATCCTTCAGGCCGTTGTGGCCGGCATGTCCGCCGCCCTGCTTGAGCTTCACCTGCCCCGGCATCAGGTCGAGTTCGTCATGCAGCACCAGCACCTGCTCCGGCGCCAGCTTGTAGAAGCGGGCCAACGCGCCGACCGCCTGGCCAGACCGGTTCATGTAGGTGGTGGGCTTGAGCAGCAGCACGTTATCCGCGCCCAGGCGGGCCTTGGCCACCATGCCGAAAAAGGACTTCTCCAGCGCGAAAGACGCACGCAGATCGTCCGCCAGGTGGTCGGCGAGCCAGAAGCCGGCGTTGTGCCGGGTGGTTTCGTAGTCGGGACCGGGATTACCCAATCCCACGATGAGGCGTATGGGAATAGACATGATGGGGGTGTTTAAACCAAAAAACCCTGCGCATGCAAATGCACACGCAGGGTTTCGGGCTCAAGCCGCCTGCGGGCCCCTAGGGCCCGAGGCAAACTTAGGCGGCCGGAGCTTCGGCTTCGCCTTCGTCGGCAGCGGCAGCGCCGCCCTTGACCACGGCAGTGGCGGCCAGCAGCGGGTTGGCATCGCCGCCGTGGGGGACGTACGTCACACCCTTGGGCAGCTTGATGTCGGCCAGGTGGACCGACGCGCCAGGCAGCAGGTCCTTCAGGTCGACTTCGATGAACTGGGGCAGAGCCGCCGGCAGGCAGGTCACTTCCAGTTCGGTCAGGACGTGGCTGATGATGGCGCCGCCCAGCTTCACAGCCGGCGAGATTTCAGCGTTGATGAAGTGGAACGGGACCTTGGTGTGCAGGGCCTGGTTGGCGTCCACGCGCTGGAAGTCCACGTGCAGGACTTGCGGCTTGTAGGCGTGCCATTGAACCGAACGCAGCAGGACTTGCTCTTCCTTGGCTGCGCCTTCCAGCGCCATTTGCAGGATCGACGCGTGGAATTCTTCCTTGCGCAGGGCGTGGTAGATCTCGTTGTGGTCGAGTTCGATGTTCAGCGGGGCAGCCGTACCGCCATAAACGATGGCGGGAACGCGGCCCGCGCGGCGCAGGCGGCGGCTCGCACTCGAACCCTGGACGCTACGCGCAGTGGCATTGAATTTCATGGATAACTCCAAAAACAATAAGGTGAAGAGACTTCACCGGTTAAATGCACGGCGCGCAAAACGCGCGCCGTGTTTGTTGCGCCTTGCCGCGACCAGCAAGACGCAAGAACTGAATATTCGGACTGTCTGTCCGTCGGCCGAGGCTTCAGTCGACGAACAGCGAGCTGACCGATTCCGCGTTCGAGATACGCAGGATGGTCTCGCCCAGCAGCGCGGCGCACGACAGCTGGCGGATCTTGCCGCTGGCCTGGCCTTGCTCGGAGAGCGGAATGGTGTCGGTGACGACGAGTTCGTCCAGTTCCGACGCTTCGATGCGGTCGATGGCGCCGCCCGACAGCACGGGGTGCGTGCAATAGGCGTAAACGGCGCCGGCGCCGCGGTCTTTCAGGGCCTGGGCCGCCTTGCACAGCGTGCCGGCGGTGTCGACCATGTCGTCCATGATGATGCAGGTGCGGCCGTCGACCTCACCGATGATGTTCATCACTTCCGACACATTGGCGCGCGGACGGCGCTTGTCGATGATGGCCAGGTCGGCTTCGAGCTGCTTGGCCAGCGCGCGGGCCCGGACCACGCCGCCGATGTCCGGGGACACGACGACCAAGTTCGAGAAGTTGCGGCGCCAGATGTCGCCCAGCAGGATCGGGCCCGCGTAGATGTTGTCCACGGGGATGTCGAAGAAACCCTGGATCTGGTCGGCGTGCAGGTCCATCGTGAGGACGCGGTCGACGCCGGCCACTTGCAGCATGTTGGCCACGACCTTCGCCGAAATGGCCACGCGCGCCGAGCGCGGGCGGCGGTCCTGGCGGGCATAGCCGAAATAGGGAATCGCGGCGGTGATGCGGCCGGCGGAAGCACGGCGCAGCGCATCGACCATCACCATGATTTCCATCAGGTTGTCGTTGGTGGGAGCACAGGTGGGCTGCAGGACGAAGACGTCCTTGCCGCGCACGTTCTCGTTGATCTCGACCATCACTTCGCCGTCCGAGAAGCGACCGACGGTCATCTTGCCCAGGGACATATCGAGGTGGTTGACTACGTCCACGGCCAGCCGAGTATTGGCGGTGCCCGTGAAAATCATGAAGCTATCGTTTGCCATGATGGATGATGCGATGGTCGTTTAAGACACTGACGAGTGATGCGGGGGGTGATACTGAACACCAGCCGATCCGGAAAATAAAAAAGCTGCTGAACCCGGGCCAGTGTCTTACAGGCGTGTTCAACAGCTTTGTTATGTATTCGGTTGGCTGGGGAGGAAGGATTCGAACCTTCGCATGCCGGAATCAAAATCCGGTGCCTTAACCAGCTTGGCGACTCCCCAACTATCTTGCAATCCAATTCCGCAACGGATGCTCAGCCAATCCAGTACAAGCCTGCACTAACCGAAACCGTGGATGCGTTCGGCTGATTTTTTTATCAGCGCCGCGCATTATAGCGGTAATTTCTGTTTTCGCCAAAACGGCTTCGGAAAGCTCGGAAAACTCGGCGTACAAACACGCACCAGATCCCGACATGCGAACTGCGATGCCCTGAGGCTTCAGCTGTTCAGCAAGCCACCGCGATGCCCCAAGCACTTCTGGGTAAAGGCGGTAGACCACCGGCTCCAAGTCATTCCTGCCGAAGCAGAAAGTTGGCGAAGCAAGAAAGTCCGCTATTGTGATGTAAGAAGAATCCCTTGTCAAATCGGGTGCCGAAAATATTTCGGCAGTCGGCACGCTGGCGTCCGGCTGCGCCACCAGGTAGGCGCGTTCCGGCAGCGTGACGGCGGCCAGCTCTTCGCCCACACCCTGCGCAAACGCCGATTGGCCGAACACGAAAACGGGCACGTCGGCGCCCAGCGGCAAGGCCAGCGCCATCAGTTCGCGCCGGGACAACCCCGTTCCCCACAGCCGGTTCAGCGCGATCAGCGCCGTGGCGGCGTCGCTGGACCCGCCCCCCAGGCCGCCGCCCTGCGGGATACGCTTTTCCAGCCCGATCTGCGCGCCCTGCTTCGTGCCCGTGGCCCGCTGCAAGGCGTGCGCGGCGCGCAGCGTCAGATCCTGCTCCGGCGGCACGCCCGGCAGCGCCGTGGCGCGGCTGATGACGCCGTCGGCCCGCGCATCGAAATGCAGCGTGTCGCACAGGTCGATGAACCGGAAAGCGGTTTGCAGCAGGTGATAGCCATCGGGGCGCCGGCCCACGACATGCAGGAACAGGTTCAGCTTGGCGGGCGCGGGTACGTCGTAGAGCGTCACGGCGAAACTAGGGTTGGTTGACGACCAGCCGCAGCAGGATGCGGCGGCCCGGCTCCTGGCGCTCCAGGACCAGCAGCTGCGGCCCCAGCGCGTCGTAGCGCGACAGGCGCGCGCGCCAGCCGCCTTGCTCGAACGCCACCGGGCGGCCCAGGTCATCGCTGGTGACCTCGGTGGCTTCCGGCTGCGGAGCCAGCTTGCCGCGCAGCCAATCGCGCAGGCCCGACACGGGCACGCTGCTGCCCAGCGCCTCTCCGGCCAGGGCATCGGGGTTGTCGGCGACGAGGCGCGTGCCGTCGGCCTTGGTGAGGCTGGCGGCGCCCGGCCGCCCTTCCACGCGGGCTTCGGTCGAACCGAGCGGATTGGTCAGGTCGAGCACATAGCGGCGGCCGTCATCCGACCAGGAGAAACCGCCCTGCACCGCATTCTGCTTGCCGCTTTCTTCATTGACGGTGAGCGCAAAGCGGCCGATGCGTGAAAACGCGTCGGCGCTGGCGCCTTCGATCGGCTTGGGGGTGGTGCAGGCGGCCAGCACGGCTGCCAGCATCGCCATCAGCGCCCAGCGCAGCAACATCGCAGCATCGCGCAGGCGCGGGATTGCCGCGGTCACAGACGGACCCCCAGGCGCTTGATCACGTCCTGGACGGTCTTGTTCTTTGGATCCTTCTGCAGCGCGGCGCGCAGCAGGTCGACGGCCTGGTCTTGCTTGCCCTGGCTCCAGAGGACTTCCGCCAGGTGCGCGGCGATGTCGGCTTCCGGACGCACGCTGTAGGCGCGGCGCAGGTAATCCGCGGCGGCCGTGGAATCGCCCATCCGGTACTTCACCCAGCCCATGCTGTCCAGGATGAAGGGATCGTTGGGCGCCAGCTCCAGCGCCTGAGTGATCAGATCCAGAGCCTCGGGCAGGCGCTGGTTGTGATCGGCCAGGGTGTAGCCCAGCGCGTTGTAAGCGTGCGCGTGATCCGGATCCAGCGCGATGACCTGGCGCAACATGCGCTCCAGGTCAGCCAGGCGGTTCTCACGCTCATAGAGCATGGCCAGCTCGTACTTGATCTCGACCGTGTCGGGCATGGCCTGGTCGGCAGCCTCGAGCACCGAAACCGCCTGCGGCACGCGGTCCGCGTCGCGCAGGATCTGGGCCTTGGTCAGCACGCCCAACGTGCGTTCCTCGTCGTCCTGGGGGCCGGCGGCATCGATCATGGACAGCGCGCTGTCGATCTTGCCGCTCTTGGCGCGCAGCGCGGCCTGCCGCATGCGCACGGAATAGCGCAAGGTCGGGTCGTCGATGCGGCCCAGTTCGGCGATGGCATCGTCGTAGTGGCCCTGGTCTTCGGCGATCCGGGCCAGCAGCACGTGGGCGTCGGCGGCCGCGGCGCCGGCGTCGGTGGCGCCGGGCACGGTCGCACGCTGGCGCTGGTTCTGCACATCCAGGTATTGCTGCAGCAGCGTCTTGGCCTGCGGCAGCTGTCCGGCCTTGTAGGCCAACTGGGCCTGCATGAACAGCAGGTCGAAATCTTCCGGCGAGCGGCGCGACATGGCCTGCAATTCGGCCAGGGCGCCGTTGTAATCGCCGCTATCGGCCAACTGGCCGGCCAGCATCAGGCGCACCTTGCGCGCATTGGGATTGCGGTTGATATAGGCGCGGGCCTCGGCCTGCGCGCGCTGCGGATCCACCTTGGAGCCGTATTCCAGCACGCGCTGGGCGGCCGCCTCGGATTTGGGATCGGCGGCCAGGGCCGCGCGGGACTCCTGGGCGGCCCGCTCGTAGTCGCCCGCGGCGGAGGCCACGTCCGCCAGCGCCAGGTGCGCGGCGGGCAGCTTGCGCACGTTGTCGCTCAGGGATTCGTCCAGGATGCGCAGGGCCAGGCGGCGGTCGTTGAGCCGGCTCAGCACGGCCAGCGCCTGGCCGATGGCGGCGGGTTTGTCGCGGGAGGCGTCGATGCGGTTGCGCAGCGCCTGCGCCAGGCCCTTGGTCTGGCCATTGGCCGCGGCCAGCGCCAGTTCGGTGGAACTAGCCTCGATGTCGTTGGGGGACAGACGCGCCCAGACACGGGCTGCCTCCAGCGCGCCGGGCAGGTTGCCGCCGGCGAGCTGGAATTCCAGGGCGCGGCGGGCCAGCCGGGGATCGCTGGTGTCCCGGGCCAGGCCGAGCATGGTGGTCGCTGCGGAACCGTACATACCGCGCTGCGCGGCGATCTCGGATGCCAGCACACGATAAAAGATGTCGGCGGTCAGCGACACATAGGGTAACTGGCCCGGGCGCAGACGGATCACCTCGGTTTCAGGCTGGCGGCTCTGGGGCGCCATGCGGGGCCCGGTCGCATCGCGGGTCCGGCTGTCGGCGGCCTGCGCCGGCGGGGTCAGTATTGCTGCCAGCGCAAGCGCAAGCGCGGCAATCCCGATGTTCATTGGTTTGAAAGACGACTTCACGCGGCCCGTCCGGTTGATGGCACAATCTTCGTACACGCAATTGATGATCTTACACTGGCTCATGCCGGAACTGCCTGAAGTCGAAACCACGCGTCGGGGAATAGACGCCGTCATCACCGGCCGGACGCTGACGCGGCTGGTCGTCCACGAATCCCGCATGCGCTGGCCCATCCCGCCGGATCTGCCTGCCCTGGTCGGCGGCCGCGCCGTGCTGGAGTGCGCGCGCCGCGGCAAGTACCTGCTGCTGCGCTTCGAGCACGGCACCCAGATCGTGCACTTGGGCATGTCGGGGTCCCTGCGCAGCGTCGCCCCGGGCGAATTCCTGCGCAAGCACGACCACGTCGAATGGATCTTCGATCAGGCGGTGCTGCGCCTGCACGACCCGCGGCGCTTTGGCGCGGTGCTGTGGCACCCCGAGTCCGACGGCCCCATCGAGGCCCATCCCCTGCTGGCCAAGCTGGGCATCGAGCCCTTCGACCCGCGCTTCGACGGGGCGTGGCTGCACCGCCATTTCAAGAACCATGGCGCCGCCGTTAAGCAGGTGCTGCTGGCGGGCATGGCGGTAGTGGGCGTGGGCAATATCTATGCATCGGAAAGCCTGTTCCGGGCCCGCATCAACCCCAAGACCCCAGCCAACAAGCTTTCGCCGGCCCGCTGCGACCGGCTGGCGGACATGGTGCGCGCCACCCTGGCCGACGCTCTCACCTCGGGCGGCAGCACCCTGCGCGACTATGTCGGCGCCACGGGCGAGCCGGGGGCCTACTTCGAGATCCACGCGGCGGTCTATGAACGGGAAGGTCAGCCGTGCCGCGCCTGCGCCACCCCGATCCGGCGCTTCGTGCAGGGCCAGCGCGCAACCTACTACTGCCCGAAATGCCAAAGGAATTAAGCCTTCGCCCACCCGGAATCCACGGGAAATCCCTGTAAAAACAAGGACATTTGTTTATAGCAAACGTATTGCACAAACACTAACGCCGCGCTATATTTCTTCCACACCCCTATTCCTATAAAAGTGGAAGGAGCCTCCATGAGCAAGCAATTCGCCTCGCACGCCGACCTGGACGACAAGGTCGTCTCGTTCGAAAAACTGTCCGACAACGCCTATGCCTACACGGCCGAAGGCGACCCCAACACGGGCGTGATCATCGGCGACGAGGCTGTCATGGTGATTGACACCCAGGCCACTCCCGTCATGGCGCAAGACGTGATCCGCCGCATCCGCGAAGTCACCGACAAGCCCATCAAGTACATCCTGCTGTCGCATTACCACGCGGTGCGCGTGTTCGGCGCGTCCGCCTACGACGCGCAGGAAATCCTGGCCAGCCGCGACACCTATGACCTGATCGCCGAGCGCGGCGAGCAGGACAAGGCCAGCGAAATCGGCCGCTTCCCCCGCCTGTTCCGCAACGCCGAATCGATTCCGCCCGGCCTGGTCTGGCCGACGATGACGTTCAAGGGCGAAATGACCGTCAACCTGGGCAACCTGGAAGTCAAGCTGCTGCAAGTGGGCCGCGGCCACACCAAGGGCGACACCATCGCCTGGCTGCCCGAGCAGAAGATCCTGTTCGCCGGCGACCTGGTCGAATACCAGTCCACCCCCTACTGCGGCGACGCCTACTTCCGCGACTGGCCCACGACGCTGGACGCGCTGTCGGGCTTCGAAGCCGAAAAAATGGTCCCCGGCCGCGGCCCGGCGCTCAAGAACGCCACCGAAGTCCGCCAGGGCCTGGCCGGCACTCGCGCCTTCCTGACCGACCTGTACGGCGCCGTGAACCGCGGCGTGGCCGAAGGCAAGGACCTGAAGACCATCTACCGCGAGGTCTACGACTTCATGAAGCCGCGCTACAGCGACTGGGTGATCTTCGACCACTGCATGCCGTTCGACGTGTCGCGCGCCTATGACGAGGCCACCGGCTACAACGACCCGCGCATCTGGACCGACAAGCGCGACCTGGAAATGTGGGCGCAGCTGGAAGGCTGACCCGAAGGGGCCGCGGCAAACGGCCCCTCCCCGCCGAGCAGGAACCGGAATCGCGCGCCGCCAGGCAGCGCGCGGCGTCGGCGCATAAAAACAAAATGACCCACACAGGAGACAACCGTGGGAGACATCGATTTTCAGGCGATGGAGTTCGCCTATGAAAAGCACGCCGACCAGGCGGCCAGCCAGCTTGCGCGCCATCAGGTGGTGGTAGTGGGAGCCGGCCCGGTCGGCCTGACCACGGCGCTGGACCTGGCGCGCCAGGGCGTGCGCGTGGTGGTGCTGGACGACGACTTCCGGCTGTCGACCGGATCCCGCGCCATCTGTTTCTCCAAGCGCACGCTGGAGATCTGGGACCGTCTGGGCGTGGGTCAACGCATGATCGACAAGGGCGTGTCGTGGAACGTGGGCAAGGTCTTCTTCCGCGAGCAGGAAGTGTGGCGCTTCGACCTCCTGCCTGAGCCCGGCCATCGCCGCCCGGCCTTCATCAACCTGCAGCAGTACTACGCCGAAGGCTATCTGTACGAACAGGCGCGCCAGGAACCCAATATCGATCTGCGCTGGAAGAACAAGGTCGCCGGCGTGGAGCAGCGCGATGACGGCGTGGTCCTGAACGTGGAGACCCCCGACGGCGCATACACGCTGCACGCCGACTGGCTCATCGCCTGCGACGGCGCGCGTTCGCCGGTGCGCAAGCTGATCGGCCAGGAAAGCCATGGCCGCATCTTCCGCGACCGCTTCCTTATCGCCGACGTCAAGATGCAGGCGGACTTCCCCACCGAACGCTGGTTCTGGTTCGACCCGCCCTTCCATCCCAACCAGTCCGTGCTGTTGCACCGGCAGCCCGACAACGTCTGGCGCATCGACTTCCAGCTGGGCTGGAATGCCGATCCCATCGAGGCCGTCAAACCGGAAAACGTGCTGCCCCGCATCCGGGCCCTGCTCGGCCCCGACGCGCGCTTCGAACTGGAATGGGTCAGCGTCTACACCTTCGCGTGCGAGCGCATGGACAAGTTCCGCCACGGCCGCATCGTGTTCGCCGGCGACTCCGCGCACCGCGTATCGCCGTTCGGCGCGCGCGGCGCCAACAGCGGCGTGCAGGACGCAGAGAACCTGGCGTGGAAGCTGAAACTGGTGCTGGCCGGCCAGGCGCCCGACACGCTGATCGACAGCTACGGCGCCGAACGCGAATACGCCGCCGACGAGAACATCCTGAATTCCTCGCGCGCCACCGACTTCATCACGCCCAAGAGCGACATCAGCCGCAGCTTCCGCAACGCGGTGCTGAACCTGGCCAAGACCCACCCCTTCGCGCGCTCGCTGGTCAACAGCGGCCGTCTGTCGCTGCCCGCTACCTACGCGGCTTCGCCGCTGAACACGCCCGACGCGGACGCCTTCACGGGCCGCATGGTGCCCGGCGCCGTTGCGCTGGACGCGCCGGTGGAAACGCAGGGCACGCCGGATTGGTGGCTGTCGCAGCTGGATGGCGGCTTCGTGCTGGCGCTGTTCTGCGGGGACGCCCTGCCCGGCCGCGAGGCGCTGCTCGCCCTGCAGGCGCTGCGCCTGGCGCCCGTGCCGGTCAAGGCCGTCCTGGTGGCCAGCCCGCCATGCGATCTGTCCGCGCTGCCCGGGGAACTGGCCGCGGTGACGGACCGCGAAGGCTGCCTGGGCAAGCGCTACGACGCGCAGACCGGCACCGCCTACCTGATCCGCCCCGACCAGCACATCGCCGCGCGCTGGCGAGCCTTCGACGCCGCCGCCATCGCGGCGGCGGTCAACCGCGCCACGGGCCGCGCCTGAACCCCGAGGTCCTCCATCATGCTGATTACCGAAACCAACCTGATCTCGCCGGACGACTTCTACGAAGCGCTGATCGACACGCACCGCGACCTGAGCAACGAACAGAGCCAGGAGCTCAATGCGGCGCTGATCCTGCTGCTAGCCAACCACCTGGGCGACATGGACGTGCTGCGCGAAGCCTTGCGCCAGGCGCGCGCGTCGGTCGTGCCGCCCGCCTGACGGCGGGTGCGCGCCGAGCCGGGGCCCGCCCCGGTACGGCTCACGCCCCGACCGCGAACGCGTTCACGATCAGCGCGCGCAACCATTGGTTGCCGCTATCGCGGTCCACCCTGCGCTGCCAGTACAGATTGGTCTGCAGCGCGGGGACCTTCACCGGCGGCGTCATAAAGCGCAAGCCGAACGGCGGCGCGGCGCTGGCGGCGAGTTTCTCGGGCACCGTGGCCAGCAGGTCGGTGGCGCTCACGATATACGGCACCGCCGAAAAATGCGGCACGCTGAAGTGCTCGGCCAGGTCCACGCCCGCGCGTTCCATGGATTGGTTCACCTGCCCGTAGGGCGCGGCCCGCGAAACGATCAGGTGGCGCTCGGCCCGGAACGCCTTGATGCCCATGCCGGCGTGCGCTGTCGGGTGCGCCTGCCGGAACAGGGTGGCATACCCCTGGCGAAACAGCATGCGCGCGAGCGTGCCCGCCCCCATCTCATCGAAGGCGCCGATCGCCAGATCGACCCGCCCCGCCTCCATTTCCCGGGGCAGGTCCGGCCCCTGGATGCGCACTGAATCGATACGCACCTGCGGCGCGACCTGCACGCACACTTCCATCAGCCGGGGCATGAAATGGATCTCGCCCACGTCCGTCATCGCCACCCGGAACCGGCGGGTGCTGGTCGTGGCGTCGAAGACGTCCTGGTCCTTCAGCGCCTGCGACAGCACGGTCAGCGCCTCGCTGACGGGGCCTGCCAGGCGCTGCGCGCGCGGCGTGGGCAGCATGCCCTGCCCGGTGCGCACGAACAGATCGTCGCCGAAGGCCTCCCGCAGGCGGCGCAGCGCATTGCTGACGGCCGGCTGCGACAGGTCCATCCGGCGCGCCACCGCCGACAGGTTGCGGTCTTCAAGCAAATGCTGGAACAGCAGCAACAAGTTCAGATCGACGTCGCGCAGCTCGGCCATGGGCCTCTCCATTATTCACAAATTTTATAGTCTCTATTTTTGCATTCCCGTAGCCGCAAGGGAGAATTTTTCCGACAATGGCATATCGCCCTGCGGACCCGCTCCGGACGGGCCATCTGAACCAGGCCGCGCGGCCAAGCACCGCGCCGCCGCCCAGGAGGATTCCATGGAACTGCAATACCAAACCGGTTTCGGTAACGATTGCGCCACCGAGGCCCTGCCCGGCGCACTGCCGGTGGGCCGCAATTCGCCGCAGCAGTGCCCCTATGGCCTGTATGCCGAGCAACTCTCGGGCACGGCCTTCACGGCGCCCCGCAACGAAAACCGCCGCTCCTGGCTCTACCGCATCCGTCCCGGCGCCCAGCACAAGCCCTTCGAGCCCTTTGAAGGCGCCTCGGGCTGGCTCAGCACGTTCGGCCACGGCCCCGTCACGCCCAACCAGCTGCGCTGGAGCCCGATGCCGATTCCGGCCGCTCCCACCGATTTCCTGGAAGGGGTGAAAACCTGGGGCGGCAACGGCGGCCCCGACGAACAGGGCGGCGTGGGCATCCATCTGTACGCGGCCAACCGCTCGATGCAGGGCCGCTACTTCTACAACGCCGACGGCGAACTGCTGCTGGTGCCGCAGCAAGGCCGCCTGCGCCTGGCCACGGAGCTCGGCCTGATCGACCTGGAGCCCCTCGAAATCGCCGTCATCCCCCGTGGGGTGCGTTTCCGCGTGGAGTTGCTGGACGATACCGCCCGCGGCTACATGCTGGAGAACTTCGGCGCCGCGCTGCGCCTGCCCGAGCTGGGCCCCATCGGCTCGAACTGCCTGGCCAACGCGCGCGACTTCAAAACGCCCGCAGCCTGGTACGAAGACCAGGATGGCGACTTCGAACTGATCGCGAAATTCACGGGCGGCTTCTGGCGCGCCTCCATCGACCACTCCCCGCTGAACGTCGTCGCCTGGCACGGCACGCACGCGCCGTACAAGTACGACCTGCGCAATTTCAACACCATCGGCTCGATCAGCTACGACCATCCGGACCCCTCGATCTTCACCGTGCTGACCGCGCCGTCGGACACCCCGGGAACGGCCAACATGGACTTCGCGATCTTCCCGCCGCGCATCCTGGCCATGGAAAACACCTTCCGTCCGCCCTGGTTCCACCGCAACGTCGCCAGCGAGTTCATGGGCCTGATCCAGGGCGTCTACGACGCCAAGGCCGACGGCTTCGCCCCCGGCGGCGCCAGCCTGCACAACTGCATGAGCGGCCACGGCCCCGACGCGGAAACCTTCGAAAAGGCCTCCCACGCCGACACCGGCACGGCCCATTACATCCGCGACACGATGGCCTTCATGTTCGAGACCCGCCGCGTCATCCGCCCCACGGAACAGGCGCTGGCCTCGGTAGAATTGCAGGGCGACTATTACCGGTGCTGGCAGGGCCTCGCCAAGCATTTCGATCCCAAGAAGGCGTGACGGGAAAGCCCCGGCTTGCCACGCCCGCGGCGATGAGCGCAAGCTCATCGCCGTTTGGCATTTGGTTTTTTGCCCCTCTGGGGCAGCACGAATCACAACACTGAAAGAGACACGCAGCCATGACCACCACCATCAATGAAACCCACGACCCGTCCCTGAAGAGCTGGATCGCCAGTGCCAACACGAACGCGTCCGATTTTCCGGTGCAGAACCTGCCGTACGCCTCGTTCCGCCGCAAGGGCACGTCCGAGCCGTTCCGGGTGGGCGTCGCCATCGGCGACCAGATCCTGGACCTGGCCGCGCTGGGCGCCAGCCAGCCCTTCGAAGGCCTGGCCGCCGAGGCCCTGGCGGCCTGCGCCGCCGACAGCCTGAACGGGCTGATGGCGCTGGGCCAGGCGCACTGGAGCGCGCTGCGCCTGGCGCTGTCGCGCGCCCTGCGCGAAGGCGCCGCCCTGCGCGGCGCCATCGAGCCGCTGCTGGTCTCCCAGGCCGACGCCGAATACGCCACGCCGGCGCGCATCGGCGACTACACCGACTTCTACATCTCGGTGCACCACGCCACTGCGGTGGGCAAGCAGTTCCGTCCCGACAATCCCCTGCTGCCGAACTACAAGTGGGTGCCCATCGGCTACCACGGACGCGCGTCCAGCATCGGCGTGGATCAGAAGTTCCCCCGGCCCGTCGGCCAGACCCGCCCAGCCAACGAAGGCGAGGCGCCGCAATTCGGCCCCTGCGTCCGCCTGGACTACGAACTGGAACTGGGCATCTTCGTTGGCACCGGCAACGCGCAAGGCGACCGGATCAAGCTGGCGGACGCCGAATCGCACGTGTTCGGCCTGTGCATCCTGAACGATTGGTCGGCCCGCGACATCCAGGCCTGGGAATACCAGCCCCTCGGCCCCTTCCTGGCCAAGAACTTCGCCTCCACGATCTCGCCCTGGGTCGTCACCTTGGAAGCGCTGGCGCCGTTCCGCACACAATGGAACCGCGGCCCGTCCGAGCCGCAGCCGATGCCCTACCTGGAATCCGACGCGAACCGCGCCAAGGGCGCTTTCGACGTGCAAATGGAAGTGCTGCTGACCACAGAGAAGTCGCGTGCCGAAAAGCGGCCTCCCGCCCCGCTGTCGAGCAGCAACTTCCGCGACGCCTACTGGAGCGTGGCGCAGCTGATCACGCACCACACGGTCAATGGCTGCAACCTGCAGCCGGGCGACATGCTGGGCACGGGCACGCTGTCCGGCCCGCAGGCCGCCGAAGCCGGCTCGCTGCTCGAACTGAGCAACGGCGGCAAGGCGCCGATCGAACTTCCCTGGGGCGAAAAGCGCACCTTCCTGCAAGACGGCGACCAGGTCATCATGCGGGCCGAATGCGTGAAGGCGGGCTACCCGCGGATCGGCTTCGGGGAAAGCTCGGGCACGGTCCTGCCGGCGCGCGCCTGATCCCGAGGAGCTGGCGGCGCCCGCGCTCAGTTTGCGCGGCGCGCCGTCAGCCGCTCGATCTCGTCATCCTTGGCTTGCCACTGCTGCCCCAGCCAATGGTGGAATTCCGTTCGGAAAGCCTTGTCCCGGGTGTAGTCGGCGTCGCAGAAGGCCGGCGGCACCGGCAGCTGCCGCATGCGCACGACCACCTGCCCAGCACGGCCGCAAGCCAGGTCCCAGAAGCTGGGTATGCCTTCCGGATAGGCGATGGTGGCGTCGATCATCGAGCGAAAGCGCGAGCCCATCGCGTTCAGCGCCACCGCCAGCCCGCCCGCCTTGGGTTTTAGCAAATGACGGTACGGCGAGGCCTGCGCGGCCCGCTTGGCGTCGGTAAAGCGCGTGCCTTCGGCGAACACCATCACGCTGGTCGGCACCAGCGAAAACTTCTCGCACGCGCGCCGCGCGGCTTCCTGGTCCTCGCGCCCCAATGCGGGGTTGCGGCGCAATTCGGCCTTGCCATGGCGTTTCATGAACGGGAAGTCCAGCGCCCACCAGGCCAGGCCGATCACCGGCACGTAGATCAGCTGGCGCTTCAGGAAGAACTTCAGCAGGGGGATGCGCCGGTTCAGCGAATGCTGCAGCACGAAGATGTCTACCCACGACTGGTGATTGCAGTTGACCAGATACCAGTCCGCATAGCGCAGCCCGGCATGGCCCTGGATATCCCACGGCGCCCGCTGGATGCGCGCGAACCAGCCGGCGTTGCTGGACACCCAGGCCGTCGCAATGGCGTTGAGCACCGGGTCGACGCGGCGCCTGACCGCGGCGAAAGGCAGCAGCAGCTTGAGCAATGCCACCGGAAACAGCAGCAGGCACCAGAACACGGTGCTGACGGCCAGCAGCGCCACGCTGAATGCGCCGGTCATCCATGCAAACCGGCCGCGCGGCACCGGCAAGGCGCGGCGTTGCGGCAAGGGCTTGCCAGGAGCATCCGTGCTGCGTTGCATGGCGGCGGCGCGGGCCGCGTCGGAGGGCTGATCTGGAAAATTCATGGCCGCCAGTTTGCGGCCGCCGGACGGAAAATGGCTTGCGCAGGATCAACCCGGCCGGCATGCGACGGGCCCCGCCCAGGGACAAAATACCCCTTCAAGGCAAGCGGTATTTCTCCTCGCGGTATGCCCAGCTCGCCCACAGGGCGTGCGCCAGCGCCTCTTGCGTGAGCGTCGGATCCGCGGGCAGCACCGGGTCGTAGATTTCGTCCCGGCCCACCGGCGCCGCTTCATAACGGAACTCCTTGGGCGGCTTGGACGGCTCCAGCACCAGCAGCTTGTCGCCTTGCAGGTAGCCGAAATTGTCGGCGTATTGCATCATCGCGCGGTTGGGGTCGCGCTGCGTCAGGTCCACCCCCAGCATCGGGTTCACGTTGTCCAGGCCGATCAGCGACAGCAAGGTGGGCGCCATGTCGATCTGGCTGACCAGGCGGTCGTCCTGGCGGGGCGCGATGCCGGCCCCCAGGATCAGCGCCGGGATCTGGAAGTGCCGCACCGGCACCGGAATCGAGCCATAGACCCGCGAATCGTGATCGGCGATCACCAGGAACACCGTGTTGTCCCAGTAGGGAGCCTGCTTCGCCTTGTCGAAGAACTGGCCGAGCGCCCAGTCCGCATAGCGCACGGTGTTGTCCACCGAGGCGGGATCCCCCACGGGCGTGATGCGTCCGGACGGGTACTCCCAGGGCGAGTGATTGGTGACCGAGAACGCCAGCGTGAACACGGGCTTGTCGCCGTCGGTGCGCAGCAGCCGGTCCACCTGGTTGAACATGTCTTCGTCCGATGCGCCCCACGATCCTTCGAACACCGGGTCCACGAACTTGGGGCGGTCCACGATTTCGTCAAAGCCGTTGCCCAGGAAGAAGGCGCGCATATTGTCGAAGTGCGACTCGCCGCCGTACACGAAGCGCGAATGGTAGCCATGCTTGCCGAGCAGCTGCGCCAGCGTGAAGAAGCCGGTCTGCGAGCGCGGCAGCTTCACGACGGCGTCAGCCACGCTGGGCAGGAAGCCCGCCGTGACGGCTTCGATGCCGCGCACCGACCGCGTGCCCGTGGCGTAGGCGCGATGGAACATCCAGCCTTCCCTGCCCAACCGGTCGATATTGGGCGTCAGGTCGCGCCCGCCCAGGCTGCCCACGTACTGGGCGCCCAGGCTTTCCTGCAGGATGATCACGACGTTGAGGGGCTTGCCGCGCCGCACGGTGGCCTTCTGCTCGTGCAGGCTGGGATAGCGCGGATCCAGCGGCGCGCCGGTCATGCCAGCCTTGTCGCGCACGATGGCGTTCATCTCGTCCACGGACATCTTGGGATACATCGCCGCGGACGAGCGTTCGTCGCGCATGCGGTAGGCGGCGTCGAACACGCTGTACAGCGAATTCAGCGCCAGCGCATTGACCATAGCGTCCGAGCTGTACGCGACCTTGGCCGGATTGATCGGACGATGCTCCAGCGTGCCGCGCGCGCCCAGGAACACCAGCGCCAGGATCACGAGCGAGGCCAGCGGCCGCTTCCACCACGACATGAAAGGGTCGCGCACCCGGGTCGGAAACAGCTTGATCGCCATCCACGCGGCAAGCGCCAGCACCACGAAAGCGGCCAGCAGCACCCCCTTGTAGCCCTGCCACAGCATGGACCCGACTTCCTTGGGGTTGAGCAGGTAGATGAAATACAGGCGGTTCGGCCGGGTGTCGTATTCGGCGATGAACTGCGGCGTGGAGACCTCCAGCAGCACGTACAGCATCCACCACACGCGGAACCACCAGGCGGTAATGCGGGCGGCCAGCGGCCGGTGCCCGAACCACGGCGAGAACACCGCCGGCAGCGCGATCACCATCGACATCAGGCAGACGTCGATGCGCAGGCCGCCCAACAGCAGCGGCGCCAGCCCACCGGCCGCCTCCACGCGGTCCCACATCCAGAACGCCAGGCCCAGGCGCGAAAGCGTCAGCAGCGCCAGGACGGCAATGATGAACCTGAGGGTCAAGCGGCGCATGAACCCGCCCCCCGCTGGCCTTGGGATGCCTGCTCAATGGAAAAAATGCTGTGTGTACCGAGCAGAACCATGCCGCCTCGTCGTCGAAAAAAAGAAAACGGGCAAGATTAACGCGGTTTGGCGCGGCTTACCCCCATGCCTGCGCTATTGCGCGCGCCGCAGGCGTTCGCGGCTGTTGCTCAGGTGCGTGCGCATAGCTGCGCGCGCGCCTTCGGGGTCCTGGCGCACGATGGCGCTGTAGATGTCCTCGTGTTCGAGGTTCACGCGCGCCAGGTAGGCCGCCCGGTCTTCATGCGCGAACTTCGCGGAATTGATGCGGGTGCGCGGGATGATGGCCGATCCCAGGTGCGACATGAGATCCGCGAAATAGCGGTTCTCGGTGGATTGCGCGATCAGCAGGTGGAACTGGAAGTCCGGCGTGACCGTGTCGCCGCCGCTGTCCAGCGCCGCCTTGAACGCGTCCAGCGCACGCCGCATCTCGTGCAATTGGGTGTCGGTGCGCCGGCCGGCGGCCAGGCTCGCGGCCTCGCTTTCCAGGCAGATGCGCAGTTCCAGCAGCACCAGCACGTCACGCACGGTGGCGATGTCGGCCGGGTCCACCCGGAAATCGCCGCCGCCGCTGGGCTCCAGCGCATAGGTGCCCACGCCATGGTGGGTTTCAACCAGGCCCGACGCCTGGAGCCGCGACAAGGCCTCGCGCACGACGGTTCGGCTCACGCCGAACTGGCGCATGATTTCGGATTCGGTCGGGAGCTTATCGCCCGGCCGGATGTCGCCGCCGCGGATGCGCTCCGAGATGCTCTCGACCAGGCCCTGGGCCAGGTTCCGGGGACGACGCCGCGGCAAGACGGGGGATTCGGCGGGAGCGGTCATCAGGAGGATCCGAAAGCGGTTGTGCAACGCGAGGCGCTGAAAACTCGCGCCTGTCGATTATACGTGCGGGGTTGTACGATGACCCGCCGGCTGGACCGCGATCAGCGGATAGAAGCACAGCGCCGCCAGGAACCACAGCAATGCGGCCGACCAGAGCGTCTGGCTCAGGAAATGGGCGCCTTGCAGGATGCGGACGACGGAGAAGCTCGCGCCGGCGGCGATGCCGATGGCCAGCCCGCCCCAGCGCCATGCAGGACGTCCCAGCGCCCACCCCGCGAAATACAGGGTCAGCATCGAATAGCCCGCGCCGGCATGGCCGCTGGGCAGGGCGCCCCCGGCCTTTGCCCGCGCCCAGGTCCACCAGTGCAACGGATAGGGGGTATATCCGCCCAGCGTATCCAGATCGTAGGGACGGGGCAGCGTCGTGTGGTGTTTCAGCTGGTTCACCAGCACCTGCCCGGCCAGGCAGGTTGCCGCCACCGCCAGCGCCGGCCCGCGCCAGGGCCGCCAGGCCGGTATCCGGTAACTGGCCGCCGCCACGCCCACGGAGGCCAGCCCGATGCCGATCGGCAAGGCCAGCACCATGCGATGGCCGATCAGGTCGAGCCAGCGGTTGGCGCGCAGGGGGAAATCATCCAGGGTGGTGTCGAACAACGCCCGCGCGATGCGCAGGTCCAGCCCGGAAGCATTGGCCCACCAGGCCAGGCAGGCCAGGACGAGCGTCACCGCGATGACATGGCTGAACAGGTACGAGGCGGCCGTCGGCTTCCGAAGCTCGGGCAGCGATAGGGGCAGCATGGTCGATGGGCAGAGGAGGCGCGTCGGGCAAACGCAGAGCGTAAGCCGCCGACAGTCGAAATTTCGTCAAATTCGCGTTTGCGCGCCCATCGCCGCCGCCGGCTGTTGCGCCCCATCCTCGAAATGCAGCGTGAAGATCGTTCCCCTCGCCCCGGCTTCCCGGGATGACGCGACGGCCAGCGACCACCCCTGCATGTCGCAGACGCGCTTGGCGATCGCCAGGCCCAGCCCCCGCGCCGCTTCGTCGGCCGCCGCCATGCCGGAATCCCGCAAGCGGCCGCTGTAGTAGCGGCGGAACAGGAACGGCAGGTCTTCCGCGGCAATGCCTTTGCCGTCGTCGGCCAGCTCCAGCGCCCCGTCGACGGCCAGGCGGGCCGTCAGCGTCGCCGGCGCGGCGTGCTCGACGGCGTTGCGGACCAGGTTGCGCAATACCGTCAGCAAGGCATAGCGGTCCAGCGTGCGGACGTGCCCGACGGAGATCTGGTTGTCGAATCGCAGCTTCGCCAGCGCCGCGTTCGCTTCGTAGCCGCGCCAGGCGTCTTCCATACAGGCGGAAAGATCCACCGGTTCCGGCGGGCGCAGCTGGTCCCGCGCCATGGCGCGGGCGCTCTCCAGGCTGACGATGACGTCGTCCACGTTATCCACCACGCGGGCGAGGCGCTCGCGCTGGTCCGGGGTCAGCGCCTGGGTCAGCAGCATCAATTCGCTGTCCGACCGGATCGCCGCCAGGGGCGTGCGCACTTCGTGGCTCAGGTTGCCCGCGAATTCGCGCTCGCGGGCGATCGACCTGTCCACCTGATTCTGCACCCGGTTGAAGGCCTCGATCAGGCGCCCGGCCTCGTCGTCGCGCGTGACGGCCATGTCGGGCGACCCGGGCGCCCAGGTCGCCAGCCGGTCCGTCAGGTCCAGCAGCGGACCGACCGCCACGGCGGCGACGCGCCGCGACAGCGCATAGGCCCCCACCACGCAGATGGCGCCCACGCCCAGCACGATCAGGCCGAAGTCATGGACCCGCTCTTCGTTGTCGGTGGCGTCGTACAACAGATAAACCTTGCTGCGGCCCGTTTCGGCCACCATGACGTGCCAGGTATAGGCGCCCGGCTCGATCAGGTGCAGGCCGCTGTCCAGGGCCAGGATTTCCTCCGGGATGCCCGCGGGCCGCCCCCCGCCCACGCTCACCCAGGCACGCATCGAGCCGCCCAGTTCGCGCACGCCTTCGCGCGGCAGGAAGCCGTCGCTGACCCGCGCATGCTGAACCAGCCGGTCCATTTCGGTATTCAGAATGTCGTTGACCAGATCGTCTTCCATCTGGTCGAAGGTCAGGTAGGCCAGCAGGGCGAGCGCCGTCACGAACAGCGCCACCGTTCCCGTCAGCGCCCACACCACGCGCTGGGTGAGCGTGCCGCTCGAGGCGACCGTCATGGCGCCGCCCCGCCGTCCAGGGACAGGCGCCATCCGGTCCCGTGTATGGTCTCGATGCCATCGAAACCGGCATCGGCGAGCGCGCGGCGCAACAGGTGCACCTGGCTGCGCAGCGCGTCGGAGGACGGCGGCTCGTTGCCCCAGAGCACCGACTCCAGTTCTTCGCGCGACACCACCCTGCCCGGATCCCGCAGCAGGGCTTCGATAATGAGCCCCGCCTTGCGCGTCAGGTGGACGGGATTGCCATTGACGGAGACGGCGCGGCTGCGGGTGTCGTACTGCAGGGGGCCGAAGGCGCGCACCGAATCCACGGTCGACCCTTTGGCGCGCTGGATCAGCGCCAGCAGGCGCGCTTCGACCTCCAGCAGCGCGAAAGGCTTGGTCAGGTAGTCGTCGGCGCCGTGCGAGAAGCCGGCCAGCTTGTCCTCCAGGCTGTCGCGCGCGGTCAGCATCAGCACCGGCACGTCCAGCCGCCTGTCGTTGCGCAGGGTATGCAGCACGGCATTGCCGTCCATGCCCGGCAGACCGATATCCAGGATCACGGCGTCGAAACGCTGCTCCGCCAGGCGCTGCAGCGCCGCGGGCCCGGAATAGGCCGTATCGGGCAGGAAGCCGCGGGCCTCCAGAAAGGAGTACAGGTTGCCGGCGATGACCGGATCATCTTCGACGATCAGAACTCTGCAATTCGCGCCCGCCGCGGGACTGGCTGCCATGGTCTGGATTCCCTCGTGTTTCCTTCGTGCCCCGCGCCCTATGCCTGCAGGACCTTGCCCGGGTTCATGAGCCCCTGCGGATCCAGCGCGTGCTTGATCCTGCGCATCAGCGCCAGTTCCACGGGGCTCTTGTAGCGCGGCAGCTCGTCGCGCTTGAGCTGGCCCACGCCATGCTCGGCGCTGATGGAGCCGTCGTGGGCGTGCACGCTGTCGTGCACCACGCCATAGATGTCGCTTTGCAGCGCGAGCAGCTCGGCCTCGGTCTGCCCCGGCGCATTGGCCACGTTGTAGTGCAGGTTGCCGTCGCCCAGGTGGCCGAAGATCACGTGGCGCACGCCTGGGAAGCGGGCCTGCAGCAAGGCGTTCGTGTTGTGCACGAAGCCGGCGATGGATGAGATGGGAATGGACACGTCGTGTTTGACGGATTTGCCCAGCTCGGCTTCGGCCAGCGGAATGCTCTCGCGCAGCTGCCACAGCGCCTTGCTCTGCGCCACGTTGGCCGCGATGGCGGCGTCGTTAACCAGCCCGTCTTCGATAGCGGCTCCCAGCACGGCCTCGAAACGTTCGCGCGCATGCGCCTCGCTTTCGCTGTCGGACAGTTCCAGCAGGGCGAACCACGGGGAGGCCGCGGACTCGCCTTCAAACGGCAGGCGCTGCTGCGGGAACAGGCGCACGACCGCCTGCAGGCACGCGCCGCTCATGAGTTCAAAGCCGGTCAGCGCGGCGCCGAAGCCCGAGCGGGCGCGCGACAGCAGTTCCACGGCGCTGTCGATGCTGTCCAGCGTCAGCAGCGCCGTGCAGGAGGCCACCGGCCGCGGGAACAGCTTCAGCGTGGCCGCGGTGATGATGCCCAGCGTTCCCTCGCTGCCGATGTACAGGTCGCGCAGATCGTAGCCGGTGTTGTCCTTACGCAGGCCGCGCAGGCCGTTCCAGATCTCGCCTTCCGGGGTCACGACCTCCAGCCCCAGCGTCAGGTCGCGCGTGTTGCCATAGCGCAGCACCTGCGTGCCGCCGGCGTTAGTCGCGAGGTTGCCGCCGATGGTGCAGCTGCCCTCCGCGGCCAGGCTCAGGGGGAACAACCGGTCTGCCGCGGCGGCCGCTTCCTGCACGGCCTGCAGGACGCAGCCCGCTTCCACGGTGATTGTGTCGTTATCGGTATCCACGGCGCGCACGGCGGTCAGACGCGCGGTGGACAGGACGATCGCGGTGCCGGAAGCGTCGGGCGTCGCGCCGCCGCACAGGCCGGTATTGCCGCCCTGCGGCACCAACGGCACGCCATGCGTGGCGCACAGCTTCACCGCCGCCGCCACTTCCTCCGTGGAACCCGGACGGATGACTGCCAGTGCCGCCCCCCGATAGCGGCGGCGCCAGTCCAGCACGTAGGTGTCGGCATCGGCGCCGGTCAGCACGTGGGATGCGCCCAGGAGGGCCTGAAGTTCGCTCAGCAAAGTCATATGCGCCGCACAAGTAAGGCCTGGTCGCGCCCAGGCGCCGGATCAAGGGATGTGCGGACTATTGTAGGGGCTGAACGGCCCGGCAAACCGCCCTCAGCCGACCGCCTGGTCCAGCCGCGTGCCGGTCAGGCCGGAGCAGAAGGCGCGCGAAGCGATACGGTTCATCAGGAACGCCCGGTCGATGCCGGCGGGGCCGGGCATTTCGGACAGGGCCCGGTAGGCGCGGCGCAGGGCCTCGCCGCGGGTCGCCCCGCACACCAGGAGCCGCGTGCAGGGCAGGCGGCGATCCACGCAGCCGTCGATGCGGACTTCCAGCGCATGGCCGGCGACGGGTTCGCAATCGGCCATGGCCGCGCCCGAATGGGCCTGCGCCTCGGCGCTGATCACGCGGAACACGCCGCTGCGGTCATCCAGCGCGAAAGCGACCGTGCCCATGCCCTGCCAGCCGTGGTCGCGCGCCACGTCGGCGGCGACAGTGCGCAATGCGTTCTCGACGGAAGACGGCAGGTGCGGCGCCGGACATTCGGCGATCAGGACCCGGGCTTCGCGCCAGACGCAGCGTTCCCAGGCGCGGCCCGTAGCCAGGCTGCCCGACTCGGAGACGAACACATGGATATCGAGCCGGCGCTCGCGGCCCGCGGCAGGCCCGGCATAGTCCGTGGGGGGGCCCCGCCGGCTGGTGGCGCCTCCCGATGGCATGACAGTAGAAACTTTTGCACCCATGTGCCCCTCCCGGTCTTTCTGCTTGCATAGCAAGCGTATCACCTTCGAGTGCCGAGCAAGTTCCATGCCATGCTCCGCCCCCGGGGAGCGCCGCCCGCCGGCGCCCGCAAACCGCACCGGAACAAGGCGGAAGCGGCCGTTCCACGCACCAGGCCGGGGCAGCCCCGCCCGGGCGCCCCGGCGGCAAATGCCCTACGCCATCCGCCGGATGAAGGGCGACCTCCAATGGAGGATAATTCCGCCTTGGCCCTTTGCCAGGCGCGCATTGACATACGGGTTTACCATTAAACCTGGCGGACACCCGCGCTGTAACCCCTTACCAAAGGAATCGCCGTGGGCAACAACACGCAATTTCCCGCCGCAGTCTTCAAGGCCTATGACATCCGCGGCACCGTGCCGGACCTGATCGACGCCCGCTTCGCGCGCGCGCTGGGCGCGGCGCTGGCCGCCCGCGCGCGCGAACAAGGCGTGCAGACGCTGGTCGTCGGCCGCGACGGCCGCCTGAGCAGCGAAATGCTGTCCGTGGCGCTGCAGGAAGGCATGCTGGAAGGCGGCGTGGATACCCTGGACATCGGGATGGTGCCCACGCCCCTGGTCTACTTCGCCGCCAACGTCATGCAGACGGGCTCGGGCGTGGCGATCACCGGCAGCCACAATCCGCCCAAGTACAACGGCTTCAAGATGATGATGGGTGGGCGCGCCCTCTACGGCGATGACGTGCAGTCGCTGGCCGCCGCCATGAACGGCCCGGCCCCGGCCGCCGCGGCGCGCGCCGGCACGCGCCGCCAGCTGGACCTGGTGGCCGCCTACGTCGCGCGCGTGGCCTCGGGCGTCAAGCTGGCGCGGCCCATGAAGATCGCTATCGACTGCGGCAACGGCGTGGCCGGCGCCGTGGCGCCCGCGCTGTTCCGCGCCCTGGGCTGCGAGGTTACCGAACTGTTCTGCGAGGTGGACGGCACCTTCCCCAACCACCACCCGGACCCCGCCGAACCCAAGAACCTGCAGGACCTGATCAAGTGCGTGGCCGAGACCGACTGCGAATTGGGCCTGGCGTTCGACGGCGACGGCGACCGCCTGGGCGTGGTCACGAAGTCCGGCCAGATCGTCTGGCCGGACCGCCAGCTGGTGCTGTTCGCCCGCGACGTGCTGGAACGCAATCCTGGCGCCACCATCATCTACGACGTGAAGTGCAGCCGCCACGTCGGCCTGTCGGTCGAAGCGGCCGGCGGCGTGCCGCTCATGTGGAAAACGGGCCATTCGCTGGTGAAGGCCAAGCTGGCCGAGACCGGCGCGCCGCTGGCCGGCGAAATGAGCGGCCACATCTTCTTCAAGGAACGCTGGTACGGCTTCGACGACGGGCTCTACACCGGCGCCCGCCTGCTCGAGATCGTGTCACGCGCCGCCGATCCCTGCGCCATGCTGGAAGCCCTGCCGCAGGACGTCTCGACACCGGAACTCAAGCTCGAAATGGAAGAAGGCCAGCCTTTCACGCTGGTCCAGGCTCTGCAGGACCAGGGGCAGTTCCCCGGCGCGAAGCGCGTCATCACCATCGATGGCGTGCGCGCGGAGTACCCGGACGGCTTCGGCCTGGCGCGGCCCTCGAACACCACGCCCGTCGTCGTGCTGCGCTTCGAAGCGCAGACGGCAGCCGCGCTGGAACGCATCCAAGCCGACTTCCGCCGCGAACTGAGCAAGCTCGCTCCGCAAGCCAATCTGCCTTTCTAGACTGCCCATGTCCTTATCGCACAGCCCAGCGTGGCAACAGTTCATCGCCGCGACGCGTTCCGCCCCCAAGCGAGGAGAGCAATTGCGCCTCATCAGCGCCCCGGGGCTGCGCCTGGACCTGAGCGCGCAAGCATATTCGCCCGCCCTGCAGAAAGCCGAGAAGGCGCTGCTGGCCCAGCAGGGCTTCGACGCCGCCCGCGCCTGCCTGTTCGATGGCGGCAACGCGAACTGGACTGAAAAGCGCGCCGCCTGGCATACCGCCTTGCGGGCGCCCGAACCGCCTGCCATGGTGGCCAAGGCCGTGCTGGCCGAACGCGAGCGCCTGCGGGAATTCGTCCGAGAGGCCGACGCGGCGGACCGCTACGGCTGCGTGCTGCACCTTGGCATCGGCGGCAGCGATTGGGGTCCGCGGCTGGTCACGCGGGCGTTGCGCTACGGCGGCGCCCGCCGCGAAGTACGCTTCGCGTCGAACGTGGACTCGCATTCCGTCGCCGACGCGATGAGCCGCCTGGATCCGCACGACACCCTGGTCATCGTCGCCTCCAAGTCGTTCACGACCACCGAACCGCTGGCCAACGCCGAAGTGGCGATGAACTGGCTGCGCGATGCCGGCGTGGCCGATCCGATCAAGCAGGTCGTGGCCATCACGGCCAACGTCGAGGCTGCGCTCAACCTGGGCATCCTCCCCGACCACATCTTCCAGATCTGGGATTGGGTTGGCGGACGCTATTCGCTGTGGTCGGCGATCGGTCTTCCGATCGCGCTGGCGCTGGGCAACGACGTCTTCGACCAGTTGCTGGCCGGCGCCCACGCCATGGACGAGCATTTCCGCACCGCGCCCTTCGAAGAGAACGCGCCCGTGCAGCTTGCGCTGGCCGGCGTGGTCAACCGCAGCGTGCTGGGCTATGACTCGCTGGTGATCGCCCCGTACGACTCGCGTCTCTATCACATCGTCCCCTGGGCCCAGCAGCTCGAAATGGAATCGCTGGGCAAGGTTGCCACCGCCGACGGCAGCCCCGCCGGCGTGCCCACCGGCCCGGCCGTATGGGGCATGTCGGGCACCGACTGCCAGCACACCTTCTTCCAGTGGCTGCACCAGGACACGGCGGGCGCACCCGTCGATTTCATCCTGTGCGAACAGCCCGCCCATGCCTATGCGCGGCACCATGAACTGCTGATCGCGAACTGCCTGGCGCAGCGCTCCGCGCTGCTGCGGGGCAAGACCTTCGAAGAAGCGCTGGCCGAAACGTCCGCGACCGAAAGCAACCCGGAACGCGCGCGGCTATTGGCCCGGCATCGCGTCCACCCGGGCGGGCGCCCGTCCTCGCTCATCGTCCTGCCGCGCCTGGAAGCCTATACCCTGGGCGCGCTGCTGGCCCTGTACGAACACAAGGTATTCACGCAAGGCGTGATCTGGGGCATCAACCCCTTCGATCAATGGGGGGTCGAGTTCGGCAAGGCCCTGGCCAAGGGCATCATGCACGAACTGGATTCGCCGCAAGCGATCGAACAGGACCCGTCCACCCGCTACTGGATCGACGCCATCGCGCGGCGCCATTGAAAGCTTTATTCTTCGAGGGTCTGACACGCATCCTTATCCTTCGAGTGTCTGACACCCTTGCGAGACCGCCGGCAAGCTTGAGGCGATGTTTCCGGGTGTCTGACACCGACCGTATCTGAACAGCGCTTGAATCTGGACGGCGCCTCAAAGTCAGCCGGTGTCAGACACCCGGTCGCACGGGATCAAATCTGAAGGGCCGTCTCGTAAGGGTGTCAGACACTCGGAGGGTGGATAAGGCTCTCATACACCCCCACATGAACCCGCGCGACGCGTTCAATATCGAACTCGCGTTCGGCCAGCGCCCTGCCCGCCGCGCCCATGGCCTGCCGCAGCGGCGCATCTTCGGCCAGGCGGGCGATGGCGTCGGCCAGCCCCTGCGCATCCCGCACCGGCACCAGCACGCCGGTCTCGCCGGGTTCGATGGCATCGCGGCAGCCCGGCACGTCGGTGGTCACGACCGCCCGCCCGCAGGCGGCGGCTTCGATCAGGGATTTGGGCAGGCCTTCCCGATAGGATGGCAACACGGCGATGTGCGAGGCCGCGTACAGCTCGGCCACGTCCGAACGTTCGCCCAGCGCGCGGACGCAGCCTTCGCGCTGCCATGCGTCCACGTCTTCCTGGGTTGCCGACGCGGGATTGCCGGCGTCCACGCCGCCGACCAGCTGCATCGTCACCGGCACGCCGCGCTCGCGCAGCAGCCGGGCTGCCTGCACGAACTCCTGCACGCCCTTGTCGCGCAGCAGGCGCGCCACCATCGTGGCGACGACCGGCGGCGCCGGCGGCTCGGGCAAGGCCCGATACGCATCCAGATCCACGCCCGCGCCGCGGATCATCACGACCTGCTCGTCGCGCACCGCGCCCAGCGATTTGAGCAAATCGCGATCGTTCGCGTTCTGGAAGATCACGCGGCTATTCGGATGGCCCAGCGCCAGCCGGTACAGGCGCGCCACGACCGCGCGCACCATCCGCATCTTGAGCGAATTGGACAGGAAGACGAAACCCAGTCCGGAAATCGCCGCGACCATGCCTGGCACGCGGGCCAGGCGCGCGGCAATGCCGCCGTACAGCACGGGCTTGATCGTGACCAGGTGCACGATTTGCGGCCGCAAGCGGCGGAACAGGCGCACCAGGGCGATCAGCGTGCCCAGTTCCTGCAAAGGGTGCTTGCCGCTGCGCGTCATGGGGATGACGTGGTGCGTCATCCCCAGCGCCTCGATGTCGGCGACGGCAGGCCCGTCCATGGTGGCGACGTGTACGTCGTAGCCTGCCCGTTGCGCCGCCAGCGCCACCGGCACGCGATGCGACATAAAAAATGCCGGGTTGTTGACGACAAACAGAAGGCGGCTGCCGGCGCTCATGCTTGCACTCCTGAAATCCGGCGCCATACGGCGATATAGCCCTGCACCATGCGCGCAAGATCGAAATGCTCCAGCACCCGGGCACGCCCGGGCGCGCCGGCACGCTCGCGGCCGCGCGCGGCCACCTCGCGCAGGCCGGTTTCGATGCCGCGCGCCAGCGCTTCCGCCTGCTCGGGCGGCACCACGACGCCGGCATCGCCCACGATGTAGGCCGCGTCCCCGACATCCGTCACGACGCAATAGACGCCGCAAGCCATGGCCTCGGCGACCACATTGGGAAAACCTTCTGCGCAACTGGACAGCACGTGCAGGTCCAGTCCGTTCATCGCGGCGGGCACGTCGTCGCTAGGGCCGGCCAGGACCACGCGCTCGCGCAGGCCGAGCCGGTCGATCATGGCGCCCAGTTCGGGATTGCCCGCCGTCATGTCCCGGCCGATCAGCACACAGCGCAGGCCGGCGTCACGGCCGTCCCGCACCAGCGCGGCGACGGCGCGCAGCAGGTTGGCGTGGTCTTTGAGCGGGTCCCAGCGGGCCACGCAGCCGATCACCGGCACATCCCCCGTCAGCCCCCATTGCACGCGCGCGCGCGCGCCGGATTCTCCGTCGGGCGCGTAGCGCGACAGATCATAGCCATTGGATATCACCACCAGCCGATCGCGCCGGTAGCCCTTGTCGGCATGACGCTGCGCCGCCTTCTGCGCGGCGCACACGATGGCCTTGGGCACGCGGCCCGACAGCAAGGCGCAGGCGCGCAGCACCAGGCGCGCCGAGCGGCTGCTGCGCTCGAGATGCTCGCCCGAATTGCGGATGCCCCAGGCGATGGCCCGCACGCCCGCCAGCCGGGCCGCCAGGCCGCCGATCAGGTCGGCGTGGTACATCCAGGTCTGCACCGCGTCCGGACGCGTCCGGGCGATCAGCGCGCGCAAGGCCATGAAGCCTCCCAGGCTGACCCGCCCGCGCTTCATGCCCAGCGCATGCACGGCCACGCCGGCCGCGCGCAGGCGCTCGCCATAGATGCCCTCGTCGGTCAGGGACACCACGACATGTTCGACGCCCGCGTCCGGATACGTGGCCAGGCGGAACAGCACGGATTCCGCGCCGCCCTGCCCCAGGCCGGTGATGACATGCAGGACCCGCAGCGTCCGGGCACTCATTGCCCCTCCCTCACAGCTTCGAAGAGCTCGTCCCATTCCGCCAACACGCTGTCCAGCGCGTAGCGATGCCGAACGGCCGCCGCGCCGCGCATGCCGAGCTGCTCGCGCAGGACGATGTCGCCCATCAGGCGGTGCAGAGCGTCGCGCAGGGCCTGGCGGTTGCCGGCGGGCACGAGCAATGCGTCTTCCCCGTCTCGCGTCATTTCGCGCGGGCCGCTGGGGCAGTCGAACGCCACGCAGGGCAGGCCCAGCGACATGGCTTCCAGCAGCACATTGGGAAAGCCTTCCACCAGCGAACTCAGCACGAAGGCCTGGCCGCGCGCCAGTTCATCCCAGGGCGCTTCGGTGCGGCCGGGCAGACTGATCCGCGATTGCAGCCCCAGGCGCGCGACCTGCTGCTCCAGCGCGCCGCGTTCGGGGCCCTCGCCCCAGATGCGCAGGTTCCAGTCGGGGAAGTCGGGCGCCAGCTGCGCGAACACGTCGATCAGCAGGTCGAACTGCTTGTCGGTAACAAGCCGCCCCATCGCGAGCAGTTCGCGGGGGCCGTCTTCGCGCTGCCGCACACGCGGCGCGTCCAGCAAAGGCGCGGGCAAGGGATTGGGAATGACGGCCAGGCGCTTGATGCCGGGCACCTGGCGCGAGAACGGACCGGCGGTGTCCTCCGCCTGCACCGTCACCATGTCGGCGCGCGGATACAGCAGGCGGCGCAGCTTGCGCCACACCGTGCCCGTGGTGGTCTCGGCCACCGGGTTCGTGCGCTCGCAGACGATAAGCGGAATCCCCAGGCCTCGCGTGGCCAGGATGGCGGCCACGTTGACGTTGGTCAGGAACGACACCACGACGTCCGGCCGCGTATCGCGGACATGCTTGCGCAGCACCAGCAGGCGCTTGAACGCGGCCATCGCGCCCGAGGCGCGCGTGCCGGCCAGGTCAGCCAGCCACGCCAGCTCCACCTTGTCCGAGAGCGGATAAAAGCAGGTTCCCTTCGACGAGTAGGTCGGCGTCAGCGTGACGGCATTTCCGCGCTCGGCCCATGCGTTGACCAGCGTCGCCGCGACACGCTCGGCGCCGCCCGCATGCATGGAACTGACCAGCATCAGTATTTTCATTCGTCAAAGGCTCCCAACCGTTCCTCCCTGGTCCTTGCCGTTGCGATAGCGGTCCAGCCAGGCCTGCATCATCAGCACGCCCCAAAGATGGCTGTCCCAGTTGCGATGGCCCGAGGTATGCTCGCGCCATTTGCGCAGGATGGGCTCGGGCTCGAACCAGCCTTCCTGGCGCAGGCGCGCCGGATCCAGCAGCGTGTCGGCCCACTCCCGCAAGGGGCCGCGCAGCCAGGCGGCCAGCGGCACGGCGAAGCCGCGCTTGGGCCGGTCCACCAGCGTTTGCGGCACGTGGCGATACAGCACCTGGCGCAGCAGCCATTTGCCCGTGTCGCCGCGCACCTTGTAGCGGTGCGGCAGGCTCCAGGCGAATTCGTACACGCGATGATCGATCAGCGGCACGCGCGTCTCCAGGCTGACCGCCATGGCGGCGCGGTCTACCTTGACCAGGATATCGTCCGGCAGGTAGGTCACCGTATCGAGCTTCATCATGGATTCGAAGGTGGATCCCTGCATGGCTTGCGCGAACGCCGAGACGGGTTCCACGCCCCCCTTCACCACGCTCGACGGATCGGCCCAGTACGACACGAAATGGCGGTAGAACTCGCCGCGCGTATCGGTGCGCAGGAGCTCGCCCAGTTTGCCGACCTTGCCGCGCCAGGCGCCGCGTCCGGGCAGGAGGGCCGATGCGCTGAGCAGGGCGCCCGTTGGCTTGCGGACCAAAGCGGGCACCCGTTCGCACTGCTGCCACCACTTGTTCACGCGGAAATAGCGCGAATAGCCGCCGAAGAGCTCGTCGCCGCCGTCGCCGGACAGCGCCACCGTGACATGCTGGCGCGCCATGTGCGTAACGAGGGAGGTCGGGATCTGCGACGAATCCGCGAACGGCTCGTCGTACATGTCCGCCAGCTTGGGCACCACGGCCAGGGCGTCTTCCGCCGTGACGTACAGTTCGGTGTGGTCGGTGCCCAGGTGCGCGGCCACGGCCTTGGCGTGCTGCGCCTCGTCGTAGCCCTTCTCATGGAAGCCGATGGCGAAGGTGCGCACGGGCTGTGAGCTCTGCGCCTGCATCAGGGCGACGATGGTCGACGAGTCGATGCCTCCGGACAGGAACGCGCCCAGGCTCACGTCGGCCAGCATCTGGCCGCCCACTGCCTTGGACAGCACGCCTTCCAGCGCATCCGCGGCCTGCGCGTCCGTCTCGAACGACAGCGGCGAGCTCGCGGCGGTATCGGCGGCCTCACGGGCCGACCAGTACACGCGCGGCTCCGGCATGCGGCGGCTGCGGGCATCGTCGGCCGTGAACTCGACCCAGGTGCCCGGCGGCAGCTTGGCGATGCCTTCGTAGATCGATTGCGGCGCCGGAATGTAGTTGTGCCGCATGAACGACGCCAGCGCGTTGCGGTTCAGTTCGCGGCCAAAACCGGGAATGGGCATCAGGCCCTTGAGCTCCGAGGCAAAGACGAGTTCGGCGCCCGAATAGCCGTAATACAGCGGCTTTTCGCCCATGCGGTCGCGCGCCAGCACCAGTTTGCGCGATGCGCGGTCCCAGAGCGCGATGGCGAACATGCCCACGGCCGCCTGCAGCGTGGCCTCGATGCCCAGCGACGAGAACCCCGCCAGCAGGGTCTCGGTATCCGAATGCCCGCGCCAGGACGGCGCCAGCGCCGATTGCTCGAGCTGCTTGCGGATATCCAGGTGGTTGTAGATCTCGCCGTTGAAGACCATGACGTAGCGGCCGCAAGCAGAGGTCATGGGCTGGTGGCCCGCTTCGGTCAGGTCCAGGATCGCCAGGCGGACGTGCGCCAGCGCCAGCTCGGCGCCGGGATCTTCCCAGAAGCCGTTGCTGTCGGGCCCGCGATGGCGGATGCGCCGGCAGCTTTCCGCCAGCACTTGCGCCTTGTTCCCGATGGGGCCCCAGATACCGACTATTCCGCACATGATGATTTTCTCGTGGTCACCGTAGCAACGGCGCGACGCGCGTACAGGCCCTATCGGCCCTGGGCGCGCACGCCGTCAAAAAGTTCTTGCCATTTCTGCAGCACGCTCGCGGCCGAAAAGCGGTCGCGCACGGCGGTTGCCGCCTGCGCCATGCGGCGGCGGTCCTCGGCGTCGCTCATGACGGCGTCCAGCGCCTTGCCCAGCGCGGATACGTCGCCGTTGGGCCGGACCAGCACGCCGTCTACCCCTTCCCGCACAATCTCACGCGGGCCGGTGTCGCAATCGAAAGAGACCGCGGCCAGGCCGCTGGCCATGGATTCGAGCAAGGTATTGGACAGGCCTTCGAAGCGCGAGGTCAGCACATACAGGTCGGCGCTTTCGTACCAGTCGCCGACATTGCCCGCGCGCCCCGGCATGAAAACGCGCGACGCCAGCCCGGCATTCCGCACCTGCGCCTCGAGCGCGCGCCGCTCATCGCCCTCGCCCAGGATAACCAAGTCCCAGTCGGGATGCGATGGCGCAAGTTGCGCGTAGGCCTGGATCAGGAGGTCGAACCCCTTGTCCGCGTGCAGGCGCCCCACCGCCAGCAGGCGCTTGCGGCCGTCCCCGGCAACCGGGGTCAGGATGGGTTCGGCGCGCGGCAGGGGAAAGTGCACCGGGTTGGGGATGACGGCCAGCCGGCAGCCCGGCACATGCTGGCCCAGCCAGTCCGCGGTGCCGCGGGTCAGGGCCACGACGCGCGCCGCGCGCGGATAGGTCAGGCGCCGCAGGCGCTGCCAGAAGCCCGACAGGGTCTGCGAGGGCGGATGCGTGTGTTCCGTTGCGATTACCCGGCAGGACAGGCCCGCGCAGGCCAGGACAGACAGCACGGAGGCCGTCGTCATCATGCCCAGCACGATATCGGGCCGGAACGACCGGACCACGCGGCGCAGCGCGCGCACGCGCTGCACGTTGCTCCAGATGCCGCGCAGGCCGCCGCCCTCGCCCGCCGTGTGCAGCACCTCGCGCCGTACGTTGGGATGCAGCGCATAGACGTCGCCCTCGGCGCTCTCCTGCGTTACCACCATGACGTCGCGGCCCATCTCGGCCCAGTGCGCGCTCAGGTCGGCCGCGACCCGTTCGGCGCCGCCGCCATGCAGCGAGTGGATGAACAGCAAGACACGCAAGGGCCGGCCAGCGTCGGTCGGGGACATTCAGTCTGCCTCTTTGGGTTCGGCCTTGCGCATTGCCACCGCCAGGTAGCAGGCGAAAGACAGCACATACATGCAACTGGTCGCCAGCATGATGCCGGCCGCCCCCATCCGGGGCGCCAGGACGATATTCAGCGCCGCCTTCAGCGCGAAGTTGCCCACCGCGATGATGGCCATGATGCGGTAGCGGTTCTGGCTCGCCAGCAGCTGCACCAGGATCAGCACGCCGAAATAGAACGGCAGCTGCAGCAACCCCCAGCGCAGCACGTGCGCCACGGCCTGGGTATTTTCGGCCGTGAAGGCGCCGCGCTGGAACAGCACCGACACGCCCCAGGGCGCCAGCACCCAGCCCACCGCCACCGCGGCGCCCCCAGCGGCCAGCATCAACATGGACCATTTCAAGGCCATGGCGCGCGCGCGGCCGGTATCGCCGCGCGCCTGCACGTCCGCCAGCACGGGCAATGCCGCGCGGCCCACCGACACGGCGCCGATGCCCAACAGCAAGGACAGCAGCCTGCTGGCGTAGCCCAGCGTGGCGTTGGCATTCGCGCCCAGGTTGGCGGCGGCGTACTGGTCTAGCGGGCCGACGAAGCTCATGGCCACCTGGCCGATCAGCATCACGCCAGCGGCGCTCATCAATTCGGGCCAGTGCGGCGAGCGCAGCGACAGGCGCGGCGCGCCCCAGAACCCGCCGTCGGCGCGCGCGGCCAGCCATGCGAGCCACACGGTCTGGATGGCATAGCCCACCAGCGTGCCCCAGAGCAGCGGCCCCACGCCGTCGGCGCTGGCCGCCAGCATGACCCAGGCCAGCGTCGCCACGGCGGGCACACTGTCCAGCAAGGTGTTGACATGCCGCTCCTGCGCGCGCAAGCGCGCGGCGCTGATGCCGGCGATGAGCAACAGGGCGGACACGGGCGCGAACGCCACGAGCAGCTCGCCGGTCATGCCGCCCACGCGTTCCGACAGGCCTTTGCCCAGCATGCCGAGCACTTGCGGCCAGGCGAGCCACGTCAGCAGCGCCAGCGCGACGCCCGCCGCGGCGACCCAGCCCTGCAGCTCGCGGATGAACAGGCCTCTTTCGGCTTCGTCGGCGCGGCGCAACCGCACCAGCACCGGGATCAGGACCACCGACAGCACGCCCACGATCGTCACGGGCAGCCAGGTGGCCATCGTCATCGTGAATTGGTAGGCGTCCACGGCGTCGCTGACGCCGTAGCGGTACGCCACCGCCATCTCTTTGATGGCGCCGGCGGCCTTGCCCAACAACAGGAACACGGCCACCCGGAACGCGCCCTTGAAAATGCGCTGATGGTCCGGGTGGATGCTGCCGAGTTTTCTGACGAGTGCTTTCAAATCAACGCAGGAATTGCGTGTACCAGGGCATGGCCACTTCCAAGCCCTCCAGCACGGTGTGCGTCGGGGCGTAGCCCAGCAACCGGCCCGCCTTGCTGACGTCCGCCTGTGAATGGCGCACGTCGCCCGGGCGGAAGTCGGCATAGACCGGCTGCTTCGCGTAAGGCACGCCCTGCTTGCCCAGCGCCTGGGCCAGGAAGCCGAACAGCTGGTTCAGGGTGCTGCGGCCGCTTACCGCCACGTTGTAGACCTGATTGCGGCCTTCCGCCGGCGCCATGGCCGCCAGGATATTGGCCTGCACCGCGTTTTCCACGAAGCAGAAGTCGCGGCTGGTCTCGCCGTCGCCGTTGATGGTGACGTCTTCGCCCTGGATCATCGCGGCGGTCCACTTGGGAATCACCGCCGCGTAGGCGCCGTTGGGATCCTGCCGCTTGCCGAACACGTTGAAATACCGCAGGCCCACGGTCTCGAAGCCATAGGCGCGCGCGAACACGTCCGCGTACAGCTCGTTGACGTACTTGGTCACCGCGTACGGCGACAGGGGCTTGCCGATGTTCTCTTCGACCTTGGGCAGCGCGGGATGGTCGCCGTAGGTGGAGCTGGAGGCCGCATACACGAAAGACTTCACTTCGGCATCGCGCGCCGCGACCAGCATGTTCAGGAACCCGCCGATATTCACCTCGTTGGTGGTGATCGGGTCCTTCAGCGAGCGCGGCACCGAGCCCAGCGCCGCCTGATGCAGCACGAAGTCGGCACCCTGCACGGCGCGGCGGCAGGCTTCCAGGTCGCGGATGTCGCCTTCGATGAAGGAAAAGCGCGTCCATTCCTCGGGCGTGACCGAACCGCGGACTTCGTCCAGGTTGCGCTGGTGGCCGGTGGCGAAATTGTCCAGGCCTGTGACGGTCTGGCCCAGTTTCAGCAGGGTCTCCAGCAGGTTCGAGCCGATGAAGCCGGCGCAGCCGGTCACCAGCCACTTGCGGGGAGCCGCCGACAGTTCCTGCTTGATGGTTTCAAAACGCGTAGTCATAGTCTTCCTTACAGGCGCAGATCGGACTCGGCGGGCGACAGCACGTACTTCAGGTCATACAGGATGTGATCCGCCTTGCCCAGTTTGCGGATGCCTTCCGCGCCCATCGCCTTGAACTGATTGTGCGCCACGGCCAGGATCACGGCGTCGTACTTGCCTTCCTCGGGCTTGGCCACAGGGGTCAGGCCGTATTCGTGCTGGGCCTCTTCGGGCTCGACCCACGGATCGTAGACGTCCACGTCTACGTTGTAGTCGCCCAGCTCGCGCACGATGTCCACGATGCGCGTGTTGCGCAGGTCGGGGCAATTTTCCTTGAAGGCCAGGCCCATCACCAGGACGCGCGCGCCCTGCACATGGATGCGGCGCTTCGTCATCGCCTTGACCAGCTGCGACACCACGTAGCCGCCCATCGAGTCGTTCAGGCGGCGGCCCGCAAGAATGATCTCGGGGTGGTAGCCGATGGATTGCGCCTTGTGGGTCAGGTAGTACGGATCCACGCCAATGCAGTGGCCGCCCACCAGGCCCGGACGGAACGGCAG
>NZ_UFQB01000022.1 GCF_900496965.1 Achromobacter agilis
AACACCGGGGCATCCTCGACGCCACCCTCGCCCGCGACGCCGGCCGCGCCTGCGACCTGCTCGCCAGCCACATCCGGCTCACCTACGACGCCGTCGCCAGGCTGCCGCCCGAGCTGTTCAAGCCTTCCGCCTGAAGCGCCCGCGAGTTGAAAAAAACCCACACCGCGCGTGCACCCGTTGATCCCGCTACACCATTTCTATAGAATCTTCAATTCGGGCCTTTGCCCATTCCTTTTCCCCATTCAATACACCACTGGGAGGCGAAAGATGATGTATCCGCAAACCGCCGTCCCGCGCGTGTCTCCGCGACGCCATTAAGTCGTCGCCCGCGCGGACCCATCGCTGGATGCCTATCTAGCGACTGGTCCTCCGCGCCCGCTCCAAATCCGTAAACGCAATGCCTGCGCAACTCGCGCGGGCCGTCCCTTCCTCTTTCCACACAAGGACTCCCGGCGTCCTGGTGACGCCGGGCCATTGCAATGGCTAGAAAAAAAATCGATCTTCGAGGACAGGCCTTCAAGGATGTCCTGGGCTTTACCTTCCGTTATTGGCGCGCGCAGCCCTGGCGCACGGCGCTGATCATCGTGCTGGCGCTGCTGTCGTCGGCGGCCGACGTGCTGACGCCGCTATATGCCGGCCGGCTGGTCGACGCCGTGGCGTCCGGCGCCGCGGGCGACGAACTGGTCTGGAGCGCCGCCCTCACGTCGTTCTGGCTGCTGATCGCACTGGGCATCGGCAGCACGCTGCTGCGCCAGGGCGTATTCCAGAACATCATCACCTTCACGCTGAAGATGATGAATGAAATCGTGTCCAACGCCTTCTACCGCGTGCAGCGCTTCTCCACCGACTGGCATGCCAACAGCTTCGCCGGTTCGACGGTGCGCAAGGTGACGCGCGGCATGTGGGCCGTGGACATCCTGAACGACACGCTGCTCGTCGCGCTGCTGCCTTCGATCGTCATGCTGGTCGGCGCCACCGCCCTGCTGGGCGCGCACTGGCCCATGATGGGTCTGGTGGTCGGCGCGGGCTCGGTGCTGTACATCGCCGTCACCGCCGCGCTGTCGCTCGGCTACGTGGCGCCGGCCGCGCGCCTGGGCAACGCCTGGGACACCCGCATGGGCGGCGCCCTGGCCGACGCCGTGAGCTGCAACGCCGTGGTCAAGGCCTTCGGCGCCGAGGAACGCGAAGAAGCCAGGCTGGAGCACGTCGTCGACAAATGGCGCCGGCGCACCCGCCGCACCTGGATCCGCGGCACGCTGAACGGCGGCATCCAGGGCGCGATGCTGGTGGCGATGCAGGCGGGCATCCTGGGCGTGTCGCTGCTGCTGTGGTCGCGCAACGAAGCCACCGTGGGCGACATCACCTTTGCCTTGACGATGTTCTTCATGCTGCAGGGCCACCTGCGCGACGTGGGCATGCACATCCGCAACCTGCAGCGCTCGGTCAACGACATGGAAGAACTGGTCGCGCTGGAAAAACAGCCCTTGGGCGTGGACGACCGTCCCGGCGCGGGCGAAATCCGCGTTACGGCCGGCGAGATCCGCTTCGAGGACGTGACCTTCCGCTACGGCACGCACGGCACGGCCCTGTACGACAAGTTCTCGGTGCGCATCGCGCCGGGCGAGCGCGTCGGGCTGGTCGGGCATTCGGGATCGGGCAAGACCACGTTCATCAAGCTGATCCAGCGCCTGTATGACGTGAGCGACGGCCGCATCACCATCGACGGGCAGGACATCGCCCAGGCGAAACAGGCCTCGCTGCGCAGCCAGATCGCGATCGTCCAGCAGGAACCGGTGCTGTTCCACCGCACGCTGGCGGAGAACATCGCCTATGCGCGCCCCGGCGCCATGCAGGCCCAGATCGAGCAGGCCGCGCGCCTGGCCAGCGCCCATGATTTCATCATGGCGCTGCCCAAGGGCTATGACACGCTGGTGGGCGAACGCGGCGTGAAGCTCTCCGGCGGCGAGCGCCAGCGCGTGGCGATCGCCCGGGCCTTCCTGGCCGATGCGCCCATCCTGATCCTGGACGAAGCCACATCCAGCCTGGACAGCGAAAGCGAAGTGCTGATCCAGCGTGCGATGGACCGCCTGATGGAAGGCCGCACGACGCTGGTGGTGGCCCACCGCCTGTCCACCGTACGCGCGCTTGACCGCCTGCTGGTGATGGACCATGGCCGCGTCATCGAGGAAGGCAGCCACGAAGCGCTGATCCGCCTGAAGAACGGCCTGTACCGGCGCCTGTTCGAACGCCAGGCCCTGGAGCTGACCAAGGGCCTCAGGCCGGAGGAACTGCTGGACGACGGCGCGGCGCCACCCGCGGCCGCGCCTGCGGACCCGGTCGAAGAGCCGGACGAATCGTCGTACGCCTTCGCCAAGTAAGGCCCTCGCGGCGCTCCCGGGATACCCGTCCCGGGAGCGCCGCGCTTCTTTATGCGGGACGCTGCGCGATCGTCAGGCGCAGGCCAAAGCCGATCAGGGCCACGCCGAAGATCCGGCTCTGGATCTTCTGGGCCCGCGGACTGGCCGACATCCAGCGCCCCACCGCCCCGCCCGCCAGCGCGCACATCACGTCGAACGCCAGCCCCAGGCCGACCAGGATCACGCCCAGCACGGCGAACTGCTGGCCGATCGGCCCGTGGGCCGGCGACACGAACTGCGGCAGCAGCACCGAGCAGAACAGCAACGCCTTGGGATTGAGCACGTTGGTCAGCACCCCGCTCAGGAGCGCCCCGCTCCAGCCCGCTTGGCGCGGCGCCGCCTGGCCGACGGCATCGTAGGACACCGGCCCGGCGCGCAACAGGCGCACGCCCAGCCAGACCAGGTAGCACCCGCCCACCGTGCGCGCGGCATCGAACGCCCACGGATGGGTCTTGAACAGAGCCGCCAGCCCCAGCGCGGCCAGGGTCACGTGGGCGGCCCGCGCGATCGCCAGCCCCACCGCCACCGCCAACGCCTGCCCGCGTCCGCGCAGCACGCCGGTTTCCAGCAGCAGGATCATGTCGGGCCCCGGCACCACATAGACGATCAGCAGCGCCCCCAGAAACATCGCCATATCCACCATCGCCCGCTCCTGCCTATCTTGTCGAAGAGGAGATCATTCTAGGAAAATCGGGCTGGCATGTGCTTGCTATTCCTGCCACCATATCGATCATGATTAGCACACTTCACCAACATCCACTCAAACAATCCATAATTCATGCCAAAACGCGAACTGGACGGCTATGATCGCCGCATCCTCGAGGCTCTGCAGCAGAACGGCCGGCTGACGAATGTCGAGCTGGCCGAACAGATCGGGCTGTCCCCGTCGCCCTGCCTGCGCCGCGTGCGCCTGCTGGAGGAAGCCGGGGTCATCCAGGGATACGAGGCCCGGCTGGCGCCGGACGAGGTCGGCCTGGGGCTGACCGTCTTCGTCGGCATCAAGGTCGAGCGGCACCACGAACGCGACGCCGCCGAATTCCGCAAGGAAGTCAGCGCCCTGCCGGAGGTTATCGCCGCGCACCTGGTCTCGGGCGAATCCGATTTCCTGCTGCAGGTGGTGGTGCCGGACCTGCGCGGGTACGAGCGCTTTCTGCTCGACACCCTGCTGAAGCTGCCGGGGGTGAAGGACATCCGCAGCAACTTCGCCATCCAGACCATCAAGCCCCAAAGTCCGCTGCCGCTAGACCACCTGGCCAAGTAACCCCCTTTTCAGGACGGCATCGCCGCCGCGGCGCGGTCCACCGCCTGCGAGCGGCGTTCGAAGCGGTCCTGCGACATCGCCAGATACCGTTCCACGACGGCCGGCTCGGACGTCTTGGGCGTGCCGCCGGGGAACGGCGGCTTGGGGTCGTACTCGATCTGCAGCTGGATCAGCTTGGCGACGTCCTCGCCGCACAGTTCCGCCACCACCTTCAACCCCATGTCGATGCCCGACGTGACGCCGCCCGCGGTGAACACCCGGCCGTCCACGCACATGCGCTCGTCGCTGGGTATGGCGCCGAAGCGCGACAGCAATTCGCGCGCGCGCCAGTGGCTGGATGCGCGCTTGCCGCGCAGCAGCCCCGCGGCGCCCAGCAGCAACGATCCCGTGCAGATGCCGAATACGTATTGCGCCTCGAGCCCCTGCTTGTGCGTAAACGCAACCCAATCGGGATCGACAATGGCATCATCCGTGCCCGGCCCGCCCGGCACCACAAGCAGATCGCAGGGCGGCGCGGACGCGATGGTCTGCGTGGGCACGAAGCACAACCCGCGATCCGACCGTACCGGATCGCGCGTTTTTGCGACAAAATCCACGGTGAAGCCCGGCGCGCCCGCCAACACCTCGTACGGCCCGGTCATATCCAGCTGGGTCAGTCCCTCGAACAAGAGAAAATTCACATGCATGACGATGCTCCCTTAGAAACGCCAGCCTCCAGGATAGGCGGACGCGCCCGGCCCGACGCGCCAATTGCGGCCCCGAATGCGCCATTGCGCATCCTGTTCGTCCTGTACGACGGATTCCAGCCGCTGGACCTGGCCGGGCCCTGGCAGGCTTTCAGCTCGGCGAACGAAGAGGCCGGGCGCAAGCTCTACCAACTGCAAACCATCGCCGCCACGCCCGTGGTCGCCACCTGGGAACAGGGCCTGCGCATGCAGATGGACGGCACCTTCGCGGATGACGCCGACGTGCCGATCGACACAATGCTGGTGCCTGGCGGGCCCGGCGCGGATCTGGCCAGCGTCCACGGCGAAACGCAGGCCTGGCTGCGCCGCCGCGACCCGGACACCCGGCGCACCTGTAGCGTGTGTACCGGCGCCTTCGTGCTGGCCGCCACCGGCCTGCTCGACGGCCGGGCCGTCACCACGCACTGGCGTTCGGCCACCCGCCTGCAAGCGCACTACCCGGCCCTGCGCGTGCAGGACGACCGCATCTTCATCGAAAGCGGCAAGTACTGGACCTCCGCCGGCGTCACCGCCGGCATCGACCTGGCGCTGGCGCTGATCGAGCGCGATTTCGGGCCCGACCTGTCGCAACAGGTCGCCCGCCGGCTGGTCGTCTTCATGCGGCGCAACGGCGATCAGCGCCAGTACAGCCAGACCCTGCGCCTGCAGGACCGCGTGGCCGCGCCCTTCCGCGAACTAGTCGAAAAAATGGAAGCGCAGTTGTCGGCCCGCTGGTCGGTGGACGACATGGCCGACGCCTGCCACATGTCGCGCCGGACCTTCCAGCGCAGATTCGCCGCGCATTTCGGCGTTGCCCCCACCGAAGTGCTGCGCCGCTTGCGCGAAGAGCGCGCGGCGGCGCTTGCCGCGAGCGGCAAGGTCTCCAGAAAGGAAATGGCGCGGCAGTACGCGGTCCGGCCGGCGGCCGGGCGGCCGCCGGCCGAATGACGCGCCCGTACCCCGTCTAGCCCGCCAGGCCCACCGATACACCGCCGCACACGTACAGCAGCTGCCCGGTCGTGAAGCCCGCGCGCGGATCCAGGAACATGGCAACCGCGTGGGCCACCTCTTCCGGCCGGCCCACGCGGCCCGCCGGGATCGAGGCTTCCAGGGCCACGGTCTTCGGCGCGCCGGGCGGATTGGACTGGTTGAAGAGCTCGGTGGCCACCGGCCCCGGCGCCACGGTGTTCACCGTGATGCCGTCGCCGGCCAGCTCCAGCGCCCAAGTGCGCGTCATGCCCGCCAGCCCCGCTTTGGAGGCCCCGTAGACGGTCCGGCCTCCTTTGCCCAGGCCCGCGCGGCTGCCGATGTTCACCACGCGTCCGTAGCGCGCCGCCCGCATGCCAGGCAGCAGCGCCTGCAACAGCAGCAGCGGCGCGGTGAGGTTCAGCGCCAACGTGCGGGCCATCTGCTCCTGCGTCACGTCTTCGAGGTTGGCGACCTGGATCATCCCCGCGTTGTTGACCAGATGCAGCACGGAACGCTCGGCCGCCAGTTCCCGCGCGGCGGCGATGGTCGCCGCCGCGTCGCCCAGGTCCACCGAACGGAAGGTTTCGCCGGGCAGCAGCGCCTCCGGCGCCCCGCGGCTGAAATTGACGACCTGGTAGCCGTCTTCGATCAGGCGCGCGACGATGGCGCGGCCGATGCCCCGGCTGCCGCCGGTGACCAGTGCGATGGGTGTTTTCATTGCGCGGTGATTCCCTTGTCCTTGATGAGTCCGCCCCATTTTTTGCGTTCCTGGCTTTCGAACGCCGCCAGGTCCGCGCCGAAGAGCGTGCCGGGCTTGGCGCCCATGCCGGCGAAGTTCTTCGCGATGGCCTGGCCTTGCAGGCCGCTGCGCGCGGCTTCGATCAACTGCTTGACCACGGACTCCGGCGTGTTGCGCGGGGCGTATAGCGCGAACCAGGCCGTGACGTCGAAGCCCGGCAGGCCCGACTCTGCGACGGTCGGAAGATCGGGCACCGACGGGTCGCGCGTGGACGAGGTCACGGCCACGCCGCGCACCAGGTTCCCGTCCTTGATCTGCGCAAGCGACCCGGGCAGGTTGTCGAACAGCAGGTCGACCTGGCCGCCGGCCACCGCCGGCAGCGAAGCGGAAGTGCCTTTGAACGGCACGTGCAGCATCGTCACGCCCGCCATAGCCTCGAAGTATGCGCCGGTCAGGTGCACCGAAGAACCGACGCCGGGCGAGGCGTAGGTCAGTTTCTTGTCCCTGGATTGCTTGGCCGCCTTGATCACGTCGGCCACTGTTTTGTAGGGCGACTTGGCGCTCACGGCGATGACGTTCGGCGTGGTCGACACCAGCGCGATGGGCACCAGATCGCGCTCGGGATCGAACGCCATGTTGTTGTACAGGAACTGGTTGATGGTCTGGGTGCCGATGGTGCCCAGGCCCAGCGTATAGCCGTCCGCCTTGGCGCGGGCCACGTAGGCCATGCCGATGTTGCCGCCCGCGCCGGGCTTGTTCTCGACCAGCACGGTCTGCTTCAGGCCCGGCTCCAGCGCGTGCGCGATGGCGCGGCCGAAGATGTCCGCCCCGCCCCCGGGCGGATACGGCACGACGACGGTGACGGGATGGTCGGGATAGCCGGCGGCGTGGGCCGCGGGCAGCGCCAGCACGGCCAGCGCGGCGACCGCGAAGCTGCGCCATGCGGCGCGCGGATACACGGATTGCGTCATGGTTTTGTCTCCGATCGAATCCGCTGATTGCGGATTTCTTTTGGGTTTCTTTTTAAAGTACGTAAATACGTACTATATTAATAAAAACATAGAAAACCGATAGGAGACAAGCAGATGAAACGCTGGACCCGACGCCCCGAAGGATCGACCTGGGGCGACTTCGGCGCGGACGACGAGCTCGGCCGCCTGAACCTGCTGACCGAAGAAAAAGTGCTGCAGGCCGTGCGCGAAGTCCGCGCGGGCAAGGTGTTCTGCCTGTCGCTGCCGCTGGACCTGCCCGGCGGCAACGTGCTGAACCCGCGCCGCCACGCGCCCACGCTCAAGCCCACGTTCCGCGAAGGCACGCCCTACCTGAACTTCGAGATGTCGCAGGTGCAGCCCGAGGCGGTGGACGTGCTGTCCGACGACCAGGTCACCCTGTCCATGCAGTACTCCACGCAATGGGACGGCCTGTGCCACGTGGGCGCGATGTTCGACATCCAGGGCGACGGCGAGGCCCGCCGCGTCTACTACAACGGCTATGCGGCCGGCGTGGACGTCTTCGGCGGCGCGGACGCCGACGCCTCGGCCGAGGCCTGCTGCCCGCCGGGCGGCTCGTATGCGCGCAAGCTCAGCGTCAGCCGCTATGCCGAAAAAGGCATGCAGGGCCGGGGCGTGCTGGTGGACCTGGAACGGGCATTCGGGCCCGGCCGCACGATCGTGGGGCACGCCCAGCTGCAAGCGGCCATGCAGGCGCAGAACGTATCGGTCGAGGCCGGCGACATGCTGGTGCTGCGCACTGGTTTCGCCGAGGCGGTCGTGGCCATGAACGGCCAGCCCGATCCGCACAAGCTGGAGCAGACCGGCGCCGTGCTGGACGGTTCCGATCCGGCGCTGCTGGACTGGATCACGCGTTCCGGCATCGCCGCCCTCTGCGCCGACAACTACGCGGTCGAGGCCTATCCGGCGCGCACCTCGGGGCCCGGCCATTCCATCCTGCCGTTGCATCACCACTGCCTCTTCAAGCTGGGTGTCCCGCTGGCCGAGCTCTGGTACCTGAAAGACCTGGCCGACTGGCTGCGCGGGCAGGCCCGCAACCGCTTCCTCCTGACCGCCCCGCCCCTGCGCATGCCCGGCGCGGTGGGCTCGCCCGTGACGCCGATCGCTACCGTGTAAGCCATGCAGCTCCCGTACTCGACCTTCTCCGAACACCTGGACGCGCTTGCCGCGCGCCAGCCGGACGCCCCTCTTCTCATCGACCAGGATCAACCCATCAGCGCCGCGGCGCTGCGGGCGCAAAGCCGCGCGCTGGCCGCCGGGCTCACGCGCATCGGCGTGCGGCCCGGGCAGCGCGTCGCGGTCTGGCTGCCCAATTGCGCGGCATGGGTGGAGTCCTTCCTTGCCTGCGCGTACCTCGGCGCGCTGGTGCTGGCGGTCAATACGCGCTTTCGCGCGCTGGAAGTCGCCGACATCCTGGGGCGCGGCCAGGCCGATTGGCTGGTGTTCTGGCCGGGGTTCAAGGGCATCGACTTCCAGGGCATTCTCGACGGCGTCGCGCCCGAGCACGTGGCGCGGTTGCAAGGCGTGATCGCACTGGCCGAGGCCCGCGAGTCCCCCGTGGTCCACGGCAAGCCGGCGCACCGCTACGCGGACCTGCTGGCCACGGAGGAGCCCGCGCCGCCGGCGCAGGGCAACGCCGGCGTGCTGTGCTTCACCACGTCGGGAACCACGTCCAAGCCCAAATTCGTGCTGCACGACCAGCGCACCCTGCTGCGCCACGGCGCGGCGGTGGCCGGGGCCTATGGCTACGACGCCCACAGCTGCGTACTGGCCAGCGCGCCCTTCTGCGGCGCCTTCGGCTTCGCCACGCTCGTGGGCGGCCTGGCCCAAGGCGCACCCGTCGTCTGCGCGCCCGTCTTCAACGCCGCGCAATCCGCCGCCGCCGCGCGCCGCTACGCGGTAACGCACACCTATGCCAACAATGAAGCGCTGGTCGGCATGATGCAGGCGGCCGCGCCGGGCGACTTCGCCTCCGCCCGGCTCTTCGGCTTCGCCAGCTTCACGCCGGCGCTGGATCACCTGCTCGACCTCGCCCAGGAGGCGGGCGTGCCACTTACCGGCCTGTACGGCTCCAGCGAACTGATTGCCCTGGCTGCCGGGCAGCCCCGCGACCCCGCCGAAGGCGAAGTCTCCGCCCGCCATCAGCCCGGCGGCGCCTTGATCTATCCCGACGCCCGCGTGCGGGCGCGCGACCCGGCCACGGGCGACATCCTGCCGCATGGCCAATCCGGCGAACTCGAAATCCTGTCGCCCAGCCTGATGCAGGGCTACCTGGACAACCCCGAGGCCACCCGCGGCGCCGTCACCGCCGACGGCTATTTCAAAACGGGCGACCTGGGCTACACGCTGACCCCGCGCCAGTTCGTGTTCCAGACTCGCATGGGCGATTCGCTGCGCCTGTCCGGCTTCCTGGTCAATCCCGTGGAAATCGAACAGGTCGTCGAGACCCTGCCCGGCGTAAGCGCCTGCCAGGTCGTGGGCGCTACCCAGGCCGGCAAGATCGTGCCCTATGCCTTCGTGCTGCTGGACGAAGGCGCCCAGGCCGATCCCGCCGGCTGGGCCGCCGCCTGCAAGGCGGCGATGGCCGGCTTCAAGGTGCCGGCAGGCTTCGCCGTTCTGGACGCCTTTCCCTCGGTGGAGAGCGCCAATTCGGTCAAGATCCAGAAACACCGGCTGCGCGAAATGGCGGACGCCCTGCTCGCGTCGGCCGCCACGCCGCCTTCGCCCTGACCATGTCCGCCCGCAAGCTCTTCTCGCACAGCCCCCAGCCGCTCTACCTGCAGGCGGCCGCGCTGTTTCGCAGCCACATCCAGAACCGCACGTGGCGGCCCGGCCAGCAGATTCCGCCGCTGGAATCCCTGATGGCAACCTACGGCATCTCGCGGGCCACGATCCGCCAGGCGTTCGGCCTGCTGGAGGAAGACGGGCTGATTCGGCGCGCGCGCGGCTCCGGCACCTTCGTCAACGCCGAACTGCCCGAAACGCCCACCCTGCTGATCCCCAAGACCTGGGCCGAGACCGTGGAGCTGAGCAATCAGCTGGGCACGGTTTCACTAGTGGAGTCCAGCGCCGACTCGCCGCTGCCCGACATGCTGGGCATGCCTTGCGGGGCCGACCGCGGCGGCAGTTTCCAATACCTGCGCCGGGTGCACACCACCGATGCCGGCCCGTTCTGCTACAGCGAGGTTTTCCTCGACAGCGGACTCTTCCGCAAGCATCGCGCCCGCATCCAGAAGAGCACCGTCGCGCCGGTGCTGGACCAGTTCTACGGCGCGCGCATCAGCGAGGCCCGCCAGGTGCTCAACGTGATCGAGGCCGGCCAGGAATCCGCCGAATCCCTGCAGATTCCCGTTTCTTCCCCCGTCGCCGAGCTGCGCCGCTATGCCTGCATCGACGGCCGCGTGGTGTATTTCGCGCGGCTGGAATTCCCCTTCCGCAAGGTCCGGATGGAATTCGACCTGCTGACCGGCCGCTGAGGCGTCCGGCCGCCCCGAGGAGTCCGTCCCGCCACGCCCCATTGCCCCACCTTCCCGCAGCATCCGAAAAGATCCGGCACAAAGGAGACCCCCATGACATGCCCCGGAACACCACGGATTTACTTGCAGTTGCGCAGCACCCTCACCTTGTTGGCCGCCACGGCCGCTTTCGCGGCGGGCGCCGCCCAGGCGCAGCCCGCGGCGGTCTCCGATGACGTGGTCCGCCTGGGGCTGATCCTGGATATGAGCGGCGTCTACGCCGACGTGACCGGCAAGGGCAGCGCCACCGCGGCAGAGATGGCCATCGCCGATTTCGGCGGCACGGTGCTGGGCAAGAAAATCGACCTGATGGTGGTGGACCACCAGAACAAGGCCGACATCGCCGCGGCCAAGGCGCGCGAGTGGTACGACGTCCAGAAAGTCGACGCCATCATGGACGTGGCCGGATCCGCGCCCGCGCTCGCCGTACTGGAAGTGGCCCGCGAAAAGAAAAAGATCGTGGTCTTCAGCGGGCCGGGCACCGAGCGCATCACCAACGACCTGTGCTCGCCCTATTCCGTGCACTACACCTACGACACCTGGTCGCTCGCGAACACCACGGCGCGCGCCACCGTCGAACAAGGCGGCAAGAGCTGGTATTTCCTAACGGCCGACTATGCCTTCGGCCATACGCTGCAGGCGTCCGCGACCGATGTCGTGAAAGCCAACGGCGGCACGGTGCTGGGCGCATCGCGCCACCCGCTGGGCTCCAGCGACTTCGCCTCCTACCTGCTGCAGGCCCAGGCCAGCCGCGCGCAAATCGTGGGCCTGGCCAACGCCGGCGGCGACACGGTCAACGCCATCAAGGCCGCCAGCGAATTCGGCCTGACCAAGGGCGGCCAGAAAATGGCCGGCCTGCTCCTGTACATCAACGACATCCACGCCATCGGCCTGGAAGCCGCCGCCGGCCTGACCCTGACCGAGGCGTTCTACTGGGACATGAACGACCAGACCCGCGCCTGGTCGCAACGCTATTACGACAAGCTCAAGAAAATGCCCAACATGAGCCAGGCGGGCACCTATTCGTCGGTGATGCACTACCTGAAAGCCGTACAGGCCGCGGGCACGGACGAACCCACCGCCGTGATGAAGCAAATGAAGGCCAGGCCGATCAACGACTTCTTCGCCTCCAACGGCCGCATCCGCGAGGACGGCCGCATGGTGCACGACATGTACCTGTTCGAGGTCAAGCAGCCGTCCGAGTCCAAGCGACCCTGGGACTACTACAAGTTGGTGGCCACCCTGCCCGGCGACCAGGCCTTCATGCCCTTGTCCAAGTCCACCTGCCCGCTGGTGAAGAAGCAGGAGCGCTAGCCGCGCAGCGCGCGGTCGAGCTCCATCACCGTTTGGTAGAGGACGCGCGAGCCGTCCAGCAGTTGCGCCGGTTCGATCCATTCCTCGGGGCAGTGGCTGCGCCCGTTCAGGCAGGGAATGAAGATCATGCCGATGGGTCCGGTGGGCGCCATGTAAACGGCGTCGTGGCCGGCGCCGCTGGGCAGGCGCATCGAGGCGTAGCCCAGCTGGCCGGCCGCAGCCTCGACCGCATCCATCACCAGCGGTGAGCAGTCCGTGGGCAGGGCGCGGCTGACCGGCGCCACGCTGGCGTTCAGCCGCAGCGCCTTCAGGCCTTCGGCCACGCCTTCCATCAGTGTTTCCGGAAAGCCGTCCAGCACGGCGTTGCTGTCGCTGCGCACTTCCAGCACCATCTCGACGCGGCCCGGCACGGCATTGGCCGCGTTGGGCGTGAGCGTCAAGCGGCCCACGGTGGCCACCACGTAGTGCGGATTGCCGCTGAGCGCGCTGGCTTGGCGGTTGGCCACATCGATAATACGGGCGGCGCCCACCAGCGCGTCGCGGCGGATGTCCATGGGCGTGGTGCCGGCGTGGTCGGGTTGCCCTTCCACAGTGATCTGCACGCGGCGGATGCCGACGATATTGGTCACCACGCCGACCGGCAGCTGGCGGCTTTCCAGCACGGGGCCTTGTTCGATATGCAGTTCGACGAAGGCGGCGGTCTCGCCGGCGCCGCGCAACGGCGCATTCAGCGCCGCCGGGTCGCCGCCGATGCGGGCAATGCCCTCGGCCAGGGTTTCGCCCTGCGGGTTGCGCGCCGCCAGCATGGAGGCGTCCAGCTTGCCGCTGAACGCGCGGCTGCCGACGCACGAAGGACCATAGTCGCTGGGCTCTTCGGACAGAAAGTCGATCACCTCGAATGGATGTTCAAGCTGAATGCCGTGTTCGCGCAGGCTGTGAGCGACTTCAATACCGGCCAGCACGCCGATGATGCCGTCAAAGCGGCCGCCGCTCATGACCGTATCGCAATGCGAGCCGGTGCTGATGGGCTTGCGGGCCGGGTCCCGCCCGGCCAGCGTGCCGATCAAGTTGCCGCCGGCGTCCAGGCGCGTGGCGAGGCCCGCGGCCTCGAACTCCTGGCGCAGCCAGGCACGGGCCTGGGCGAACTCGGGCGAAAAGGCGCGGCGTGTCCAGGGAACATCCGGCAGGGTAAAGCCGGCCAACGTTTCAACGCGCGCCCACAGGCGTTCCGCGTTCAAGGGCGGGAATTCAACGGCCATGGATCCGCTCCTCAAGCCTGGCGCGGGCGCAGGAAGCGGCCGTCGCCCTTTTGGTTGACGATGCGCTGGCCGTCGAACACCAACTGACCGCGGCACCACGTCGCCGCGACGCGCACGGTGAACTCGCGGCCCTCGAACGAGCTCCACTGCACGGCCGACAGGCTGTCCGAGGGGTCGAAAGCGTAGCGTTCCGGCTTGAGGATGACGATGTCCGCGTCCTTGCCCACGTCCAGCGTGCCCTTGCGGTCGTCCAGCAGGAAGTGCTGGGCGGGGTTGCGACTGAGCTGCCTCGCCACCATCGACGGCGCGATGCCGTGCTCTTCGCAGCCGGTCCAGAACGCCGGCAACAGTGTTTCCAGGCCAGGACCGCCAGACGCGTTCTTGAACACATTGGGGTTCTGTTTGCGCTCCAGGCCCCAGCTCACGTGGTCCGACGACACGAAGGTGCATTCGTCGTTGGCGATGTGGGTCCACAGCAGGTCCACTTCGGCTTTCGGCCGGATCGGCGGATAGTGCTTGGTCTTGGCGCCGAAGCGGCGCGTGTGCTCTTCGTGGTCCAGCATCAGGTACTGCACGCAGGTCTCGATGCTGGAACGATGGCCGTTGCGGCGGTACATGTTGCAGATCTCGAAGCCGCGCGAGGTCGACACATGCACCGCATGCGCGCGGGCGCCGGTTTCAGCGCCGATCTCGTAGATCAGCGCGGTGGCCAGGTTCTCGATCAGCGGCGTGTGGGCGCGCATGAACGCATCCCAGCCCGTGTCTTCGGCCGCGACCAGGCGCGCGATGTTCTTGCGCGTCATGTCCTGCATCTGGTTGTGCACGCCGCAGGCCAGTCCCGATGGCGCGATCAGCCGGAACGCCTCGTACAGATCGTCTTCCTCGATGCGCGGGAAACGGCCCGGCGTGGCTTCGAAGGTCGAGAATTTGAACGCGCAGACGCCGCCCTCGATCAGGCCGGCGGCGGCCCCCAGGCCGTGCTGGGTATTCAAGGTGCCGAACAGCGCCACGTCCACATGGCAGTCGCGCTCCACTTCGGCGATCTTGGCATCCAACTGCGGGCGCGAGGCCACGGGCTCCGGATCGTCGTAGGGCATGTCCACCATCACGGTGACGCCGCCCGCCGCCGCGGCGCGCGAGGCCCAGCCCAGCCCTTCCTGGTTCAACTGGCTGCCCGAGTGCACCTGGCCGTCGACCACGCCGGGCACGATCCACTGGCCGCGCGCGTCCACGCTTTCCCGCGCAGCGGGCGGCGCGCCGACGCCACGCGCCGCGATCTTGCCGTCTCTCACCGCCAGCCAGCCGTCCGTCGCCACGGTGTCCGGATCGACGATATTGCCCCGCACCACCCAATCGAAATCGCTCATGACCGCTTCCATCCTTTAAATGAGTGGATGCAGTGTAGTTAGCGCCCTACCAAAACGTCTTATGCTTATATGTATGTAGGAATTAACATCAGGTTAATCATATGAAATTGAATCTGCGGCAGATCGAGGTCTTCCGGGCCATCATGCTCAGCGGCTCCATCAGCGGCGCGTCCAAGCTGCTATTCGTGTCCCAACCTGCGGTTAGCCGGCTGATCGCCTATACCGAGCAGCGCCTGGGCCTGATGCTGTTCCAGCGCATCAAGGGCCGGCTCTATCCCACCCCGGAAGCCCGCCGGCTGTTCGTGGAAGTCACGGCGCTCTACCAGAACGTGCAGCGCGTGAACGAAGTGGCCGACAACCTTGCCGAGAACCGCGAAGGCCAGTTGCGCCTGTCGTGCAGCCCCAGCCTGGGGCAATCCCTGTTGCCGCGCGCCATTGCGCAGTTCCGGCGGCAATTCCCGGAAGTCCGCATCGTGCTGCAGACGCTGATCCCCGCGGTGATGCTGCAGTCGCTGCTGACGCAGCAGGTGGAGCTTGGCGTCGCCTACATGCCCGTGGACCATCCCAGCCTGGCGTGGCAACCCCTGTATGAAAACAAGATTGTGGCGGTGTTGCCCGCAGGCCATCCCTTGGCGGCGCGCGGCCAGGTCACGGTACGCGACCTGGTCAACGAACCCTTGATCGGCTACAGCGCCGACATCCCCTTCGGCATGCTGATCAACAAGCTCTTCGGCGGGGAGGACGCGCAACCCGAGCCGCGCATCGAGGTACAGCAGGCCCATGTAGCCTGCGCTCTCGTGCAGGCGGGCGCGGGGGTCGCGCTGGTGGACGAGATCACGGTGGCCGGCCCTATTTGGTCCGAGGTCGTGACCGTACCCATCAGCGGCACGGTGAATGCGCCGGTGAACGTGTTCCATCTACAGTTGCAGCCACTGTCCCGGCTCGCGCTGGCTTTCATCAACGTGCTGCACAACCTCGATTAGCGCGGCCGCGCCGCGCAACGCTCTTGGGGATATCCCTTAGGCCGGTTTGGGGGCCGCGCCGCCTTCACTGGGGTGGCGGCCGGTTATTAACATGATGTTATGCATAAGACATAAAAGGTAATACGACATTATCAAAATTGGTTCCTATGATGCCCTCGTCTGTCCTGCGCTTGCACCGCGGGAATCGTTCAAACAGCAATCGGGAAGGAAGGCACCATGGGTAGGATTTTGACTATGCGCGACGTCGAGGCGGCGGTCCGGGGCGGCTCGGTGTTCGCCTGCGGCGGCGGCGGCTGGGCGGAGCACGGCCGGGAACTCGGTTCGATGGCCGTCACGATCGGACGGCCTGAACTGGTTTCCATGGACGAAGTGCCGGACGACGCCTGGATCGCCACGGCGGCCGCCATCGGCGCGCCGGGCGGGCTGACCGACTGGCAAATGCTTGGCATCGACTACGTCAAGGCCGCCCAGCGGCTGCAGGACGCGCTGGGCGCGCCGGTGTATGGCCTGATCATCGGCCAGAACGGCATGTCCAGCACCCTGAACGGCTGGCTGCCTTCGGCAGTGCTTGGCACCAAGGTGGTGGACGCCGTGGGCGATATCCGCGCCCATCCCACCGGCGACATGGGATCTCTCGGCCTGGCCGGCAGCCCCGAGCCGATGATCCAATGCGCCGTCGGCGGCAACCGCGCCAGCAACTCCTATATGGAGCTGACCATCCATGGCGCCACCGGCAAGGTGTCGCCCGTGCTTCGCAAGGCCGCGGACATGGCCGGCGGCTTCATCGCCAGCTGCCGCAACCCGATACGCGCCGCTTATGTGCGCCGGCACGCGGCGCTCGGCGGCATCAGCAAGGCCCTGGCGCTGGGCGAGGCCATCATCGCGGCGCAAGCGCGCGGCGGCAGTGCCGTGATCGACGCGATCTGCAAGGCCACGCAGGGGGAGATCATCGGCTCCGGCAAGGTCGTGCGCAACACGCTCCAGTACACCGAAGAAGCCTTCGACATCGGCACGGTGGAAATCGGCGAAGGCGCCGGCAAGCGCGTGATCCACGTGATGAACGAACACATGGCCGTGACCGATGCCCAGGGCGCGCGGATCGCCTGCTATCCCGACGTCATCACCACGCTGGACGCCGACGGCAACCCCGTGAGCGCCGGCAAGCTGCGCGAGGGGCTGCAGGTAAGCATCCTGCACGTGAGCAAACAGCACATCCCGCTGTCCTCCAGCGTCACCGATCCATCGGTTTACCCCATCGTGGAAAAGGCGCTGGGCATGAACTTCACCGACTACGCACTGGCATCCTGAGGTCAACCCACGTGAAACGCGAATTCAATATCCCCGGCGGCAACGTGCTGCGCTGCAAGGGCTGGCGCCAGGAGGCCTTGCTGCGCCTGCTGGAAAACGTGCTCGCCGTGGGCGAAGACCCCGCCAACCTGGTGGTCTACGCGGCGCTGGGCCGCGCCGCGCGCGATTGGCCGTCGCATGACGCCATCGTCAAGGCCCTGCTCGAACTGGAAGAAGACCAGACCCTGATCGTGCAGTCGGGCAAGCCCATCGGCGTGCTGCGCACGCATCCGCAGGCGCCCATCGTGATCATGGCCAACTGCAATATGGTCGGCCAATGGGCCAAGGCGGAAAACTTCTACCAATGGGAGCGGGACAACCTGATCTGCTGGGGCGGGCTGACCGCGGGCGATTGGCAGTACATCGGCTCGCAGGGCGTCATCCAGGGCACCTATGAGATCTTCTCCCGCATTGCCGAACGCCATTTCGGCAATGACCTCCGGGGACGCTTCATCCTGACCGCGGGCATGGGCGGCATGGGCGGCGCGCAGCCGCTGGCCGGCCGCATGGCGAACGCCGCCATCCTGACCGTGGAGATCAATCCCGAGCGCATCGAGAAGCGCATCAAGGCCGGCTTCCTGGAGCGGCGCGCGGACTCTCTGGACGAAGCCCTGGCGCTGATCCGCCAGGCGCAGGAGCGCCGCGAACCGATCTCGGTGGGCCTGCTTGGCAACGCGGCCGACGTCTACCCGGAGATCCTGGCCCGCGGCATCGTGCCGGACATCGTGACCGACCAGACCTCGGCGCACGACCTGGTCTATGGCTACATCCCGGCCGGCCATACGCTCGAACAGGTGGCGGCATTGCGCCGCACAGACATTCCCCGGCTGATGGACGCCAGCCGCGCGTCGATCGTGCGCCACGTCACCGCGATGCTGGGCTTCAAAGACCGCGGCGCCGTCGTATTCGACAACGGCAACCTCATCCGCACCCACGCCAAGCAAGGCGGCGTGGAACGCGCCTTCGAGATCCCGGTCTTCACCGAAGCCTTCCTGCGGCCGCTGTTCGCCCGCGCCATCGGTCCGTTCCGCTGGATCGCGCTGTCGAACGATCCGGACGACATCCGCAAGATCGACGATTTCCTGCTGCGGCGCTTTCCCGACAACTTCATCGTGTCCAACTGGATCCGGCTGGCGCGCGAGGAAGTGCCGTTCGAAGGGCTGCCCGCGCGCATCGCCTGGCTCGGCCACGGCGAGCGTACCGAACTTGCGCTGGAAGTCAACCGCATGGTCCGCGAGGGCACGCTCAGCGCGCCGGTCGCCTTTACCCGCGACCACCTGGACGCCGGTGCAATGGCCCATCCCAACATCATGACCGAGAACATGCGCGACGGCTCCGACGCCATCGCCGACTGGCCGCTGCTCAACGCGATGATCAATTGTTCATCCAGCGCCGACCTGGTGGCGATCCATTCCGGAGGCGGCGGGTACAGCGGCTACATGACCAGCGCGGGCGTGACCGTCGTGGCCGATGGCTCCAGCGCGGCTGAGGAACGCCTGCGCCTGTCGCTGACCAACGACACGGCCAGCGGCGTGCTGCGCTATGCGGACGCCGGCTACGAAGAGGCCCTGGACGAGGTGCGCCGGAAAGGCATCGCGCGCATCGACACCGCTACGAGCGGCGGCTGACCCCGGACGCTCTCCAGGCACACACGATTTCAATGGGGAAAAAATGAAAGACATCACGATCAATCCGGGAGTCGGGGCCCCGCCGGGCCGCGGCGCCTCCCAAACGGCTAAAGCCCACAGCGGGCGCAAGGCGGTCATCGCCGCTTCCGCCGGCAATGCGCTCGAATGGTACGACTTCACCGTCTACGCTCTGTTCGCGGTGTACATCGGGCAGAACTTCTTCCATAACGCCGATCCCACCGTCCAGTTGATGGCATCCTTCCTGGCCTTCGGCCTGGGCTTCGTCGTACGGCCGCTCGGCGCGCTGATACTGGGATCCTACGGAGACCGCGCCGGACGCAAGGCGGCGCTGACGCTGACCATCATGCTGATGGCCCTGGGCACGCTCCTGATCGCGGCCGCCCCGCCCTACGCCGCGATCGGCGTGGGCGCCCCGCTGCTCATCGTGTGCGGCCGCGTGCTGCAGGGGTTCTCCGCCGGCGGCGAAGTGGGCGGCGCCACCGCCTTCCTGGTCGAGCATGCGCCGGAAGGCAAGCGCGGCCAGTACGCCTCGTGGCTACAGGCCAGCATGGGCATCTCCAACCTTCTGGGCGCGCTGGTCGCGACCCTGGTCACCACGCTGCTGACCGAACAGCAGGTCGGGGAATGGGGATGGCGCGTGCCGTTCATCATCGGCCTGGCGATCGCGCCGGTCGGCTTGTGGATGCGCCGCGCGCTGGACGAAACGCCCCACTTCCGCGAAGAGCAGGCGCGCCAGGCGCTCCAGGGCGACCGCGTCAAGGAGCCCCTGCTGTCGGTCCTCCGGGACTATCCCAGGGAGCTGCTGACCGGCCTGTGCATCTCCGTGCTCTGGGCCGTCGGCCCCTATGCGCTGATCATCTTCATGCCCATCTATGTGCAGAAGTCGATGGGCTTCTCCAGTTCGCAGGCTTTCCTGGCCGCCCTGGTGGGCAATCTGTTCCTGATCGGCGGCTGCGTCTTCTCCGGCACGCTGTCCGACCGCTACGGCCGACGCAACGTGCTGCGTGCAGCGGCGCTGTTGCTGCTGCTTGCGTCCTATCCGCTCATGATGTGGCTGAAGGCTTCGCACACGCAGGGCGCGCTCATCGTGGTGCAGTCGCTGTTCTGCCTGATGGTGGCCATGTACGTGGGCGTGGCCCCGGCCGCGCTGTCCGAAGTGTTTCCCACCTCCGTGCGCTCCTCCGGCATGTCCTTGTCGTACAACACGGCGGTCACGGTCCTGGGAGGCTTCGCGCCGGCCATTCTTACCTGGATCACCTACACCACGGGGGTGGCGTTCGCGCCCGCGCTGTATGTGATGGGCGCCTGCGTGGTCGCGCTGGTGGCGCTGACGCTACTTCCGCAGGGCCGCCATGTTTAACGCACATAAAACACTGATCGCAGCCGCGACGCTCACGCTCGCCGGCTTTTGCGCGACGCCGCTCGCGGCCGAATCGCCCGCCGCGGCCGAGCTCGTGCTGCTGGGCGTCGCGGGCGGACCGACCTGGTACGGCGATGCCTCGCCCCACGGAATTTCGTCCGCCGTGCTGGTGAACGGACGGGCCTACATCGTAGACCTGGGTTCGGGCGCATACCGGCAACTGCGCCGCGCCGGCGTCAAACCCGGCACGGAGCAGGCGGTGTTCCTCACTCACCTGCACACCGACCACATCATCGACCTGGCGAATCTCCTGATGTACGACCCGAGCGCGCGGCGCCGCGCCAAGGCCTCCATGCAGATATACGGCCCCGGGCGGCGCGGCGTGCTGCCGCCGCTCGCGCCGGGCATGAAGGACGACGTGGTGGTCCATGCCGAGAACCCTTCCGCCGGAACCCGCGACCTGGTCGAATCCGTCGTCGCCGGCATGTCGGCCGACCTCAACATACGCGTGCGCAGCGAAGGCGTGCCGGACATCCGGCAGTTCTTCAAGGCACACGATATTGCGGTGCCTGCCGGCGTGGTCAAGGATCCGAACACCGATCCCGCGCCGCCGATGGAACCGTTCCCCGTCTGGCAGGACGAACGCGTCAAGGTCAGCGCCATCTTGGTACCGCACGGGCTGGTCTACCCCAATTTCGCGTATCGCTTCGACACCGCGGCAGGCTCGGTCGTGTTCTCGGGCGATACCGCGGTCAGCGAAAACCTGATCAAGCTGGCGCGTGGCGCGGACGTTCTGGTGCATGAGGCGATCGACCCGGCCTGGGTCGACCACATTGTTGGCGCCAAGCCTTGGGATGCCCGCCAACAGGCGCTGGCCCATCAGCTGCTGGAGGCGCACACCACGCCCCAGGAGGTGGGCGAGGTGGCCACGCGCGCCGGAGTCGGGACGCTCGTGCTGTCGCACTTGGTGCCGGGGGACGCTCCCGCGGAGCATTGGCTGCAGGCGCGCCGCACCTTCCAGGGGCCGGTCGTGCTGGGCCAGGATCTGCTCCGCCTGCCGCTCCGCGGCCAGCCCAAACCCTAAGCCTCCGCTGTTCCACCGCGACGTTGCGGGCCGCTGCGCGGCCCGCTGCGCAGCCGCACCCTCTTCCCCCTTACGCCAGGAGTCGCAATGCCTATGCAGAGCCCGCTGTTCGCGTCCGGCCGCTCCCTCCGGACCGCAACCCCGATCATCCGCCGGTCCCGTTCCATCGCCGCGCTGCTGGCGGCGTTCCTCGCCCCCGCAGCCCTCGCTTCGGCCGCCTGCGCCCCCGTCGCGCTGGACGGCCGCTCCCTGACCCTGGCGCAGGTGGACTCCGTCGCCAGGCAGGGCTGCGCGATTACGGTGACCGGCGAGGCCATGCAGCGCGCGGAACGCGCCTACGACCTGCTGCTGGCGTATGCCCGCCTGGACCGCCCCGTGTACGGACTGAACCGGGGCGTAGGGCTGAACAAGGACCAGACCATTTTCAAGGGCGGCGAAATTTCGCCCGAAGTCCGCAAGCTGTCGGAGCAATTCAATCGCAATCTTTTGCGCTCGCACAGTGCCGCCTACGGCGCGGAGGCGCCCCGGGAAGTGACGCGGGCGGCAATGCTCATCCGGCTGAATACCGCCCTGTTCGGCGGCTCGGGCCTGCAGCCCGCCGTGCTGCGCCAGTATGCCGAATTCCTCAACCGCGGCATCACCCCCGTGATGTTCGGGGAAGGCTCCGTAGGCGAGGCCGACATCACCATTCTTCCGCAAATCGGGCTGGCGATGATGGGCGAAGGCGAGGCCTATTACCGCGGCCAACGCCTGCCCGCGGCACAGGCCTTGCGCCAGGCCGGCCTAGAACCGGTGCAGCCCTTCGGCAAGGATGCCCTGGCCATCGTCAGCTCGAATGCCTATGGCGCCGCTGTCGCCTCGCTGGCGGCGCTGGACGCGGCCAGGCTGCTCTCGCAGGCCGATGCGATCGCCTCGCTCTCGCTCGAAGGGCTGGGCGGAAACCTGGCTCCGATCCTGTCGGCGGCGCAGGCCCAACGGCCCTACGGCGGGCAGCTACGCACGGCCGAACACATGACGGCATTGCTGCAGGGCAGTTCCCTGTGGAAACAGGACGCCCGGCGGGCCCTGCAGGATCCGTTGAGTTTCCGCACCGTGAGCCAGGCCCACGGCGCGGCACGCGACATGCTGGAACTGCTGCAACGACAGTTGCAGCTGCAGATCAACAGCTCCGACGATAACCCCACCGTGGCGCTGGATGCCCGCCCCCCGGACGACGCCCAATCCTACGAGCTGCAGTTCTACGTCACGGACGGCCCGGTCCGCGGCGCCGTGCTGCCCAGCGCCGGCTTCGATCCCAGCGCCTGGGTGCTGCCGCTCCAGAGCATGGGCGTGGCCTTGTCCCAGGTGGCGCAATTGTCGGCCCAGCGCACGCTCAGGCTGACCGATACCGGATTCACCGGCCTTGCGCGGTTTCTCAGCCCGGGAAATGGCGCGATCGGCTACGGGCCGATCCAGAAGACGGTGTCGTCACTTGCCTCGGAGATCAGGATGCTGTCATTGCCGGTATCGACCGATGTCCAGCCCCAGGCCGGGAACATCGAAGACGTCGGGACCAATGCACCGGCGGCGGGCCGCAGGCTGGCTTCCCAGGTCGACCGCTTGACGATGCTGCTGGCGGTAGAACTGATGCACGCCGCGCAGGCGGTGGACCTGCACGCCGCCCAACACCCCGATTTCCGGGCCGGGACGGGCACCGGCGCGCTGTGGCGCGCATTCCGCAATCAGGTTCCCTACATGGCCGAAGACCGCCGCAACGACACCGACATCGTCCTGGCCGCCGGATTCCTGACGCAGGGCCGGCATCGGCCCGAATGGGCCGGCCTGGCCCCCTGAACGGAAGCGGCCGGCCCCGCGCGCCTACGCCGCGACCGCCTCCTCCAGCATGTCCAGCCGGTCCTGGCCCCAGAACACTTCCCCCCGATAGACATAGGCGGGCGAGCCGAATACGCCCGCCTTGACCGCCTCGGCCGTGTTCCGCCGATAGCGGGCCTCGACACCGGGTTCGGCCGCGGCGGCCAGCAGCGCCGGGGCGTCCAGCCCCTGGCGCTGCAAAATGGCGCGCAGCGTGGCCTCGTCGGAGATGTCCTGCTCGTCGCACCACTCCGCTTTCAGGATGGCCTTGTACAGCGCCGCCACCGGCAGGCCGGCGAGATCGGCCGCGATGACGAGGCGCGATGCAAGGCCGGCGTCCGGGCACATATGCGCCGGCTGCGGATTGACGTGGATGCCCAGCTTGCGGCACCAGCGCGCCAGTTCCGCCACCCGGTAGGCCTGGCGCTCGGGCGAACGCCGGCCCAGCAGAATCCCTCCAGTGCGGGCGTAGACGTCTGGCAGGTCCACCGGCAGATAACGGATCGCCGCGCCCTGGCGCTCGGCCAGCGCTTCCAGGCGGTCGGCGCCCAGGTACGCCCAATCAGAGTTCATCCAAAAGTAATAGTCGATGGTCTTCATGGCGTCCTCAGGCCGGAGGCCGACGGCACGCGTATCGCGGGCGAGGCCGCTTCCTCGCTACGCATGCGCCAGGCGCTGTACAAAGCCACGACGCCCAGGATGCTCAGGTACCAGACTACGTACTTCGGATCGCCGCCGCCCTTGGCCAGGAGCCAGGTCGCGACGATGGGCGCCAGCCCGCCGCCGATGGCGCCGGAGACCTGCACCGCCAGCGAAATGCCCGTGTACCGCACGTGCGCCGGGAACTGGCTGGAGAACAGCGTGCCTTCCGGTCCGTACAGGCAGGCGTAGACCAGGCCGACCGCAAGGCAGACCGCCGCGATGATCCAGGTTTTGTCGCCCGTGCCCAGCCACTGGAAAAAGAGCGGCGCGCACGCCAGGATGCCCACCGCGCCGGCCATGAATACCCACTTGTGGCCGATCCGGTCGCCCAGCATGCCGAACAACGGCATGGTGAAGAGCGCGAGCGCGGCGCCCCAGATCGTGGCGTCCAGCATGACCGAACGTGGGATGCCCAGCGTGCCCGTCGCATAGGCCAGCGAAAAGGTCACCACGGTATAGAACCACGTCACCTCCGCCAGCCGCGCGCCCACCACGACCAGCAGGGCGCGCCGGTGCTTCTTCAGCACCTCGGCCACCGGCACCTCGACCTTGGCGCCCTTCTCCCGCATCTGCTCGAAGTCCGGCGATTCGGCCACTTTCACGCGGATGAACCAGCCCACCAGGAGCAACACCACGCTGGCCAGGAACGGCAGGCGCCAGCCCCAGGCCAGCATGTCGGCTTCCGGCAAGGAGGCGACGGCGCCCATCGCCAGGGACGACAGGATCAGGCCCGGCGCCACGCCGGCCTGCGGCAGGCTGCCGAAGAAGCCCTTCTTGCCGTCCGGCGCGTGCTCCACCGCCATCAGCACCGCTCCGCCCCATTCGCCGCCGACCGCGATGCCTTGCAGGAAACGCATCAGCACCAGCAGCACCGCCGCCCAGTAGCCGATCTGCTCGTAGGAAGGAATCAGCCCGATCAGGATGGTGGGCACGCCCATCAGCAGCAGCGTGATCAGCAGCATGGATTTGCGGCCGATCTTGTCGCCGTAGTGGCCGAATATCACGCCGCCCAGCGGCCGCGCGAAAAAGCCCACCGAATAGGTCGCGAACGCTGCCAGCGTGCCCGTCAACGGATCGAAGGATGGAAAGAAGATCTTGTTGAAGATCAGCGCGGCGGCGGTGCCGTAAAGGAAAAAGTCATACCACTCGATCGTGGTGCCCATCATGCTGGCCAGTCCAGCCGTCACGTATTCGCGGCGCGAGCGCGCAGCCGCAGGCTTGGTCGTCATCATCATGACTCCCCAAAAAAAAAGTCTGGAGGAAGGCCGCGGCGCGGCGTCAGGCGGCAGGCAGCGGCAAGGGCGCAACGCCATGCGTCTGCCGGGCCCAGTAGTTGAACGTCGCGTTGACGATCGAGGGCTTGAGCAGATAGTCGTGCGCCTCGCGCGCCAGCGCGTCGTCCACGGGCGTCAGCGGCCCGAACGCCTGCGCGCGGATCTGCATGCGCGCCGCGCGTTCCAGGTACACCGATAGGTAGGTCGCCTCTTCGCAGGACCTGCCCGCCGTCAGGTAGCCGTGATGGGCCAGGATGATGGCGCGCTTGCCGCCGAGCGCCTCGGAAATGATCAGGCCTTCCTGGTCCGCGATCGGCACGCCCGGCCATTCGCCCAGGAAGGCGCAGTCGTCATGCAGCGGCGTCATGTCCATCTGGGAGATCACCAGCGGCTGGCGGGCCGCGGCCAGCGCGGACGCCCATGGCGAATGGGTGTGGATGATGGCGTGCACGTCCGGCCGCGCCTCATAGACCCACAGGTGAAAGCGCGTGGCCGGATTGGCCATGCCCTCTCCCGTCAGCGTATGCAGGTCGCGGTCCACTTCGATGAAGTCCGCCGGCGTGGCCTCGTCGAAGCCCAGGCCGAACCGCAGCGTCCAGTAGGCGCCTGGCCGCTGCGAACGCATGCTGATCTGTCCGGCCAGGCCGGCCTCCTGCTCGGTCATGGCCAGAATGCGGCAGGCGTAGGCCATGGTGTCCTGGATGCTGCGCGGCACGGCGTGCAGATGGCGCGCCATTTCCTGCGTGGCGCGTGTATCGAAGTAGGATTTCTCTCGTAATGCGGTGCTCATATCTTCCCCTGTTTATCCCTTCGCCATCGACGCCGGCGGGCGCCGCGCGAAGTTCGGACAGTATGGAAAGCGCGGCGCGATCAAGCCATGCAGCCAGGCTCATAGCTGCTATTCAGCAGGCGGCGCCAAGGGGGAAGTAAGGGTTATTGCCGAGCGATGCGGTGCGCGCTGGCCAGCAATTCGCCCACCAGCGGCAAGGGCTGGCGGTGGGCCAGAGTAATCGCGACCACGCGCCGCCGCAGGATCGGGCTGTGGACGCGGATCTTGCGCAGGCCGTAGTCGTTGAGCAGCTTGTCGGGAATGCGGGACGGCAGGATACAGGCCCCCACCCCCGAGGACACCAGCTTCAGCATGGCGTCGATGGTTTCGGCCTCGGCCACGAATTCCGGCTCCAGGCCCGCGCTGTGGATCATCTTGCGCAGCGCGTAGTGCGGCGGAAAACCCACCAGCCGCAGGTTCATGCCGGCCAGGTCCACGTTGTCCATCAGCGGCTGGCCTGCCAACACGATGAGGCACATATCGTCGTCGAACAGCGTGGTCGACGCGAGGTTGTCGGAGGCGACCGCCGAATCGTAGACGAAGCCCACGTCCGCCTTGCCGCTTTCCACCAGCGCCACCACTTCCGGCGAGCTGCGGCCCATGACCGACAGGTTCACGTGTTCGTGGCTGCTGACGAAACTGGCCACCACCTCCGCCATGAAGTAGTAGCTAAGCGTGTGCACGGTGGCCAGCCTGACGGTTCCCTGCGTCACGCCTTCGCGCTGGCGCACGGACTCCAGCACGCGGTCGATGTTGCCATAGGCCGGCTGGATGCCGTCCAGCAGGCGCGCGCCGGCCTCGGTCAGCTCCACGCCCCGGCCCGTGCGGATGAAGAGCGGCTTGCCCACATAGGTTTCCAGCGCCGCCAACTGCCGGCTCAGCCCGGATTGCGTCTGGTCCAGGTCCTCGGCCGCCCGCGACAGCGATTTCAGTTCCGCGATGCGCAGGAAATAGCGCAACTGCCGGTCCGGTGTGTCCATACTGCCCCCGCCCCTTTTTATCTGATGCGCGCGTGTCGGCGCGGCTGACAGTGTGCACCAGGGACGGGGCCGGACACTACGGGGATTTGCGCTAAGGCGGGCATGGCGTACGCTAGGGCTTGCCCCACCCGGAGACACGCATGACCGCCCCCTCGCCCCAGCGCCCCATCCCCGCCACGATTGCCGCCGTGGTCCGCGACGGCCATGTGCTGCTGGTGCGCCGCGCCAATCCACCGGATGCGGGCTGCTGGGCGTTTCCCGGCGGCAAGATCGACGCGGGCGAGCGCCTTGAAACCGCCGTGGCGCGCGAACTGCTGGAAGAAACCGGCGTGCGCGCCGAACCGCTGCAGGTGTTCGACGCCGTGGACGTCTTCGACCGCGACGAGGCGGGCGCCCTGCGCCGCCATTTCATCCTGGTCGCGGTGCTGTGCCGCTGGCAGTCCGGCGAACCCGTCGCGGGCGACGACGCCAGCGATGCGCGCTGGGTGCCGCTGGCGGACCTGGGCAACCACGCGCTGGCGACGAGCTTCGGCGTGGCGGAATTGGCGCACAAGGCGGCGGCGCTGTCCGCCGCGCCTTAACCTCCGGCGCCCGCGCCGGACGCGCTCAACCAGTCCCGGAATGCGCGCGCCTTTTCCGGCATCGCGGCCCTGCCGGGCCATACGAGGTAGTACGCGAACTCCTCCAGCCTGGCGTCGTCCGCCAGGCGCACGAGCCGGCCTGCCGCCAGCTCGTCGGCGACCATGGCGGCAGGCAACAGGCCCGCGCCCTGCCCCGCGGCAACCGCCTTCAACAGCAGGCCGCCATCGTCGAACGCCGGCCCTCTCGGCAGACCCGCGTCTTCGATGCCCTGCGCCGCGAACCAGAGCTGCCAGCCATTGCGCGTTTCGTCGTGCACGCGCGGCCAGTCCAGCAAGTCCCGGGCGCTCCGCGGCGCGCCCATCCGGGCCGCGAGCTCAGCCGAAGCGACCGGCACGACTTCCACCGTCAACAGATGTTCGCTCCGCAATCCTGGATACCGGCCCAGCCCATGGCGAATCGCGATGTCCGCGCCGTCGCGGCCGAACGCCGTCAGGGCATTGCTGGTGACGATCTGCAGGTCGATCCCGGGATGGCGGGCGTGGAAATCGGCCAGCCGGGGGATCAGCCAGGCCGATGCGAAGAACGCGGTCGTGCTGACGACGAGCACCCGGCTTTCCGGGGGCTGGGCCACGCGCGCGGAGGCGGCAAGGATCTGCCGGAACGCGTTGCGCACGGGCGGCAGATAGCCGTGGCCCGCATCCGTCAGCTGAATGCCGCGGTTCACGCGCAGGAAGAGCGCCACGCCCAAGTGCTGTTCCAGCGTCTTGATCATCTGGCTGACCGCGCCAGGCGTCACGCACAGTTCCTGCGCGGCGGCCTTCACCGACAAGTGGCGGGCCGCGGCTTCGAAAGCGCGCAAGGCATTGAGCGGCGGTAGTCTGGGCGCAGGCATTCAGATTAGTTTTTCTAACGTAAATTGCATAGAAACAATGGCTTGTCCAGGCCATTTCGGCGATTTAACTTGTATTCCTTCCAGCCGATACAAGATCGATAAAGAATAGATTAACTACATGGAAAACATCAAGCAGAACCCCGCAGCGACCGCCCCATTCCATCACCTGGACCTGACCGCGCTGGCCGCCTTGATCCGGGCCGGCGACGTCTCGCCCGTCGAGATCGCGCAAGCCCAGTTGCAGCGGATCGACGAACTGGATGGCGCCTTGCGCAGCTATGCCTGCGTGACGGCGGCGTCGGCGCTGCGCGAGGCCGAAACCGCCGCGGCCGAGATCCGCGGCGGCCGCTACCGGGGCCCGCTGCATGGCGTGCCCCTCGCACTGAAAGACCTGTTCCGGCGCAAGGGCGTGCCGACGGCGGCGGGCACCGCCCTCCACCGCGGCGTGCCGGCAGACCATGACGCCACCGTCGTCCGCCGCCTGCGCAAGGCGGGCGCCGTGTTGCTGGGGCAATTGCAGATGAGCGAGGGCGCCTATTCGGATCACCACCCCGATATCGACGCGCCGCGCAACCCCTGGAACGCCGGCTACTGGACCGGCATTTCATCCAGCGGATCAGCGGTAGCCACCGCGGCGGGCCTCTGCTTCGGCGCAACGGCCTCGGACACCGGCGGCTCCATCCGGTGGCCCTGCGCCGCGACCGGGCTGACCGGCATCAAGCCGACCTGGGGCCGCGTCAGCCGCCACGGCACGTTCGAACTGGCCGCCTCGCTGGACCACATGGGCGTCATTGCCCGCAGCGCGCGGGATGCCGCCATCCTGCTCGAAGCGATCGCCGGCCCAGATCCTCTGGACCCCACCGCGCTGCAGGCGCCGGTGCCGGACTACACGCGGCTGGCCGCCGCGCCGGTAGCGGGGCTGCGGATCGGCGTGGACGCGGACTGGAACGGCGACGGCGCCGATCCCTGCACGCAAGCGATGCTCGCCGCCGCGGCGCACGTGTTCCAGGATCTGGGCGCAACGCTGGTGCCGCTGCGGTTTCCGGCGGCGGATGGCGAGCAGGCCGTCCGCGACTGGGCGCCGCACTGCGCGGTGGAGGCGGCCGTGGCGCACGCCGGCACCTACCCCTCGCGCGGCAACGCGTACGGCCCGGTCCTTGCGGCAGTACTCGAATCGGGACGCGCGCTATCCGGCCCGGACTATCAGCGCATCCTGTTGCGCCGCATGGCCTTGCGCGGCAAGGTGGACGCCCTCTTCACCGGGATCGATGCCCTGCTCACGCCGGTGCAGCCGATGGCCCCGCTCACGCTGCACGCCATCAGCACCCTGGGCACGCAACCCGGGCTGGTCGCCGCGCTGCAACGCTACACCTGCCTGTTCGACATGACGGGCCACCCCTGCCTGACGCTGCCCGCCGGCCAATGCGGCGCAGGCATGCCGATGGGCATTCAGCTGGTGGCCGCCAGGCTGGACGAGGCGACGCTATTGCAGCTTGGCGCCGCCTTCCAGACGGCGACGCAATGGCACCTGCGCCGCCCCCTTCCTTGAGGAGCACGGCATGACGATACCCTCCCACCCCCTCCGTGCCGGCGTCTGCGCAGACGGCATCTTCCATGGATGGCTGGTCGTGGCCGCCGCCTTCCTCATTACCTTGCTGGGGTTCGGCAGCGCGTACGCCTTCAGCACCTTCGTCGAAGCCCTGCAGCGCGACTTCTCCGCCACGCGCGGCGCGGTATCGCTGGTGTTCTCGCTGGCAGGGTTTCTCTACTTCGGTTTCGGCGCGGTCAGCGGACCCTTGGCGGACCGCTACGGGTCCCGCCGGCTGGCGTTGACGGGGATGCTGCTGCTGACGTCCGGCCTGGCGCTGGCGAGCGCAGCGCAGAACATGACGCAGATCTATCTGGCGTACGGCCTGGGTGTGGGGCTGGGCATCGGATGCTCCTATGTGCCGGTGGTCGGCGCGGTGCAGCGCTGGTTCGACCGCCGGCGCGCAATGGCTTCCGGGCTGGCGGTCAGCGGCATCGGGGTGGGCACGCTGCTCGTGCCTCCGCTGGCGTCCGCGCTCATCGACGCCTGGGGATGGCGCGCCGCCTATCTGATCCTGGCCGCCGGCGTGGCCGTCATCGGCAGCGCGGCGGCGCGGTGGGTAGAAAACGCGCCCCAGGATCGCGGCCTGCTTCCCGATGGCGCGCGCGGGGCAGCGCCCGCCTCGGCCGAGTCCCGCCCCCAACCGGCGGACCTGCCTGCGTCCGCGGCGATCCGCAGCAGGGCTTTTGCGCTGCTGTACCTGGGCTGCCTGGCCAGCGCATTCGGCGTCTTCGTGCCCTTCGTGCACCTGGTCCCTTATGCCCTGGACCATGGCATCAGGCCCGGACTGGCCGCGCTGCTCCTTGGCGCGATCGGCGTAGGCAGCACGGCGGGCCGCTATCTGGTCGGCGCGCTGGCCGACCGCCTGGGCCGGCGCGCATCCCTGGCCGCCATGTACGTTGGCATGGCGGCGGCGCTGGCGCTGTGGGGCGCCTGCGGCCAGTTCTGGACGCTTGCGTTATTCGCCCTCGCGTTTGGCGTCTGTTACGGCGGCTGGGTCGCGCTGCTGCCCGCCGTCGTCATGGACCGCTTCGGCGGCCGCCATATCAGCAGCATCATCGGCGTGCTCTACACCAGCGTGGCGTTCGGCACCCTGATCGGCCCGGTCGCGGCCGGCTACGCCTATGACTTGCGCGGCACCTATGCGCTGCCCATTGCCGCCAGCGCCGCGGCCAACCTGCTGGCGGCGGCAATCACCGGCCTGCTACCGCGCCAGCGCAACCGCTAGCGCTCCGCCCTCGCGCATTGGCCCTACTATAGACATCCCTTCCGGACTCCAACCAATGCCATGTTCGACGCCTATCTCTCCCGCTGGGAACTCGTGCCCGACGGCGCGCCCATCGTCACGCACGCGGCGCGGCTGCTGCCGGTACGCCACGCGGGCCTGCCCGCCATGCTCAAGGTTTCGCACGAAGAAGACGAAAGGCAAGGCGGCGTGCTGATGCGCTGGTGGGGCGGCCACGGCGCCGCGCGGGTGCTGGCCCACGACAGCGACGCCATCCTGCTGGAACGGGCCACCGGCACGCGGTCGCTGGCCGGATACGCCCGCAACGGCCGCGACGACGAAGCCACCCGCATCCTCTGCGGCGTGCTGAAGGATCTGCACGCCCCGCGCGCCAAGCCTTTGCCCGAGCTGCGCCCGCTGGAAAGCTGGTTTACGGATTTGTGGCCCGCCGTCCAGACCCACGGCGGCATCCTGGCGCACAGCGCCCGCCATGCCCGCGCCTTGCTCGACAACCAGCAGGACCAGGTGGTGCTGCATGGTGACATGCACCACGACAATGTCCTGGACTTCGGCGAGCGCGGCTGGCTGGTCATCGATCCCAAGCGCCTCTACGGCGAACGCGCCTTCGACTACGCCAACCTCTTCTGCAACCCCGACCTGTCGGATCCCGTTCCGCCCGTATCCATCGTGCCCGGGCGCTTCGAAAGGCGGCTGGACATCGTCGTCGCGCAATCGGGCCTGGACCGCCGCCGGCTGCTGCAATGGGTGGTCGCCTGGTGCGGACTGTCGGCCGCATGGTTCCTGGACGACGGCGACGACGCTTCGATCGACCTGAACATCGCCGCCCAGGCCCAGGCGCTGCTCGACCATTGACGCGCTCCGGCACCCGGCCTCGCGCGACGAAGGCGCCGGCTTGATGCGGTAAGGTGGAGCCCCTCACCCCTTATCGCTTCATTCCCGGAGTACCGAATGACCGGATTGTTCATCGTGGTGGCGGCGCTGGCGTTTCTGATGCTGGCGGCGTATCGAGGCTATAGCGTGATTCTGTGCGCGCCCATCGCGGCCATGGGCGCGGTGTTATTGACGGACCCATCGGCGCTGGCGCCCGTGTTCTCGGGCATCTTCATGGAACGCATGGCGGGTTTCGCCAAGCTCTACTTCCCCGTCTTCCTGCTGGGCGCGGTGTTCGGCAAGCTCATCGAGCTGTCGGGTTTTTCGCGCGCCATCGTGCAGGCGGTGCTGCGCCTGATCGGCGCCGAACGCGCCATCATGGCCATCGTGCTGGTCTGCGCGGTGCTGACCTACGGCGGCGTATCGCTCTTCGTCGTCGTGTTCGCGGTCTATCCCTTCGCCGCCGAGATGTTCCGCCAGGGCGGCATTCCGAAGCGGTTGATGCCCGGCGCGATCGCCCTGGGCGCGTTCACCTTCACGATGACGGCCTTGCCCGGCACCCCGCAGATCCAGAACATCATCCCCACCACATTCTTCGAGACCACCACCTGGGCCGCGCCATGGCTGGGCCTGATCGGCGCCGCGTTCACGCTGACGGCCGGCGTCTCTTACCTCGAATGGCGGCGCAAGCGGGCGGCGGCTGGCGAGACCTATGGCACCGACCTGCGCAACGAACCCGCGACGCCGCCGGGCGAACGCAACCATCACCCGCTGATCGCGCTGCTGCCGCTGGTCGTGGTGGGCGTGGCCAACTACCTGCTGACGCGCTGGATTCCGGGCTGGTATCCGGCCGGTTCCGAAGTGGCGCTGCCCGGCCTGCCCAAGCCCATGCCCGTCAACGCCGAGGACCAGGTGGCCTTGTGGGCGGTCATGGGCGCGCTGATCGCAGGCATCGTCACCATCCTGCTGTTCTCCTTCCGGGCCATCAAGGCGCACTTCGCCGAAGGCAGCAAGAGCGCGGTGTCGGGCGCCCTGCTGGCCTCCATGAACACCGCCGCCGAGTATGGCTTCGGCGGCGTGATCGCCGCGCTGCCGGGCTTCCTGCTGGTGGCCGATGCGCTCAAGGCCATTCCCGACCCGCTGGTGGGCGAGGCGGTGGCCGTGACCTCGCTGGCCGGCATCACCGGTTCGGCCTCGGGCGGCATGAGCATTGCGCTGGCCGCCATGGCGCAGACCTTCATCGACAGCGCCAACGCGGCGGGCATCCCGATGGAAGTGCTGCACCGGATCGCCGCCATGGCCAGCGGCGGCATGGACACGCTGCCCCACAACGGCGCGGTGATCACCTTGCTGGCGGTGACCGGCCTTACGCACCGCCAGTCCTACGGCGATATCTTCGCCATCACCATGATCTCCACCTTGTCGGTCTTCCTGGCGATCGCCGTGTACTACCTCACGGGGATCGTTTGAGCGAAGGCGGGGGCAATCACCTCCGCCAGCCACTGCGTGAAGACCCGCACCCTGGCGGACACCTGGCGGTTCTGCGGGTACAGCACCGACACGGGCATGGGCGCGGGCGGCGTGGCGGGCAGCACGATCTTGAGTTCGCCTGCCGCCAGTTCGCGTTCGATGCGGTAGCGCGGCACCTGGACCAGCCCCAACCCCGCCAGCGCCGCGCCCGTATAGAGTTCGGCCCCCGTGACGCTGACCACGGCTCGCGGCCGGACCTGCACATTGCGCCCCTCCACCATGAAATCCAGGGGCAGGCTGCGCCCCGTCGCGCTGGACAGGTAGTCCACCGCGCAATGTTCCTCCAGGTCTTCCAGGCGCCTGGGCTCGCCACGGCGCGCCAGGTAGGCCGGGCTTGCGACAGTCACCTGCGGCATCAGCGCGATCTGCCGCCCCACCAGCGATGAGTCCTGCAGAGACCCCGTGCGCAGCACGCAATCCACGCCTTCGCGCACCAGGTCCACCAGGCGGTCGTCCTCGCCCAGGTGCAGCACGATGTCGGGATAGCGCTCGAGGAAACCGGGCAGGCCCGGCATCACGAAGAACCTGGCCAGGGTGCCCTGCGCATTGACGCGCAACAACCCCTTGGGCGCCGTGTCCAGGAATGCGCCGTCGGCCTCTTCCAGGTCCGCCAGCAGCCGGACGCAACGGCGATAGTGGGCCTCGCCGTCATGCGTCAGCCGCACCTGGCGAGTGGTGCGCTCGAGCAGCCTGGCGCCCAGCCGCGCCTCCATCCGCTTGATCAGGTTGGTCACCGTGGGACGGGGAATCTGCAGATCCTCGGCGGCCTTGGAAAAGCTGCCCCGCTCGGCGATGCGCACGAACACCCGCATTTCCTGGAAACGGTCCATGGTGTGTCGTCCATTATTAATTCAAATGAAATTATGTTAGCGAATATAGAGTAATTATCTTCTGTCTGGAATAGTTCATGATGCGGCTCATCCCCTCACACACTGGAGAAACGCCATGAGCACCCAAGCCCAGCAACGTATTGCCCTGGTCACCGGCGGATCGCGCGGCATCGGCGCCGCCATCGCGCGCCGGCTGGCCCGCGACGGTTTCGCCGTCGCCATCAACTATGCCTCCAGCGCGGCGGAAGCCGACGCGCTGGTGCGCGACATCCAACAGGCAGGCGGCCGCGCGGCCGCGGTGCGCGCCGACGTGTCGCGGGCCGAGGACGTGCGCGCCATGTTCGGCCAGGTGGAATCGGAGCTGGGCCGCATCGACGTGCTGGTCAATAGCGCCGGCATTCTCGAAATCAAGCCGCTGGCTGAGACCAGCGACGAACTGTTCGAGCGGACATTCGCCATCAACACGCGCGGCACTTTCAACACGCTGCGCGAGGCGGCCGCCCGCCTGGCCGACGGCGGCGCCATCGTCAACGTGTCCAGCACCACGGTGGTGCTCAACCTGCCCGGCTATTCCGTCTACATCGCCAGCAAGGCCGCGGTGGAAAGCCTGACCCAGGTGTTCGCCAAGGAATTGCGCGGGCGCCGAATCACCGTCAACGCGGTGGCTCCCGGCCCCGTCGCCACGGAACTGTTCATGAAGGGCAAAAGCGCCGAGCTGATCGAGCACTACGCCAAGATGCCACCCCTGGAGCGCCTGGGCCAGCCCGACGATATCTCAGGCGTGGTGTCGTTCCTGGCGGGCCCCGACGCCGGCTGGGTCAACGGCCAGGTTCTGCGCGCCAACGGCGGCATCGCCTGAGCGCGCTCTCTCCTCCCTACGCATGAGTCCGTCCGCTTCGGCGGACGCGCGGCGCATCGCCCGGATAGCCGCGAATTTGCTTGTCCACTCATCCGTTCTACCCATGCGCGCCTCGGCTGATGGGTTGAGCGGATTCTGGCGCTGGGCGTTTTTCTCCAACGATCACTCGGGCCTTTGACTTACGGACAAGTCTGGCCAGTCGCATGAGGTTTGCATGAGACGGAGGGCGGAAAGTCTGTATTAGGCTGACTTCCGCAGTACTCCGACTCACCTTGATCGATTGGACGAAAGCAAATGAATCAACTCATTCATCCGGACTGCCACCCCTTCACCGCAGCGGGCAATCTGAAGCAGATTTCCGCGTTTTACGAGGAGGGACGTCGAGTCATGTGGATGATGCTCCGGGCGCAGCCTCGCCCATGCTTTAACCATGAACTGATAGACGAAATCATGAACCTGGCGCGCGCCGCCAAGGACTCCGGCCTGCCCATCGACTTCTGGGTCACGGGCTCGCTGGTTCCGCAGATCTACAACGTCGGCGGCGATCTCAACTTCTTCGCCGAAGCCATCCGCACCGGCAAGCGCGAGGCCTTGCGGGCCTATGCGAGGGCCTGCGTGGATTGCGTGCATGCCGCCACGCGCGGTTTCGACACCGGCGCGATCTCGCTCGCGATGATCGAAGGCTCGGCGCTGGGCGGCGGCTTCGAAGCCGCGCTGGCCCATCACTTCGTGCTGGCTCAGAACACTGCCCGCATGGGCTTCCCGGAAATTGCGTTCAACCTGTTCCCGGGCATGGGCGGCTATTCGCTGGTGGCCCGGCGTTCGGGCATGAAGCTGGCGGAAGAACTGATCGGCACGGGCGAATCCCATACCGCCGAATGGTTCCACGCCAGGGGCCTAGTGGACGTGCTGTTCGAACCGGGCGAGGCCTACAAGGCCACGCGCACCTTCATCGACGTGATGCGGCCCAAGCTCAACGGCATGCGCGCCATGCTGCGCGCCCGCCAGCGCGTGCTGACTCTGCCGCGCTCCGAGCTGATGGACATCACCGAGGATTGGGTGGAGGCCGCGTTCTCGATCGACCCCAAGGACCGCGCCTACATGGAGCGCCTGGTGCTCGCGCAGAACCGCCGTAGCGCCGTCACGGCCGACGCCGCGCTGGACGCCACCATGCACTGATCCCCCGGTGCGATGCCGGCTGCTTCAGGCGATCAGATGCAGCCGGCGGCGCTGGGTCAGCCAGGCGGTGAACTCCGCCGCCGGCATGGGCTTGGCGTAGAGGTAACCCTGCTTGGCGTCCACGCCCAGCGTATCCACGAACACGGCTTCTTCCGTCGTTTCCACGCCTTCGGCGATCACCTTCAGTTCCAGCGTGCGCGCCACCGCGACGATGGCGCGCGCCAGCGCCTGCGACACCGGGTTTTCATTCACGCCGCGCACGAAGCTGGCGTCCAGCTTGATCGCGTCCAACGGAATGCGCGCAAGCTGCGATAGCGAGGAATACCCCGTGCCGAAGTCGTCCAGGTGCACGCGCGCGCCCAGCTGCCGGAACTGCTTGATCAGTTCGATGGCCGCGCCTTCGTCGTCGATCAGGCAGCTTTCGGTAAGTTCGATGTCCAGCAGGCAGGGATCCAGGTTGGCGTCGCTGATCGCGCGCATGAATTCGCTGACCACGCCCTTGTCGTTCAACTGGCGGGCCGACATATTGATGGCGATCCGGATGTTCAGGCCGTCCCGCTTCCAGGCGGCCGCCTGCCGGGCGGCTTCGCGCATGACCCATATGCCCAGCGGCGAGATCAGGCCCGATTCCTCGGCATACGGGATGAAGGCGTCCGGGCCGACCATGCCGCGCTCGGGCGAGCGCCAGCGCACCAGCGCTTCCACGCCGTCCACCTCGCCGGTGCGGCCGGCCAGCTTGGGCTGGTAATACAGCATCAGGTGGTCTTCGGCCAGGGCCTTGCGCAGATTGGTGTCCAGCCAGACGTAGTCCGCGTTGCGCCGGTCCATCTCGGGCTGGAAGACGCGATACGTGTGCCGCCCGGCTTCCTTGGCCACGTACATGGCAATATCGGCGCTGCGCACCACGCTGTCCAGGTCCGCGCCGTGGTCGGGGTACATGGCGATGCCGATGGAGCAGCTGGTGTAGACCTCGATCAGCCCCTGGCGGAAAGGTTCGCGCAGGCGCTCGATGATGCGCTGGGCGGTGGCTTCGAGCTCCCAGGGCTGCGCCGACTCCTGCAGGACGATGAATTCGTCGCCGCCCAGCCGCGCCAGCGTCTGGCCTTCGGACAGGCAGGCGGATATGGCCACCGCCACCGCCTTGAGCAGGTGGTCGCCGAAACCGTGGCCGTAGTGGTCGTTGATGCGCTTGAAATTGTCCAGGTCCAGGAACAGCACGCCGCCCCGCCCGTCCTGGCCCGCCGCCAGCGCCGCCTTCAGCCGCGTCGTAATCGCGTGGCGGTTGGGCAGATTGGTGAGCATGTCGGTATTGGCCAGCACGCGCAGGCGTTCCTGCGCCTGGCGTTCTTCCGTGATGTCGGTGCCCGAGCAGATCAGGTAGACGCGTTTTTCACCGCTGCCGCTGGTGACGAACTTGTTGCGGAACAGGAACAGCCGGGGGCCCTTGACCGTATTGATCACCCGCTCGGCCTCGTAGGACTGGCCGCGCTTGTAGAACTCGGCGATATTGCGGCGCGACGCGACGGCCTCTTCGCGCGTCATGAACATCTCGAAGACGCTGCGCCCGACGATGTCCTGTTCGCGCTTGCCGGTGTATTCCTCGCTTAGCTTGTTGAAGCGCTGTACGCGGCCGTTCTGGTCGACGATGACGATGACCGAGTTGGCCTCGGACACCACCGTCTCGGCGAAGGACAGGCCCTCGACCAGATCCTTGGCCACGGATTCGGTATCGGAATGCGCGGATGCGGTGCCCGCCCACTCGTTGGGATTGATCTTGCGGCCCACCAGGTGGAGGCGCAACAGGTCGCCGTACAGCGTGATGTCGATGCGCACGCTGGAAGTAATGCCCGTCAGCGCGCGTATCGCCCCGGCCTGTTCCGGCCGCAGCGCCGTCGCGATGTTGGCGGCGCCTTTTACGGCAGCCAATTCGAATGCATCGCTATCGGCGGCCAGACGCCAATACGGGCTATTCGTACCGAAATGCGCGTACAGGATCGATCTTTCGTCCTGGTTCTCTGTCATTGTGGTATCCCCCTGCCGTCCTAGGATGGCCCGCAAAATACATTACGGCCTACTTAATTCGGGGTCAACCTCCCTGTATGGGGCCGCCATGCGTTTATTGCGGAATATTGCACCTGCCTGGCGGAGCGGCGCAGCAAACCCTCGGGGCCGTGATCGATTTGATGCGCACTCCCGGACTTTCACGCAAGCCTTGTTGCGCGCGCGCCTCGGCCGCCCTTAAGCGACATCGCCGGAAATTCCTGGCGGAACTTCCGGCGAATGACGCAACGGCGCAACCTTGAAGCGGGCGGACGATCAATCGCCCTTGACGCCGGCCTCGTCGATCACCTTGGTCCAGCGGGCCACCTCGGCCGACACGCGGGCGCCGGCATCGGCGGGCGTGGTCCAGGTGGCGATCGCGCCCTGGTTCAGCAACGACGCCTTGACTTCCGGCTTGGCCAGGATCTTCTTCAGTTCGCCGTTCAGGCGGTCCACGACCGGAGCGGGCGTATTGGCCGGCGCCACGATGCCGAACATCGAACTCACCTCGAAGTCCTTCAGCCCGGCCTCGGCGGCGGTGGGCACGTCCGGCAGCGCGTCCACGCGCTGCGGCGAGGTCACCGCCAGCGCCCGCAGCTTGCCCGCCTTGATGTTGGCCTGGGCCGCCGGCACGGTTTCGATCATGCTGAGCACCTGGCCGCCCATCAGGTCGGTCATGGCGGGGCCGCTGCCCTTGTAAGGCACGTGCAGCACATCCACGCCCGCCGTGCGCTTGAACATTTCACCGGCCAGATGCTGGGGCGAACCGTTGCCGGCCGACGCCATGGTGATGAAGCCGGGCTTGGACTTGGCCAGCGCGATGAACTCCGGCAGCGTCTTCGCCTGCACCGACGGGTTCACCACGAACACCAGCGGCACCGTGCCCACGATGGACACCGGCGCGAAGCTCTTCTCCACGTCATAGGTGACGCGGCCCCGGTACAGCGCGGCGTTGATGGAATGGCTGGTCAGCGCGCCCATCAACAGCGTATAGCCGTCGGCCGGCGCCTTCGCGACCTGGTCCGCGCCGATATTGCCGGCGGCGCCCGCGCGGTTCTCCACGACCACCGACTGGCCCAGCGCGCCCGTCAACTCCTGCGCCAGCACGCGGCCGATCACGTCGGTCGCGCCGCCCGGCGGATAGGGAACGATCAGGCGGATGGGCTTGTCGGGGTAGGCATCGGCGGCCAGCGCCGGGGCGGAAACGCCGGCGCACAGCGCCAGCAGGGAAAACAGCACAGCGCGGCGCGGCCGCAGACGCAGGTCTGACATGTAGGTCTCCTGCCGGGATGAGTATAGGAATGCGGGGACGCCCGGCTCGTCAACGGCGCCAGTGTAGGATCACTCACTTGATTGAAGAAGCAGAATTTTTCTATCGACTGATCGATAATAAAGATCAATAAATAGTCGAATATAAAGCGCTTGCCGCCGCTTTCAAAGGGTGGCTATGATGCTGCCATCAAATTATCAATAATATTATCGAGAGCGAAAATGACGGACGAGACCAAGCACGGCAAGCCGGCCCCGGGGCCTTTCGACAGCGCGGGCACGGCCTCGCGCGGCGTGGCCCGCGGGCTCACCAACTACGGCGACACCGGCTTTTCGCTCTTCCTGCGCAAGGCGTTCATCAAGGGCGCGGGCTACACCGACGACGCGCTGTCCCGCCCCATCATCGGCATCGTCAACACGGGCAGCAGCTACAACCCCTGCCACGGCAATGCTCCCCAGTTGATCGAGGCCGTCAAGCGCGGCGTGATGCTGGCCGGCGGCCTGCCGATGGACTTCCCCACCATCTCGGTGCATGAGAGTTTCTCGCAGCCCACCAGCATGTACCTGCGCAACCTCATGTCCATGGACACCGAGGAAATGATCCGCGCGCAGCCCATGGATGCCGTGGTGCTCATCGGCGGCTGCGACAAGACCGTGCCCGCCCAGTTAATGGGCGCCGCGTCTGCCGGCGTGCCCGCCATCCAGCTCGTCACGGGTTCCATGCTCACCGGTTCGCACCGCGGCGAGCGCGTGGGCGCCTGCACCGACTGCCGCCGCTACTGGGGCCGCTACCGCGCCGAAGAGATCGACGCGCAAGAGATCGCGGACGTCAACAACCAGCTGGTGGCCAGCGTCGGCACCTGTTCCGTGATGGGCACCGCCAGCACCATGGCCTGCATCACCGAAGCCCTCGGCATGATGGTGGCGGGCGGCGCCTCCGCGCCCGCCGTCACCGCCGACCGGGTGCGCGTCGCCGAAAAGACCGGCGCCACGGCGGTGGCCATGGCCGCCTCGCGGCTGACGCCGGACCGTATCCTGACCGGCAAGTCCATCGAGAACGCGCTGCGCGTGCTGCTTGCCATCGGCGGGTCGACCAACGGCATCGTCCACCTGACCGCCATCGCCGGCCGCCTGGGCATCGACATCGACCTGGCCGGCCTGGACCGCATCAGCCGCGAGACCCCGGTGCTGGTGGACCTCAAGCCCTCCGGCCAGCACTATATGGAAGACTTCCACGACGCGGGTGGCATGCCGGCGCTGCTGCGCGAACTGCGCCCCTACCTGCACCTGGACGTGCTGACGGTATCCGGACGCACGCTCGGCGAAGAACTCGACGGCGCGCCTCCCGCCTTCCCGCAGGAGGTCATCCGCAAGCCGGCGTCGCCCATATACCCCGTGGGCGGCCTGGCCGTGCTGCGCGGCAACCTGGCGCCCGGCGGCGCCATCATCAAGCAGTCCGCCGCCAACGCCGCGCTGATGGAACACGAAGGCCGCGCCGTGGTCTTCGAAGACGCCGAGGACATGGCGCGCCGCATCGACGACGACGCGCTCGACGTCGCCGCCGACGACATCCTGGTGCTCAAGCGCATCGGCCCGACCGGCGCCCCCGGCATGCCCGAGGCCGGCTACATGCCGATTCCCAAGAAGCTGGCGCGCGCCGGCGTGAAGGACATGGTGCGCATCTCCGACGGCCGCATGAGCGGCACCGCGGCCGGCACCATCGTGCTGCACGTCACGCCCGAAGCCGCCATCGGCGGCCCGCTGGCCTACGTGCAAAATGGCGACCGGATCCGCCTGTCGGTGGCCGGCCGCGAAATCTCGCTGCTGGTGGACGAGGCCGAACTGGCCCGTCGCGCCGCGGCCCAGCCCGTCAGCCGCCCGGCCGCCGACCGCGGCTACCGCAAGCTGTTCCTGCAATCGGTGACCCAGGCCGACCAGGGCGTCGATTTCGACTTCCTGCGCGCCGGCGTCACGCGCGACACCGTCCCGAAGAAATAGGCCTGCGCCCCATGAACGCCATCACGTCCGACGCCCTGCAGGCCCAGGCTCCCGACGCCGTGCAAGCCGCGGTGGCGGCCCTGGAGGAAGACATCGTCTTCGGCCGGCTGCATCCGCGCGAACGGCTGACCGAAGACGACCTGATGGCGCGCTTCTCCATGAAGCGCCACGTCGTGCGGCAGGTCCTGGCCGACCTGGAACTGCTGGGCGCGGTCGAGAAAAAGCGCAACGTGGGCGCCGTCGTGCGCGCCTTCTCGGCGCGCGAGGTGATGGAGCTGTATGCCCTGCGCGAGGTGCTGGAAGTCCACGCTGCCAGCCTGATTCCCCTGCCCGTGCCGCAGGCGCGGCTGACGGCGCTGGTAGCCGTGCAGCGCGAACACGACGCGGCGGTGGCCGACGGCGACGCCCGCCGCGTATTCCGCAGCAACCAGCGCTTCCACCACGAGTTCTTCAGCCTGCTGGATAACGCGGTGCTGGGCCAGGCCATCGAGGAATACGCGCGCCGCACGCACCCCATCCGCTTCGGATCGCTGACCTCCGCCGCCTACCGCGAGCGGTCCCGGCAGGAGCACTGGGCCCTGATCCACGCGCTGCGCGACGGCGACCGCGACGCGCTGATGGCCGTCTGCCGCAACCACCTGGTGCCCTCGCGCGACGCCTACCTGGCGTCCGAACGGGCCCGGCCGGGCATATGACGGCCGGCGACCTGGGCGGCAGCCTGGCGACAGGCTTATCGCCAGGCCGCTAGGCTGACGCCAGCAACGACAGCGCTTCGTCCAGCGACAACACCGTCGTGCGCGATTCGAACGCCGTCGCGAAGAGGCGTTCATGCACCACCTCGTCCGGGTCGTAGCAGCAATCCTTCACCGTAAACAAGCGGAAATCCGCATCGCTGGCATAAGCGATCGACGACAACATCACCCCCGTCGACGCAATCCCCACCATCAACAGCGTATCCACCCCCGCTGCCGACAAGCGCAGCTCCAGCTCCGTTCCGAAGAACACGCTGGCCCGCCGCGCCAGGATCAAAGGCTCGTCCTTCCGTCGCCCCAACTCCGGCGCGACCCTGTCGCCCACAAACAAACCCAGCTGCTTGATCCCCTGCCCGTTCTTGTTCAACGGACTTACCTCCGGATACCCCGCGCTGAACCCGATCTGCGCGAAGTAAACCCCCACGCCCTTGTCCCGCGCCGCATCGCAGAGCTTGCGGGTGTTCGCAAGCAGTGTTGGAGCGACGGAAGGAAACAGCTCCATGATGTCCGTCTGGTAATGCATCACCAGCAGCGCGGTCTTGGAGGGAGTGAGCGTCGTGAGAGACATGGAAGGGATCCGTTGTTGAGTGGATATAGAGCGCTATGCCCCCTGCTGCGCCCGATAAAACGCCACAAGCGCATTGGCATGGCCGTGGCCAAACTCGTGCTGCTCCTTCAAGAACGCGACTTGCTCCATATGCTTCTTGTCCTTTACGGAGTCCAGGACTTGAAGCCAATCATTTGGAATCCAGATGCGAGGAAGCCACGCCAACGAGCCCGCGTGGTTGTCGCAGCATACTGCAACGAAAATCATAGTTGGTGATTGGGGAAAACCGCCGTGCACAGCCCAGGCAGCGCAAGGCGATTACTCGGCCACTTTCAACGGAGAGTGGCGATGCGTTTCGTTCTGCTGCTGGTGGCAGCGCCATTTATGGCAACGGCCCATGCCACGAACTATCCCTGTTCCGGCAAGAAAGGCGGCGTGGAACGTTTTGCTATGCCGAAAATGGGAAGAAGTCTTGTCTTAGAAAATGAATGATGCCGATGGCATGCCTTAAGGCGGATTCGAGCCATCGCCCTTCGTCTCACCACATTTTCCAAAACATCGAACACCTATCTTTATCTTCACTTGCTGGCTCATAGTTTAAGAAGCGATCCCATTCTGACTTAGAAATGCAGGCGCCTCAAAGTTGTGAGGCAATTAGGTACTTCGGAATCCCGGACGGTTCAGACTGACGCGCGCAAGATCTAGCCTCGTTTCATTTTCCTTTCGCGATGCGTCTCAAGAATCAACCGCGTCAAACAGCTGGGGAAAATATCGTAATATACGTAACTTTATGTGATATTTATTACCAAGTGCTGAATTTCATGTCGACGGGAACGCGCAAGCGAGTCCTGGCATGCTCAAACACACGCGGCTGAAGCTGATGCTGGTGCATCCCTTCAATCGTTCGCCGGAGCGCCGCCCGACATCAAAGGAACAAATGTCTAGGACCACTTTTTCCGATCCAGCGAAGCTGGTTGAGCTTGAGACGCTGCTGACCGAGGCTGCTTTTCCCAATCTGGTGCGTCAGCCAATGCCTCTGGCCTCCCGCACAGCCAAACAACAGGCACAGAAAGACGAACGCCTCCAGGCGTTGATGGACAGTTGCCGCACAGAGGTGATCCAGCAAATCATCGGGCCATTCGGGCTTACGCCGGCCATGTTCGACGATATCGACGGCGGAAATGTCACCACTCAGCACAATGCTGACCAGGACATCTACGCGAAGAAGTCGGAGGAGTATGCGCGCACGGATTACGACTACGCCACGGCCAAAAGTAAGAAACTTAAAAGTGCAGTCGAAAGTGGAGAAATGAACTCGCAAGAGTTCACTGATGCCTATACCGGACAAAAGGCTCCCACCAAGCGCACCACCGCAAACGGCAAAATGGTAATGAATGCCGAGTTGGACCACAGCATTCCGCTGAAACAGGCTCATAAGGAAGGCGGGTGGATGCTCGATAAAGAGCATCGCAAGGCTTTGGCTTCCGAGAAGGACAACCTCAACTACACCACCTTCGAGAACAATCGTGCCAAGAGTGACATTGCGGCAGAAGAGGCGCTCTCAGAGCAGAATGGCTACGACAAAGCCCGCACCCAGCCGATCATCGACAAGGCACGCGAAGCGGTGGACAACCACCTGCCCAACACGGGCGATCGCATCGTGTATCACGGACGTGAGTTGGGCGCCACGGGCGCGCGCGAGTTTGGCAAGGCGGGTTTGCGCCGTGCATTTGGCGTGTTGCTGCACGAGTTCGTCAACGGAAGCTTCCAGGAAACGCAGTTAGCCTTCAACCAGCGCCACAGCGAAGAAACCTTACTCAATCGCTTTTTGGCCGCCATCGAACGCGTCCTCAAGCGCGTACAGGGCAAGTTCAAGCAAGCTCTGGACGAGTTTTTCAAGGGAGGCCTACAGGGCTTCATCAGCAATCTGCTCACCTTCTTGATCAATAACCTGGTCACGACCTCGGCCAAGGTGGTTACCATCATCCGCGAAGGCATGCACAAACTGTGGGACGCGCTGAAGATGCTGCTGTGGCCTCCCCAAGACTTACCTGCCTCGGAAATGATGCGCGCAGTCACGAAGAGCATCGCCGGCTTGTTCACGCTGGGCGCTGGCATGCTCTGGGAGCAGTCGATCAACGCTTTTTTGCTTAGTATTCCAGTGCTGGCTCCAGTGGCCGGGTTGATTGCCCCGGTGCTGACCGGCCTGTTGACCGGTCTTGGCACGGCGCTGTTGATGTACGGCATCGACTCGATCATCGATTGGATGCTGGACAAAGGCACTGCCATGCTCGACGCCCAGATCGACACTCTGCAGGCCCAGAGCGAGCTGATTGCCAGCCTTGCCGCGCAAATGGATGTCCAGTGCCAACTCAATGCCGGCTATCGTCAGCTAATTGGCAACCATCAGCAAGTGGCCTCCCACTTTCACACTGCCGAGCGGCACGTCGTTGCTGCTCAATTGCATGCCGAGAGCGCCGTTACCGATCAGCGGGACACGGTCGCCACTCTTAATCGTGCCATCGATGCACGCCTGCGTCTCAACCAACGCCTTAACACTTTGCTCAAGCGGTAACAGGATCTTCTACATGACCAACGTCATTGCTCAACTCGCCAGCGTAAAGCTGCCGACTGGCCTGCTCGACCAAGTGGATATCAACGAAGTATACGAGCGGTTCCGCACCACATTCAACCGCCTCGACGACTTGAAGAAGGCGCGCGATCGCCATGAACAACGCGGGTTCCTGGGACGGCTGTTCAACGGCAGTGAGTTGAAAAGCGCACAACTGGACGCCCAGGAAGTACAAGCGGAATTCTCAAAAACGCTTGCACAGCTAATGATGATCACGACGCTACAGTCCCAGCAGTTGGTGGACCAACAGCAACTGCTTCACCGTCAGCAGGAGGATCTCAAGAGCAAGGCTCGCTCTCTAGCTGAACACAATGCGCGTTTGGAGCAGCACCAGGCAGAAATCAAGGAACAATCCACCGAAGTGAAGCGCCTGGTTGAAGGATTGCTCACCGTCAATGGCCTTACTGAAGAGCATGCGGAACAGCTCATCCAAGTAGCGGAAGACGTTTTCAACACCAAGCAGTCAATGCTCGAGCAAGTCGACCAACAACGGAGTGAGATCGAGAACGCTCTGGCGCAGACAAACGAACGGCTTTCCGCAAATCTACAAGCCTTGCGTGCCGAAGGACAGGCGCGCCATGGCGAACTACAAACCCGCCTCGACACGCACCAACAACTATCCGACAGAAAACAGCAACAGATACAGCAGGAATGGGCTGAACGCCATCAGGCGATGCAACATGCCGCTAGTACCCTACGCACAAGCGTCGACCAGCGTCTTGCCCAGGCAGAGACTCACACCACACAACGTTTAGACAAGGAAACTGGCCATCGTACCGAGGGTGCCGCTGCCCTGAATGCCGCACTGAACAGCCTCCAGGCACAACATGTGGAAAGCGAAATCCGACATCGCCACCAACTACGTCGTTTGAAGTTGGCACTCGGTGTAATCACTCTGTGCGCCGCAGGCCTGTTTACCTATGGCCATCAACGCCTAAATGCCATGAATGCAGCCCAGCCTATGTCCACAACGCCGAGTCACCAGCCAAGTCACTCTCAAACACCCGCTCCCTTTGAGGGTAGCCGCCCCTAGCCCGCCGCCACGATCACGTGCGCCTGGATCTTGCCCGCCACCGGGTCGGCACCATGACGGGCGGTGATGGCCTGGGCCGCGCGCTCGATGGCGAGCGGCAGCAGGCTGGCGTCGCGCGCCTCGATGTCGTTGCGCAGCGGTGTCCCGTGGCAATAGGCCAGCGCCGCCAGGCGGGCAGTAGGCGCCCGGCTTGATTTTTCCTGCGTCTGGATCTGGATGTCGGTGAACCCCGCCCGGCCCAGGTCCGCGCGAATCCTCGCAACATCGTGGTAGCCGTGAGGCGTGCGGGCGAGGAACCGCGGCGGGTCCTGCGGGAAGAGCTCGGCCACCGCATTCGTGATCTCGTCGGCGAAGGCGTTCTCCTCGATCCTGTCCCAGACGCTCAGCACATAGCGCCCGCCGGGCCGTAGCACTCGGCGTGCCTCGGCATAGCCGGCGGGGCGGTCGGGAAAGAACATGGCGCCGAACTGGCACAGCACCAGATCGAAGGACGCATCTTCGAAAGGCAGGGCCAGCGCGTCTGCCTCACGCCATTCGATGCGCTCGTCCGGCTCCTGCCGCATGGCGGCGTAGTCGAGCATGGACGGGTTGAGGTCAGTCACGACGTAGCGGGCGTCGGCGGCCAGCCTGGGCGCCAGCGCCCGGGTGACGGCGCCGCTGCCGGCGGCGGTTTCCAGCACTGAAGCGGGCGCATAGGCCGCGGCCAGCGTCGCCGTGTCGGCGGCATAGGCCTCGAAGATCAGCGGGACCATCAGCTTGTCGTAGCACTCCGGGATCGAACCCGAAAAGATCTTGTCGCCTGCGTCCATGATGGCGCCTCCACCGATCCGCCGCCCGGCGCGGCGCCGGCGGCGATGGAATATCGTCGCGCCGCCCGCGGACCTCGTCAAGGCAATGTCACACCTGCAACACAAACCCGCGCTAGAGTGTGTGTTTTGACTGGTTTTCCTGCCCTATGCGCCTGCGCCCCGCCATCCTGGAAGACAGCCCCGCCCTTGCCGACCTGCTCGCCCAGCTCGGCTACCCTGGCACGGAATCCTTTCTGCTCGAGAGAATGGCGCAGCTGCTGACGCATCCCGATGTCTGGCTGCGCGTGGCCGTGGACGACGAGGGACGGCTGCTGGGATTCATCGGCCTGCATTTCATGGCGCAGCTCGCGTTGCCGGGCGATTTCTGCCGCATCACGTATTTCTGCGTCGGCGACGCGGCGCGCAGCGCCGGCGTCGGACGGGAGCTGGAGGCGGCGGCCGAGGCCGAAGCGCGGGCCCGCGGCTGCGACCGCATCGAGGTGCATTGCCACGAGCGCCGCGCGGACGCCCATCGCTTCTATTACCGGCAAGGCTACGAGGAATCGCCGAAATATCTGATGAAGCGGCTGTAGCTTTCGGGGCCGCGCCCCTGGGCCGCTCAATGCACGACCTGCTCCAGGAACCGCCGCGTGCGTTCGTGCATCGGCGCGTCGAAGACCTGCGCGGGGCAGCCATGCTCGATCACCTGGCCCTGATCCATGAACACCACCCGGTCGGCCACCTGCCGGGCAAAACCCATTTCGTGGGTGACGCAGATCATGGTCATGCCATCGGCCGCCAGGGCCAGCATGGTGTCCAGAACCTCCTTGACCATTTCAGGGTCCAACGCCGAGGTCGGCTCGTCGAACAGCATGACCTGAGGCTGCATGCACAGCGCCCGCGCGATGGCGACGCGCTGCTGCTGGCCGCCGGATAGCTGGCCCGGATACTTGCCGGCCTGATCGGCAATATGCACGCGGTGCAGATAGTGCGAGGCGCGCTCGCGCGCTTCGGCCCGCGGCACGCCCTGGCAATGGACCGGCGCCAACATGCAATTCTCCAGCACGGTCAGGTGGGGAAACAGATTAAAGCTCTGGAACACCATCCCCACCTCCTGCCGCGCGCGCGACAGCGCCGCGCCGTCGTGGGCCAAGGCATGGCCCAACACCAGGACCTCTCCATCGGTGTAACTTTCCAGTCCGTTGACGCAGCGAATCATGGTGGACTTACCCGACCCCGAGGGTCCGCAGACGATGACGCGCTCGCCCTGCGCCACCTCCAGGTCGATGTCTTTGAGGACATGGAATTCGCCATAGTGCTTGTTCAGCCGGCGCAACTGGACGGCGGGCGTAGAAGTCGTCTGGGTCATGGTCGTTCTCCATTGGGAGCCGGGGCGCTCAAGCATGGACGGCCGGCGCATTACGTTTGCGAAGATAGGCGACGGCCTGCGAGGCCACCACGCAAATCAATAGATAGGTCGCCGCGATGGTCAGATACATTTCGACCAGGCTGGCGTCGCGCTGCGCGATCTTCGAGGCGGCGCCCAGCATGTCGGTAATCGAGAGCACGTAGACCAGCGACGTATCCTGGAACAGGATGATGGTCTGCGTCAGCAGGATGGGGCTGACCGAACGCAGCACCTGCGGCAGGATCACCAGCCAATACGTCTTGGCCGTGGACATGGAAAGCGCCCGGCAGGCCTCGTACTGTCCCTTGGGGACGGCATTCAGGCCCGCTCGGATGATCTCGGCATAGTAAGCGGCCTCGAACATCGCGAAAGTGATGAAGGCGGTGTACACAGGCCCCACCGGCACCGGCCGCGGCGCGCCGGTGGCCCACATGAGCAGCATGGGCACCAGGAAGAAAAACCAGAAGAGCACCATGATGAGCGGGATGGCGCGCATCAGCGTGATGTAGGCGGTGGCCAGCGGAGCCAGCAGCGGCACGCGCAGGTGGCGTGCCAAGGCCAACGCCACACCCAGCACCAGCCCGCCGGCAAAGCTGCTGACGGTCAGTTGCAGCGAAAATCCCAGTCCGTCCAGCAGGTAAGGCGCCGCGCGCTCGATGGCGCCGAAATCGAAACTGTTCATGGCGTTCATACCTCCTTGAGCGATTTGCGCCAGCGCAAGCGGCTGCGGGCATGGCCCTGCGGGGCGGGATCGGCCTGCTCGCCGGGAATGCGCAACCGGCGTTCGATCAGGCGCATGCAGATGTACACCAGGCAGGCAAGCAGCAGATAAAGCAGCGTCGCCGCGCCGAAGGCCTGGAACGTCTGGAACGTGAACTCATTGATCTGACGCGCCTGAGCCGTCAGTTCCAGCACGCCGATGGTCAGCGCCACCGAACTGTTCTTGAATATGCCCATGACCTCGCTGGTCAGGGTGGGCATGATGATGCGCAACGCCTGCGGCAGCAACACCAGTCGGTACACCTGCAGGTTGCGCATGCCCAGCGCCTCGGCAGCCTTGCGCTGCCCCGGCGGCAGCGCTTCGATCCCGGCCTTGACCTGCTCGGCGACGCGGGCGGCCGTATACAACGCCAGCCCCAGCAACGCGGGGATGACGCTGCCCCAGGGCGGCGGGATGGCCTTGATCGCGTCGCCCCAGGCGCGAGGCAGCATCTCCGGCATGACGAAGTACCAGATGAACATCTGCACGATCACCGGAATGTTGCGGAACACCTCGACATATAGCCGCGCCAACGCTGCAACGAGCGGCTTGCGCGCGGTGCGCGCGCAACCCACCGCCACGCCCAGCGCAAAGGCGATAGCCCATCCCGCCAAGGCCAGGAACAACGTCCAGCCCAGCCCGGTCATCAGCCAATCCAGATAGCGTTCGCCGCCTTCCGGAACTTCCTCGAGTAGCACGCTGAACATGGCCGCCCCGCCGTTCTCAAAAATCGACTTTGTCGCTGGGAGAGGCGATGCGTTCGCGCAGCCGCTCCGGCACCGGAAAGTTCAGGTTGACGTTGCGCGGCGGAATGGGCGACTCGAACCACTTGCGGTACGCCTGCTCGAACGAGCCGTCTTTCATCATCCCCATCAGCACGCCGTCCACCAGGGCCTTGAACGGCGCATCGTCCTTCTTGAACATCAGGCCGTAGTAGCCGGGATCGTACCCGCCCTCGAGAAAGGCAAAGGCCGCCGGATCGCGGGAATTCGCGCGTTCACCGGCCAGCAGGATGTCGTCCTCCAGGAAGGCGACCGCCCGGCCATTGCTCAGGGTCAGCATGGATTCGCCGTGATCCTTGGCCTGGATGACGTTCATGCCCAACTTTTCCTTGTCATTGGCGGCCCGCACGAAGCCCACGGCATTGGATCCCTGCGTCACCACCACGGTCTTGCCCTTGAGATCGGCCGGCTGCTTCAGGCCCGAATCGACGCGTACCAGCCAGCGCGGCTGGCTTGCGAACGTGGCGACCGAGAACGACACCTGTTTCTGCCGTGCCAGATTGTTGGCCGTTCCGCCACACTCGATGTCCACGGTGCCGTTGACGACCAGCGGAATGCGGTTGGAGGAGTTCACCGCCACCTGCTTGACCGCCAGGTCGGGCAGACTCAGCTGCTGCTTGATGCGGTTGACGATGACGGCGCACAGATCCAGCGAAAAACCCACCGGCTTCTGCTGGCCGTCCAGGAAGGAGAACGGCACGGAGGACTCGCGATAACCCAGCGTCACCGAACCGGTTTCCTTGATTTTCTGCAAGGTCGGCCCCTGGTCCTGGGCCCAGGCGGAGGACAAGGCCAACGCCAGCGTACCGGCAGCGGCGTAGCGGGAGAACGTGCTTGTTTTCATGTCATACCCCTTGATTCAAACCCGGCATCGAGGCCAGGCGATTAACGCCGCAGGCTGCGCGTCTGCCTCACGCCGATACCGGCGCCTGCAATCCAGCGGCAATGATCCCGGCGACGCGGTCGACATCGTCCGGGGTATTGAACAAACCGAAAGACACTCGCACGCCATCACGCTCAGGCGAGACGCGCACGCCCTGCTGCGCCAGAAAGCCGATCCAGGTCTCGACCGGCAGGTCCAGCACATAGATATGGGCGCGCCGGGCACGTTCACGGGGACCCACCAGGCCCACGCCCAGCGCGTCCATGCGTTCAATCAACCGATCCCCCAGCGCCAGCACGTGGCGCTCGATATTGGCGATCCCCACGCTGACGATGAGATCCAGCGCGGCGTCCAGCGCGTGGATGTCCGCCAGGTTGTAGTTGCCAATTTCAAAACGGCCCGCATCCTCGCGCAACGCCATATCGTTGGGATTGGCGATCAGGTCGGCCGGCGGCCGCGCCAGCCCCGCCGTGGCCAGATAAACGGGCTGCAGTTCCGTCAACGCTGCGTCGACGTACAGCAGGCCCAGGCCTTGCGGCACCAGCAGGCCCTTGTGGCAGCCGGCGGCAAGTATGGAAACGCCCATGGCCTTGACATCGACCGGCAACACGCCGACCGATTGCATGGCGTCCACCACCAGATAGATTCCCCGCTCCCGGCACAGCCGGCCCACGCTGGCGACGTCATGGCGATGACCGGCGTGGAAGGTTACGTGCGACAGCGAGATGGCACGCGTGCGCGCGTCCATATGCGGCGCGAACAGGGAAGCATCGGCGACTCCCTGCCCCAGCTTGACGAAGCGCACCTCGACGCCGCGCCGTCTCAGGTTCAGCCAGGCGTAGGCATTGTTGGGATGGTCGCCTTCGATCAGCAGCACGTTGTCGCCCGGTGCGAAATCGATGGCGTTGGCTGCGATGTTCAGGCCCTCCGAGGTGTTCTTCGTGAAGGCGAGCTCGCCGGCTGCCGCGCCCAGGAAGGCCGCGGCGCGCGCGCGCACCCGCTCGACGCGTTCGAGCCAGACCGGCTTGGGGCCGCCGAAGGCATTGGCCTCCTGATAGAAGGACTCCAGCGCCTGGCGCACACTGGTGGCCAGGGGCGATTGATGGGCAGTGTCGAGGTACAGCATCCGGGCGCTGGCGGGAAAATTCTGACGTACGGCGGTGGAAGCATGAAAATCAGACATGGCAGGTCTACCAAGAAGAGAGGCGCCTCAGACCAGGCGGAAGGCCGCGATCTTCTGGCCCGGCCCGTGTTCGACGAACGCGGCCAGGACGGGCTGGCCAATCAGGGACGCGCCTTCGGTCGGCGCGCCTGGCACCTGGCCGTAAAGGCAGGGCCCTTCCTCCAGCTCGATAGCCGCGAATACATAGGGCGCCTCCGCGTTGAACCCGTCATGATGGGTGCGGCGCACGGTGGTATGCGACAGCACTTTCCCGCGCCCGCTGGCGGCCACCCACTGCAGGCCGTCCTCGCGGCAAAAGGGGCAACACACGCGGGGATAGAAAACATGGCGCCGGCAGGCGCCGCAATACTGGATCATCAGCCGGCCCTCGTTGCACCCCTGCCAGAAGGGCAGGTTCAAGGCATTGATCCGTGGTTGGGGCTTGAGCATTTCGATTCCTCAATGGACGCGTTCGAGAATGGCGGCACTGGAGCACAGGCCACGGCCATAGGCCACCATGCCGTAGCCGGATACCAGGCCCAGGTGGCAATCCAGCTGCCGGCCCGGGGCGCGGCCCAGCAACTGAGCGGCGGCCTCGTAGACGCCGATCATTCCGCCGCTGGCTCCAGCCTGGCCGGCCGACAGCTGGCCGCCGCCGGTATTGATGGGCAGCGCGCCGCGCCAGCTCACATCGTTGTGGCGCACATACTCATGAGCGCGGCCTGGCTCGCACAGCCCCAGCCCCTCCATCTGCACAAAGGCCATCACCGGATAATCGTCGTATAGCTGGGCGAACTGCATCTGCGCCGGTTCGACGCCCGCACGCTGATAGAGGCGGCCCGCCACGCCCGCCCAGCCGCCCGGCACCGCATAGGGGTCGTTGGCCGGATAGTTGTGGATTTCCTCGGCCGCCCGGATTCGCAGCGACGGCCCTTGCAGCCCGGCGGCCACGCGCTCCGAGGCCAGGACGATGGCGTCGCCCCCGACGCACGGCATCACGCAGTCGTACAGGCGCAAGGGGTCGGCGATAGGCTTGGCGTTGAGATAGTCGTCCAGCGTCAGCGGCGTCTTGAACAGAGCATTGGGATTGCGCAACGCGTTCTCGCGCAGCCCGACGCAAAACCGGCCGAAGTCCTCGCGCGTCGCGCCGTGCCGTTCCATATAAAGACGCGTGTGCAGCGCGAACATGCCGTTGGCCCCGCCGAACCCCTGCGGCGACATATATTCTTTGATGGAACCGTTGAAATGGTCCAGGGTTTCGTTGTGCGCCGCCACGTCGAACGCGTCGGCGGCAAGCACCAGGGCCACATCGCAGGCGCCGTCGCGGATGGCGCGCGCGGCATGGGCCATACCAATGATGCCCGAGGCGCCGCCGTACAGCCCCTGAAACAGAAAGCGCGCCTCGATGCCCAGATGCTCGGCCACCGTCGGCGCATTGTCGGGCGGCAGCAGGAAGCAGGTTACCGCCAGCCCGTCCACGGCGCTCCACGGCAGCCCGGCGTCAGCCAACGCGGCGGCCCCCGCCTCATACATCAGGCGCTGCACGCTGCGGTCCGACCGCTTGGCGTAAGGCGCCTGCCCCGCGCCCACGATCCGTACCCCCTCGAACATTCCGGCCATCAGATCACTCCCTGCGCGGTCAGCGCGTCGAACTCCTGCGGCGACATACCCAGCAGGCCCTGGTAGATTTCGCGGTTGTCGGCGCCCAGCGCGCGGCCGGCGTGACGCACCTCTCCCGGGGTGTCCAGGAAACGCGGCACCACCCCCTGCATGCGGACCTCGCCGAAATCGTCATCACTCACCGACACGATGTTCTCGCGGGCCTGGTAGTGCGGATCGCGCACGATGTCGCTGATATCCAGCACCGGCCCGGCGACTACCTCGGCCTCTTCGAACAGCGCCATGACGGCTGCGCAGTCGCGCTCGCGGAACCAGCCGGCGATGATCTCGTCCAGCGCCGTGTCGTGGTCGCAACGTGACGCGTTATCGACGAATCGCGGGTCCGTGATAAGCTCAGGCATGCCGAGCGCCTGGGCCAGGCGCTCGAACGTGCGCTGTGAACTGGCCGAGATGCCCACCCAGCGCCCGTCGCGCGTTTGATAGGTATTGCGCGGCGAATCTTCCGCCAGGCGATTGCCCAAGCGCTGCTTGACGATGCCCAACTGGTCGAAACCGATCACCTGGGACTCGACCAAGCGGAACAACGGCTCATACAGGCTGACGTCGATCTCCTGGCCGCTTCCATTGCCGTGATCGCGGTTATAGACGGCGAACATTGCAGACATCGCCGCGAAGGTCGATGCTACCGAATCGGCCATGGGAAAACCCGGCAGCGTGGGCGGCCGGTCCGGCGCACCGGTGAACGACGGGATGCCCGAGAATGCCTCCGCTATCGTGCCGTAGCCGCCTCGCTTGGCGTAGGGGCCCGTCTGGCCGAACCCCGAGACGCGCACCATGACTAGACGCGGATTGATGCGGGCGAGCGCTTCATAGCCGAGCCCCCAGCGTTCGAACGTGCCGGGACGGTAATTCTCGATCAGCACATCGGCCTCGCGGATCAGCTCCCGAAACAGCTCCTGGCCGCGCGGATTGGACAAGGTCAGCGTGATCAGCCGCTTGTTGCGGGCGATGACCTTCCACCACAGCGACAACCCCTCCTTCATCGGCGTCCAGTGGCGCATCGAATCGCCGGAACCCGGCAGCTCCAGCTTGATGACGTCGGCGCCGAAGTCGGCCATCTGGGTGGCCGCAAGCGGCCCGGCGATCATGTTGCCGGCATCGATCACGCGCAGCCCCGCAAGCGGGCCCTTGCGAGTTGTTTCCGCCACGGGTTCGGCGCTACTACTTACGGTCTCGGGGAAAGTGGACATCATGGTAGGTTCCGATCTCACTTGGAAAGACAATCCGCCTTGTGATAAACTTCCGAATATTGGAAGTTTTTCTTTCACTAATTGGATTAATTATGATCAGCGGCTCACAGGCTGTCCCTAGGGATCAACCCCTAGACCGGTTGCTGCACGTCCTCGACGTGGTGGCGCATGCCGACCGTCCCATCACCATGACGGACGTGGCCGCCGCTTGCGGCTTGCCGGTACCTACCGTTCACCGGCTCGTCGCGCAACTGGAAGAAAGGCGCCTGCTCAAGCGCGTGCTGGGCAGCAAGAAGCTCGCGGTCGGTGCCGCGCTGGTCAACCTGGGCATGGCTGCGGTCTCGGCCGCCATGCGCGGCGACCAGAGCCACCAGATCCTGGTCGCGCTGTCCAACCGCATCGGCGAGCATTGCCAGCTCGGCCAGCGGGTGGACGACGAAGTGTTCTACGTGGATTCGGCGAGCGCCACGCGCTCGCAGGGCCTGTACTTCGATCACGGACACCGTTCGCCGCTGTACTGCACGTCGATGGGCAAGCTGTTCTTATCCGAAATGCCCGTGGAGCAATTCGAATGGTGGCTCGACCACGCCGTGCTCGAGCCGCTCGCACCCAACACCATTGTTTCCACTGACACTCTGCGCAACGTGGTGCGCAAGGTTCGCAAGGACCAATGGGCGGCAAGCAACGAAGAGGTGATCGCCGGCGTGGTCGGTTGCGCCGTGCCCATCCGGGATGCGCAAGGCAAACTCATCGCCGGCCTGGGAATCTCCGTGCCCAGCGCGCGCGTGGCTTTCGATGCGCTGGCCGAGTTCCGCCAGCCGATGGAAGCGGCGGCAGCCGAAATCGCCGCAGCCATCGCCGCGGCGGACTGAGCCCGCCGCCCTAGCCTTCCCCCAGTCCGGCCTCCACGCACTCGAGATACGCGTCCACCGCGCTGCCCACCGTGGGATGGAAGCGGTCGTCGCGGAATATCTCGGTGAGTTCAAAGCGCTTGAGCTTGTCGCGGACCGGGTCCTTCATTTCGGCGAAATGGAGCGCGACGCCCTCCTTGGCCAGTCCGCGGCTCAGTTCACGCAGCATGTCCGCCGACGTCACGTCGACGCTGGTGACGGGCTCCGCCGCCACCACTACCCGCCGCACGGGCGTGGGCGATGCCTCCACGGCTTCCATCAGCCGCTGCTGGAACAACTCGGCGTTGGCGAAGAACAGGGGCGCGTCCCAGCGGAACAGCACCAGCCCGTCGATCAGCGCCGCGTGCGGGTAGCGCTTCAGGTCGTGGTAGCCGCGCAGGTTCGGCACGCGGCCAAGCACCGCGAAGTGCGGCCGCCAGCCGTCCCACAGGAACTCGATCACGGCGATGACCACGGCCAGGCAGATGCCGGGAATCGCGCCGAACACCGCCACCCCGGCGAAGCACGCCATCGACAGCCAGAACTCCCATTGCTGGATGCGGAAGATGCGCCGCAGGTCCTTGAACTCGAACAGGCCGATGGCCGCGGCAATCACCACAGCGGCCAGCGCGCTGTTCGGCAGATAGCGCAGCAGGCTCGGCGCCACCATCAGCAAGGCCGCCACGGCGATCGCGCCCACGACGCCCGTGAGCTGCGTGCGCGAGCCGGCCGCCTCGGCCACCGGCGTGCGCGACGCGCTGCTGCTGACCGGGAACCCCTGGAAGAAGCCGGCAGCGAGGTTCGCCACGCCCAACCCCACCATTTCCTGGTTCGGATCGACCCGCGTATGCGTGCGCGCGGCATAGGTGCGCGACAGGACGCTGGTATCGGCGAACGCGATCATCGCCACGGCGACGCCGCCAAGCAGGATCTTCACCAGGTCCGCGTTGCTGAGCCAGGGCAGCGCAAACGTCGGCAGCCCTTGCGGAATCTCGCCCAGCACGTTCACGCCCAGGGCATCCAGATGGAACACACTGACCGCCAGCGTCGCCAGAATCACGGCAATCAGGATGCCGGGCACGCGGTCAAAGCGCTTGAGCAGCAGGATCACCGCCAACGTCGCCGCCCCCACCGAAAAGCTGTACCAGTTGGTCTTGCCGCCGGACACGGCCTGCCCCAGTTGCCATAGTTCGCGCAGCGGACCGGCATCGTCGATCGGGATCGCGAACATCTTCGGCAATTGACTCACCAGCACCGTCAGCGCGATGCCGTTCATGTAGCCGTAGCGGATCGGCTTGGACAGCAACTCGGTAATGAAGCCCAGCCGCAGCAGGCCAAACACGATGCAGAAGAGCCCTGAGACGAGCGCCATCAGGCTGGCCGCGGCGACCGCGCGCATGGGATCGCCGCCGGAAACGCTGAGCACCACCGCGAGGATCGGCGCCGCAAGCGCCGAATCCGGACCCAGCACCAGGATCCGGCTCGGGCCGAACAGCGCATAGGCCAGCAGCGGGATGATCGTGGCATAAAGACCGTAGACGCCCGGCACACCCGACGCTTCGGCATACGCAATGCCGACCGGCACCAGCATCGTCGTCAGCACCAGGCCGGCGGCCAGGTCTCTCGGCAGCCAGGCGGCTTGATAGGACTTCAGCAACGCCAGTCCGGGCAGCCAGCGCAGCCAGTTGCGGGCGGGCGTATCGACGGACGCGGGCGCATTGGAAGCCATGGAATCTCTTGTGAGAAGGGAACGCCGTGCGGTGATTCTACTGGACGCCGGAACAGGCGGCGCTGGCTGCCGAGGCCGCGCGCGGCGCAGCTAGCCCAACGCCACCGCAACGCTTCCCGGCCGCGGTCCTGTTGTTCTAAATCAACCGCAGCGCATCTGCGCACGCCTTCGGACTGGCAAGAAACGCAATTCGCGGATTAGAATTATTAGATATCATTCTCATTTGCGTTTGTTTTCCGGAGTGAACTTTGTCTAACGAACGGCGTCATTTCCCTGATTCGCGCGCGCGGCGGCTCGCGCCCGGCCTCGCATTGAGCGTGCTTTTGCCGCTGCCGAATGCCTGGGCGCAAACTACGCCGCCGCCCGCCACGCTGCAGCCGGTCACCGTCACCGCAGGTGCGTTGAGCGACGAGGAACTGCCCCCGCCCTATGCGGGCGGCCAGGTTGCCGAAGGCGCGCGGCTGGGCCTGATGGGCAACCAGAGCGTGATGGATACGCCCTTCAACGTGACGAGCTATACGTCCGAACTCATCCAGAACCAGCAGGCGCGCACGCTAGCCGACGTGATGGCGAACGACCCGTCCGTCCGGTTCACCACGTCCAGCGGGCACGCGTACGAAAACTTCCGCATCCGCGGTTTCGACGTCAACCAGAACGACGTGGCCATCAACGGCATGTTCGGCCTGGCGCCGATGGGCCGCACCCCGCTTGAGTTCGTCGAGCGGGTGGAGGTGCTCAAGGGTCCGAATGCCTTGTTCAGCGGCATGGCGCCCAGCGGCGCGGTGGGAGGCACCGTCAACCTGGTGCCCAAGCGCGCGGGCGATACGCCGAACGCCACCTATGGGGTGAACTGGCAATCCGACGGACAGCTGGGCACCACCATCGACGCCGGCCGGCGCTTTGGCGCGGGCAACGAATGGGGCGCGCGCGTCAACGGCTCGTTCAGCGACGGCGCCACCACGCTGGACGGCCAATCCAGGAAGCGCGAGTTCTTCTCCGCGGGCCTGGATTACCGCAGCAGCGCGCTGACGGCATCGATAGACGCTTACCACAGCCAGGAATCGTTCAGCGGCGGCACGCCGGCGATGTTCTGGTTCGGCGGATCGGTCGTGCCCGACGCCCCCGATCCCCGCATCAATCAGTTCAGCACCGGTTACGGCAACATCCAGAGCAACGCCGTGGTCGGCCGGGCCGAGTACCGCTTCAATGACCACGTGTCGGCCTTCGCGGGCGTGGGCAAGCGCGACAGCCACCAATCGGGGCTGATCAACGGCACCCACGCGCGGCAGATCGACGCCAACGGCAATTTCACCGGATCCATGGTCGGCCAGCGGGCCTACACCGATGCCACGTCGGCCGAGGCGGGCCTGCGCTCGCGCTTCAAGACGGGCAGCATCGGGCACGAACTGGTGCTGCAGGCCTCCCTGCTGGACACGGAAGACGGGTCGGCCACCGGCACGCCGTCGACCTTCAAGTCCAACATCTACGATCCGATCACGCCGATCATGCCGTCGGTGCCGGACAGCGCGCCGAAGACGGCGAAGAACAAGTTGTCCAGCCTCGCGCTGGTCGACACGATGTCCTTCTTCGATGAAAAGCTGCTCGTGACCGCCGGCTTACGCAACCAGCGCGTGAAGACCACGAATTTCGACAAGACGGGAAAAACCACATCCCGCTACGACGAGGACGCCGTGACGCCCGCGGTCGCCGTCGTCATCAAGCCCTGGGGGCCGGACGTCTCGCTCTATGCCAACTATGTGCAGGGCCTCAGCAAGGGCGATAGCGTCACCGACACCACCGCCAGCAACTATGGGCAGGTTTTCGCGCCCTACAAAACCGAACAGAAGGAGCTGGGCGTCAAATGGAACGCGGGCACCTTCACCAATACGCTTGCCCTCTTCCAGATCGACAAGCCCATGCTGGTCACCGAGGGGCCGACGGCCAGCCCGACGTATGCCGATGGCGGCGAAAAGCGCGTCCGCGGCGTGGAGTGGAATACGTTTGGCGAGCTGGCCCCGGGCTTGCGCGTGCTGGGCGGCGTGACCTACACCCAAGGCACGCAGGTCAAGACCTCGTTTGGCCGCTACGACGGCAATACCGCGGTCGGCGCGCCGCGCTGGCAGGCCAATACCGGGCTGGAATGGGACACGCCCTGGGTGCCCGGCCTGACCTTGAGCGGCCGCGTGCAGGCAACGTCGAGCCAATACGCGGACGCCGCCAACAAGCTGCGGATCCCGGGCTGGGGCCAACTGGATCTGGGCGCGCGCTATGCCACACAGATCAATGGCCGAGACGTGGTGCTGCGCCTGAACGTCAACAATGTGTTCGACAAGCACTACTACGCCGGCAGCTTCAGCGACACGACCCCGATCGCAACGCTGGGCCCGGCGCGCACCGTCACCGCCTCCGCCAGCATCAGCTTCTGACCGCCCGCGGATCGTGCCGCCGCTTCCGGCCCTGAATCGCCCCAGGGCCGGAAGCGCGGGCGCATCGATCCCGCGTCCACCACACTTGGATGACTATGCAAGCCGTAATCCCCGCCAGCCTGATCGCCATGTTCCTGGGCTGCTTCTGCATTTACCGCGCCTCGCCGAACCAGCGCTGGCGGCCCGCACCCTGGCCCGCGCGGCCCGCGCGCACCGCCGGTGCCGCCCTGCTGGCGCTCGGGGCGTGGGGCTGCCTGCACGCCTTCTCGGCCGTCGCCGCGGTATTCGTGTTCTGTACAGCCCTGATGCTGTTCTTCAGCCTCATCCCATACCTGGGCGCGCTTGCCGGAACGCGCGGGAGCGATACGCATGAAAGCCGCTAAGCCCGCCCCGATCCGGCGCGACTGGATATCCAAGAGCCTGGCGGGCGCGTTGCTGGGCTTCGCGCTCGCCATGGGAGCCAGCGCCGTGCTTGCCGCCCTGACCGCCGACATCCCGCTGGTGACGCGCTCGCAGCTTGTCATGTGGCTGGTGCCGCCCGTCTGGCTGGGGGTCTTGAGCACCGTCTATTTTTTCGCCAGCGGCATGCGCGCCTGGCTCTGGCTGGGCGGCGCCTGCCTGCTGCTCTACGGCGCCTTGTTCCTATCCGGCGCGCTTTGAAGGAGAGACAGCCAACATGAGGGCCGACTTCATCCGCATCTACAAATCCGTCCACACCTGGACGGGCATTCTGACGGGCATGGCGCTCTTCATCGCCTTCTACGCGGGCGCGCTGACGATTTTCAAGGAGCCGATCGTCCGCTGGGCCACGCCGCAGTCGACGATCCCGTACGTGCCGCTGGAGGAAACGCCGGACCTGATCGCCAGAACCCTGGCCGCGCGGCCGGATGCGGCCAAGGGTTTCAACATCCATTTGCGGGATGCCGAGCACGTGCCGGCCCGCCTGGGCTGGGAGGTCCGCGACGGGCCGGCCGACGATCATGACGAATCATCGTTGCGCCATTACGTCGCTCACCTGGAGGCCGGCGGCGGCCTGCAAGTGGAGCAGTCCTCGCCCAGCGGGCTGGCGGCGTTCATCGACGTGCTGCATCGCGTGGTGGGCCTGCCTGTCGACAGCGATCCCAACCGGTGGGTCATGGGCGTCGTCGCTTCGCTCTACGCCATCGCGCTGGTCTCCGGGGTCATTGTGCTGTTGCCGTCGCTGGTGAAGGATTTCTTCGCCTTGCGGACCGGCAAGAACCTGAAGCGCATGTGGCTGGATGCCCATAACGTGGTGGGGATCGTTTCCCTGCCCTTCCATATCGTCATGGCGCTCAGCTCGGTCGTGTTCGCGTTTCACGATGGCATCTATGATCTGCAGGACAAACTGATGTACGAGGGAAAACTGGCATCGGTTTTCCAGCGCTCGGGCGCAAACGAAGCCCTCGCAAGCGCCCGGGATCCTGCGGCCCTGCTGACGCCCCGGCAACTGGTGGCGCAGGTGCGCAGCCTGGCGCCCGGCTTCGAGCCCGACACGCTGCAATACCAGCAGGTCACCAGCTCCCGCGCCATCGTGCGCGTGTGGGGCAAGGACGCCAGCGCGGTGTCGCCCCGGGCGCGGGGCGGCTTCGTGGCGATCGACCCATATTCGGGGAAGGTGCTCAATACCGACTACCTGCCGGGCGGGCAGAACGCCCCCAATCTCTGGATCAGCAGCTTCTTCGCCCTGCACATGGCGTCCTTTGGCGGAGTCGCGGTGCAATGGCTGTACTTCCTCCTCGGGCTGGCGGGCGCCTGGCTGTTCTATAGCGGCAACCTGCTCTGGATCGAAACCCGCCGCAAGCGCGCCGACCGGCGGACCGGTGCGATTCCGGCGCAACGGCTGGACACGCGCTTGATGGCCTCGGCCACCGTCGGCGTCTGCCTGGGGTGCATCTGCGGCATTTCACTGATGATGGTTGCGTCCAAATGGCTGAACGGCCGCGTCGGCGACTTGAATACCTGGCTTCAAGGGCTGTATTACGTGGCCTTCTTCGCATCCATCGCGTGGGCCTTCCTGCGCGGCGGCGCGGCGGCGGGCGTGCATCTGCTGTGGACCGCCGCCGCGTTGACCCTGGCGATTCCGGCGACATCCCTGCTGGGCGGCCTGTTTCCCGCCTCGGGCCTTTGGGCGCACTCCTCTGCCGCGACCCTCGCCGTGGATGCCACGGCGCTGGTGTCAGCCCTGGGATTTGCCTGGATGGCGAAAGCGAGCGCCCGCCGGATCGCGCGGGGCGATCTCGACAGCGCGTGGGCGCCGACACCGCTGGCGCCTCGCACCGAATAGCCGGCCCGGCAACCGGGATCTCTTTTTCTTGAACACAGCGGGTAATGAAACGGATGACTATGCATAAACAGAAAGGCCTGGCGTGGCGGGCACGTATTTCGGCGGCGGCCTTGGCCGTCGCGTTGGCCGGCATGGCGCCAGCCATGGCGGCGGCGCAATCCAGGCAGGGCACGGTCACGCCGCAGGCTCATTCCGACGAACGGCTCGCTTTGCAAAAGGGCGAATTCCTGGCGGGAACCTGGGCCGCCGATAGCGGCGTAACGCTGGATCTGCTGGATGCCGCCGGCCGCCACGTGCGGCGGCTGAGCGATCGCGAGAAACCGGCCGGCGCGCTGATGCTGGTGGCGCCGGCGGACGGTATCTTCACGCTGCGGGCCCAGGGACAGGGCGCGTACCAGTGGGCGGTAACCGAACGCGTGCCGCTGTCGGCGCAGCACGCGCCCGCCACGGCGATCGACAGCCCTCGCCTGGCCGCCCTGGCGGCAACGCTGGCGCAAGGCGGCACCACGGCGTCCTTCTGGGACGAGGTGGCCCGGGAAGGCGCCCCGCTGATCGAGCCGGTGGACGCCGCGCGCGACCGCGTCACGTTCCTGTGGCGCGGCGCCGAACGCAATGTGCGCCTGTTTGGCGGGCCGTCCTCGGACCATGCGCAACTGGCGCGGCTGGGCGGCTCCGACGTCTGGTATGCCAGCTTCGTCGTGCCCCGGTCCGCGCGGCTGTCGTACCGCCTGGCGCCCGATGTGCCGGAACTGCCCGGATCCGGCATGGCGCGTCGCCGCGCGATCCTGGCCACGGCGCAAGCCGACCCCTACAACGCCAAGGCCTACCCCGAGCGGGGCATCGACGCGTTCCAGACCTATTCCGTGCTGGAGCTGGCGGAGGCCCCGGCGCAACCCTGGGTGCAAGCGCGCGCGGAGGTGCCGGCGGGAACGGTGGAAGCGCGCGAATTGCGCAGCGATCTCCTGGGCAACACGCGCAAGATTCACCTGTACCGTCCGGCGGGCTGGCGTCCTGGCGCCGCGGACAACCACGTGCTGGTGCTGTTCGACGCCGGCGCCTACCTGGGCCGGGTGCCAACGCCGGCCATCCTCGACAACATGATCGCCGCGGGCGTCATTCCCCCGACCGCAGCCTTGCTCATCGACAATCCCACAGCGGACTCCCGCAGCCAGGAATTGCCGCCCAATCCGGTGTTTGCCGACTTCCTGGCGCGGGAACTCATGCCGTGGGCGCGCAAGCAAGGCATCGCGGCGCCGGCGGCGCGCACCGTAATCGGGGGCTCCAGCTACGGCGGCCTGGCGTCGGCCTACGCTGCCCTGCGCCATCCGGACGTATTCGGCAACGTGCTCAGCCAATCGGGCTCATATTGGTGGGCGCCCGCCGGCGAAGAAGACCAGTGGCTGACGCGGCAGTTCGTGGCCGTGCGCAAACTGCCCGTGCGCTTCTTCCTCGGGGCCGGCCTGTTCGAATCGGGGCGCGGCGGCCAACCGGGCATTCTTGAAACCAACCGCCATCTCCGGGATGTGCTGCGCGCCAAGGGCTACTGGGTCACGCACCGCGAAGTTGCGGGCGGCCACGACTACCTGGTCTGGCGCGGCACCTTGTCCGATGGGCTGCTGGCGCTGATCGGGACGGGCAAACAGGCCGGAAAGTCGCCTTCCCTGCCAGCCGCCGGCCGGTGAGCGAATCGCCCCCGCATCCCGCGGGCGCTTCCTAGCTGCGCACCGCATTGGGGGACGACAAGGACGGGCCGGATGCGTCGTCCCCCGAAGTGACCAGCGCATAGTTGTACCCCTGCCCTGACCAATAGCGGGCCAGCAGATCGCCATCGCGCCGGCTGCCCTGCGCCAGGAACTGATTGCCCGGTCCGGGCGGGCGGATGTAGAACGTGGCGCGCTGCCCGGCATTTTCGTAGATCACGATGGCGGCCGGCCCCTGGTCGGTGGCCAGCAGGCGCCCGGCAACGGGCTGGAAGCCGCTGGCGCTCAAGTCGGGCAGGCGCTGGGCGCTGGAGAAATAGTCGTCCAGCCAGCCTTGCAGGTCGCCGGCATCGGCGCGCACATCCGGCCGCGGCGCGTCCGCCGAAGCGAACATGCGGTAGGCCTGCATCGCATCCTGCATGGGCAGAACCCGGTTGGCCGCGGCCATATCGCGTGCACTCCAGCCCGTAACGCCCCCAATCGCGACCGCCACGGCCAGGCTGGCAGCCATCGCCAGGCGGCGCCGCGCGCGGCTGCGCAACCGCGCACGCACCACAACGGGATCCAGTTCGGGATTGGGCGGCAGGCTGTCCTGGCCGGCCATCGCGCGCAGCCGCTGCGCATCGCGCTGCCAGGCGGACAGCTCCTTTGCCTGCTCCGGATGCGCATGCAGGTACGCCTGCATCGCTTGCTGCTGCACCGGGTCGAGCTGCCCGTCCACAAACGCGTTGCGGGCCAGATCGTCGATAGATGGCTTGTTCATTTCAGTATCCTCAGATGGGCCTCGCCGGCCTGGCCCTCATGCAGTTCGCGCAAGGCGCTGCGCGCGCGCGACAGGCGCGACATCACGGTGCCCAGCGGAACCTCGAACAGATCGGCCACGGCCTTGTAGCTCAGGCCTTCCACGCAAACCAGCCACAGCAAGGTGCGCTGGGCCTCGGGCAGGCGTTCGAAAACATCCAGCGAAGACCGCGCGATCGCCTCGCGCTCGGCCGAGGGCGCGGCCGCGTCGGCCCCGGTGAACCAGTCGAGCAATCGCGCGTAACGCCGCGTCCGGCGTTGGGAATCGAGAAACTGCCGGTACAGGATCGTGAAGAGCCAGGCCCGCACATCGCCCTGCGGGCGGCGGCTGGACCAGCGCGTCAAAGCTCTTTCCAGAGTGGATTGCACCAGATCGTCGGCGGAAACCGGATCGCGCGTCAGGCGCAGCGCAAACCGCCGCAGGCGCGGCAATAGCTGACGCAGCAAGGCGTCGGACAACTCGTCCGCCGGTATGGCGTCATCGTCGATGGATACCGGGCCGTGTGTAGGCAAGCGTACCGGTCGAATCATGTCGGGGTTCCTGTCCAGGCCAGCGCCCGTGGCGCCACAAGCTTACAGGCCAATACGGTAAGACGCCGCCCGGGCGGGTTTATTCCCTGGCGGAATAAATTCTTTTGCCCTCCGTCTTACAGGGGTATTCAGCGCCCTATGGGCAAGGAGTCTCATGCAACAAGGACCTAAACGCGAAGCCCGGCCGCTAGACGCCCGGCAAACCTGCCTGCGGCTGGGCGCGATCGGCGCCATCGTGCTGTTCTCGGGCGCCGCCTTTGCGTACGTGGGCGGCTGGCTGGACCCGCAGCGCCTGACCCCGGCCCGGGTGGTGGACGCCCTGGAAGCCAACAGCGGCGTCCATGCGGGCTTTCGCCGCAACCACGCCAAAGGCGTCTGTGTCGTCGGCCATTTCGAAAGCAACGGCGCGGCGCATGCCCTGTCCACGGCAGCTGTTTTCGCGGCCGGCAATACACCGGTGGTGGGCCGGCTGGCCTTGCCCGGCGGCAATCCTTTTGCGCCGGACTCCAGCGTTCCCATCCGCAGTTTTGCATTGCAGTTCACGTCCCCCAATGGCGAACAGTGGCGCACCGGCATGAACAGCATGCCGGTGTTCCCGCTGAACACGCCGCGGGCGTTCTACGACCAGCAACTTGCCGGCCGCCCCGATCCCAAGACGGGCAAGCCCGATCCGCAGCGCATGCAGGCCTTTTTCGCGGCGCACCCCGAAACGGCGGCATTCCGGGCATGGGCCAAGACCGCCAAGCCATCGGCCAGCTACGCCACCGAAAGCTATTACGGCCTGAACGCCTTTTATTTTGTCGATGCGCAAGGCAAGCAGCAGCCCGTGCGCTGGCGCCTGGCGCCGTTGGACGTCCCGGCCGCCCCCGCGGCCCAGCCGCAGCATGATGCCGACTATTTACAGGCCGACCTGCAGCAGCGCCTGGCGCAAGGCCCCTTGCGCTGGCGCCTGCTGGTAACGCTGGGGGAGGCAGGCGACGCGACCAACGATGCGACCAGGCAATGGCCGGCGGACCGCCCCACCGTCGACGCGGGCACCGTCGTGATCACGCGCAGCGTCTCGCAAGACGAAGGCCCCTGCCGCGACGTGAATTACGACCCGACCGTATTGCCCGGCGGCATTGCCATTTCCGACGATCCGCTATTGCCGGCTCGTTCGGCCGCCTATGCCACGTCTTATGAACGCCGCACCGGCGAAGGGCCTCCCCAGGGGGCCAAGGTTTCCTCCCATTCGACCCAACCGGAGCGCGCGCAATGAGTTTGCCGACCTATCCAATTTATCCGTCTCCGGCCAAATTCAACCTGCTGGCACGCTTGCTGCACTGGATGATGGCGATCGGCATTATCGCGATGCTGTTTATCGGCGTGGGCATGGTCGCCTCGGTTTCCGAGCGGCATCAATGGCTGCTGCAGATCCATAAACCGTTGGGCGCCGCGCTGCTGGTGCTGGTCTGCATACGCCTGGGCACGCGGCTGTATAAGGGAACTCCCGCCTTGCCCGCCGACATGCCGGCCTGGCAGCGCAGCGCAGCGCTGGCCTCGCACATCTTGTTGTATGCGCTGATGTTCGCGATGCCGCTGATCGGCTGGGCCATGGTATCCGCCGGCGGTTATCCGGTTACGGTGGGCAGCTGGCAATTGCCGCCCATTGCGCCCGCCAATGCCGCCTTGTTCGCCTGGCTGCGCGCGGCGCACCGCTATCTGGCTTTTCTGCTGTTTGCCACGGTACTGCTGCACCTTGCCGCGGCGTTGTTCCATGGATGGATACGGCGCGACGGCGTGCTGGAATCGATGACGCGCGGCCGCTGAGGGGATCCTCCGCGATCGAAACCGAGTCCGGCAGGCTTTTGGCCTGCCGGTTTTCTTCGCTCCGGAGGAAATGGAGCGACCGACTGCGGGGCGGAAACCGATTATTGCGATTTGCGGTAATTATTGGCTTCGCGTTCGCCCGCCCATTTACGCAGCGCGGCGATGAATTCAGGGCATACGTTGCCGTCTACCGCGCTGTCGATAATGATGCTGTTCTGCATCCGCATGATCACGCTGCATTCATACACCTTCACGCGGTTACCGTAATAGCCATGATTGGTTTGCTGGAACACGGGCGTGGCGGCGCTGGTCGAGGTGGCCGGAATCATGCCCACCACCTGCTGCGAGGAGCCGGTCGAAACCCATTCGGTATAGGGCGCGGTCTGATAATCAGACCATACCAGCTCCATCGTATTGCCCACCCCGCGCTTCTTCGAAGGCTCGCCCAGCGCCGTAATCGCATCGGCCACCGAACGGCCCTTCATGTTCTTGGCGACGTTCACGCTGGGCGACAACGACAGCCCCGACGAGAAAATATTGCTGAACGACGGCAGCGTCGAACTGCCGCCCGTGGGCATCGGCGCGCAGCCCGTCAGGGCGGCCGCCGTCAGCAACACCGGCAAGGCTTGCGTTAACCGCCAGGCCGAACGACGTCGCGATGTCTTCATGATGCGCTACCTGCTCCCTCAAATGTCTGATATCTGGTGCGCGGAAAATAATCCGGCAACCGCAAGATTTATTATTATTCAGTTTCTTTTAGTGACGAACCACTATATTGACTGAGCAATGACAAGCCGATGCCCGTATAACGCCTGGCCGCACGGGCAGGCGCCTGGGGTGCGCCATGTTACCGGAAAAAAAAGTGGCGTATTGCTTTCCGATGCCTGCGGAATTCGTTACTTAATACTCAAAAACGCGATGGCGGACGGGGATAGAACACAAACTGTAACGTGCTAACATCCGCGCGGCCCAAGCCCCCCGCAATGCAACGATGAGGTCTTGCGAGGCCGGCTTCGATTATCAGAACGCTGCGACATACCCACTGGATACTGCACAACCATGATGCCTGCGCGACTGCTTGATTTGTTCCGTACCACTGGCGCCGCACTCGCCGCCGCAGGTGCGCTCGCCCTTGGCCTGCTGGCCTCACCGGCCGTTCACGCCGACACGCTATACGGCGCGGTGGCCACCGACGAAGCCCACAAACAGCTTTATTGGGTTATGCCCGAAACCTCGACCAAGGAAGCGCAGCAGGCGGCACTGGCAAAATGCAAAAAAGCCGGCGGCAAGGGATGCAAGGACGTCACCGCATTCTCCGACAGCTGCGTGGCATTCTCGCGCAACTCCCGCGATGACTTGTTCTGGGGCGCCAGCGTATCGTCCGAGGTCGCGGCCAAGAAAGCCATCCGCACCTGCACCAACGACAGCGCCGATGGCAAATGCAGGCTTGCCGCCATGCCGCTATGCGTCGGCCCCGGCTATAGCGAAGCGGACCTGAAAGCGCCCGACACCGCTACGCCCGCCCAGCTCGAAGCGCTGTCCGCCAAACTGGATTCGCGCGGCTACTGGGGCTCCATTGCCGAGAAGGAGTCGGGCGACCTTACCTACGCCGACGGTTATCCGACAGAGAAGGAAGCCGTCGACGCGTTGCTCGGATGGGAAGATTGCAAGGGCTGCCGCACGGTCCTCACCTATACCGATAGCTGCGCAGGCATGGCCTGGGCCAAAGGCAGCAAGGGCCGCGGCACCGGCTTCACGGCGCTCAACCCCGATCCCGTGACCGCGCGCAACGAAGCGCGCGCCACCTGCGACGCCAAGAGCGGCGGCCAGACCTGCGTGGCCATGGTGCGTTGCTCGGGCCGCGCCTATATCAGCGGCTACAAGGGCGAAGACGAAAAACCCAACTGAACGCCTTTTACCGGCGCTCTGCGGCGCGCGGATTGAACAGGGCGCCAGCCTGCCGTTTTCGTGCAGTGTCGTTTCCAAGCGGCGCCCGGCTGCGCTTTTCGGCTAGCGGCCGACGCAGGGACTAGAGACGGTCGAGTTTCAGCCGCGTCGCCAGATAATCGACGAAAGCGCGCACCTTGGCGGGCGGCAGCCGATTCTCCTGCCAGAGTACGTGAATGGGCACCGGCTCGGACTCGAAATCCTCGAGTATGGTTTCCACCTGCCCGGCATCCAGGAGGTGCCTGATCTGCCACAGCGGCGAATAACCGATACCGAGCCCGGCGCTGACGGCGCAATAGATCGCCGCCATCGTATTGGTTCGGAACGTGCCGCGAACCCCCACCATGCGCCGCTTTCCGGCAATCTGAAAGGCCCATTGCCCCGGACGCTGATCGACGGTCCTGACGATGCAGGCGTGCTGGCGCAACGCCGAAGGGTGCGCGGGACGGCCATGCCGCTCGAAATAGGAGCGCGCGCCGAAAACGACCCTGCGCAGCGTTCCCAGCCGTTTCCCCTGCAAACCGGAATCCGGCAGGTCGCCGATGCGCACCACCAGATCGAGGCCGTCGCCGGACAGGTCGGCAAAGGAATCCGACAGTTGCAGATCGACCTCGACCTGCGGATACGCGCTCATATATTCCGCGATGATCGGCACCAGGAAGTCGGGGCCGAACAGTATCGGGGCGCCCACGCGCAAGGTGCCCGACGGCGCCGTCCGGCGATCGGCGACCTCCAGCCGGGCCTCGCCGATTTCCGCCACCGCCGGCTTCACCCGCCGAAAGAAGGTTTCGCCCGCTTCGCTGAGCGCGGAATGCCGCGTCGTGCGGTGGACAAGCTGCACGCCCACATCCTCTTCCAGCGCCGCAAGCGAACGGCTGACGGCCTGCAGCGAACGATTGAGCCGCCGGGCCGCCTTCGTCAGGCTCCCCTCCTCGGCAATATGAATGAAGGCTTCAAGGTCTTCGAGGCGGCTCATTTTTATCTCGAATATCGTGATTTAGTTTCAATTCTGGCGAATATTGTTCCATCAATCGTGAGAATTTACACTGCCTTCATTCCCACATCTCAACCAAGGAGCAGCCAGTGAGCGGCACTCAATCCATCGTTCTGGTCGTCGGGGCCACCGGCAAATTCGCCGGCCTGGTGGTTCCTGAACTACGGCGACGCAAGGTTGCGGTGCGGGCGCTGGTGCGTGACGAGGCACGCGCTGCCGCCGCCCGCGCGCTGGGCGCGGCAGAGGCCACCATCGGGGACCTCCGCGATATCGACAGCCTTGCCGCGGCGACGCGGGGCGTGGACGGCGTCTTTCATATCGGCCCCGCGTTCGCTGCCGACGAAGCGGCAATGGGCGTCGCGCTCGTCGACGCGGCACAGCGCAGCGGCGTCAGGAAATTCGTCTTCTCGTCGGTCATCCAGCCGACGAACGTACGCCTGGCGAATCACGCCAGCAAAATTCCGGTAGAGGACGCCCTGTACTCGTCCCGGCTGGAATACACGATCCTGCACCCTGCCAACTTCATGCAGAACATCGGTCTGGCCTGGCCGTCGATCCGCGACCATTCCTGCTTCGGCGAACCCTTCCCGAAGCACACCAGGGTCGCTCGCGTGGACTACCGGGATGTTGCCGAGACCGCCGCCATCGCATTAACGCAAGACAAGCTGGCCTTCGCCACCCTGGAATTGTGCGCCGGCATGTTCAGCCGCATGGACATCGTGGCGGCCTTGTCGGAGGAACTGGGATCGCCGATCGCGGCCCGCGAGCCTGGTTTCGGGGAATGGGCAGCGACTGCGCGCCTTCCCTATGGCGACGACCAGCTGCGACTGCTGTCCAAAGTCCTCGACCACTATCGGGCGTACGGGCTTGGCGGCAACAGTCTTGCGCTAAGGGCCGCGCTCGGCCGGGAACCGCGCTCGCTCCGCGACTACATCAAAGACCTGATCGCCGAAAAGTCGGCGCCCAACCGCAGGGAACATCGAAATGCCTGAAAACCCGCCAAAACCGATCTTGAGGAAACTTCCGCAGGGCTATACCCGCTTCCTGATGCCGCTGGTGCTTTCGATTTTCATGTCGGCCATCGTTTCGGCGGTCGCGACGGCCACGAGCGTCGGCCTGGGCCCCGATTTCGTCATCAGCTGGCCGAACGCCTGGGGCGCTTCCTGGATCGTCGCGTTTCCCAGCCTCTTGCTCCTGCTGCCCGTCGTGCGCCGGATCGTCGCCTGGATGGTCGTCCAGCCCTAGGCCGTCAACCCGCCGGCCAAGCAAGCATTGCGGCATCGATGATCATGTTGAGCTTTGCCGCTGAGGCGCCGTCTCGGGCCTGGATGGAGAGCCCCTCGAGAACGGTGGTGTAGAAGGCGGCAAGCTGGTCGACGTCTGCGAAAGCCGGAAGGTCGCCTTCTGCGATACCTTGTGCAAGGCGGTTCCTCAGCGTCGTTTCGCCGTCCGACCGGTTGTCGGCGAGAAACGCGCGCACGCTCTCATTTTCGGGCGCGCCGAGCAAGGACGACAACACGATCATGCAACCGCGCGGCCCCTCGTCGACGACATAGGCGCGCGCATTGGACCGCAGCATGGTTTCGACGGCCTCGCGGGCCGTGCTGGCTACGCCGAGGCTCTGTGACGTCGCTCGCCCCTCGACGCGGTCATAAAGGTCGACCGCCTCCCGAAAAATCTCCTCTTTGCAACCGAAGGTCGCATAGAGGCTTGGCTTGTTGACGCCCATGGCGTCGACAAGATCCTGGATCGACGTGCCCTCATAGCCCTGCGCCCAGAAGGTGCGCATGGCCGCCAGCAACGCCGTGTCTCTATCGAATTCCCGAGGGCGCCCGATTTTCGCAACAGGGCCCGGCTTTGGTTTGCTACCAGCACTCACGATTCAATCATCCGCAGACCCGCTACCCCGACCCCGATCAGCCCCAGGAACACCAGCTTGGCTGGCGACATGTGCTCGCCCAGCACCAGCGTTCCAAAAACCGCCACGCCGAAGGCGCCGATACCCACCCAGATTGCATAAGCCGTGCCCACCGGCAGATGCTTCAGGGCCAAGGCGAGCAGAACAAGGCTCAGCATGGCAACACTGACGCCGATCAGGCTCGGCCAGAATTTCGTCAAGCCGTCTGCCTGCTTGAGCGCCAATGCCCAGACGATTTCAAGCGCGCCGGCCAGCACCAATAATACCCAAGCCATCCGCATCCTCACTGGTTCCGGATTGAGATTGCACCGATTCCGCCCGGCGGCGCCGGCTTGCTCGATGCCTCGCTACGCCGTGAAGCCGCCATCGATCGCGAGCGATGCGCCGGTGATGAATCCGCTCTCGGCCCCCGCGAGATAACCGACGGCGGCTGCGATCTCCTCCGGCTGGGCATAGCGCTTGACCGCCATGAGCTCCAATTCGGCGGCAACCGCCGGGCCGTCGGCAGGATTCATATCGGTGTCGGTCGATCCCGGATCGACGATATTGACCGTGATGCCGCGCGCGCCCACCTCGCGCGCGAGCCCCTTGGTGAACCCGATAAGCGCGGATTTGCTCATCGCATAGAGCGTCACGCCGCCGTAAGGCACCCGTTGGGCGAAGCAGGAGCCGATGGAGATGATGCGCCCGCCGGAACCCATATGGGCAAGCGCGGCTTGCGAGGCCACGAAGACCGCCCCTGCGTGGATCGCCAGCGTGTCGTTGATCTCTTCGAGCGTGGCGCCCTCGATCGGCCCCGCGGGGAATACCCCGGCACTGTTGACGAGTATGTCCAGCCTGCCCAACTCCTTGGCCGTCCGCGCCACCGCCGCCCGGACGGCGGCCAGATCGCGGCTATCCGCCTTGATGGCCAGGACCCTGACCCCGGTTGCGCCAAGCTCATCGGCAAGGTCTTTTGCCCTCTGATCCGACCTGGCGTAGGTAAAGGCGACGTCGGCCCCTCGTTGCGCAAGCCGCCGGACGATGGCGGCGCCGATGCCACGCGTACCCCCTGTGACGAGGGCGACCCTGCCTTGGAATTCCATGTCGATAGCTCCTTTTATACCGATCGGTTCAAAAAGACTACGCGAACGAGGATGGCGCGTCAAGGCGCGTTAATCGAATGGGTTGGAGCGGCTCTCCCCTATCGATCGGGCGTCGGCGCCTGGAGCCCGTGCAGCTGCCGTCAGACGATGCCGTGCTGCTTCAGGACTGCCTGCTCATCGCCTGAGATCCAGCCGAAGACCTTCGCCTCGTCGCCCAGCTGCTGGACCAGATAGTGGACATCGAAATCGATAGTTGTGTCCGGTTGGCCCTTGCGAACGTAGGTCGCTGTCCAGGCAACATGGGCCACACAATGGAACGCGTCTATCGGAGAGATGCGAACGTCGCGGATCCGCATCTGCTTGGTCCCTATCGTCCGGTAGTACGCGTAGCCTTGCGCCATGACCTGCTTGAGCCGTTCGTCGTTCTGCCCGACCATCACGCCCGCGGGAGAGGCCGCGATGAAATCCGAGGCATACAGCGACGCGATCTCGGCCAGATCCGACTCTCCATGGAGGGATCGGTTGAAAAAGCGCTCGTATCGCGTGAATAGCTTTCTGACGGCGGTCTCCATCCATTCACCCCTTTGATCGAACGTGGCCCACAGTCAGTTTAGCGGCACAAGAATATTCATTGATTCCCGTTTTCCTTATACCGGGCAGCCCGCTTTCCCGAGCCGCTTATCACAACCGACGCCCCAACAGCTGGCCTGGGCACGCCACACGGGAATCCTGTACCTGCTTGGCCTATTGTTGAAGGGTCCGGTCCTTCAGCCGCGAGAGCGGCATCGCGGCAAGGTTGCAGTCTGACATCTCTATTGCAGCGCCGCCTGCGCGAGCAGCCATTGCGCCACGGCTTCGACGGACGCCGAGGCTGGCCGGCCGGCATACATAGCCAGGTGATATGTGTGCCCGTCGATCGCCGGCCCGAAGGGCTGCACGAGGTGGCCGGCTTCGAGTTCGTCGGCAATCAACGCCAGGCTGACCAGGGCCACGCCATGGCCGGCGACGGCCGCCTGTATCGCATGCCCTTCATCGGAGAAGCGCAGTTGGCTCGCCTGGCGCGGCTGGGACCGCTGCGCGAGGGTGAACCAGCGTTCCCAGGTCGGGTTCTCGGGCTGCGCCCGCTTCCAGTCGAAACGGATCAATGGCACATGCGCCAGATCGTCCGGCGTTTTTACGCCGAGCCGCGGATTGGCCACGGGCGCGAACCGGTCGGTGAACAGGGGCTGGGTGATCAGGCCGGGATACGGCCCGCGGCCATACCGAATCGCGATATCGACCGCTGTCGATCGCAGGTCGACGAGGTCGTCGCTGGCCTGCAACTGCAGGTCGATGCCGGGATGCCGGCTCCGGAAATCGGCCATGCGCGGCACCAGCCACTTCACAGTGAATGCATTGGTGGCCGAGATGGTCACTTGAATCCGCGTCCGCTGATGCGTCAACCGCGCCAGCGTCGCCTCGAACGCATCGAACCCATCGCGCAATACCGGATAGAGCTGCGCGCCGCCATCGGTGAGCGACACCTTGCGCACGTGGCGATCGAACAGCACCAGCCCTGTCTGCGCCTCCAGCGCGCGAATCTGGTGACTGACGGCGGTCGGTGTGACGGCCAGTTCCTTGGCCGCGGCCTTGAAGCTGCCCAGGCGCGCGGCGGCTTCGAATGCGCGCAGCGCGGAGAGAGGAAGGAATCGGCGTTGCATGATCGGCATTTGCCTATAGATGAATTTATCTCTTCTTATAGCTGACAAATGAACCTTTGTCACAAGGGCCGTGCATCCCTACATTAGAGGCACGGATCAGCGTCTATCCCGCAGGTCCTCCGACCAACCATAAGTGAAGGAATTCGCACCATGCTGCAACGTGTCATCACCCAGCCCGACAACTACGCCCCCTTTCTGCTCTCGCAGGGCATCCGGTTCGGCGATTTGCTGTTCATCTCCGGCCAGGCCGGCGCCGGCGACGACGGAAAGATCGTCGCCGGCGGCTTCCGCGCCCAAGGCGAGCAGGCTTTCCTGAATTTGCAGCGCGCGCTGGAAGCCGGCGGTTCCAGCCTGAAGGACGTGATCAAGGTCACCATCTTCGTCACCGATATGGGGCATTTCGAGGACGTGGTGGCGCTGCGTCGGCGCTTCTTTTCGGCCCCCTACCCGGCCGACACGATCGCGGAGATCAAGGCGCTTTACGACCCCGCCGCCATGATCGAGATCGAGGCGATCGCGGCCGTGCGCCAGGAAGAGGATCGCTGACATGGGCACGCTCATCGATCGTCCCGCAAGCGATGCGCACACCGCGCACGCCAGGCTGTTCGCGCCGCTACGGCTGGGAAGCAGGCTGAACCTGCCCAACCGCCTTGCCGTGGCGCCGATGACCCGGGTCAGCGCCACGGCGGAGGGCCTTGCCACACCGCAGATGGCCGGCTACTACGAAGCCTTCGCGGCAGGCGGCTTCGGCCTGGTGATCACCGAAGGCATCTATACGGACAAGGCCCATGCGCAGGGCTACCTCTTCCAGCCGGGCCTGGCCGATGACGCACAGCGCGACGCCTGGCGCAGCGTAGTGGATCGTGTGCATGCGCACGGCGGCCGCATTGTGGCGCAACTCATGCATGCGGGCGCGCTGTCGCAGGGGAACCCCCATCGCATCCCCTCGAAAGGCCCCTCGGCCGTATTGCCAAAGGGGCAGCAAATGACGTTCTATCGGGGCGACGGGCCGTACCGGATGCCCGAGGCGATGTCGGACGAGGACATCGCCGAAGCGATCGACGGCTTCGCGCAAGCGGCACGCAGGGCCCAGCAGGCCGGGTTCGACGGCGTCGAAGTGCACGGCGCCAACGGATACCTGCTGGATCAGTTCCTCACGACCCATACCAACCTGCGCGAGGACCGCTACGGCGGCAGCCTGGACAATCGCCTGCGCTTGACCGTGGACGTCATTCAAGCCGTCCGCCGCTCCACCACAGCGGGCTTCACTGTCGGTGTGCGCAGTTCGCAAGGCAAGGTCAATGACTTCACGCACAAATGGGCGGGCGGCGAGGCGGATGCGGCGCAGATCTTCCGCACGCTGGGCGCGCTGCCCATCGATTACCTTCACACGACCGAGTTCGAGGCGTGGCGCCCCGCCTTTGGCGAACAGGGCCCCAGCCTTGCGGCGCTGGCGCGGAGGCACGTGCCGGTTCCGGTGTTGGCCAACGGCTCGCTGCATGATGCGATGCAAGCCGACGGCGTGTTGGCAAGAGACGAGGCGGACTTCGTTTCGCTCGGCCGCGGCGCGCTCACGCATCCCGACTGGCCCGCAAGACTGCGTGCGGGCGAGCTGCTCGAGACATTCGATCGAGGGTTGCTGGCGCCGATCGCGGACCTTGCCAATGCGGCGCGCCATCGCGAGGAACGGCGTGGGCAGCGGCCGGGCGGCCTGTCTTGAGGCTGCTGCCGACGCGTTTGAAGCGTGGCGTATCGCCGAATCCAGGACCAGGTCAGTTGCTGTTGACCCAGTCCTGGGTATCCCGGATGAACCAGGGCAGATTCAGTCTTTCCCCCTCGCCGGACTGTATGGTCAAACGCCGATCCGAAGCACCCGGGGTGCTTGCCCCCTGCGTCGAGGACGATGGCCGGCTCCGATAGTCCATATCGGTTTGCCGGGGCGGACTGTCCGCGCAGGCGGCAATCGACGCGCACGCAGCCGCGACAAGAACTGGCCGCAGTGCTGAACGAAGGGTCTTCATGATGTTCTGGTTCCTGCTGGCGGCACGGGCCGAAGTGCCGGGCAATCAAGGCCTCTACCCCGTACCTTACTCGCAATGCGGGGCCGCCGTCGGCCCCGCCCCCGACGCAACGCATTACGCAGCGGCATCTCGCGGGTTGCGGGCGCGGGCGCGGGCGGCGGGATCGGAGCCGAATGCGTCGTCGGTGGCGCCGCGCGGCGTCGCGGCCGGCGCAACGGGGCTCACCACGGCGTGCGCGGCGCCTGCCGCGGGGGCCGCGTGCTGCGGCAGGATCAGCGCAATCCCCACTGCAAAGCGATAGGTTTGCAAGGGCAGCAGGCCTTGGATCGTGCCCAGGTCATTGGCCGCTTCGGCGCGAGCCTGCAGCGCGGCCAGTTCGTCCTGCTGGGCCCGATCGGCCGCCGCGGCAAGCGCGTCGAGCCTGGCTTGCTGGTCGTGGAAGGCCTGGATGGCGTTCTTCAGGCAATGCGCCGCGTACTGATCGCGCAGCGGGTTGACGGAATCGCCAGGCCCGTTCTGCCTGGCACGGACCGCCCTTGCAGTCGGCGCCGCCGTTGCCGCGGGCGGCTGGTGCGCAGCCGCCGGAATCAGCGCGAACGGCGGCACCTGCGGGCGCGCCACACGATCGGCGCGCGTCTGTGCGCGTACGGGCTCGGCGCGGTAGCAGTCTCGGATATCGTCGATCTGGCCGACCTCAATGGAAGACATGGCAGCTCCTTGGCTGGGCGTTAGCAATCACGCGGCATCTCGGCTGTGGCTGGCAGGATGGCTGCAATCAGCCGACCGGGCCTTTCAGGCTGCGCCGCCGTGAACGGAGCCAGAGCAGCTGCGCCATGGAGCCCACCACGAAAAACGCAAACCACGCCGCCAGCGCGCCGCGCACCAAGGGGGATTGCGGACCGTCGGCCAGCGGATGGGTGACGGGCAGCCGCGTCAGCGTTTCCGCGATCCCGGGCACCCACATCAGGAAAAAACTGAACGAGAACCCAAGCTGGGACAGATAGGGCCGCGCCCGCGATAGCCACGGCAGCCGCGCGGCGAGCAGCGCGCCCGATACCGAGAGCAACGCCAGAATGCCCAGCACATGCCCGGCATTGATGCCCCCGGAGCTGGATAGGCCGAACGAGGTAAGCACGGCCAGCAGCAGCCCGCCCAGATAGATCTTGCCGGCGCGCGTTGCGCTGTCGATCCCGCGATACCGTGCAAAGCTGTACAGGCCCACGGTGGCGGGCACGAGGCTGATGAGGGTGTGCGCTGCCCCCAAGGTAGAAATAGGATGCGGCATGGACGATGGCTCCTTGAAAGCGTCTGCGCGGGTCACGGGACTGGACGCGGCGCGGGTTGATCGGGCAGGTACGGCGGATAAGCCCGGAGTCTGCTCTATAACAAACCAACTAGTTGGTCGATTTGTGGTGAAAAAAAAGAGCGCACCGCTTGGCGCGCTTCTCGTCGTGCTTAGCCCGGAACCGCCAACTGGCCGATAGCCGCGCGCGAAATCGATGCGAATACGTTGGGATCGCCGAGCGCCCGCGCGGTCAGCATCGCGCCATGGATGGTCGACATGAAAGCCTGCGCTTCCACCTGGACGCTATCGCGCAGATGGAATTGCCCCTTGGCGGCCCCGCTTTCGAGTACCGATGCGATCCAGGCCGTCAGTTCGCCGAAATAGGCACGCACCTCGTCCGCGATCGCCGGGGGAATCATGGGCAATTCCGCCGCCAGCATCGCGCAAATACACATGGGCATCGTGCCCTCGCGTATGCACTTGGCCCAGTAATCCGCGTAGGCCGTCAACCGCCCCTGCGGGTCCTGGACGTGCTGATCGAGCGCCGCCAACCCCTCCCGGGCCTGCTGGCGATGCTGCGCGACCACAGTAAGGACCAGGTCCGCCTTGGTCGGGAAATGATGATGGATGCTGGGCTTGCCGATATGGACCCGTTCGGACACATCGGCATAGCTGAACCCGTGATAGCCCCCGGCGGCAAGCAGTTGCCGGGTCTGCTCGACGATCTCGATTGCCCTGGGGGAAAGCTCCAAACTCATAGGAATCCACTCTCGTTCACGGAAAAGGCGAGGCGCACGGCCAACGCAAGCGGCAGGAAGTTTCTTCAGTGCGGTCGCCAGAAGCCAATCTACTAGTTGGTCGGTACAATGTCAAGGCGCGGCCGCCCGTCGCCGGCGCTCAGGCCAGCGTCAACGGCAGCCGCGAAGATCAAAGCTTGCAGCGGCCTCAGTGCGAGGACACATAGGTTGCGCCCGGAAATGGCGCGGGAATGGCGAAGCTCTCTCGCATGCGTTTCGTCTCCGCCGCCGGCGTCAGGCCGAAAAGCCGCTTGAACTCCCGGTTGAATTGCGAGGCGCTCGTGTACCCCGCGGCGTGGCTGGCCGCCTCGGCCGTCATGTCCTGGCGCACCATCAGCAGCCTCGCCTGATGCAGCCGCGTCGATTTCACGTACTGCATCGGCGACGCGTGGGTAATTGCCTTGAAATGACTGTGAAAGCTCGGGACGCTCATCCCTGCCACCTCGGCAAGCCGCGCCACGTCGAGCGGCTCGGCATACGCGGCATGAATATGCCGCAGCGACCTGCCAATCCGACCGAACTGCCCCCTCATTGCCAGCGCCTCCCGCATGGCTCCGCCTTGCGCCCCGGTAAGCACGCGGAAATACAGTTCGCGCAACAGTCCCTGCCCAAGCACGGCTGCCTCCAGCGGCCGGGACATCGCTTCCAGAAAGCGCAGCACCGAGGTTTGCATCCCCGCGTCCATAGGCGTGGACATCATGCTCTGAGGGGCATCCGCGCGGTCGGCCATGCCTTCGCCGTCGATCTGCGCGGCCAGCTCGGCCGCCATTGAAAAATCAAGGTGCAGATAAAGCGCAAGCAGCGGCCGTTCCCGCGTCGCGTCGGTTTCCATGCTGAAGGGCACCGGCACCGAAACGGCAAGATAGTGACCTTCGTCGTATTGATACAGCCGCCCGCCGAAATATCCCCGTTTGCAGCCCTGGCAGACGATGACGATGCCGGGGTCATACAACACGGGCGTGCGAGACATTGCCCGGTCGGAGCGCAGGATACGCACGCTTGGCAGCGCCGTCAGGTTGTAGCCCTCCATGGGCGCCAGTGCGCACAACAGCCCGATCGTGTGCGCCCGCGCGTCGGCGGACGAGGGGGCAGCTGGATATTGCTTAAGAATAGTCTTGGCGTTCATAGCTTTAGGCAATAAATACAGCGATATACAGCTTATACGCCTTGTTTTGTCAGACTAACCTGCATTCTCCACACAACGTTTTGGAGAAGCAAGCATGGCTTCCAGCAAGATTCTGCTCATCACGGGCGTCAGCAGCGGGTTCGGCCGGGCGCTGGCCGAGGAAGCGCTAGCCGCGGGCCACAAGGTGGCGGGAACGGTAAGAAGCGCACAGGCCAAGCGAGATTTCGAGTCCCTTTCGGCATCGTCCGCTTTTGGACGCATACTGGACGTTACCGACTTCGACCGCATTGACGGCGTGGTCGCGGAGATCGAGGCGAACATCGGCCCCATCGACGTCCTGGTCAACAATGCGGGCTACGGGCACGAAGGCGTGCTGGAGGAATCGCCGCTATCCGAGATGCGCCGGCAGTTCGATGTGAATGTGTTTGGTGCCGTCGCCATGATAAAGGCCGCCCTGCCCTTCATGCGCACGCGTCGGCGCGGCCGCATCCTCAATATCACGTCGATGGGTGGGCTCATCACGATGCCCGGGATTGCCTATTACTGCGGTAGCAAATTCGCGCTGGAAGGGATTTCGGAGAGCCTGGGCAAGGAAGTCGCCCCCTTCGGCATCTCCGTAACCGCCGTGGCGCCGGGCTCTTTCCGCACGGACTGGGCGGGACGCTCGATGACGCGGACTCCTCGCTCGATCCCGGACTACAACGCCACCTTCGACCCCGTCCGGCGGGCGCGGGAAGAAAAGAGCGGCAAGCAACTCGGCGATCCCGTGAAGGCGGCGCGCGCGATGCTTGCCCTGATCGCGGCGGATCGCGCGCCGGCGCATCTATTGCTCGGCAGCGATGCATTGGCTCTTGTACGCGCCAACCAGGCCGCATTGGAAGACGAGCGCCACGCTTGGGAGACGCTCACCGTATCGACGGACGGCTGAGTTCCTTGGCGCAGTTGCCGGCGAACCGAGGCCCGCCCGGTACAATTTCATCGTTCCCGTTCTCGACACCGGAGTCGCCCATGGCGCTGAAACATGCGAGTCCCTTGGAAGTCATCGACCTGTTTCATCGACAGCCACAGCCGTCCTTGGAACCGGAACCGCCCGTCAGCATCAGCCTGCTGCGCACAACCGAGTTGCAGCTGATCCGGCTGGTCTTGCCCGCCGGGCACCGAATGCCCTCGCATCACGTGCCGGGCGTGCTCACGCTCCAGTGCCTCGCCGGACGTGTCGATGTCGAAACCCCGGAACGCCAATGCACCCTCGCCGAAGGGCAGCTCGTCATGCTGCAGGGCGAAGAACCCCACAGCCTTCATGCACATGTGCCGGCCGTCGTGCTCCTGACCCTGGTGCACAATCCTCCGGGCGCCTGGCGCCCCAGGGACGCCGGCGACGAGGGCGCCTCCTGCGGCTAGATCATCCGCCGCGCCATCATCGCGCGGATCCTGCCGATGGCCCCGGACGGGTCCAGCCCTTTCGGGCAGATATCGGTGCAGTTCATGATCGTGTGGCAGCGGTAAAGACGATACGGGTCGTTCAGATTGTCCAGGCGTTCCGAGGTGGCCTGATCACGGGAATCGACGAGGAAGCGGTAGGCCTGCAACAGGCCCGCCGGCCCCACGTATTTGTCCGGATTCCACCAGAACGAAGGACAGGCAGTGGAACAGCACGCGCACAGAATGCATTCGTACAAGCCATTGAGCTCCTCGCGCTGCTCGGGGGACTGCAAGCGCTCGCGCTCGGGCGGCGGATCGCTATTGATGAGATAGGGCTTGATGGACTGGTACTGCGTGAAGAACTCCGACATATCGACGATCAGGTCGCGGATGACGGGCAGGCCGGGAAGAGGCCTCAAGACAATCCGCCCGGGCAGCTCGTTCAGATTCGTAACGCACGCCAGCCCGTTCCTGCCGTTGATGTTCATCGCATCCGAGCCGCAGACTCCCTCGCGGCAGGAACGGCGAAAACCGATGGAGTCATCGATGCCCTTGAGGTGCACGAGCAGATCGAGCAGCATCTTGTCGCCCGGGGCGACGTCGACCTCGAATGCCTGCATGTATGGAGCGGCGTCCTTGTCGGGGTCGTACCGGTAGATTTCGATTTTTCGGCGACTGGTCACGAAGCACTCCTTTGTTGGGAGCCCTGGCAGCCGAATCATCGTAGCAGAGAGGTCTGCAGACAAGCGCCTACCGTGGCAGCACGTCGCTCATAGTTTGCACGAATCGGTCGACGATATGGCCGATGTCCGCCTCGCTCGCAATGAACGGCGGCGCTATCAGGACGTGATCGCCCCGCACGCCATCGACGGTCCCGCCCATCGGGTACACCAACAGGCCGTTGTCCTTTGCCTGCGCCTTGAACTTCGCATGCGTTTTTCGCGCAGGATCCAGCGTCTCCTTGGTGGCGCGTTCCGCGACCAGCTCCACGCCAACGAACAGGCCTCGTCCGCGTATATCGCCAACGTTGGGATGATCCCGTAGAGCCGCATGCAATTCATTGCGCAGCTGCTCTCCTCGAGCGCGCACGTTTTCCAGCAGGCCGTCTTCGACGATCGTGCGCTGTACAGCCAAGGCCGCGGCGCAAGCCGTTGCGTGGCCGATATAGGTATGCCCATGTTGAAAGAAGCCGCTGCCGCCCACAATCGCGTCATAAATACGGTCGGTGCACAATGTGGCGCCTATGGGCTGGTAGCCTCCGCCCAGCCCCTTGGCGATCGTGACGAGGTCAGGCACTACACCATCTTCCTCGCAAGCGAACAAATAGCCGGTGCGTCCCATTCCCGACATCACCTCGTCCAGAATCAGCAGGACGCCATACTTGTCGCAAACGGCTCGGATCCTCTTGAAGTAATCCGCGACCGGCGGGACCGCGCCTGCGGTTGCCCCCACCACGGTCTCCGCGACGAAGGCCGCAACGGTGTCCGGCCCCAGTTCCACGACCTTTGCTTCCAACTCGTCCGCGAGACGCTGAGCGTAGGCCGCGTCCGTTTCTCCATCCAGGCGCTCGCGATACGCAAAACACGGCGACACATGATGTGCCGGCACCAGCAACGGCAGGAAAGGTTCCCGGCGCCAGGCGTTGCCGCCGATCGCCAATGCGCCCAGCGTATTGCCGTGGTAGCTCTGCCGACGCGCAATCATATGCCTGCGCTGGGGCTGTCCAATTTCGACAAAGTACTGCCGCGCCAGCTTCAGTGCAGCCTCGACCGCCTCGGAGCCGCCCGAGACGAAATACACATGATTCAGGTCGCCAGGCGCAGCGGCGGCAAGCAAGCTCGCCAGATCCTCCGACGTCTGCGTCGTAAAAAAAGAAGTGTGCGCGTAGGCCAGCTGCCCTACCTGTTCCTGGATCGCCCTGATCACCCGGGGGTGCCCATGCCCCAGGCTCGAAACCGCGGCGCCGCCGGAAGCATCAATGTAGCGCTTGCCGTTGCTGTCTATCAGTTCCATGCCTTGACCGGCCACCGCGGTGGGCAGGTCAATTTTTGGATTGCGATGAAAAACATGTGACATCTGGGGCTCCTGGACCGGCAACGGGTGGGGCCGGATAGGCCTAAATGAGCGGCGGCCGCGGCGCCTTTGTACGCTCGCGGCGCTACCGCACGAATGAAACGAGTATAGGCACGCTGGCACCCCAACGCAACAAATGAATCATTAAATTCTCACAAGAAACATTCGAATCTTTTTAAATCGAAATCCGGCGGGCATACGGGCGCACGCACACCCATATCCCTGCCAGGATCGTCTCGCTCTTTGTCGAATCTGCCTTCCGTGCCGACGCAGTCATGCCGGCGGCCATCGCCCGAATCAGGCTTCGGAACTCCCATGCCGTTGCGGCGGGATATAGGCGCCTGTCTGATGCAACTGGTCTTCACTCTGCTCAAGGGCCTTGATGGCGCCCTTGCCCTTCTTTGCCAGCAGCTGTTCTACCAATGCCTCGGAAAGCGCGACGGCAGCCGTGATGGAAGGAAAGAACGATGGGCTGTCCACGGGGAAAAGAAGCGTGCAATCGGCACGCAGTGCAATAGGCGCCACCGTGCTGTCGGTCAGAGCCACCACCCGGCAACCCGCCTCATGGGCGGCATCCGCCACGCGCAGGATCTCCATCGAGTACGGCGCAAAGCTCACCACGACGACCGCATCTTTTTTCGTCAATGAGCGCAAGTCCATCTCGAGAGTGCCAGCCTCTCCCCGTATCAGATGCACCGTTGGACGGAACAGGCGATACACATAATGGAACGAGAAGGCGACGGGAAAGCACGACCGGAAGCCCGCGACGTAAACATTGGCCGCCGAGCTGATCAAATCAACCGCGACGGAGATGGAATCCCCATTATTTCCGCCTGTTACGTCCAGATTGCGATGCTGCACTTCAAGCATCTCGGAAAGCATCTTTCGCGAACCGCTGACGCGTATGAGCGCCTTGGCGCGCTTTGTGTAGGGCTGCGGGCCGCCACGCACCGATTCGACGAAGAGCTCGCGCAGGCTCTGCCATCCGTCGAAACCGAGGAACTGGGCCAGGCGCACCAGGGTGGCAGGCTTGACCCCGGCCCCTGCCGCAATCTTGCGCATGGACAAGAGCGGGATCTCGCGCGGATGGTCGAGGAGATACCGGACCCCGGCCTGAAACTGCGAACTGTAACTGGCAAAGTTCTTTCGCAGATGGGTCAGCAGTTCGTCGAGGCTTTCAGGTGGCGTGGCGGATTCCGTCGTCTGCATGGTTTTGGCTGGTAGCACGGTAATGGTTGTTGGACAGCGAGGAAATTGTTGCACACCCTGACGTCAGCCAACCGCCGCCTGTTTCCGCATGGCCCTGCCCGCGAACATTCGCTCGTCAGCCTGCCGAACCACTCTCGGGCGGCGCGTTGAACGGATAAGTTGTATCGAGCGGCACCCGCCGATAGGGCAACAGCGTCAGGTCGGCCGGCCCCCAATCCGGGGTGTCTACGATGAGGATGTCCGCCGACACCGGCTCAAAATATGCGCGAAAATGGGTCTTCGAGCGTAAGACAACATAATCGAACTCGTTCAAGGACCGGCCAAACTGCGTCAGGCAATCATCGTCCACCGCAGTGCTAGGCAAGGACGTGAGGGACACCATTGCTTTGCCCGTGTCGATAACCACCGTATTTCCCAGTTCGACGACCCGCCCCGTGGAATATGGCCCAGTCGCCCGATACGTGACCCTCCCTGCTTGCACGACTTTCCCAGACAGGGTGACCGGGCCTCCTGCGCGCTCGTTGCTGTGGCTGCCCACCTGCAATTTCACATCCGCCCCCACCCCCGCCTTCATGGCTTCGGCCACTGCGGCTGGATCCCAGAGATATGGCACTGCCACCTTCGGCAATTCTTGGTCCAGCACGGCGCGCAGGACATACGTGGAGTCGTGCATCCGATCGGCGTGTTCGAGCAGGACGACAGGACGACGTCCCGAAGCGACCAGCTCTCTGGCCCTGTTGATGCCATTCTCGATGGAATAAACCAATTCGCGATGACTGAGCGCCTCGCGGTTTTTCAGAATCTGCGCCGAGAAATCCTCCGCAATAGCCAAAGCCCGGGCTTCATCGCGGTCGGTCACCACCACGACGGAAAAGCCACAGTTTGGTACGTCGGCATAGGAGAAGCCCGCGAAGACCGAGATATCCAGGTAGCTGTCGGAATTCTCCGCCTGGCGAATCGACTCCAGCACGATGGATTTAAGCGGCTCCAGCCCGGTAGCGCTGAAGATGCTTGGAACCATGACACCGGGCTTGATCAGAACCATCACCGGATCGATCTCGCCGCGCAATGTCCGGAACAAGCACTCGGCCGCGCGTTTGCCGGTCTGCCCCATATCGGTATGGGGGGAAAAATGGTATCCGAATACCGCCGAAGCCTGGGCAATCGTATCGGCATCCAGATTGGCGTGGTAATCGAGCGCGACCATGACGGGCACGTCAGGCCCGACGACCGCCCGAACGCGTTCAAGCGTTTCGCAATCCGCATCCAGCCGCGTCGGCGTGACCATTGCGCCGTGAAGGTCCAGAAGCACGCCATCGAGCGGCCCAGCCTGTTTCAGGCCCTCGATCAGGCTGTCGACGTAATGATCATAGACCTCGTCGCTTATCGGACCTGCGGCGCCGCCGTTAACCGCGAAAAAGGGCACGATTTCTGCATTCTCACGCTCGCAAACGTCGATGATCCCGCCTAGGCCGGTATTGGCTCCCCGCAGCGTCTCGACCAGCCCTGAAGCCGCGATCTCTACGGCCTTGCATTGCGCGAGCGTGGTGAGTTCGTCGATGAAGGTAACCGACTCCTGTAAAAACCCGGCAATGGCGATACGGTATTGCTTGGCTGCATTATGCGTGTTCATGCCTTGGATTCCTTAATCCTGGGATATAAATCGATCACGAATTGCCACCGCTGCCGATCAACGGCTCGCGGTGAGATAGCGCGCGTAGAGCTCGGGATCCCGGTCCGTCCATATTCCAGTGAACGCCCGGTATCGCGCGACCTCCTGCAGGTCGATATCCACGCGAAGCACGTCTTCCCTGTCGTGCTCCAGCGCGCCGATTACCCGCCCATTGGGCGCGACGGCGCAAGAACGGCCGAAAAAGCGATGTCCAGCCTGCACTCCCGCGCGATTGCAACTGAGGAAGAACACGCCGTTTTCAGTGGCCCGCGTGTAGGCTCGGTGTATGAACAGGCCTTCGTCGGCTACCGGTACGCCGCCCACCCCGGACGACGCCCATATGTTGGTAACGACATCTGCCCCTTGCAGCGCGAGGATTCGGGTTATCTCCGGAAAGCGGATGTCATAGCAGATTTGCATCCCCAATCGGCATCCGGGGCCCGGCCAGGTTCCGATCTGGTCGCCCTTCTTGAAGTACAGCTTCTCGTTGTGCCATTGATGGACCTTGACGTAAGCCCCCTCGATGCCTTGCGGCCCGATCAGCACGGACGCATTGCGCATCACGCCCCGCATCTGCGGATCGCGCAGCCCGAGCCCCAACACCAGGTAAGCACGATGCTTCGCGGCGAGTTCCGACAGGTTTCGTATTTCCTCGCCACCCAGTTCGGCGCACGCTTCCCACAACGCGAGGCCGAAATCGGGGACTTTGGCCTCGATGGCGCCCCCCGCCGCGACGGGCTCAACGTATCCCGTATTCGAAAGTTCGGGAAAGACAATCAAATCGGCGTCTTTCCCTTCCGCGTCGATCGCATCCGCCATGCGCTGGAAATTCCTGGCTGGATCCAGCGCCCGGGGTTCAAACTGCACCAGCGCAGCCCTGATCATGATGACTCCTCCACGAACCGCTGGCCGCGCTGGAAATCCCAATCGCGTCCTGGCGCGGCATTGATCAAGTCACGCGTGTACTGTTCGCGGGGCGTACGAAAAATATCCGAAGCAGCTCCGTATTCCACGACCTGGCCTCGCTGCATGACCATTATTTCGTCGCATATCTGCGCGGCGACCCTCAGATCGTGAGTAATGAACAATAGGGCCAGGTTTCTCCGGCTTTGGATGTCGGCCAGCAATTCGAGAACCTGAGCCTGAATGGACACATCCAGCGCCGACACGGCCTCGTCGGCCACAATCACATCGGGGTTCATCATCAAGGCCCGGGCAATTGCGATGCGCTGCCGCTGTCCGCCGGAGAACTGGTGAGGGAACCGGTCCAGGCTGTTTCGTGGCAGCCCGACCGTCTCCAGCAGTTCGCCCGCTCGCGCAACGGCGCTTTCACGGGCTTCTCCAGTGTTCAGAGGCCCTTCGATCATGCTCTCGACGATGCGCAGGCGCGGATTGAGCGAGCGGTTCGGATCCTGAAACACCATTTGCACCGACATACGCGCCTTGGCCAATTCCCGGTTGTGGCGCAGGCGTGCAATGTCTTGGCCATTGACCACGATATGACCATCGGAAGGATCCTCCAGGCGCAGTACGCAGCGTGCCACGGTGGATTTTCCGGAACCGCTTTCTCCGACGATGCCCAGCGTGCGCCCGCGCAAGAGCTCGAACTGGACATCGCGCACGGCATGCACGTTGTGTCCTGGCCGGCCCAGCAGCTTCGACAACGCCGAACGCATTTCGAAGCGCTTGTGCAGGCCTTTGACCTCCAGCACGGGCTTGCGGTCTCCCGCGCGCCGCGCCGCCCTGGGAGATAGCGAGGGAACGGCATGCAGCAGGTCTTTCGTGTAGTCCTTCTGTGGCCGGGACAGGACATCCAGCACGGGACCGGATTCTTCGAGGCTACCTCGACGCATGACGCAGACCCGATCCGCAATGTCCACCACCACGCCCATATCGTGCGTAATGAAGAGCACGGCCGTGCCTTGCTCAGCCTGCAGCTTCCGGATCAAGCTCAGGATCTGCTTCTGAGTCGTGACATCCAGCGCAGTAGTCGGTTCGTCTGCGATCAGCAGCTTCGGCCGGAGCGCCAAGGCCATGGCGATCATGACTCGCTGGCGCTGCCCTCCGGACAATTGGTGGGGATAGCTTGCATAAAGTCGTTCGGGATCCGGCAATTGAACGGACGCGAATGCCGCCAGCGCCGCGGCCTTGCGCTCGGCCGGCCTCATTTTTGTATGCGCGCAATACACCTCGTCCATTTGCAGGCCGATCGGCAGCACCGGATTGAGCGCAGTCATCGGCTCCTGGAATATCATCGCCATTGTCGAGGCGCGCAGCGCACGGGTGCGCTTGCCCGAGGCGGTGAGTATGTTTTCGCCGTTGAGCAACACGCTTCCGCCCGTTACTTCCAACTCATCCTTGGGCAGAAGGTCCATGGTGACAAGCGAAGTCACCGATTTTCCCGAACCGCTTTCACCAACCAGGCACACCGTCTCGCCCGGGTAGATATCGAACGAGATTCCCTTGAGGATTTCCGTCGGCTTCCTGCCGCAGGTCTGTACTCGCAGATCGCGCACGGACAGAACAGGAGATACATCAGTGTTCGTCGCCATCACGCGCGGCCCTTCATCTTCGGATCCAGGCGATCGCGCAAGGCGTCACCCAGAAGATTAATCGAGAGAATGCACAACGAGAGCACCACCGCGGGCCAATAGACCAGCCAGGGCTTCATTGAGAAATAGACCCGGCCTTCCGCCATGATGTTGCCCCACGTCGGAATTTCCGAACTGATCCCGACGCCCAGGAAGGACAGTGCCGCCTCGGTCAGAATTGCCGACGCATAGATATAGGTGCCCTGCACGACCAGCGGCGCAATGGTGGAAGGCAGCAGGTGGCGGCGTATCAGTTTGAGGTTGGGCGTCCCGAGCAGGATGGCTGCATCGACATAGGTTTCCGCGCGAGCGGCGAGCACGCGCGACCGGACAAGCCGGACCACCTGGGGAATCTCGGGCAGCATGATCGCCACGATCACCGTCACGATCCCGCCCTTGATCAAGGCAACCACGGCGATCGCCAGCAGAATCCCGGGGATGGCCATCAAGCCGTCCATCATCCGCATCAATATCGTGTCTACCGAACGGAACCAACCGGCCAATAGCCCCAGCGGAAGCGCCACGGCTATCGAGCCGACGGTCACCCCCGCGCCCACGAGCAACGACACCTGGGCGCCGTAGACCACACGCGAGTACAGGTCTCTTCCGAACGCATCCGTACCCAGCCACCAGATATCCGACGCCGGCTTCAATCGTTGAGCCGGGTTGATCTTGGTCGGCTCGAAATTAGCCAGCCAGGGCGCGGAGAACGCCATGATCACAATCAGCGCCAGGACAATCAGCGCCAGCACGGTGGTCCAATGGGGCGGGTTTTCCAGCAATCTGTGCCTGATTCCCCCTCGCGAGGGGGCCGTAGTAGCAAGCGCGCTCATTGGTATCGAATCCTTGGATCGGTGATCGCGTAAGACAGGTCGACCAACAGATTGATGACGACATACGTCCCGGCAGTCAAAAGAATGATCGCCTGGATCAGCGGGTAGTCGCGCGCCAGCACGGCATCGACGACCAGTCTTCCCAAACCAGGCACATTGAATACGGTCTCGGTCACCACCACGCCGGAAACCATCATGGCAAATCCGGTTCCGATCACGGTCAGGATCGGAATCGCCGCATTGCGCAATGCGTGACGAAACAAGACGGTGTATTCGGCGAGGCCTTTTGCGCGCGCGGTCCGCACGTAGTCCTCGCGCAGTACTTCGAGCATCGAGGCGCGGGTCATGCGGGCCACCAGAGCGATATAGATCGACGCCAATGCCAGCGCGGGCAGGATGACACGGTGCGCAAATTGCCCGAAGCCCGCCGAAATCGGACGATAGCCCTGCACGGGAAACCAGTTCATCCGGACGGCAAAGGTACCAATCAAGATGTAGCCGATCACAAAGATCGGCACCGAAAAGCACACGACAGAGAACACCATGACCGCCCGATCCACGAGCTTTCCGTGTTGCCATGCGGCCAGCACGCCGAGAGGGACGGAAATCAGCACGGTCAATGCAATCGCCACCAGCGCCAACGCGAGCGTCGGCTCCAGCCGTTGGCCGATCATTTCGATGACAGGCCGGTCCGAGATCAGCGAAGTGCCAAAGTCGCCGCTGAGGACGCTGGAAATCCAATGAATGAATTGCCGAGACAATGTGTCGTTCAGCCCGAGATGCTCCCTGATCGCGGCGATCTGTTCCGGCGTTGCCTGATCGCCCAGGATCATTTGCGCAGGATCCCCGGGCGCCAGGCGCAAGAGCAGAAATACGAATACGGCCACAAAGAGCATAACTGGCAAGGATGCCAGCACGCGCCGTAGAAAATAGGAAATCATGATTTACTCCATCGGCTCATCCGCAGAGGCGCCGCGATGCGCGGCGCCTCCGGCCGGGATTACTTGCGGATGTTCCAGAACAGGCTCAGCGGCCCTTCATTGGTGCCCTGTATGTTGCTGCGCCAGGCGCTGACCGAACGGTATTCGCCGCCGTTGAAGTAGAACCCTTCATCCCAGGCGATTTGCTGGATCTCCTTGGCAATCTGCTTCTGGCTTTCCAGGTCCAGCGCCACAAGGTACTTTGCTCGCAGCGCCTCGACCTGCGGACTGGTGCGCCAGCCCGCCCACACCTTGTCCTTGCCGGAACCGTCGATCAACGGATTGACCAGGGGATTCCAGATACCGGAGACGCCCCACGCCGTGAAGAACATGTTCCAGCCGCCCTCCGCCACGGGGGCCCAGGAGTCCTTGCGCGCCTGCAGCGCGCCCCAATCCATCGGCACCACATTGACCTTGAAGCCGGCCTCGCGCAGCCGCTCGGCCGCCACGATCGGCTGCGTGCTCAGAATGGCGTAGTCGCTGGGCTGCATGATCATGACGGGCGTGCCGTCATAGCCGGACTCCTTCAAAGCAGCCTTCGCCTTGGCCATGCGTTCTTCCGGAGTGCCCGCCAAATACTCGGCTCCCGCCTCGGAGGCCATCGGAACCGAGCACCCGTAAACGGACGGGCACGTCTGGTAGTAGTTGGCGTCGCCGATGGCGGTCTGCAGGAACTGCTTCTGATCGAGCGCCAGTACGGCCGCGCGTCTGACTTTGGGATTGTTGAACGGAGGCAGGCGGTGATTGAATTGCCCCGTGATCTGCGAGCCCAGCGTTACCAGGGTTCCGATCTTTATGTCCGGGTTGCCTTCAAGCAGAGGCAGCAGGTCAATGGTCACCTGTTCCACGAAGTCGACGTCCCCGGCCTGCAGGGCGTTGAGCGTGGTCTGCATATCGGGCATGCTCTTCATGACCACCTTATCGACATTGACCACCTTGCCGCCAGCCGTCCAGCTCGACGGCTCCGCGCGTGGCACGTAAGCCGTGTTCTTGGCATATACGGCCTGGTCGCCGGCGCGGAACTGTTTGGGCAGGAACTTGAAGGGCCCCGACCCGATCATTTCGGGTATCTGCTGCCCGGCAGGCGTTTCCGCCAGGCGCTTAGGCATCATGAATGCCGGAACCGGGGACGGCTTCGCCAGCAATTCCAGCACGTGCCCGAACGGCTTCGACAAGGTGATGACCAGTTCCTTGTCGGAAGTCGCCTTGATGGAGGCAACGTGTTCCATCATCACCCGGCCGGCGCCGTCGTTGGCTCCCCAGCGCTTCAACGATGCCACGCAGTCCTCGGCGGTGACTGGGGTGCCATCATGCCACAGCAAGCCATCCCGCAGCTTCAGCGTATAGACCATCCGATCGTCGGAGACGGCGTAGTCCGCCATTTGAGGCTGGGGATGAAACTTGGCATCCATGCCAAGCAATGTGTCGAACACCATGAAACCGTGCGTGCGCACGATTTGCGCTGTGCTGAGGATCGGATCGAGCACGCGCAGGGGAGCGGGGGGAACAACGGTCAACACTGTCTCGGCCGCCGACGCGGTGACGAACAGCGATCCGGCAAGCATTGCCAATGCAGCTAAACGGCCAATACTAAGAGGCTTCACCAATCTCTCCTGTCATGCTCAAAAATTGCTGCCCCGGGACGGCCGGGAAGCCGTCGAGTGGTTTCGCGAAATGTCCGCAGCCCTATGGACCTGCAAGGCCCACGCAACCAAACAAACGTTTCTTAAATACGAGAATAAAATACAGTTGTATCACCGAGGGGCACACTAAAACACGGCGGCACGGCGCGGCGCCATACAGACAAACCCTTGGGGCGCGCGCAGCCCTTCAGTAGCGGCCGAATCCGGAACCGCCCCTGTTCACAACATGTTTGATAGCGCGCGCCTGCAGGCCTAGCGCGGCTGAGCGGCCAGGTAGTCCTTCAAGGCCTGCACCAGCGCCGCGGCGGCGGGCGACAGGCTGCGGTTGCGGGCCGTGACCAGTCCGATGGAACGTTCAGCCACGGGGCCGATGAGCGGGCGCTGCACGATGCCGTTCTGCGCCACGGCGCCCGCGGCGATTTCCGGCAGCGCGGCGACGCCGAATCCGCATTCGACCATGGCGACGATGGTGGTCAGGTGTTCGGCTTCGAATGCGGGCGCGAAGCGGATGCGGTTCTGCAGGAAGGCCCATTCGGTGTATTGCCGCACGCTGCTGGGCTGCACCATGGACACGTGCGCGGCGTCGGCCGTGTCGGCCCAGCGCAGCGGTCCGCGGGCGCGGGCCAGCGGATGGGCCTCGGGGATCAGCAACAGGAAGCTGTCGGACATCAGCGGCACATAGTGCAGGTCGGCGTGCTGGGGGTCGGCGGCCGTGAGCGCGAAGTCCACCTCGCCCGCGCGCACCAAATCGAAGGCCGGCCCCGACAGGGTATCGCGCACCTTCAGGGCCACCAGGGGATGGGCCTGCCGGTACGCCATGAGCACGCGCGGCAGCAACCGCGCGGCCACCGAAGGCAAGGCGGCCACCGAGACCTGCCCCTGCTCCGCGTTGACGATGCCGCTGACGGCCGCCACGGCATCGCGGAACGCCACCTGCAGATTGGCGGCCTGCTGCATGAAGACTTCTCCTGCCGCGGTGAGCCGGACGGTGCGCGTGGTGCGGTCGAAGAGGCGCACGCCCAGGGCGTCTTCGATGCGCTGTACCTGCGTGGACAGGGCCGATTGCGACAAGTGCAGCTGCGCGGCCGCCTGGCGGAAGTTGAGCGTGCGGCCCAGGACCAGCGTCGTGTCGATATCGCGCATCGAAAGGTTGATCTGCATGGGGCTCGCCATCTTCATTGATCCGATTTAACGATCATTCTATCCAAAAAATCTGATTCATCAATCAAACGGGCTTCTCTACACTCGGCCCCAGCGTAGTTTCAGACAAGGAGCAAACCATGCAGACGGACGCGAAAGCGCTGCCCAATCCGGGCGCGGCGCACGCGGTGGTGGTGGGCGGCGGCACGATGGGCGCCGACGTCGCCGTGGTCTTGACCCGCGCGTCCTGCCGGACGACGGTGATCGAGTCGAACGCCCAGCGCGCGGCGGGCCTGCCCGCCCGCGTCGCGGAAAACCTGGACACCATCGGCCGCAAGGAGAACGCCGCCCTGCTCGCCACGGCGCCGGACCTGGACGACGTGGACTGGTCCACCGTGGACCTGGTCATCGAGTGCATCCCGGAGCGCCTGGACATCAAGCAGGCCTTGTTCGCCGACCTGGAACGGCGCGCCCGGCCGGACGCCATCCTGGCCAGCAACAGTTCCAGCTTTCCGATCAGCGCGATCAGCCAGGGCCTGGCCACCCGCGGCCGCATGCTGGGCCTGCATTTCTTCATGCCCGCGCACCTGGTGCCGCTGGTCGAGGTGGTGCTGGGCGAGGCCAGCGACTCCGCCTGCGCGGACACGCTCATCGCCTTCATGCGGCGCTGCGGCAGCGTGCCGGTAAGGGTGGGCCAGGACCTGCCCGGCTTTCTGGCCAACCGGCTGCAGCATGCGCTGTCGCGCGAGGCCTTCGACCTGATCGACCGCGGCATCGCGTCGCCGGAGGACGTGGACGCGGCCGTTCGCTTCGGTTTCGGCTTCCGCTTCCTGGCGGCCGGCCCCGTCATGCAGCGCGACCACGCGGGCATCGACGTGCACGCCGCCGCCGGCGCGACCATGTATCCCACCTTCTGCAACGCCGACCATCCAGCCCGCTGCCTGACCGAGCGCGCGCAGGACGGCCGCCACGGGATGAAGGCCGGCGAAGGCTTCTATGCCTGGACGCCCGAGACCATCGCGGCCGAGCGCGCGCGCTATGACCGGCTGCTGCGCGCCGGCCTGGACCTGATCGCTCCCGAATTGCCGGAGATCCAGCCATGAGCCCGCAATACCGGAGCGCAAAGCACGCAGACAGTCCGGTGGGCGCCGCTCCCCTCGCCCGCGCCGCGCTGGCCGATTCGCCCGTCATCGTCACGGTGGCGCCCAACGGCGCCTACAAGAAGGCCGCCGATCATCCGGCCGTGCCGCTGACCGCCGACGCCCTGGCGCGCGAGGCCCGGGCCTGCCTGGACTCGGGCGCCGCCATGATGCACATGCACGTGCGCAAGCCCGACGGCAGCCATCTGCTGGACGCGCAGGCCTACCGCGACGCCCTGGCCGCCGTGCAGCGTGCCGTGGGCGACGAATTGCTGGTGCAGGTGACGAGCGAAGCCGCCGGCGTCTACAAGGCGGCCGAGCAGATCGCCCTGGTGCGCGAGCTGCGGCCCGAGGCAGTTTCCATCGGGCTGCGCGAGATCGCGGTTCCGGATATTCCGGAGACGGAGCTGGCGGCCTTCCTGGCCTGGATCGCCGAGCGCCGGATCATGACGCAGATCATCCTGTACGACGAAGCCGACGTGCAGCGCTGGCTGTCGCTGCGGCAGCGCGGGCTGGTGCCGCCCGGCGCCTGGTCGGTGCTGTTCGTGCTGGGCCGTTACAGCGCGGGCCAGACCTCGTCCGCCTACGACCTGCTGCCCTTCCTGGCCGCGTACGACCAGTCGCTGCCCTGGGCCGTCTGCGCCTTCGGCCCGGAGGAGAACGCCTGCGTCACCACCGCGGCGGCGTTCGGCGGCCACATGCGCGTCGGCTTCGAGAACAACCTGAAGCTGCGCGACGGCAGCCTCGCGCCCGGCAACTCGGCGCTGGTGCTGCAGGCGGCGCAAGGCGCACAGGCCCTGGGCCGGCCGCTGGCCACGGCGGCCGACGCCCGCCGGATCTACGGGGCGGTCCGTTAGGATCCCCCGCGCGCGATCCTTGCAGCGGCCGGCGGATCTTCGGAATCCGCCGGCCTTTTTTTGCCGCCGTTTCGTGCCGTTGCGCATCGCGCAGCGCCTGGCGCGGTTTGCCGTGCCGCAACATTGACGCCGCTCAAGGCCATCTGCTAAAAATCTCGACATCCGCACGTTAAACGCAATGCCCCAACGTCGTAGCGAGGTGGTGTGTGCAAAACGAGTCTGATGGCTATACAAAGCCGCAGGAACTCCGGAGTTTCCTGTTCCTGACGGCAGTCATGGCACCCGTCCTGTCGGTCATCATCGTGGCGGGCTACGGTTTCCTCGTCTGGTTCTATCAGATGCTCGCCGGCCCCCCCGGCAGCTGACGCGACGCAGCGGAACCCCTCCCATGCCAGCCCTTCCCCATTCCGCGCCGCCTGCGGCGCCGCCGGAGCTGCACATCGCCAGCCTGGTGGTGCACGCTGCGCCGCGCCGCCTGTCCGGCGTCCGCGAGGCGATCCTCGCCATCGCCGGCGCCGAAATCCATGGCGCTTCCGACACCGGGAAACTGGTGGTCACCCTGGAAGCATCCTCCACCGACGACATGATGGCCCGGATCTCGGAGATCCAGCGCCTGGATGGCGTGCTGGCGTCGGCGCTGGTCTACCAGCACGCCGACACGCTGGACGCGATGAACGAGGAGATTGACGATGGCAATGGCTCGTAGAGACTTCATCAAGCAATCCGCCGCGGCCGCGGCCGCCACCGTGGCCGGCATTCCCATCGTCGGCTATACGCAGAACATCGTCACCGAATCCGAGGCCGCCAAGCTCAAGTGGTCCAAGGCGCCCTGTAGGTTCTGCGGGACCGGCTGCGGCGTGAACGTCGCGGTGAAGGACAACCAGGTCGTGGCGACGCACGGCGATTTCAACGCCGAAGTGAACAAGGGGCTGAACTGCGTCAAGGGCTACTTCCTGTCCAAGATCATGTACGGCAACGACCGGCTGACCACGCCGCTGCTGCGCATGAAGGACGGCAAGTACGCCAAGGACGGCGAGTTCGCGCCGGTGTCCTGGGACCAGGCCTTCGACGTCATGGCCGAGCAGTTCAAACGGGTGCTCAAGGACAAGGGCCCCGAAGCCGTGGGCATGTTCGGCTCCGGGCAATGGACGGTCTGGGAAGGCTACGCCGCGCTCAAGCTGATGAAGGCAGGCTTCCGGTCCAACAACCTGGACCCGAACGCGCGCCACTGCATGGCTTCGGCCGCAGTGGGCTTCATGCGCACCTTCGGCGCCGACGAACCCATGGGCTGCTACGACGACATCGAAAACGCCGATGCCTTCGTGCTGTGGGGCTCCAACATGGCGGAGATGCACCCGATCCTGTGGACCCGCGTCACCGACCGCCGCCTGTCGGCGCCCAAGACCAAGGTGGCCGTGCTTTCCACGTTCGAGCACCGTTCGTACGAACTGGCCGACCTGACCCTGACCTTCACCCCGCAGACCGACCTGGCGATCCTGAACTACATCGCCAACTACATCATCGAGACCAAGCGGGTAAACCGGGATTTCGTGGACAAGCACACGGTGTTCCACGAAGGCAACGCGGACATCGGCTACGGGCTGCGCCCCGACCATCCCCTGCAAAAGGCCGCCAAGAACGCCGACAAGGCCGGCGGATCCCGCCCCATTACCTACGACGAATTCGCCAAGTTCGTCTCCAAGTACGACCTGGATTACACGTCCAAGTTGAGCGGCGTGCCCAAGAAGCAGCTGCAGGATCTGGCCGAGCTCTATGCCGACCCGAAGGTGCGCGTCACCTCGTTCTGGACCATGGGCTTCAACCAGCACACGCGCGGGGTGTGGGCCAACAATATGGTCTACAACATCCACCTGCTGACGGGCAAGATCTCCACGCCGGGCAACAGCCCGTTCTCGCTGACGGGCCAGCCGTCCGCCTGTGGCACCGCGCGCGAAGTGGGTACGTTCTCGCACCGGCTGCCGGCGGACCTGGTGGTGACGAACCCCAAGCACCGCGCCCACGCCGAAGAACTGTGGCAGCTGCCCGACGGCACCATCCCCAGCAAGGTGGGGGCGCATGCCGTGCTGCAGAACCGCATGCTCAAGGACGGCAAGATCAACGCCTACTGGGTGATGGTCAATAACAATATGCAGGCGGCCGCCAACCTGATGAACGAAGGGCTGCCGGGGTATCGCAACCCGGAGAATTTCATCGTGGTGTCGGATGCCTATCCGACGGTCACGACCATCTCCGCCGACCTGATCCTGCCCGCAGCCATGTGGGTCGAGAAGGAAGGCGCCTACGGCAACGCGGAACGCCGCACGCAGTTCTGGCACCAGTTGGTCAACGCGCCCGGCCAGGCCCGCTCCGACCTGTGGCAGCTCATGGAATTTTCCAAGCGCTTCAAGGTCGAGGAGGTCTGGCCCGCCGACCTGCTGGCCAAGAAACCCGAATACCGCGACAAAACCCTGTTCGACGTGCTGTTCGCCAACGGCAAGGTCAACCGGTATCCGAACACCGAGCGCGCCAAGGACTACGCCAACCAGGAATCGGAGGCCTTCGGCTTCTACGTGCAGAAGGGCCTGTTCGAGGAATACGCCGAATTCGGCCGCGGCCATGGCCACGACCTGGCACCTTTCGACACCTACCACGAGGTGCGCGGCCTGCGCTGGCCCGTGGTCAAGGGCAAGGAAACCCTGTGGCGCTACCGTGAAGGCAGCGATCCCTACGTGAAGCCGGGCGCCGGCTTCGAGTTCTACGGCAACCCCGACGGCCGCGCCGTGATCTACGCCCTGCCCTACGAGCCGCCGGCGGAATCGCCGGACAAGGAATATCCGTTCTGGCTGTCGACCGGGCGCGTGCTGGAGCACTGGCATTCCGGCTCCATGACGCGGCGCGTGCCGGAGCTGTACAAGGCGTTTCCCAACGCGGTCTGTTTCATGCATCCGGACGACGCGCAGGAAATGGGCCTGCGGCGCGGCGTCGAGGTGGAAGTCGTGTCGCGGCGCGGCAAGATGCGCACGCGCGTGGAAACGCGCGGACGCGACAAGCCGCCGCGCGGCCTGGTCTTCGTGCCCTGGTTCGACGCCGGCCAGTTGATCAACAAGGTCACGCTGGACGCCACCGACCCCATTTCGTTCCAGACCGATTTCAAGAAGTGCGCGGTCAAGATCGTCAAGGTCTGAAAGGCGAACCGGAGACAGCCATGAACCTACGCGCCCTCACCCTCAGCTTGTGCGCCGTCCTCGGCTCCGCCGCCTGGGCGGCGCCCCCGCTGGAAGTGGAAGACCCGATGCGCGGCCCCACCCCGGTCGCGCAGGAAACCGATCCTCCGCTGATCAGCCCGATCGAAAACAAGGACATCAAGCGGATGCGCACGTATTCCATGCAGCCGCCCACCATCCCGCACAAGATCGACGGCTACCAGATCGACAAGAACTTCAACCGCTGCCTGTCCTGCCACGCCCGGGTCAACACCGAGGAAACCCAGGCGCCGCCCCTGAGCGTGACCCACTATATGGACCGCGACAGCAACGTGCTGGCCGAGGTGTCGCCGCGCCGCTACTTCTGTGTGCAGTGCCACGTGCCGCAGTCTGAGGCCAAGCCGCTGGTGACCAACACCTACCAGGACATCGACGTGATCCTCAAGCGCCTGACCGCTCCGGCGTCCGACAAGAAGTAAGGGACGGGAGGCTGCCATGGTCAAACTCATCAAGCGCTACTGGAACATCGTCCGCCGGCCCAGCGTGCATTTCAGCCTGGGCTTCCTGACGGTGGGCGGGTTCATCGGCGGCATCCTGTTCTGGGGCGCCTTCAACACCGCCATGGAGCTCACCAATACCGAGAAGTTCTGCACGGGCTGCCACGAGATGCGCGACAACGTGTACGCCGAACTCAAGGGCACGATCCACTTCACCAACCGCTCTGGGGTGCGGGCGCTGTGTTCGGATTGCCACGTTCCGCACAACTGGACGGACAAGATCGCGCGCAAGATGCAGGCGTCCAAGGAAGTGTGGGGCAAGATCTTCGGCACGATCGACACCCGCGAGAAGTTCGTGGACAAGCGCCTGGAACTGGCCCAGCACGAATGGGCGCGTTTCAAGGCCAACGATTCGCTGGAATGCCGCAACTGCCATAACTACGACTACATGGACTTCACCCGCCAGAGCGTGCGCGCGCAGAACATGCACTCCACCTACCTGGCCGACAAGAGCAAGACCTGCATCGACTGCCACAAGGGCATTGCCCACAAGCTGCCGAACATGCCGCCCGGCCAGACCTCGCTGGCGCCCGAGCCGGCGGGGACCGGCAAAGAAGTCGCGCATGCGGCCCGCTGACGCGCCGCCGCCGGTCCTCGGCGCGCGCGGGCTGGTCAGCCGCCGCGGCGGTCCTCGGGGCCTCGCCCCGGTGGACTTCGAACTGCATGCCGGCCAGCTGCTGCACGTGCGCGGCGCCAACGGCAGCGGCAAGACCAGCCTGCTGCGCATGCTGGCCGGCCTGTTGCGGCCGCTGGCGGGCAGCGTGCTCTGGCACGGCGGCGACGTGCGCCGCGCGCCCTCGGCCTATTTCGCCAGCATGGCGTTCCTGGCGCACGGCAACGGCCTGTGCGGCGAACTGAGCGCCGCCGAGAACCTGCGTTATGCCTTGCACGTCGCAGGCACGCCGCAGCCGGAGCCGCGCATCGCCGAGACGCTGCGCGACTGGCGCCTGGACGGCTGCGCCGGCCTCCCCGCCCTGCGCCTGTCGCAGGGGCAGAGCCGGCGGCTGGCGCTCGCGGCGATCGTGCTGGGCGGCAAGGCCCTGTGGCTGCTCGACGAACCCGACGCAGGCCTGGACGCGGCCAGCCTGGAGCAGCTGCGCGCGGCGCTGGATGCCCATCTGGCCGCCGGCGGGGCCGCCGTGGTCGCTTCGCACCGCGAACCCGGCACCGCCGCGGCCCACACCCAAACCCTGGACATGGATGACTACGCGGATGCTGGCTACGCTGTCGCAGTTGGCGTTACGTGAGATCCGGCTGGCTTGGAGACGGCCGGCGGATACGCTGGGCGCCACGCTGTTTTTTGTCGTGGCGGGCGCGATGTTCCCGCTTGCGGTCGGGCCCGACCCCGCGCTGCTGCTCGCGATCGGGCCGGGCGTGCTGTGGGTCTGCGCGCTGCTGGGCATCCTGCTGACCCTGAACCGCCCATTCGCGCAGGATTACGACAACGGCGCGCTGGAGCAATTGCTGGTGTCGCCGCATCCCTTGCCGCTGCTGGTGGGCGCCAAGCTGGCGGCGCACTGGTTCAGCAGCTGCCTGCCGCTGATCCTGGCGAGCCCGGTGCTGGCCCTGCAATTCGGCCTGCCGCCGCACGCCATCGGCATCCTGGTCCTGTCCCTGCTGCTGGGCACCCCCACGCTGGCGCTGGTGGGCGGGCTGGGCGCGGCGCTGACGCTGGGCCTGCGCGGCGGCGCCCTGCTGCCGCTGCTGGTCCTGCCGCTGTACGTGCCGGTGCTGATCTTCGGCGCGGGCGCGGTATCGGCCACGCACGCCGGCCTGGGCGCCGGGCCGCAGCTATCGCTGCTGGGCGCATGCCTGTGCCTGGCCATCCTGCTGTGTCCGTGGAGCGCCTCGGCGGCGCTGCGCGTGGCGCTGGACTAGGGCACGGAAAACGCCATGCACAAGCACCCCGCCCTGGACGCCTGCCCTTCCCCCGCCGCCGCGGGCGCGGGCTGGCTGCGCTATGCCTCGCCCGCGCTGTTCTATCCCCTGGCCGGCCGGCTGATCCCGTGGCTGGCGCTGGCTGCCGCGCTGCTGGCCTGCGCGGGCCTGTACGTGGGGCTGGCCGTGGCCCCCGCCGACAGCCAGCAGGGCGAGGTCTACCGCATCCTTTTCATCCACGTGGCGGCGGCCTGGATGTCGATGTTCCTGTATCTGGTCATGGCGGCTTACGCCGCGCTGGGCCTGGTCTTCCACACCCGCCTCTCGTTCATGATGATGCGGGCGCTGGCGCCCACCGGCGCGTTGTTCACGTTCCTGACGCTATGGACCGGCGCGCTGTGGGGCAAGCCGACCTGGGGCGCGTGGTGGGTATGGGACGCCCGGCTGACCTCCGAGCTGATCCTGCTCTTCCTGTACCTCGGCTTCATGGCCTTGCAGGCGGCCGCCTCCGACGACGCGCAGCGGGCGGACCGCGGCGGCGCGATCCTGCTGCTGGCGGGCGTGGTCAACGTGCCCATCATCTATTTCTCGGTGCGCTGGTGGAACACGCTGCACCAGGGCGCCTCCATCAGTCTCACCACGGCGCCTTCCATGGCGAACATCATGCTGACGGCAATGCTGCTCATGGTGGCGGCGTTCTGGCTCTACAGCGCGGCGGCGGCGCTGGCGCGCGTGCGCGGCATCATCGCCGAACGCGAGCCGGGCGCGGTCCGGCCCCGGCGGGAGGCGCGATGAGCTGGGAAGCGCTGTTCTCGCTGCAGGGCCACAGCCCCTATCTGCTCGGCGCCTACGGAATGGCGCTGGCGCTGGTCGGGCTGGAGGCCTTCGTGCTGTGGCGGCGCGCCCGTGCCCGGCGGGCGGCCGAGGAGCGGCACCCCGGCCGCCCGGACGGAGCCCGGCCATGAGCCCGCGCAAGCGCCGCGCCCTGGCCATCGCCGGCGGCCTGGGCCTGCTGGCCCTGGCCGCGGCCCTCGTGCTCAACGCGCTGCAATCCAACCTGGTGTTCTTCTTCAGCCCCACCCAGGTCATGGCAAAGGAAGCGCCCAGCAGCGGCAGCTTCCGCGTCGGCGGCCTGGTGGAGCAAGGGTCGCTGCGCCGCGAAGCCGACGGGCTGACGCTGCGCTTCGTGGTGACGGACACCGCCCACACCGTGCCGGTGAGCTACCAGGGCCTGCTGCCCGACCTGTTCCGCGAGGGCAAGGGCGTGGTGGTGGCCGGCAAGCTGGGCCCGGACGGCGTGTTCCGCGCGACCGAAGTGCTGGCCAAGCATGACGAAAACTATATGCCGCCCGAGGCCGCCGACGCGCTCAAGCGCGCGGGCGGCGCGGCAAGTCCGGGCGCCGCGCCCGCCAATGCCATGCGGGCGCAGGCGCGATGATCCCCGAAATCGGCCTGTTCAGCCTGATCCTGGCGCTGCTGGTGGCGCTGGCGCAGGGCATCCTGCCGCTGGTCGGCGCGGCCACCGGCTGGCAGGCGGGCTTGCGGGTGGCCCGCCCCGCCGCCATCGGACAGTTCGGCCTGACCACCGTGGCCTTCTTCTGCCTGGCCTGGTCGTTCGTGGACAACGATTTCTCGGTGCTCTACGTGGCGGCCAACTCGCACGCCGACCTGCCCGCCGGCTACCGCTTCGCCGCGGTCTGGGGCGGGCACGAGGGATCGCTGCTGCTGTGGCTGTACCTGCTGACCGCCTGGAGCCTGGCCGTGGCGCTGTGCAGCCGGCGGCTGCCGCTGCCCTTCGTCGGGCGGGTGCTGGCGGTAATGGGCTGGATCAGCGTGGGCTTCCTGCTGTTCCTGCTGTTCCTGTCCAATCCCTTCGAACGCCTGATGCCGCCGGCCATGGCCGGACGGGACCTGAACCCGCTGCTCCAGGATCCCGGCATGATCGTGCATCCGCCGATGCTGTACATGGGCTACGTGGGCTTCTCCGTGGCGTTCGCGTTCGCCATCGCGGCGCTGCTGTCCGGCGAACTGGACGCCATGTGGGCCCGCTGGGTGCGGCCTTGGACCCTGGCCGCCTGGACCTTCCTGACCATCGGCATCCTGCTGGGCAGCGCCTGGGCCTATTACGTGCTGGGCTGGGGCGGCTGGTGGTTCTGGGATCCGGTGGAGAATGCGTCCTTCATGCCCTGGCTGGCGGGCACGGCGCTGATTCACTCGCTCATCGTGACCGAGCGGCGCGGCGCGTTCCGCAGCTGGACGGTGCTGCTGGCCATCTGCGCGTTCTCGCTCAGCATCCTGGGAACCTTCCTGGTGCGCTCGGGCGTGCTGACCTCCGTCCACGCCTTTGCGGTGGACCCCGGGCGCGGGCTGTACATCCTGGCTTTCATGACCGCGATCGTGGGCGGCTCGCTGGCGCTGTATGCCTGGCGCGCGCCCGCGGTGGGCCTGGGCGGCAGCTTCTCGCTGCTGTCGCGCGAATCGCTGCTGCTGTCGAACAACGTGGTGCTCACCGTGGCCGCGGGCTCGGTGCTGCTGGGCACACTGTACCCGGTGGTGCTGGACGTGCTGGAATGGGGCAAGATCTCCATCGGCCCGCCCTACTTCGAAGCCGTGTTCGTGCCGCTGATGACGCCCGCCATCTTCCTGATGGGCGTGGGGCCGGTCGCCCGCTGGAAGCAGGCGGAGCTGCCGGACCTGGGCCGCCGCCTGCGCGTTGCCTTCGCCGTCAGCGTAGCCACGGCCGTGCTGCTGCCGCTGGCCATGTCCGGCCCGGCGCGGCAGGGGTCTCCCATGGTCATCCTGGGGCTGTGGCTGGCGGCGTGGTCGGTGGCAAGCGCCGCGGCCCATGCCTGGCAGCGCCTGACCGACGGCGACGGCGGCTGGCTGCGCCGGCTCGGCCGGCAGCCGCGCTCCTGGTACGGCATGCTGCTGGCGCACGCGGGCGTGGGCATTTTCATCGCGGGCGTCACGCTGGCCAACGGCTATGAGGTCAAGCAGGAATTGCGGATGGAAATCGGCGAAACGCGCGATGCCGGCGGCTACCGATTCACGTTCGCCAGCGTGGGGCCGGCCGCCGGCCCCAACTACAGCGCACAGCGCGCCGTCTTCCCCGTCACACGAGACGGCAAGCCGGTGATCACCCTGTATCCGGAAAAGCGCCTCTATGCCGTGCAGGACATGGCGCTGAGCCAGGCCGACATCGACAGCGGCTTCACCCGCGACCTGTTCGTGGCGCTGGGCGAACCGGTGGGCGGCAACGCCTGGACGGTGCGCCTGCAGGTCAAGCCCTTCATGACCTGGATCTGGTCGGGCTGCATCCTGATGGCGCTGGGCGGGCTGCTGGCCGCCAGCGACAAGCGCTATCGCCGCGCCCAGGAAGCGCAGACGCGCGCGCGGGAGGCCGTGGCGGCGCCGGCCGCCCGGCCGACGCGGGAGGGCGCCTGATGCTGCGCTACCTGCTGCCGCTGGCCGCCTTTCTGGCGATGGCCGCATTCCTGGCGATGGGATTGTCGCGCGACCCGCGGGCGGTGCCTTCCGTCCTGATCGACAAGCCGGCCCCCGCCATCGGCCTGCCCGTCCTGCTGGCCCCCGGCCAGAAACTGGATGTGCAGGCGCTGCGCGGCCAGGTCTGGCTGCTGAACGTCTGGGCATCCTGGTGCGGCCCCTGCCGCGACGAACTGCCCGTGCTGCGCGAAGCCTCCCAGCGCCACGGCATTGCGCTGTATGGCCTGAACTACAAGGACAAGCCGGAAGACGCCACGGCCTGGCTGGCCCGCAACGGCAATCCTTATATCGCCTCGGCCAGCGACACGGATGGCCGCGTCGGCATCGAGTATGGCGTCTATGGCGTGCCGGAGACCTTCGTGATCGACAAGGACGGCCGCATCCGCTACAGGCAGCTGGGCCTGATCACGCCGGAAATCTGGAGCAGCCGCATGCTGCCCGCGATCGAGGCGCTGAAATGACGCGGCGGCCCGCCCTGCTTGCCGCCCTGGCCCTCGCACTGGCGCTCCTGGGCCCGGCGCCCGCCCCGGCCCAGGCGCCTCCCGCCCCGGCGCTGTCCGCGGACCAGGAACAGCGCGCCGACAAGCTGGCGCACCGCCTGCGCTGCCTGGTTTGCCAGAACCAGACCCTGGCCGAATCCAACGCGCCGCTGGCGCACGACATGCGCAACCTGATCCGCGGCCAGCTGGCCGAAGGCAGGACCGATGCCCAGATCATGCGCTTCTTCGAAGACCGGTACGGCGACTTCGTGCGCTACGACCCGCCCTTCAAGCCCATCACCTGGCTGCTGTGGCTGGGGCCGTTTGCGCTGCTGGCGCTGGGCTTCGCCGTGCTGCTGCGCACGCTCAAGCGGCGCGCCGGCGCGCGCGCGCCGCTGACGGCGGACGAACGCGAGCGCGCCGCCCGCTTCCTGGATACCGGCTCATGACCGCGCTCTGGCTCATCGTGGTGATCCTGCTGCTGGCGACCCTGCTCTGCCTGATCCCCCCGCTGCTGCGCCGCGCGCCCCCGGCGCAGCCGGCCGCCGACGCCAATGTGCGCGCGTTCTACCTGGCGCAGCGCGAACAGCTGCGGCGCGACCTGAAGAACGGCAGCCTCACGGCCTGCGCGCAGGCGCGCGCCGAAGAAGAGATGCAGCGCGACCTGCTGCAGGACCTGGAACTGCGCCGCCCGCGCGCCGCGCCGTGGGCCGGACAGCGCGCGGGCGTGGCCGCCGCCTGCCTGCTCAGCGTGCTGATCCCCGTCGCCGCCGTGCTGCTGTACGGCCAGCTGGGCAACCCGCGCGCGGCGGCCGGCGCCGCGGCCGTGCCCGCCGAACCGCATGCCGGCGCCTCCGGCGCATCGAGCGACGACATGGCGCTGGCGATCAACGCGCTGGCCCAGCGCCTGCGGGCCGCGCCCGACGACCCCGATGGCTGGTACATGCTGGCGCGCTCCTATGAAACCCTGGGCCGCTACGCCGACGCCGTCGCCGCCTACCAGCAGGTGCTGCGCCTGGTGCCCGGCCAGGCCGCCGTGCTGGCCGACCTGGCCGACGCGTTGCTGTCCGCCAACCAGGGCACGCCCGATGCGGCGTCCATCGCGGCGGTCGCGCAGGCGCTGGCCGCGCAGCCCGATCAGCCGAAGGCCCTGGCGCTGGCGGGCATGATGGCCCTGCGGCGGGGCGATGCCGCCGAAGCGCTGGCGCACTGGGAACGCCTGCAGACCCGGCTGCCGCCGGGCTCGGAAGCGGCGCGCCAGATCCAGTCCAATATCGCCCAGGCACGCGCGATGGCCGCGGGCTCGCCGCCCGCCCCTGCCGCGCCCGCCGCCGCGCGGATCAGCGGACGCGCCCGCATCGCCGACGCGCTGCGCGATCAGGTCCAGCCTACCGATACCGTGTTCATCCTGGCGCGGCCGGAGGATGGGCCGCGCATGCCGTTGGCCATCCTGCAGATGCAGGTCGCCGACCTGCCCCGGGATTTCGTGCTGGACGACAGCAGCGCGATATCGCCCGACGCGACCCTGTCGCGCGCCAGCAAGGTGCGGGTGGAGATCCGCGTCAGTCGCTCGGGCACGGCGGCCGCCCGGCCCGGAGATCTGGGCGGCGCGCTGCCAGGCGTCGGCGTGCCGGCCGGCGGGCTGGAGCTGGTGGCCGATACCGTCGTGCGCTAGCGCCTGCCGGCGCCAGACGCGCCTGCCGGCGTCAGACGCGCTCGATCCGGGCCGGCAGGCCTTGGCGCACCGCCGCGCCGGATACCCAATCGATCCAGACGTTGGCGTGCTCGCCGCGCGTGGCGTCGCTAAAACCCAGGTCGTTCAGGTTCACGCCCGCGCGCAGCGCGGGATCGTGCGGCATGGGCTTGCCGTCCACGACGTGGGCGCGCGCGCCCAGCTCGGTGTGGCCGTAGCCGTGCTCGATGCCGACCGCGCCCGGCTGGATGCCGTCGCGCAGCAGCGCGAGCCCCGTCACCGCGCCGCCCGGCGTCACGATGCGCACCGCATCGCCGTTGCGGATGCCCAGGCGCTCGCCGTCCTGCCGGTTGATCGATACCGGATTGTGCGGATGCACCTGGCGCAGGCGGTTGACGCCGATGGACATGGAGCTCATCAGGTTGGACTTGAATGAGCTGAGCAGGAACGGCCAGTCCTGCTTGCCGTATTCCGCCCGCATGTCGCGGCCGTCCGCCAGGCGCGTCGGATACCAGGTCGGGCAGCCGCTGTAGCGCTCGCCGGTCATCGAGTGGCGAAAGCCCGCCAGCTCTTCGCTCCAGATATGCAGCGGCTTGGCGTAGGCAAGGCGCGTCCGCCGCGCGGGGCCTTCGCCCACCCAGGCGTCTTCCAGCTTGTCGAAGCGGCCGCCGCGGCTCATCAGCATGGCGACCTGGCGCCATTCGCCGGGCTTGAGCTTTTGTTGCAGCAAGGCGCCGTAGCGGTCCACGCCGGTCAGCGCCATATCGTCGTCGCTGGCCTCGGGCACCGGGCGGCCGGCCGCGAACGCAATATTGGCCATCCCGCGCAGGAAGAAGTCCTCCGGCGTGTCCAATGCGTACTTGGCGCCGTCCTTGTCCGACATGGCATTCGCGCCGAAGCCCGGCATGCCCAGCCGCTTGGCGCAGGCGATCAGGAAGGTTTCCAGGCACACCGGCTCGCCGGCCGCATTGCGCGCCACGCGCGGCTGCACGGCGGGCCAGCGCACGGTGGACGCCTTGGCCACCACGTCCGCCCAGGGAGCCGACACGCCCCAGCTTTCGTACGTTACGGTGTCCGGCACGATGTAATCGGCCAGCGCATTAGTTTCATTGATGAAGGGGTTGATCGACACCGACAGCGGCAGCACGCGCGGATCTTTCAGCTTGTCGAACGCGACGTTCTTGAAGCCGGCAATGCCGTAGACCGGGTTGCTCATGTGGTTGAACCAGACCTTGGCGCGGTACGGATAGCCTGCCAGCGCGGAGGCCAGCATTTCGGAGCTGAGCCCGCCGGTGGCCGGGTACCAGGGCGCGTCCGCCGGATAGGCGGACTGGCCGGCGGCCCTCTTGCGTTTGAACTCGCTGGACTTCTCGTAAGGGAAGCGGTTGCGCGACAGGGACACGCCCTTGGGCGCGGCGCGGTTGGCGAAGCCGGCGATGTTGTAGCGCGGCCCCGGGCCATAGGGCGGGAACGGGCCGGCGTCCAGCAGCAGGCCGCCTTCTACATTGAGATTGCCCACCAGCGTGTTCAACATGGCAATGGCGTAGGTGGTATAGAAGCCCGCGCCGCTCATCGTGCCGCCATGCGCGTCGGCCACGGCAAGCTTGCCGTAACTGGTGAAGCGTTCGGCCAGCGACGCGATCTTGGCGGCGGGCACGCCGCACAGCTCGGCGTATTCGTCCAGGGTCTTGCGGCGGGCTTCTTCGCGCAGCAGCGACAGCGAAGAGCGCACGCGCATCGGCGGCGGCGCGCCCTCCATGCCCGGCACGGCCACGGCCTCGTCGACGAACAGCGTGGCGGGGCCCGCGACGGTGTGCGGCGCCAGCGTGCCGTCCTCCAGGCGCACGACGTATACGTCTTCCCATTTCTCGCCCGCGTCCGCCGGGCGCGGCCAGCCCAGGTCCGCGCCCCGCAGGAAACTGCCGCGGCGCGGGTGGCCGTCTTCGGCGACGACGAGATGGGTGGCGTTGGTCCAGGCCGTCTCGCCCGCCGCCTGCATGGCGGCCGGGCCGGGTTGCGACAGCATGCGGGCATTGAAGCGTTCGTTGTCCAGGATCCAGCGGATCAGGCCCATGGCAAGCGACAGATCGCTGGCGGGGTTGACCGGCAGCCACTCATTGCCCGATCCGGCCGACAGGCTGGAGGACGCGGGCAGCATGGGCGACACGACCACATAAGTGAAGCCGGTTTCCTCCGGACGCACCCGGGCTTCGGCCAATTGGCGGGCCTGGCGCTGGAAGGGGTTGCCGGATTGCGCCGGCGATGTGCCGATGAACAGGCCGAAGCGCGCATTGTCCCAGTCGGGCTTGCCGTGCGGCATGCCCTTCAGGTCGCCGAAAGCGGCGCCCGTGCCCACGCGGAAGCTCTGGCCGCAATAGGACCCATGGTTGCTGACGTTGACCGTGCCGAACGATTGCGCGGCAAAACGCTGAATCAACGGCGTGCGGCCTTCGTTGGCCGATTCGGTGAAGAGGAACTGGTTGACCTTGGCGCCGTATTCCGGATTCTTCGGATCCAGCGGCGTTTCGCGGTCGAAGAGCGCGCGCAGCCCTTCCACATGGCCCTCGCCGAACAGGTCGCCGCCCTCGCAGACTTCCTGCACCAGTTGCTCGAACGAGATGGTCTGCCACTTGCCCTCGCCGCGCCCGCCCACCCGCTTTAGCGGCTGCAGTACGCGGAACGGGCTGTTCATCTGTTCCAGCATGGCCGAACCGCGGGCGCACGAGGTCGCGCGCCCTTCCAGGCCGTTGTCGCCGCCCAGCTGCGCGTACACCTCGCGCACCGACGTTTCCATCGCGGCGGGCCGGGTGGTGGCCAGCGGATGATAAGGGTTGCCCGCCACGCGCAGGATGCGGTTTTCCTTGGTGTCCACGCGCAGCCGCACGCCGCACTGGGTCCAGCAGCCCAGACAGCTCGAGGGGCTGACGGTCTGGCCCGGCTGGGCGCTCAGCACGCCGGTCAAGGGATCGATGCGGAATTCAGGAGTCAGCGAATTGCCCCGCACGGCGTGAGCCGTGGGCACGCCGGCCGTGCCCTGCGCCAGGCCCTTGACCGCACGGGTCACGGTTTCGCCATAACCGGCCGCGAAAGCCGCCATGCCGCCGGCGACCAGGCCGCCGCGCACCATCAGCTTGCGCCGCGCCTCGTCGCGCGGGTGGTCCGGCACGTCGGCCGCCGCTGCGCCGGGCTTGTCGTCTTTATGTTGCTTGTCCATTGCTTTCTTTTCCATGTTCTTTCTTCTTGCGTCAGGCCGCCATGCCCCGCTGGCGCGCGGGGAACAACTCCAGGGCGTAGGTCACGGCGGCGACCAGCGCCACGCACAGGCCCAGCACGCCCACCATGCCGAGCAGGCCATCGCTGCCCCAGGGCATGTCGTACAGATAGAGGCCGGCGCCGTACTTCGGCACGCCCTGCACGCTCATGAACACGACCCAGCGGAAGATCCAGGCGGCGGCCAGCATGGTCAGCGCCAGCGCGGCCGAAGGCAGGGGCTCGGCCAGCGTCCGGGCCGGACGCTGCAACAGCGCGATCATGCAAAAGGCCGTGATCACCGCGCCGGCCAGGCTGACGCGCCAGATCGGGAAGTCCGCGAACAGGCGCAGGGCCGCGTCGAAGGACGGGTCCATGCCCAGCATGCCCAGCAGCGCCCAGGCGCCGGCGCCCAGCGCCATCATCACGACGGCGGTCAGGCTCAGGCGGCGCAGCATATCCACCGGCAGGGCCCGCATGCCGCCGGGCAGCCAGCGGCCCATCAGGAACATGGCGCCCAGCGCGCCCAGCCAGGCGGTCAGCGCGAAGTTCACGGGCAGGAACACCGTGTGCCACAGGGGCCGCGAACGCAGCACCATGACTTCGGCGCCGGTGTAGACCAAGATGGACAGCGCGGATACGGCCAGCGCCGCGCCCACCGCGCGCATCCAGCCGCTGCGGCCCCACCACCATGCCGCGCAGAACAGCAGGGACAGGGTCACGAACACCGGCAGCAGCAGCGCGCCCAGCCACATCCACGACCAGGGCGTGAAATGCGCGTAGAAATGCCAGAAGCGCCCCGGCTGGTGCAGGTCGGCCAGAAGCGAAACCGGCGCGGCGATGGCGCTGACCAGCAACACCGTCACCGCCGCGGGCAGCAGCCGGCGCGCGGGCGAACCGGCGCGCCCGAAGGCCGCGAACGCGGCGGTCAGCGCGGTGGTGGCGCTGATGCCGATAAGAAAGAAGTACTGCACGGCCCAAGGCAGCCAGGCGGCATCGTAGACCGGCGTGAGCAATTCCGAGATCTGCATGGATATCCCCTTCGGAGGCTCAATGGCCGCCAGCCAGCCGCACGCCGGCCTGGCCGTCGACCTGATGGACGAACGCATCGGGCAGGCCGATGTAATAGACGTGGGGATCGGTCTTCATTTCGGGCTTGAGCACCTTGATGTCGGCCTTGTGCTCGGCCAGCAGCTGGGAAATGGCGCTGTCGGGATCGTTCAGGTCGCCGATGACGCGGGCGCCGCCGACGCAGCTTTCCACGCAGGCCGGCAGCAGGCCGGCTTCCAGCCGGTGCTCGCAGAACGTGCACTTGTCGGCGGTCTGGGTTTCATGATTGATGAAGCGGGCGTCGTACGGACAGGCCTGCACGCAATACGCGCAGCCGACGCAGCGTTCGTTGTCGACCAGCACGATGCCGTCTTCGCGCTGGAACGTGGCCTGCACCGGACAGACCGGCACGCAGGGCGGGTTGTCGCAGTGGTTGCACAGGCGCGGGAGCATCACCATGGAGGTGGGGCCGCCGGCGTCGGGCGTGACCTCGTATTGCAGGACGGTGGTGCGGAACTGCCCGATCGGGGGCAGGTTTTCCATGGAACAGCTGACCGTACAGGATTGGCAGCCGATGCATTTGCGCATGTCGACGACCATGCCATAGCGCTTGCCCGGCATACCCGGGCGGCGCGGCGGCTGGCCGTTAAGGCCAGTGGCCTCGGCCTGGATGGGAATAACGGTGGCCGCCGCCCCTAGCCCAAGAAGTCCTTTGAGGAAGCCTCGTTTACCCGGCAAAGGCGTTTCCGGGGGGCTGGCGGGGGTATGCATAAAAGGTTCTCCAAGCAACTTATCTGCTACGTGAATTAACTTATCACCTGGAGTTATATAGAGACTTGATTTGAATCAACCGGGGACGGATTGCCCGGGTTTTCCCGCGCTTTAGCGGCCGCCCGCCCTCAATCCCGCAGCGTGAGCGCCCGGCGCCAGGCGGCCAACTTCTGCTCGAACGAGACCGCCGCGTGCGCGGGGCTGGTCGAAGGCAGGTCGACGTATTCCAGGCTGGCGGCGAGGCCGGGCAGCACGTGGCGCCGGTAGAGGGAGGCGGCCTTGCCGCCGTTGAAACACACGCGGACGATGGCCGGGTGGCGTTCCAGGAATGCGGCGAAATCGTTGGCGACCAGGGTGTCGCCGCGGATGTCGGCATCCAGGCTGCCGGGGCGCTCGCAGGCTTGCAGCACGTCCCAGAGGGCGACGCCGGCCGCCTGCAACGCAAGCAGGCGATCGGGGTAGTCCAGCGCGGGATCGAAGCCGTGCGCGGCGGCCGCGATGGGCCAGAAGGCGTTGCGCGGATGCGCGTAATAGCGGGCCTGCCTGAGCGAGGCCACGCCGGGCATGGAGCCCAGCACCAGAATGCGGGCGTCGGGCGCCGCCACCGGGGCAAAGCCCCGCACCTGGTCGTTTTGCCCTGCCCGGGCCGGGTCCGCACTGGTTCGCATGGCGACAGGATACGCGAGGCGGCGCGGCCCGGCCGCCCGCACCCCACCGTCCGATAGGTAGAACAGTGCTTATCAGTAGCAGGGACTACCGCCACGGGCGTTGCGCCCTTATCTTCATAGTCATGACGAACGGCCCCGCAGGGGCCGCGCAACAGGAAATACGACCATGAAGAAGATCCTCGGTTTGCACGCCAGCCCCCGTCCCCACTGGGTGGGCGACGGCTTTCCGGTGCGCTCGATGTTTTCCTATAACGACAAGGGCAAGAACACCAGCCCGTTCCTGCTGCTGGACTATGCCGGCCCGGCCCAATTCGAGCCCGCCGACCATCCCCGCGGCGTAGGACAGCATCCGCATCGCGGCTTCGAAACGGTGACCATCGTCTACAGCGGCGAAGTCGAGCACCGCGATTCCACCGGCAACGGCGGCGTCATCGGTCCCGGCGACGTGCAATGGATGACGGCGGCTTCGGGCATCCTGCACGAGGAGTTCCATTCCCCCGCGTTCACCCGCAAGGGCGGCGAACTGGAAATGGTGCAGCTTTGGGTCAACCTGCCCGCCAAGGACAAGAAGGCGCCGGCGGGCTACCAGGGCATTCTCAATGCGGACATCCCGGTGGTGACGCTGCCGGACGATGCGGGCACGCTGCGCGTGATCGCGGGCAGCTACGCGGGCCAGGCCGGCCCGGCGCGCACCTTCACGCCCATGGACGTGTGGGACGTGAAGCTGGCCGCCGGCAAGTCGGCGACCTTCCCGGTGGCCGCCGGCCGCAATAGCATGCTGGTGATGCTGCGCGGCACGGTGCTGGTCAACGGCGAATCCGTCGCCCGCGACGCGCAACTGGCCCTGTTCTCGCAAGAGGGCGAGGACATCACTGTCGAAGCCAACAACGACGCGATGTTCCTGGTGCTCAGCGGCGAGCCCATCGATGAGCCGGTGGTCGGCTACGGCCCGTTCGTGATGAACACGCAGGCCGAGATCGTTGAAGCCATCCAGGACTTCAACGCCGGCCGCTACGGCAAGATGCACTGAGCGGCACGGGGCCGGCCTACCTGGGCCGGCCCCGTGCGCGCATGTTCCTTGATCAGGCGCACGAAACGCTGCACCTGCCGGCTGGGACGCTCGAAGCGCGAACGCACCAGGCTCAGCGAAAGCGGGATCGACTCCCGCAGCGGCCGCGTCACTACGCCAGGCCAGCCCTGCTGCCCGACGGAGAACTGGTCGACGATCGCCACGCCTGCCCCCGCCCGCACCAGCGCGCAGGCCAGCTCCGCCCGCACGATATCCACCGCGGCGGTCCAGCTGACGTTGGCGCGCTGGAACGCCGCGGCCACGAGCTGCCCGAAAGGGATGTTGCGGCTGTAGAGAATCAGCCGGCAATTGGCCAGCTCGGCCAGGCCCACCGCCGGCTGCGACGCCAAGGGGTGGCCCTGCGGCAGGATGCAGACCATCTCGCCCGTGGCCAGCGGCTCCACCACCAGATTGGGGTGGTCGATCGGCAACACCGATACGGCCAGTTCCGCCTTGCGCCCCAGCAGTTCGTGCGCCATGTCGGCCAGCAGCGTGGTGTGGTACTTGAGCCGGACGTTGGGATAGAGCTCCAGGTATTGCGCGATGACGGGCGGCACGAAGTTCAGCGCAAGGCTGGGACTGGAACACAGCGTCAACGCGCCCTCCGGCCGCTTGGCCAGATCGCGGGCCAGCTCGTCGATGCGCAGCGCTTCCTCGAACAGCGGCCCCACCTCCTGGAACAGGCGATGCGCCTCCGGGGTGGGCGTGAGCTTGCCCTTGTCCCGTTCGAACAGCTGCAGGCCCAGGCTCAATTCGGTATGGGCGATGAGGCGGCTGATGGCCGGCTGCGACACGAAGAGCAGTTTGGCCGCCCCGTTCATGGAGCCGGTCAGCATCACGGCCCGGAAGACTTCCATTTGCCTGAGCTTGAAACGCATGGCTGACCCGATAATCGTTTGTTATATCCCCTGGCCAACTTAGCATAACTGCCGAATCCAGGCATTCATTAGCATTCCAGACGGCGCCTGGCACGTTTTCCAGGGCGATTCGATAAAGGGAATGCATGACGCTGAAGATAGGATTCGTCGGCCTGGGCATGATGGGCCTGCCGATGCTGGACAACCTCGCCCGCGGCGGGGACGACTTCGACATCCTGGCCTATGACCGCGACCCCGCGCGCCTGGACCGCCTCGCCGCGCATCCGGCCTGGAACCGTACGCTCAGGCCCGCTGCCGACCTGCGGGCCCTGGCCGCCTGCGACGTGGTCATCACCATGCTGCCGGACAGCACCATCACCAACGCCGTGATCGAAGGCGAGGACGGGCTGGCCGCCGTCATGCGCGCGGGTTCGGTGCTGCTGGACATGGGGTCGTCCAACCCCGCCGAGACGCTGCGGCTGGCGCCCCGCCTGCGCGCAGTCGGGGTGACGCTGATCGATGCGCCGGTATCGGGCGCGGTGGCCAAGGCCGCCGCCGGGACGCTGGCCATCATGGTCGGAGCCGATGCCGCCGGCCTGGAGCGCGTGCGTCCGGTGCTCTCGCGCATGGGCGCCTCGCTCATCCATACCGGCGCGGTGGGTTCCGCCCACGCCATGAAGGCGCTCAACAACTATGTCTATGCGGCCGGCCTGCTGGCGGCCAGCGAAGCGCTGCTGATCGCCCAGCGCATGGATCTGGACCTTGATGTGTTCACCGACGTGCTCAATGCCTCCAGCGGCCGCAACGTGGCCACCGAGACCAAGCTGCGGCAATTCGTCGTGCCGGGCACCTATAACGGCGGCTTCGCCCTGGCGCTGATGGCCAAGGACCTGCGCACCGCCGATGCGCTGCAGGCGCTGGCCGGCGTTTCTGCCACGCAACTGTCGCTGTGCACGGCGCTATGGCAGCGCGCGCGCGAAGCGCTGCCCGCCGGCGCCGACAACACCGAGATCCACCGCTACCTGGAGCGCCTGAACGCTCCCGCGCCGGCCTGAACCGCCGCGCGCCGACCATAACGACATCCAACAGGAGACAACCATGAAACGACCCGCCGCCGCACGCAAGCTGGCGCTCGGCCTGGGCGCGGCCCTGCTTGCCGCCGCCGGCGCCCGCGCCGCGCCTTATCCCGACCACCCCATCCGCATGGTCGTGCCGTTTCCGCCCGGCAGCATCACCGACGTAGTGGCCCGCAGCCTGGGCAAGGTCATGGGCGACGACCTGGGCCAGCCCGTGGTGGTGGAAAACAAGCCGGGCGCCAACGGCATCATCGGCACCCACGACGTGGCCCGCGCCAAGCCCGACGGCTACACGCTGGTGGTGGTGGGCGTGTCCACCGCCGCCAGCGGCGTGAGCCTCTTCAAGGATCTGCCCTACAACCCCGCCACCGACCTCGCGCCCATCGGCGCCGTCGCCGAGACCCCCTACCTGCTCGTCGGCTCGCCGCGCATGCCTGGCGCCAAGGTGTCCGACCTGTTCGCCTACGGCGCGCAGCACCCGGGCAAGCTCACCTATGCCTATGGCTCGGGCAGCGCGCAGGTGTTCGGCGCCAAGCTGGCCGCCATGGGCAAGATCAACGTCACGCCGGTCCCGTACCGCGGCGGCCCGCAGGCGCTCACCGACGTCATCGGCGGCACGGTCGACCTCACCTTCACGGACCTGGCCAACGGCCTGCAGCAGGCGCGCGCCGGCAAGGTCAAGACCTATGGCGTCAGCACCCCGGAACGTTTCCCGCTGGCGCCCGACATTCCCACGCTCAATGAAACTGGCGCGCCCGGCTTCAACCTGACCGTCTGGTTCGGACTCATGGGCCCCGCCGGCCTGCCCGGCCCGGTGCTCGACCGCCTGTCGCAATCGCTGGGCAAGGCCCTGGCCAACGACGAGCTCAAGCAAACCTACGCCCGCCAGGGTCTGACCGTGAAAGTGCAGACTCCGGCCGAATTCGGCGGCTTCGTGCGTGCCGAAATCGACAAATGGGCCGCCATCGTCAAGGAAACCGGCATTGCGCCGCAATGACCGTTCCGTTCAACCTCTTCCGGACACTTCCCTCATGTCGCTGATCGATATCCGCAAACGCTGCCTCATCGTCGAAACCACCTTCCATGAAAATGGCCCGCCGCCCGGGACGCCGCTCAAGCTCGCGGCCTCCTGCGCCGTCATCCGCAACCCCTACGCCGGCCGCTACGAACCGGATCTCATGCCCTTCATGGCCGAACTGCGCAGCCTGGGCACGCTGCTGGCGACCGAGCTGGTCGACACGCTGGGCGGCAAGGACAACATCGAGGTCTACAGCAAGGCCGCCATCGTGGGCCTGGACGGCGAAATGGAACATGGCGCGGTCTGGCATGAAGCCGGCGGCTGGGCCATGCGCACCGTGCTGGGCGAGCCCAAGGCCATGGTGCCGGCCGTGAAGGCCGTGGCGGTGGCCGGCTACCGCATGATGGTGCCGGTGCACTATATCCACGCCTCGTACGTGCGCAGCCACTTCAACAGCATCGAGATCGGCATCCAGGACGCCCCGCGCGCCAACGAGATCCTGTTCGCCCTGGTCATGGGCACGGGCGGCCGCGTGCATTCGCGCCTGGGCGGACTGACCAAGGAAGCGGTTTCGGTGCACGACGGCCAGCGCTAGGCGCCGGGAATCGTCAGGGACAGCCCCGCCCGGTCGGCCACGTTGCAGATGTGCGCCCGCATCGCGCGGCGCGCGGCCTCGGGCGAACCGGTCGCCAGCGCGTCGATGATCTCGGCATGCTCGCGGATCGGTTCGCGCACGCGCGCGGGATCGGCGAACGCGACCTGGCGGCTCCCGTCGACCACGTCGCCGATGCTCTCCGCCAGGTCCAGCAGCATGGGGCTGCCGGCGATTTCGAACAGGCAGGCATGGAAGGCGTGATCGCCTTCCGACATCGTGACCAGGTCGCCGGCGTCGGCGGCCTGCTCCATTTGTGTGATGGTCGCGTGCAGGCGGCTCAGGCCCGCCTGCGTGACGACGCTGGCGGCCAGGCCGGCGGCCAGCTCCTCCAGCTGATTGCGCACCAGGTAGACGTCGCGCAGCGCATACCGCCCCTGGAAACGCCAGCGGCCGTAGGCGCTGCCCAGGCCCTTCTCGCCGGGCCTTGCGATGAACACGCCGCGGCCGGCTTCGCTGCGCAGCATGCCCAGGCCTTCCAGCATGGTGATGGCCTCGCGCAGCGACGCGCGGCTCACGCCCAGCGCCTCGGCCAGCTGGCGTTGCCCGGGCAGCTTGCCGGCCGCCACCCATTCGCTCGAACGGATGCGGGCTTGCAGCTGCTGGGCAATGTGTTCGACGGTGTTCATCGTGGAATTCCTCAATGCGCGGACGCGCGGCGCACGCCCCGGAGGTCGTTGACAGCCAAATCCTGCCTGGGCATTATGACACCCAACTGGTCTGACCGGTAAGGATAAAACCGGGCCGGACAACACCCCCGGCGCGCCGCCGGGGCCCTGCCCCAACCTCTGTGAAGCGCCGCTCATGCCCGACCTCCACGATAGATTCGCCCGCGCCGTCGACGCCCTGGCCCGATTGGGCGACTACCCCTACTCCGAACGCCGCCAGGCCTGGCTGGACCGCCTGCGCGTCAACCTGCCCGAACTGGAAATGCTGGATGCGCTGGCGCCGGAAGCGGAGCTGGGCTATCTGGCCCCGCCCCCGGCCGCGCCGGGCGAGACGCTCCCGGCCGCCCAGGCCGGCCGGGGCATCGCGGTCTCGCGCCATGTGCCGGGCATTGCCGCCATCGCGCGCGAATGCCGCGCCGCCCCCGAGCG
>NZ_UFQB01000031.1 GCF_900496965.1 Achromobacter agilis
CGGGCTGCGCCGCCGGGCCGCGCCCGTCCCGCCGCGCGCCGCCTCGGCGCCGGCCGCTGGCCTGCCTCCCGGCATGCTGGGGCTGGCCCTGCACTACGGCATCTTCGGCGTGGGCTACATCATTCCTGCCACCTTTCTCCCCGCAATGGCCAAGGAGACCATCCCGGACCCCGCCGTCTTCGGCTGGGCCTGGCCGCTGTTCGGGCTGGCCGCGGCGGTATCCTGCCTGCTGGTTCCGCGCCTGAGCCGGGGCCGCGACGACAGACGGATCTGGCGCGGCGCGCAGGCCCTGATGGCCGTGGGCATGCTCACCGTGGCGATATGGCACCATATTGCCGCCGTGATCCTGGCCGCCTTGCTGGTGGGCGGCACGTTCATGGTGATCACGCAGGCGGGTATGCTGGCGGCCCGGCGGGACGCCGGCGCGTCGGCCTCCCGCGCCGCCGCGATCATGACCGCGGCCTTCGCGGCGGGCCAGATATTGGGGCCGCTTCTGGCCTCATGGGCGGCGGACTGGGGCGCGGGCCTGCCCCAGGTGCTGGCGGGCAGCGCGGCGCTGCTGGCGCTTTCGGCATGGCGCTTGGGAAAAATCACGACAGATCGCGAAGGCGCTGGGCATAATGCGATCGGCCCGCAGGGCTGTTCCACTAGAAAGCAGAAAGAGGAGTTCCCAGCATGAAACCGTTGCGCCCCCTGATCGCCGCCGCCGCGGCAGCCGCCGCCTTCAGCGGCGCCGCCCAGGCCCAGACCGCGGACTGGCCGGTCAAGCCCATCACCATGATCGTGCCCTACGCGCCGGGCGGCTTCGCCGACACCCGCGTGCGCCTGCTGGCGCGCAAGCTGGGTGACACGTTGGGCCAGCCCATCGTGGTCGAGAACAAGGCGGGCGCGGGCGGCGTCGTCGGCACCAACCTGATCGCGCGCGCCGCCCCCGACGGCTACACCATCGGCACGGGCAACCTCGCGCCCATGGCGGTCAACCCGTCGCTGATGAAGGACATGCCCTACGATCCGCAAAAGGACCTGGCGCCCATCATCCTGATCGAAAACAGTCCGCTGGTGCTGAGCGTGAACAACACGCTGCCCGTGAAAACGCTGGCGGACCTGATCGCGCTGGCCAAGAAAGAGCCCGGCAAGCTGTCGTTTGGCTCGTCCGGCGTGGGCGGCGCCCACCACCTGTCCGGCGAGATGTTCCGCGAACAGGCCAAGATCGACATCGTCCACGTGCCCTACAAGGGCGGCAGCCTGGCCGCGACCGATCTCATGGGCGGCCATATCTCGATGATGTTCGAAATGGGCTATTCCGCGCTGCCCGCGATCCAGGGCGCCAAGATCCACCCCATTGCCGTCACGTCCGCCAAGCGCCTGGCCGTGCTGCCCGACGTGCCCACCATGGCCGAATCCGGCCTGCCCGGCTTCGAGTCGTACAACTGGCAGGGCATCGTGGCCCCCGCCGGCACGCCCGCCCCGATCATCGCCAAGCTCAATGCCGAGTTCAACCGCATCCTGAAGGAGCCCGACGTGCAGAAGGCCATCGCGGACACCGGCAGCCAGGCCGGCGGCGGCACGCCCGAGGAATTCGCGGCTTTCATCAAGAGCGAAACCGAAAAGTGGGCGCACGTCATCAAGGCTGGAAATATCCAGCTTCAATAATCTTCCAGGAGACATCCCATGGCTTCCCGTCTGATTGATCTGCTCAAGCTGCTTCACCCCGTCGTCCAGGCGCCCATGGCCGGCGGCGCCACGACGGTGGAATTGGTGTCCGAGGCGTCGAAGGCGGGAACCCTCGGTTCGCTCGGGGCGGCCTATATGAGCCCCGAGCAGATAGCGGCCGCGGCGCAGGCGATCCGCGCGCGCACCGAACGCCCCTTCGCCATCAATCTGTTCGCGTCCGTGCCGGAGGAGGCCATACGCGGCGACGCCAGCCGCATGCTGGCCCTGATGGCGCGCTATCACCAGCAGTTGGGCCTGCCCGCGCCCGCCGAACCCGCCCCCCAGCCGGACCCGCTGAAGGGACAGATCGAGGCGATCCTGCTGGCGCGCCCTGCCGTTTTCAGCTTCACCTTTGGCCGCATGCCTCCTGAAGCACTCGCGCGCTGCCGCGAGGCGGGCATCCTGACCGTGGGCACCGCGACCACCGTGCGCGAGGCCGTCGTGCTGGAGCAGGACGGCGTGGACGCCATCGTCGCGCAGGGCGCCGAGGCTGGCGGGCACCGGGGCACCTTCCTGGGCGGCTTCGAGGAATCGCTGATCGGCACCATGGCGCTCGTGCCGCAAGTGGCCGACGCCGTCTCGGTGCCCGTGATCGCCTCGGGCGGCATCATGGACGGGCGCGGCATCGCCGCCGCCCTGGCCTTGGGCGCCGACCTCGCACAAATGGGGACGGCTTTCCTGACCACGGAAGAATCCGGCATCACCGAGGCCTACAAGGCCGTCCTGCCCGCCTCGCGCTCGGAGCAGTCGCGCGTGACCCGGGCGTTTTCCGGCCGCCCGGCCCGCGGCATCGAAAACGCGTTCATGCGGGACGCCGATGCCCTCGCGGACGACATCCTGCCGTATCCGCTGCAAAACGCCCTGACGCGGCCCATGCGCACGGCGGGCGGCAAGGCGAGCAATATCGACGTGCTTTCCCTGTGGGCCGGCCAGGCCGCCCCCCTGGCCCGGCGCGAAACCACGGCGGACCTGATCCAGCGGCTGGCCCGGGAAATGGCCGCGGCGCAGGCGCGCCGCTGAACCGGGATTGTTCCCTGGTCCGAAAACACTGTTCCACGGGCAGCCCGTCGCGTTGTGATTGCAAAGCGTCGGGCTACAATGGCGCCTCGCCGCCGGGAGCCAAGGCCTGACTTTGTCCCGGCATATGAGTAACAGGGCGCTTCCCGACGCCGCCTGTCTTGTCCGCGCCGGCCTCATGCTCCGCCAGACGCGTCGACCAGACAGCAGGGCAAGCTCCGCCGCCGAAACACCCTTTCGTTGCCCATGCCCGCTCAAACAAGCAGCACCCCGGAATTCGCCCTGCGCCTGGAAGGCGTGGCGCTCGGCTACGGCGATTTCACCGTCCTGCGTGATATCTCCATGGATGTGCGCGCGGGCCAGGTGGTCGCCATCATGGGCGGCTCGGGCTCGGGCAAGACCACCCTGCTGCGGGCGGCCACCGGGCAGCTCACCGCGCAGCAGGGCCACGTGCTGGCCTTCGGCCAGGACATGGCGCACGTCACGCCGGCCGAACTGCAATCGCTGCGCACGCGCATGGGCGTGCTGTTCCAGCAGGGCGCGCTCTTCACCGACCTGAACGTCTTCGAAAACGTCGCCTTCCCGCTGCGCGAGCACACCCGGCTGGAAGAAGCGGAAGTCACCGAGCGCGTGCTGGACAAGCTCGACGCCGTGGGCCTGCGCGCCGCCGCGCACCTGAAGGTCTCCGAAATCTCGGGCGGCATGGCCCGGCGCGTGGCGCTGGCCCGCGCCGTGGTGCTGGAGCCCGAACTCATCCTGTACGACGAACCGTTCGCCGGGCTGGATCCGATCTCGCTGGGCATCACCGCCCGCCTGATCCGCAGCCTCGCCGACCGGCTGGGCTGCGCATCGGTGCTGATCACGCACGACGTGCAGGAATCGTTCTCCATCGCGGACCAGGTGTACCTGGTGGGCCAGGGCAGGCTTGCGGCCGCCGGCACCCCGGAAACGCTGTCGGCCTCGCAGGATCCCTATGTGCAGCAATTCCTGAAGGGCGAACCCGACGGCCCCGTCGCGTTCCAGTATCCCGAAACGCCCGCTTTCCAGAAGTGGCTTTCGCAACAGAAGGGGCGCAAGGCATGAGCGGATCCCGCAACGCCGTCGGCGCGCTGGGCAGCTGGGTGCGCACCCGGGTCTCGGGCATCGGCTACTTCACCCGGTTCTTCGGTGCCATGCTGGCGCGCAGCGGCATTGCCCTGTCGCGCCCCCGGCTGGTGTCGCAACAAGTCCATTTCATCGGCAACTATTCGCTGCTGATCATCGCGGTGTCCGGCATGTTCGTGGGCTTCGTGCTGGGGCTGCAGGGCTACTACACGCTGAACCGCTATGGCTCCGAAGAGGCCCTGGGCCTGCTGGTAGCCTTGTCGCTGGTGCGCGAACTGGGGCCGGTCGTCACGGCGCTGCTGTTCGCGGGCCGCGCCGGCACCTCGCTCACGGCGGAAATCGGCCTCATGAAGGCCGGCGAGCAACTCGCGGCCATGGAAGTCATGGCCGTAGACCCGATCCGCCGCGTGCTGGTGCCGCGCCTGTGGGGCGGCATCATCGCCATGCCCATCCTGGCGGCCGTGTTCTCCATGGTGGGCGTCCTGGGCGGCTGGGTCGTGGGCGTGGTCATGATCGGCGTGGACGCCGGCGCCTTCTGGTCGCAAATGCAAAATGGCGTGGACGTCTGGAAGGACGTCGCCAACGGTGTCATCAAGAGCCTGGTGTTCGGCGTCTCGGTGACGCTGGTCGCGCTTTACGAAGGCTGGCAGGCCAAGCCCACCCCCGAAGGCGTTGCCCGCGCCACCACGCGCACCGTGGTCGTGGGCTCCCTGGCGGTGCTCGGGCTGGACTTCCTGCTCACCGCCTTGATGTTTGGAAATTGATACGGATCGATCATGTCACGCGAAAAAACCGACTTCTGGGTAGGCCTGTTCGTATTGCTGGGCGCGGTCGCGCTGGCATTCCTGGCGTTGCGCGCCGGCAACTTGAGCACTTTTTCTTTCGCGCCGACCTATACGGTAACGGCCAACTTCGATAACGTAGGCGGCCTCAAGGTCCGCGCGCCCGTCAAGAGCGCCGGGGTCGTGGTGGGCCGGGTCGACGGCATTTCGTTCGACGACAAGACCTTCCAGGCGATCGTATCGGTCAAGCTGGAGACGGCCTATCAGTTCCCCAAGGACACGTCGGCGTCCATCCTGACGTCGGGCCTGCTGGGCGAACAGTATCTGGGCCTGACCGCGGGCAGCGAAGAAGAAAACTTTGCCGACGGCGGAAAGATCCGCTACACGCAGAGCGCCGTCGTCCTTGAACAGCTGATCAGCCAGTTCCTGTACGGATCGGCCGAGAAGCAGGGCACGACTTCGGCAGAGCCCGCCACGAAGACGCCTAATTAAAGACAATGCGAAAGACGCGGTAACAAGCCGCGCGACAGTACGCAATATCATAAGAATTATGGATAGGGATGCCCTGATCATGAATAAGAAAGCGATTTCCCGGATTGCCACGGTCGCAGCGGCTGGCGCCCTGATGGCGGGCTGCGCCGCGCCACAGAACCCGGATCCGCGCGACCCCTGGGAAGGCTTCAACCGGGGTATCTACAAGTTCAACGACACCGTCGACCGCGCCGTCTTCAAGCCGGTGGCCCAGGCGTACACCTTCGTCACGCCGGAACCGGTGCGCAGCTGCGTCCACAACATATTCAGCAACGTCGGCGACCTCTGGTCCGGCACCAACAGCTTCCTGCAGGGCCGGGGCCACGACTTCGTCAACACGCTCGGCCGCTTCCTGTTCAACACCACCATGGGCGTGGGCGGCTGCTTCGACGTCGCCTCGGCCAACGGCGCGCGCCGGATCCCGAACGACTTCGGTACCACGCTGGGCGTCTGGGGCATCGGCCAGGGCCCGTACCTGGTGCTGCCGTTCTTCGGTTCGTCCACCGTGCGCGACGGCGCCGGCCTGATCGGCGACTACGCCGGCACCACCTACGGGTACATGGGCGTGGACGCCATCGACAACGTCCGCCTGCGCAACTCGCTCTGGGGCCTGCGCGTGGTCGACACGCGCGCCAGCCTCCTGGACGCAACCGACACGGTCGACCGCGTGGCGCTCGACCCGTACAGCTTCGTCCGCGACGCCTACCTGCAGCGCCGCGCCGCCATGGTGCTCGGCCACAAGGTGGATGACGAAGCCTCGCTGCCCAACTACGAAGACGACGAGGACGACGCTACGCCCGCCGCCCCCGCCACGCCCGCCGCGCCAGCCCCCGCTGCGCCCGCGGCGCAACCCGCAGCCAAGTAGGCGGCGGGACTGCGCCATCAGTACCAGTAAGGAGTTTTGATGCGAGTTTCTTTTGTTTCCCTGCTGCAACGGCTGGTTTTCGCAAGCCTCCTGGGGCTGGCCGCCACCGCTGCGCAGGCCAAACCCGATCCCAACGGCCCTCCGGACCAGTTCGTGCTGGCCGCGGCCAATGAAACCCTCGATGTGCTCAAGGCCGACGGCGCCGTCAAGGCCGGAAACACCGCCCGCATCAACGAGGTCGTCAACGCGCACATCCTGCCTTACGTCGACTTCCAGAAAACGACGCGGCTGGCCGCCGGCCGCTACTGGCGCCAGGCCAACGACCAGCAGAAGACGGCCCTGGCCGAGGCTTTCCGCGGCACGCTGGTGCGCACCTACAGCGGCGCCCTGACCCGCGTCACGTCCAGCACCACCATCCGCACCCTGCCGTTCCGCGGCGATCCCAAGGCCGATGACGTCGTTGTGCGCACGCTGATCAGCCAGTCCAACGGCCAGCCGACGGGCGTGGACTACCGGCTGGAAAAGACCCCTCAGGGCTGGAAGATCTACGACATGAACGTCGAAGGCATCTGGCTGATCGAGAACTACCGCAACCAGTTCGCCCAGCAGATCAACCAGAATGGCATCGATGGCCTGATCGACGCGCTGAACCAGCGCAACAAGTGATCCCCATCCAGGCGATCCCGGCCCGGCGCGCCCCTTGAGGCCCGCCGGGCCGATCATTTCGGGGACGGATACCGCGCCGATCCGCACGGGCGCCAGGGGCATCGCCGCTTGCCGCCACAGGGCGCTTATATAATGAGCGATTCGCTCTTTTCGGGCCACTTCCCCCCGTCATGTCTGCTGTCAGTCTAGAAAACGTCTCCAAGATCTACTCCCCGCGCCAAAGCGGCTGGCGGAAGCTGCTCGGGCGCGCGCCCGGATCCGGCTTCCAGGCCCTGGACAACGTCAGCCTGAACATCGAACACGGCGAGTTCTTCGGGCTGCTCGGCCCCAATGGCGCCGGCAAGACCACGCTGATCTCGATCCTGGCCGGCCTGGCGCACGCCACCTCCGGGAGCGCCACGGTCTGTGGATACGACGTCGTGGCCGACTACAAGTCGGCTCGGCGCGCCTTGGGCGTGGTGCCGCAGGAGCTGGTCTACGACCCGTTCTTCACGGTGCGCGAGACCCTGCGCATCCAGTCCGGCTATTTCGGGCTGCGCAAGAACGACGACTGGATCGACGAAATCCTCTTCAACCTGGGGCTGGCGGACAAGGCCAATTCCAATATGCGGGCGCTGTCCGGCGGCATGAAGCGCCGCGTGCTGGTGGCCCAGGCGCTGGTGCACCGCCCCCCCGTAATCGTGCTGGACGAGCCGACCGCGGGCGTGGACGTGGATCTGCGCCGCACGCTGTGGGAATTCATCTCGCGCCTGAACAAGGCCGGCCACACCATCATGCTCACCACCCACTACCTGGAAGAAGCCGAAGCGCTGTGCGGCCGCATCGCCATGCTCAAGGGCGGGCGCATCGTGGCGCTGGACACCACGCAGGCCCTGCTGGCCCGCGTCGGCGGCGTTGACCTCGAAGACGCGTTCGTCCGCATCATGCACCAGGACGAGTCCGCCGCCGCTCCGCAACCCGAAGAGATCCCGTCATGACCCAGCCCATCGCGAGCGCCAGCCAGCCGCTGGTGCAGCCCCGCCTGGACGCGGGCTCCGGCTTTCCCACCCTGTTGCGCAAGGAATTGCTGCGCTTCTGGAAGGTCAGCTTCCAGACCATTGCCGCGCCGGTGATCACCGCGCTGCTGTATCTGCTGGTTTTCGCGCACGTGCTGGAAGGGCGCGTCATGGTGTATGGCAGCGTGCCCTACACGGCGTTCCTGATCCCCGGGCTCATGATGATGAGCATGCTGCAGAACGCGTTCGCCAACCCGTCATCGTCGCTCATCCAGAGCCGCATCACGGGCAACCTCGTGTTCATGCTGCTGCCGCCGCTGTCGCACCGCGACATCTTCGGCGCCTACGTGCTGGCGGCGATCGTCCGCGGCCTGGCGGTCGGCCTGTGCGTCTGGGTGGTGGCGCTGTTCTTCGTGTCGCTGGTGCCCTCGCATCCGCTGTGGCTGATCGTCTTCGCCGTGCTGGCTTGCGGCATCATGGGCGTACTGGGCCTGATCGCGGGCCTGTGGTCCGAAAAATTCGACCAGCTCGCAGCCTTCCAGAACTTCCTGATCATGCCGGCGACCTTCCTGTCCGGCGTGTTCTATTCCATCCACACGCTTCCCGCCTTCTGGCAGAGCGTGTCCCACTGGAACCCCATCTTCTACACCATCGACGGTTTCCGCTACGGATTCTTCTCGGTGTCGGACGTCTCCCCGTGGCGCAGCCTGGCGGTGGTGACGGGAGTGTTCCTCGCGCTATCGCTTTATGCGCTGCGGCTCCTGGCCAGCGGCTACAAACTCAGGAATTGACGTCCATGCTTCCCACCCCCGCGCAAGTCCGCCAATACATCGCGGAAGGCCTGCCCTGTGAACATCTCGACGTGCAGGGCGACGGCTCGCATTTTGACGCGGTCATCGTCAGCGCCGCCTTCGAAGGCAAGCGCCTCATCCAGCGCCATCAGCTGGTCTATGCCGCGCTGGGCGACCGCATGAAGGCCGAAATCCATGCGCTGTCCATGCGCACCCTGACGCCCGCCGAATACCAGCAAGCAGGCAAGTGATGGACAAGCTACGCATCACCGGAGGTTCGCGCCTGCACGGCGAAATCTCCATTTCCGGCGCCAAGAACTCGGCCCTGCCGATCCTGTGCGCCGGCCTGTTGACCGCAGACGCCCTGACCCTCAGCAACGTGCCGCATCTGAACGACACCGCCACCATGCTGCGCCTGCTGGGCCGCATGGGCATGCGCGCCGAGCGCGCCGCGGACGGCACGGTCACGCTGCAGGCCAACCAGATCGACAAGCTGGAAGCCCCCTACGACCTGGTCAAGACCATGCGGGCTTCGATCCTGGTGCTGGGTCCGCTGCTGGCGCGCTTCGGCGAAGCCCGCGTCAGTCTGCCCGGCGGCTGCACCATCGGCCAGCGCCCCGTGGACCAGCACATCAAAGGCCTGGCCATGCTGGGCGCCGAAATCAGCATCGAACACGGCTTCGTGGTGGCGCGCGCCAAGCGCCTGAAGGGCGCCTCCGTGCGCACCGACATGGTCACCGTCACCGGCACCGAGAACCTGCTGATGGCCGCGGTGCTGGCCGAAGGCCGGACCGTGCTGGAAAACGCCGCCTGCGAACCCGAAGTGGTGGACCTGGCCGAACTGCTCATCAAGATGGGCGCGCGCATCCAGGGCCACGGCACCAGCCGCATCGTGATCGACGGCGTGGATCGCCTGCACGGCGCCGAACACCGCGTCATATCCGACCGCATCGAAGCCGGCACCTTCCTGTGCGCGGTCGGCGCAGCGGGCGGCGACATCGTCCTGCGCAACACGGACGCGGACATCCTCGGCGCCACCCTGAGCAAGCTGACCGAAGCCGGCCTCACCATCGAGACCGGTCCCGACTGGATCCGCTGCGCCATGTCCTCGCGTCCCCGCGCCGTGGGCTTCCGCACGGTGGAATACCCGGGCTTCGCCACCGACATGCAAGCCCAGGTCATGGCGCTGAACACCGTGGCCGAAGGCACCTCGGTCATCGTCGAGACCATCTTCGAAAACCGCTACATGCACGTGCAGGAATTGCGGCGCATGGGCGCGGACGTCGACATCGACGGCCACACCGCCATCGTGCGCGGCGTGCCGAAGCTGTCGGGCGCCACCGTCATGGCCACCGACCTGCGCGCCTCGGCCAGCCTGGTCATCGCCGGCCTCGCGGCCGAAGGCGAGACCCTGGTCGACCGCATCTACCACCTGGACCGCGGCTACGACCAGATGGAAGTGAAACTGCGCGCCCTGGGCGCGAACATCCAACGCGTTACCGGCAAGGAACAGGCATGAACAATAGTTGCCCCCACGCTGCGCCTTCGGCTTGCTGCCCCCCGAGGGGGCGCGTTCATCTTGAGGCGGCTCGGCGATGAACACCACCGTCCCCCCCCTGACCCTGGCCCTGTCCAAAGGGCGCATCTTCGAAGAGACCATGCCCCTCCTGGCCGAGGCCGGCATTGAAGTCCCCGAGAACCCCGAAAGCTCGCGCAAGCTGATCCTGCCCACCAGCGATCCCGGCCTGCGCCTGATCATCGTGCGCGCCTCGGACGTGCCCACCTACGTGCAATACGGCGCGGCCGACCTGGGCATCGCGGGCAAGGACGTGCTCATCGAGCACGCCAAGGAGCAGCCCGGCGGCCTGTATCAACCCATCGACCTGAACATCGCCAAATGCCGCCTGGCCGTCGCGGTGCGCAAGGGCTTCGACTACGACGGCGCCGTCCACCAGGGCGCGCGCCTGCGCGTGGCCACCAAGTACGTGCATTCAGCCCGTGAACACTTTGCGTCCAAGGGCGTGTACGTCGACATCATCAAGCTGTATGGTTCGATGGAGCTGGCGCCGCTGGTGGGCCTGGCCGACTGCATCGTGGACCTGGTGTCCACCGGCGGCACCTTGCGCGCCAACGATCTGGTCGCGGTGGAGGACATCATGCCGATCTCATCGCGCCTGATCGTCAACCAGGCCGCGCTGAAAACCCGCGGCGCCCGCCTGCAACCGCTGCTGGACGCCTTCGAAAGAGCCGCCTCCCGTAACGCCTGACCCTCGCCCGCCGCGATGCCGCGGCGGCCGTTATCTGCTTGCTCCATGACGCCATGGCCCTGATCAATCGTCTCGACTCCCGCGATCCCGGATTCAAATCCGCCCTGTCCAAGCTGCTGGCCTTCGAAGCCACCGAGGACGAGTCCATCGACCGCGCCGCGGCCGGCATCCTGGCCGACGTGCGCGCCCGCGGCGACGCCGCGCTGGTGGAATATACGCAGCGCTTCGACCGCATGCCCGGCGTCTCCGCCGAGGCGCTGGAGATCCCCAAGGCAGACTGGCATGCGGCCCTGGCAGCGCTGCCCGCCGCCCAGCGCAACGCGCTGGAAGCCGCCGCCGACCGCGTGCGCGGCTACCATGAGCGCCAGCGCGTCGAAACCTGGACCTACACCGAGCCGGACGGCACGATGCTGGGCCAGCAGGTGACTCCGCTGGACCGCGTGGGCCTCTACGTGCCCGGCGGCAAGGCCGCCTACCCCTCGTCGGTGCTGATGAACGCCATCCCGGCCAAGGTCGCGGGCGTGCAGGACCTGATCATGGTCACCCCCACGCCGGACGGCGTGCGCAACCCCATCGTGCTGGCCGCCGCCGCAATCGGCGGCGTGGACCGCGTGTTCGCCATCGGCGGCGCGCAGGCCGTCGGCGCGCTGGCCTACGGCACCGCCACCGTGCCGGCAGTCGACAAGATCGTCGGCCCGGGCAACGCCTACGTCGCCGCCGCCAAACGCCGCGTGTTCGGCGTGGTCGGCATCGACATGATCGCCGGCCCCAGCGAAATCCTGGTCATCTGCGACGGCAAAACGCCGGCCGACTGGATCGCCATGGACCTGTTTTCGCAGGCCGAACACGACGAGCTGGCGCAATCCATCCTGCTGTGCCCCGACGCCGCCTTCATCGAAGAGGTCCAGGCCGCCATCGAACGCCTCCTGCCCACGATGCCGCGCGCCGACATCCTGCGGGTCAGCCTGGCCAACCGCGGCGCGCTGATCCAGGTCCGGAGCCTGGAAGAGGCGTGCCAGATCGCCAACGACATCGCGCCCGAGCACCTGGAGATCTCCACCGAGCAGCCGGAAAAATGGACCGCGCAGATCCGCCATGCCGGCGCGATCTTCATGGGACGCTTCAGTTCCGAAGCCCTGGGCGACTACTGCGCCGGCCCGAACCACGTGCTGCCGACCTCGCGCACGGCCCGTTTTTCGTCGCCGCTGGGCGTGTACGACTTCCAGAAGCGCTCCAGCCTGATCCAGGTTTCGCACCAGGGCGCCCAGCAACTGGGCCGCATCGCCGCCGAACTGGCGCTGGGCGAGGGCCTGCAGGCGCACGCCGCCAGCGCCCAGTACCGGATCGACAAGCCATGAGCATCGCCGGCCGCATCGCCAGCACCGTCCGCGCGGACATCCGCGAGCTGACCGCCTATCCCGTGGCGCACGCCGAAGGCTGCATCAAGCTGGACGCCATGGAATGCCCCTACGAGCTGCCGGAGGCGGTGCGCGAGGACATCGCCCGCAGCGTGCGCGATACCCCGCTGAACCGCTACCCGGCCGCCGACCTGTCGGCCCTGAAGGGCCAGATCAAGACGGCCTTCGGCGTTCCGGACGCGGCGGACGTGCTGTTCGGCAACGGCTCGGACGAACTCATCCATCTGGTCGTGCAGGCCTGCTGCAACCCCGGCGACACCGTGCTGTCGCCCTGGCCCTCTTTCGTGTATTTCGACATGGCGGCGCGTTTCGACCACGCCCGCTTCATCGGCGTGCCGCTGACCGAAGACCTGGCCCTGGACCTGCCGGCCATGCTGGCCGCCATCCGCGAACATCAGCCCAAGGTGGTGTTCCTGGCCGTGCCCAACAACCCCACCGGCGGCCTGTGGCCCGACGAGGCGATCCTGGCGATCATCGCCGCCGCTCCCGGGCTGGTGGTGCTGGATGAGGCCTACCAGCCCTTCGCCGGCAGCACCTGGATGCCCCGGGTGCTGGACGCGTCCAACGTGGTCGTCATGCGCACGGTGTCCAAGATCGGCCTGGCCGGCCTGCGCTTCGGCTACCTGGCCGGCCACCCCGCCTGGGTCGCCGAATTCGACAAGGTGCGTCCGCCGTACAACCTGGATGTGCTGACCCAGGCCACCCTGTCGGCCGTGCTGCGCCACAAGGCAGTGCTGGACGAACAGGCGGCCCGGCTGCGCGCGGACCGCGAGCCGCTGGCGGCCGCCCTGGCCCAATTGCCCGGCGTACGGGTATTCCCTTCCGCCGGAAACTTCGTACTTGCCCGCTTTTCCGGCAAGCTGGACGGCAACGCCGTGCATCTCGCGCTGAAAACGCGCAAAATATTGATTCGCAACTTCTCCAACGCCCATCCGCTACTGGCCAATTGCCTGCGCATCTCGGTGGGCACCCCGGCTGAAAACGCCGCCTTGCTATCCGCCCTGCAAGAGATTCTGAGTGCTTAACATGCGTACCGCAGAGATCACCCGCAACACCAACGAAACCCGCATCCGCGTGGCCATCAACCTCGATGGCACCGGCAAGCAGACGATCGACACCGGCGTGCCCTTCCTGGACCACATGCTGGACCAGATCGCGCGCCACGGCCTGATCGATCTCGACATCAAGGCCGAGGGCGACCTGCATATCGATGCGCACCACACGGTGGAAGACGTGGGCATCACCCTGGGCATGGCCATCGCCAAGGCGGCCGGCACCAAGGCCGGCCTGCGCCGCTACGGCCATGCCTACGTACCGCTGGACGAAGCGCTGTCGCGCGTGGTGGTGGACTTCTCGGGCCGTCCCGGCCTTGAGTACCACATCCCCTTCACCCGCGCCCGCATCGGCGATTTCGACGTGGACCTGACCCGCGAATTCTTCCAGGGCCTGGTCAACCACGCCCTGATCACGCTGCACATCGACAACCTGCGCGGTTTCAACGCCCACCATCAGGCTGAAACGGTTTTCAAGGCCTGTGGCCGCGCCTTGCGCATGGCCCTGGAAGTCGATCCCCGCATGGGCGACGTCGTGCCCTCCACCAAGGGCGTGCTGTAACGTTCGCGATCCCACCGCTCCAGGCAGAAAGAAGTGACCACTATCGCCATCGTCGACTACGGAATGGGCAATTTTCATTCCGTCGCCCGCGCCCTGAAGTACGCCGCCCCCGATGCGGACGTCCGTATCTGCAACCAGCCCCAGGAAATCGCCGCGGCCGACCGCGTCGTGTTTCCCGGGCAGGGCGCCATGGCGGACTGCATGCGCACCCTGAATGAATCGGGCCTGCGCGACGCCGTTGTGCGCGCCGCGCGCGAAAAACCCCTGCTTGGCGTCTGCGTAGGCGAACAGATGCTGTTCGACTCCAGCGAAGAGGGCGGCACGTCCTGCCTGGGCCTGTTCCCGGGTGTGGTGCGCCGCTTTTCGGGCCCGCGTTTCGCGGACCTGCTGGCCGGCGACGACGACGCCTGCCTGGCCGATACCGGCGCGGCCGGGCTGGCCGACACCAGCCCCGAACGCCTCAAGGTTCCGCACATGGGATGGAACAAAGTGCGCCAGACGCGCTCTCATCCTATCTGGGCCGGCATTCCGGACGAAACGCACTTCTATTTCGTCCATAGTTACTACGCCGACCCGGCGGATCCCGGCCTGACCGTTGGTGAAACCGATTATGGTCTCGCCTTTACCTGCGCAGTGGCGGCAGCTAACATTTTCGCGGTGCAGTTTCATCCCGAAAAGAGCGCCGAACACGGTTTGCGCCTGTATCGCAATTTTGTAGACTGGCAGCCGTAGGCCCTGGCCTGCGTCCGCCCGCCCATTCAACCCCTATATTTTCTCGCTGCCCACCATGCTGCTGATCCCCGCCATCGATCTCAAAGACGGGCGCTGCGTGCGCCTGCGCCAGGGTGACCTGGACGATGCAACGGTGTTCTCCGAAGACCCCGCCGCTATGGCCACCCGCTGGCTGGACCAAGGCGCCCGCCGCCTGCACCTGGTCGACCTGAACGGCGCCGTTGCCGGCAAACCCAAGAACGAAGTGCCCATCAAGGCGATCCTGGACGCCGTCGGCGACGATATCCCCGTGCAGATCGGCGGCGGCATTCGCGACCTCGACACCATCGAACGCTATCTCGATGCCGGCATTTCCTACGTGATCATCGGCACGGCCGCCGTCAAGAATCCCGGTTTCCTGCAGGATGCCTGCGGCGCCTTCCCCGGCCAGATCATCGTCGGCCTGGACGCCCGCGACGGCAAGATCGCCACCGACGGCTGGAGCAAGCTGACGCGCCACGACGTGCTGGACCTCGCCAAGAAGTTCGAAGACTACGGCTGCGAGGCCATCATCTACACCGACATCGGCCGCGACGGCATGCTGTCGGGCGTCAACGTCGAAGCCACGGTCCGCCTGGCCCAGCACGTGCGCATCCCCGTCTACGCCTCGGGCGGCATCGCCGGCATCCAGGACATCGAAGCCCTGTGCGCCGTCGAGGAAGAAGGCGTCGAAGGCGCCATCCTGGGCCGCAGCATCTACGAAGGCACGCTCGACTTCCAGGCGGCGCAGGCCCGCGCCGACGAATTGGCAAAATGACGACCTCCAGCAGCACCCCCGGCGCCGGCGCGCCCGCCTCGAGCGCGCTGACCCGCCGCATCATCCCCTGCCTCGACGTCACCGCCGGGCGGGTCGTCAAGGGCGTGAACTTCGTGAATCTGGCCGACGCGGGCGACCCCGTCGAAATCGCCCGCCGCTACAACGAGCAGGGCGCCGATGAACTCACGTTCCTGGACATCACCGCCACCAGCGATGGCCGCGACCTGATCCTGCCCATCATCGAACAGGTGGCCTCGCAGGTCTTCATCCCGCTGACGGTGGGCGGCGGCGTGCGCCAGGTATCCGACATCCAGCGCCTGCTCAACGCCGGCGCCGACAAGATCAGCATCAACAGCGCCGCCGTGGCCAATCCGGAACTGGTCCGCGCGGCCTCCGACTACCACGGCTCGCAATGCGTGGTGGTGGCGATCGACGCGCGCCGCGTGTCGGCCGCGGGCGAACCGGCCCGCTGGGAAGTCTTCACCCATGGCGGCCGCAAGGCCACCGGGCTGGACGCCGTGGCCTGGGCCCGCCGCATGGCGGCCTATGGCGCCGGTGAAATCCTGCTGACCAGCATGGACCGCGACGGCACCAAGTCCGGTTTCGATCTGGAACTCACGCGCGCCGTCTCCGACGCGGTGCCCGTGCCCGTCATCGCCTCCGGCGGCGTGGGCTCCCTGCAGCATCTGGCCGACGGCGTCACCGCCGGCCGCGCCAGCGCGGTCCTGGCCGCCAGCATTTTCCACTTTGGCCAGCATACCGTGGGCGAATGCAAACGCTTCATGGCTGGCCAGGGTATCCCAGTGAGGTTGTGATCCCCCCCGAAGCGCCTTCGGCGCTTCCCCCCGGGGGGGCGCCGCCACGGACCGGCAAAGCCGGCTCCGCGCGGCCACCGCTGGTGGGGTATCGCTTGCTGATGACGGGAAGGCCTTCGAATGCGCGGAGGAGGTAGCCCCCCCTGTTTGGGGCGGCTCACGCGTGCAACAATGTATTGCCGTAAGATTATGGATCGCACTGCGCCGGTTTCATGCGCCGCGCGCGGGACTATGGATAGAAAGATGAGCAACGAACCCGCCTGGATCGCCGACGTCGTCTTTGACGAAAACGGCCTGATACCCGCCATCGCGCAGGACGCCGACAACGGCCAGATCATGATGGTGGCCTGGATGAACCGCGAATCGCTCGCCGAAACCGCGGCCACCGGCCGCGCCGTGTACTGGTCGCGCTCGCGCCAGCGCCTGTGGCGCAAGGGCGAGGAATCCGGCCACGTCCAGCAGGTGCATGAACTGCGCCTGGACTGCGACGGCGACGTGATCCTGCTCAAGGTGCACCAGGAAGGCGGCATCGCGTGCCACACCGGCCGCGCCAGCTGCTTCTACCGCCGCCTGGAAGGCCAGACCGACCAGGCCAGCTGGGTCACGGTGGACCCCGTGCTCAAAGACCCCGAACTGATCTACAAATGACCCACCAAGCCGCAAGCGCCGCCCACATCCTGGCGCGCATCGCCGACACCCTGGAAACCCGCCGCCCCGAGAACGGCGGCGATCCCAAGGCCTCTTACTCCGCCAAGCTGCTGGCCAAGGGCCCCGATGCCTTCCTGAAGAAGATCGGCGAAGAAGCCACGGAGCTGGTCATGGCCGCCAAGGACGGCGTGCCGGACCGCATCGTCAGCGAAACCGCCGACCTGTGGTTCCATTGCCTGGTGGCGCTGGCCCACTTCAACCTGCGCCCCGAAGACGTATTGGCCGAACTGGCCCGCCGTGAAGGGCTGTCGGGCCTGGCGGAAAAAGCGAGCCGCCCGCAAGACTGACCACGGAAACCCGGAAAATGAGCGACAACTGTATCTTCTGCAAGATCGCCACTGGCGACATCCCGTCCAAGAAGGTCTATGAAGACGAGGATTTTGTTGCGTTCCACGACATCAATCCCGCCGCACCGGTGCATTTATTGTTGATCCCTCGACGTCATGTCATATCCATGCAGGATATTACGGCCGAGGACGCAGGTTGGTTGGGTAGAATGATGTCATTGGCACCGCGGCTTGCCGCAGAAAACGGTTGCCGCCCGGGCCCTGATGGCGGATTTCGCATCATGATCAACTCTGGCGTCGAAGGCGGCCAGGAAGTCCCGCATCTGCATTTCCACATCATCGGCGGCTCGCGCCCCTGGAAAGGGCGCGTGGCCCCCAACGCGTAATTCGGAGAAACATCATGGGTAGTTTCAGCATTTGGCATTGGTTGGTCGTCCTGGTCATCGTGGCGCTGATTTTCGGCACCAAGAAGCTGCGCAACATCGGCTCGGACCTGGGCGGAGCGGTCAAGGGTTTCAAGGAAGGCATGAAGGAAGCCAACGGCGACAAGCCGGCCGAACCGATCGCGCAGCAGCGCGTCTCCGGTGAAACCATCGACGTGCAGGCCAAGGAAAAATCCAACTCCTGAGCCTTCGCCTGCCTCCCGGGCCCGCCCTGACCGGGCCGGCCCTCATCGCATCAACTTCCAAGCGGCCGTCGAATGTTTGATGTCAGCCTCACTGAACTGATGGTGATCGGCGTCGTCGCCTTGATCGTCATCGGACCCGAACGCCTGCCCAAGGTGGCCCGCACCGTCGGCCACCTGCTGGGGCGCGCGCAGCGTTACGTCAATGACGTGAAGTCCGATATCCAGCGCGAAATCGAACTCGACGAGCTGCGCAAGTTCAAAAACGAAATGGAAGACGCCGCCCAGGGCGTGCAAAAGTCCCTGAACGAGACGCAAGCCTCGCTCCAGGAACCGGTTCAGCAGTTCCGCGCCGAGCTCGACGAAGCCGCCCGCGCCGCCAGCGGCACGGCCACGCCGGAGGCCGCCGCGGAAGCGCCCGCCGAGCCCGTCCGCACGATCGCCCCGCCCGGCCAGAACCACAGCCTGGACCTGGATCTTCCCCCGGCGGCCGAGCCCGCGCCAGCCGCCGCAGCCCCGCAACCCGCCCCGGCGCCCAGCGCGCCCAAGGCTGACGAGGCCAAGCCCGTCTTGCCCTCCGGAACACCAACGTGACCCAGGACGCCTCCCAAGAAGAAGGCCAGCAGGAGACCTTCATCTCCCACCTGGTCGAGTTGCGCACCCGACTGCTGCGCGCCGTCGCCGCCGTGGTCGGTGTGTTCATCGTGCTATTCATCTACCCCGGCGCGTCGGCCATCTACGACGTGCTGGCCCAGCCCATGCTTGCCTCGCTGCCGGAAGGCACGCGCATGATCGCCACGGGCGTGATCACGCCCTTCATGGTGCCCGTCAAGGTCACAATGATGGCCGCGTTCATCGTGGCGCTGCCCGTGGTGCTGTACCAGGCCTGGGCGTTCGTGGCCCCGGGGCTGTACAAGCACGAAAAGCGCCTGGCGCTCCCGCTCATCGTTTCCAGCACCTTCCTGTTCATCGCGGGCATGGCGTTCTGCTATTTCGTGGTGTTCCGCACGGTATTCCATTTCATCGCCACGTTCGCGCCGCAGTCCATCACTCCGGCGCCGGACATCGAGGCCTATCTCAGCTTCGTCATGACCATGTTCATGGCGTTCGGCATCACGTTCGAAGTGCCCGTGGCGGTGGTGCTGCTGGTGAAGATGGGCGTGGTCGAACTCTCCAAGCTGAAATCCGCGCGCGGCTACGTCGTGGTGGGCGCCTTCATCATCGCCGCCGTGGTCACGCCGCCCGACGTGGTCAGCCAGTTCATGCTGGCCGTGCCGCTGTGCCTGCTGTATGAGATCGGGCTGATCTGCGCCCGCATGGTCACGCCCAAGCCCGATGCGGCGGACGAGGCATCGTCAGGCTCCCTGACCGAACGCCAGTAACGATCCCGGACGGTCCTGCCCCAAGCAGGACCGTTTCACGTTGTGGGCCGATGGCTGCAACCCTAAATTGCAGCCATGTCACTCGCCCAACGCCTGCACACCCTGATGCGGTGGCGCGGCATCAAAAGCCAGAACCAGCTGGCGCGCATCTCCGGCGTGCCGCAATCCTGCATCCACCGGATCCTCACTCGCCAAGACCGCTATTCCCCGTCGCGGGCCACCTTGCTGCGGCTGGCCCGGGCGCTAGACACCAGCGTGCCCTGGCTGACCGACGGCGTGGGGCAGGCCGCAATCGCCGCGCCATGCGGCGGCGCCGGCCAGCCCGACGATGCCGCCGACGGCTACTGCGCCGAAATTCACGCGCTGCTGCGCCAACAACCCGAAAGCACCAAAAAGACCGTGCTGCTGGCGGTCCGGCTGATGCTGAAAGGCACCGCCTAACCGTCATCCGGCAGGCACAGACCCTAGCGGGGCTTGCCCGGGCGCGTGCCCACCACCACCGCCAGTTCCACCAGCTTGCCGCCGCGCAGGACGCTCAGCGTAGCGCGCTGGCCGGGCGGCAGCTGCGCAATCTCGGACAACAGATTGGTGGTGTCGACCATGCGCTTGCCGTTGACGGACTGCACGATGTCGCCCACTCTCAGGCCGCCTCGCGCAGCGGGCCCGTCGCGCATTACGCCGGCGATGATCACGCCCGTCGTATTGCGGTCCAGTTCGAAGGCGCGGGCCAGTTCCGGCGTCACGTCCTGCGGCTCCACGCCCAGCCAGCCGCGCTTCACCCCGCCGGTCTTGACGATCTCGTCCATGACCTTGCGCGCGATCTCGATGGGCGTGGCGAAACCGATGCCCATCGATCCGCCGGATTCCGAATAGATGGCGGTATTGATGCCGACCAGGTTGCCTTCGGCGTCGATCAGCGCGCCGCCCGAATTGCCCGGATTGATCGCCGCGTCGGTCTGGATGAAGTGTTCGTAGGTATTCAGCCCCAGGCCGTTGCGGCCCAGCGCCGACACAATGCCCTGCGTCGTGGTCTGCCCCACGCCGAACGGATTGCCAATCGCCAGTACCACGTCGCCCACGCGCAGGCCGCGGTCGGGGGCCAGCGTGGCGGCCGGCAGGGCGCGCAAGGAGGCCAGCCGCAGCACCGCGAGATCGGTGTCCGGATCCGCGCCCACCACCTTGGCGGCATCGCGGCGGCCGTCGGACAGCGCGACCTCGATCGCGTCGGCGGCCTGCACCACGTGATAGTTGGTCAGCACATAGCCGTCCTGGTTCACGATCACGCCGGAGCCCAGGCTGGTCGACGCCTGGCGCCGCGTCACGCCCGGCACCTGGCCGAACAGCTGGCGCAGCACCGGATCGTCGGGCAGCGGGATCAGCGGCACGTTCACGTGCTTGGTGGTGTATACATTGACCACGGACGGCGCGGCGCGGGCCACGCCGTCGGCATACGACGCCACCCCCATCGCGCGCCCCGCGGGCGGCCTGGCCGCCGCCGTGGCGGCCTGCGGCCCCGCGGCCGGGCCCGCCAGCCGCAACAGATCCGGCCGCAGGGTAGTGACCACGAATAGAATACCCAGGCAGACCGTGACGGCCTGAGCGAATATCAGCCAATATCGGCGCATGTTTCTGATAGGACAAGCAATGAGTAAAGTCGACGCCCACGTCCTGGCCAACTGGCTGGACGATACCCTGCAAACCGCACGCTTCAAGGACTATTGCCCCAACGGGCTGCAGGTGGAAGGCCGATCCGAAATTGGACACATTATCGCCGGAGTCACGGCCAGCGAAGCGTTGCTGCGTGTGGCGGTCGAACGCGGCGCGGATGCGGTGCTGGTGCATCACGGCTGGCTCTGGCGCAACGAAGACCGCCGCGTGATCGGCACGCGGCGCGCGCGCATGGCCCTGGCCCTCAAGAACGACCTGAATCTTTACGCCTACCACCTGCCCCTGGACGCGCACCCCGCGCTGGGCAACAACGTGCAGCTGGCGCGCGTGCTGGGCCTGGCTCCCGCGCTGCGCGATGACGGCTCGCCGCAAACCTGCGGGCCCGACAACCTGGTCTGGCTGGGCGAGGCGCCGGACTTGAAAACGCTGGGCCAGCTGGGCGAGCGCGTCGCCGAGCGCCTGGGCCGGCAGCCGCTGGTCGTGGGCGACCCCGACCAGCCGCTGGCGCGGGTCGCCTGGTGTACCGGCGGCGCCCAAGGCATGATTGCCGATGCCGCGGACGCGGGCGCCAGCGCCTACATCACGGGCGAAGTGTCCGAATCCACGGTGCACCTGGCGCGCGAAACCGGCGTGGGCTTCATCGCCGCGGGCCACCACGCCACGGAACGCTACGGCGTCCAGGCGCTGGGCCAGGCCGTGGCGGAGCGCTTCGGCATTACGGTCGAATTCGTGGACATCGACAACCCGGCCTGATCCCGTCCCGCACGTTCCATCGACACGCCAGAAAAAGCGCCCCCGGGGCGCTTTTGTCATTTCATCGGCACCCGCGCCGGCCTTCCGCGGCCGGCAGGCGCGCGCGCGCCGCTGCGCGTCGCATCCGGTCAATCGGGGTTCTCTCCCTGTCAACTCCGGTGGCGCCACCCCGCCCTAGCATTCCATGCAGCAGCTCCCGGTCCGGCTTTTCCGGCCGGGTTTTTCTCACCCGGGCTACACAGAATGCTGACACTCTACGACCACCCACGCTCCGGCAACTGCTACAAGGTCCGGCTCTTTCTCGCACTCATCGGCCAGGACTATCAAAGCTGCTTTGTCGACGTCCTGGCGCGCAAGAACCAGACCGAGGCGTTCGAGCGCATCAGCGCGTTCCAGCAAGTTCCCGCGCTCGTCGACGGCGGCCTCTCCATCTGGGACAGCCACGCCATCCTGCTCCATCTCGCCCACCAGTACGCCCCTCAATGGCTGGCGCCGCCGCCTCGGCTCGGCGCCATGCACGCCTGGATCTCGGTATCCGCCAACGAAATCGCAAACAGCCTGCAGCCGCTCCGGCTGACGCACGTGGTCGGCAACGCCGAGGCGGCGCACCACCTGGGCGTCAGCGAATCGCTGCTGGACGTGCCCGGCATGGAACGCCGCACGGCGCGCGTCCTGGGCCGCATGGACAAGCGCCTGGCGCAAACCCGCTGGCTCGCTGGCGGCGACGTGCCAACCGTGGCCGACATCGCCTGCTACGGCTACGCCGCGCTGGCCGAGGAGGCCGCCATCGACATCACGGCCTATCCGGCCCTTGCCGCATGGCGCCAGCGCATTCAGCAGCTGCCCGGATACGTCCCGCCGGGCTCATAGATCGCACGCCCCACAAAAACCAATAAACCGCCAAGAGGAAACAACATGGACGCCATTCAGACCGCACAACCGCTGTCCCGACCACACAAGAAGCCGAACCTGTTTCGAATCGCCGTCGCCACGGTGGTCGGCACCGCCGTGGAAGCTTTCGACTTCCTCGCCTACGGGACGGCCGCTGCGCTGGTATTCAACAAACTGTTCTTCCCGCAATTCGACCCGGTCACAGGAACGCTCGCGGCCTTCGGCGCCTTTGCCAGCGGCATGCTTGCCCGACCCATCGGCGGCATCATCTTCGGCCACTTCGGCGACCGCATCGGACGCAAGTCGATGCTGACGCTGAGCCTGCTGCTGATGGGCATATGCACCGTGCTGATCGGGCTGTTGCCGACCTACGAACAGATCGGCATTTCCGCGGCGGTGTTGCTGGTCGTGCTGCGGATTGGGCAAGGCCTTTCGTTCGGCGGAGAAATGGGCGGCGCCATGCTGATGGCGGTGGAGCATGCGCCGCCGAAATGGAAGGCATTTTTCGGCAGCCTGCCGCTGGTGGGCGCGCCGTTGGGCATCCTGCTGTCGGTGGGCTCTTTCGCGCTGGTAACGCGCCTGCCCGAGGCCGATTTCCTTTCCTGGGGCTGGCGCCTGCCCTTCGTCGCAAGCGCCGTGCTCATCGTCGTGGGCCTGTTCATCCGCCACGGCATCGACGAATCGCCCGAGTTCGAGCAGGTCAAGCGCGAGAAGGCCCTGGCCCGGCAGCCGCTCGAGGAAAAAATGCCGCTGGGTGAACTCCTGCGCACGCATGGCAAGTCCCTCATCCTGTGCATCGGCTGCAAGATCGCCGAGGTAACCCTCATCTACACCTTCCTCGTGTTCTCGGTGTCTTATGCCGTGTCGAAGCTGGGATTCAGCCGGACCGACGCACTGCATGCCTTGCTGTATGGCGCCGGCGTGCTGATGTTCACCATCCCGCTCTTCGGCGTGCTGGCCGACCGCATCGGGGCGCGCCGAGTCTGTGGCTGGGGCGGGATGTTCCTGGGCGTCATGGCCATCCCGATCTTTCTTGCCGTGGGCAGCGGCTCGCTCGTGGCCTACAGCATTGCCGTCTTCATCGCCATGGCGTTCAACTACGCGATCATGATCGCGCCCCAGTCGAACCTCTACAGCGTCCAGTTCCCCGCGGAACTGCGCTATTCCGGGCTGTCCATCGGCGTGCAATTCTCCGCCGCCATCGGCGGCGGCCTGGCGCCTCTTATCTCGGCCACGCTGGTCCAGAAGTTCGACAGCATCCTTCCTGTCGGCATCTACCTGGCGTTCCTCGGCGTCGTCGCCGGCACCTCGGCCTTCCTCATGAAACCGACGCCGCAGGACGCGCGCCGCGGCTGACGCGCCGAAGCAAGCGCCTACGCGGGGCCGCCGCCGGTTCGGGCGGCCTTGCGGTACAGGGCGGGCGGCATCCCGAAGCGCTCATGGAAGCGGCGAATGAAATGGCTCGTGTGCTGGAAACCGCAAGAGACGGCGATTTCCTTGACCTCGACGTGCCACCGCCTCGGATCCTCCAGCGCTTCCTTGGCCAGCTGCAGGCGGCGTTCGCGCACGTAGCGGGTGTATTGCAGCGCGCGCGCCTTGAAAAGCCGGTGCACCCAGCGAGGGGAAACGCGCAGAACGTCCGCCACGGCCTGGACCGAAAGCTCCGGATCGGTGATGTGGGCCTCAATGTAGCTGGCCAGTATCTGCCAGTTATCCGCCGGCACCCGCGCGACGCTGGGAATCTTCTCGAGCGCCTGACTGGTGTAGATCGAGGCGAGCAGGGCAAGCAGCGCCTGCTCCGCAAACAACGACGACGTAGGGTTGGATTCCGCCTTGTCGAAGAACACGTGATGCAAGCAACGGTGGGCGGTCTGCACCATCGGCAGGCTCGCCACCGCGCGTTGCGCGGTGAACTGCGACATCGCAAGGCTGTGCGCGCCCAACAGGCGCGACAGCGGCCCCTTGACCACCACCAGGCGTGAATCGGTAAGCATGTGGATCTCGGAGGGCAGCGCGGTCGTGCGAAAGATGATGTCGCCGGGCTCCAGCAGCAGCGTGGCCTCGTTCTGCACGATGACGCCGTGCCCCGCAATCACGAAGCTCGCCAGGAACTCGGCGTGCTGCAGATCGGCGGCGTGCTCCGCGCGGTGATTCACGCAAATCGGCGTGGCCTCCAGGCTCACCACCAGCCCGCCCGCGCGCAGCCGGCAGGCCTGCAGCTGCAACCTCGGCTGCTCTGTCAGCGCCCGGAATTCCCCCGGCAGGATCAGCTTGTCCAGCTCACGCTGGTACCCGGAAATCTCCTGCGCATAGAAGGGACGGAACTGGGGCGCGAAATTGAGATCCACCTCGGACAAGGCGGGCCGGGCTGCTTGGTTCATCGTCTGGCTGGCACGTTGCATGGCTCGGCTCACTCTATCAGCCCGGCCGGCGGCGGCCGCGCGGCGCCCGGGTTCCTGTCGCATTGAGTCAACCCGCATTCGTGATCGGTCAATTGCGGCAAGCGCAGGCGGGCGTGTAATGGAGCCATTATCCCCAAGGAGACCCCATGCTAGACAAACAAGCCCATTCCGACGCCTTTTTTGCGCGCTCCGCGAACAAGCTCGACTTCGGGAGCTGGGGCGAGAAGGAAAAGGTGGCTTTGAGCTGCCGCATTCTCGCTAGCGAAGGCCATTCGGAAACCCTGGCGGGCCAGATCACCGTACGCAACGCCGACGGCACGTTTCTCACGACGCCGATGGCCCATGCGTTCGACGAAATAGCGCCCGGCTCCGTCATCCGCATCAATGAAGACATGGAAGTGCTCGAGGGCCCGGGCACGCCCAACCCTGCCGTGCGCTTCCATTTCTGGGTGTACCGCCACCGCCCCGACGTGCAGTGCATCATCCACACGCACCCGCCCTATGTGTCCACCCTGTCGATGACGGGCAAGCCGCTGGTCGTTGCGCACATGGACGCGACCCCGTTCCACAACGACTGTGCGCATTTGAAGGAATGGCCCGGCCTTCCTATCGCCGACCAGGAAGGTGAAATCATCTCGGGGGCACTGGGCGACAAGCGGTGCATCCTGCTGGCGAACCACGGATTCCTGGCCGCCGGGGCTTCGGTGGAGGAGGCGCTGTACCTGTCGGTGCTCATGGAGCGCGCGGCCCGCAATCAGCTGCTGGCCGCCGCGGCATACGGGGAAGTGACGCCTGTCGATAATGAGCTGGCCGCGGAATCCCATGATTTTCTGCTCAAGCCGAGCATCGTCCGCGCCAGTTTTGCCATGTTTGCGCGCCGCGTGGAGCGGCAAATGGCTGCCGGGTAGGCACCCGGGCCCTGCCAATCCGGGATCAAACCGGCCCACGGCGGGCGCGGCCGGCTCGATCCCGCGTGTTTCTGGTTACTTTTTGAGCAGATCGCGGATTTCGCGCAACAGCGCGACGTCCTCGGGCGTCGCGGCGGGCGCGGCCGGCGCTTCCTCGGCCTTGGTACGGGCCTTGTAGATGGCCTTGACCATCCAGAAGATCACGAAGGCCAGCAACACGAAGTTGATGATGATCGTGACGAAGTTCCCCCACGCGAAGACATTGGCCCCCGCTTTGGTGAGTTCGGCGTAGGTCATCGGCCCGCTATAGCCGTCCGGCATCGACAGAACCAGGAACTTGTTGGAAAAATCGACCGAACCGCCAAGCACGAAATTGACCAGCGGCATGACGATGTCCTTGACCAGCGAATCAACGATTCTGCCGAACGCCGCGCCGATAATGACACCGACCGCCAGGTCCACCGCGTTGCCTTTTACAGCGAAATCTCGAAATTCTTTGACGAAACCAGTCGCTTTGCTCATAAAAGCACTCCCTTCGTGATACGCCCCCCAATGGGCTGGCGCTATAATACGCGGTTGCTATGTTGTTACATATTCCCGCGAAGCCGATGCCGCAGAAGTGATGCTACTCGTAGAGCGGGCGCATCAACAAGGATAGGAAGATGAGTCAGGATACGCTGGTGCATGATGATGACGGTGCGGTTGATCCCAATCTGCCGCCCGATCCTTCGCGACGTTTCTGGGTAACCACCGCCTGTGCTGTGGGTGGCGTAGCAGGTGTCGCAACGGCAATACCGTTAGTGAGCACGTTTTCCCCCTCCGAAAAGGCCCGCGCGGCCGGGGCGCCCGTAGAAGTGGAAATCGGCGATATTCCCGTCGGTTCCATGAAAACGGTCGAATGGCGCGGCAAACCGGTATGGATCATCCACCGGTCTCCCGAACAGCTCGCCGGCCTCAAGACCCAGGATCCCCTGCTGGCCGATCCTGACTCCAAGCGGCCGGGATTCACCCCCGCATACGCCGAAAACGAAGGCCGGTCGCGCAAGCCCGAGATCTTCGTCTGCGTCGGCATCTGTACCCATCTGGGCTGCTCGCCCACCGCCCACTTCGAAACGGGTGGCGGCGGCGGCATGGGCTCCAACTGGCAAGGCGGATTCCTCTGCCCCTGCCACGGCTCCACGTTCGACCTGGCTGGCCGGGTCTACAAGAACAAGCCCGCTCCCGACAACCTCGAAGTCCCGCCGTACCAATATCTCAGCGACACCCGCATCATCGTGGGCGTCGATGAAGACAACAAGGCCTGACGCTCGCGTCGCGCTTTTTTCATTACGTAAGTAAATCCGCATTACGCCACGTGAGAGAAGGAGCCGTTACATGGCTGGCGAGAAAACCGTCGAGACGACAGGCCTGTTGGGCTGGCTGGACCGGCGCTTCCCGGTGACCTCCACCTGGAAAGCCCATCTGTCCGAGTACTACGCACCGAAGAATTTCAACTTCTGGTATTTCTTTGGCTCACTGGCCCTGTTGGTGCTGGTGCTGCAGATCGTGACCGGCATTTTCCTGGTCATGCACTACAAGCCGGATGCCGAACGCGCGTTCCAATCCGTCGAATACATCATGCGCGAAGTCCCCTGGGGCTGGCTGGTGCGCTACATGCACTCCACCGGCGCGTCGATGTTCTTTGTCGTCGTATACCTGCACATGCTGCGCGGGCTGCTCTACGGTTCCTACCGCAAGCCGCGCGAACTCGTGTGGATCTTCGGCGTCGCGATCTTCCTCTGTCTGATGGCGGAAGCCTTCTTCGGCTACCTGCTGCCCTGGGGCCAGATGTCCTACTGGGGCGCGCAGGTGATCGTGAACCTGTTCGCGGCCATCCCGTTCATCGGCCCTGAGCTGTCGATCTGGATCCGCGGCGACTACGTCGTATCGGACGCCACGCTGAACCGCTTCTTCGCCTTCCACGTCATCGCCATTCCGCTGGTGCTGGTCGGTCTCGTCGCCGCCCATCTGGTGGCGCTGCACGAAGTCGGCTCGAACAACCCCGACGGCATCGAGATCAAGCAGGGCCCGAAGGACAAGTACGGACGCCCGAAAGACGGCATTCCGTTCCACCCGTTCTACTCGGTGCATGACCTGATGGGCGTGGCAGGCTTCCTGCTGGTGTTCGCGTTCATCGTGTTCTTCGCGCCGGAAATGGGCGGCTACTTCCTCGAGTTCAATAACTTCATCCCTGCCGACTCGCTGAAGACGCCTCCGCACATCGCTCCGGTGTGGTACTTCACGCCGTTCTACTCGATGCTGCGCGCCACCACCGACGAGTTCACCTGGGTGCTGGCGGGCGCCGCCGTGCTGGGCGCCATCGCGCTGCTCATCAAGAGCAACCTGAAGGGCTTCATGCGCGTCGCCATCCCCGGCATCCTGATCGTCGTGGCCGTGCTGCTGCGCGCCATCGACGCCAAGTTCTGGGGTGTGGTCGCCATGGGCGGCACCGTGGTCATCCTGTTCTTCCTGCCGTGGCTGGACCATTCCCCGGTCAAGTCGATCCGCTACCGCCCGACGTGGCACAAGTGGATCTACGGCATCTTCATGGTCAACTTCCTGGTGCTCGGCTACATCGGTACGCAGCCGCCCAGTCCGCCGTTGAACATCACGTCGCAAATCGGCACGCTGCTGTACCTGGCATTCTTCTTCCTGATGCCGGTCTGGAGCCGCCTTGGCACCTTCAAGAAAGTGCCCGAGCGCGTTACGTTCCACGCCCACTGAGCCCACCAGATAACGGATTAACCATGATCAAGAAGCTGATTGGTGCCGTGGCCTTGTTGCTTGCGTGCACCTCCACTTTCGCCGCTGAAGGCGGCTTCCCGCTGGACAAGGCCCCGTACCGCGTCAACGACATGTCGTCGCTGCAGAACGGAGCCAAGCTGTTCGTCAACTACTGCCTGAACTGCCATAGCGCGTCCTCGATGCGCTACAACAAGCTCAAGGACATCGGGCTGACCGACCAGCAAATCAAGGAAAGCCTGCTGTTCACCGGCGAAAAGGTCGGCGACATGATGAATGTCGCCATGACCCCGAAGGACGCCAAGCAGTGGTTTGGCACGACGCCCCCGGACCTGTCCGTGATCGCCCGCGCCAAGTCCGTGAACGCCGGCCCCTCGGGTTCCGACTACATCTACACCTACCTGCGCACCTTCTACCGCGACACGTCGCGCGCCACGGGCTGGAACAACCTGGTCTTCCCGGCCGTCGGCATGCCTCATGCCCTCTGGGAACGCCAGGGTCCGCGCGAGCTCACGACCGTCGCCATGCACGAGGTGGAAGGCGCGGAAGGCGCGCCCAAAACCTGGGAACGCGTCACCACGGTGTACGATGCACAAGGTTTTTCCACGGTCAAAGCCGAACCGGTAGCCAACTACCACGGCCATGCCACCTTCGATGCCAAATTCAAGGCCGCCACCCCGGCCCAAGTCGCAACATACGACAACGACATCGCCGATCTGACCGCGTTCATGTCCTGGATGGCCGAGCCCGTCCAGACGTTCCGCGTTCGCCTCGGTGTCGGCGTCATGTTGTTCCTGCTGTTGTTCTTCCTGGTTACTTGGCGCCTGAATGCCTCGTACTGGAAACACGTGCGCTAACCGCAACGCCCCGCCAGGTTTTTCGCCGTCCCCGGTTGTAAATGGGGACGGGATCGGCGGATAGGGCCGTACGCCTATCCCGCCTGGCAATTGGGGCCAGCGCCTGCTAGATTAAGGCGCTGGCCTTTCGTTTTTAATAAAGGACTTACCGCCATGATGGTGCTCTATTCCGGAACCACGTGTCCGTTTTCGCAACGCTGCCGTTTCGTGTTGTTCGAAAAAGGCATGGATTTCGAGATCCGCGACATCGACCTGTACAACAAGCCCGAAGACATCTCGGTGATGAACCCGTACGGTCAAGTGCCCATTCTGGTCGAACGCGACCTGGTCCTGTACGAGTCGAACATCATCAACGAGTACATCGACGAGCGCTTCCCGCACCCGCAGCTCATGCCCGCCGACCCGGTCATGCGCGCCCGCACCCGCCTGTTCCTCTACAACTTCGAGAAGGAACTGTTCGTTCACGTCTCGACGCTTGAAGACCGCAGCGCCAAGCCCGACGAAAAGAAGCTGGCCAACGCGCGCCAGAACATCCGCGATCGCCTGGCCCAGCTGGCTCCCATGCTGCTGAAGAACAAGTACATGCTGGGCGAGGAATTTTCCATGCTGGACGTGGCCGTGGCCCCGCTGCTGTGGCGCCTGGATCACTACGGCATCGAACTGCCCAAGAACGCGGCTCCGCTGCAGAAGTACGCCGAACGCATCTTCTCGCGTCCGGCCTATATCGAAGCGCTGACGCCTTCGGAAAAAGTGATGCGTCGTTAAGGCTGTTCCGCAATGGGTGAAACTTCGACCAAACCGTATCTGATCCGCGCGCTGCATGAATGGTGCACCGATAACGGCTACACGCCGTACATCACCGTGCAGGTCGACGAGCACACCATGGTGCCCGTCGCCCATGTGCGCGACGGGCAGATCACACTGAACGTCGGCACGCTGGCCACCAACCGCCTGGTGCTGGGCAATGAATTCATCGAATTCCAGGCCCGCTTCAGCGGCGTGACCGAAAACGTCTATGTTCCCGTGGGCGCCGTCAGCGCCATCTACGCGCGTGAAACCGGCGCGGGCATGGGCTTCGAAGTGCAGCCCTACGAACCGCCGGCCGCCGGCGCCCAGGGCACGGCGGCCACCGCCGCGCCCGAAGGCTCCGACGCCGCCGCCACCCCCGGCGACGACGGCGGAGACGACGACGAACCCAAGCGCCCGCGCCTGACCATCGTTAAATAGTGCCTGCGGCGTGGGGGCTCGTTTTTCATTACAATGCAGTCCCTGCGCGTACCCCGGTACGCATCGCCGGTGTAGCTCAGTTGGTAGAGCAGCTCACTTGTAATGAGAAGGTCGAGGGTTCGATTCCTTTCACCGGCACCAAGAAACGCATGAAAAAACCGGCTCCCTGAGCCGGTTTTTTTGCGTCCCCGTACTTTATTCAGTCTGGCTTGATACCCGCAGCCTTGATGATCGCGACGTTGCGCTCCAGTTCGGTTTCCACCTTGCGGCGGAAGGTGGCTGCATCGCCGAACGTGGGCTCGAATCCCAGCTGCTCGAGCTTGGCGCGCGTATCCGGTTCGCCCAGCATCGCCTCGATTTCCTTGGACAGGCGGGCCACGACGGGGGCCGGCGTGCCTTTGGGCAAAGTGATGCCAAACCAGGTATCGAAGTCGTAACCGGCGACGCCGCTCTCCGCGACGGTGGGCACGTCGGGCAGTAGCGAGGAGCGCTTGCTACCGGTCAGGGCGATGGCGCGGACCTTGCCGGCCTTGACCTGGGGCAGGCCCGCAACCAACGTATCGATCGTCAGCGGAATCTGATTGCCCAGCAAGTCCGACATGGCGGGAGCGCTGCCACGGTAGGGCACATGCAGCAGCTTGGCGCCGGTGCGCTGCGCCAGCGATTCGCCGGCGATGTGGGGCGTGGAACCCGCGCCGTAGGAACCGAAGCTCAGCGGCTTGGCGGCGGATTTGCCGACGATATCGGCCACCGAGCCTATGCCGGTCTCGTTGTTGGTCAGGATCAGGAACGAGGTGCTGGCGGCAAGCGCCGCGAACTCAAAGCTCTTGATCGGATCGTAGTTCAGGTTCGGGTACAGCAGCGGGTTCAGTGTGAACGTAGGGCCGGCGGTGAGCAGGAACGTATAGCCGTCCGGCGCAGCGCGCGCGACGGCGGTGGCGCCGATGCTGGTGTTGGCGCCTGGCTTGTTTTCGACCACGACCGTCTGACCCAGGCGCTCGCCCAGCTTGACGGCAAACAGGCGGCCGATCACGTCCGTGGATCCGCCGGGCGGAAACGGAACGACCATCGTGATCGGCTTGGTCGGATAGTCCTGCGCCGGCGCCAGCGCCGGCGCGGCGGCCAGGACGCACAGGATCGCGGCCTTGGCGATGTGCTTGCTCATGCGGAATTCCCCTTGTGTGGTCTGTGGTGATCAGTTGGGCAGCGCCGGAGCGCGGCGCCAGTATTGCGTGGCTTGTTCGAAGGCATGGGCCAGTTGCAGCAGCGCGTGCTCCTGCCGGTAGCGGCCCACGATCTGGATGCCCACGGGCAGGCCCTCGGCGGTGAAGCCGCAGGGCACGGAAATCGCGGGATGGCCGGTCAGGGACAGGTAATAGCCCGAACGCATCCAGTCGATGTAGTTCTGCATGGCCGCGTCGCCAATCCGGCTCACCGTCTCTTGTTCCACCGGGAACGGCAGCACTTGGCTGACCGGGCCGATCATGAATTCGTATGTCTGCATGAAGGCATGCATGCGCGCGAACAGCGCCGCGCGATCCCGCTCCGCCTGCACGACGGCCGCCGCGGCTTGCTGCAGGCCCAGCTCGACGTTCCAGATCACCGTGTCTTTCAACAGGTGCCGGTTCTCGCGCAGCGCCGCCTCGTAGCCCACCGCGAAGGTTTGCCCGCGCAAGGCCTGGAACGCGGCGTCCGCGCCGGCGAAATCGGGGCAGGCGAGCTCCACGTGCGCCCCCAGGTCCGCGAACACCGGCAACCGCAACGCCAGCGCCTGCTCCACCGCGGGCTCGGTGGGCAAGCCGCCCCACGTCGGCGCGTAGGCAATCCGGACGCCATGGAAATCACGCTCCAGGCTGTCCAGGAAGCGGGCGGGATCCTGCTCGATGGCCAGCGGGTCGCGCGCATCGGATCCGGCCGTGGCGGCCAGCAGCAGCGCCACGTCGGCCACCGTGCGCGCCATAGGACCGGCGACGGTCAGTGTGTTGTAGGGGCTGGCAGTCGGCCATTGCGGCACCCGGCCGGGCGAGGGCCGCAAGCCCACCACGTTGCAGAACGACGCGGGATTGCGCAGCGAACCGCCCATGTCGGTGCCATCGGCCAGCGGCGCCATGCCGGTAGCCAGCGCGGCGGCCGCGCCGCCGCTGCTGCCGCCCGCGGTCAAGCGCAGGTCATAGGGGTTGCGGGTAGCGCCGAACACCTTGTTGAAGGTCTGCGAACCGGCGCCGAATTCCGGCAGATTGGTCTTGCCCAGCGTGATGGCCCCGGCGGCGCGCTCGCGGCTGACGATCAGGCTGTCGCGCTCCGGCACGAAATCGCGGTACAGGGGCGAACCGTAAGTGGTGCGCATGCCTGCCGTCAGGAACGAATCCTTGTGGACGATGGGCAGCCCGTGCAGCAGCCCCAGCGCGTGTCCGCCCGCCTGGCGTTCGTCGGCCTGGGCCGCGGCGGCCATTGCGCCCTCGGCGTCCAGCGTTACCACCGCGTTCACGTGCGGGTTCCAGGCGTCGATGCGCGCCAGATGCGCGGACACCACCTCGCGAGCGCTCAGGCGTCCGGCGGCGATTTCCCCGCGCAACGCAACGGCGGACATCTCGCACAGGGTCGATTCGATAGTCATGTTTTGCCTAAATCGTATTGCTATGCAATACAAAGTATTGAATAATCAACTTTATAGTGGGTATTCCACATCCGAACAATTCGGGGAAACTAGCGTCCGTGGCCTGCCGGCCGTGTCGGCGCGCTTCCCGGCACTCGAGGAAACGCCATGGCGACGCGCCCGTTATCCGCTTCCGAAGCCGCCTCGGCGGCCCTGCCGTCCGCCGCTGAAACGGACGACCCGCTCTTTGTCGCGTCGCTGGAAAAGGGCGTGCGGGTGCTGGAGGCATTCCGCGACGCCAGCGACTCGCTGGGCCTGACCGACATCGCCACGCTGACCGGCCTGGGCAAGAGCGCCGCCCAGCGCTTCGTGCATACCTGGGAGCGGCTGGGCTATCTGATCAAGGACACGTCTTCGCGCCGCTACCGCCTGGGCCCGCGCGTGGTGGAGCTGGGCTACTTTTTCCTGCGCAATGACCGGTTGGTATCCATGGCCGCGCCGCATCTGGTGGCGCTGCGCGATCGTTGCGGGCTGGCGGTGCACATGAGCGTGCTGGCGGGCGCCGACATGGTCTATCTGCTGCGCCTGCCCAGCCGCCAGATGACGCTGGCGGAGATGCTGCCCGGCCGCCGCATGCCCGCGTGGTGCAACAGCGCGGGGCGCATGTTGCTCTCGCAGCTGGACGACAAGGCGCTGCAAGCGGCGCTCGATCGTTCGCCACCGCGCGCGTTCACGCCGCGCACCGTAGTGCAACCCGACGCGCTGCGGGCGGTGATCGGCCAGGCACGTGAAGACGGCTATGCCACGACCGAAGACCAGGTCCTGCAGAACCAGGTCGGCGCGGCCGTGCTGCTGCGCGATGTCCGCGATCTGCCGCTGGCGGCCATCAGCGTCAGCGCGCCGCGCCACGATTACCCCGTCGAACGGCTGCTGAGCGACATCGTGCCGCAGCTGTTTCGCACGGCGCAGGCCATCCAGCACGCCTGAATGGCCCCAGCCGGGGGCCGTTTTGCATTCCTTCCGTTTTTTGTGCATAATTCGGGCCCTCTACCTGTTCCCCGATAGCTCAGTCGGTAGAGCGACGGACTGTTAATCCGCAGGTCGCTGGTTCGAGCCCAGCTCGGGGAGCCAAAGAATGCAGTACTGAAAGGCCCGCAATCCGTTGCGGGCCTTTTGCATTGTGCGCCGGCCCGTTTGCCTTGCCCGCCGTCCGGCGTACGATGATGCGCATTTCCTCACCCCGATTCCGCCTGCCCCATGCGTTCCGCGCGATCCCTGCCTGCCCTGGTTTCCCTGCGCGCCTTTGAAGCCGCCGCGCGGCGCCTGAGCTTCTCCCAGGCAGCGCAGGAGCTGTTCGTCACACAAAGCGCCGTCAGCCACCACATCCAGCGCCTGGAAGCGGCGCTGGGCGTAGCGCTATTCGAACGCCGGACCCGCGCGGTAGCCCTGACGGCGGCCGGCCAGGCCTACTACGAACGGGTGCACGCGGCATTCGAATTGCTGCGCCAGGGCACCGACGAGATCCGCGCGCCCGCGGCGGCGCGCAGCAAGCTGCGGGTCGGGCTGCTGGCCTCATTCGCCACGCGCTGGCTAGCGCCGCGCCTGGCGGGATTCGCCGCCGCCCATCCGGACATCGACCTGCAACTGCTGCCCGACATTGCGCTGGCCGACGTCGCGGGCGGCGAGGTCGACGTGGCGATCCGTTACGGACGCGGCGCCTGGCCCGGCGTGCGGGCGCGGCTGCTGATGGCAGAGCGCCTGTCCATCGTCTGCGCCCCCGAGCTCATCGCGGGAAAGAAGCGCCCGCGCAGCCCGGACGACCTGCTGCGCTATCCCCTGCTGACGTCCCACGCCAGGCACCCGTTCGAATGGGACGCCTGGGCGCAACGCCACGGCCTGGACCTCGGCCGCGTGCGGCCCGTGCGCCTGCACGACTACAACATCGTGGTGGAAGCCGCGTTGGCGGGGCAGGGACTGGCCATGGGACGGCACCGCCTGATCGGCGCCCAACTGGCCAGCGGCGCGCTGGTCGAAGCGCTGCCCGGCACCACGCTGGAAGCCCCCCGCATCGGCTGGTGGTTCGTCAGGCCGCGCGGCGCGCTCAGCGACGCCGCGGAACGCTTCCACGCCTGGCTGCAGCAGGCCGCCGCGGCGCCGGACGAAACACATTAGTTTTACTCATGTGTACTGTGCAAGAATTGATTGGTCACGGCGCGCCGCGGCCGATAGCATGAGGACTGCCCTTTCGATCCCACTCAGGAGTCCCTCATGACCCGCACGATCTCCGGCCGCGTGGCCGAACTTGGCCTTGCCCTGGAAGCCGCCGCCGCACCCGCCGCCAACTATGTCTCCTGCGTGCAGGAAGGCAATCTGCTCTACATTTCCGGCCAGATCTCCCGCAAGGACGGCAAGGCGGCCTATCTGGGACGGCTGGGCGACCAGATCTCCGATGTCGACGGCGTGGAAGCCGCGCGCCTGTCCGCGCTGGGTATCCTGTCGCAGATCGCCGCGGCGACCGGCGACCGTCTGGACCGCGTGGCGCGCGTCGTCCGGCTGGGCGTGTTCGTGGCCAGCACGCCGGACTTCAACCGCCAGAGCGCCGTCGCCAACGGCGCCTCCGACCTGATGGTGGACGTGTTCGGCGACGCGGGCCGCCACGCGCGCAGCGCCGTCGGCGTGGCGGCCCTGCCCCAGGGCGTTGCCGTGGAAGTCGAAGCCGTCGTCGCGCTCAGGCAGGCCTGACCGGCGCCCCCCCTGGAACCGCCATGTCCGCCCCCCTGACCCCCGATGCCATCAAGGCGCTGCGCGGCCTGACCCCGGGCACGCAAAGCACCGTCCATTTCAATCATGCGGGCGCGTCGCTGCCGTCGGCTGCCACGCTGCAGGCGATCCATGCGCACCTGCAGCGCGAAGCCGCGCTGGGGCCGATGGAGGCCGGCGTGGCCTCGCGGGAACAAACAGAAAGGGCCCGCCTGCTCGCGGCCCGGCTGCTCAATGCCCAACCGGAAGAAATCGCGCTTACCGGCGGCAACTCGTCCGGCTGGGGCGCGGCCTTCGCCGCGCTGCCGGCCTGGCGCCCCGGCGACCGCATTCTGGTCGGCCGCCACGAATGGGGCGGCAACCTGGCGGCCATGCGGCTCGCGGCACAGCGCACCGGCGCCACGGTGGAAACCATTCCTTCGGACGAAAGCGGCTGCGTGGACGCGCAGGCGCTGGAAACCATGCTGGACGAACGGGTGCGCCTGATCGCGCTGACCTGGCTGCCCGCCAACGGGGGGCTGATCAATCCGGCAGCCGCCATCGGGCAGGTGGCGCGGCGGCACGGCATCGCATACTTCGTGGACGCGGCGCAAGCCGTCGGCCAGCTGCCGGTGGACGTGGCGCAGATCGGCTGCGACGTGCTCAGCGGAGCCGGGCGCAAAGCATTGCGCGGTCCACGCGGCACCGGCCTGCTGTACGTGCGGCGCAGCTTTCTCGACACGCTGACCCCCGCATTCGTGGACACGCATTCGGCGCCCCTGGGCGCCGACGGCCAGCCCATGCTCCGCCAGGACGCCGCACGCCTGGAATCCGCCGAGAACGCGCTCTCGCTGCGCTGTGGGCTCGCCAACGCTTTGCAGGAAGCCTTGGACATCGGCCTGGACGCCATCCGCGCCCGCATCGATGACGTCGCCCAGGCCTTGCGCGCCGAACTGGCGGCCATTCCCGGCCTCACCGTGCTGGACCAGGGGCGCGAGCGCTCCGGCCTGGTGGCCTTCAATCTGGCGGGCCGCGACGCCGTCTCGGTGCAGCGCGCCATGGCCGCGCAGGGCGTGACCATCGGCAGCAACGGCGTGCCCTACACCCCGCTCGACATGGAGGCCCGCAGCCTGACGCAGATCGCGCGGGCGTCGGTCAGCTACCTGACCAGCGACGCCGAAATCGAGCGGCTGCTGGCCGGACTGCGCGGCCTGGCCACCTAGGCGGCCTCGGCGCGACGCGCGAAGGGCGACCACTTCGTGAAGACGAGCAGGTTGCCCAGCATCACGAGGCCCAGGCCCAGCAGCGCCGGCGGCGTCCATTGATAGCCTTCGGCATACGACGACACGCTCAGGGCCACGACCGGAAACAGCACCGTGCAATACGCCGCGCGCGCCGGCCCCATGCGCCCGACCAGCGTCAGGTAGGCCGTGAAACCGACGACGGAGCCGAGGATGGCCAGGTAGAGCAGGGCGCCCACATAAGTGGCCGAGCCGTCGAACTCGAACGGCAGGCCCGCCGCCACGCAGCCGGCCAGCAGGATCGCCGCGCCATAGAGCATGCTGTAGGCGTTGCCGGTCAAGGGCCGGATGCCCGCGCGCTGCTGCAGCGACGACAGCATGTTCCCGGTGGAAAAGCAGAAGGTGCCCAGCAGCGCGAAACCCAGGCCAAGCAGCGTTTCATGGCTGGCTTCCTGGCTGGCCAGTTCCGGCCAGAACAGCAGCACCAGTCCGGCAAAGCCGAACGCGCCGGCCACCATCACGCGCGGCGCGATGCGCGTGCCGAACCAAAGGCGCGCGTTCAGCGCATTCCACAGGGTCGCCGCCGAAAACACCACCGACACCAGGCCGCTCGGTATCCACTGCGTCGCGGTGTAGAAGCACAGGAAATTCAGGCAGAACAGGCACAGCCCCTGGCCCACGCACAGCCAATGCCCGCGCCGGTCCAGCCGTTGCAGCTTGCGGGCCAGCAGCAGGGCCGCGAACAGGATGACGCCCGCCAGCGCGAAGCGGTAGAAGATCGACACCGGAATGGCGACCACGCCCAGCTGGAGCTTGATGGCGATCCAGGTGGTGCCCCAGATGATGACAGTGAGGAAATACAGGAAGAGGTTCACGGTGCGGCGCGCGGCAAGGCGGAAACAGGGACACGGGAATCGGCGGCAGGCGGCCGCCCAGGGCACCAGTGTGCGCCTGCCGGCGCATGGGCGATTGCCGTTTCTTGCGGTTTTTGCAAGCTCGCGCGCGCGGCGCGCGCAAGATCGCAGTAGCATTTCAATCCTATGGCTATCGTTGCTTCGGCCCCGGCCGATTTCTCCGTTTTCCGCACGCTGGCGCGCTCCACCGCGACGCTGCTGCGCGCAGCGCCGCTGGGCGAAGGCGTCGCGATCTCGCAATGGTCGCGCAGCGCCCACGAAACCCTGGGCTACGAAACGCCCGGCCACCATACGCTGTCGCTCTATCTGCGCGGCGGCGACAAGTCTTTCCGCGTGGGCCAGAACTCGCTGCACGGCGGCGCCGGCAAGTTCTGCGTCCTGCCGGCCGAACACCACTCGCGCTGGAGCATGAACGACACGGTGCATTTCCTGCACCTGTACATTGCGCCGGAGCGCCTGGCCCGCGAAGCCGTCATGCGGCTGGACTGCGAGCCGCGCACGCTGGAACTGCGCGACCGCACCTATATCCACGACGACTCGCTGATCGACGTCTGCCGGCAGCTGCTGGGCACCGACTGGGCGCAGCCCGCAGACCGCGTCGCGGCCAGCAGCGCCGCCGAGACCGTGCTGCATCACCTGCTGAACCAAGGCGTCGCGCGCAAGGCCGGCGCGCCCACGAAAGGCGGGCTTGCCCCCGGCGTGCGGCGGCGCATCATGGACTACGTGGACGCGCACCTGGCCGAACCGCTCACGCTGGACCGGCTGGCGGGCGTGGCCGCGCTGTCCACCTACCACTTCGCCCGCATGTTCCATACCTCTTTCGGCGAGCCGCCGCACGCGTGGGTCAGGGCCAGGCGCCTGGCGCACGCCCGCGGCCTGCTGGCGGCCGGCAAGGGCGACCTGGCCGGCATCGCCCAGGCCAGCGGCTTCGGCAATGCCAGCCACCTGGCCCGCGTCTTCCGCGACGCCGTCGGCGTCACGCCCGGCCAATACCGCAGCGCCCGCGGCGGGCACTGACGCCCCCTCGTCCGGCCCCGTTTCCGGACCTGCCCGGTCTACAATGGCCCACCGCCTTTAGGCCTCACCGCGCCTCTGCCCGACGCGATGCCGTCCCCGACCTCTCGCGACCTTGCCCCCCTGGCTGAATCCGCCAACCCAAGCCGCTTACGCGCGCATTGGCTGGCGGAACTCGTCCGCCTGCGCGAAGCGCACTGGGGCCCGCTGGAAGACGCAGACGCGGTCCGCCGGGCGCGCCAACTGGACGCGGACCTTCCCGCCCGTATCCTGGCCCGCGCCGGGCTGCTCGCGCAGCGCGAGCGGCTCGCTCCCCTGGTCGACGCCTGGCGCCGCAGCGCGATGGGCATCCTGGTCGCGCTGTTCGCGCTTGCCGCCCTTTCTGGCGCGGCGGCCGCCCTGGGCGCGCTAGGCGACGGCTCGCGGCCGGTCAACGTCCTGTGGGCGCTGGGCGCCTTGCTGGGCCTGCACGCGCTGACGTTCCTGCTGTGGTTGTGCAGTTTCCTCTTCAGGGCGTCCGCCGCAACGGGGCTGGGGCGCCTGTGGCTCTGGGCCACGCGCAAACTCGCCCGCGGCCCGGACGGCGCGCTGGTCCCTCAGGCCTTCCTGAACCTCCTGGCCCGCGCAGGCGCCCTGCGCGGGCTGTTCGGCGCCATCAGCCACCTGCTGTGGCTCACGGCCCTGTGCGCCGCGCTGGCCACCTTGCTGGCCGTGCTGTCCACCGCCAGCTATCGTTTCATCTGGGCCACCACCTTGCTGGCGCCCGACACCTTCGTAGCGCTCACACGCGCCATCGGCTGGCTGCCGGCCCATCTGGGCTTCCCCATGCCGGACGCCGCCATGGTCCGCGCCAGCGACGGCACGCAGGCCCTGTCCGCCGACGCGCAAGTGCAGTGGTCGGTCTGGCTGATCGGCGTGCTGGTCGTCTATGGCATCCTGCCGCGCTTGCTGGCCGGAACCCTGTGCGCGGCCAGCACACTGCGCGCGCTGCGCGGCCTGCGCGTCGATCCCGCGCTGCCGGGCTTTTCCGCCTTGCGCGACAGGCTGGAACCGCCCGCCTTGTCCACCGGCATCGACCGCCCCGTCGATCCGCTGCACGAGCCCAGGGTGCGCGCGGCGCCCCCGGCAGGCCTGGACGGCCGGCCCGTCGTGCTGGGGCTGGAGCTGCCCGCGGACCTGGAATGGCCGCCCTCGGACGTCCCCGAGGCCGTGCAGCAGGCCGGCAATCTGGATACCCGCGAGGAACGCAACCGCGTGCTGGACGCGCTGGCCCAGGCCGCGGCCACCCGCCTCCTGATCGCGTGCGATGCCCGCCAAACGCCCGACCGCGGCACGCTGTCGCTGATCGCGGAACTTGCTGCCCATGCCGCGCAAACCCGCGTCTGGCTCATCCCGCCGCGCGCAAGCGCCGATGCCGCCGCCACGCGCGCGCCGCTCTGGCGTGAACGCCTGCTCGCGCTGGGCCTGCCCGCGGACGCCATCGTGCAAACGCCTGCCGCCCCGTTCGCATGGCTGGAGTCCGGCCATGCGTGACGACCTCATCAAGATCGCGCTGGTCGGCCACACCAACACCGGCAAGACCTCGCTGCTGCGCACGCTGACCCGCGACACCGGTTTCGGCGAAGTCGCCGACAGCCCCGGCACCACCCGCCACGTCGAAGGCGCGCGCCTGCGGCTGGAAGGGCGCGCGGTGCTCGAATGGTTCGACACGCCAGGCATGGAAGACAGCATTTCCCTGCTCGAGTACCTGGAACGGCTGGACCGGCCTGGCGAGCGCCTGGACGGCCCCGCCCGGATCCGCCGCTTCCTGGACACGCCCGAGGCGCACGGCCGCTACGAGCAGGAAGCCCGGGTGCTGGCCAAGATGCTGGACTGCGACGCCGCGCTGTATGTGATCGATGCGCGCGATCCGGTGCTGGGCAAGCACCGCGACGAACTCGCCATCCTGGCCGCCTGCGGCCGGCCCTTGCTGCCGGTGCTGAACTTCGTCAACGCGCCCGCGCACCGGGCCGACGAGTGGCGCGGCGCCATGGCCCGCCTGGGGCTGCATGCGGTCGTGGAGTTCGATACCGTCGCGCCGCCGCTGGACGGCGAACAACAGCTCTATGCCAAGCTCGGCGTGCTGCTGGACCGCCATGCCACCGCGCTGGCGCAGCTGTCCGACAGCCTGGCGGCCCAGCGCCGCGCGCGCCGCGGCGCGGCCTACGACATGCTGGCCGATCTGCTGGTCGACGCGGCCGCCCTGCACGTCTCCAGCGCCAGCGACGAATCGGCGCTCCTTGCCGCCTCGAACCGGCTGCGCGAACAGGTGCGCCAGCGCGAGCAGGCCTGCGTCGACGCCCTGCTGGCGCTCTACAACTTCCGCCGCTCCGATTTCGCCGATGATGCGCTGCCGCTGCAGGGCGAGCGCTGGGGCATGGACCTGTTCCATCCCCAGGCATTGAAGGACATGGGCGTGCAGGTCGGCATGGGCGCCGCCGCCGGCGCGATGGCGGGCGCCGCGGTGGACCTGTTCAGCGCGGGCCTCAGCCTCGGCACCGGCATGCTGATCGGGGCCGCCGCCGGCGGCCTCTGGCAAGGCGTCGAAAAACTGGGCAAGCGCGTGGCCGGCAAGCTGCGCGGCTGGCGCGAGATCAGCGTCGACGATGCCGTGCTGCGCCTGCTGGCGCTGCGCCAGCGGCAATTGATCGAAGCCCTGGAGCGCCGCGGCCATGCCGCGCGCGAGCCGCTGAAACTCGACCGTCCGGATGACGAAGCCTGGCGCAAAGGGCCCTTGCCCGAAGCCTTGAAGGAAGCCCGCAGCCGGCCCGAATGGTCGGCTCTCGGCGACGGCTACGAAGACAGCGACCGCCGCAAGCGCGTCGTGGGCGCATTGGCGAAAACCCTTGCAGAAGCGCCGCTGCCCGCGGCATGACCCGCTGCCCCAGGGAGCGCCGGGGCATCCACCATTCAAGGCTGCCTGCAAGCACGTACTAACCCCAATCCAAACCGATTGACGCTTAAACGAATGCGTCTATAAGATTCGTTTTGCATCGGCGCGGGTCCGTCCCCGTCCTGATAGTCACAAGGTCACAAGGGGTTGGGTCGATCGTGAAGTCGAAGTCCTACGCAGTGATTCCCGGCAGCGCCATCATCGGCCCGCGCGCAATTCGCGCCGCGTCCCGCTCGGCCCTACTCCGCCTTTCGTCGTAAGCAGCAACGCCATGCCCCCGCCCTCGATGGGGCCGGGGCCCTGTCACTTCTGTCGCGCTACCCGCGCACTACACGGAGCATGAGGGCTATGCGTACTTTTCCCCACCTGAAGCAAGCGGCGCTGGCTGCGGCCGTCGCGGCATCCCTGGCGTTCAGCGCCGGCGCTGCCGCCAAGACTTTCCACTGGTCGTACCAAGGCGATGCCACGTCCATGGACCCGATGGCCCTGAACGAAACGTTCACGCTGGGCTTCCAGGGCAATATCTACGAAACGCTGGCCGGCTACGACGGCAACCTGAAACTGACCCCGCTGCTCGCGGAAAGCTGGGAAAACCCCGAGCCCACGAAGTGGGTGTTCAAGCTGCGCAAGGGCGTGAAGTTCCATGACGGCTCACCGTTCACGGCGGACGACGTCATCTTCTCCTGGAAGCGTAGCCTGACCCCGGGCTCGGACATGAAGGGCTACGGCGCCAAGGCGTCCGACATCAAGAAGGTGGACGACTACACCATCGAAGTCACCACCCCGACGCCCAATCCCATCCTGCCGCGCGAATGGGTGTTCCTGTACATCATGAGCAAGTCGTGGTCGGAAAAGAACAAGACCACGGAAGCCACCAACGTCAAGGGCGACAACCAGGGCAACTACGCCAACCTGCACGCCAACGGTACCGGCCCCTTCATGCTCACCGAGCGCCAACCCGACGTAAAGACGGTGCTCAAGCGCTTCGACGGCTACTGGAACAAGAACATCAAGACCAACGTGGACGAGGTCATCTTCCAGCCGATCTCGCAGGAAGCCACCCGCGTGGCCGCGCTGATCTCCGGCGAAATGGACCTGGTGCAGCCCGTGCCCGTCCAGGACTGGAAGCGCCTCGAAGACGCCAAGGGCGTGAAACCCCTGACCGCGCCCGAAGCGCGCGCCATCTTCATCGGCATGGACCAGGACCGCGACGAACTGCTGTTCTCCGACGTGAAGGGCAAGAACCCCTTCAAGGATCCCAAGGTGCGCGAAGCCGTCGTGCTGGCCGTGGACACCAAGGCCATCAACGAGAAGATCATGCGCGGCGCGGCCAAGCCGCTGGGCTCGCTCATCGCTACCTCCATCAACGGCTATGACGATTCCTTCGGCACGCCGTACAAGCCGGATCCCGAGCGCGCCAAGAAGCTGCTGGCCGAGGCCGGTTATCCCAAGGGCTTCACGGTCACCATGGACTGCCCGAACGACCGCTACGTCAACGACGAAAAGGTCTGCCAGGCGGTCGCGGGCATGCTGGCGCGCATCGGCATCAAGATCAACCTGCTGGCGCAGACCAAGTCGAAATACTTCGGCAAGATCCTGCTGCAGGCCGGCAACCAGACCAGCATGTACATGCTCGGCTGGACGCCCAGCTCGACCGACGCGCACAACACGCTGCTGAACCTGACCTCCTGCCGCAACGCCAAGACGGCCGCCGGACAGTTCAACCTGGGCGGCTACTGCAACAAGAAGGTCGATGAGCTCACCGACAAGATCGGCGTCGAAACCGACCAGGCCAAGCGCAACGCGATGATCAAGGAAGCCTTCGGCATCGTACGCAGCGACTTCGGCTACCTACCGCTGCACCAGCAGCCCATGTCCTGGGGCGTGAAGGAAAACATCCAGGTCATCCAGCGCGCCGACGACGTGCTCGACCTGCGCGACGTTGTCCTGCCGTAGCCATCCGGCGCCTTGAGTCCCGGACGGCAGGCGCCGTCCGGACGCCCCGGCTCCCGTTCCGGGGAACGCAGCCCCGCATCATCTGAACAAGGGCCTGTTCACGCTGAAAGGGACCTCGCACGAGTACCCGGATGAGGGTTCTTTCAGTATCGGCAGGCCTTAGAGGCTCCCAATAATGCTTTCTTTTATTGCGCAACGGCTTATCCAGTCGGTGCTGGTGATGTTGACGGTGGCGCTGATCGCGTTCGCCATGTTCCGCTACGTCGGCGACCCCATCGCCAGCATGGTCGGCCAGGACACGACGCCTGAACAACGCGCGCAGTTGCGCGAACAGCTGGGCCTGGACGATCCGTTCGTCGTGCAGTACGCGCATTTCGTCGCTGATGCCGTGCGCGGCGATTTCGGCATGTCGTACCGCCACCGCCGCCCCGTCAGCGAACTGATCGAAGAGCGCATGCCGGCCACGCTGGAACTGTCTTTCGTCTCCGCCGTCATGGCGCTGGTCCTCGGCATACCGATGGGCATCTACACAGCGCTCAAACGCCGCGGCATTCTGTCCAAAGCCTTTATGGCGATTTCGCTGGCCGGCATATCGCTGCCTACGTTCCTGATCGGCATATTGCTCATCCTGTTCTTTGGCGTGCAGCTCCGATGGCTGCCCAGCTTCGGGCGCGGCGACGTGGTGAGCCTGGGATGGTGGACGACCGGCTTCCTGACCAAGTCGGGCTGGCTGGCGCTGATCATGCCCGCCATCACGCTGGCCCTGTTCCAGATGACGCTGATCATGCGCCTGGTGCGCGCCGAAATGCTGGAAGTGCTGCGCGCCGATTTCATCAAATTCGCGCGGGCCCGCGGCCTGCCGGAGCGGCTGATCAATTTCCGCCACGCCCTGAAGAACACGATGGTTCCCGTCATCACGATCACGGGGCTGCAACTGGGCTCGATCATCGCCTTCGCCATCATCACGGAAACCGTGTTCCAGTGGCCGGGCATGGGACTGCTCTTCATCCAGGCTATCAGCATGGTGGACATCCCCGTCATGGCGGCCTACCTGGTCCTGATCGCCTTCATGTTCGTGGTTATCAACCTGGTCGTCGACCTGCTGTACTTCGCCGTGGACCCGCGTCTGCGCGTGCAGAGCAAATAGAGCACCAAAGGAATCAGCATGATTGCTCGCATCGCTCCCTTCTTCTCCCGCGCCGCCGACAGCGACCTCTGGCACAGCTTCAAGCGTTCGCCCGGCGCCATCATCGCCGCGATCGTCACGCTGGCCATCCTGCTGGGTGCGCTGTTTGCGCCCATCGTTGCGCCGCACAACCCCTTCGACCTGGCATCCCTGAGCATCATGGACGCCAACACGCCGCCGTCCTGGGAAGAGGGCGGCAGCCCGGACTTCCTGCTGGGCACCGACGACCAGGGCCGCGACATTCTGTCGGCCGTGCTGTACGGGTCGCGCGTATCGCTGCTGGTGGGCTTCGCCTCCGTGCTGTTCTCGATGGTGCTGGGCGTCACGCTGGGCCTCATCAGCGGTTACGCGGGCGGACGCGTGGACAGCTTCATCATGCGCATCGCGGACGTGCAGCTGTCGTTCCCGGCCATTCTCGTGGCGCTGCTGATCGACGGCGTGGCCCGCGGCCTGCTGCCGCGCGACATGCACGACCAGCTCGCGCTGTATGTCCTGATCTTCGCCATCGGTATTTCCGGATGGGTGCAGTACGCGCGCACCGTGCGCGGCTCCACGCTGATCGAACGCAACAAGGAATACGTGCAGGCGGCCCGCCTGATCGGCATCGGCCCCATCACCATCCTGCGCCGGCACATCCTGCCCAACGTGATGGGCCCGGTGCTGGTCATCGCCACCATCCACCTGGCCATCGCCATCATCACCGAAGCCACGCTCTCGTTCCTGGGCGTCGGCGTTCCGCCCACCGCGCCGTCGCTGGGCACGCTGATCCGCATCGGCAACAGCTATCTGTTCTCGGGCATGTGGTGGATCTCCATCTTCCCCGGCATCGCGCTGGTGGCGCTGGTGCTGTCGGTCAACCTGCTGGGCGACTGGCTGCGCGACGCGCTCAACCCCAAGCTGCGCTGAGGACGCCATGGCCCTGTTGAACATCGAAGACATCCGTATCGAATTCCCCAGCCGCCGCGGCACGCTGGTGGCGGTGGACGGCGTATCGCTGTCCCTGGAAAAAGGCGAGATCCTGGGCGTGGTCGGCGAATCCGGCGCAGGCAAATCCACCATCGGCAACGCGGTGATCGGGCTCCTGGAGGCGCCCGGCCGCCTGGCCGGCGGCGCGGTGCTGCTGAACGGCGAACGCATCGACACGCTGAGCGCGGCGCAGAAACGCAAGGTCCGCGGCCGCCGGATCGGCATGATTTTCCAGGACCCGCTGACCTCGCTGGACCCGCTGCAGACCGTGGAAAGCCAGCTGGTCGAGACCATGCAGGTGCACCTGAACCTGTCGCACGACGAAGCCAAAAAGCGGGCGATCCAGCTGCTGGTGCAGGTCGGCATCGACAAACCCGAACTGCGCGTCAAGCAGTACCCGCACCAGTTCTCCGGCGGCATGCGGCAGCGCGTAGTGATCGCGCTGGCGCTGTGCTGCGAGCCCGAAGTGATCATCGCCGACGAGCCCACCACCGCGCTGGACGTGTCGATCCAGGCGCAGATCCTGGAACTGCTGAAAAAGCTGTGCCGCGAAGAGCAGGTGGGCATGATCATCATCACGCACGACATGGGCGTGATCGCGGACGTGACGGACCGCGTGGCGGTGCTGTACCACGGCAAGCTGGTCGAACAGGGGCCCACCTCCAAGATCCTGGGGGACCCCGACCATCCGTACACGCGCAGCCTCATCTCGGCCGTGCCGCGCCCCGACATCAAGCTCAAGCGTTTCCCGCTCGTGACCTACATCGAGGACGTGAAAACGCCGGCGCAGCCGCTGGACCTCGCCACCCACTGGCTGGGGCAGCGGCGCGACTTCGGCTCGCGCACGGACGGCCCGCTGGTGCAGGTGCGCGACCTGAGCATGCGCTTCGTTCTGAAGAGCGCGCTGCTCAAGCGCAACCAGCGCACGCTCGACGCCGTCAAGCGCGTGAATTTCTCGATCGGCGAAGGCGAGGTCTTCGGCCTCGTGGGCGAATCCGGTTCCGGCAAGTCCACCGTGGCGCGGCTGATCTCCGGCCTCTATACGCCGAGCGAAGGTTCGGTCAATTTCGGCGGCGTCGATCTCACCGCGCTCAAGGGCGAAAAGCAGCTGAATCCGTTCCGGCGGCAGATCCAGATGATCTTCCAGGATCCGTTCTCTTCGCTCAACCCGCGTATGCGCGTGCTCGACATCGTGGCCGAGCCCATCCGCTTCCACAAGCTGGCCGCCAGCGAGGCGGAGGCGCGCCGCATCGTGGCAGACCTTCTCGACGTGGTGGGACTGGGCGACCGCGCCGCCGAACGCTTCCCGCACGAATTCTCGGGCGGGCAGCGCCAGCGCATCTGCATCGCGCGGGCCCTGGCCACGCGCCCCCGTTTCCTGATCTGCGACGAGCCCACCTCGGCGCTGGACGTCTCGATTCAGGCGCAGATCCTGAACCTGCTGAAAGACCTGCAAGAAGAGCTCGGCCTGACCATGCTATTCATCAGCCACGACCTGCCGGTGATCCGCCAGATGTGCGACCGCGTGGGCGTGATGCGCTACGGCGAACTGCTGGAAGTCGCCGAGACGGAGGAGCTCTTCGAACGTCCTCAGCATCCCTACAGCCAACACCTGCTTGGCCTGATGCCCCGCCTGCAATCCATGTCCCGCGAAGGGCTGGACGTGGTGGCGGGGTAGGGCCTGTTCCCCCTGAAAGGAACAGGCCCTAGCGCCAGGCACCATCCGGAGCGAGACATGATGGCAACACGACAGACCCTCTTCATCGGCGGCCAGGTTTTCGACGGAAAGGGCGGGCTACTGCCCAAGCACGGCGTGCTGGTCGAAGGCCAGCGCGTGGCGCGGGTGGCCCCGGCCGGCGAGTTCTCCGGCTACGCCGGGGCAACGGTGCGCACCGAGGGCATGACCTTGATGCCAAGCCTGGCCGACTGTCACGTCCACCTGGTCTATACCGGCAGCGCGGACCCCAACGCGCACCTGAGCAAGCAGGGCCCGGCGCAGATCACGCTGACGGCGCTGGAAAATGCCCAGGCCAGCCTGCGTGGCGGCATCACCGCGGTGCGCGACTGCGGCGGCAAAGACTATCTGGAATTCGGCGTACGCGACGCCATTGCGCGCGGCGTATTCCCTGGCCCGACCATCCGGGCCTCGGGCCGCATCATCTGCATGACGGGCGGCCACGGCAACCGCATCGGCCGCGTGGCCGACGGCTGCGAAGACGTGATCAAGGCCGTGCGCGAACAGGTCCACGCCGGCTGCGACCTGGTGAAGATCATGGCCACGGGCGGCGTCATGACGCCCGGAGTCAGCCCCATGGACGCGCACTACAGCGCGGAAGAAATGAAAGCGGGTGTGCACGAAGCCAAGCGCTTTCGCAAGAGCACGGCCAGCCACGCGCAGGGCACGCTGGGCATCCTGAACGCGGTGCGCGCCGGTATCGACTCGATCGAGCATGGCATTTTCATGGACGACGACTGCCTACGCGAGATGCTGGAGGCCGAGACCTACCTGGTCCCCACCATCGCGGCGGTGCGCAACATCATCGCCAACGCCGACAACGGCATCCCCGCCTATGCGGTCGAAAAGGCGCGCGCGGTGGAACAGCGCCACCGCGAATCCTTCCAGATGTACTACAAAGCGGGCGGGCGCATCGCCATGGGCACCGATGCCGGGACGCCGTTCAATCTGCATGGCGAAAACGCCATGGAGCTGGCCTACATGGTGGAGTTCGGCATGACACCCATGGACGCGCTGATCGCGGGAACGTCGCGCGGCCACGACCTGATGGGGCTGGACCGCCACGGCGTCATCGCCGAAGGCAACATGGCCGACCTGCTGCTGGTGCGGGGCGACCCCACGGAAGACATCCTGAAGGCGGCCGACAAGCGCTTCCACGTCGCCGTGATGCGCCAGGGGGAGCTGGCCGCCGGCGCCTTGCCGTCCTGATAGAACTCGGGGCGGCCGGCTGCGCTAGGGCAGCAATCCGGCGTCCCGCAGCAGCGGCTCTTCATACACGGCATCTTCCGCCGGATAGCGCAGCCCCGGGAAATCGAGCGCCTTCGCGCGCGCCCAGACAATGCTCTCTCCGGCGGGAAGCGTGTCGGGCGCTTGCGCATACAGCGGATCCTGGAACGCGCTGCTTGCCGATGCGATGTTCCAGCCATGGGCCGTCAGCGCCGCGATCACATCGGACAGCGCCGCGGCGTTGATCTGATTGGTATGGAGCAGCATGACATGGACAGGACTTCTTCCCAGGACGTCGCGCGCCAGGCCGTCGTAATAGTCCGCGCGGTCCAGCAGATGGCGGAGGTAGGCCTGCTTCACGCGCTCGGCCTTGCCGGCATCGCCCGCCTTGAGATGCGCGGCGTAGACGATGTTGTAATACCAGTCGCTGGCATCGATGGACACTGGCGCGCTTCTGTAATCGTTCCTGGCCATCCATTCGCGCATGCCATCGCGCTTGGCCTGCGTATCGCCTTCTTTCAGGTACGGAAACCGCAACATCGGCCCAAAGCCGGCCAGGCCCTTGAACGCCTCGTCTGCCGTCCGCACGTCAGCGATGAACCAGTCCAGCGACACCTTCGGATCGGCAAGGCTGCGGTGGCTGGCCGTGTGGTTTCCGATTAAGTGTCCGGCCCGGCCCCACGCTTCCACCAGTTCCAGCCCGCCGGCGGCGCCCATCCGCGCCAACGTAGGGAACAGGGCCGCATTAATCCCGTGGCCGCGCAAGGCGGCCAGCATTTGCGCATTCCATTGAGCGGCCTCGGGCTGCTTGCCCGGGTTGAAACCGTCGTCGAAGGTCAATGCGAGGGTTCTCGCGGAGCACCAGGATGCCCATAGCGCAAGAACAAGAACGGCGAGCAAGCGGAAGGGAAGGAACCGGAAAGCCATGTCGTGGGATGTCGCGCGCGATGCTGCCAGGAAAGGGATGATCCGGATGGCCGCGCCCAGACCCGGAGCAAAAAAAGCCGCCGCGCCCTGAGGCTGCGGCGGCATTCGTTGCGGCGGTGGCCGGCGGTTAGCGCGCGCCGCCCATGGCCCCGCTCAGGACCATCATCAGGAACTGTTCAACCGGCATCTTCTTGCCGTTGAAATCCACCTGGCCGTCGGCGTAGTTCAGGTAGGTCACGATGTTGTCGTTTTCGACCTTGGCCAGGCCCATCGCCGTGGCCATAGTGCCCACCATCTCGGCCTGGCCCTTGGCGGTCTGCACAGCCTGTTCAGCCGGCACGCCGCGCACCTGCGGCTCGATGGCCATCAGGTCGCCCAGGTTGCCCTTGGACAGCACCAGCTTGGCGTTGAGCTTGCGGACGACTTCCTTCGCCGTATCGGCGAATTCGCCTTCCAGCGAAGCCGGCTTGGTCAGGTCCAGATCCAGGTTGAAGGTCGAGGTGCCGTTGGCGGTGCGCACTTCCAGCGGCGACACCGACAGCGTCGGGTTGCCGGCCAGGAGCAGTTCGACGTTGGTCTTGAGCACCTGCTTCTCTTCGTCCGTGAACTCCGGCGACTGCGCTTCGCCCTTGCTCTGCAGCACGCGGCGCGAAGCGGCTTCGTAGACGTCGTTCAGGGCCTTGAAGGCCTTCGCGTCCAGGCGCTTCGCGTCGACGACCAGCTTCAGGCCGGCCATGTCCTTGTCCTGGATGCTGATCATGCCGAAATCGACGTCCATCTTGGCGCCCATGGTCGCATCGGCTTCCGTCATGTCGACGGCGATGACGGTGTCCTTCAACTGGACGGGCGGCTTCTCCTTGGAGGTGATCGTCCAGTTCTTCAGGCCCAGCTTCTGGCTGCCCACGTACATCTCGTTCTTGGCCGGCGTCATGTCGCTGGTCAGGCTCAGGCCCTGCATGGCCATGCTGACGATGTCGTTATCTTCGGACGCCGGGCCCTTCAGCACCAGGCTGTCGGCCAGCAGCGAAACCGTGCCGTGCTTGCTGCCGGTGGCGTAGGTGACGTCGCCCTTCATGCCGGAGAACGCCAGGCTGGTGTCGTCCTTGGCGAACTCCACCGGGGCCATGTCGAAGTTGCCCGAGACGTTCTTCGCGTAGCTGACGCTATATGCGCCCGACAGGGGAACCGTGCCCTTGGTCGCGGCGAACCATTCCTTCACGACGGGCGTCTCTTCCAGCTGGAAGCGGCTGGCCACCATGGCCGGCGCGAAGGAGCCGGACTTCAGCTTCGACAGCGGGAAGGGGCCGTGGTCCAGGTATTCGACGAACTGGATGGCATGTTCCTGGGCCGGCTTGCCGTCGGCGGCGGGCTCGGTGAACTTCACGCGATAGCGCTCGGTGGACGAAAACACGCCGCGCTCGAAGGACATCAGCTCGACGACGGGGGTCACACCCCACTTTTCGCCGAACTTCTGAAGCTCGGCATTGGCCTGATCGATCGATTGCTTGACGAAGGCCTCGGCCTTCTGGCCCGTATACCAGGCCGTGCCGGTCCAGACCGCGCCCAGCGCGACGACGACGCCCACTATTGCCGATTTCTTCATAGCGATCCTTTATTCTTCAAATGGATGAAAGCGCACGGATTATAGGGAGTGACGCCTAGGGAAAACACTTATTTGGTGCATAGGCACTGCAATTTGTTACTTAGTGATACCCGGCAGCGGGTTTGCCACGGTGCTGCAACGCGACATCGGCTACAATCCGGCTGTGTGTTTTGCCAATCTACACACGTCCGCTAGGCCCTTCGCTGCCAAGCTTCGCCCATCAGGGCGCTTCCCATTTCTCCTTGTTCGTCCGCCTGGATTGGAGTCTCTCAACTTGAGCGACGGGCTGCCGTTGGAGTTGTCTTGACTACCTCTTCCCCTTTCGCCGACCTCGGGCTGGCTGATTCCCTGTTGCGTGCCATCGCCGATACCGGCTATACCGCGCCCACCCCCATTCAGGCCCAGGCCATTCCCCAGGTCCTGAAAGGCGGCGACCTGCTCGCCGCCGCCCAGACCGGCACCGGCAAGACCGCCGGCTTCACGCTGCCCATCCTGCACCTGCTGATGCAGAAAAAGCCCGAGCAGAGAAAGCCCGGCCGCCCGCGCTGCCTGATCCTGACCCCGACGCGCGAACTGACCGCGCAGGTCGCGGAATCGGTGCAGACCTACGGCAAGTACACCTCGCTGACGTCCATGGTGATGTTCGGCGGCGTCAATATCAACCCCCAGATTTCGGCGCTGCGCAAACCGCTGGACATCCTGGTCGCGACCCCCGGCCGCCTGCTGGACCACTGCGGCCAGAAGACGATCGACCTGTCCGGCGTCGAGATCCTGGTGCTGGACGAAGCCGACCGCATGCTGGACATGGGCTTCATCCGCGACATCCGCAAGATCCTCGCGCTGCTGCCCAAGCAACGCCAGAACCTGCTGTTCTCGGCCACGTTCTCGGACGACATCCGCACGCTGGCGCGCGGCGTGCTGAACAACCCCGGCGAAGTCTCGGTCACCCCGCGCAACACCGCCACCGAGCTCGTCACCCAGACGGTGTATATGGTCGAGCAGCATCACAAGCGCGACCTCCTCAGCCACATCATCCGTGAAAGCGGCTGGCACCAGGTGCTGGTGTTCACCCGCACCAAGCACGGCGCCAACCGCCTGGCCGAAAAGCTGGTCAAGGACGGCCTGACCGCCGCCGCCATCCACGGCAACAAGAGCCAATCGGCACGCACCCGCGCGCTGGCCGGCTTCAAGGACAGCTCCGTGGCCGTGCTGGTCGCGACCGACATCGCCGCCCGCGGCCTGGACATCGACCAGTTGCCCCAGGTGGTGAACTTCGAACTGCCCAACGTGCCCGAGGACTACGTGCACCGCATCGGCCGCACGGGCCGCGCCGGCTCGACCGGCGCCGCGGTCTCCCTGGTCGACAACAGCGAGATCAAGCTGCTCAAGGACATCGAGCGCCTGATCAAGAAGACCATCGAGCGCAAGCCCGTGGAAGGCTGGACGGCGCCCGCCACCAGCGCCGCGGCATTCGAGCGCCAGGAACGCGAAGAAGACAACCGCAGCCCGCGCGGCGGCAATCGCAACGGCCGCGGCGGCAACGCCAATGCCGGCCGTTCGCGCCCGGGCCAAGGCCAGGGTCAGCCCCGCGCCGCTGCGGGCGGCCGTGCTCCGGCCCCCGCCCGCGCCGGTGAAGGCCGCGCCAGCCATGGCCCGCGCGACGGCAAGCCCGCCGACCGCACGGCGCACGCCGGCCGCAACGAAAGCCGGCCCCAGCAGAACCATCGCCATCCGGAAGGCTCCGCCCGCCCGGCCGGCAATGGGGGCTCGGGGCGCCCGGCTCAGGGGCGCCCGGCTCAGGGTCGTCCGGCTCAGGGTCGTCCGGCCGGCGGCCCGCGCGCCGCGCTGCTCAGCAAGTAATATCACCGGCAACCCCAGAACTGCGATCCACGGACCCGCGCCATGCCCTTATCCACCTGGTTGACGTTTTTCCTGGCCTCCTGGGCCATTTCGTTCTCGCCCGGCGCGGGAGCGATCTCGGCCATGTCGTCCGGGCTGAAATACGGGTTCTCGCGCGGCTACTGGAATACGGCTGGCCTGATCATGGGCATCCTGTTCCAGTTCGTCGTCGTGGCCGTGGGCCTGGGCGCCGTGCTGGCCACCTCGGAAATGGCCTTCAACGTGGTCAAGTACCTGGGCGTGGCCTACCTGATCTACCTGGGCGTGCGCCAGATCCGTACGGACGCGGCGCCGGTTACGGTCGATTCCGGCGATCCCAAGCGCGCGTCGGTCCGCGACCTGGTGCTGCGCGGCTTCCTGATCAACACCATGAATCCCAAGGGCACGGTATTCCTGCTGGCGGTGGTGCCGCAATTCGTGGACACCGCGCTGCCGCTGACGCCGCAGTACGCAGCGCTGGCCGGCACGCTGGCGTTCACCGACCTGGTGGCCATGGGCGTGTACACGCTGCTGGCGGCGCGCGTGCTGCGCATGCTGCGCGACGCGAAGCACATCCGCTGGATGAACCGGACCTTCGGTTCGCTGTTCATCCTGGCGGGCGTGTTCCTGGCGTCGTTCCGCCGCCATTCCTGACCCCCATGCGCGGGGCATGCGCCGTCAACGGCGCATGCCCCGCGCGCTTTCGTGCCCGATACCGGACCACGCCGGGCGAAGCAACGGCGTTAAGTAAAATCCTCCGATCATGAACATCACCCAAGAAGTTGCGCGGCGCCGTACGTTCGCCATCATTTCCCACCCAGACGCGGGCAAGACGACGCTGACCGAAAAGCTGCTGCTGTTCGCAGGCGCGATCCAGATCGCCGGCAGCGTCAAGGCCCGCAAGGCATCGCGCCACGCGTCCTCCGACTGGATGGAAATCGAAAAGCAGCGCGGCATTTCCGTGGCGTCCTCCGTGATGCAGATGGAATACCGCGACTGCGTCATCAACCTGCTGGACACCCCGGGCCACCAGGACTTCTCCGAAGACACCTACCGCGTGCTGACGGCGGTGGACGCCGCGCTGATGGTGATCGACGCCGCCAACGGCGTCGAACCGCAGACCATCCGCCTGCTGCAGGTCTGCCGCGCGCGCAACACGCCCATCATCACGTTCATCAACAAGATGGACCGTGAAGTGCGCGAACCGCTGGAACTGCTGTCCGAGATCGAAGGCCACCTGGGCATGGACGCCGTGCCGTTCTCATGGCCGGTCGGCATGGGCAAGGCATTCGGCGGCGTGTTCGACATCCGCCGCGACCGCATGCGCGTGTTCCGCCCCGGGCAGGAACGCCGCTCGGACAGCGACGACTTCATCGAAGGCCTGACCAATCCCGAGATTTCCCGGCGTTTCGGCTCGGCATTCGAGCAAGCCAGCGGCGAGATCGAGCTCATCAACGAAGCCGCGCCTGCCTTCGACCGCGACCAGTTCCTGGCCGGCAAGCAAACCCCCGTGTTCTTCGGTTCCGCCATCAACAACTTCGGCGTGCAGGAAGTACTGGACGCCCTGGTCGAACAGGCGCCGCCCCCGGGCCCGCGCGTGGCCCTGCAACGCGAAGTGCAGCCCGAAGAGCCCAAGTTCACCGGCGTGGTGTTCAAGGTGCAGGCCAACATGGACCCGGCGCACCGGGACCGAGTCGCGTTCGTGCGCGTCAGTTCCGGCCGCTTCGAACGCGGCATGCGCCTGAAGGTCGCCCGCACCAACAAGGAAATGCGCCCCAACAACGTCGTGTCGTTCCTGTCGCAGCGGCGCGAGCTGCTGGACGAGGCCTATGCCGGCGACGTGATCGGCATTCCAAACCATGGCGTGCTGCAACTGGGCGACGTGCTGACCGAAGGCGAAACGCTGCAGTTCACCGGCCTGCCGTTCTTCGCCCCCGAACTGTTCCAGGCGGTGGAGGTCAAGGACCCGCTGCGCACGAAGCAGCTGCGCACCGGCCTGACCCAGCTGGGCGAGGAAGGGGCCATCCAGGTGTTCCGCCCCGAGGCCGCCGGCGGCTCCCTGCTGCTTGGCGCGGTCGGCCAACTGCAGTTCGAAGTGGTCGCCCATCGCCTGAAGACGGAGTACGGCGTGGACGCCCGGATGCTGCCTTCCCGCTACACAATGGCACGTTGGATTACGTCTGAAAACCCCAAGGCGCTGCGCAAGTTCATGGATGCCAATGCGGCCCATATCGCCTATGATGTTGTGGATGCGGCGGCGTTTTTGATCGGTTCTCCCGCGCAATTGCGCGTTGCCGAAGAACTGTATCCCGATGTGAAATTCCACGCCATGCGGGAGCACGGCGGCAAGGTTTTCGGAGACAAAGCGTAGACCCGTTGGGGTTCCGCACGGCAGATGAGGGTAGCAATGTCTTGGCGTTTCTTATTCGCAACGCTCCTGGTCGCGCTTGGCGCGTCCGCCTGGGGCGGCATTCAACTGGGTGACTGGCTGGTGGCGCATGCGCCCACCGCTGCGCCCGCTCCTGGCCAGGACACGGCGGCTTCGCAGCAGCCTGTCCTGGACGCCAACGGCCGCCCCTACGTGGCGCAGCCTCCCCAGCCCCGCATCGACGGCACGCTGGGCGTGCCGGACAAACCGTCCGACCGGGAATGGCAGGTCAACACCGTGTCGTTGTTCGACAGCGTGAGCGACCCTTCCGTGAAGATCTCGCGCGAACGCATCAGCCCGGAACAGGCCCGCGAAATCGCAGCGGCCTCGAACGTACCGCTGCCCTCGGGCGCGTCGGACGTCAGCACGCTGGACCTGCAAGCGCCCGGCACCTCCGCTGCGGTCAACGGCGGCCAGGCGCAGGCCGGCGGCTATGGCACGCCCCAGATGGTGCAGGCGCCCCCGCCGCCCCCAAACACCGCGCAGGCGCCCGGCGCCCTGGGCTGGCAGGACGCGCTCAAGCGCGAGCTCGCGCATTGCGCCACGCAAGGCTTCTTCGAGCGCCCGTCGTGTTCCTGGGCCGCGCGCAACAAGTATTGCGGGCCCAACCGCGCCTGGGGCACCATGGCCGAATGCCCGGCCCGTCCGTAACTCGGCCGCCGCCGGGCCAGAGACGGCCCCTGCATAAAAAAATGGCGCCCCGCGGGGCGCCATTTTCATGGGTGTCCGGCAATCATTCCGGCACGGCCATCTGGCTCTGCAGATAATTCTGGAGACCGACCTTGTCGATCAGTTCGATCTGCGTTTCCAGGTAGTCGATGTGCTCTTCGGTGTCGTCCAGGATGTCCTGGAACAGATCGCGCGACACGTAATCCCGGACCGATTCACAGTGCGCGATCGCTTCCTTGACGGTGGCTTGCGCGCCTTGCTCGAGCTTCAGGTCACAAGCCAGCAGTTCCGGCACGTCTTCGCCGATCAGCAGCTTGTGCAGGTCTTGCAGGTTGGGCAGGCCGTCCAGCATGAAGATGCGTTCGATCAGGCGATCGGCATGCTTCATTTCGCCAATGGATTCTTCGTACTCGTGCTTGCCCAGCTTGTCGAAGCCCCAATGGTTCAACATGCGCGCATGCAGGAAGTATTGGTTGATGGCCGTCAGCTCGTTGGTCAGTTGCTTGTTCAGAAACTGGATGACGGTTTTGTCGCCTTTCATGATGGACTCCTTGCAGTCAGGCGCGACGCGAGTGCATCGCGACAAAGGAGCGCACGATGCCGCGCGTACGCAACTCCGGCAGACTACCATCTGGCGCGGGCCCGCGCCTAGCCTTGCACTGCATTTGGTAAACCGCTTTAGGACCGTGAGAAGAAAGCGATAGGCTAATGAGAATGAGTATGCGTGCGTGATGCCTTGCATAGGCAAGACAGCGCCCATGCGGCGTATCCGCATGCGAACCGCCGGATTCCGCCCCGGAATGCCATCAAGCGATGGCAGGGATCCGGCCCGCTGCCTGGCGGATCGGGCGGATCGGGCGGCCAAGCCGCGCACGCCGGCGCGTTGCTGATCGGCAACTGCGCCGGCCTGGGAATGCTAGACGCTGCGCCGGGTCGCAAGCCAGATGCCGAACGCGATGGGGACGATGCCCAACAGGTCCAGCCACGACACCGGCTCGCTCAGCACCAGCCATCCGAACAGCAGCCCCAGCGGCGGCATCAGGAAATGCAGCGCGCTGGCCGACGTGGCGCTGGCCCGGCCCAGGATCATGAACCACAAGTAGTAGCCGCCCATCGACACCGCGACGATCATGTAGGCCATGCTCCAGAACAGGCTGGCCGTCATCCGCGCGTCGCCGAGGCTTTCGTTGGCCAACGCAAAGGGCAGCAGCGCCGCCGCGCCGGCCAGCGACTGTATGCCGGTCGAGGTCCACAGGCCCGTGGCCGGCTTCAGGCGCTTATAGAGCAGCGTGCCGGCCACCAGCGCAATCAGGCCTCCCGTGACTAGCAGCGTACCGTGGAGGTCTTCCTGCATGCCGGACAGCCGCGAACGCAGCACCAGCGCCACGCCCGCCAATCCCAGACAAAGTCCGGTCAGCTTGCGCCACCCCAGGCGTTCGCCCAGCACAGGTCCGGCCAGCACGCCGATGAGCAGCGGATTGGTGCTGATCAGCACGGCCGTGAACGCCGAGGACACCGAGGTCATGCCCGACCAGCTCAGGCCCAGGTAAAGGGAGTTGTTCAGCATGCCCAGCAGGATGAGCGCCGCGAGGTCGCGCCCCGCCGGGCGCTTCCAGCGGCCGCTGGCCGCCGCGAGGCCCAGCATCAGCATGCCGGCAATCAGGAAGCGGATGGTCAGCAGGGTCAGGGGCGGGCAGTCGCGCACCGCGATCTTGGCCGCGGCGAATGCCGAGCTCCAGAGAAAACAGAATGCCGCGATGGGCGCCCAGCTGACGCCCCGCGGAACATCGGCGGGCAAAGCGTTGGCGGGCAGGGTGGATATGGCCTTCATGGGATGTCCGGGATCAGTATCGACAAGCCGCAGGCGCGGCGGATGAAGCGATTCTGCGCGGGCACTGATCCATTGACAAACTCTTTATTCGGATCGAAAGTATTTGAAAATCAAATGCATTGGGTGGCCGATATGCTGGATCTCGATCTTCTGCACAGTTTCGTGTCGGTGGTGGACGCCGGCGGCTTCACGGCGGCCGGCGAACGGGTCCACCGCAGCCAGTCCACCGTCAGCCAGCAGATCCGCAAGCTGGAGGAATCGCTGGATTGCGCGCTGTTCGTCCGCGAGGGCCGGCAAGTGTCGCTGACCGAGGACGGCGAGCGCCTGCTGGGCTATGCCCGGCGGATGCTGGCGCTGTCGACGGAGGTGCGCGAGGCGGTCAGCGGGCGCAAGCGGGTGGACGTGATCCGGCTTGGCGTCCCCGACGATTTCGCGGCGGATACCCTGACCGCCGTGGTGTCGGCCTTCGCCCGGTCCCGTCCGGGCGTGCGGCTGTCGGTACGCTGCGATCTGACCTCTTCGCTATCGCGCAGCCTGGAACGCGGCGACCTGGACGTGGCGCTCATCAAACGCGAGCCGGGCGCCAGCGGCGCGGTAGCCACCTGGCAGGAAAACCTGCACTGGATCTGCAGCCCTGCGCTGGACCTGTCGGACGCCGAGCCCGTGCCTCTGGTGGCGTTTCCACAGGGCTGCATCTACCGCAACCGGGCGATCCACGCGCTGGAAGCCGCGGGCCGGCATTGGCGCATCGCGTACGAAAGCCCGAACCTGACGGGCCTGCAGGCGGCGCTGACGGGCGGTTTGGGGGTTGCCTTGCTGGAGCGGCGCTGCATCGGGCCGGGCCACCGGGTCGTCGATGCGGCGCTGCCTGCGGTGCCATCGACCGAGCTGGCGCTATGCGTAACCGACCCGGCGCGCGAACCTGCGCGCCAGCTGGCGATGACTATCCGGGATTTTTGCGAGAAGGAAACGAGTCGGCTCGCCGCATAACAGGCAGCGAGCCGGAAAAACAGCCAATCGCTCAGGCCGTGGCGACGAGCGGAATCGGGAAGCTGCTGTTGGCAGCAGGCGCGACCGATTCGACCATGGTGGCCGGAGGATTGACCGGAACGGCAATGGAGCGCACGTCGCACACGCTGGAGCAGCGGCCGCCCGGCAGGTATTCGGCGGCGGTAGCCGCGCAGCAGCCGCAGCACGTAGCCACGCCCAGCTCGAATTGCAGGTCGGAAAGCGTCGTCGCGCCACCGTCCACGCTGGCGCGGACTTGGCGTTCGGTGATGGCATTACATACGCAAATGTACATGAGAATAATTATCGAAAATTATTCAATAACTGGCAAGCCCTTGCGCCAAATAAATTTGCAACGGAAATGTCACGCAAGTCGTTGAAATAAGGGACGAATTTGCATTCGTCCGTCCCTTATTTCAGCGGGCGGCGGCCTGCGCCTTGCGCAGGGCGGCCGGGGCTATCCGCAGCGCTTCGCGGTACTTTGCCACCGTCCGGCGGGCGATGACTATCCCCTGATCGGCCAGTTTTTGCGTGATCTGGCTGTCGGACAGCGGCTTGGCCCGGTTCTCTTCCGCCACCATCTGGCGGATGAAGGTCTGAACCGCCGTGGCGGAGGTGGCATCCCCGCCCTCCGTCGACACGCCCGTGCCGAAGAATCGCTTGAGCTCCAGAGTGCCGAACGGAGTGAGCATGTACTTCTGTGTTGTGGCCCGTGAAATCGTGGATTCATGCAAGCCGAGCTCGCCCGCGATATCTTTGAGGATGAGCGGCCGCATGGCGGCGGGCCCCTGGCTGAAGAAGGCCGTCTGATGCTCCACGATGGCCTGGGCCACCCGCAGGATGGTGTCGAAGCGCTGCTCCACGTTGCGGATCATCCAGCGGGCCTGTTGCAACTGCGATTGCAGGCCCGCGTGCGCGGACTCCTTCTGGTTGCCCAGCATCTGGGCGTACAGCCCGTTGATCTGCAGCCGGGGCACGGCGGCGCTGTTCAAGGTAGCCTGCCAGCCGCGCCGGGTCTTGCGCACGATGACGTCGGGCACCGCGTAATCGGCCGCCGGCACGGTCCAGGCCCGCCCCGGCCGGGGCTCCAGCCGCAGGATCAGGGCATGGGCCGCCCGGAAGGTGGGTTCGTCGCAACCCGCGGCCGCGCACAGCTTTGCGGTGTTGCCGGTCGCCAACAAGGACAGATGCTCCGCGCAGATCCGGCGCGCACAGGCCAGTACGGCGGCGTCCGCCGCTTCCGGCAGGCGGGTGAGGTCGGGGTTGCGCAGTTGCAACAGCAGGCATTCCGCCATGTCCCGTGCGCCGATGCCGGCCGGATCGAACGATTGCAGCAGCGACAGGGCCGCCCGCAGTTCGTCCAGGTCCGGCTCCATTTCGACCGGCAACCAGCCCAGGATTTCTTCCAGCGGCGACCCCAGGTAGCCGTTTTCGTCCAGTTCGTCGATCAGCAGCCCCGCCAGCGCAACGTCACGGGGCTCCGCCCGGGTCAGGACCAGCTGGCCCAGGAGGTATTCGCGCAGCGTGTCCGGGCGGGCCGCCTCGGGCAGGGAGGAATCCTCGTCCGGATAGACGCCGCCGGACCCCGGCATTTCCTCGGCCGGCGTCTCGCGCTCGAGCGGGGCGTCGTCGTCCTGCACGGAGGACTCGCGTTCGGAATCCGCCTGCGCGTCGGCCGACGGGGATTCATCGTCCCGTTCCAGCAACGGGTTTTCCGCAAGCACCTGCGAGATCTCGGCTTCGAGCTCGAGCGTGGACAGCTGCAACAATCGGATCGATTGCTGCAGTTGTGGCGTCAGCGTTAAATGCTGACCAGGTCGCAGTTCTAAAATTGGGCGGGTCATAGGTACAATATTTTGCATGATGAATCTGACTTCGCCCGCAAGCGTCCGCCAGGACTGCCGCCTGATCGGCCAGACCCTGCTCAAACTGGCGCTTCCCCGACTCCTTGTGCGTGCGATCGTCATCGCCGTCGCCCTCGTCCTCTGGTATCTCGTCGCCCGCTGGATACTGGATTTCGGCCGCACCATGAACTACGACTTCCTCCATTCCCTGGGTCAGCCGACCATGGACATGGTGCAGAAGGTCAATCCCTACCTCTGGTGGGCCGTCGCCGCCATCTGGTCCCTGATCGTGTTCTTCAGCGTCCGCGCCTGGCTGTCCGCCAGCCTGGCCTCGGGCAGCGCCACCCCTGTGGGCACGGACGTGCTGGCCGGCCTGGCCCCGAACCTGTCGGAAGAATCCCTCGGCGTGCTGCGCTGGACCTGGGGCGACCGGCAAGAGCCCTTCACCGTCGGCGATCTGCGCCGCTCCCTGTCTGAAATCCGCCACAACCGCATCGGCAAGATCGCGATGGTGGCCGACCAGGCCCGGATCCTGGAAGGGTCCGCCGGCCGCCCGCCGCAGGAACCGCGCGACGACGTCCGCCGCGAGCCGCGCGGCGAGCACTACGTGGAGCCGCGCATCGGCCCGGCCCGCTGAGCCGGCGCCGGCCATCCTTCGCAACAGGCCGCCGACTGGCGGCCTTTTTTTATTTGCGCTTCCGGTCAAAATGTGTTTGACTAGCAACCTATGGCCGCTTACCGCACCTCCCTCGCGATTGCCACCGGACGCACTGCCGTTCCGGTTGCCGGCCTGCGCGCTCGCATCTCCTCCATCGCGCTATCGCTATACCTACCGATCGGTTGCCGGGCCTAGTGTCCCCGTGGTAGCTCGGCAGCCACGCTTGCCACACGCGATTTTTCCCCTTTATTTCTGAATCCTGCCGGTCGATTTCGACAACCTACGGCAACCCCTGGCACAAGGCCGCCATCCGGTCGCGATGCCGCCGAGAGCAGTACTCCCGGGATTCAAAAGAAACCGATCGAGGTGTAGTCATGATGCTTGCCAACCCCGCCACTAAATACGTCCCCTTCACCCCGTTTGCCCGCGACTTCTCCGAGCGCACCTGGCCCAGCCGCCGCATCACCAAGGCGCCGATCTGGATGAGCACGGACCTGCGCGACGGCAACCAGGCCCTGATCGAGCCCATGAGCGTCGAGCGCAAGCTCCGCTTCTTCGAACAGCTGGTGAAGATCGGGTTCAAGGAGATCGAAGTTGGCTTCCCGTCCGCCTCGCAGACCGATTTCGACTTCGTCCGCAAGCTCATCGACGAAAAGCGCATCCCCGACGACGTCACCATCATCGTGCTGACGCAAGCGCGTGAAGACCTGATCAGCCGCACGGTGGAATCCGCCGCCGGCGCCAAGCAAGCCATCGTCCACTTGTACAACGCCTGCGCCCCGGCGTTCCGCAAGGTCGTGTTCAGCATGAGCAAGGACGAAATCAAGAACATCGCCACGACCGGCACACGCCTCGTGAAGCAGTACATGGCCCAGCACCCGGAAACCAAGTGGCGCTACCAGTACTCGCCCGAAGTCTTCAGCACGACCGAACCCGAATTCGCGCTGGAAGTCTCCAACGCCGTGGCCGACGTCTGGCAGCCCACGCCGGAATGCAAGATGGTGCTGAACCTGCCCGCCACCATCGAAGCCACCACGCCGAACATGTACGCGGACCAGATCGAGTGGATGCACAAGAACCTGGCCCGCCGTGACAGCATCGTGCTCAGCGTGCACCCGCATAACGACCGCGGCACCGCTGTGGCCGCCGCCGAATTCGCCGTGATGGCCGGCGCCGACCGCATCGAAGGCTGCCTCTTCGGCAGCGGCGAACGCACCGGCAACGTCGACCTCGTCACGCTGGCGCTGAACCTCTACACGCAAGGCGTGCACCCCGGCCTGGACTTCTCGGACATCGACGAAGTGCGCCGCTGCGCCGAGTACTGCAACCAGCTGCCCGTGCACCCGCGCCACCCGTATGCGGGCGACCTGGTCTTCACCGCGTTCTCGGGCTCGCACCAGGACGCCATCAAGAAGGGCTTCGCCCAGCAGAAGGACGATGCCGTCTGGGAAGTGCCGTACCTCCCGATCGACCCCGCCGACCTGGGCCGCAGCTACGACGCCGTCATCCGCGTGAACAGCCAGTCGGGCAAGGGCGGCGTGTCGTACCTGCTCGAGCAAGAGCACGGCCTGGTGTTGCCGCGCCGCCTGCAGATCGAATTCAGCCGCGCCATCCAGCGCGTCACCGATGAAACCGGCCGCGAAGTCACCGCCGACGACGTGCACACGATCTTCAACCGCGAATACCTCGAACAGAAGACGCCGTGGAAGCTGCTGCGCCACCGCATCGACGGCAACCCGGCCGCTGGCGAAGGGCAGCACTTCAGCATCGAGGCCGAACTGGAATACAACGGCGAACGCCGCATCGTGACCGGCAAGGGCGACGGCGCCATCTCGGCCTTCGTGGCGGCGCTGGACGTGCCCGTGCGCATCATGGACTACCACGAGCACGCCATCGGCACCGGCACCGACACCCGCGCCGCCTCCTACGTGGAACTGCGAGTCGGCGATTCGAGCACGGGCTTCGGCGTGGGCATCGACCGCGACATCGTGACAGCCTCGTTCCAGGCCGTCCTGAGCGCCGTCAACCGCCACGCCAACGCGAGCGCCGTAACCACCGAGCAAGAAACGGCCGAGACCGCGTGATCCGCGTCCCGGCATGAAAAAAAAGCCCGCCTTTATCCCGGCGGGCTTTTTCCTTGGCGCGCCGCCGTCACCCTCTGGGCCACATGTCCGATGCGCCGATATCCGGCGCGTTGGCGGCCAGCAGGCGTTGATGGACCCAGGCCGCGATGGCCAGCGTGGAATGGTCGCTGTAGCGCTTGCCGACCAGTTGCAGCCCCACCGGCAATCCTTGCGGGCCGGTGGCGAACGGCAGGTTCAGGCAAGGCAGGCCGAACAGCGTCCAGGCGCGCGAGAACTGCGGATCGCCCGTGCCCAGGTCCGCGAAGGGGGCTTCGCCGGCGGCGCTGGGCGCAAGCAACACGTCGTACTTGTCGAACCACGTATCCACGCGCGCCCGGGACTCGGCGGCGCGGGCCAGGTTCTTCAGGTGTTCTTCCGCGCTGATGCGCGCGCCCGCATCCAGAATGGCCTGGATCTTGGAACTGAGCTGCGCCGCGTGTTCCAGGCGTTCGTAGGCCAGCGACTGCGAGGCCTCGAACGCCATGATGTCCGAATGCAGCTGCACCAGCACGCAGTGTTCCGGCGGCAGGGGGACTTCTTCCACCACGGCGCCGGCCCGCGACAGGATCGCCGCCGCCTGCGCGAAGGCCTCCTTGGTTTCCGCCTGAGCGTGGCGCCATTGCAGGCTGCGATACATGCCGATGCGCGGCTTGCCGTCGTACGCCAGATCCAGCATGCGGGGATCCCGCATCAGGACCGAGGCGAAGAGCGCCACGTCCGGCACCGAGCGCGCGAAGCCGCCGACCGTATCCAGCGATTCGGCCAGGCTTTTCACTCCCGCGCGGGGAATGCCGCCGAACGTGGGCTTGAAACCCACGATGCCGCAATAGGAGGCCGGACGGATGATGGAGCCCGCGGTTTGCGAGCCCAGCGCGAACGGCACCATCTCGTCGGCCACTGCGGCGGCCGACCCGCTGGACGAGCCGCCGGGCGTATAGGCCTCGTTGCGCGGATTGCGCGTGGGGCCGGCCTGGTAGGTCGCGAATTCGGTGGTCACGGTCTTGCCGACGACGACCGCACCCGCGCCGCGGCACAACGCCACGGAGGCTGCATCCAGCCCCGGGCGATGGCGCTCGTAGATGGGCGAACCGTAGCGGGTGGGCAGGTCGTCGGTGTCGAACAGGTCTTTTACGCCGATGGGCAGGCCATGCAGCGGACCCCGCAGGGCGCCGCGGTCGAGTTCTTGCGCACGGTCCAGCGCGGCCTGCTTTTGCAGCGCGGTCCAGGCATGCACGGTGTTCTCGCGCTGTTCGATACGTGCGAAACAGGCGCGCACCAGTTGTTCCGCAGTTAATTCACGCCGTTGCAGCTTGCGCGCGGCTTCCAGCGCGCCAAGTCTGTTCAAGGCAGTAGACATGGTCCTTTCCTCTTTACCGGCGCCGCGCATCACGCGCGGCGGCTGAACTACGCACCCGGTCCCCTTGACCGAGGGCCTGTCCGATGCCGCGAGGCGATGCCTTGCCATGCGGTTCGGATGGACCGACCCAAGCCATTGTTCGCTCCGCGTCAATTGGGAAAAACACGGAATACGCGTTGTTTCCCCGCATAAATCGCGTGCCGCGCCTTGGCTTTGTTGTTGCGTCGCCCCCAGCATAGCGCAAACCCGTGCAACACAAAGGTCATATTTGTCTTGTATGATGAAATCGTTTTCACGGATCCGGCAGCAATATCGCCATGGCATCGCGCTCGTCGCCCCGCTTTTCCATCATTGAAGTGGCTCGCAAGGCCGGGGTATCGCCGGCAACGGTGTCGCGCGCGTTCAACCAGCCGGATATCGTGCACCCCGACACGCTCGCTCACATCCGCAACGTCGCCAAGCGCGCGGGCTTCCGGCCCAACCGCGTGGGCCGCAGCCTGCGCTCGGGCAGCACGCGCACCATCGGGCTGATCCTCCCCACGCTGTCCAACCCGGTATTCGCCGAATGCTTCGAAGGCGCGGAACGCCGTGCGCGCGAATCCGGTTACAGCGTCATGCTCACGGCCACCGGCTACGATCCGGCGGTGGAATCGGCCGCCGTCCAGGGCCTGATGGACCATCAGGTGGATGGGCTGATCCTGACCGTCGCCGACGTGGCCAAAAGCGCCACGCTGGACGACCTGGACCACGCCGGCATCCCATACGTGCTGGTCTACAACGAGTCGTCGGCCCATCCTTATGCATCGGTGGACAACCGCGCGGCCGCGAGCGACATGGTCGCCCACCTGGCCGCGCTGGGCCACCGCCGCATCGCCCTGGTGACCGGACCGCTGACGGCATCCGACCGCGCGCGCCGCCGCCTGGTGGGCGCGCGCGCGTGCGCCAAGCGGCTGGGGCTGGACGGCATCCAGCACCTCTCCATGAACTCGCATACCGGCAGCGACGCCGATGTCCTGAAGGCGGCGCTGCGCGGCAAGCAGGCGCCCACCGCCTTGTTCTGCTCGAACGACCTGCTGGCCACGGCGGTGATCGCCGACCTGGTGGCCCTGGGGCTGTCCGTGCCGGCAGACATTTCGGTCTGCGGGTTCGACGGCATGCGCTTCGGCGCCTTGCTGACGCCGCCGCTGACCACCGTGGCCCAGCCCAGCGACGGCATCGGCGAAGCGGCCTGCTCGAATCTGCTGGCGCAGATCCAGGGCCATCCGCCGCAATCGGACCGCCTGCCGCACTGCATCGTCGTCGGCGGCACCGCGGCGCCGGTCCGCCGCAAGGCCTCCGGCGCCGCGTAGCCGCCGCCTGCCCCCCTCTCACGATAACCATTCGACCATTCACGCGTCATGCTCATCGCACAGATCACCGACCTGCACATGCGCACCCCGGGCAACAAGGCCTACGGCATCATCGATCCCGCCGCCTTTCTCGCCCCGGCCGTGCGCGCGCTCAACGCCCTGACGCCGCGGCCCGACTGCGTGCTCATCACGGGCGACCTGACCGACCTGGGCAAGCCGGAGGAATACGAGGCGCTGCGGACTTATCTGGAAGCGCTCGAAATCCCGTACTTCCTGCTGCCCGGCAACCACGACGACCGCGCCCAACTGCGCGCCGCCTTCCCCGATCACGGGTATCTGCAAGGCCAGGGGCCATTCATCCAGTACGCCGTCGAAACCTATCCGCTGCGCCTGCTTGCGCTGGACACGGTCGTGCCCATGAAGAGCCATGGCGAGCTTTGCCAGGACCGGCTGGACTGGCTGGCCGCGCGCCTGGCTGAACAGCCGGAACGGCCCACGCTGGTGCTGATGCACCATCCGCCTTTCCTGACCGGCATTGAACACATGGACGCCATCGGGCTGCTGGCCGGTGCGCCCGAGCTCGAGCGCATCGTGGCGCGCTTTCCGAACGTGCAGCGCGTGCTTTGCGGCCATTTGCACCGCACGATCTTCCAGCGCTTCGGCGGCACGATCGCGTCCACCTGTCCCGGCACGGCGCACCAGCTTGCGCTGGAACTGGGGCCGCGGCCGACACTGCAATACATCATGGAACCGCCGGGCTACCAGCTGCATTGGTGGCATGGCGGCAATCTGGTCACGCATCACGCCGTCATTGGGGATTACCCCGGCCCGTATCCTTTCGCCTAGGGCCCCGGACCGCCGGGGCCCGCCTGCCATACGTCCGTCATGTTTGCGCTGCACAATGAAAAGGTTTTCATAACAGGCAACAATGCGGATCTAACTATTAGATCTTCGAGACAGCATGTCATCCATCGTTCTGGATAACCTCACAAAGCAGTACGGCGGCGCCGCCGCGATTCAAGGCGTGAGCTTTTCGGTGCCTGCCGGCAGCTTCACCGTTCTGCTGGGTCCGTCGGGCTGCGGGAAGTCCACCACCTTGCGCATGATCGCCGGGCTGGACACGCCCACCTCGGGCAGCATCCATATCGGCGACCGCGACGTTACCCAGCTGCCGCCTTCCAAGCGCCGCATTTCCATGGTGTTCCAGTCGTATGCGCTGTTTCCGCACCTGTCTGTGCGCGAGAACATCCTGTTCGGCCTGAAGGTCCGCAAGGAGCCCGCCCGCGACTACGACCGCCGCCTCAAGCGCGTGGCCGGCCTTCTCGGCCTGAACCATCTTCTGGACCGCAAACCCTCGCAGCTGTCCGGCGGGCAGCAGCAGCGCGTGGCGCTGGGCCGCGCCGTGATCTCGGAAGCGCCTGTCTGCCTGATGGACGAACCCCTGTCGAACCTGGACGCGCAGCTGCGCCATGAAATGCGCCGCGAGATCCGCGCGCTGCAACAGGACCTGGGCATCACCATGGTCTACGTGACGCACGACCAGACCGAGGCCATGAGCATGGCCGATCAGGTCGTGCTGCTGCGCGGCGGCCAGATCGAGCAGCACGACACGCCGGACGGCCTGTACGCGCGCCCGGCCAGCGAATTCGCGGCACGCTTCATCGGCACGCCGCCCATGAACCTGATCGGCCTGACCGCCTTGCGCGGCGCCACGGTCATCGCCGGCATGGACGGCCCCGCCATCGCGAACGCGCCCGCGGGCGCGGTGAAGCTGGGCGTGCGGCCGGAACACATCCGCATCGACGGCGACGGCATTGCCGCCACCGTGGAAAGCGTGGAGTACTTCGGCGCGGACTCCATCGTCGTGTGCCGCGTCGGCGACACCAGCGGCGTGGCCGTGCGCGTGGGCGGACACCTGCGCGCGCAGGCGGGCGAAGCCCTACGCCTGTCCTGGCCGGACGGGCAACAGCATTTCTTTGCCGCCGATTCGGCGGTCATCAACACCGTCAGGCGCTAAGAAAAATGGCCCCCACGCCGCGCCTTCGGCTTGCTGCCCCCTCGAGGGGGCGCTTTTTACCTTGGGGCGGCCCGGCGGTACAAACGCCCATTACACAGAGAAGGAAACCAACATGCGACGCATCGTACTGAAGACCCTGGCCGCCAGCCTGGCCGCCGCTTGCCTTTCCCTGCCTGCTCAGGCGCAGGACAAGCCCGTCGAGGTGGAGTTCTATTATCCGGTCGCGGTCGGCGGCCCCATCACCAAGATCGTCGACGACATGGTGGCGGATTTCCAGAAGGAAAACCCCGGCATCAAGATCAAGCCGATCTATGCCGGCTCCTACCAGGACTCGATCGCCAAGGCGCTGACCGCGCTCAAGGGCGGCACCCCGCCGCAGCTGGCCGTGCTGCTGTCCACCGACATGTTCACGCTGATCGACGAGGACGCCATCGTTCCGATCGACAGCCTGGCCAAGAGCGACGCCGACAAGAAGTGGCTGGGCGGCTTCTATGACGCCTTCATGCAGAACAGCCGCACGGGCGGCCACACCTGGGGCGTGCCGTTCCAGCGTTCGACGATCGTCATGTACTACAACAAGGACCTGTTCAAGGCCGCGGGGCTGGATCCCGAGCGCGCGCCCGGGACGTGGGCCGAACTGGTCGACTACGGCAAGAAGCTGACCAAGCAGGACGCCTCCGGCAATACGACGCAATGGGGCATCGAAATCCCCTCGGGCGGCGCGTTCGCCTACTGGCTGTTCCAGGCGCTGACCACCCCCAACGGCGCGATCCTGATGAACGAGGCCGGCAACGAGGTCTACCTGGACAAGCCCGCCGTGGTCGAGGCCGCGCAATTCTGGCGCGACCTGTCCGCCAAGCACAAGATCATGCCCACCGGCACGATCGACTGGGGCACCACGCCGAAGGACTTCCTGGAGAAGAAGGCCGCCATCGTCTGGACCACGACGGGCAACCTGACCAACATCCGCAAGAACGCCGATTTCCCCTTCGGGGTCGCCATGATGCCGCAGAAGAAGCGCGGCGGCAGCCCCACCGGCGGCGGCAACTTCTACATCTTCAAGAGCGGCACGCCGGAACAGCAGCAGGCCGCGCTGAAGTTCGCGCAATGGGTCACCACGCCCGAGCGCGCGGCGGACTGGAGCATCGCCACCGGCTACGTGGCCGTAACGCCCGCCGCCTGGCAGACCGAGAAGATGAAGAAGTACGCGCAGGAAGTGCCGGCCGCCGCGGTGGCGCGCGACCAGCTGGATGTCAGCGTGGCGGAATTCTCCACGCATGAGAACCAGCGCGTCACCAAGACCCTGAACGACGCCCTGCAGGCGGCGCTGACGGGTTCCAAGACGCCCCAGCAGGCATTGACCGACGCCCAGCGCGAGGCCGACCGCATACTGCGTTCTTACAAGTAAATCCCAGGGCCTGTTTACACACGATGAGCCGTTCTTTAAATGCGCTTTATGGCTGGCTGCTTTTGCTGCCAGCCATCGTGCTCCTCGCCGCGTTCACGCATTACCCGGCGCTGGCGACGCTATGGCACAGCTTTTTCTCCACGCCCAAGGGCGCGCGTCCGGCCCGCTTCGTCGGGCTGGACAACTACGCCGTCATGCGCGACGACCCGGTGTTCTGGCAGTCGCTGTGGAACAACCTGTGGTTTGCACTGGGCACGATCCCCACCTCGATCGCCATCGCGCTGATCATGGCGCTGTGGGTGAACCGCAACCTGCGTGGGCGCGGTTTCCTGCGCATGGCCTACTTCACGCCCACGGTGCTGCCCATGGTGGCGGTCGCCAACATCTGGCTGTTCTTCTATACGCCGCAGTACGGGTTGATCGCCCAGGTGATGCAGCTTTTCGGTTCGCCCGGCCCCAACTGGCTGGGCAGCCGCGAGACGGCATTGCCCGCGCTGATGCTGGTGACGGTCTGGAAGGAGTCCGGCTTCTTCATGATCTTCTACCTGGCCGCCTTGCAGACGGTATCGCCGTCGCTGCGCGAAGCCGCCATGCTGGAGGGCGCCTCGCGCTGGCAGTATTTCCGCCGCATCCTCTGGCCGCTCCTCATGCCCACCACGCTCTTCGTGCTGATCAATGCCCTGATCAACGCGTTCCGCCTGGTGGATCACGTGGTGGTCATGACGCGCGGCGGGCCTGACAACGCCAGCACGCTGCTGCTGTATTACATCTATCAGGTGGGTTTCAGTTTCTGGGACACGGCTTACGCCGCCACGCTGACCGTCGTGTTGCTCGTGGTGCTGGCGCTGACCGCGCTAATCAAGTTCCGCTGGCTGGACCGCAGGACGCACTATCAATGAAAGACAAGCTCGACACCCTGGGCGCGTGGGCACTCGGCCTGCTGTGGATCCTGCCCCTGGCATACGCCGTATGGGCAGCGTTCCATCCGCCCGCCTACGCGACCCGCTTCGACCTGTTCGCGCCGCTGACGCTGGACAACTTCGTGCGGGCCTGGCACGCGGCGCCGTTTCCGCGCTACTTCCTCAATACCTTCCTGCTGGTCACGATGGTGCTGGCCGCGCAGCTGGTCCTGTCCACGCTGGCCGGCTATGCGTTCGCGCGCCTGGAGTTCCGGGGCCGCGACTTCGTCTTCATGCTGGTGCTGCTGCAGCTGATGATCATGCCCGACGTGCTGCTGGTGGAGAACTACCGGTCGATGAGCCAACTGGGCATCCGCGACACGGTGTTCGCCATCGGGCTGCCGTACTTCGCGTCGGCGTTCGGCATCTTCCTCTTGCGCCAGACCTTCAAGACGGTGCCGCGCGAACTGGAAGAGGCCGCCCGCATGGAAGGCGCCACGCCGCTGCAGGTCCTGTGGAAGGTATATGTGCCGCTGGCCAAGCCGATCTACGTGGCCTACGGGCTGGTGTCGGTCAGCCACCACTGGAACAACTTCCTGTGGCCGCTGATCATCACCAACTCGGTGGAGTCCCGGCCGCTGACGGTGGGGCTGCAGGTGTTCTCGTCGACCGACCAGGGCATCGACTGGTCGGTCATCACGGCGGCCACCCTGATGTCGGCCGCACCGCTGCTGATCGCCTTCCTGCTGTTCCAGCGCCAGTTCGTGCAGTCGTTCATGCGGGCGGGCATCCGCTAGGATGCCGGGGCGTCAATATCCCACTGTCAGGCCGGGCAGGTCTACCGTGATGCGAGGGCGTTCCAGGGCCAGCGCCAGGTGGTCCGCGAACTCGCGGGCTTCTTTTTCATCGGTGGACAGGGTGTCGTAGCCAAGCGCATCCGCCACCCCCAGCACCTTGTCCAGCAGCAGAACCTTGCCGCTGGGGCGCAGGGGTTCGCAGCCCAGCGTTTCCCAGGCGCCGTCGAACCAGTCGCGCGCCTCGCTCTGGCGCTGCGGGGACGGCTCGACGTCGGCAGAGAGGTCCAGCGAACGGCGGGGGTCGAAAACAATGGTGATATCGCTGCGCATCGGGGTTCCTTCAAAGGGGTCAGGCGAGAAGCGTAGGCAAAAAAGGTCGGCCAGATTGTCGGTCCGGCGACATTGCCCCGGCCGCTACCAGCCGCGCGACACTTCCCAGGTGACTTCCGCGCCGGCCGCCAGGGACTGGCGCATCATGTCCAGCAGGGGGAACGCGCGTTCCTTCATGCCCACCATGCGGGCCATCGGGGGCACGGGAGCCTTGTCGACGTCGTCTTCTTCGCTGCCCTCGTGGGCGCGCTGGTATTCGTCGATCGCGCGCTCGATGCCATCGATGGCGGGTTGCAGCTGTTCCAGGGTGAAAACGCCGCGCTCCGGAATCTTGTCTCCGAAGGACTTGCCGGCGGCCTGCAACAGCACGCCCGCATGGTCGGTCAGCATCAGAACCTCGGCCACGACCTTGGAGTGAAAGGTGATCAACATATTCCGGTCTCCACAATGATTACTTACATACACTACCGCAACGACCGGGGGATGCCAACTGGCGTCTGGACGGATGTCCGCGGGCCATGCCATCCGTCCCCGGCGGATCCCCGTCCGGAGGGCTCGCGGGCCCGGTCCACCCCTGTCCGGCGCCCAAATCAAGCTATGATTCAGGAGATTCCCGTGACTGGAAGACCTGCGCCGCCCCGGAACCGGGCATGCGCGCGGTCCCGGTCCGTACAGCAGCCGGCGACCCACCGTGTCTGCTCCGCCCGCCAGGCCGGTCCATGCGGGCGCGTCCGCCACTAACTCAGAACTTCTCCAGACGCCCATGCTCCTCGAGCAACAAAAACAGCTTATCTCCCTGATCCAGGCCGCCGTCGCGCAGAGCCTGCCCGACGCCCGGGCCAATGTGCTGCTGGAGCGGCCCAAGGTTGCCGCCCACGGCGACGTCGCCACCAACGTGGCCATGCAGCTGGCCAAGCCGGCCCGCCGCAATCCCCGCGAACTCGCGCAGGCCATCGTCGACGCCCTGATGGCGCAGCCCGGCGCCGCCAGCCTGGTCGAAAGCGCCGAGATCGCCGGCCCCGGCTTCATCAATCTGCGCATCACCGCCGCGGCCCGCCAGGCCGTCATCGCGGCCGTGGCCGAGCAGGGCGCCGACTTCGGCCGCGCCCCGCGCAGCGGCGAGAAGATACTGGTCGAATTCGTGTCGGCCAACCCCACCGGCCCGCTGCACGTGGGCCATGCCCGCCAGGCCGCCCTGGGCGACGCCATCTGCCGCCTATACGACGCCAACGGCTGGGACGTCACCCGCGAGTTCTACTACAACGACGCCGGCAACCAGATCAACAACCTGGCCATCAGCGTGCAGGCCCGCGCCCGCGGCCTGACGACCGATTCCCCCGACTGGCCCGCCGACGGCTACAAGGGCGACTACATCGCCGACATCGCGCGCGATTTCCAGGCCGGAACGACCATCCAGTCCGACGGCGTGGCCGTCACCGCCACGGGCAATGTCGACAACCTGGACGACATCCGCGTCTTCGCCGTGGCCTATCTGCGCCGCGAACAGGACCTGGACCTGCAGGCCTTCGGCCTGGCGTTCGACAATTACTACCTGGAAAGCTCCCTGTACACGTCCGGCCGGGTCGAGGCCACCGTCAAGGCGCTGGTCGCCGGCGGCCATACCTACGAGGAAGGCGGCGCGCTGTGGCTGCGCACCACCGAACTGGGCACGGGCGACGACAAAGACCGCGTCATGAGGAAGAGCGAGGGCGGCTACACCTACTTCGTGCCCGACGTGGCCTACCACAAGGCCAAGTGGGAACGGGGCTTTCACCGCGCCGTGAACATCCAGGGCAGCGACCACCACGGCACCGTGGCGCGCGTGCGCGCCGGGCTGCAGGCGCTGGAAGAAGGCATCCCCAAGGACTACCCGTCCTACGTGCTGCACAAGATGGTCAAGGTGATGCGCGGCGGCGAAGAGGTGAAGATTTCCAAGCGCGCCGGCAGCTACGTGACCATGCGCGACCTGATCGACTGGGTGGGCCGCGACGCCGTGCGCTACTTCCTGATCCAGCGCCGCGCCGACACGGAATTCGTGTTCGACGTGGACCTGGCGCTGTCCAAGAGCGACGAGAACCCCGTCTATTACATCCAGTACGCGCACGCCCGCATCTGCTCGGTGGTGAACAATGCCGCCATGCCGGCCGCCGACGTCGCGCAGGCCGACGCCGCGCTGCTCACCGCCCCGACCGAATTCGCCCTGATGCAGCGCCTGGCCGAATTCCCGAGCATGATCGCCCTGGCCGCGCAGGAACTGTCCCCGCACCACATCGCCTTCTGGCTGCGCGACTGCGCGTCGGATTTCCACGCCTGGTACAACGCCGAACGCGTGCTGGTCGACGACACGGCGCTGAAGCTGGCCCGCCTGCGCCTGGCATCGACCACGCGCCAGGTGCTGGCCAACGGTCTGGCGTTGTTGGGCGTGTCCGCGCCCGAGCGGATGTAACATCGGTTCATGGCAACAAAGCGCAAAACCACCCGCCGTTCCTCCGGCGAAAGCGGCAGCACCCTGTACGGGGCGCTGGCCGGCCTGCTCCTCGGCCTGATCGTGGCCGCCGTCGTCGCCTTCTACGTCACCAAGGCGCCCGTGCCCTTCGTGGACCGGGCCAGCCGACAGGGCGACTCGGGCAAGCTGCCCGATCCCCGGCAGGCTCCGGACCCCAACGCCGGCCTGTACGGACGCGATGGCGGCGCGGGCGCCGCGCCCACCGGCCCGACCGCCACCGCCCCCGCGCCGCTGCCGGGCGCCGGCGCCGCCAAACCCGACGAGCCGCCCTCCAAGATGGACGACCTGGGTGCGCTGATCGCCACCCTGCCGTCCACCAGGCAGCCCGCCGCGGCCGCGCCGGCTCCCGCCCCCGCGCCCAG
>NZ_UFQB01000040.1 GCF_900496965.1 Achromobacter agilis
TTGATGTCTTCGAGGTTGATGCCGCCGAAGGTGGCCTCCAGCCCCGCGATGATCTCGACCAGCTTGTCCGGGTCGGTTTCGTTGATTTCGATGTCGAAGACGTCCAGGCCGGCGAACTTCTTGAACAGCACCGCCTTGCCTTCCATCACCGGCTTGGAGGCCAGCGCGCCGATGTTGCCCAGGCCCAGCACCGCCGTGCCGTTGGTGATCACCCCCACCAGGTTGCCGCGCGCCGTATAGCGGAACACATTGGTCGGATCGGCCACGATTTCTTCACAGGCCGCCGCTACGCCGGGGGAGTACGCCAGCGCCAAGTCCCGCTGGTTGGTGAGCTGCTTGGTCGGCATAACCGAGATTTTGCCGGGGCGGCCGTGCTCGTGGTATTCAAGGGCGGCTTTGCGAAGGTTGGCATCCATAGGGGCGGCTACTTGCTAGAGTGTGGGACACGGAAAGGGGGGAATTCTATTCCGATGGCGGGCGCCGCGATACCTCCGCGATTCCCGCCGGCCCCATGCCGGCATGCGCCTCCCATCTTACCGCCAGCTTACAAATTGTCGCTATTCCGTCGCGCGGAACGAGGGAAAACGGCCCTCCGGATCGAACAGCGCCTTCACGCGCGTATCCAGCCGGGTCGTGGCCAGCCCCGGCGGCTCGGACGCGGGAAGCAGTTGCGGCGCGGGTGCGACGTCGACCAGCGTAACGCGCTGCACCCAGGCCAGCGTGCCGCCATGGCCCAGCAGCAACTGCGCCAGGTTGACCGTGGCGGGCGCATCGGGTTTCAGGGCATCCAGGCGGTAGCGCCCCAGCCAGCGCTCGCCGTCCCGGGTGGCGAAGGCATCGCCGCCGGAGGCCAGCTGGAACAGCCCCGGCACCAAACGCTGCACGGTGACGGAACGCAAGGGCTGGACGTCGGCCTCGCCGAAGGGCCCGAGCGTTTCCTCCACACCGTCCGCCAGCATCGCCTCCACCGCCAGCACGCCCGAGTCCGCGCACCGTCCGGCCAGCCAGCGGGCCGGAGCGGCCAGCCATTCGGCCAGGGTCATCGCGCCGGGCAGGCCGGCGAACTGGCGCAGGCCGGCCTGCGCCAGCGCCGCCACCGGCACCCCGGGCTGGGCGCGCCAGCGTGGCACCTCGCCGGGCAGGCGGGCCAGGCCCGACATGGCCGACGGGTCCACCCGCAGAACGGGTCCGTGGATCGCCTCGAACGGCCCCTCGGCGCCCTCCAGCGCCAGCGCCACGCGGTATTCGGCGCACAGGACCCGCGCATGCGCCACGTCGGCGTCCCGCGTCGGGACGAGAACGGCCCGCGGGCCGGCCTCTCCGCCTTCGCCCAGATCGCGGACGGCGCCCTGGCACAGCAGGCCCAGGCGCTGCAGAAACGCCGCCCAGGGGCTTTGGACCGGCCGACGGCCCAGGAGGAAAGCGCGCCGGGATGGCTGCATGACTACAATTCCTTTTTCGCTACAAGATGCCTTCGAGAATCCAATGCCCCGCCTTGCCACTCGCACCAACGATTTCCTGACCTTCCAGGTAATGGAGCTTTTCAAGCAGGCGCAGGCGCTGCAGGCAGCGGGCAAGGACATTATCAGCCTGGGCATCGGCGAACCGGACTTTACCGCGCCCCCCCAGGTCGTGGAAGCGCTGGAGCGCGCCGCCCGCGCCGGCCAGAGCGGCTACAGCCCGTCCGCCGGCCTGACGCCACTGCGCGAGGCCATCGCCCAGTTCTACCACGAACAGTTCGGCGCCAAGGTCGATCCGTCCCGCGTTATCGTCACCGCGGGCGCCTCCGGCGCCCTGACGCTGGCCTGCGCGGCGCTGGTCAATGGCGGCGGGGAAGTGCTGATGCCGGACCCCTCCTACCCCGCCAACAGCAATTTCGTGCTGGCCGCGGGCGGCGTGCCGCGGCTGATCCCGAGCACGGCGGAAAAGCGTTTCCAGCTGTCCGCCCAGGACGTGGCCCGGCACTGGACGCCGGCCACCCAGGGCGTGCTCATCGCCTCGCCCAGCAACCCCACGGGCACCTCCATCGCCCATGACGAACTGGCCGAGCTGCTGGCGCAGGTCCGCGCCCGCGACGGTTTCGCCATCGTGGACGAGATCTACCTGGGCCTCTCCTATGAAGGCCAGCCGCGCTCGGCGCTGACCCTGGACGACGACGTCATCGTCATCAACAGCTTCTCGAAGTATTTCCACATGACGGGCTGGCGCCTGGGATGGATGATCGTGCCCCAGGACATGGTGGCGCCGGTGGAGAAAATCGCCGCCAGCCTCGCGATCTGCGCGCCCACGCTGGCCCAGCACGCCGCGCTAGCCTGCTTCTCGGCCAACGCGATGAAGACCTTCGAACACCGCCGCGAAGCGTTCAAGCAGCGCCGCGACTACCTGCTGCCGGAATTCGAACGCCTGGGCATCCAGGTGCCGGTCAAGCCCGACGGCGCGTTCTACATCTACGCCGACATCAGCAACCTGGGCATGGACAGCGCCGCGTTTTCGCAACGCCTGCTGCTGGAGGCGGGCGTGGCCGCCGTTCCCGGGCTCGACTTCGGCCCGGCCCACGGCCGGCACACCATGCGCTTTTCCTACGCGACGGGGCTAGACCGGCTGGAAGAAGCCGTCGCCCGCATGGGCCGCCTGCTGAAATAGGGACCCGCATACCTGCAGCCCCCGAAAGAGCTGCCCCGCATTGGGGGCGGCCGCGCTTGCGAAACGCGCCGAAGCAGGCGATTGTCGGGAGAATCCGTCGAGAGAATCAGTCGCGCGCCAGCGCGATCCCGGAGGCCAGCGCCAGGCGGCGGCGTTCCGCCTGCACCTTGGCGCCGTAGCCGTTGTCGTCCGGCCCGGTGGAACCGACGTAACAGGCCAGGCCGCCGTCCACGGAGCCGCGGCGGTTGATGCAATCGCGCAGGATGGTGGTACCCACGCCGATATTGGCGGCGGGATCCAGCGCGTTCTTGCCAACGGCTTCGAACTTCTCCTGGTGCACGCTGGTCATCACCTGCATCAGGCCCTGGGCGCCCACATGGCTTTCCGCCAGGGGGTTGTAGCGGGACTCGATAGCGATCACCGCCAACACCAGCAACGGATCAAGCTGCTTTTCGCGGCTGGCCTTGTATACCGTGTTCAGGAGCGGGCCGGTCGCATCGTAGGCAACCTTGTACTTGCGCGAGATATAGTTGCGCAAAGCTTCCGCCTGCGGGCCGGTCGCGGTGTTCGCGACGGGCTTCTTGGGCGGCGGCGCGACGCGGGCAGGCCCCAGCATGCCGGTGGCATTGCTGGCGGGAGCCGTGGGGATGGCCATGGCAATGGCCGACGACATGTCGACTCCCAGGTCGGTACCCGTATCGATATCGGCACTGGCTTGCATGGACGAAGGCGCGAGGGCGGTCAACAAGGCTTTGTGCACTTGCAATGCCTGGTCGCGCAGCCCAGGCAGGGCGAATCCCATGCTTACCGTCACAATGACCGCAATGCCCAGATAAACGGAGCAGATGCGCAGGGACTCGGCAAGATATTGGTGCACTCCTTGGGCCATGCTTCTAAACAAGCTGGCCACTGACGCATCGGGCATGGAACCTCCTGCGTAAAAAAGAGGGAGTCAATGTTAACCTCTCTTTCTCCGTAAAATGTAACCAAATCGCCGGGATCTGTAGTGAAATACCGCGACCTTAGAGACTTCCTCGCCCAACTCGAACGGATGGGCGACCTCAAACGCATCGCTGCGCCGGTGTCCACTCGGTTGGAAATGACCGAGATCTCCGACCGCGTCCTGCGGGCGGAGGGCCCCGCCCTGCTGTTCGAAAACGCCCAGCACAACGGCCAGCCGGCGCAGATGCCGGTGCTGACCAACCTGTTCGGCACGCCCGCCCGCGTGGCGCGCGGCATGGGCGCCGACAACGTCAGCGCGCTGCGCGACATCGGCGAGCTGCTTGCCTCGCTGCGCGAGCCCGAAGCGCCCAGGGGCCTGCGCGACGCGCTGGCCAAGGTGTCGATGCTGAAGGCGGCGCTGTGGGACATGAGCCCCAAGAACATCAAGAGCCCCGCCTGCCAGGAAATCGTGTGGGAAGGCAAGGACGTGGACCTGACGCGCCTGCCGATCCAGACCTGCTGGCCGGGCGACGTGGCGCCGCTCCTGACCTGGGGCCTTGTAATCACGCGCGGGCCCAACGCCCGCCGCCAGAACCTGGGCATTTACCGCCAGCAGCTGCTGGGACCCAACAAGCTGATCATGCGCTGGCTGTCGCACCGCGGCGGCGCGCTGGATTTCCGCGACCATGCCCTAGCCCATCCCGGCACGCCCTTCCCCATCGCGGTGGCCCTGGGCGCGGACCCGGCCACCACGCTGGGCGCCGTCACGCCCGTGCCGGACAGCCTGTCCGAATACCAGTTCGCCGGCCTGCTGCGCGGTTCGCGCACCGAGGTAGCGCAGGCGCTGGGCAGCAACCTGTCCGTGCCCGCCTGGGCCGAAATCGTGCTGGAAGGCCACCTGCTGCCGTCGTCGGATCCGCGCGCCATCGCGCCCGCCGTGCCCGAAGGCGTCAACCCGCCGCCCAACACCGATTACGAGATGGCCCTGGAAGGCCCCTACGGCGACCATACCGGCTACTACAACGAACAGGACTGGTTCCCGGTCTTCACGGTCGAGCGGATCACGATGCGGCGCAACCCCATCTATCACTCCACCTACACGGGCAAGCCGCCCGACGAACCCGCCGTGCTCGGCGTGGCGCTCAACGAGGTGTTCGTTCCCCTGCTGCGCCGCCAGTTGCCCGAGATCGTGGACTTCTACCTGCCGCCCGAAGGCTGCAGCTACCGCCTCGCCGTCGTGTCCATCCGCAAGCAGTATGCCGGCCACGCCAAGCGCGTCATGTTCGGCCTGTGGAGCATCCTGCGGCAGTTCATGTACACGAAGTTCATCGTGGTGGTGGACGAAGACATCAACCCGCGCGACTGGAAGGAAGTGGTGTGGGCGATGACCACCCGCATGGACCCGGTGCGCGACACCCTGCTGGTCGAGAACACGCCCATCGACTATCTGGATTTCGCCTCGCCGGTATCCGGCCTGGGCGGCAAGATGGGTCTGGACGCCACCAACAAATGGCCGGGCGAAACGAACCGCGAATGGGGCACGCCCATCACGATGGACGCCGACGTCAAGCAGCGCGTGGATGCGCTGTGGGGGCAACTGGGCCTCTAACGCCAGCGGCCAGAAAAAAACCCGCCTTTGATGAGGCGGGTTTTTTTGCCGCCGGGGGGCAGCATGCCGAAGGCGCGGCGGAGCCTAGCGCGGGTCGTCGCCGCGGCCGCCATCCCGGCGGGAGTCCTGCCAGACCTTGAACAATTGCCAGCCGACAAACGCGCCGCCGACGATCTTCAGGAGCTTGGACCGCTTGCCGCCCCGCATGATCATGGCGGACAGCGAAGAGCTGACGATGGGATAGCGCCGCGCCAGATTGATCGCCTGCAAGGCCCAGCGAGACGCGCTGCCCGACGCGAGCCCGGGCAGCAGGCCCTTGATGAGCGAGGCCGGCTCCAGCTTGCGGCCGGCGGACGCGATGCTCTGCGCCAGCGATTCGCGCTCGATGGCGGCGCGGGCGCGCAGCAATTCAATGCGCACGGCCCGGTCGACGGTGGGAGACCTTTTCACCATGCGTCAGCCCTCCTCGCGCCGGCGCGCCTGCGCCTCGTCGTCGCTCTGCGCGTCCCGGACCCGGTCCAGCAGTTCGGCGTCGCGCGACAGCTCTTCGAGGGTGGCGGAAAACGGCGGCGCGCCATAGACCAGGCCATGCCGCACCATTAGCAGCAGCGCCACGCCGACGATGCCGTAGAAAGCCGCCAGCAGGCCCAGCGCCAGGTAGCGGTCTTCGGTGGGCCAGAAGGCCACCGCCACCGTGACGGTGAAGACCAGCACGGCCAGCGTCAGGAAGAGCAAGGCAGCAAACGCCATGCCCAAGAGTTTGAGCAGGCGCGCCTTTTCGTCCGCGGCTTCGAGGGCCAGGAGTTCCAAGCGCGTGCGCAGCAGCCCGACCAGGCTGGACGCAACGCCGAATACGGATTTTCGTAGACCCATAGCGAATGGACGCCGGGCGGAAGACGGCATGCGTCGTCCGCCCGGATGTCCTGCCCTATCAGCGGCGGCTGATCAGCAAACCGAGCAGCAGGCCGGTCACGCCTGCAATGCCGATGGCTTGCCAGGGATTGTCATGCACGTAGTCGTCGGTCGCGCGGGCGGCCTTGCGGCCGCGTTCCAGCACGGCGTCCTGCGCTTCGTACAGCGCTTCGCGCGTGCGCTTCAGGGAAGTCAGGGCGCGGTCGCGCAGTTCGTTGGCCTTGTCGCCGGTGCTGCTGGCGGCTTCACGCAGCAGGCTTTCGGCATCATTCAGGCTGCTCTTGACACTGTCGATGAGTTTTTCTTTTGCGACGTCTTCGGATTTTCTCGTGGCCATTTCTTGAGCTCCTGTTGTGTGTCCATGACGGAATCATCATACCAGCCGCGATTCCCGCGGCATGGCGCGCTTGCTACCGCGTGCTACTTGATTTGCGTAATCTCAACGGCGGACTTGACGCCGCCCTGATCGATGTCCTGCTTCATCACCAGGTTGACCGCCGGACAGTACCAATCCGTCACGGTGGTGTTCATGCCGGGGATGGGGATGGTGAGGCCCTGGAAGGTGGCCATGGTGGGGTCCGAATTGCGCGTGTAGGTGATCGGATGGCAGGATTGTTTGCCCAACGCGGTATCCAGCGAGGTCTTCTTCCCCACCGTCTTTTCGCCGATGCGCACCGTTGTGCTGGGCTGGCCGCCCACCGGCGCCTCTTTGCCGATCTTCAGGCGGAACGAGGAGCCGGGTAGCTTCTGGCCGCTGTCGAGCTTGCCATCGTAGGCGAACAAGCCCAGCATGCGGAGGTCGAACTGGCCTTCGGACGGACGCGGCGCCTCGCCCGCGCTGGCATAGCGCAGGAAGGTCGCCTGGCCGCCCTTGACGGTCATCAGGTAATCCAGCTTGGACTTGCCCGGCGGAAGGCCCGCGTAGCTGAACTTGGCGACGCCCTGAACGCGGGCGCGGCAGTTGTCGCCATTGCTCTTTGTAACCTCGGCGAAAGTCAGGTCGGCTCCCAGCGCCAGGTTGCCCGAGCCGGTCAGTTGCACGGCGCCGCCGTCGTGCATGAATTGCGCGTCGCACACGCCGGCCTGCGCCGTGGCGGCCGCGCCCAGGGCGCCCGCCGCAAAAACAAGGGATGCCATTTTTCGCATCGTCACAAGCCACTCCATGAATCCGGAAAAAGCCGCCCGCGCCCGGCGGACGGCTGGCTTGATACTACACCGGTTGGCCCACCCCGCGTATGTCGGAACGTGTCGGCAAACGCCGCGCCAGCCGCCGCTACGCAGGCGCCGCGGCGCCTGCCCTGCGAAGGATCAGGCCCTGGATCTCCGGTACACACGAGCCGCAGCCCGTGCCGCAGCCCAGGGTCGATTTCAACGCCGCCAGATCGCACCCGCGATCGATCCCGGCCAGGATCGCCGTCTCGCTCACGCCGTTGCAAACGCATACCGTGCGCGACCGGCCCGCTCCCGCTATCCGCCCCATCAGCAGCTGCGCCACGCCGGCCGGCGCAGCGCCGCCGCCGGCCCAGGACAGCAGCGCCTCCTGCGCCCGCAGGTCGCCGGCCAGCAGGAAGCCCTGCAGGGCGCCTTGCTCCACCTTCACCCTGCGCATCAGGCCGCGCGAGGGATCGTCGAAAGCCACGTCCGGCCCGAGCAGCCCCAGCGCATCCGCCATGGCGTCCAGCAGCTCCGCCTGCGGCGCGGCCGGGGCCGCCAGGCGCATGCGCACCCCGCCCGCACCGACCGGCAGCACCACGGCGTAGTCGAAGCGCCGCAGCCAGGGCGCCAGACGCGCGCGCAGCGCCGCGCCATCGCCCTGCAGCCAACCCGCCGCCTGCCACGCCAGGCCGGCGGGTTCGGCGGACACGGCGCTGTGCTTGAGTTCCGGCTGGCGCGAAATCGGGTCGGCGGCCGGATTGGTCAGCGCGTTCACGCCCTGCCCCGCCATGTAGGCGCTGCCCCAATGCATCGGCAGAAAAGCGTGCCCCGGCCGCAGCGAGTCGTCCGCCTGCACGGGTAGCACCACACTACCCCGCCGCGACGCCAGCCGGGCCAGTGCGCCGGGATCCAGTTTGAACCGGCGCATGTCGTCGGGATGCATGGACACCCAAGGCTCTTCGACATGCTGCGTCAGCGCGCGGGCCAGCGAGGTGCGCGCCATGGTGTGCCAATGGTCGCGCAAGCGGCCGGTGGTCAGCCGTAGTGGAAATTCCGGCGAGACGGCTTCGGCGACCGGGCGGTAGTCCACGTCGCAGAAACGGGCGCGTCCGGAGGGGGTCGGAAACACGCCGTCGGCATACAACCGCGCCACGCCCTGTCCATCCCGATATGGCCATTGCTGCGGCCCGCTCGCGTGGAGCGTCGCGTAATCCAGCGCGCTGTAGTCCAGGTCCCGGCCGGCGGTCGTTCGGGCGTGCTCGGCGAAGACGTCGCTTTCATCCCGGTAGGCGAACAACGTTGCCTTGTCCGGCGCCATGCGGGCGGCCAGGCGCAGCGCGACGGCCTGCGCCAGCCGCCAGTCCGGCTGCGCGTCCCCCGGCGGATCGATCGCCGCCCGCACCCGGCTGATGCGCCGCTCCGAATTGGTCACCGTGCCGGATTTCTCGGGCCAGGTGGCAGCCGGCAGCACGAGGTCGGCGTAGGCCAGGGTCTCGGTGCCCGCGAACGCTTCCTGCACGATCACGAACTCGGCGCGCTCCAGCGCCGCGCGCACCCGGGCCTGGTCGGGCAGGGACTGGGCCGGGTTGGTGGCCGCGATCCACAGCAGCTTGATGCGCCCCTCCCCCACGGCATCGAACATGTCCAGCGCGGTGGCGCCCGGTGTGCGCGGCAAGGAGTCCACGCCCCACAGCGCCGCGGATTCCTCGCGGTCCGCCGCCGAATCCGGATCGCGGTGGCCAGGTAGCAGCGTGGCCATGCCGCCGGCCTCCCGGCCGCCCATCGCGTTGGGTTGCCCCGTCAGCGAGAACGGCCCGGCGCCCGGCTTGCCGATCTGGCCGGTCGCCAGATGCAGGTGTATCAGCGCCGCGTTCTTGTCGGTGCCGCTGGTCGACTGGTTCAATCCCATGGTGTAGAGCGACAACGCCGCCCCCGCCCGGCCGAACCAGCGCGCCGCCTGGATAATGTCCTCGGCCGGCACGCCGCAGATCGCCTGCGCGGCTTGCGGCGTGTACCGTTGCGCGCGCGCCCTCAACGCCTCGAAGCCCTCGGTATGGCACTGGATGTAGCCGTGGTCCAGCAGGCCCTCCGCGTCCATGACGTGCAGCATCGCGTGGAACAGGGCCACGTCGGTGCCCGGCGCCAGCGGCAGATGCAGGTCCGCGAACGCCGCGGTGTCGGTGCGCCGCGGGTCCGCGACGATCACTTTCATGCCGGGGCGCCGCGCCCGCGCCGCTTCCAGCCGCCGGAACAGCACGGGATGCGCATACGCCATATTGGAGCCGGCGATCAACACCGTGTCCGCCAGGTCCAGGTCCTCGTAGCAGGCCGGCGGCGCATCCGCGCCCAGCGTGCGCTTGTAGCCCGACACCGCGCTGGACATGCACAGGCGCGAGTTGGTGTCGATGTTGTTGGTGCCGGCCAGCGCGCGCGCCAGCTTGTTGAAGACCGCGTAATCCTCGGTTAGCAATTGCCCCGACAGATAGAAACCCACCGCATCGGGACCGTGCCGCGCGATCGTCTCGGCCAGCCTGTCCGCCGCGATATCCAACGCCCGGTCCAGCGCGATGCCGCGCATCGGCTGGGCGCGCGTTTCGCGCCATTGCGCCGACAGGACGCGCGCCCCGTCGCGCCGCACCGTGTCGGCCAATGCCAGCCCCTTGCTGCACAGCCTGCCGCGGTTCGCGGGGTGCCGCTCGTCGCCCCGCACCCGCGCCACGGCGCCGCCGCGCGTTTCCACCAACACGCCGCAGCCGGTGCCGCAGTAGCAGCACACCGACGCCACCTCCCGCACGCCAGCCGGGGCCTCGTCCACGATATCGATCCGATGGGCCTTGGGCGCATCCATTGCTTATTCTCCCGCCGCGCCTTCGCCGAACATGAGCTGGTCGCGCAAGGCGCCGATGCGCCTGCCTTCCCGGATCAGCCGGACATACCATGCGCTGTCCGCCGTGTCGCCGTACAGGCAGGCGCCCACCAGCTTGTCGTCGCGGATCACCAGTTTCTTGTAGACACCGCCCAGGGAATCGGCCAGCGTGATGGACTCGGCCTGCTGGCCGCCGGCGAAGTCGCCCGCGGAAAACAGATCGATGCCGGTGACCTTCAAGCGGGTGGCGGTCAGGCTGCCTTCGTAGCGGCCGATGCCGTGCAGCGCCAGATGATTCGCCGCCACTTTCGCCTGCTCGAACAAGGGCGCGACCAGCCCGTAGGCGGTGCCGCGGTGGCTCACGCATTCGCCCACCGCATAGATGCGCGGGTCATAGGTCTGCAAGGTATCGCTGACCACCACGCCGCGGTTCACATGCAGCCCGCTGCCCTCAGCCAGCTCGGTGTTCGGCCTTACGCCGACCGCCATCACCACCAGGTCCGCCGGTATCTCTTCCCCGTCCGCGAAGCGCAGCGCGCGCACTCGCCCCCCGTCACCGCCCAGGATCGCCTGGGTCTGGCGCCGCAGCAGGAATTTCAGCCCGCGCGCCTCCAGGCTCTGGCGCAGCAAGGCTGCGGCGCCGCCGTCCAGTTGCCGGTCCAGCAGCGAGCCGCCCAAATGCACCACCGACACGTCCATGCCGCGCGCGGCCAGACCGTTGGCGGCCTCCAGGCCCAGCAACCCGCCGCCGATCACGACCGCGTGCCGATAACGCGACGACGCGTCGATCATCAGGTTCACGTCGCCGATATCGCGAAAGGCGATGACGCCATCCAGGTCGCTGCCCGGCACCGGCAAGATGAACGGCTTCGAACCCGTGGCCAGCAACAGCCGGTCATAGGGCACGGCGGAGCCGTCGTCCGCAAGCACCATGCGCCGCGCGCGGTTCACGCCGACCACCTTGCGCTTGAGCAGCAGGCGGATGCCGTGGCGGGCGTACCAGTCCTCATCATTGAGCACGATATCCCGCAGGGTCTGCTCGCCGGTCAGCACCGGCGACAGCAGGATCCGGTTGTAGTTGGTGTAGGGCTCGGCGCCGAACACCGTGATGTCGTACAGGTCCGGCGCCAGCTTCAGCAGCTCTTCCAGCGTGCGTATGCCCGCCATACCGTTGCCGACCACCACCAGCTTCTGCTTCGCGTCCATGGCGGCCTCTAGGCGGCGGCGCGCGAGGCGCCGGCCTCGGCAAGCGGCTCCGGGCTCGCGGCAAGGCCGGCGTTGGCCTGCGCCGCGGCCCGCGAACGTTCGGGGTTGCCGTGGCGGCGATGCAGGAAGTCCACCACCGCGGCGCGGCAGGCCAGGTAGGCGGCGTCGTTGGCCAGGCGCACGCGGTCGCGCGGCCGCGGCAAGGGCACCGGGAGGATCTCGCCGATGGTCGCCGCCGGCCCGTTGGTCAACATCACGATACGGTCGGACAACAGCACCGCCTCGTCCACGTCGTGCGTGACCATGATGGCGGTGGTGCGCGTCTTGGCAACGATCTTCAGCAGTTCGTCCTGCAGATGCGCCCGGGTCAGCGCATCGAGCGCGCCGAACGGTTCGTCCATCAACAGCACGCCCGGTTCGATCGCCAGCGCCCGCGCAATTCCCACGCGCTGCTTCATGCCGCCGGAAATCTCGCGCGGCAGCTTGTTCTGCGCCGGCAGCAGGCCCACCAGATCCAGGGCGGCACGCGTGCGCTCGTCCAGCTGCGCCCGCTTCTCGGAGGCGCCGAAGACCCGTTCCACCGCCAGGTGCACGTTCTGGAAACAGCTTAGCCAGGGCAGCAGCGAATGGTTCTGGAACACCACGGCGCGGTCCGGGCCCGGGCCCGTGATCTCGCGCTCCGCGCACAGCAGCACGCCGCTGGTGGGGCGCGCCAGGCCCGCGATCAGGTTCAGCAGGGTCGATTTGCCGCAGCCCGAATGGCCGATCAAGGTAATGAACTCGCCTTGCTCCACGGTCAGGTCGATGTCGCGCAGCGCCACGAAAGCGCCCTTGCGGGTGTTGAACGTCTGCCCGACGCGTTCAATGCGTACGAATTTCTTCATGGCGCTATTCCTCGGTGTAGGTGAAGCGGCGGGCCAGCGCGACCAGCATGGTTTCGAGCAACAGCCCTACGATGCCGATCACGAAAATGGCGATGACGATGTGCTCGACCTTCAGGTTGTTCCACTCATCCCAGAGCCAGAAGCCGATACCCGTGCCGCCGGTCAGCATCTCCGCCGCCACGATCACCAGCCACGCGGTGCCGATGGACAGGCGCACGCCGGTCAGCATGTAGGGCAGCACGGCGGGCATCAGCACCTTGGTGGTCACCTTCCATTCGGACAGGTTCAGCACCCGCGCCACGTTCAGATAGTCCTGCGGAACGCGCGACACGCCAACCGCGGTGTTGATGATCATGGGCCAGATCGAACAGATGAAAATGGCCCAGATGGCGGCGGGGTTGGCCGCCTTGAACAACAGCAGCCCCAACGGCAGCCAGGCCAGCGGCGACACCGGCCGCAGCAGGCTGACGATGGGCGAGAACATTGCACGCGCCGCCGCGTAGCGGCCGATGACGAAGCCGGCGGGAATGCCGATCAGCGCGGCCAGGCCGAAGCCGACCGCCACGCGCTGCAGCGACGCCAGCAGATTCCAGCCGATGCCCTTGTCATTGGGGCCGTTGTCGTAGAACGGATCGGAAAAAAGTTCGACGGCCGCGCGCCAGGTGACGCCCGGCGCGGGGATTTCCGGTATCCGCATCGCCACCACCTGCCACACCAGCACGAATAGCGCGAAGCCCGCCACGGGCCCCGCCACGGCCCGCAGCGCGGACTCTAGGCGTTCGCGCCAGAGGGCGATGAACGCATCGCCGCGGCGCATCGTCGTTACGGTAGACATTGCATGCCCCTTTCTGTGTTGGCGCTCAGGCCTTGACCTTGAATCCGTCGGCGTAGGCGGCGGGGTTGCTGCCGTCCCACGCCACGCCGTCGATGAGTTTCGAGCTACGCATCTCGCTGGCCGGCAGCGGCACGCCGGCTGCCTGCGCGGCCTGCTTGTAGAGCTCGATCCGGTTGACCTGCCTGGCCATCGCCAGATAGTCGGGATGCTCCTTGAGCAGCCCCCAGCGCTTGTGTTGCGTGAGGAACCACATGCCGTCGCTCAGATACGGGAAATTGGCGGAGCCGTCGGCGTAGAAGCGCATGGCGTGCTCGTCCGTCCAGCGCTTGCCCAACCCGTCTTCGTAGCGGCCCAGCATGCGGTCCACGATGCCGCTGGCGTCCGTATTGACGTAGGACTTGGCCGCGATGGTCTCGGCGGTTTTCTGGCGATTGGCGGGCGAGGCGTCGATCCACTTGCCCGCTTCGAGAATGGCGGCGGTCACCGCGCGCGCCGTGTTCGGATGGCGCGACACGAAATCCGCGCTCGTGCCCAGCACCTTCTCCGGGTGGTCCGTCCAGATGCCCTGCGTGGTCACCGCGGTGTAGCCGATCTTGTCCAGGATGGCCCGCGCGCCCCACGGCTCTCCTACGCAATAGCCGTCCATATTGCCCACGCGCATGTTGGCAACCATCTGCGGCGGGGGCACGGTGATGACCTTGGCGTCCTTCATGGGATTGATGCCGTAGGCCGCCAGCCAGTAATACAGCCACATCGCGTGCGTGCCGGTGGGAAAGGTCTGGGCGAAGGTGTATTCGCGCTTGTCGGACGCCATCAGCCTGGCCAGCGATTCGCCATCGCGCACGCCCGCCTCCAGCAGCTTGTTCGACAGCGTGATCGCCTGGCCGTTCTGGTTCAGGCTCATCAGCACGGCCATGTCCTTCTTCGGTCCGCCTATGCCCAGGTGCACGCCGTAGACCAGGCCATAGAGCACGTGCGCCATGTCCAGTTCGCCGTTCATGAGCTTGTCGCGCACGGCGGCCCAGGAGGCTTCCTTGGAAGGGGTGATCGTCACGCCGTGCTTCTTGTCTATGCCCAGCACCGAGGCCATCACGACCGAGGCGCAGTCGGTCAGCGGGATAAAGCCGATCTTGACCTCGGTTTTCTCGGGCGCGTCGGTGCCGGCCGCCCAGGCGCCCGCGCGCACCAGCGGATCGACCAGCGACAGCAGGCTGGCGCCGGCCACCGCGCGCGCCGTGCCGCTCAGCCATTTGCGGCGTCCGGCGTTGGCGCCGGGGTCACCGCTCCTGGCGGCGTCGGACGAAGGGCTACGGGTCACTGGCGTCATGCATGGCTCCTGGCGAAAAAAAACGTCCCGCGCGCCACGGAACCCAATCCGATGGCGCTGCGGAACGTCGTTGTCCCTTGCCGCGGGTTGCGGCGCATTGCGGCGGGCAACCTTCGTTGGCCGCCCGATTCCACTCAAGCAAATGCCGTGCCAGACATGAAAAACCAGGGCCCGATGGGCTGCCGGGCCGCATTCGCCCTGGCTCGGGCCAGAATCCCGGTGCGCCGTTCGAGATACTGGAAAACAGGGCGCGAACCAACTTGGTGCGAAGCCGGTTGCGGCGGCGCACCATCCGCGTGCGGTCCGCGCTCCGCCGCTGTGCGCGCGGACCGGGCGCCGCCGCCGCCGGACGCGATGGCATGGAACTTGCATGAGTGCCCTCATCAGGGGGGAATCTCATGCTGAAGGTCATGCTGCTTAACGATGGTGAAGGACGCGCGGCGTCGCTGCGGCAGACGCTTGCAGCGGCGGGCCTGCATGTCGTAGCGGAAGTGGCGCCCGGCACGGATCTGGCCGCCGCCATCGCGCGGGCGGCCCCCGACGTGGTGCTGATCGACAGCGACGCCCCCGGCCGGGACACGCTGGAGAACGTCTGCGTGGCCAGCGAGCACAGCGACCGTCCGGTCGTGATGTTTACCGACAACGGCAACCGCGAAACCATACGGGTCGCGTTGCGCGCCGGCGTCGCGGCCTATGTGGTGGGCGATGTGCCCGCCGAGCGCATCGAACCGCTGCTGACGGTGGCGATCGAGCGTTTCGCCATGGAAAAGTCGCGGCGCGAGGAATTGCGCGAAGCGCAATTGCGCCTGGCCGACCGCCGCTGGGTGGAACAGGCCAAGGGCATCCTGATGCGGTCGCGTTCGATTCCCGAGGACGAGGCCCACGGCCTGTTGCGCCAGCGCGCCATGCAGAGCCAGAAACGGCTGGGCGAGGTCGCCCGCGAGGTGGTCGAGCTGAGCCAATGGCTCGGCAAATCCTCTTAATAAGCTTTGGTTATATGAAATAAAGAAATCAAAAGTTGTGGGGATGAAACCCCATCCCTATGATCCAACGACACTCTGCCGGGTACGCCCGAGGCTGGCATCCATGAAGCTTTTCCCGATTTTTGCCGATCTGAAAGACCGGCTCGTCCTGGTCGTAGGCGGCGGCGCGGTCGCCGAGCGCAAGACGCTCGCCCTGCTGGAAGCCTCGGCCGATGTGCTCGTCGGCGCGCCGGAACTCACGCCGGCGCTGGCCGCCCTGGCCGCCGAAGGCCGCATCCGCCACCTGCCCGGCCGGTTCGATCCCGCCTGGTTGGACGAGGCCTGGCTCGTGGTCGCGGCCACCGACGACCGCGAGGCGAATGCCGCGGTGTCCGAGGCCGCCCGGGCCCGGCGCATTTTCAGCAACGTGGTCGACGACCCGGAGCTCTCTTCCTTCCAGGTACCGTCGATCGTCGACCGCTCTCCGGTCATCGTCGCCATTTCCTCGTCCGGCGTGGCGCCGGTGCTGGCGCGGCGGATCCGGGAACGCATTGAATCGTTGTTCGACCATACCCTGGGCCAATTGGCCGGGCTGGCCGCCCGCTACCGCAAACCCATCCGGGCCAGCCACCCCGACCTGGGCGCGCGCCGCCGCTTCTATGACTGGTTGCTGGACGGCCCGGTAGCCGGCTTCCTGCGCCAGCAGCAGCCCGTCCGGGCCGAGCAAGCGCTGACCGCCGCCCTGGCGACCCCGCTTGCGCCGGCCGAGGGCAGCGTGGTGCTGGTCGGCGCCGGCCCCGGCGACCCCGGGCTATTGACCTTGAAGGCGCTGCGCGCGCTGAACGAAGCCGACGTGATCCTGCATGACCGCCTGGTGAGCGACGACGTCATGTCGCTGGCGCGCCGCGATGCCGAACGCGTGCCGGTGGGCAAGCTGCCCGGAGAAAACCATCACGCCACGCAGGCGCGCATCCACACGCTGCTGGTGGAACATGCCCGCGCCGGCCGCCGCGTGGTGCGGCTCAAGGGCGGCGACGCCTTCATCTTCGGCCGGGGCGGCGAAGAACTGGAATATCTGCGCGCGCATGGCGTGCGCTATGAGGTAATCCCGGGCATTACCGCCGCGCTGGCCTGTGCGGCCTACGCCGGCATCCCGCTGACCCACCGGGAACACGCTCAGTCCGTGCGCCTGGTGACCGCGCACTGCCGCGAAGACGAAGACAACCTGGACTGGCCCGCTCTGGCGCGCGAAAAACAGACCCTGGCCTTCTATATGGGGGTGGGGCAGCTGGATCTGCTGACCCAGCGCCTGCTGCGCCACGGCCGCTCGCCGGACACGCCCTTCGCGCTGATCGAGAACGGCAGCCGGCCCGCCCAGCGCGTGCTGTCCGGCACGCTGGAACGGTTGCCGGCCCTGGCCGGCGAGCACGGCATCCAGTCGCCCGCCCTGCTGATCGTGGGCGAGGTCGCCGGACTGGCGCCGCAACTGCAATGGTTCGGGCGGCACATCGACGGCCGCCAGGAGAAAATCGCGGCCTGACGGCCGGCGCGCGGCCCGTCGCCGCCTTGGCGTTGGCTACTCGGTCTTTTGCGTCGTGCCGAAGATGCGGTCGCCGGCATCGCCCAGGCCCGGCATGATGTAGCCGTGCTCGTTCAGGCCGTCATCGATGGACGCCGTGTAGATGTGCACGTCCGGGTGCTTGGCCAGCACGGTGTCGATGCCGACGGGGGCGGCCACCAGCACCAGCGCGCGGATTTCCTTACAGCCGGCCTTCTTGAGCAGGTCGATCGCGGCCACCATCGAGCCGCCGGTGGCCAGCATCGGATCGACGATCAGCGCCAGGCGCTGGTCCAGCTCGCCCACCAGGCGTTCCAGGTAAGTGTGCGCTTCCAGTGTCTCTTCGTTGCGGGCCACGCCCACCACGCTGACCTTAGCGCCGGGAATCAGGCTGAGCACGCCGTCCAGCATGCCGATGCCCGCGCGCAGGATCGGCACCACCGTGACTTTCTTGCCGGCGATCTTCTCGACCTCCACGGCGCCGCACCAGCCCTCGACGGTGGCGGGCGCCAGCGGCAGGTCCTTGGACGCCTCGTAGGTGAGCAGCGCGCCGACTTCCTGAGACAGCTCGCGGAAGCTCTTGGTACTCAGGTCGGCGCGGCGCATGATCCCGAGCTTGTGGCGGATCAGCGGATGGCGGATTTCATGCACGGGCATGTGCGTAACACTCCAGAATATTGATATACAGGGATTTCGCCCCAGGCGGAACCGTAGCGGCGCGGCGCATCTGCGGCGCCCGCCGTCGAACCACACGTGAGAATCGTAACCGGGTTTGGGGCCTGCGCGCGCTTTTTGGCGCCGGCAGGCCCCGGGCGGGAATGGTTGCTTTTTCCTATTGTTCGGCGAGCCAGGCAATGAGCGCGTCGTCGAAGGCCCGGACGGCGCCGGCCTGTTCGTGGTTCACGATGCTGACCACCACGTAGCGCTTGCCGCTGGCGCCCAGCACGTACCCGGCGATCGAACGCACGTCGCGCAGCGATCCGGTCTTCAGGTGGGCCATGCCTATCGTGCCGTTGCCCTTGAGGCGGCGGCGCACGGTGCCGTCCACGCCGGCGATCGCGAACGAGGAAATGTACTCGGGCATGACGGGCGAGTTCCAGGCCAGGGTCAGCATCGACGCCAGGCTGTCGGCGGAGACCCGGGCCTCGCGCGACAGGCCGGCCCCGTTGTCGATGACCAGCTCCGGCATGTCCAGGCCCTGCTTGGCCAGCAGCCCCTTGGCCACGGCCTCGCTGCTGGAAACGGTGGCTGGCCGCCGGCCGCGCTCGGCGCCCAAGGTCAGCAGCAGGGTGCGGGCCATGACGTTGTTGCTGCGCTTGTTGATCTGACGGATCGCCTCGGACAGCGTGGGCGAGTCATGGGTGGCCAGCACCACCGCGTCGGGCGGCACCATGCCGGAACGGACCTGCCCCTTGAACGTGCCGCCCAGTTCCTTCCAAAGCATGCGGAACACTTCCGTGGCGTAGTCGGGCTGGGACAGCGCCAGGCGGTACAGGCTGAATTCGCCGCAGGACCCCGCCACCTTGCCGTTCACGCGGATCGTCACGCCCTGCTGGGTGATCACCGGATCGGTCGTCACCACGGGCGGGCCGGGGCAACGGACATCGCTCCACTCGACGCGGCCTTCGATCTTCAGGCCCGGCAGCGGCGGGTCGATCAGCGGCACCCATTTATTGGCAACGGGATCCGGCGTGAACAGCAGGCGCAAGGCGCCGAACCCCACCATCAGGGCGTCCGGGCTGGCGTTGTACGCGCGGTCGGGCGCGCCGTCGAAGGCCCCGGGGTCGGTCGCGACCTGACCAAAGATGCTGCGGTCGATGACCAGATCGTTGATCTGCTTGACGCCCTTCAGGCGCAGCTCGCGCAGCAGCACCCAGAGGTCCTGCAGCAGGAATTGGGGATCGCCGCCGGCCCTCAGGTACAACGGGCCGGCCAGCACGCCCTTGGCGTCGGGCCGCGCGCCGGGCGCCGCCATGAACTCGGTGCGCCAGACATAGTTGGGCCCCAGCTCGGAAAGCGCGGCCCAGGTCGTCACCAGCTTCATGACCGACGCGGGGTTGCGGGATTCCTTGGCGTTCAGCGTCGCCAGGCGCGGCCCGCCCACTTCCTGCACCACCAGGGACAAGGCGCTGTCGGGCAGCTTGGTGGCCTTCCAGGCGTTCACCACGTCGGGCGGCAGGCCAGGCACCTGGGCGCAGGCCGCACCCGCGACCAGGGCCAGCAGCCCTCCCGCCAGCCACCGCTTCAGTCCGCCCCTACGCTCGTTCGCTTGTCCCGTCATGCCACGCCCACCCGGTTGCTCGTCCAGCAAAACCGAGAGCATACAAAACCTGGAGCGCTTGCGGGCGCGGCGGGGGGCCCTTTTCGCTGCCGCGCCGCCCCAAAGCGAAAAAGCCCCCCTCTCGGGGGGGCGGCGGGCCCGCGCAACCCGCCCTCTTTATTGCTTTTGGAGTTTCCACTTCCCCGAGGCCACGGTCGCCATCACCAAAGCGCGCTCGTCCAGCCCGTTGTGGTCCGTGGGGCTCATCGTGACGACACCGGTTGCCGTGGGCAGGTTCTTAACGTTTTCCAGCGCGTCGCGCAGCGCCGCCCGGAATTCCGGCGTGCCGGGCTTGGCCGATTTCAGCGCGACCGGAATCGCCTGCTGCAGCAGCAGCCCAACGTCCCAGGTATAGGCGGCGAACAGGGACACGCTGCCCGGGCCGTTGGCGGCCTCGTACTTCTTGGCGAAGGCCTGGGCCGTGGCCTTAACCGGGTTGTCGTCGGGCAGCAGGCCGGCCACCATCACCGGGCCCACCGGCACCCAGGCCCCTTCGCAGGCGGAGCCGCACACGCGCAGGAAGTCGTTGTTGGCCACGCCATGGTTGAAGTAGATCTTCCCCTGGTAGCCGCGCTCGCGCAGCGCCCGGGCCGGCATGGCCGCGGGCGTGCCCGAGGCGCCGACCACCACCGCGTCCGGCGACAGGCCCGTGATCTTCAGGGCCTGGGCCACCGCCGAGGTATCCGTGGGCGCAAAGCTCTCCTTGCCCACCACCTCGATACCGTGTTTCTTGGCTGCCTTCTCGATTTCCACCCAGAAGGTCTCGCCCAGCGCATTGTTGAACCCGATGAAGGCCAGTTTCTTCACGCCGTTGGCCGCCGCGTGGCGCGCGATGCCCTCGGCCATCAGGGAATCGGAGTGCGGCGTCTTGAATACCCAGCGCCGCTTGTCGTCCACCGGGTCGATCAGCCGGGCCGACGAGGCCAGCGTGATCACCGGCGTGGCGCCGGCGGCGACCGTGTCCAGCATGGCCATGGTATTGGGCGTGGTGCTGGACCCGACGATCAGGTCCACCTTGTTCTCCGAGATCAGCTTGTGGGAATTGCTGACGGCTCGGGTGGTGTCGGACGCGTCGTCCAGCACCACATATTCGACCTTGACTCCCCCGATCTCGGTGGGCAGCAGGCTGATGGTGTTGCGTTCGGGAATGCCCAGGGATGCCTGAGGGCCGGTCGTGGACAGGGTGGCGCCTATCTTCACTTGAGCCAGCACGGGCGAGGCGCCCAGGGCAAACAGGGCGGCCGCCAGCGCGGCGGCGGTCAGGGTGCGGCGAGGGGTCATGCGCGGTCTCCTTTGGTGGGCGGATGTCGTTATGCGTTACGCCGATCCGCTACGGCGTGGAACGCTGTTGTTATACGGCGGGAACGTCTTTGCGGACCAGGCCCGACAGGGGCATGGCCTGCTCCATCAGGCGCTGCATGGAATCCAGCACCAGGTCCTGAGGCATGAGCCCGAAATTGTGCAGGCTCATGACGTGGTCCAGGCCCATTTCGGCCAGCCGCGCCAGCTTGCCGGCCACCGTGGCCGGCGATCCGAACAGCGACAGGCCGCTGGCGATGATGTCGTCGTACACCTGCTTGCGGGCGTACAGGCGGGTCTCCACGTACAGATCGAAGGCGCGGGCCGCGCGCACGCGGGCGTCTTCGTCCGTGGGCGCCACGTGCGTGTGCAGGGCCACGGCCGCCATGCCGGCGGCGTCCTCGATGCCCGCCTCGGCCAGTCCGCGGCGGTAGTCCTGCATCATCTGTCCGATTTCCTCGAAATCGTCCACCGCGGCGTAGGGCACGAACAGCATGCGGCGGCCCTGTCGGCCGACGTGGTAGGCGGCCTCGCGGCGCAGGATGGCCACGTACAGGGGCACCGGATCCTGCACCGGCCGCACGTTCAGGCGCACCTCGCGGATCGTATTGAACTTGCCCTCGTGCGTGACGCACTCGCCTCGCAGCAGGCGTTCGACCAGCATCAGGTTTTCGTCGAAACGCTCCCGCTTGGCCGCGGGATCCAGGCCATAGCCGTCGAACTCGTGCTTCAGGTAGCCCGACCCGACCCCCAGCGCCAGCCGGCCTTGTGAAAGCTGGTCCACCAGGGCATAGTTTTCCGCCACCGTCAGGGGATTGTGGAAGGTCAGGATAGAGATGGCGGTGCCCAGGCGCAGCCGGCTCGTCTGCTGCGACAGCGCCGCCAGGAAGACGGCCGGATTCGGTACCGCGCCATATTCGTGGAAGTGGTGCTCCGCCACCCAGAAAGTGTCGTAGCCCAGTTGCTCCGCCCGGCGCGCCTGTTCCAGCACCTGGCTGTAGAGCTGGCCCAGCGTGCGCGGCTGGGACGGATAGTGGTCCTGGACCGAGAAGATGGACATCTTCATGGTTTGTCTCCGGATTTGTCCGCGACCGGCGGCTGATGTATTTTTTAGTGATACACGTATTCTAATAAGAGACGAATCGATGTCAACAAACAGCAGCACCGGGATCCAGTCCGCCGAAACCGCCCTCGACGTCCTGACCCGGCTGGCCGATCTGGGGGGGCGCCCTGTCCGTGTCGGAACTGGGGCGCAGCCTGGACATGCCCCGGGCGAAGGTGCACCGCTATCTCGTATCGCTGGAACGGCGCGGCTACGTCGAACAGGATCCCGCCAGCGCCCGCTACCGCCTCGGCCCGCAGGCGCTTCATACGGGCCTGGCGGCCCTGGCCGACGTGGATTTCGTGAAACTGGCGGCGGGTTGCCTGGACGGCCTGAGCGCGTCCATCGGCCAGACGGTGTTCATTTCGGTCTGGGGCCAGCACGGCCCCACCATCGTGCAATGGCGCGACGCGCGGCTGCCGGTGACCGTCAACGTGCGGGTGGGTTCGGTGCTGCCGCTGCTCAACAGCGCCACGGGGCGGGTCTATGCCGCCTGGCTGCCCGAAACCCTGGCCCTGCCCCGCGCGCTGTCCGAATGGAACGCGCTGCTGGGCCAGGCCCCCGACGCGGCCCGGCGCCATGACGCCGCCCGGGCGCTGGACGCGGACGAACCGCCGGGCGACCCCGCCGGCGCGCTGCGCCGGCAATGGCAGGCCACCCGCGAGCGCGGCTACGCCAGCGTCAGCGGCCACCTGCTGCACGCCATCGACTCGGCCGCGGTGCCCGTGCTGGATGCCCAGGGCCATCTGGCGGGCGCCATCACCGGCCTGGGGCTGCACGGTGCGTTCGACCTGGCGCCGGAGGGCGAGCCGGTGCGGGCGCTGATCGCGGCGGCGGCCGGCTGCTCGCGCCGGCTGGGGTGGAAACCCGCGGCTTGAAAGAGCCCCGGCGCAGCGCCCCGCCCCCCGCCACGCCGCGGCCAGGGACCGGCCGCTTTACAATACCGGGTTGCCCCGGGCTCGCCCGGCTCGCCTTTGTCTTCATTTCGCCGCCCTTTTCCGGACGGATACCCGCGTGACCCAGTCCCTCACCGTTTCCGATTTCAACTACGACCTGCCGCCTGAGCTCATCGCCCAGACGCCCGCCGCCGAACGCACGGGCAGCCGCCTGCTGCACCTGGACCGCGCCGGCCAGCTGCACGACCGCCAGTTCGCCGACCTGGCCACGCTCGTGCGTCCGCAGGACCTGCTGGTCTTCAACGACACCCGCGTCATCAAGGCGCGCTTGAACGGCCACAAGATTACGGGCGGGAAGGTTGAGGTGCTGGTCGAGCGCATCACCGAACCCGACCGCGTCCTGGCCCACGTGCGCGCCAGCAAATCGCCCGGCGCCGGCATGGTGCTGCGGCTGGCCGACGCCTTCGAGGCCACGGTGCTGGGCCGCGAAGGCGAGCTCTTCGACATCCGCTTCCCCGGCCCGGTGCTGGACCTGCTGGACGCCCACGGGGCGACGCCGCTGCCGCCCTACATCACGCACCAGGCCGATGCCGGCGACGACGAACGCTACCAGACCGTCTACGCTCGCGAACCCGGCGCCGTGGCGGCCCCCACCGCCGGCCTGCACTTCGACCAGCCCACCCTGGAGCGCCTGGACGCCCAGGGCGTGGCGCGCGCGTTCGTTACGCTGCACGTGGGCGCGGGCACCTTCCAGCCCGTGCGCGTGGACAATCTGGCCGACCACGTCATGCACGCCGAGTGGTTCACCGTGCCCCAGGCCACGGTGGACGCGATCGCCGCCGCCCGCCGCCAGGGCGGCCGGGTCATCGCCGTCGGCACGACCAGCGTGCGCGCCCTGGAATCCGCCGCCGCCCAGACCGAAGGGCGCACCGCGCCCGGCCTGCCGCTGGCCGCCGCCCAGGGCGACACCCGCCTGTTCATCACCCCCGGATACCGGTACCGCGTCATCGACGCCCTCGTCACCAATTTCCACCTGCCCCAGTCGACCCTGCTGATGCTGGTGTCGGCGCTGGCCGGCGTCGAACCGATACGCCGCGCCTACGCCCACGCCGTCGCCGAGCGCTACCGCTTCTTCAGTTATGGCGACGCCATGTTTATCGAGTCCCCCGCCCTATGACCGGACTGAATTTCGAACTGCTCGCCACCGACGGCGGCGCCCGCCGCGGCCGCATCACGCTGAACCACGGCGTGGTCGAAACCCCCATCTTCATGCCCGTGGGCACCTATGGCAGCGTCAAGGCCATGCTGCCGCACGAACTGAAAGAGATCGGCTCGCAGATCGTGCTGGGCAACACCTTCCACCTGTGGCTGCGCCCGGGCACGGAAATCATGGAAAAGCACGGCGGCCTGCACGGTTTCATGCAATGGGACAAGCCCATCCTGACCGACTCGGGCGGTTTCCAGGTGTTCAGCCTGCAGGGCATGCGCAAGATCACCGAGGAAGGCGTGAAGTTCGCCTCCCCGATCGACGGCGCCCGCCTGTTCCTGACGCCGGAAGAATCCATGCGCATCCAGCGCTCGCTGAATTCCGACATCGTCATGGTGTTCGACGAGTGCACGCCCTATGAAATCGACGGCCGGCCCGCCACGGTCGAAGAAGCCGCCCGCTCGATGCGCATGTCGCTACGCTGGGCGCGCCGCTCGCGCGAGGAGTTCGACCGCCTGGGCAACCCCAACGCCCTCTTCGGGATCGTCCAGGGCGGCATGTACGAATCGCTGCGCGACGAATCCCTGGCCGGGCTGCAGGAGATCGGCTTCCATGGCTACGCCATCGGCGGGCTGTCGGTCGGCGAGCCCAAGGAAGACATGATGCGCATCCTGGCGCACGTCACGCCCAAGCTGCCTGCCCAGGCGCCCCGCTACCTGATGGGCGTGGGCACGCCGGAAGACCTGGTCGAGGGCGTGAGCCGCGGCGTGGACATGTTCGATTGCGTCATGCCCACCCGCAACGCCCGCAACGGCTGGCTGTTCACCCGCTACGGCGACGTCAAGATCCGCAACGCCAAATACCGCGACGACACCCGCCCGCTGGACCCGAGCTGCAGCTGCCACACCTGCGCGAACTTCTCCCGGGCCTACCTGCACCATTTGCAGCGCGCCAACGAAATCACCGGGGCGCGCCTGAACACCCTGCACAACCTGCATTTCTACCTGACCATCATGAAAGAAATGCGGGAAGCCATCGCCGAGGGACGCTTCGACGCCTGGCGCGCCCAGTTCGCGGCCGACCGCAAGCGAGGGGTGGATTAGAATTTCAGGACCTATATACAATAGTCGGCTTGCCCTATCCATGGCTCGCGCGGGGATGGGCGCAGAAAAACATAAACACGACCCCCCAAACATACTAAACGCAGGAGAATTCAATGTCCGTTATCGATACCGCCAGCCTCGTCGTGGCGCAAGCCGCCCCTGAAGGCAATGCGCTGATGGGCATGCTGCCCATCATCCTGATGTTCGTGATCCTCTATTTCCTGATGATCCGTCCCCAGATGAAGCGCCAGAAGGAACACCGCAACCTGATCGCCGCCCTGGCCAAGGGCGACGAAGTGGTCACCGCCGGCGGCATGCTCGGCAAGGTCACCAAGGTCAACGACAGCTACGTTACGGTGGAAGTCTCGGAACTGGCCGACAAGCCCGTCGAAGTGATCATGCAGAAGTCCTCGGTCTCGACCGTGCTGCCCAAGGGAACCATCAAGGCCCTGTAAGCGTCCCAACGGAGCCCTTATCGGGCTCTTGCGCTTGATGGCAAGTCCCGCCGCCCGCCGCGCCCGCCGCTCGGGCGGCCCTTTTATCACTCTCACATGAAGTAGCCGGCAATGAACCGCTATCCTCTCTGGAAGTACATTACGGTCCTGATCGCGGTCCTCATCGGCCTGCTGTACACGCTTCCCAACTTCTACGGCGAGTCCCCCGCCGTCCAGGTTTCCAGCGCCAAGGCCACCGTGAAGGTGGACACCGCCATGCTGGGCCGGGTCGAGCAGGTGCTGGCTGACGCCAAGATCCCCAACGAAGGGGTCTACTACGAACAGAATGGCACGCTCGGCACCGTGCGCGCCCGCTTCACCTCGACCGACCTGCAACTGCAGGCCCGCGATCTGCTCGACCGGTCCCTCAACACGGTCGCCGGCGATCCCCATTACACCGTCGCCCTGAACCTGCTGCCCGCCTCGCCCACCTGGATGCGCGCGATGGGCTGGTTCGCGCCCAAGCCCATGTACCTGGGCCTGGACCTGCGCGGCGGCGTGCACTTCCTGCTGCAAGTGGACATGCAGGGCGCCCTGACCGCCCGCTACGATTCCCTGGCCGCCGACGTGCGCTCGGTGCTGCGCGACCAGAAGGTCAACGTGGCCGGCGTCGAACGCTCCGGCCTGGGCGTTGCCGCCACCTTCGCCAACTCGTCCGACCGCGACCGTGCCATCTCGGCCCTGCGCAGCCGCCTGCCCGACCTGGAGTTCACCGAACGCGAGGAAAACGGCAAGCCGCTACTGATCGGCGCCCTGAACCCGGCCGCAGTGACCCGCGTGCAGGATTCCGCGCTGAAGCAGAACATCAACACGCTGCACAACCGCATCAACGAACTGGGCGTGGCCGAACCGGTCATCCAGCAGCAAGGCAGCGACCGCATCGTGGTCCAGCTGCCCGGCGTGCAGGACGTGGCCAAGGCCAAGGAACTGCTGGGCCGCACCGCCACGCTGGAAATCCGCATGGTCGACGACTCCCCCGCCGCGCAGGCCGCGCTGCTGGGCGGCACCGTGCCCTTCGGCCTCGAACGCTACAACGATCGCGACGGCCGTCCGATCCTGGTGCGCCGCCAGGTCGTCCTGACCGGTGAAAACCTGCAGGACGCCCAGCCCGGCCGCGACTCGCAAACCCAGCAGGCCGCCGTCCACCTGACGCTGGACTCCAAGGGCGCGCGCATCTTCCGCGACGTCACCCGCGACAACATCGGCAAGCGCATGGCCATCCTGCTGTTCGAGAACGGCAAGGGCGAAGTGGTCACGGCTCCCGTCATCCGCAGCGAGATCGCGGGCGGACAGGTGCAGATCTCCGGCAGCATGAGCTCCGAAGAAGCCGCCGACACCGCGCTGCTGCTGCGCGCCGGCGCGCTGGCCGCGCCGATGTCCATCATCGAAGAACGCACCATCGGCCCGAGCCTGGGCGCCGACAACATCTCGAAGGGCTTCCATTCGACGCTGTACGGCTTCCTCGCCATCGCCGTCTTCATCGTTTTGTACTACCACCTGTTCGGCGTGTTCTCGACCATCGGCCTGACCCTGAACGTGCTGCTCCTGCTGGCGCTGCTGTCCATGCTGCAAGCCACGCTGACGCTGCCGGGCATCGCCGCCATTGCGCTGACACTCGGCATGGCCATCGACTCGAACGTGCTGATCAACGAGCGCATCCGGGAAGAGCTGCGCGGGGGCGCCTCGCCGCAGCAGGCCATCCACCACGGCTTCGAGCGCGCGTGGGGCACCATCCTGGACTCCAACCTGACGACGCTGATCGTGGGCCTGGCGCTGCTGGCCTTCGGCTCGGGCCCGATCCGGGGCTTCGCCGTGGTGCACTGCCTGGGCATCCTGACCTCGATGTTCTCGTCGGTGGTGGGCGTGCGCGCGCTGGCCAACCTCTGGTACGGCCGCAAGAAGAAGCTCACGTCGATCTCCATCGGTGAAGTCTGGAAACCGAAGACCAACTGAACATCCGCGCGGGCGGCATAGCCGCCCGCCACCGATAAAGCCGAAGGCGAAAAATGGAATTTTTCCGTATTCACCGCACCATCCCGTTCATGCGCCACGCGCTGGTGCTGAACATCATCAGCCTCGTCACCTTCGTGGCGGCGATCTTCTTCATCCTCACGCGCGGCTTCCACCTGTCGATCGAATTCACCGGCGGCACGGTCATGGAAGTCAACTACGCCCAGACGGCGCAGCTTGAAAACGTGCGCGGCGTCGTCTCCAAGCTGGGCTATACCGATTTCCAGGTGCAGAACTTCGGCACCTCGCACGACGTCATGATCCGCCTGCCCCTGCAGGAAGGCCAGACCTCGGCCACCCAGAGCGAAACCGTCATGGCCGCGCTGAAGGCCGCCGACTCCGGCGTCGAACTGCGCCGCGTGGAGTTCGTGGGCCCGCAGGTGGGCCAGGAACTGCTGCACAACGGCCTGATGGCGCTGCTGGTCGTGGTCATCGGCATCATGGTGTACCTGGGCTTCCGCTTCGAATGGAAGTTCGCCGTCGCCGGCGTGATCGCCAACCTGCACGACGTGGTGATCATCCTGGGCTTCTTCGCCTTCTTCCAGTGGGAATTCTCGCTATCGGTGCTGGCGGGGGTGCTCGCGGTGCTGGGCTACTCCGTGAACGAATCCGTGGTCATCATGGACCGTATCCGCGAAAACTTCCGCAAGTACCGCAAGGCGGACGTGCAGGAAGTCATCAACAGCGCCATCACGCAAACGATCTCGCGGACCATCATCACCCACGGCTCCACGCAGATGATGGTGCTGGCGATGCTGTTCTTCGGCGGCCCCACCCTGCACTACTTCGCCATGGCCCTGACCATCGGCATCTGGTTCGGCATCTATTCATCGGTGTTCGTCGCCGCCGCGCTGGCCATGTGGATGGGCGTCAAGCGCGAAGACCTGATCAAGCCCATCAAGAAAGAAGGCGAGGAAGGCGAAGCCGCCTGAGCCCTTTGCCCTTGCCCGAAACCCGCCACACCAAGGCGGGTTTTTTTTGCGCGCGCGGATCGTTCGGGCAATGCCGCTTGATCAACACATAAGTATGCGCTAATGTGTTGCCATGATCGAAAACGACATTTTCAAGGCGCTGGCCGACCCGACACGCCGCGCGATCTTCGAAAAGCTGGCCACGGGCGGCATGAACGCCAGTGCCTTGCGCGCGGGCATGGAGATCAGCCAGCCGGCCATGTCCCAGCATCTTGCGGTCCTGCGCAAGGCCAGGCTGGTGCAGGAAAGCCGGCAGGGCCGCTACGTCAACTATCAGGTCGATCCAGACGGCCTGGCGCACATCGCCGGATGGCTGGCGAAGTACCGCGCCTATTGGCCCGCCCGCATCGACGCCCTGAACGCCTTGCTCAAGGACATGGACCAATGAACGAGACCAACGCCGAAAGCCGGCCGCAAGACATCGTGCTCGAATACGAACTCGATGCGCCCCCGGAGCAAGTCTGGCGCGCGATCAGCATTCCCGAGTTTCGCGAGCAATGGCTGCCCGGCCGGGCCCTGGCCAGCGCCGAGCCCGTGGCCTCGACGCCCTCGGAGGAAGTCCGCTACCGGATGCGGGACGACGAACCGCCCTTCCTCGAAAGCCTGGTGACGCTCCAGCTCCGGCCCGCGGCCGGCGGAGGCACCGTCCTGCGCATCATTCACGCGCTGGCCGACGCGCGACTCGAGCGCGTCGTCCGCGGCGCCGCGAACGACGCCGGGCCCTTCCTCATGCGCGCGGCCTGAACCTCGGCCGGGCGCGAAGCATCCGCAACACAGGAGATCGTCCATGCAGGACGTTATGCAATATGTGCCGATGGTCGTCGAGCAGTCCGGCCGCGGCGAACGGTCCTTCGACATTTATTCGCGGCTGCTGCGCGACCGCATCATTTTCCTGAACGGCGAGGTCAACGACGCCGTGTCCGCGCTGGTCTGCGCGCAGTTGCTATTCCTCGAATCGGAAAACCCCACGAAGCCGATCCATCTGTACATCAACTCGCCCGGCGGCGTCATCACCAGCGGCCTGGCCATGTACGACACCATGCAATACATCACGGCTCCGGTGCATACCCTGTGCATGGGAACCGCCCGCTCGATGGGGTCGTTCCTCCTCATGGCGGGCGAGCCCGGCGAACGCTGCGCGCTGGCCAACGCCAGCATCCACGTCCACCAGCCGCTGGGCGGTTTCCAGGGCCAGGCATCGGACGTCCTCATCCACGCCGAGGAAATCCGGCGGACGAAGGACCGCGTCACCCGGGTCTATGCGCAGCACTGCGGGCGCAGCTACGAAGAGGTCGAGCGCACGCTGGACCGCGACCGCTACATGACCGCCGAAGAAGCGCTGGAGTGGGGGCTGATAGACCGGGTCCTGAAACGGCGAGAGTTCGGCGGCTGAGGTGTCTGGCTGGGCTACCATAGCCAGACTATGAAACTCGCCATCGATCACCTCGTCATCGCCGCCGCGAACCTCGCCAGCGGCACCGAGTACGTCGCCGGATTGCTCGGCATCGCGCCGGCCGGCGGCGGCGCCCATCCGCGGATGGCCACCCACAACCGGGTTCTGGGCATGGCCGGCGGCCTCTACCTGGAGGTCATCGCCATCGACCCGGACGCCGAGGCGCCCGCGCGGCCGCGCTGGTTCGGGCTGGATCAGGATGCCGTGCGCGCCCGGCTGGAACAAGGGCCCTACCTGGCCCACTGGGCGGCCCGCGTCGAAACCCCGCTGGACCTCACGCAAATGCAGGCCGAACATCCGGACCGTCTCGCCCCCGCCATCCCCATGTCGCGCGGCAGCCTGCGCTGGCGGCTGACGGTGCCTGACGACGGCAGCCTGCCCGCCTGGCGCGAAGCCGGCCACGCCGCCGGCGACGGCCTGCTGCCCACGCTGATCCAATGGGACGTGCCGGATTATCCCGGCGTGAGCCTGCCGCGCCATGACCTGGCCCTGTTGCAACTGACCGGCCGCCATCCCCAGGCGGGGCTGCTGCGCCAGGGCCTGGCCTGGATGGGCGCCGACCACCTGATCCACCTGGAACAGGCCGACGGCCCGCCCCGGCTCAGCGCAACAATCGAAACGGCGCAGGGCGTCAAGATCCTGGCCTGAACCTTACACATCATCCGGAGACCCACCCATGCCCGCCCCCCGCAAGCGCTTCGACGAAGATCCCTACCTGGAACGATGCGACGCCACCGTAGTCGCGGTCGGCCCTGACGGCATCGAACTCGACGAAACCGTCTGCTATGCGCGCAGCGGCGGGCAAGCGGGCGACAGCGGCACGCTGACGCTGGCCGATGGCCGGGTGCTGGCCCTGGCGGACACGCTATACGCCGACGACCGCCAGCGCATCCTGCACGTGCCCGACGGCGACGCGCTGCCCCAGGTGGGCGAGCGCGTGTCCGTGGCCGTCGATTGGCCGCGGCGCCATCGGCTCATGCGCCTGCACACCTGTCTGCACCTGCTGGGGTCGCTGGTGCCCGCGCCCGTGACCGGCTGCAATATCTCGCCCGACTCCGCGCGCATCGACTTCGACCTGCCCGAATCCACGCTGGACAAGGCCGACCTGACCGAACGCCTGAACGCGCTGATCGGCTCGGACCTGGGCGTCAGCATCAACTGCATCACGCCGGAGCAATTGGCAGCGGAGCCGGACTTGGTGCGCACGGTGGGCGCCGCCCCGCCGGCCGGCACCAGCAGCATCCGCATCGTCGAGATTCCCGGCGTGGACCGCCAGCCCTGTGGCGGCACGCACGTGGCCAACACAGGCGAGATCGGCGCCGTGGTCGTGACCAAGATCGAAAAGAAAAGCCGCAGCAACCGGCGCGTGGTGGTGAACTTCGCGGGAGAACCCAACCTTCCGCGTGTCTGACAGCCCAATCTTCCGCGTGTCTGACACCCGAGGAGATGGACGCCGCCATACTCTGGCGCTGGCGGGTGTCTGACACCGGCCGTATCTGGACGGCTGTTCATTCAAAGTCAGCCGGTGTCAGACACCCGGGAAGACTGTTTCGTGGTCGAAAGACCGTCTCATACGGGTGTCAGACACGCGGAAGATTGGGCTGTCAGACACGCGGAAGGTTGGGCTGTCAGACACGCGGAGCATTGGGCTGCCACCACTTCCATGGCGCGCGCAGCGGCCATTGGTACCTGGCGTCCAGCACGCGGGGCGCGAGCACATGGCCGACCAGCACCGCGATGCCCGCGGCCGTCATCACGTCGGACAGGTAGTGGTCCAGGTTGACCAGCCGGCTCATGGCGACCAGCGCCGCCAGCAGCAGAAAGACCCAGCGCCAGCGCGGCGCCAGGATGCCCAGCACCACGGCCACGGCGAACGCCGCGTAGGTATGGCTGGACGGAAATGAATTGAAGAGCTGCGCGCGGGAGAACGACTCGCCCAGCCCGTAAATGCCCTTTTCGAAGAAGAGTTCGGGCCGCGCCCGCGCCACCGAGCGCTTGAGCACCAGCACGACCAATCCGCCCACCGCCATGGTGGAGAGCATCAGCAGGCTACCGCGCGCCATGCTGGCGTAGCTCATGCGCACCGGATTGCTCCAGCCCCGCGCCAGCCCGACCAGCCCGATCACATAGAAGGCCAGCGCCACGCCGATATAGGGGCCGCTTTCTCCCAGTTCGCCGATCCACTCGAACGATTCGTTCACGCCCTCGGTCACCGACTGTTTGATCCAGATGGCCAGCGGCAGGTCTATCCATCGGGCGCAGGCGCCCGCGGCCAGCGCGAGCGCGCAGCCCAGCAACAGCCAGGTCAATGGCGAAAAGGGATTGTGGAAGCGGTCCCGGGCGGATGCGCCTTTCGCGGCATCGATCGCGGGAGCGGCTACCGGAGGCGTCAGGGGGTTGGTGTTCATCGGTGCCGCATCAGGAGAATGAGAAATATTACTGGAGTCTGAATCCCAGTCAGATCGCTATCGTAACGGCCGCGGCGCGCAAGACCAAGAAACAAATTTCACGCAGGGGTTAAAATTCGCCGTTTCCCATCCTCCAGCCCCCGGGATCTACACCCGTCACGGCGACCATCATGCAAGAAACCTCCATCAAGCGCGCGGCTGCCCCGCGCGACGGCGCGAACGCCGCCCTTCCCGCCGCCGGCACCGGTTCCCCCCGCAAGCTGTACATCCGCACCTTCGGGTGCCAGATGAACGAATACGATTCGGACAAAATGGCCGACGTACTGCGCGACGACCAGGGCCTGGAACTGACCAACGACCCGGAAGAAGCCGACGTCATCCTGTTCAACACCTGTTCGGTGCGCGAGAAGGCGCAGGAAAAAGTCTTCTCCGACCTGGGCCGCGTGCAGCACCTGAAGAAGACCAATCCCAACCTGGTGATCGGCGTGGGCGGCTGCGTGGCCAGCCAGGAAGGCGAGGCCATCGTCAAGCGCGCGCCCTACGTGGACGTGGTGTTCGGCCCGCAGACGCTGCACCGCCTGCCCGAACTGATCCAGCGCCGCCGCGCCGAAGGCCGCTCGCAGGTCGACATCAGCTTTCCCGAGATCGAGAAGTTCGACAACATGCCGCCGCCGCGCGTCGACGGTGCCACGGCCTTCGTCTCGATCATGGAAGGCTGCAGCAAGTATTGCAGCTTCTGTGTCGTGCCCTACACGCGCGGCGAGGAAGTCTCGCGTCCCTTCGAGGATGTGCTTGTCGAAGTCGCGGACCTGGCCGACCAGGGCGTGAAGGAAGTGACCCTGCTGGGCCAGAACGTGAACGCCTACCGCGGACGCATGGCCGACACCGCCGAGATTGCCGACTTCGCCATGCTGCTGGAATACGTGCATGAAATTCCGGGCATCGAACGCATCCGCTACACCACCTCGCACCCCAAGGAAATGACCCAGCGCATGGTGGACGCCTATGCCCGCCTGCCCAAGCTGGTGTCGTTCCTGCACCTGCCGGTGCAGGCCGGCAGCGACCGCGTGCTGGCCGCCATGAAGCGCGGCTACACCACGCTCGAATTCAAATCCGTCGTGCGCCGCCTGCGCGCCGCCCGTCCCGACCTGACGCTGTCCTCGGATTTCATCGTGGGCTTCCCGGGCGAGACCGAGGAAGACTTCGAAAAAACCATGAAGCTGATCGAGGACGTCGGTTTCGACACCTCCTTCTCGTTCGTATATTCCCGCCGCCCGGGCACGCCCGCCGCCGACCTGCACGACGACACGCCCCAGGACGTGAAGCTGCGCCGCCTGCAGCGCCTGCAGGCGCTGATCAACGAGCAGGCGGCCGCGATCGCCCGCGACATGATCGGCACGCGCCAGCGCCTGCTGGTGGAAGGCCCCTCGCGCCGCGACCCGAACGAACTGATGGGCCGCACCGAGAACAACCGCATCGTGAACTTCGCCGCGCCCGCGCGGCTCATCGGACAAATGGTCGACGTCATCATCACCGAAGCGCACACCAATTCGCTGCGCGCGCGGGTCGCCGACGTGGACCGCGTTTCCCAAGAGGCCGAATGACCACTCCCCGCTCCCGCGCCCGCCGCAGCATGCCCGCCGTCGTTGTCCTGGACGGCGACAACACCCACCTGGCCAATCTGTGCGGCCCGCTGGACGAAAACCTGCGCCAACTGGCCGACGGCATGAACGTCAAGCTCACGCGCCGCGGCAGCCGGGTCACCATCGAAGGCGAATTGGCCGAACTGGCCGCCCGGGTGGTGCGCCGCTTCCATGAGCAGGCCGTGCACCGCGCCCTCTCGGTCGACGATATCCAGCTGGGGCTCGTCGAAATCGGCGTCGGCCGGCAGGAAGAAGCGCTAAAGGAAGAACTGTCCCAGGAACTGGACCCGCTGCCCGCCCTGGACGACGAAAGCGACGGCATCGCCCTGCGCACCAAGCGCAGCGACCTGCGGCCCCGCACGCCCCGCCAGCGCGACTACCTGAACAACATCCTCAAGCACGACATCACGTTCGGCGTCGGCCCCGCCGGCACGGGCAAGACCTGGCTGGCCGTCGCCTGCGCCATCGACGCGATGGAGCGCGACACGGTGCAGCGCCTGGTGCTGACCCGCCCGGCGGTCGAGGCCGGCGAACGCCTGGGCTTCCTCCCCGGCGACCTGGCGCAGAAGGTCGACCCGTACCTGCGGCCGCTGTACGACGCGCTCTACGACCTGATGGGTTTCGAGAAGGTGCAGCGCCTGTTCGAAAAGCAAACGATCGAAATCGCCCCCCTGGCCTACATGCGCGGCCGCACGCTGAACCATGCCTTCGTCATCCTGGACGAAGCGCAGAACACCACGCCGGAACAGATGAAAATGTTCCTGACGCGGATCGGCTTCGGCAGCAAGGCCGTCATCACCGGCGATCCTTCGCAGGTCGACCTGCCGCGCGGCCAGGACAGCGGCCTGGCCCATGCGGTGAAGGTCCTGCATGACGTGCAGGGCATCGCCACCACCCGATTCACCAGCCGAGACGTCGTGCGCCACCCCCTGGTCGCGCGTATCGTCGACGCCTACGACCGCGCAGCCGAAGATGAAGCCTGACCTGTCCCTGGCCGTCCAGTACGGCGTGCAGGAAGACCGCCTGCCCCGCTGGCGCCTGCGCCGCTGGGCCGAGCGGGCGCTGGCCGGCGCGGCCGAAGACGGCCTCGTCGCGTTCTCCGCCGCGGAACTCAGCCTGCGCCTGGTCGGCGCGGCCGAGGGCCGGCGCCTGAACCGCGACTTCCGCGGCCGCGACTACGCCACCAACGTGCTTACGTTCGAGTACGGCGTGGACCCGCTGGGCGTCGCACGCGGCGACATCGTGATGTGCGTGCCGGTGCTGGTGCGCGAGGCGCGCGAACAGCGCAAGGCGTTGCTGGACCACGCCGCCCACCTAACCATCCACGGGGTGCTGCATTCGCTGGGCTACGACCACATCAAGGCCCGCGACGCCAAGCGCATGGAAGCGCTGGAGACCGCCACGCTGGCCGCCATGGGTATCGAAGACCCCTACGTCGCGCCCTGAGCAGCCCCCTTGGGCAAAAAAAGCCGAAAAATGGCGTCCAGCAAGGCGCAGATGGCGGGGGTTACCCTCATTTCGGGCCTTGCCGTTACAAATTGGAAGCCAGTTTCGGTTATGCTGGGTCTTCCGCAACCTGTCCTCCCGGACGATGTCTGACCCTTACCCTGCTCCCGAAGCGACGCCTGCTCGCTCATCCAAACCCGCCACCAAATCCCTTCTAGACCGCCTGCTTTCCCTTGTGCGCCGCGAGCCCGAGGACCGCGAAGGCATCAAGGCCGTTCTGGAAGCCGCGCACGACCGTCAGCTGCTCGACGCGGAGTCCTACAAAATGATCAAGGGCGCGCTCGCCGTGTCCGAAGGCACCGTGGGCGACATCATGGTCCCGCGTTCGCGCATGGACCTGCTCGACGTCACGCAGCCCATTCCGTATCTCGTGGCCTCGGTGATCGAAACCGCGCATTCGCGCTTTCCCGTCTACGAAGGCGACCGCGACAACATCATCGGCATCCTGTTGGCCAAGGACCTGCTGCGCTGCATGCTGGAACCCGACATCGAATTGCGCAAGCTGGTCCGGCCGGCCGTGTTCATTCCGGAATCCAAGCGCCTGAACGTGCTGTTGCATGAGTTCCGCGCCAGCCGCAACCACCAGGCCATCGTCATCGACGAGCACGGCGGCATTTCCGGCCTGGTCACGATGGAAGACGTGCTGGAACAGATCGTCGGCGACATCGAAGACGAATTCGACGAAACCGAGGAAGACTCGATCTTCCCCGAAGGCGAGAACCAGTGGCGCGTCCTGGCGGCCACCGACATCTCGCACTTCAACGAAGTCTTCGGCTGCCAGCTGCCCGACGACGAATACGACAGCGTCGGCGGCTGGATGGGCGGCCAGTTAGGCCGCATCCCGCGCCGCGGCGATACCGCCGAGTTCGACGGACTGCGCCTCGAAGTGGCCCGCGGCGACGCGCGCCGCGCCATCTGGTTGCGCGTCAAGCGCAACGCGCCCCAAGCCTCCCTGCCCCCCTCCCACGCATGACGAGTTCCCCGCGCGGCCGTATCCTGCGCGGCGCTGCCGGCCTGTTGCTGGCGGGCGCCGTGCATGCCCTGACTTTCTCGCCAGGGCCCCTGCCCGGCTGGGCGCTGGCGACGACCCAGATCCTGATGCTGGCCATCGCCGCGCGCGTAACGCTGTATGCGCCCTCCGCCAAACAGGCATGGGCGCGCGGCTGGCTGTTCGGCTTCGCCACGTACGCGCTGGGCCTGTACTGGATCTTCATCAGCCTGCATCGCTACGGCGATCTGTCCGCGCCGCTATCGGTGGCCGCGGTGCTGGCCCTGTCCGCGTTCCTGGCCCTGTTTCCGGCCACCGCGAGCGCACTGGCGCGCCGCTATGCGCCGCTTTCGCCGGATTCGCCTCCCTCGCGCATCCTATCCAGCACCCTGGCCTGGGCCGCGATGTGGGCGGCGTTCGAATGGCTGCGCGCGGTCCTGCTCACGGGCTTCCCGTGGCTCAACATCGGCTATGCGCAGGTCGACGGCCCGATCGCGGGCTGGGCGCCGCTGCTCGGCGTGCACGGCATGGCCTTCCTGTCCGCTTTCGCCGCCGCCGCGGTCGCCAGCCTCTGGCAGCCCTCGAGGAAGGCGGGAATCCGCTCGCGCCACGCCCTGGCCGCGGGGATCGCGCTGGCCCTGGCCGCCGCCGGCTGGCCGTTGTCGCGCATCGACTGGTCCTCGCCCGCCGGCGATCCGCTGAACGTTCGCCTGGTCCAAGGCAACATCGAGCAGTCCCAGAAGTTCGACCCGGCGCTGCTCGAGCAAAGCCTGATCCGGCACCTGGACCTGACGGCCATGCCGCCGGCGCCCGGCGTGCCCGCTCCGCAACTGGTCATCCTGCCGGAAACCGTGCTGCCCATCTTCCAGGACCAGCTCGATCCGCGCATCTGGGACACCTGGCGCGGCCTGGCCGCTCAGCGCAATACCGTCATCGCCATGGGCGTGCCGCTGCATGACCGTGTGAACGGCCGCGATCGCTACACCAACAGCGTCGTGGGCTTCGACGGCAATACGCCGCTCGACCAGCTCCTGACGGGCAGCACCGCGATGCGCTACGACAAACGCCACCTGGTGCCCTGGGGCGAATATGTGCCCCCCGGCTTCCACTGGTTCGTCGACATGCTGAACATCCCGCTGGGCGACTTCGACCGCGGCGCGCGCCGCCAGACGCCGTTCGCCGTGGGCGGCCAGCACATCGCGTTCAACATCTGCTACGAAGACCTGTTCGGGCCGGACCTGCTGCCCGCCCTGCAGCCCGGCCCCAATGGCGAACCGGGCGCGACGATCCTCGTAAACGTCAGCAACCTGGGCTGGTTCGGCGATTCCTGGGCGCTGCGCCAGCACCTGCAGATCGGCCGCCTGCGCACGATCGAAACGGCCCGGCCCATGCTGACCTCGACCAACACCGGCATTACCGCCGCTATCGATGCCAAGGGCCGCGTGGCGGCGCAACTCGCGCCGCAGCAAGCCGGCGTGCTGCCGGTGGCCGTGCAGGGCATGACGGGTTTGACGCCCTACGCGCGCTTCGGCGACAAGACGGCCCTGGCCCTGATCGGCCTGGCGCTGATCGCGGCCGTCGGCAGCGGCCGCAAGGCCCGCCGCCGTTAAGGCGCTTCAAGCGAACAGGTTGGCCGGAAGCGCCCCATTCTCCTCGGACGGGCGCAACGGCCCCGTCCCGGCGCCCGTCTGCTCGATCGCCTCGGCGATCGCATCCATATCCTCGCTGTCCAGTTCGAGCTCCGCGGCGCCAAGCAGACCATCCACCTGGGCGGCGTTGCGCGCCCCCACGATCGCCCCCGTCACGCCGGGCCAGGCCAGCGTCCAGCCGGCCGCCACGGCGGCGACCGTCGTGCCGTGGCGCTCCGCGACCGGCTTGAAGGCTTCGGCCAGCGCCAGGTTGCGCTCGATGCTGGGCGACGCGAACTCCGCATTGCGCGAGCGCCAGTCATCCTGGGGCAAGGCACGGGCACGGTCCACGCTGAAGCGGCCGCTCAACAGACCGGACTGCATCGGGCTGTAGACGATGACGCCCGTGCCGTTGCGGGCGCACCAGGGGATCAGGTCGCCGCCCGCCGCGCGCTGGATCGCCGAAAACGGGGGCTGCAGCGTGTCCACATGGCCCAAGGCCTCGGCATCCTGGATCTGCGCCAGATTGTGGTTCGACAGCCCCACCGCCCGGACCTTGCCCTCCTGTTTGAGGTCCAGCAATTCCTGCCAGTACGCCTCGAGCGGGGTGCCGTCGCCCGCCGGCCAGTGCATCTGATAGAGATCGATGCGCTCCACGCCCAGACGCCGCAGCGAATCCTCGATTTCCCGCCGGATGCTGTCCGGGGTGCCCGTGCGCCGGGGCATGGCCCGCGGCTGTTCGGCCGACCAGGTCAGGCCGCACTTGGTGAAAACATAAGGCCGCTCGTCGGGCGCCATCTGCGCCAGCGCGCGCCGCACGATTTCCTCGGAATGTCCCAGCCCGTAAACAGCCGCGGTATCGATCCAATTGATGCCCCGCTCCACGGCCCGCCGGATGGCTTCGATGGAATCGGTGTCGTCCTGCGGGCCCCAGCCCACTGCCCAGCCATTGCCGCCGATGGCCCAGGCGCCCAAGCCGATACGGGTGACCGACATCCCGGTGCGGCCCAGCGGGCGCGTGGGAAAAGATGTTTTGCTGCTCATCGCGCGATGTCCATGTCTTGATATCCATTCCCATATGCCGCTGCCGGCAGGCCACGCCGCCGCGGAAAATCCCGCGGGGCAGCAAAAAAATTTCCGTTCACAATAGCATTCCCGCAAGCCCTTGATTTACCTGGGCTCCGGGCATACGGCGGTTTTCCGGTTTGCGCAAAAAAAGTGCAAAACCTGGCGTTAAAAGTCTTCCTGCCCCCTTTTTTTCGCAACTTTTTTGTTTTTTGCCGCAAAGCGACTTGCACACCCAATTCAGTTCGTGCATAATCTCGTTTCTTCGCCAACGGCACTAAACAAAACCGGCAACGAAAGACGAAAAAGCAGTGGAAACGCACCATAAAACGTGCAGATTCAAAGGCAGATTCGTACGACGTTGGACGGGATTGAATAGAAGAACGGGGGTATAGCTCAGCTGGGAGAGCGCTTGCATGGCATGCAAGAGGTCAGCGGTTCGATCCCGCTTACCTCCACCAG
>NZ_UFQB01000038.1 GCF_900496965.1 Achromobacter agilis
ATGATGTCGCGGCGCAGGCTGACGTAGGCCGCGCCCACCAGGGTGTTGGCCGAGGCGGCGTGGGCGAGCGGAGGGAGTTGGAGACCGTCGAGCATGCGCTACTTTATCATGCGCGTTAAAAATCTCGATAAAAATTATTGACGCCGAGATTTTTGCTGCTTATCGTAGAAAAAGGCGCCGCCCAGGATGACCGGCACAAAGCCGGCGGCGGGCGCACAGGAGACAAGCAGTGATACGGCTACAAGACATCCGGCGTGCCGCGGGCTGCCTGGCGGCGCTGGCCGCGCTGGCGGCCAGCCCCTCGGCCCGCGCCGACGACTGGCCGGCCCGGCCAGTGACCATCCTGGTCAACGGCGGGCCTGGCAGCCTGCCCGACCTGTTCGCGCGGCCCCTGGCCGAGCGGCTGCACCGCGCGTTGGGGCAGCCCGTCGTGGTGGAGAACAAGCCAGGCGCCGGCGGCATGCTGGCCATGCAACAGCTCAAGTCCGCGCCCGCGGACGGCCACACGCTGGCGCTGGTCACGAACGCGCACCTGGTCTGGAACCCCTATATTTTCCCGGCCCTGACCTACGATCCCGTGCGCGACCTGCAACCGGTCAGCCCGCTGGCGATCATTCCGATGGCGCTGACGGTCAACGACAAGATGCCGGCCCGGTCGCTGGACCAGTTGCTGGCGCTGGCGCGCGAAAAGCCGGGCAAGCTGAACTACGCGTCCTCCGGCAACGGCAGCCCGCCGCACGTGCTGTTCGAAATGCTGCGCGAACAGGCCGGGGTGGATATCATGCACGTGCCGTTCAAGACGGGCACCGGCGCGCTGAATTCCGTGCTGGCCGGAGACACGGAGATGTACTTCGCGGGCACCGCCCTGGTGGAACCCATGGTCAAGGACGGCCGGTTGCGCGCGCTGGCGATCAGCGAGGCGGTGCCGGACGCGGCCTTCGGCAAGGCGCCCACGCTGGCCGAACGCAATTTCCACGGTTTCGAGGGCGCCGTATGGCTGGGCATCGCGGCCAGGGCAGGCACGCCTGATGCGATCGTGCAGCGGCTCAATGCCGAGATCGGCCGCGCCCAGCAGGATGGCGCGCTCAAGCAGATGTACGCCAGCCACGGCTCGCTGCCGTATCACCTGGCGGCGGCCGCCTTCGCCCAGCGGGTTTCCGCGGAGCGCGACGCCTCGGGCCCTGTTTTGCGCAAGCTGGGCATCAAGCCGGATTGAATTCCCATCTTCCCTGCAACCCTCTCATCGCGGCCTCGCCAGCGAGGCCGGCATCGCCTTATGAATCTGATCGAAGACATCGTTGAACACTCGCCGTCCATCCGCGCCATCCGCCGCGACATCCATGCCCATCCGGAGCTGGCGTTCGAGGAGAACCGCACGTCGCAACTGGTGGGCGAGCTGCTCGAAAGCTGGGGCATCGCCGTGCATCGCGGATTCGGCAAGACCGGCCTGGTAGGCGTCATCCGCAATGGCAGTTCGCCGCGCACCGTCGGGCTGCGCGCCGACATGGACGCGCTGCCCATGCAGGAGGTGAATCAGTTCAGCCATGCCAGCAAGCATGCCGGCGTGATGCACGCCTGCGGCCACGACGGCCATACCGCCATGCTGCTGGGCGCGGCGCAGCATTTGGCCCGCCACCGCAACTTCGACGGCACCGTGTACCTGATCTTCCAGCCCGCGGAAGAGCGCGGCGGCGGCGCCCGCGAGATGATGCGCGATGGCCTCTTCGAGAAGTTTCCGATGGAAGCGGTGTTCGGCATGCACAACATGCCGGGCATTCCCGTCGGTTGCTTCGCCTCGTCGCCGGGGCCGGTGCTGGCGTCCAACAGCGAATTCCACGTGACGATACGCGGCAAGGGCGGTCACGCCGCCATGCCGCACCTGGCCATCGACCCGATTCCGGTGGCAGGCCAGATGATCGAGGCGTTCCAGACCATCATCAGCCGCAACAAGAAGCCGGTGGAGACGGCCGTGATCTCGGTGACCATGCTGCATGCGGGCGAGGCCGTCAACGTGATCGCCGACACCTGCGAAATGCGCGGCACGGTGCGGGCGTACACGCGCGAAACGCTGGACCTGATCGAGCGGCGCATGGGCGAAATCGCTCGGCACGTGGCCGAGATGTTCGGTGCCGAATGCGACTTCGTCTTCACCCGCCACTATCCGTCGACCATCAACCACGAGGCGGAGACGGCCTTCATGCGCGGCGCGCTGGCCACGGTGGTGGGGCAGGAGCGCGTGCTGGCGCAGGCGCCCATCATGGCGGCCGAGGATTTCTCGTTCATGCTGGAAGCGGTGCCCGGCAGCTATTGCTTCATCGGCAACGGCGACGGCGATCACCGCGAATCCGGCCACGGCGCGGGCCCCTGCCTGGTGCACAACACCAGCTACGACTTCAACGACGAGTTGCTGCCGATCGGGTCTAGCGCTTTCGTGAGGCTCGCCGAGCAGTGGCTGGCGCGCGGCGCATAGCATCGAGCCGCCCGGCCGGGTCTGCCCGGCCTGCGCCGTTCAATGCGGCGTATCCGCCTGCACCGGCAAATCGCGGTTGCGCGAGCGCAGCAGCATCGCGCTCAAGGCCGCCGCCAGCGCCGCGATCAGCGCGCCCGCCAGAAACGTTATCTGATATCCGCCGTTAAGGGCCGCTGTGGGCGCGGCGCCCGCCTGCGCGAGGGCGGCGCTGCGGGCCGCGGCCAGGCTGGCCAGCACGGCCAGGCCCAGCGAGCCGCCCATCATGAAAGCGGTGTTCACCACGCCCGAGGCCAGGCCCGATTGGCTGGGTTCCACATCGCTCATCGCCGCCAGCAACATGGGGTTGAAGGCCACGCCCGCGCCCAGGCCCAGCAGCAGCATGCCCGGCAGCACGTCCGCGGCGAAGCTTCCGTCCACCGGCGCGCGCGAGAACAGCGCCAGCCCCAGCGCGGCCATGAACAGGCCCGTGGCGAGCGGAGCCCGGATGCCGAAGCGCATCACCAGCTTGGCCGACAGGCCCAGCGAGAACGCCGCCATGATGAGGTTGGCCGGCAGGAACGCCAGGCCGACTTCCATGGGGCTGTAACCCAGCACCAGCTGCATGTACAGCGCCGACACGAAGAACCAGGCGAACATGGCGGCGGCCCACAGCACGCCGACGATGTTGGCGGTGGCCACGTTGCGCAAGCGGAACAGCCCCAGCGGCATCAGCGGGGATTGCACCCGCGCTTCAATGGTGAGGAACAGCACCATCAGCAAGGCGGCCGCGCTCAGCAGCGTCAGCGATTGCGCGGAGGTCCAGCCTGCCTCGTTGCCGTTGACCACGGCATACACCGCCAGCATGAGGGACGCCGTGACGGCGAGGGCGCCGGCCACGTCCAGCCGGGTGCCGCCGGCGGCGGGGGCCGCGGCCGGGATCAGCCGCAGGCATAGCGCGTAGACCAGCACGCCGATGGGCAGGTTCACCAGGAAGATCCAGTGCCAGGACAGCGCGCTGGTCAGCAGGCCGCCCAGCAGCACGCCGATGCTGCCGCCGCCCGCGCAGACGAAGCCGTACACGCCCATGGCGCGCGCCCGTTCGCCGGTCTCGGTGAAGAGGTTCATGATCAGCGAGAGCGACACCGCCGATACCACCGCTCCGCCCAGGCCCTGGGCCGCGCGTGCGCCGATCAGGAGGGCCTGGCTCTGCGCCAGCCCGCAAGCCAGCGAGGCGAGCGTGAAGAGCGTGAGGCCCGCCAGGAACATCCGGCGGTGCCCCAGCAGGTCGCCCAGCCGTCCGCCCAGCAGCAGGAAGCCGCCGAAGGTCAGCATGTAGGCATTGACCACCCAGACGAGAGAGGTTTCGGAGAAACGCAGGTCCTGGCGGATCGAGGGGAGGGCGACGTTCACGATCGTGGTGTCCAGCACGATCATCAATACGCCCAGGCAGAGCACCAGCAGTGCCCACCAGCGTTGCTTGCCGTGGATTCCATGCGTCATCGGAGATAGGTTCCCTGGTTCGGGTTGGGTTGGGGTCAGTGGGTCAGGCGTCCGCCGCTGACCATCCAGCGGGTGCCGTAGCGGTCGATCAGCGCGCCGTAGGCTTCGGCCCAGAAGGTTTTCTGCAGCGGCATGGTGATGCTGCCGCCGTCGGCCAGCAAGTCGAAGACGCGCTGCGCGTCCGATACCGTGGGGTAGGCCAGCGACAGCGCGACGCCCTGCTTGCCGGAATAGGGATGGCCGGCGGTGGCATCGCTGCCCATCAGCGTCTGTTCGTCCAGGCCTAGGCGCGCATGCATGATGCGCCCGGCGTCTTCGGCGGACAGGGGCGGCATAGCGGCATCGGGCGGGGCGTCCGCGTAGCGGACCAGGGCCTCCAGCCGCCCGCCCAGCACATGTTCGTAGAAGCGCATGGCTTCGGCGCAGTTGCCGTCAAAGCTGAGGTAGGCGGATAGTTGGGGCATGATGTCTCCGTAGAGGGTGGACGGAAGCGGTGCCAAAACCGCGGCCGCCGCTCTATGATGGAAGCCCGACCCACGATACCGAAGGAGCCCGGCCATGCAAAAAGGAAGTTGCCACTGCGGACGGATCGCATTCGAAGTCGACGGCGATGTGTCCCAGGCCCTGGAATGCAATTGTTCGCACTGCAGCCGCAAAGGCTATCTGCTGTGGTTTGTGCCGCGGGCGAATCTGCGCATTACCTCGTCCACGGACAGCCTGTCGACCTACAAATTCAACAAGCACGTGATTTCGCATCACTTCTGCGCCCATTGCGGCTGTGCGCCTTTCGGTTTCGGCGCGAGCCCCACGGGCGAGGAAACGGCGGCGGTGAACGTGCGCTGCCTGGAAACGGTGGACCTGAACGCGCTGACCCGCATTCCGTACGACGGGCGCAGCGTTTAGCCGCTATTCTCGCATCCCGGCGCGCCGTCCGGGAAACCTCTTATTGTTCGGGGCGCCGCGGCATCCCTATTATTCTTCCACGATCAGCATTGATCCCGGCGCGGCGCGTTCCGCGCCCTTGCCGCACCCCGCAGCAATAATTGCTGCCTGAACACTTCGTCTGGCTATAACAGCCCCCGACTTGCACGCACTGCGTGGTCGGGGGCTTTTTCGTTTGTTTTCCGCGAAGGAGACCGCATGCAACCGTTAGATCCGCAACCCGCGCCCGCGATCAGCGTGGCCAGCATCCAGATGGCCCCGGCAATCGGTGAGGTCGCCGCCAACGTGGCGCGCTCCATCGAGCTGGCGGAGGAGGCCGCGGCGCGCGGCGCGCGCCTGGTGGTGCTGCCCGAGCTGGCCAACACCGGCTACATGTTCGACAGCCGCGAGGAAGCCTACGCCCTGGCCGAGCCCGTGCCGGAGGGCCCGTCCTCGCGCGCCTGGATCGCGCTGGCCGAACGCCTGGGTATCTATCTGGTGGCGGGGATCGCGGAGCGCTGGGGGGACCGTCTGTACAACGCGGCGCTGATCGCGGGCCCGCAGGGCTATATCGGCACCTATCGCAAGCTGCATTTGTGGGGCGACGAGAATCTGTATTTCGAAGCGGGCGACCTGGGCCTGCCGGTGTTCCATACCGAATTGGGCCGGCTGGGCGTGGCGATCTGCTACGACGGCTGGTTTCCCGAGGTCTACCGTTTGCTCGCGCTGCGAGGCGCGGATCTGGTCGCGGTGCCGACCAACTGGGTCCCCATGCCGGGCCAGACGGCCGACGGCCCCGCCATGGCGCATGCGCTGGCGATCGCGGGCGCGCACAGCAACGGCCTGACGGTGGTGTGCGCCGACCGGGTCGGCGTGGAGCGTGGACAGCCTTTCGTGGGACGCAGCCTGATCGTGGGTTCCCAGGGCTGGACCGCGGCGGGTCCGGCCAGCGCCGACCGTGAGGAGATTCTGCTTGCAGCCGTCGACCTGAAGACCGCGCGCCGCGGGCGGCAATTGAACGCGTTCAACCACGTGCTGCGCGACCGGCGCTGCGATGTCTACGACGAGCGGCTGGGCGCGGCGGATGCGCCCGCGCAGCGCTGAACAACGGCGGATAGCCGAGCCCCAAGGAGAAAACCATGAAATTCCCGTCCCGCAGTTTTCTTGCCCGATTGTCCTTCGCGGCGCTGTTGTCCGGCGGCGCCGCCGCGCATGCCGCGGAGCCTTTGCGGATCGGCGTGCCCGTGGGCCTGTCGGGCGCCAACAGCGTAGTGGCGCCCGGCGTGGTGCAGGCGTCGCAGCTGGCCGCCGACGAGATCAATGCTGCCGGCGGCATCCTGGGCCGCCGGATCGAACTGGAGATCGCCGACGACGCCTCCGGCGCGGTCGGCGCGCAAAAGGCCTACGACACCCTGGTGTTCCAGAAGAAGGTGGACGCCGTCATCGCCATGGAGACCAGCGCGGCGCGCAACGCGGCGCTGCCCATCATCGCGCGCGGCAAGATCCCGTACATCTACACCTCTTTCTATGAAGGCCGCTCGTGCAACCGCTGGATGCACGTGAGCGGCTGGGTGCCCGAGCAGCAGGTCGCGCCGGTGGTGGACCACTTCATGAAGACGCGCCAGGCCCAGACCTTCTTCCTGATCGGCAGCGACTACGCGTTCGGCCGGGGCATGCTGAAGTTCACGCGGGAATACATCGAGAAGCAGGGCGGCAAAGTGGTGGGCGAGGAATACCTGCCCATCGACGGTTCGGACTGGACGGCCATTGTGTCCAAGGTCCGGTCGGCCCAGCCCGACGCGCTGATCAGCTCGACGGCGGGCGGCAGCCCCAACGTCAGCCTGGCCAAGCAGATCCAGGCCGCCGGCCTGACCATGCCCTACGGCAACCTGGCCATCGACGAGGGCACGGCCAAGACCATGGGCGACACCGCGGCGGGCATGTACATGTCGTCGTCCTATCTCACCAGCATCGATACGCCGCAGAACCGCAAGTTCCTGGATGGCTTGAAGACGAAGTTCGGCGGCCAGGCCAAGACGGCCAACGAATTCTCGGCCGCCCAGTACGAAGGGTTCTTCCTGTACAAGGCCGCGGTCGAGAAGGCCGGCGGCACCGACCCCGCGAAGGTGGTGCAGGCGCTGAGCGAGGTGCAGGTGGACGGCCCGCGCGGCCCGGTGCGGATGGACCGCCAGCGGCACGCGGCCCTGACCATGCGCCTGGGCCAGGTGCAGCAGGACGGGTCCATCCGCATCCTGCAGTCTTTCGACAAGGTGGACCCGGGCGCGCAGTGCCCCGACCTGAAGTAGCGTATGCGCGCCGCCCGCTTGGCGGGCGGCAAAGGAGACCCCGATGGGATTGCTGCTGGACATCCTGAGCACCGCGGCCATGCTGTTCATCGTGACGGCCGGGCTGATGATCATCTTCGGCGTCATGAAGATCGTCAATTTCGCGCACGGCGCCATCATCACGCTGGGCAGCTACGCCAGCCTGGTCGTGACGCAACTGGGCCTGAACCCATGGCTGGCGCTGCCCCTCGCGCTGGCCGTGGGCGCGGCGGTGGGGGTGGGCGTGGAACGGCTGATCGTGCGGCCGCTGTACAAGCGGCCGCTGGACGCCATCCTGGCCACCTGGGGCCTGGGCATCGTGATCGGGCAACTGATCACCATGGCCTTCGGCCGCGAGGTGCAGTTCGCCGATGCGCCGGTCAAGGGCGCGGTGGCGTTCCTGGGCACCGACTACTCGGCCTACCGGCTGCTGTTGATCCCCGCGGCGCTGCTGGTGTACGGGGCCACGCTGCTGCTGCTCAACGGCACGCGCTTCGGCGTGCGGACGCGGGCGGTGATCATGAACGAGAACCTGGCGCGCGGCCTGGGCATCAACGCCGAGCGTATCCGCTTCATCACCTTCGGCCTGGGCGCCGGCCTCGGCGCGCTGGCCGGCGCGCTGATCACGCCGCTATCCAGCGTGGACCCGAACATGGGGCTGGCTTGGCTGATCAGCGCCTTCATGCTGGTGATGGTTTCAGGGCATTCGATCACCGCGCTGCTGCTGACCTGCCTGGTCTACGGCGCTTGCCAGGTGCTGGTCAGCGTGCTGGTCAGCCCGATCCTGGGAGGCGTCACGATCGCGGTGCTGGCGGCGCTGACGCTGCGCCTGCGTCCGCAAGGATTCGCTCATGACTGATACGTTGCTTGTCCAACCCGCGCCGCAAGCCGCCGCGGCGGCGCGCCGGGCCTCGCGCTCCCGCGACCTGCTGTGGCTGGCCGGCCTGTGCCTGGCCCTGACGGCCGCCGGCCCCTGGCTGTTCGACACCTACCTGCTCAACGTGCTGATCAAGGCGCTGTTCTTCGCGGTGGCCGCCGTCACGGTGGACATCTTGTGGGGCTATACCGGCTACCTGACCTTCGGGCAGTCGACGTTCTTCGGCGTGGGCGCGTACGCGGCGGGCCTGGCGTTCACGCATTACGGCTTCTCGCCAGCCACCGCGGGACTCGCCGCGCTGGCGGCGGTCGGGGTGGCCGCCGCGCTGGCCCTGGTCACCGGTTGGCTGTCGTTCTACCGGGGCGCCTCGCCGTTCTTCGCCACGGTGATCTCGCTGGTGCTGCCCATCGTGCTGACCCAGCTCGTGCTGTCGGGCGGCACCTGGACGGGGTCGTCCTCGGGGCTGACGGGTTACGAGACCTTCGACCTGTCGCTGGAGGCCTGGTACGTGATTGCGGCGGGCGGCCTGTCGGCCGTGGCGCTGCTGGCCTGGGTGGCCGCGCGCAGCGACGGCGGCCGCATCCTGGTGGCGCTGCGCGACAACGAGGCGCGCTGCAGCTACCTGGGCCTGAACACGGCCCGCTGGCGCATCCTGCTGCTGGCGGTCTGCGGCGTCATCGCCAGCCTGGCGGGCTTCGGCTACGGAGCCTTCAGCGGCGTCGTGGCTCCGGAGCTGACGGGTTTCGTCTTCGGCACGGAACTCATCATCTGGGTGGCGCTGGGCGGGCGCGGCACCATCTGGGGCCCGGTGCTGGGCGCCATCCTCATCAATGTGGCGGGGTCGTACCTGAGCGGCAATATGCCGTTCGTGTGGCAGTTGCTGCTGGGCGTCACCTTCATCGTGGTGATCCTGCTGCTGCCGCGCGGCCTGCTGCCGCTGCTGCTGGCGCCATGGCGGCGGCACCGGGCCGCGGCGCCCGTGCCGGCGCTGACGGAACGGGCAGGGCAGGCCGCCGCGCCCGGCGCCGGGCAGGCGGCGCTGCAACTGGCGGGCGTGGCCAAGCGCTTCGGCAGCCTGAAGGTGCTGGAAGGCATCGACCTGCAGGCCCGCGGCGGTGAACTGGTGGGCCTGATCGGGCCGAACGGCGCGGGCAAGACCACATTGATGCGCTGCATCGCCGACGGCGCCGAACGTTCCGAGGGGCGGGTCGAGCTGTGCGGCCACGCCGTGCGCGGGGACGATCCCGCGCGCTGCGTGCGCTACGGGCTGGGGCGCAAGTTCCAGAACGCCAACGTGTTCGACACCATGACGGTGGCGGAAAGCCTGCGCATCGCCACCACCTTGCGGGAAGCGCCGTCCTGGCGGCGCTGGGCGCCCGCGCTGGCGCTGCCGTCCTACGCGCTGGAGGTGCTGCGCATGACCGGCCTGGACCAGCGCCTGGACAGCGTGGCTCGCGACCTGTCCCACGGCCAGCAGCAGGCCCTGGAGCTGGCCATGGTGCTGGCGCTGGAGCCGCGCGTCGTCCTGCTGGACGAACCCACGGCGGGCCTGAGCAAGGCCGAGCGCACGCAGATCGGCGCAGTGCTCTCGTCGCTGGCCCGCCGCTACGGCCTGTGCTGCCTGCTGGTAGAACACGACCTGGATTTCGTGGCCGAGGTGGCGACGCGCATCGTGGTGCTGCATCAGGGGCGCATCGTCATGGACGGCAGCTTCCGCGACGTGACGGAATCGGAGCTGGTGCGGACCATCTATGCGGGCGGCGCGCCGTCCGCGCAAGGAGCGGAACAATGACGAGCGTTGCGCCGGCATTGCGCCTGGAAGGCGTATCCAGCGGCTACAAGGCATCGATGGTGCTCAACGACGTGTCGCTGTCGGTGCCCCGGGGCGCCTGCGCGGCGCTGCTGGGCAAGAACGGGATGGGCAAGAGCACGCTGCTCAAGACCGTCATGGGCTATCTGCCCAAGCTGCGCGGCCGGGTCCGGTTGGGGGAGGTGGACGCCACCCGCTTGCGGCCGCATGAAGTGGCGCGCTGCGGTGTGGCCTACGCGGCGCAGGAACAGCCGCTGTTTCCCGATTTGAGCATCCGCGACAACCTGCGCCTGGGCTTGGCGCGCGACAGCCTGTTCGACGAGCGCTTCGAAGAGATCGCCGAACTGTTCCCGGTGTTCGCCTCCCGCCTGCGCCAGCATGCCGGCACCCTGTCGGGCGGCGAGCAGAAAATGCTGCTGGTGGCGCGCGGCCTGATGCAGCGGCCGGCGTTGCTGCTGCTGGACGAAATCACGGAAGGGCTGCAGCCCTCGGTGATTGAACGGCTGGCCGGCGCGCTCAACTGGGAGCGCGAGCGGCGCGGCACCAGCATGTTCATCGTGGAGCAGAACGTAGCATTTGCGCTGCGGGTGGCGGACAGGTACCTGGTGCTCAAGCAGGGCGCCATCGTCGACGAAGGCGAGGCTGGCGCGCCGGACGCCGCAGGCCATATCATTGACCATCTGAAGGTATGAGCCAGAACCCGCATGATGCCGAACCGCCGTCCAGGATCCTTCCCATGGCCCCGCCCGTGACCCCGGCCGGCGCCGCCGGCCCCGGCTGGCGCATCGGCGTGCTGTATTCGCGCAGCGGCGTCAGCGGCACGACGGAATCGCAGCATTTCTTCGGCACGGTGCTGGCCGTGGAGGAAATCAACGCCCTGGGCGGGGTGCTCGGCCGTCCGCTGGAGCCGGTGGCCTACGACCCCCGCAGCGACTGCGAGGAATACCGTCGCCTGGCGGCCAGGCTGCTGCTGGACGACGAGGTCAACGTGATCTTCGGCGGCTGCACCTCGCATTGCCGCAAGGCCATCCTGCCCGTGGTGGAGCGCAGCAATTCGCTGCTCTGGTACGCCTCGGTCTACGAAGGCTTCGAGTATTCGCCCAACGTCATCTACACCGGCGCCGCACCCAACCAGGGCAGCATGCAGTTGGCGGCCTACCTGATCCAGCACTGCGGCTCGCGCATCTTCCTGGTGGGCGCGGACTACATCTATCCGCGCGAAACCAACCGCATCATGCGCGAAACCGTGGAGGAACACGGTGGCGAAATCCTCGACGAAACCTACCTGCCGCTGGACTGCGACGACAGCGACATCCTCGAAGTGGTCAAAGACATCGCCCGCATTCGGCCCGACGTGGTGTTCTCCACGCTGATCGGCTCGGACGCCCAGCGCTTCTACCAGCGCTACCACGAGGCCGGCCTGGCCGCGGCCAGCATCCCCATCGCCAGCCTCACGATGACCGAAGCCGAGGTGGCCGAGGTCGGGCCGGCGCTGTGCGCCGGGCACATCACCGCAGCCACCTATTTCAATACGGTGGCCACGCCAGGCAACGCGCATTTCCTGGCGCGCTGGCGCGAGCGCTTCGGCGACCGCCCCGCCAACGTGTACGCGGAAACTTCCTACAGCCAGATGCACCTGTTCGCGCGCGCCCTGCAGCGCGTGGGCGCGCTGGACACCCGCAAGCTGGTGCAGGCGGTGCATACGGTGGAGTTCGACGCGCCGGACGGGCGCCTGGCCATCCTGGCCGAGAACAACCACTGCGTGCTGACGCCCCGCATCGGGGTGTGCCGGCCGGACGGCAGCTTCGATATCGTTTGGGAAAGCGGCGTGCCGGTAAAGCCGGACCCCTACCTGACGGCGTTCGGCCTGGACGAGTTCTGGTTGAAATGAGCATGGACCATAGCCTACGCCGCCTCTACGAGGACCTGCGCAGCGTGGCGGTCGCCGTGGTGTACCCGCCCGGCGAAGACCGCGACCTGCTGGTCGAACAGCTCAAGCGCATCGGCTGCCGCATCCATCTGCGCTGGCCGTTCCCCGAATACCCCCCGGCGGGCGCGGACGTGGTGTTCTTCCAGGTATCGCAATGCGGCCGCAACAGCGCCGCCTGGACCGCCAGCGAAGTCGAGGCCACCCTGATCGCCTTATCCGAATACGAAACCCCCACCACGCTCAAGCAGCTCCTCAAGACCAACGCCCACGGCGTGCTGACCCGGCCGTTCCGCTCCGCCGGCATCCTCAGCACCCTGGTGCTGGCGCGTTCCGCCCGGATGTTCCAGCAGCGTCAGCAGAACAAGATCGACAAACTGGAAAGCACCATCAAGTCTCGGCGCGTCATCGAAAAAGCCATCCGCGTGCTGATGGACCACCAGCGCCTGGACGAGCGCGAAGCCTACGAGCACATGCGCGGCCGCGCGACGCGCCTGCGCGTCAGCGTGGCGGAAGTGGCCGCCATGATCGTCGACGCCAGCGAAGCCATGGAAAAACTGGGCCTGGGCGGTTCCCGCCCGGGACCGGCCAACACCGGCTAGGGCGCGCCGCGATCCTGGCGCTTGAACGGGCGGCCGGTTTCCAGTCCAATGACAGTCTGTGCGGACGAACCGTTGCGGTTCTTCCGCGTCTACGGGTTCATGGATGGAGCGAGCGGTCATGACAACGGTGCGATTGCTGTCGGACGAGGAAGTGCGCGAGGTGCCGCGCGCCTGGGCGGTATTCGAGGACATCCGGGCCACGCGCAAGTCGGATTTCGTCAACAATTTCTGGCGCGCCCTGGCCAATGACCCGCCGCAGCTGGAGCGCGTCTGGGGGCAGCTCAAGCAGGTCATGATGGCCGAGGGCGAACTCTCGCCCCTGATGCGCGAAATGATCTACATTGCCGTGTCCACCGCCAACGGCTGCACCTACTGCATCCACTCCCACACCGCCGCCGCCCGCGCCAAGGGTATGACGGACGGCCAGCATGCCGAGCTGCTGGGGGTGATCGGCATGGCCGCGCAGACCAACGCGCTGGTCACCGCCATGCAGGTGCCCGTCGACGAGGCCTTCATTGTGAAATAGGAGGCGGCCATGTCGCTGATTCCGCTATTTCCCCTCTCCAACGCGTTGTTCCCCGCCGGGGTGCTGCACCTGCGCATCTTCGAAGTGCGCTACCTGGACATGATCCGGCGATGCATCGCCGACGGCAGCGAATTCGGCGTGGTCGGCCTGCTCTCGGGCAACGAGGTCCGCACCCCGGAAGGCGTCGAGACCCTGGCGCCCGTAGGTACCATGGCCCGCATCGACGCCTGGGACGCGCCCATGCCGGCGCTGCTGGAACTGCGCTGCGTGGGAACCAGCCGTTTCCGGCTGCTGTCCAGCGAGGTGGCAAAATACGGCCTGTGGATGGGCCAGGCCGAACCCATCCCCGACGACCCGCCCATGCCCGTGCCGGAAACCATGCAGGCCAGCGCCGACGCCCTGGGCCGGCTGGTGGCCCAATGGCAGCAAGACGGCGTGCCCCCTGAAAGAATGCCCTTGGGCCCGCCGTTCCGGCTCGACGACAGCGGTTGGGTCGCCGACCGCTGGTGCGAGCTGCTACCCTTGCCGCCCGACGACAAGGCCACCTTACTCGCCATGACCGATCCGGTGGCGCGGCTGGCGGCAGTCCAGGACGTGCTGCGGGGGCAGGGGCTGGCGTAGTGCTTGTGCAAGGGGCCTAGTGAGTGCAGGGCCCGGGCGTAACCGTATTTGGACACCATGGAAATCAGGATAGACGAGGGCCTGCGCGCCTATATAGACCCCTTGACCGACGACGAGCGCGAAGCGCTGGAGCGCAGCCTGCTGGCCGAAGGCTGCCGCGACGCGTTGGTGCTGTGGGGCGACCTGCTGGTCGACGGCCACAACCGCCATGCGCTCTGCATGAAGCACGGAATCCCCTTCGAGACCCGCCAGAACACCTCCTTCAAATCCATGGAGGACGTGCACCTCTGGATGATCGAGAACCACCTGGGCCGCCGCAGCGTGTCGGACTTCCAGCGCGGCGTGCTCGCCCTGCGCAAGAAAGAAATCCTGCAAGCCCGCACCGCCTCCGCCCCGGCTCCCGATGATCCCCCCTGGGACGAAGACTCCGGCGACCCGCCGCCGCTGCCTGCCACACCCGTGTCCCAGGCGCTGAGCCGCCAGGCCCTGGCCCGGGCGGCGCGCATCAGCAGCAATACGTTGGGGCAGATCGAGAAGATCCAGAAGGCTGCCGCGCCGGAACTGGTGCGGGCGGTCAAGGATGGCGCCATTTCCATCAATGCGGCGGCGGCAGTGGCGACGTTGCCGCCTGAACGCCAGGCTGCGGCCGTGGCTGGCGGCAGGAAGGAACTACAGCAGGCTGCGCGGGAAGTCCGCCAGGCCAAGGCGCCGCCGCCGCGCGAAGCCGTGCCGGATATTCCTATTGAGAACATTGCTGATTTGCCGGCGGAGGTGGCGCGGTTGCGCGAACTGCTGACCCGGCTGACGGACGAGCGGGATCAGTTGAAGAAAAAGGTGATGCATTTGACGGTGGCGCTGGCGGAGGCGCGGAGTGGGGCGGGGGGAGGGGATGATTGAAGGGACAAAGACAGACGCGTTTCAAAAGAGGTGCCGGGCTACAAAGGCGCTACCCCGGGGCCGCGAATTCGTAGCCCGACACCTCTTTCTCGCGTGATCGAATGACACCTGTTTACTGTGGCCCGTCGCGGCTCAGGGAGTGGCCGATTGCGCCAGCGTGCGCATTTCACGGATGTTGCGAGCCGGAGGCTGCCCGAACATCCGCGCATATTCCCGGGTGAACTGCGTCACGCTTTCATAGCCGACGCCGTGGGCGGCGACGCCGATTGCGGCGCCTTCGGCAAGCATGCGCCGTCGTGCTTCCAGCAATCGAAGCTGCTTCTGGAACTGCAGCGGGGTCAGCGTGGTGATATTGCGGAAATGCGTATGAAACACTGACAAGCTCATGCCTGCGACCTTGGCAAGCGTTTCGATGCGCAAGGACTGGGCATATCCGGCCCTGATCATCTCGACGGCCCGCGCAATCCGCCGGCTATGGCTATCGGACACGCCGAGTACGCGAATGGCGCCGCCATGCCGCCCCGACAGCAACCAGTAATGCAGCTCGCGCACCAACTGGCGGCCCAACACTGCCAGCGATTGCGGCCTGTCTAGCAGCTTGAGCAGGCGCAATGCCGCTTCCGCGACTTCCTCTTCCGTCCGGCTCACCCGCACAGGGATATCCGGCAGTATCGGCGACTCTCCCATTTCGCCGACCAATTCGGTGATCACCGCGGCATCCAGTTCCATGACCAGCGAATAGTAGGGCGCGGCCGCGCTGGCTGCGGTGACCTGGCTCACCGTCGGCACGTCCATCGTGATCAGCAAGGACTCGCCCGCGCCAAAAGTGAAACTGCGGCTGCCCATGCTTACGCGCTTGCCGCCTTGCAGCACCAGGGCCACCAGTGGTTTGGTGATGGCGTACTGCAACGGAGAGGGCGCGGTTTCGCGCAGGATGAACATTCCGTTAATGGGGGTGGATGCGACGCCTTCGCCATTGAAACGCGCGTCGGCATATTGCCGCGCCACCCGCAGCAGGGCCTCGGTCAGTTCGCCATGCCCGGGAATATCGGCCTCCGTGTGGGGGTCTTCATAGGATCGGGCAATTTCTTTCATATCTTCACGCAACTAAATATAGGCTTTACCGCGGATAAACATAGCACCATTCGAGCCTGAATCGGCTTGGGCAAAATAATCGGGCAAGAAATCAAAACAATCGGGCAACCTGCAAGTGCCCATGCTTCCTAAGATCAAAGCTCACCCACTCGGGAGCTTTTTCATGACAACCGTTTCTCTTGTGACCGGCGCCAGCCGGGGTCTTGGCCGCAACACCGCGTTGAGCATTGCCCGCCGTGGCGGCGACGTGATCGTCACCTATCGCGATGGCAAGGACGCCGCGGATGCCGTCGTGGCTGACATCCAGGCGCTCGGCCGCAAGGCTGTCGCGCTGCAACTGGATACCGGCAAAACGTCGTCTTTCCCAGGCTTCGTGATTGCGGTGCGCGCGGCACTCAAAGACACCTGGGGCCGCGATGTGCTTGACCATCTCATCAACAACGCCGGACATGGCGAGATGGCGGACTTCTCCGCCACTACGCAAGCGCAATTCGACGCGCTGTTCGACGTTCACGTCAAAGGGGTGTTTTTCCTGACGCAGTCCTTGCTGCCGGTTTTGGCCGATGGCGGACGCATCGTCAACTTCTCGTCGGGCTTGACCCGCGTGTCCTTTCCTGGTTTCTCGGCCTACGCTGCCGCGAAAGGCGCGGTGGAGACGCTCACCGTGTATCTGGCCAAGGAGCTGGGCAGTCGCGGCATTACTGCAAATGTCGTTGCCCCGGGCGCGATCGAGACCGATTTCCTGGGTGGCGCGGTGCGTGACATCCAGGACTACAACGACGCCTTTGCCAATATGACCGCGCTTGGCCGAGTGGGTGTGCCCGATGACATCGGCCCGATGATCGCCAGCCTGCTAGGCCCGGACAACCGTTGGGTCAATGGCCAACGCATCGAAGTCTCCGGCGGTCAATCGATTTAGGTGCGCACCGTGTCAGAGTTCGGCGAAGCGAAGAACTGCAACGGGTCGAGATCAGAAGTCTCGGAAAGCTTGCTCCCAGCCAGGGGCGGATGGTCCTGGCTTAGGCGATTTCCGGCCTTGCAGTGCGCTTTCTGCGCAGTTCGACCACCTGCTCCGCGCCAACGGCCCGAGCGCGCAACTGCCCACAGCCTCCATCCACATCCTGCCCGGCGCTATTTCTCACCTTGGTCAGCACGCCCCGGCTTTGCAGGGAGCGGACGATCTCGCGGATGCGCTCGGTATCGGGGCGCTGGTAGTCATCCCCTTCAAGGCTATTGAAGGGGATGACGTTGAGCACGCCGTACTTGCCCTTGAGCAGACGCACGACGCCATCGAGTTCATCGTCGCCGTCGTTGATGCCCTTGAGCAGCGTCCATTGGTACTGGATCGGATAGTCGGTGTCGCGCGCGTATCTCTCGCCCAGTTCGATCAGTTCTTCCGGCGCAATTTTCGGCGCGCGCGGCAGCAGGTCTGCGCGCAGTTCGGCCTTGGTCGTGTGCAGCGACAGTGCCAGCGCGGGCTTGACGCGTTGTCGCGGCAGGGCCTCGAACACGCGCACGTCGCCCACGGTGGAGAACACGAGATTCTTGTGGCCGATATTGCCTTCGGTGCCGAGCAGGTCGATGGCTTCGAGCACGTTGTCGAGGTTGTGCGCCGGTTCACCCATGCCCATGAAAACGACTTTCTTCACCGCGCGCAGACGCCGCGCCAGCACGACCTGGGCCAGGATTTCCATGCTGGTGACCTGGCGGATCAGGCCGCTCTTGCCGGTCATGCAGAAGCGGCAGCCGACCGCGCAGCCGACCTGGGTGGAGACGCAGAGCCCGTCGCGCGGCAACAGCACGCTTTCCACCATCTGCCCGTCGGCAAGTTCCACGAGCAAGCGTGAGCCGTCGTTGCCGGCGTGTTCGGAGCGGATGCGGGCGAGGCCGTCCAGTTCCGCCGTCAAGGTGGGCACGGCGTCGCGCAGCGCCAAAGGCAGAAAGTGCTCGGCGCTACGCCGCCGCGTGCCGGTGTCGAGCGCTTGCCCTTTCAGCCAGACGCGCAGGACCCGGCCACGATGGACGGGCAGGGCGCCGAAAGCGGCGAGGCGTTGGTCGAAGTCGGAGTAGCGCATGGGGGGCGCATTTTATCCTGTGCCTGGAACGGACTGCCGGAGGGTAGGTGGTCTCGCTGGCGACTATTGCGGAGATTTTGAAGGTCGATAACTGCTGCGTGGTCTCTTATCGGCCAGGAACGGTCGCTGGCCCCTACGGCCGAGAGTTTGCTAAACCTAAAGTGATCAGCGCACAAATGCGAAACGCACGGCCCCGGCCTATATCGGCCACCACCGCGCCGCATATTGGCAACTCGCCTGCGAATTCAGCCGCGTCGGGCACACGGAAGCGTCACGTTAATTCGGAAACTGCATATTCAAACCCATGTAGATCTGCCAATCGGGCTGTCCCGGGCCCCGACTTGCTACGGCAAACTGAGGCTCAAAAAATAGGTTGTAGACGGTCTTCTGACGTTTAAAGACCTGGCCGATCCCTATCCCCAGCGGCACGCTATACCCATCGTTCTTCAAGTTGTAAGTCCAGACCGGCGCCGCGCGCAGATAGGTGCCACCACCGAGCTGATACATCGCGAAAGGCTGCAAGGCGACCAAGTTCGCGTCTTCGCGTCGGCTGGAACCGGCAAAGCTGCTCTGCCAAGACAGCAGATAGCCGTACTGGAACTTCGGTGAACTGGCATCGAACAATACGTTGACCAGGCCGGCCGACCACTTTTCGCTGCCCACCTCTTTCTTGGTCGCCGTAGGCGCAGTGATCTGCGGCCCAATGCCAAAGCTGACGGCGGGGTTCCCGGTATCTATGAGATAGGCAGTGAAGATATTCAAGTCACCAATGCCCGTCTTGTGGCTGTTGTCCACTGGGAACGTATTCACAGGGAGCGAGGCCCGCATCAGCCAATTGCTTTTGGATATGGAGAATGGTTGGGCATAACGCAGCCAGAACTGGTTGGCGGTATCGCCGGATTCCGTCTGCCTGCCGATGTAATAGTTCTGGATGTTGAAGGCCGTCATATTGGCCAGCGGATTGTTGGCCTGCGCCGCAGAGTCGGCGGCGCCTGTTTGAGCTGACACTTCCAGAGAGATCGCTACCGATACGCTAGCGACCGCAACCATGACGGCGAACCTAATCAAAGCTGTGTTCATTACATACCCCGAATCGATAGCGGGCCATTGCTTCGGCTCATCGACCGATGGTCGAAGGCCGCAGCGTGGAATCATTTGACCTTGACCACGTCGTCCGGCTTCCACGTCTGGTCGTAGAAGGCGTCTTGGGCACCATACAAGCGCAGGGCAACAAGGAAATGACGAGAGGGAATCGTTTGGATGAACGCGGTTTCGGCGACGCCCTCAGGCTTTTCTGGTCCAAACCAGATCTCTACAGAGCCATCAGACTGCTTGGGAATGTCGTAATAGCCATTGGTCGACGGCAGCAATTGCTTGGTTTGCGGCATCGTGCCGTCGGTGATGTTGTACGCGGTGACCGCCCAGAATAGAGCCGCGGGTGGATTTGGCGGCAACCGCAATTTGTAGGTGTGGCTGCCCTCCAGGAAGTTGCCCTCTTGATCTCGCGCCGTGAAGGGGTACTTTGAGCCAGCCCCGGTGGTATGCATGACCATAGCGGGCGCGGAGGAATAGGCAAACTGAAAGAAATTCGCGCGCTGATTGACGTCCAGATAGCTATCCTGCATCCATTCAGCCGTTCCGCCAGCCCACGTGTTTTCGTAATATCGATCCTTGTAATACAGATTGCGCTTATCCTCGCGCCCCAACTGTCGATTCGCCAAAATCATCTTAGGCGCGGTTTCTACCGCCTTTTTCAGCAGTTCATCCTGCCGCGCGGTGGGCTTGAAGGGCTGACCCTTGATAATGCCGATGGACGCCAGCACACCGCGCAATTCCGGATCGATGGCCTCCACCGGCTCGTAGTCAACGAACTCCTTCAGTTTGGTCCAATAAGTACTGTCGATGGGATACATCATGTTGATCTGCTTGGCGCTCGCGTCCGGAAAACTCATCGGCTTGATGTCCTTTTCCGTCGCCCACAACGGATAGACCCTCGTCGTCTCAGCATTCTTCACCGCAGGCGTTGGATCGGGCTTGCCATCACCCTTGGCCATCACCGTGCGGAAAAACAAGAAGACGTTGTATGTCGGTGATTTGAAAGCGAAGTAGCTAGCGGGCACATGCCCCTCGTAATCTGGGGGCAAAAGCAAATAAAGGCCGCCTCGGGCCCGGTCCGGCCCGATAGCGCCAACGTCCGTAATGGTGCGCTGAAAGAAGTCGGTGAACATGCCAATGACATTCGGAGGCGCATTCACCACGAGCGGGCCGGTCTTCTTCAGATCTAGGTAGCTCATGGAATAGATGACGTCAGCATTTGGCGTGGGCACCATCGTCCGTGAATCCATACGCTGCTTCCAGATGGGGAGCACGTTGTAGCCGGCGCCAAATTCCTTCTCCGACCCGTCGCGCATGCCAATCACGTTCAGCGCCGGCAGCATGGTCATGTAGGCATGCACGGCGCGCTGGTAGTAGAGCTCGTCGCGCAGGCTTTCGGCTTCGCTGGGATCCAGCCAGTTGCCATTGTTGACTTGCTGGACGAGCGGCGACATGGGTAGCTGGCCCTGCGGAGGAGCCGCCATGGCCGGCGGAAAGGAGGCCAGCAAAATGCCGGCCGTCAACGTGAGCTTGGGCAATACGGGCATGTAGAGGCTCCTGAGAATGGCGCGACCATGGCGCCAATGCTGTCAATCGGACTGGGTTTGCAATCCTGCGTCGCCGCCAGACGCGTTCATTCAACCTTTTTGACGACCGGCGGCTTCCAACTGCCGTCCAATATGCCCTTCTCGCCCCAATAGGCCCGGATGTAGAGCGAAAAGGTTTCGGTGGGCGAAGGCAGCCAGTTGGCCTCCTTGTTCTTGCCCGGCGACGTCGGCCCGACATAGATCGTAAGCGAGCCGTCCGGTCCGCGTACCAGATCCTTGTTCTTGGTGCCCAACGAGTACCGATTCAAGTCGTTTGGACTGAAAAGATGATGCTTGTTATACAGCGTGAGCGACCAAAAGCCCTTGACCGGCGGCAGTTGCCCCGAAGCGAAGGTAATCTCGTACCGTTGACCGCCGTCCAGCTGAATTCCCTTGGCGTCCATGTCGGTATAGAAGTACTGCGTTTCGATGGGCCGGTTGTCGAACATGTTCGACTTCGCCGTACCCGTCCGATTGAAGTAATCTACCCCGGTCTGGGCATTGTTTACCGAACGGTTCCAGTTGTTGCCAGCCGGCGCGCCATTGTGCTTCCACTGGAAAAACGGCGCGATCACCTGTTCCTCCGTTTCCTTCGCGACCTGCATCAACGCTTCCTTGATGGCCGGGTCCTTTGCTGCGGCGGCCATCACCGCGCGGAACTGCGCGTACATGGCCTCTTCGCCCGGAAGCGGCGGCACCATGTCGAGCACTTGGCCGAACTGATCGAAGAACCGCTCCGGAACCACCCAGCGGGTTTCTCCCACGCTGGCGCTGTCCGGGGTGGGGTTGGGGATGTCGGCAGTCGCCTTCCAGTCGATGGACTTCATCTTGCCGTTGAAGTCTTTCAGCGGATAAAAGACCACCTGGTTGATCTTCTTCTGGATGGCCTGCCGGTCTTGGTCCGTGTCATCCATGAAGATGCGCGGAATGACGTTGGCCAGCGCTGTCGGGCTGCGAATAACGGCCTGCACGCCCTCGGGCTTCTTGCCTTTCCAATTTGGCCCCACCAACAAGTAGAAGCCGGGCTTGCTCTTGTAGGGTTTGCCCAGTTCCCCGAATTGATTGGTGCGGTGATCATAGAGCGCATAGACCCAGAACCGCTCCCCGAAATCAGGCACTTGGGCAATGACCGGCTCTTCGTCCAGTGAGAAGAACCCAAGCCCGTAGACCACGTCCTGGTTAGGGCACGTGACGAATGTTTCGCTGGGTTCAATGTAGTCGTGCAGCATGCCGACCTGCCCACGCGGGGCAACGGGCAAAATTCCGCCAAGCAGGCCGGGACGCGGGGCCTTGGTTATGCGATCGTTCCGATTGAGCATATTCACCATCGGCCAGCCCCACACGTACGCCATGCGACCGATCGCTTGAGCGTATTCGGGATGCATGATCACGTTGGGAGAGGGCTGCGTCTGCGGTGTGGCCTCTTGCTTCTGCGCCGCACCAGAGAGAAATGGAAACGCGCTCGCGAAAAAAAACGCAGTAGAGAGTATTGCGACTCGTTGCTTGATCATGCCGTTCCTCGGTTGGGATGCGAATCGGGGACCTAATGGACGGATTTCTAAGTCGAACGCCATTATTCTTACCGGCGACGGAAGGTGAAGTCCATGGTAATTTTGGCAATAACTCTTCACGCCTTCCGAGAGAAACCATGGAGTTGCACCGTTTCGAATCGTTCGGACAGTTCGAGAATGCGGTCGTCAATGTCGACCTGAAGGTGCGTCTACTGGGCACTAAGGACGGAAGATGGCGGCTCGGACATACCGATGTTGGCGGCATCACCGTTCAGCAGGGCATGGAGACGGTTCCAAATCTGTGCGAGGCCTCTGGCTGGCCCACACATTTGATGTTCTTGTTGTCTCCGGGACGGCCTAGCGCCACCTGGTTGAACGGCGTTCCGTTTGCTGACGGCAAGGTGGGCGTTCTTGCGCCCAGACGAGGGTTTGTCTTCCGAGCGGCAGGGCCTAACGAATGGACAACTATCGCCCTGCCCCTGGCTTCATGGCTGTTGAATGCGGATAACGAAGCGGGCAGGATATTGCGCGGCTGGACCCGATCAACGCAGATGTTGGACGCGACGCCGAGTGCGATTGAGACGCTGAAACACGCGGCTTTGATCGCGTCGGCCCCATGCACGCCCACCGCAACCGGCCGCTTGCTAATCGAGAACGCCATCGTGGCCCTTGTGCACTCGCGCCGCCAGCGATCGGCAGCGATCGGACGCCCAGGCGTCTCGCCTCACGCGTTGTGCGATGCCACGCTAGACCTATTCGATCTGATGGACGGGACCGCCTCGGATGCCGAAAGGCTTGATGGCTTGCCGCTCGGACGAAGATCATTGAGAAGCTTCTTCCACAACTGCTTTGGTTTAGGCCCCGTGCAGTACCTCCACTTGAGGCGTCTGCACGCAATACATTGGGCCTTGCTGAATGCGGCCCGAGGCAACGCTTCAATTGCCGAGACGTTCGAGCTGCATGGCTATGCGTACTCTTCCTATGCCCTGGGGCAATATCGCCGCATTTTTGGAGAGGCACCGTCGGCCACGCGTGAAAGAAGGCGATGAGGCAGGGGGACTGCATTCTACTAAACATTGTGGCCCAGCTTTCGCGTATGACGTGGTTTCGTCAAACGCCGCCTATGGGGCGGAGAGCGCCCCTGCGTAGGAGCACACTGAATCTCCCTTTACTGAAATGGAGATTGTCATGGAATCCGCGAATGTGGCCGTTGGCCGTCGTGTGCCATGGAACAAGGGAAAGCTGACCGGGCAGAAGCCGCCCCTAAAGCTCCGAGAAATTTGGGCAATTCGAATGAGGCTTCAGATGGCTTCGAACACCCGGGAACTCGCGATGTTCAATCTCGCAATTGATAGCAAGCTTCGAGCGTGCGATCTTACGAGATTGCAGGTACAGGACATCCGTCACGGAAGCCATGTTGCCGCGCGAGTTACCGTCATGCAACAGAAGACCCAGCGTCCGTTCCAATTCGAGATTACGGAGCAAACCCGTGAGAGCCTTGAAGCATGGATCGAGGCGCGAGGGCTAAAGGCGGCGGATTTTCTGTTTCCGAACCGGTTGCATACGTCGCCACATCTATCGACGCGGCAGTACGCCCGGATTGTGCATCGCTGGGTCGCATCGATTGGCCTAGACGATACCGCATATGGAACCCACACTATGCGCCGTACAAAAGCCTCTCTGATCTACCGCAGGACGAAGAATCTTCGGGCTGTACAGCTCCTGCTCGGGCATACGAAGCTGGAAAGCACAGTTCGCTACCTTGGCATAGAGGTTGACGATGCTCTTGAGATGGCTGAACAAACAGAGGTTTGATGCATCCTGGCCGGCGAGCGGTCGCTTGCCGGCCAAAAGCAGGCGCTCCCCAATTGCCTGCACTACCGCGGCCAAGGCCAATACGAGCACGCTGGCATCTCGAATTCAGTAGTATTTGCCAACTCACTGCTGCGTATGCACGTCACCCATCATCGACCCGAATCATTCCGGTGCGCCAAGGACGGCGCTCATCAACGAAAGCAACATGCACCGACGCCTTCCACATGCCGTATTGATCGCTCTCTGGACCAGCCTCGGCTCCTCTATCGCTCCCACGTACGCCCAGGCCCCATCGACGCCAAAGGTGCAGTCTGGCGACGGGCACCCCTACGAGATTACCGACAGCGAGGTATGGGACGTGCCCGATCCCGTTTCCAACCGCGGCTACCAAGTCTTCGTTGCGTTGCCACCGTCCTACGCCACGCAGCCACAGCGACGCTACCCCGTGCTGTATGTGACGGACGCCGACTACGCCTTCCCGATCATTCGGCAGCTAGGGCGCCGCCTGAATGTTGAAGGCCCACAGATCGAGGAATTCATTCTCGTCGGCTTATCTTATGGAAAGGGCGAGGACGGCAGAGTCAGCCGCCAGCGTGATTACACGCCGACACCAAACGGCCCAAGTACGGCATCACCCAATTCGATACATGGTCATGCGCGCGCCTATCAACAGTATCTGCGCGATCAGGTAAAGCCCTTCATCAACGCTCGGTATCGCGCAGACCCTGCCAGAGCGATCTTTCTGGGCCACTCCTACGGCGCGCTCCTTGGGATGCAGGTGCTTTTCACCGATCCTGGCTTGTTCAGCAGCTATATCCTCGGCAGCCCTTCTATCTGGTACGACAAGCGATATGCCTTGAAGCTCGAGGCAAGCTACGCCAAGCAGAATCACGACCTGAGGGCGAATGTCTACCTTTATGTCGGTGCCTATGAGGCTTTGCGCAAAGGTGATCGACGCTACAACCAGACGGTGGACATGGTTGCCGACAACCGCGCATTGGAAGCGGCGCTGCTGAGCAGAAAATACTCCAGCTTGAAACTAAAGTCAGCGATCTTGAACGACGAAGATCATCTTACCGTCGCACCCCGAGGCTTCACGCAGGGGTTGAAGTACCTGCTGCCAGTGCGCTGAACCCTCATATGGCTGACTCAAAACCCCTGGTCGATCGACACCGACCGCGAATCCGGCCCAGTTTCCCTTTCCCATCTCTACCAGATAGACCGCGCCCGCTACGCCATCCAGACCATCGCCCGCATGGTCGGCAATAGCGCGTCCGAACCTGACGCAACGGGCTCGTTGCCCTTGGACGCCTGGACGGTGGCTGCATTGATGGGGGGCGTGGAGGGCCTCTGCGAGCACATGGGCACGTTGACCGACGCCATGTTGGAACAAGCGCTGCAAGATGAGGACAACGCGGGGCTAGACGGCGCAACGCACGATGCGCCGGCGTCGATCCAGTAGCGACGAAGAGGGTGCCCGGCGGCTGGGATAACTGAACTTTTCGGCTGGGCGGCGACAAGCTGGTGAGACTCCCTAGTGCCGCTTACGTCGATCAAGTCATAAAGGAGCAGGCCTGGCTCCCGAAATTGGCCGCCCAGTTGTCCTTGCCTATCCCTGCACCGATTGCGCTGGGGGCTCCGGCGGGTGGCTATCCGTGGCCCTGGTCGGTCTATGGTTGGCTGGACGGCGAGTCGGCATGCGCTGAGGGGATTGCGGACATGGTGGCGTTTGCGCGTTCCTTGGCGGCGTTTCTTGCCGAGTTGCAGCGTGCCGACACGGCGGATGCCCCTGGGCCTGGCCCGCACAATTTCTTCTGGGGTGGCTCGCTGGCAATCTATGACGGTGAAACGCGTTCGGCCATTGAAGCGCTTGCTGGCTCCCTCGATACCGAGCTGCGCTGGCCGTCTGGGAGGCGGCGTTGGGCGCTTTGGAAGGCGCTTATCACGCTGACCAAGTGGGATGACGGCGCCCGCGAGGGGATGCGTCGCGCCAAACGCTCAGCAGGGTGCTGGACGATGACCAGCAGTGCCGCCTATGACCGCAACCTGTGCGCCGTCCGCGCCCGACGTTTGCGCACCCAGATCGCCAAACCCGTCACGCTCAGCGCCGCAACAAAAATTCCCATGAGCGATATCAGCACGCGCCCCGGCGTGCCCAGCAGCCGGCCGGAGTGCAGCGGCAATTGCGCCTGCATGAACACGTCGCCCCAGGTGCCTTGACCCGGCACCCTTTCGCCGACGATCGTACCCGTGTCCCCGTCCAGGTAAAGCACATTGTTCCCCATGCCGTTCTCATCGCGGTCATCGTCCGGCGTGTGGAACGTCACGCCGTAAATGCCGAAGCGCTGCGCATAGAAAAGAGACCCGGCGGGAGCAGTCCAGCCTCGGCGGCTGCCCTCGGCCTCCGCTGCCGCGATAGCCTGCTCTCGACGCAGCAGCGGGTCAGTCAGTTCCCGCTCGCGACTGCCCTGGCGCGACTGAAATGGCGAGGGCGTGAGCGTCGAGAAAACCGACACGAGCGGCTGCATTACTTGCGTTCCCAGGTTCAGCGACACCGAGGTCACGGCCAGCATCAGCAGCAAACCCCATACCCATACGCCACCCGAGCGATGTACGTCGAAATTGAGTTTGGCGCCGCCTTGGCGCAGCCGGAATCTCAGCGACTTACGCCAACTGCGCAAATTGGGAAATGAGATACATAGCGCCAGGAAACAGTCGATAATCCAGACCGCCGACACCACGCCCATCAGCCACACCCCGAATTCGATCCCCCAGCCTTTGGGAATGTGCATGGTGTAGTGCAGTTTGTAGAGAAAGGGCAGCAAGTTCTCGCGCGACAGCGATATTTGGCCCCACTGCCGCTGCCCCTGGATCTGGCCGGTGGCAGGATCCACGGCCAATTGATTAAAGCCGAGGACGTAGGGCGCTCCGGTGGCGGGATCGATGCGCGCGGCGACACCCAGCATCGCAGTATGGCCAGGCTCCAACGTTAGCGGGACAAAGCTGACCCGCAGGCGCGGATCGGCGGCCTCGACTCGGCGCGCCAACTCCAAGGGAGCAAGCGCACTGGCTGCCGCACCGGAGGCGGCCACGTACAGTTTGGGGTTAGCCCACTCGTCGAGTTCGTGATTCCACGCGATCAGCGCGCCGGTCAAGCCGGCGACGAATAGGAAACCCGCGATGAACAGGCCGCACCAGCGGTGCAGCAGCACCATCGCGCCACGCATGCCGCCGCGCATCAGAACTGGTAGCGTGCCGACAGTGTCACACTGCGCGGCTCGCCATAGACATTGCTCGGAAAGCCCACATTGCCGGACAGCGCGTTGTAGTACTTCTTGTCAAAGATATTGTTGATGTTGAGCTGTACATCCAGTTTCGGCGTTGCCTGCCAGCCCACTACCAGGTCGGCCAGGGTGTAGGCGTCTTGGCTGATGCGGAACGGCACGCCGCTCGTGGTCCCCTGGTTGTAAATGGAGCCCTGGCGGTAGACCGAGCCGCCGATGCGCCAGCCCTGCAAAGCGCCAGACAGCCGGTACATCGTTGACAGCTTGAACAGGTGTCGCGGCGTGTCGGTGTCGAACAGCTCGCCCACATTGTCGGGATTCGCATCCTTGCGATAGCGCGCGATCGCCACTGTGTAGCCCAGACTCACTTGCCAGTTGGGGGTGATGGCGCCCTGCAACTCGAATTCCACGCCCTGGCTGCGTACTTCGCCAGCGGCCGAATAGCAGGCAACAGTCGGGTAGCCGGCGCATTGGGTCTGATCGGTGCTGCGGAAGGCGCGGTTTTTCTGGTCCATGCGGAACAATGCCGCCGAGGCATTCAGCGCGCCATTGAAGTATTCGCCTTTGATGCCGATTTCATAGTTTTGACCGATCACCGGATCCAGCAGATTGTTGCTGGCATCCATGTAATTCTGAGGCTTGAAGATGTCCGTGTAGCTGGCGTAAACCGAATGCTGGTCGTTCAAGTCGTAGACGATGCCGGCGTACTTTGTCAGTTGGTTATTGATGCGGTAGCGGTTATGCGCACTGACGGATGGCGTATTGGCGGTAAAGCTCGGATACGTGTTGACGGTGTCGTTGTAGTCGAACCAGTCCAACCGTCCGCCCAATATCAGTTTCAGCCGATCGGCCAGGTTCAGGCGGGTCGTGGCGTACAAGCTTTGCTGGGTGATGTCGGCGTCCATCCAGTCCCGCAGCGGGATGTTGGGATTGGCGACGGCACTCGGGTCGAAGTCGTAGAGATCGAGGTTATCGTAGAGAACCACGCCTTGACGGCTGTTGCCGTCGAAATCGATGTTGCGGTAGCTGGCGCCCAGCACCAGCCCATGCGTGCGGCCCAGCAATTCAAAGGGACCGTTGGCATACAGGTCCACGCTGCTCTGCTTTTCCTTATGGGCGTTGCGCGCGCCTAATTGGCGGTATTTTTCGGTGGTGACGTTGTAATTGAGGTAATGGCCCAGCATGTCGACCTCGGCCTGCGCGTAATAGGCCGACAGATGCGTACGCCAGCCATTTTCGAAGCGGTGGTCGAGCCCCACGAATGCCGAGGTGGTGTTCTTGTTCCAATGTTCCCAGTCATTGGCATACGACGTGGATCGAGGCAGATCCAGATCACTACCGTCGTGGGCCACGGGCAAGCCGGTAAAGCCATTGCCATGCAACCTGTTCTCTTGGTGCAACGCGCTGAGCGTGAGCGTGGTGGAGGCAGTCAAATCCTTTTCCAGGATCCCGTAAAACGTCTGGCCGCTGCTGTTTTCGCCACGCTTGTAGCTTCCATAGTCCTGAGTGGCGATCACGGCGCGGCCGCGTAGGCTGCCGTCCTCCGATAGCGGACCAGAGGCGTCCAGCTGGGCTCTATAGTGGTCCCAACTGCCGGCGCTCACGTCGGCGGATACCTGCGGCACATCGGTCGGCCGCTTGCGCACCAGGTTGATCGCGGCCGACGGATTCCCTGCACCCTGGACCAGTCCGGTGGCGCCACGCACGATCTCCACGCGGTCATAAATAGCCATGTCGGTCGACAGCAGGTCCTGCGACAGGTTGGAACTGTCCAGGCTCACGGGCAGACCGTCGAACATGATGTTGTCCACATACATGCCGCGCGCATAAAAAGAAGCGCGCTCTGGCCCGAAGCGCCGGTACGTCAGACCCGGGGCAGCCTGCACCACATCGTTGATCGTCTGCAGGTTCTGATCCTTGATGAGTTCGCTGGTAATGACGGTGACCGACTGCGGCGTCTCGCGCATGGAGAGGTTGAGCCGGGTGGCCGTGGCCATGCTGCTGGTGGTGTACGAATCCGTGCCCTCGGTAGTGCCGTCGGCTACCGTTGTGCCGGTTACCGTAACCATAGGCAGCGTGGCGGCGTCGGACGCGGCGGGGGAGAGCGTCTCGTCGACTTGCAGCACGTACGCGCCATTGTCCAGTTGCACGGCCCGCAGGCCGCTACCGGCAAGCAAAAGGGTCAGCGCGCCCGCGGCGGGATGGCGACCGCTCACGCCGGCCGTGCGCTTGCCCTGGGTTTGCTCGGCGGTAAAGGTCAACATGATGTTGGCCGTGCTGGCCAACTGACGCAAAGCGGGCGCCAGCGGCCCGGCGGCAATCCTGAATTCGACCGCGGCGGTTCCTGCCGCTGCAGGCGCGGCGCCTTGCGCTAGCACGGCGGCCGGAACGCCTGCCGCGAGGGCGGCGGTCAGCGTCAGGGCGGCAAACGCAGTAGACGATGGGTAAGGGCGCTCCGAATCGTGGGCGCGGTGCAGGTTCGGCATGTTCTTCCTCTGGATTGGACCTCCGAAAATCCCGGTCCTTCCTAGGTAGGTGCCGCGAACATGCCAATCGGGCAGTCAATTCGAAAAATTTTTTCCCGGGCCTCAATCCGCCGGTACGATCGTCGCCCAGTAACGGGTGCGCCATTGCACGCGTACCGGCAGCACGCTGGGCAGCGTAGCCAGGATCCGGTCCGTGTCCGCCAATGGAAAGACACCCGAAAGGCGCAGATTTGCGATTTGCGGATCGACGCGCAATACGCCCCGCCGATAGCGATCCAGTTCGGCAGCGAACTCGGCCAGCCGCTGCTCGTCAGCCACCAGCTGACCCCGCGCCCATGCATCCGCCTGCTCACTGATCGAGCGCGGCGCCTCGACGGCATCGCGGCTGAACTGGGTCTGCTGGCCGGCGTGCAGCACACTCGCAGCGCCGGATCCGGCGCGGGGAGAGACTTCCACAGCGCTTTCCAGAACCGCCACATTGGTCCGTCCAGCGTGCTGTCGTACTGTGAACCGTGTACCCAGCGAACGGATGCTGCCTTCGGCGGTTACCACCGACAGTGGCCGCGGATCGGCCAGCCCCGGCCCGTGGCGAGTCGCAATCATGATCTCGCCCGCCACCAGCAGGATTCGGCGCTGGTTCGCGTCAAAGCGCACATTGATTGCGCTATCGGTGTTCAGCGTCAGCCGGGTACCGTCCTCTAGTGTGAAGTCGCGTTGCTCACCCGTGTTGCTGCGGTAGTCGGCCGTGCGGGCCTGCCAGGTGTCAGTGCGCGAAGCGAACAGCCCGGCGCTGGTGACCATTCCCCCCCACAGGAGCATTCGGGTGACCCGTCGGCGGGCGGTGGAGGGCGGCTGATCGGTCGTGACATAGGACGACAAGGCCGCGTAAGCCGGAGCACGCTCCAGCGATTTCATCCGGCCCGTGACGGATTCGACGTGTTGCCAAGCGGCCTCATGATCGACATGTGCCTGGCGCCATTGGCGCCATTGGCCTTGCTGTTCATCGCCAGCCTCGCCGGACATCAGCAGCGTGAGCCAATCCGCCGCAGCATCCGCAGTAGCCCGGCTGATGACCCGGCCGCTAGGCAGGGTTAGCGTGTCTTTATGAGAAGCCATGGGTTCAGGTCGCCAGCGCGAACATGCATTCGCGGTTGGCCCTGGTCAGATATTGCTTTACTGAACTGGTCGAAGTCCCCAAGCGCTCGGCAATTTCGGCGTAGCTCAGTTCGACCAAGTGCGCCAACAGAAAAGCTTCTCGAACCTTGGGAGGCAGACCATCGAGCACGCGATCGATCTGCTGCAGGCTTTCGACGGCCATTAGCTGTGCTTCCGGCGAGGGAGCCTCTTCTTCCGGCAGGCAGGCGAGAGCCTCGAGATAAGCGGTTTCGAGCAACTGCCGGCGGTGGCGGTGTGCGAGGAGCCGCCGGGCAACCGTCGCCAGGAACGGACGCGGCTCCCGGATCTCGAGAGCCGCGGTCTTGCGGTCCAGCAGGCTTAGAAAAGTGTCCTGCGCCAGGTCGGCTGCCGCGAAAGTGTCGCCGACGCGCCTGCGCAGCCAACCCTGAAGCCACTTGCCGTGCTCGACATACAGTCCTGCCAAATCATCGGTAATAGGTAGATCCTGGGCTGGCATGAGGACAGAATATGGAAACAACGAATCAAATGAGAATTGATCGCATTATACATAGTGAAACTAATTGGGAACAGGCGCGGCATGGCGAGGACGATGCAGCTGCGGGCGGTGCGACGTACAAGGCGCCAGCGTTGATCCAGTTCTTTCCCACCTGACGGTGGCGCTGGTGGAGACGCGCAACGCCAATGGAGGCAACGGAGCGTCGATGCACGAATAAGGGATAACCCTTAAGCGCACAATCCACGAATAAAATTCCTACATGAGTGGGAATTTATATCGTTTTGAGGAATGCCCCGCAGGGCCTTGTAATGCGTGTTCGCTTAACGCCGTTCACGCATTTACCCCAGCAGACTTCCTCATGAATCCCATCGGATACCGCATTCTTTCCCGTTCCGCCCCGGCCGTTTCCCCCGACGTGCTGGCCGGTTTTGCCGCCATCGGCTCGGCCCAGATCAGCGACTGCATGAACCGCCTGTACGGCGTTTCGGGCTTGCGGCCGCTGCACGCCGGCAACCAGCGCACGGTCGGCCTGGCGCTCACCGTCAAGACCCGCCCGGGCGATAACCTGATGATTCACAAAGCGATATCGCTGGGTGGCGCGGGCGATGTGATCGTGGTGGACGGCGCTGGCGATACCAGCAATGCGCTGGTGGGCGAGCTGATGATGATGGATGCGCAGGCGCGCGGCATCGAAGGCTTTGTGATCGATGGCGCGGTGCGCGATCTGGATGTGTTTGCGCAGGGGCAGTTCGGCTGCTTCGCGCGGGCCGTGTCGCACAAGGGGCCGTACAAGGATGGCCCGGGCGAGATCAATGTGCCGGTGTCGGTGGGGGGCCAAGTGGTCAATCCCGGCGACGTGGTGGTTGGCGACGCCGATGGCGTGGTGGTGATTCCTGCGGAGCATGCCGCGGCGGTGCTGGCCCTGGCGACCAAGAAGGAAGCCGACGAAGCGGTGGCCAAGGAAAAACTGCGCGCCGGCACCTATACCAAGCCCTGGCTGGAGAAGACCATCGCCGAGAAGACGGGGGCCGCGAAATGAGCATCGTCGCCGACCGCATCAAGCGCATCAAGCTGTCGCCCAGCGTGGCGGCGCGCGCGATCATTGCGGAACTGCGCGAGCAGGGCCGCCGTATTATCGATCTGACGATCGGGGAGCCGGATTTTTCCACGCCGGTGCATATCCGGCAGGCGGCCACTGCCGCGATGAACCGGGGCGAGACCAAGTACCCGCCGGCCCAGGGCACGGTGGCGCTGCGCCGTGCCGCCGCCCAGCACTTGCTGGAAGCGACCGGCGTCGACTACCCGGTGGGGCGCATCATTGTCAGCACGGGCGCCAAGCAGGTGATCTTCAATGGCCTGGCCGCCACGTTGAACGACGGCGACGAGGTGCTGATCCCGGCGCCGTTCTGGGTGTCGTACCCGGACATGGTGCTGGTCAACGGCGGCGTGCCGGTGGCGGTGGAGACGACGCCGGCGACCGGCTACAAGGTGACGCCGGAGGCGCTGGAGCGGGCGATTACGCCGCGCACGAAGTGGCTGATGATGAATGCGCCCAGCAATCCGACCGGCTCGGTCTACACTGCCGACGAGCTGCGCGGGCTGGCCAAGGTGCTGGAACGCCATCCGCAGGTCTGGCTGATGACGGACGATATCTACGCGCGCCTGAATTTCACGGACGAACCGACGGTGCATCCGCTGCAGGTGGCGCCCGCACTGGCGGCGCGCACGCTGGTGGTCAATGGCGTGTCGAAGGCCTATGCGATGACGGGCTGGCGCATCGGTTATGGCGCAGGGCCGGACGAGCTGATCAAGGCGATGGCCATCCTGCAGTCGCAGAGTACGTCGGGCGCGTCGTCGGTCAGCCAGGCGGCTGCGCTGGAGGCGCTGTCGGGCCCGCAGGATTGCGTGGCGGAGTTTGCCAAGGTGTTCCGCCAGCGCCGCGATCTGGCGATCGCCGAGCTGTCGGGCACGCCGGGCCTGGACATCGTCGTGCCGCAAGGCGCGTTCTACGTGTTTCCGGACTGCTCCGGCCTGCTGGGCAAGAAGACGCCGGCCGGCGACGTGATCGCGACCGATACCGACCTGACGCACTATCTGCTGCGCGAAGCGGGGGTTGCCGTGATCGACGGCCATGCCTATGGCGCGCCGGGCACGTTCCGGCTGTCGTTCGCGGCGTCGCTGGACGATATCCGGCAGGGATGCTCCGCCATACGGGAAGCCTGCGCCAGGCTGGCCTGAGGCCAGCCGCGTATTCCATGAAGCCGCCCCTGCGGGGGCACCATTTCCAGTCAGTTCATCACACAACAAGGGGAATCAACCATGAAACGCCACACTCTCTACGCGGCCTGCCTGGGCCTGGCCACGCTGGTCATGGGCACCGCCGCCCAGGCCGATCAGGTGGATGACATCAAGGCGCGCGGCGAGCTGGTCTGCGGCACGCTGGGCACCTCGCAGCCGTTCAGCTTCCAGGACGGCGCCACGCGCCAGCTGGTGGGCTACGACGTGGACGTCTGCAAGCTGGTGGCGGACAAGCTCGGGGTCAAGGTCAACTACAAGCTCCTGTCGGTGGCGGCGCGCGTGCCGGAACTGAACGAAGGGCGCGTGGACATTCTGGCCGCCAATCTGGGCTATTCGCCCGATCGCGCGCAGCAGATCGCCTTCAGCCACTCCTATTACGTCAGTCCGCAAAAGCTGTTGGTGCGCAAGGATTCGGGGCTGGACACGATCGAGTCGCTGAACGGCCGCCGCATTGGCGCGACCAAGGGGTCCAGCTCGGAGCGCGAGATCAAGCGCATCCTGGATAAGTCGCAGGTCATTGGCTATGGCGACAGCTCGGCTACCTACCTGGCCTTGCAGCAGAAGAAGGTGGACGCGCAGTTCGCGTCTGAGCTGGTGCTGGTGCGCCTGGTGCTGCAAAGCCCGCCCTCCGCGCCGGTCAGCGTGATCGCCAAGTCCGTGTTCGACGAGCCCTGGGGCCTGGGCGTGCGCAAGTCGGAACCGCGCTTCCTGGAAGTGGTGAACCAGGCGCTGGACGAGGCGGAAAGCTCCGGCGCGGCCGCCAAGCTGTTCGAGAAGTGGTTCGGCCCCGCAACGCCTTACAAGCTGGAGCGCAGTTTCAAGATCGGCCCCATCGCCGGCTGATTCCGAGGGCCACGGCGCGGCCCGTAAGCTTCCGTCACGGTTTCCGGCGCCGCGCGTAGCGATCCGCCGGAAGCCGTGACGTTGGTCTTGGGCCGCGCGCACGCAGGAGATTTATCGTTCTATGGACTTACTTGACGCTACCCAATACCAGCAGCTGTTCAGCGGCATGGTGGTCACGGTGCAGCTGTTCCTGGTCGCGTGGGTCATGGCGTTCACCATTGCGGTCACGCTGGTGGTGGTGCGCGCCACCAACCTGGCGGCGTGCCGCTGGCTGGTCGACGCCTATGTGGAATACCACCGCAACGTGCCTTTGCTGGTACAGGTGCTGTTCTGGTATTTCGGCATGCCCGAGCTGCTGCCGGAGGGTTTCCGCATGTGGCTGTACCAGCACAACGCCGAGATGTCGCTGGCGGCGATTGCGCTGGCGCTGGGGTCGGCGGCGTACATCGCCGAAGACATCCGCAGCGGTTTGCGCGCCATTCCGTTCACGCAGTTCGAGGCCGCCCGGGCGCTGGGCGCCAGCTATCTGCAATGCATGCGTTTCGTGATCGTGCCGCAGGCGGTGCGGATTTCGATTCCGCCGCTGGTGGGGCGCGCGCTGCTGTTGTTCAAGAACACCAGCGTGGCCATGGCCATCGGCGTGATGGAGCTGACCTATCAGGCCCGCGAGATCGAAAACGAGACCTACCGCACCTTTGCCACTTTTGGCGCCGCCACGATCATGTATCTGCTGGGATCGTTCCTCATCATGCTCATCGGATCGCGCATCTATGACCGCTATCGTTTGAACCGGGGAGGCCACGGTGCTTGATCTCCTGTCGCAATACTGGCCGACGCTGCTGGTAGGCCAATACCCCAACGGACCGCTGGGCGGACTGGCGCTGACGCTGATCCTGGCCGCCTGCGGCCTGGCTTTGTCGCTGCCGCTGGCGCTCCTGATCGCGCTGGCGCGGGTCAGCCCCTATGGCTGGCTGCGCACGGCCAGCAAGGTGCTGGTCAACGTGGTGCGCGGCATGCCACTGCTGATGCTGATCTTCTGGGCCTACTTCGTGGTGCCCAAGCTGACCGGGCAGGTGATCAGCGGCTTCTGGACGCTGATCGCGGCGCTGGTGGTCTATGAAAGCGCCTATCTGTCGGAAGTGATCCGTTCGGGCATCGAGGCGGTGCCGCGCGGCCAGATCGAAGCGTCGCGTTCGCTGGGCGTGGGCTACTGGACCACGATGCGCCGGGTGGTGCTGCCGCAGGCGCTGTTCAACGTGCTGCCCAGCATGACCAGCCAGTTCGTCTCCACCATCAAGGAGACCTCGCTGGGCTATGTCATCAGCGTCAATGAACTGACCTTCGCGGCCAACCAGGTCAACAACCTGGTGCTGACCAAGCCGCTGCAGGTGTTCGGCATCCTGGCCATCATTTATTTCCTGGTGTGCTTCAGCCTGAGCCGCGGCCTGAGCTGGCTGGACTTGCGCATCCGCCGCTCGCGCGCCATGGCTTGAAGGAACAAAACATGATCAATCTAGAAAAAGTGAACAAGTGGTACGGCGCGCATCATGTGCTGAAAGACGTGGATCTTTCGGTGGGGCGCGGCGAGGTGCTGGTGGTGTGCGGCCCATCGGGCTCGGGCAAGTCCACCATGATCCGGACGATCAACCGCCTGGAACCCATCGAGAAGGGGCGCATCCTGATCGATGGCGCGGACATCTACGCCAAGGGTGCCAACCTGAACGCGCTGCGCCAGAAGATCGGCTTCGTGTTCCAGCAGTTCAACCTGTTTCCGCACATGAGCGTGCTGGACAACGTCGTCTTTGCGCCCGTCAACATTCGCAAGCAGCCGCGCAAGCAGGCCATGGAACTGGCGCGCAGCCTGCTCGCGCGCGTGGGCCTGGAGCACAAGATCGACGCCTATCCGGGATCGCTGTCCGGGGGGCAGCAACAGCGCGTGGCGATTGCCCGGGCGCTGGCCCTGCAGCCGCCGGTGATGCTGTTCGACGAACCCACCAGCGCGCTCGATCCGGAAATGGTGGGCGAGGTGCTGCAGGTGATGAAATCCCTGGCCAAGGACGGCATGACGATGGTGTGCGTGACCCATGAAATGGGCTTCGCGCGCGATGTCTGCGACCGGGTCGTCTTCATGGACGGCGGCGAGATCCTGGAGGCGGATACGCCCGAGCGCTTCTTCAGCGCGCCGTCCCATCCGCGCGCGCAGCGCTTCCTGGCCGACATCCTGCATCCGCGCGGCTGAGCGGCGGCGGATGGCGCGGCGGCGATGTTAATGTGAGGGTTTCCATGCGTTTCGCATCGACCGCCGCGATGTACACCCTTAAACAGCTAGAGGCCTTTTACTGGAGCTCCGAACTGGGCAGCTTCAGCGCATCTTCGCGCAAGCTGCACACGACCCAGTCGGCGGTCGCCAAACGGGTGGGCGAGCTGGAAGCCTTCGCCGGCGCGCCGCTGTTCGAGCGCCGGGCCAAGAAGCTGATCATGACGCCGCAGGGCCGCAAGCTGTTCGAGCTCGCGCGCGAAATGCTGGACCTGAACAGCCGCATCGTGCAGAACATGGCCGACCCGGCCAGTTTCGAAGGCGTGCTGCGGCTGGGCGTGACGGAACTGGTCGGCATGACCTGGCTGGCGCGGCTGATCAGCCAGATCAGCCTGCGCTATCCCCGCGTGCAGCTGATGCCCGAGATCGACGGCGGCATCACGCTATATGAAAGGCTGGAGCAGGACGAACTGGACCTGGCCATCATGCCGGGGCCGTTCTGGGGATACCAGTACGATTGCTGCCACCTGGGGGCTGTCACCAATGTGTGGATGGCCAGCCCGGCGCTGGATATCGATTTTTCCGCCAGCCTGACCCCCCAGGACCTGGCGCCGTATCCGGTGATCTCGCAGCCCACCAATTCGGCCCTGTCGCATCTGTATGACGCCTGGTTCGCGGAACAGGGCCTGCCGGTCAAGCGCGTGCTGACCTGCAACAGCCTGGGGATGATGGCGCAGCTGACGATGCTGGGCCTGGGCATCAGCTACCTGCCGGGCGCGTACTTCGCGCCGCTGGTGGAGCGCGGCGCGTTGTGCCAGCTGAACGTGCAGCCCGACCTGCCCACGATCAACTACTACGCCGTGCACAAGAAGAATCTCGTCAACCCGGTGGTGTCACGGGTCATCGACATCGCGCGCGAGGAATGCGCTTTCGAGGTGGCGGGGGCGTTCCTGCCCCATGTGCCGCCGGCGGCCCGGCTGCCCGAGGCGTAGCCGGGGGCGGGCCGCGCGGGTCGGTCCGGAATCAGCCGCAGCGGATCGCGGTCATCACGTCCTTGTCGTCCACGATCAGGTTGAGGCGCGTGGCGTTGTATTCCATGGTCACCAGCTGGCCCGGACGCAGCATGCGGGCGGTGGTGCTGCCGCTGCGCGTGCGCAGGTCTTCCATGACGGTCGCGGTGGCTTTCTGGCCGATCTGCGATTGCAGCGCCGCGGCGTCGCAAGTCTTGCCGCTGCTGCTGCCATAGCCCGAGGCGCTGGACATGCCGGACGAGGAGCCGGAAACGGACTCGGACGAGGATGGCGCGCTGGAGGAGCTGGAGGTCGCAGCGCTGGACGAACGCGGCGCGCCGGTATTGGCGCATGCGGTCAGGCCGGCGACCAACAGGAAAGGGATCAACTTGCGGATCATGTAAAGCTCCTTACAACAACGCGTCAAAAAAAGCCATGATAGACCAGCCTCGCCGCACTGTGAGCGGGGCCCCTGGCACGGCTGGCGGCGGCGCCTGCCATCGGTGGCGCGAGCGCGATATTTGCGTTGACACCATGGTTTCACGAATATATACCGTTGAAACTATAGTTTCATCAACGTGGCCGCCATGACATCGACGTTGCAAGAACGCATTCTTGCGCAGCAGGACACCTTTACCGAGAGCGAGCAGCGGCTCGCCCATGTGACGCTGGAGTGCCTGGGCAATATCGCGGCCTATTCGGGCGCCGAACTGGCGCGGAAGGCGGGCGTGTCCAAGGCCACGGCGGGGCGGTTTTTCCGGCGGCTGGGCTACGAGAATTTCAATGAGGCGCGGGCGCAGGCGCGCGACGAGTCCGGCCGCGGATCGCCGCTATACGAAATGGCCGGCGTGCGTGCGCCCGATGCCGCCGGCGATGCGCTTGCCGCGCATCTGGCCACGGACCTGCAGAACCTGGCGCAGACGTTCGAACGGCTCGACCGCCGCGACGTCGAGCGCGCGGTGGAACTGTTTGCCGGCGCGCGCCGCGTCTGCATTGCGGGTTTCCGCAACGGCCGCATGCTGGCGCAATACGCCTGGGCGCTGATGACGCAGCTGCGCGACGGCATCGCGCTGGTGCCGGGGGCGGGGCTGAACCTGGCCGAGGACCTGGCCGGCCTGGGGCCGGACGACGTTTTGCTGGTGATGGATTTCCGCCGCCGCGTCACCTTGCTCAAGCCCATCGTCGAACACGCGAACCACGTCGGCGCCAAGGTCGTGGCGTTGACCGACCCCACCGCGACCGAACTGCCGGCCCGCTCGGACCTGGTCCTGCGCTGTGCCAATCGCGGCGCGGCGGTTTTCGATTCCTACGTCGCCGCCACCAGCCTGATCAACCATTTGTGCTCGGCCTTGGGGCGCAAGCTCGGGCCGGCCGCGCGCGAACGGTTGCAGAACATCGAACGGCTGCACGAACACTACGGCGACTTGCATCGCTGAACGTCAAGAGGAGACTGACTTGAACCGCACGATTCCGAACGTCCGGCTGCAGTACGCGCCGAATCCCGCCTTCGACCCCGCGGCGCCCTACGGCCAGCGGCAGCTCGACGTGCTAGGCGGCGCGGCCTACGAGCGCGCGCAGGCCCAGATCCGCCGCTGGCCCGGCTACCAGCCCACGCCGCTGCGCGATCTGCCGGGGCTGGCGCGGGCGGCCGGCGTGGCCGCCATCCGCTACAAGGACGAGGGCGGCCGTTTCGGCCTGGGCAGCTTCAAGGCGCTGGGCGGGGCCTATGCGGTCAGTCGGCAGCTGCTGCGAGAACTGTCGGCGCGGCTGGGGCGCGACGATCTGTCGGTCGACGACCTGCTGTCCGGCCGGTACCGGGAACTGACGCAAGCCATGACGGTGACCTGCGCGACCGATGGCAACCATGGCCGTTCGGTGGCCTGGGGCGCGCAACGCTTCGGCTGCCAGTGCGTGATCTACATCCATGCCGCCGTCAGCGAAGGCCGCAAGCGCGCGATCGAGCAGTACGGCGCGCAGGTGGTGCGCACTGCCGGGAACTACGACGATTCCGTGAGGCAGGCGGCCGAAGACGCGGCGCGGCTGGGGCGCTACGTGGTGTCGGACACCTCGTATCCTGGCTATATGGAAGTGCCCAAGGACGTGATGCAGGGGTACGCGGTGATGGCCGACGAAGCGCTGCGGCAGCTGCGCGAGTCGGGCGATGGCGAGTTGCCGACGCATGTGTTCCTGCAAGGCGGCGTGGGCGGCCTGGCCGCCGCGGTGTGCGCGCATTTCTGGGAGCAGCTGGGCGCGCGCCGTCCGCGCTTCATCGTGGTGGAGCCGGACAAGGCGGCCTGCCTGTACGAGAGCGCCCGCGCCGGCAAGCCGGTGGCGGTGCACGGTGACCTGGATACGGTGATGGCTGGGCTGGCCTGCGGCGAGGTGTCCTTGCTGGCCTGGGAAGTGCTGCACCCGGGTGCGCAGGCCTTCCTCACGGTCGATGACGAGGCCGCGCTGGAAACCGTGCGTCTGCTGGCCGGCGGCAAGTATGGCGATGCGCCCATCGTGGCGGGCGAGTCGGCGGTGGCGGGACTGACCGGCTGCCTGGCGGCGCTGGCCGATCCGGCCGCGCGCGACGCGCTCGGCCTGGGCGCAGGCAGCCGGGTGCTGGTGTTCGGCAGCGAAGGCGCGACCGACCCCGAACTCTATCAGCGCATCGTCGGCAAAAGCGCCGCCGAAGTCGAAGCCGCCGCCGAGGCCGCGGCATCTCGACGATAGGGAGGGCGCCCGCGACATCTACCGCAACCTGATGCGCGCGGTCTGCGGCTGAGGCGCCTGCATGCCGGGCAGACGCGCCAGCCGATCGGCCAGGAAGTCGATCAGCAGCCGCGCCCGCAGCGGCTGGTAGCGGCGCGACGGGTAGACCAGGAAGGCTTCCTGCGGCGTGGCGCTCCATTTGGGCAGCACGCGCAGCAACTGCCCGCCGGCCACCAGGTCCTGCACCAGCCAGGCGGGGCATAGCCCGATGCCCGCGCCCATGGCCAGGCTTTCCCGGATGGCCAGGGCATTGTTCACACGGAAGCGCCCCTGCGTCTGGACCGTGGCGCGGGTGGCGCCCTGGTGCAGTTCCAGGGTGTCGCCGGCGGCCAGCCATGCGAAGCGCACGTAGTCGTGGGCGGCCAGGTCCCGCGGCGCGCGCGGCTTGCCGCGCTCGGCCAGATACGAGGGCGCGGCCACCAGGTAGCGGGGCGACTGCGCCGCCCTGCGGGCGATGGCGTTGAGCGGCAGGTTGCCGCCCAGCCGCAAGGCCACGTCCACGCCTTCTTCCACCAGATCCACGTAGCGGTCGTTCAGGATCAGTTCGACCTGGATATCGGGGTGCGCGTCCAGGAACTGCCGGATCAGCGCGTTCAGCCGGAACTGGCCCAGCGCCACCGGCGCGTTGATGCGCAGGAACCCGGCCGGCTTTTCGGTCTGGCCGCGGGCATCGGCCACGGCTTCGGAGTATTCCTCCAGCACGCGGGTGGCGCGTTCGTAGAAGCGCTTGCCTTGCTCCGTGGGCACGACGCGCGTGGTGCTGCGTTCCAGCAGCCGCACGTTCAGGTCCTTTTCCAGCGCGGCGACGATCTTGCTCAGGGCGGGCTGGCTCAGGCCCTGTTCGCGCGCGGCGGCCGACAGGGTCCCCAGTTCCACGGCGCGGACGAAGGAGCGCATAGCTCGGAGGGTATCCAAGGTCATTCCTTTTTGGAAGAAGTGCTATGCAGTTTACGGTGCTACCTGTGAAATCGTGAAGAACCTATCGTGACGTCACTGTCTTACTTTCAGGAGTCGTCATGAACCGCCGCTTCACCTTGCTTGCCCTGGCTTCGTCCGCCGTATTGTCCCTGTCCGCCGCCGCGGCCCAGCCCGCCGTCCAGGCTGGCTCCCCGCTACCCGCCTGGGCCGCTTCCTGGTTCGCCAGCCCGCAGCCTCTGTGGGAAGACTCCTTCGTGCTGTCTACGGGCATGCCCGCCGAACTGCGTGGCCAGACCCTGCGCGAAACGCTCATGCTCAGCCTGGGCGGCCGGCGCCTGCGGGTGGTGCTTTCCAACCGCTATGGCACGCAGCCGCTGGTGATCGGCGCGGCCCGCGTGGCGTTGTCCGCCGGCGGCGCGGCGATAGACCAGCGCTCCGATCGTGCGCTGGCGTTCGGCGGCCGTCCCGGCGTGACCGTGGCGCCCGGGGCGCAGGCGGTCAGCGACCCGGTGGAGCTGGCCGTGCCCGCCTTGGGCGAGCTGGCCGTCAGCACGTATTTCCCCGGCGCCACGCCCGTCACGACCTTCCATTGGGGCGCACAGCAGAGCGGGGCGCTGATTTCCGGCGACGCGACCGCGGCGGCGGACCTGCCCGGCGCAGAGGCGCTGGAGGGCCGGGCCTTTCTGGCGGGCGTGTGGGTGGAGCGCCCCGCGCCCGCACCGGTGGTGGCGGCCTTCGGCGATTCGCTGACCGACGGCAACGGATCCACGCCCGGGGCGAACCGCCGCTGGCCGGACGTCCTGGCCCGCCGTCTGGCGCCGCAAGGCGTGGGCGTGGTGAACGCCGGGATTTCGGGCGCGCGCGTCTGGGGCGACAAGATGGGCGTGAACGCGATGGCGCGCTTCGAGGCGGACGTGTTGTCGCAGCCCGGCGTGCGCACGGTGGTGATGATGATGGGCATCAACGACATCGGCTGGCCGGACAGCGCCTTCGCGCCGGACGACGCTCCGATGACGGCGGCCCGGCTGGTCGAGGGCTACCGCCAGCTGGCGGATGCCGCGCGCGCCCGCGGCGTGCGCATCGTGGGAGGCACCATCGCGCCCTTTGAAGGCTCGCTGCACGGCACGCCGCTGTCGGGCCACTACAGCCCGGCGAAGGACGCGGTGCGGCTTGAGGTGAACCGCTGGATCCGCGAAAGCGGCGCGTTCGATGCGGTGGTGGATTTCGACGCGGTGCTGCGCGATCCCGCCCATCCCGCGCGCCTGTTGCCTGCCTACGATTCGGGCGACCATCTGCACCCCAGCGACGCAGGCTACGAGGCCATGGCGCAGGCGCTGGACCTGGCGACGCTGTTCGGCCGTTGAGCGGGGGGGCGGGCGCATCAATGGAAGTTGCGGCTGTGCGTGGACAAGCCTCCCAGCAGGCCGGACAGGTCTACCAGCCGCTGCGCGATCAGGTGGCGCACGCCGTCTACGCTTTGCCAGGATCCGTAGACGCCGAGCAGCGCGGCTCCCAGCAGTTCGCGCCGCTGGCGCTCTATCAGCTCCGGGCGCACGACCACGTTGACGGGGCCGGTCTCGTCTTCCAGCGTCACGAAGATCACCCCCTTGGAGGTTTGCGGGCGCTGGCGCACGGTGACGATGCCGCAGGCGCGCGCCACGCGCTTGTCGGGGTAGCCGTTGAGGACCGATGCGGGCTGGAAGTTGCGGGCCGCCAGTTGCGGGCGCAGCAGCGCCACGGGATGGCTGCGCAAGGTCAGCCCCACGCTGCGGTAGTCGGCCGCGACGGCCTGGCTTTCCGAGGGAGCGGAGAGCCGGGGCGCGGCGGTTTCGACGATGGCGGCGTCGCGCAGCAGGTCGCGGCTCTGCACGCTGGCGGCGGCCTCCCAGCTGGCTTGGCGGCGGTGGCCCGCCAGGGTGCGCAGGGCGTCGCCGGCGGCCAGGGCGTTCAGGTCGTGGCGCGTGAGCGCGGCGCGCCGGGCCAGGTCGCCGGTGTCGGCGAACGGGGCAGCGGCGCGCGCGGCCTCGATGCGCCGGACCGCGTCTTCGCGTGCGCCCTGGATCAGGCTCAGCCCCAGCCTGACGGCGGGCCGGACGCCGTCCGCCGCAGGCGCGTGCGGGTGCGCAGCGCGCCGAGCGCCAGGGTGCCCGGCTGGCAGCGTTTCCAGCGCCGAATCCCAGCCGCTGACCGTGACGTCGGGAGGCAGCACGCAGACGCCGTGGCGGCGGGCGTCCTGCACCAGTTGGGCGGGGGCGTAGAAGCCCATGGGCTGGGAGTTGAGCAGGGCGGCCAGGAAGGCTTCGGGCTCGTGCCGCTTGAGCCATGAACTGGAATATGCCAGCAGGGCGAAGCTGGCGGCGTGGCTTTCGGGGAAACCGTATTCGCCGAAGCCCTCGATCTGCCGGAACAGCGCTTCGGCGAATTCCAGCGTGTAGTTGTTCGCCAGCAGGCCGCCAATCAGTTTTTCGCGGTATTTGTCCACGCCGCCCTTGCGCTTCCAGGCCGCCATGGAGCGGCGCAGTGCGTCGGATTCGCCCGGCGTAAAGCCGGCGGCCACCACAGCGATCTGCATGACCTGTTCCTGGAAGATGGGCACGCCCATGGTGCGGCTGAGCACGCCTTCCACCTGAGGGCTGGGATAGGTGATGTCTTCTTTCTTCTGGCGACGGCGCAGGTAGGGGTGGACCATGCCGCCCTGGATGGGGCCGGGCCGCACGATGGCCACCTGCACCACCAGGTCGTAGTATTTGCGGGGCCGCAGGCGCGGCAGCATTGTCATCTGCGCGCGCGATTCGATCTGGAACACGCCTATGGTGTCGGCGTCGCAGATCATGTCGTAGGTGGGCTCGTCTTCCTTGGGGATGTCCTGCAGGCGCAAGGGCTGGCCGCGGCGCTGGCCGGCCAGCTCCAGGGTGCGGCGCAGCGCCGACAGCATGCCCAGCGCCAGCACGTCCACTTTCAGCAGTTTCAACGAGTCCAGGTCGTCCTTGTCCCATTGCACGACGCTGCGGTCTTCCATGGCGGCGTTCTCGATGGGCACCAGGCGCGAGAGCTTGCCGCGCGAAATCACGAAGCCGCCCGGATGCTGCGACAGGTGGCGCGGAAAACCCATCAAGGTCTGGGCCAGGGCCGCCCATTGGCGCGCCACCTGGGATTCGGGATCCAGCCCGCAGGCGCCCAGCGTGCGCAGCATTTCCTTTTTGCCGTCCCACCAGTGGTGGGCGCGGGCCACGGCGTCGATGACGCCCGGGTCCACGCCCAGCGCGCGGCCGGTATCGCGCAGCACGCTGCGCGGCCGGTAGGAAATGACCACGGCGGTCAGCGCGGCGCGATCCCGGCCGTATTTATCGTAGATGTACTGGATGACCTCTTCGCGGCGCTGGTGCTCGAAGTCCACGTCGATGTCGGGCGGTTCGTTGCGTTCCTTGCTGATGAAGCGCTCGAACAGGCTGTTGCCGCGCGCCGGATCCACTTCGGTGATGCCCAGGCAGTAGCAGACCGCGGAATTGGCGGCGGACCCGCGGCCCTGGCACAGGATGCCGAGGCTGCGGGCATGCTGGACGATGTCGTAGACGGTCAGGAAATAGGCTTCGTAGCGCAGCTCGGCGATCAGGGCCAGTTCCTTTTCGATCTGGGCGGCCACCTCAAGCGGAACGCCGGCGGGGAAGCGGCGGTCGGCTCCGGCCTGCGTTTCCTGGCGCAGATAGGTGGCGGGCGTATGGCCGCGCGGAACGATCTCGTCCGGGTATTCGTAGCGCAATTCGTCTAGCGAGAACGCGCAGCGGCGGGCCACCACCAGCGTCTGGGCCAGCGCCTCCGGCGGGTAGAGGCTGGCCAGCCGCATGCGCGTGCGCAGGTGCCGTTCGGCGTTGCCGGCCAACTCGTAGCCGCATTGGGACACGGGCTGGCGGGTGCGGATGCCGGTCAGCGTGTCGTGCAGCGGCTTGCGCGAGCGCAGGTGCATCTGCACCTGGCCCAGCGCCACGACGGGCAGCCTGGCGGCTTGGGCGGCATGGAGGACCGCGACGCGGTGCAGGTCGTCGCGGGACCGGTGCAGCAGGGTCAGCCCCACCCAGGCGCGGCGGGGAAAGGCGCGCGCCAGCCAGCGCGCCTGCTCCGCCAGGCGGTCGGCGTCGGTGCCGTAGGCGGGGCTCAGGATAGCCAGGCATTCGGGCAGGTGGCGCAGGTGCGCGTAGCCCGCGGGCGGATGGGTCAGGTCTTCGGGGGCCAGCCGGTATTCGCCCTTGGGCGCCCGGGTGCGCGCCAGGGTGATCAGTTCGGACAGGTTGCCGTAGCCTTCGCGGGTCTGCGCCAGCAGCGTCAGGCCCAGCGGCGCGGCGTCGGGGGCGGCGCGCAGCTGGAAGGTCGCGCCGATGATGAGCGGCAGATTCCGGGCCTTGGCCTCCACGTGGGCGCGGACCACCCCCGCCAGCGAGCACTCGTCGGTGATGGCCAGCGCCGCGTAGCCCAGCGCGGCGGCGTGCGAGACCAGTTCCTCGGGGTGGGAGGCCCCTTGCAGGAACGAGAAATTGGACTGGCATTGCAGCTCGGCGTAACCGGGCAGCGCCAGGGCGGCGGCGTCGGGGAGATCGTCGTCCATGGCTCAGGCGTACAACCCATGCAGGAACCAGCGGGCGTGTTCCGCGTCGCGCTCGCGGTAGATCCAGTAGCGGGCGGCGGCCTCGTCTTCGGCGACGAAGTAGTCGCGCACGGTGAGGGCCGGGTCCCACCAGCCGCTTTCGATGCGCTCGGGGCCGCGCATCAGCCGCAGCACCTGGCCGCCGTACTGCGGGCGATGGCCGGACAGCTTCAGGGGCAGCGGCGGATCCAGCAGCCAGAAGGGCCGGTCCAGCAAGGCGGGCAGGGGAGCGGGACGCTGCGCGGGGGCCAGCGCGTCGCCCCAGGCGTTGGCGGCCTCGGGGCGGTGGTCGGGAACGGGGCAGGCATGGCGCACCTGCTCGCGGCCCAGCCGCGCCACCAGCAGGTCCAGCAGCCGGGCGTGGTCGTCGGCGGTGCCACCGGGCTCGGGGAACAGGGTGGTGCTGGCGGCGGGCTGGTCCACCGTATCCGGCGCCAGCAGCGCGACGGCGATCACGGGCGCTTCCAGGGTGTAGCGGACCAGTTTTTCCCGCAACAGGTTCAGGATCTGGGGCGCCTGCCAGACCGGCTGCGCCAGGGCCAGCTCAAGCTCGGCGGGCGGCCGGGCATGGCGGCCGCGCTCGTGGTCCATGCGGAGCACCACGCGCTGCACCGCAAGTTGCCGGACGCTGAGCCAGCCGCTCAATTGTTCGGCCAGCCGGCGCGCCACCGCCAGCACCGCGTCGGTGTGCTCTACGTAGTCCATGAGCTCGATGCGCTGCGCGAACTGGGGCGGCGGTTCGATCCAGCGGTAGAGCTCGGGCGCCAGGCCGTAGGCGGCATCCAGGGCCTGGAGCAGTTCGGGCGCGCTGCGCCGTTGCAGGCCCGCGCGCGGCAGGGCGCGCAGGTCCGCCAGGGTGTGGCAGCCGATGTCGTCCAGCCAGTCGCGGCGGGCCTGGGCCTGGGGCAGCAGCGCCAGGGGCAGGGCGTCCAGCCGCCGGGCCAGCGTGGGCAGCGCCAGGGTGCGCCGGGGCGCGTGCCGGCCC
>NZ_UFQB01000034.1 GCF_900496965.1 Achromobacter agilis
CCCGGGTGTCTGACACCGAGAAGGATGCCATTGCCGCAGATGCGTGTCAGACACCCGGGAAGCACCGCTCTGGTTCGCACCGGCGTCCCGTAAGGGTGTCTGACACTGGCCATGCACAGTGTCTGACACCCTTACGGCAGAGCGCGACGAACTTGAAGTCACCGCCCCGGGTGTCTGACACCGAGAAGGATGCCATTGCCGCAAATGCGTGTCAGACACCCGGGAAGCACCGCTCTGGTTCGCACCGGCATCCCGTAAGGGTGTCAGACACTGGCCATGCACAGTGTCTGACACCCTTACGGCAGAGCGCGACGAACTTGAAGTCACCGCCCCGGGTGTCTGACACCGAGAAGGATGCCATTGCCGCAGATGCGTGTCAGACACCCGGGAAGCACCGCTCTGGTTCGTACCGGCATCCCGTAAGGGTGTCAGACACTGAGACGGCTGGCATTTCAAAGCCCCGTCCCATCACTTCCCCCGCTCCCGCTCCATGTACCGCCGCGCCATCTGGTACCCGGCAAACACATAGAACCCATTACTGTTCATCACCAGCCAGGCCCCCAGCCCCGCCAACAGCGCCACCACAGGCCCCACGGCCCGCATGTCGCCCTGAGTCCAGGCGATGACGCCCAGGATGCCGACAGCGACCAGGCCCAGGGCCAGGCGTTTCAGCACCACCAGGCCGAAGGCGTGCCCGCCCATGAACGAGACCACGCCGATCGCCAGCGCCAGCGCCATGCCGGCGCAGACCAGCACCAGCGCGAAGGCCGCCAGCGCCGACCCTGCGTCCCGCAGCAGCAGGTCCAGCGCCCCGATACCCACGCCCAACCCACCCATCATCACCAGCACGGCCAGCACCAGGGGCGACCACATGCCGGCCGGCGCGCGGCGCGCGTCCATGGCGGCCACGAAGCGGTGCATCGCCGCCGACGCGGACGGCTCATCCTGCCCGGGCAGCGCGGCCTCCAGCTTGCGGCATTGCGCGATCAGCGCGTTCAGGCCCGCGCCCGGCGTATCCATCACGCCCTCGCCGCGCCCGGGGCATGTTCCGCGACCGTATTGCGCAGGGCCGTCATGGCCTCCTGCACGGCGACCGGGCGGAAGGGATCCTCGCGCCAGTACATGGCCACCGAGCCGAACCCGGACAGCCGCACGGGAATGACACGCATAGCGCGCATCTGCGAAAAGCGAAGCGCGGCGCGATGCGAGGCGACGCCGATCATGTCGCTGTTGTTGATCAACGTGAGATTGACCGTCACGGAGTTGGACTCCACGTGGTCGGGCGGGGGCGCCTGCCCCGCCGCCGCCAGGGCCGCATCCACCGCGTTGCGGATGGGCGTACCCTTGGGCCAGAGGATCCAGCGATAGGACAGCAGGTCCTGCCAGGACGGCTGCTCCACCGCGAACAGGGGATGCCGGGGCCGAGCCACCAGGTGGATGGGCTCCAGGTACAGGGCCTCGAAGCGGATGGCGGGATCGTGGTGCTCGGGCGCCGAGCGGCCCACCACGATGTCCAGGTCGCCCTGGGCCAGCTGCGCCAGCAGATGGTCGGTGGTGCCCTCGACCAGCTTCACGCGCGCCTGGGGCATGCGCTCCAGCAGCTTCATCACCGCCAGCGGCACCGTGTCCGAAGCCGACGCGCCCGACGCGCCGATCACCACCCTGCCGCCCCCGCCTTCGCGCAGCGCCGCCATGTCCGCGCTGGCGCGGTCCAGCTGCGCCTCGACGCGCTGGGCATGGGCGATCAGCACATCGCCGTGCGGCGTCGGCCGCAAGCCGCGCGCGTGGCGCTCGAACAGCGGCAACCCGATGTCGTCTTCCAGATCCTTCAGCCACTTGGACAAGCCCGGCTGCGTGGTGTTGAGCATCGCCGCCGAGTGGCTGATGTTGCGGGTCTGGGCCAGGCTGAGCAGCATTTTCAGATTGCGCAGGCGCAATCGATGAGTCCAGTCCATACAGCCCTCATTTGTCTCGTATGTATATTCTTATTGATATGGATAATAAGATAATTTCATTTCAAAACACATAGCTGCTTTCGCATAATCGTCTCCACAACAGGATCAGCCGCGAACCACGCGGCGGCCACCCGCAGAAGCCGGCGCCAGCCGGACATTCCGGAGACAAGCATGCCCGACGGTCCCCTCCCCGACGCCGATCGCGCCGCCTACTACGCGCGCATCGCCAAGAAACACATGGCTCCCCTCTGGGAGTCGCTGCACAACCTGGTGCCGCGCGAACCCGCGCCGCGCTGCGTGCCCGCTCTCTGGAAATACGACGACGTACGCGACGACGTCATGGCCTCCGGCGCGCTCATCAGCGCCGAGGAAGCCGTGCGGCGCGTGCTCATCCTGGAGAACCCCGGCCTGCCCGGCCAGGCCAGCATCACGCAGAGCCTGTACGCCGGCCTGCAGCTGATCCTGCCCGGCGAGATCGCGCCCAGCCATCGCCATACGCAATCGGCGCTGCGCTTCATCGTGGAAGGCCGCGGCGCCTACACCGCCGTCAACGGCGAGCGCACCACTATGCGCCCGGGCGACTTCATCATCACGCCGTCCTGGACCTGGCACGACCACGGCAACGCCGAAACCGCCGAGGGCGGCGAACCGGTGGTGTGGCTCGATGGCCTGGACATCCCCCTGCTGCGCTTCCTGGATGCGGGCTTCGCCGAGAACTACCCGTCGTCCACCCAGCCGGTCACGCGCCCCGAAGGCGACAGCATGGCGCGCTACGGCCACAACATGATGCCGGTGCGCCACCAGGCCGCCAGCGGCACTTCGCCCATCTTCAACTATCCCTACGAGCGCAGCCGCGAGGCGCTGGACCAGCTCTACCGCCACGGCGAACTCGATCCGTGGGATGGCGTAAAGCTGCGCTACCTGAACCCGGCCACCGGCGGCTATCCCATGCCGACCATGGCCACCTTCATGCAGTTCCTGCCGGCCGGCTTCCAGGGCAAGCCCTACCGCAGCACCGACTCCACGGTCTACAGCGTGGTCGAGGGCCGCGGCACAGCGCGCATCGGCGACCAGGAATTCCACTTCAGCCCGCGCGACGTCTTCGTCGCGCCGTCCTGGATGCCGGTGGAACTTGCCGCGCTGGAAGACGCCACGCTGTTCAGCTATTCCGACCGTCCGGTACAGGACGCGCTGGGCACCTGGCGCGAAGCCCGCGTCGGCTGAAAGCTCCCGGCCGCGACTGCGCGCAAGGCGCCCGCCGCAGCCTTTCCGATTCCATTCCGTGCGTGTCCCGCACAAAGGGTGATCCATGTCTTTCGTCTTTGATCCCGCCGCCCCCGTCGCCGTGCCCGTGGCCGGCGGCCGGGACAGCTTTCCCGTGCGCCGCGTCTACTGCGTGGGCCGCAACTACGCCGCCCATGCCAGGGAGATGGGCTTCGACCCCGACCGCGAACCGCCGTTCTTCTTCTGCAAGCCCGCCGACGCCGTGGTGCCCGTGGCCGAAGGCAGCACGCTCTCGCTGCCCTATCCGCCCGAGACGTCCAACCTGCACTACGAAATCGAGCTGGTCGCGGCCATCGGCCGCGGCGGCGCCGACATTCCCGTCGCTCAGGCGCTCGAACACGTCTGGGGCTACGCCGTCGGCCTGGACATGACGCGCCGCGACCTGCAGATGAAGATGCGCGAGGCCGGCCGCCCCTGGGAACTGGGCAAGGCCTTCGACCTGAGCGGCCCCATCGGCCCCCTGCATCCCGCCGCCTCCGTCCAGAACATCGGCAAGGCCGGCATCTGGCTGCAGGTCAACGGCACCAACAAGCAGAAAAGCGACATCGGCAAGCTGATCTGGTCCGTGGCCGAAACGGTCTCCTACCTCTCCAGGTACTTCCGGCTGGAAGCCGGCGACCTGATCTATACAGGCACGCCCGAAGGCGTGGGCCCGGTGGTGCGCGGCGACCGGATGGTCGGCGGCGTCGACGGCCTGGGCACGCTCAGCGTGGAGATGGTGTAGCCATGAAAACAGACACCGATGTGATCATTGTCGGCGCCGGCGTGGGGGGCCTGGTGCTGGCGCTGAGCCTGCACCAGGCCGGCATCGCCTGCCGGGTGTACGAAGCCGTGCGCGAGATCAAGCCGCTGGGCGTGGGGATCAACCTGCTGCCCCACGCCACCCGCGAACTCGACGAGCTGGGCCTCCTGCCCGCCCTGGACAAGATCGCCGTGCGCACGCGCGAGTCGGTGTTCTATACGCGGCATGGCCAGTTCATCTATGGCGAGCCCGCCGGCATCGACGCGGGCTACGACTGGCCGCAGTACTCCATCCATCGCGGCGATCTGCAAATGGCCTTGCTTGCCGCCGTGCGCCAGCGCCTGGGCGACGACAGCGTGGTGGTCGACGCGCGGTGCACGGGCGTGGAGCAGGACGCCGATTCCGTCACGGCGCGCTTCCAGGACAACGACGGCAACGCGCTGCCCCCGGTGCGCGGTCGCATCGCGGTGGGCTGCGACGGCATCCACTCGGTGCTGCGCAAGCAGCTTTACCCCCAGGAAGGCGCGCCCCGCTATTCCGGCGTGAACATGTGGCGCGGCACCACTCGCTGCAAGCCCTTTCTCTCCGGCGCCAGCATGGTGCGCGCCGGCTGGCTGTCCACCGGCAAGATGGTCATCTACCCCATCCGCGACAACATCGACGCCGACGGCAACCAGCTGGTGAACTGGGTGGCCGAGATCGAAGCCGCCCAACCCGCCGTCCGCGACTGGAACCGCAGCGGCAGGCTGGAAGACTTTTTCCCCGCCTTCTCCGGCTGGCACTTCGACTGGCTGGACGTGGCGCGCCTGATCCAGGACGCCGACGCGATCCTGGAATATCCCATGGTGGACCAGGACCCGCTGCCCACCTGGACGCAAGGCCGCATGACACTGCTCGGCGACGCCGCCCATCCCATGGTGCCGCGCGGCTCCAATGGCGCGGGACAGGCCGTGGTCGACGCCCGCTACCTGACCGGCCAGCTCAAGCGCGCCGGTCTGACCGCCGAGGCGCTGCAGGACTACGACCGCGTCCGCGTCGAGGCGACGACGCGCGTCGTCCTGACCAATCGCAGCAACCCGCCCGACGCCATCCTGCGCGAAGCGCACGTGCGTTCGGCGGACAAGCCCTACGCCCGGATCGAAGACGTCATCAGCCGCGAAGAGCTGGAAGGCATATCGCGCCGCTACAAGGAGGTAGCGGGATTCGACCCCGCCGCGCTGAAAGCACGGGCTCCCTACGTGTAGCCCGCGCCCACGGGCAGGCGCGGCCCCAGGCCGCCCGCCCTCAACAAGCCGGCGCCTGACCGGCGACAAGATTGGAGACAAACCATGTGCAAGTTCATACGCATCCTGGCCACGGCGATCCTCGCGCTCGGCGTTGCCGCAAGCCACGCCGCCTCATGGCCTGAGCGCCCCGTCACGCTGGTCGTGCCGTTCACGCCGGGCACGGGTATCGACCTGATCGCCCGCCAGTTGGCGGCCAGCCTGCCCCAGACGCTCGGCCAGCCCGTCGTGGTCGAAAACCTGGCGGGCGCCAGCGGCAATATCGGCACCGAAAAAGTAGCGCGCGCCGCGCCCGACGGCTACACCTTCCTGGTAACGGTGAATACGTTCGTCATGAACAGCAGCCTCTACAAGGGCAAGCTGCGTTTCGATCCGCAGCAGGACTTCGCGCCCGTGGGCCTCACCTCCTGGGGCTCTCTCCTGCTGGTGACGCATCCTTCCAACCCCGCCAACACGGTCGCCGACGTCGTCAAGGCCGCCAAGGCCGCGCCCGGCAAGCTCAGCTACGGAACGCCCGGCGTGGGCACGCCGCACCATCTCTCGATGGCGCTGTTCCTGGACCGCACCGGCGCCTCCATGCTGCACGTTCCCTACAAGGGCACGGCGGGCGCCGTCACCGACATGCTCGGCGGCCGGCTGGACTACATGTTCCTGCCCGTGCACGTGGCGCTGCCGCAAGTGCATGCCGGGAAACTGAAGGTGATCGCCACGGGCAGCCCGAAGCGCCTGCCGCAGCTGCCCGACACGCCCACGCTGACCGAGGCGGGCCTGCAAGGCGCGGACGTGGACATGTGGTACGGCGTGCTGGCGCCCAAAGGCACGCCGCCGGCCATCATCGACCGCATGAACCAGGAGATCAACGCCGTGCTCAAGACGCCCGCCACCGCCGCCGCGTTCGACGCGCAAGGCATGGTTCCCGCCACCTCGTCACCCGCCGAATTCGGGTCCCTCATCGCCCGCGACGCCAAGCGCTGGGACGACATCGTCGCGCGCACCGGCATCACGGCCGAATAGCAGCCCCGGACCGATCCCACCACGGACTACCGTTCTCAACGACGCCCCTTCCATGCAACTCCATAGCTTCTTCAACAGTTCCACTTCCTACCGCGTGCGCATCGCACTGGCGCTCAAGGGCCTGTCCTACGGCTACCTGCCCGTGAACCTGCGCAAGCAAGAGCAGCGCGCCACGGACTACGTGGCCCTGAATCCGTCGGCGGGCGTGCCTCTGCTGGTCGACGGAGACGTCCAACTGTCGCAGTCGCTGGCCATCATCGACTACCTGGACGCCACGCATCCCGAGCCGCGCCTGATCCCCGCGGACACCCTGGCGCGCGCGCGCGTGCTGGAACTGTCCGACGCCATCTCCTGCGACATCCATCCCGTCAACAACATGCGCATCCTGCGCTATCTGCAGGACGTGCTAGGCGCGAGCGATGAACAGAAGAACACCTGGTACCAGCATTGGATCCGGGAAGGCCTGACGGCCGTGGAAGCGCTGCTGGCCCGCCATGGCCACGGCGCTTACTGCTTCGGCGACGCGCCCACCCTGGCGGATTGCTGCCTGGTGCCGCAGGTGGCGAACGCCCTGCGCATGGGCTGCGACCTCTCCGCCTACCCGCGCGTGCTGCGCATCCACGAACACTGCAACGGGCAACCCGCCTTCCAGCAGGCCGCGCCCTCCCAGCAACCGGACTTCGCCCAATGACGAACCAGGAACCCGACGCCCAAGGCGCTCCGCTGCGCGCCTACACCGACCCCTCCTACCGCCCGCTCTGCGCCACGCTGGCCGACGTGCGGGCCAATATCGACCGGCTGGACGACGACATCGTCCGCCTGATCGCCGAACGCGCCATGTACGTTAAGGACGCCGCGCGCTTCAAGCGCGATGCCTTCCAGGTCAGCGCGCCCGCCCGCCAGGCCCAGGTCTTCGAGAAGGCCCGCCGGCTGGCCGAACGCCACAACCAGGGCTTCGCCAACCTGGATCAGGTGGTGGACGCCACTTACCGCGCGATGGTCGCCGCCTTCATCGCCAATGAACAGACCTACTTCAACAGCATGAAAGACCTGGGAGACACCCATGCATGAGTTCTCGACGCCGGCCGCCGCGCAGAAGCTCGCGCGCCGCATCGCGCTCCACGCGATGGCGCTGGGGCTCGCCGCCCTGGCCCCACTGGGCGCGGCGCATGCCGACGCCTGGCCCGCCCAGCCGCTCAAGGCCATTGTGCCGTTCGGCCCGGGTTCCAGCCCCGACCAGGTGGCCCGCATCGTCGGCGAAAAGGCCGGCGCCATCCTGGGCCAGACGATCGTGATCGAGAACAAGCCGGGCGCCAGCGGCAACATCGGCACCTACGCCATCGCCAATGCCAAGCCAGACGGCTATACCTTCGGCGTCTCGATCACGGGTCCGTTGGTCAACAACACCCTGCTGTTCGACAAGCTGCCCTACGCGCCCGCAACCGACCTGTCGCCGCTGACGCTCGCGGTGCACCAGCCCAACGTTCTCGTCGTGCCCGCCACCGCTGGCATCGACAACGTCGGCCAGTTGCTGGGCGCGCTCAAGAAGCATCCCGACAAGTACAACTTCCCGTCGCCGGGCGCGGGCACCGTGTCGCACCTGGCCGTGGAATTGATGCTGCAGCAGATCGGCGCGCACGCCACCCACGTTCCCTACCCCTCGTCGCCCGCCGCGCTGACCTCGCTGCTGTCTGGGGACACGCAGTTCGCCGCGCTTCCGCCGATCGCGGTCATGCCCATGGTGAAAGACGGCCGCCTGAAAGCGCTGGCCGTCACCTCGTCCAAGCGTTCTTCCCTGCTGCCGGACATCCCGACGCTGGCGGAAGTGGGCGTGCCGGGCATCGAGGGCTCCGCGTGGATCGGCTTCGTGATGTCGTCCAAGGTGCCCGCCGATGTCCAGAAAAAACTGTCCGACGCGCTGATCCAGGCCATCCGCGACCCGGAAGTGGCCAAGCGGCTACAGGCCCAGTTCATGGATCCGGTGGGCAGCACGCCGGCCGAATTCCGCGGCTACATGGACGATGAGCTCAAGCGCTGGGAGCCCCTGATCCGCAAGCTGGGCATCAAGGGCCAATAGCGCTGGCGCCAAGCAACCTGTCAGTACAAGCAAGGAGAATCCGATGGTCATCACCGAACCCGCCCGCCAGGTCCCCCTTTACGGCGAATTCGATGTCGTCGTGCTGGGCGGCGGCCCCGCCGGCCTGCTGGCCGCCGCCAGCGCGGCGCGCAACGGCGCCAGCGTGCTGCTGGTGGAGCGCTACGGCTTCCTGGGCGGCATGGGCACGGCGGCGGGGGTGTCCAACTTCTGCGGGCTGCACGCCAATATCCACGGCGATATTCGGCAGGTGGTCCATGGCATGACCGACGAACTGCTGGACCGCATGCGCGCCATGGACGGCCTGAACGACCCGCACCTGATCCTGGGCAAGATCCACGCCCAGGCCTATGACATCTCGGCCTTCAAATGCGCGGCGGACAGCCTGGTGCAGGACAGCGGCGCGCAGGTGCTGTTCCACGCCCTGGCCACGGGCGTCGCGCGCGGCGCGGACGGCCGCGTGGATGCATTGTTCCTGGAAACCAAGTCCGGCCGCTGCGCCGTGCGCGCGCGCCTCTTCATCGATTGCTCGGGCGACGCCGACATCGCCCAATGGGGCGGCCTGCCCTTCGAGAAAGGCGACGAGCGTGGCCACATGCTCTACCCCACGCTGATGTTCAAGGTGGGCAACGTGGACGGCGCGCGCGCCCAGGAGGCGTGGAAGACCATCCCGCAGCTGATGGACCAGGCCGCAGCCAGCGGCGAGTTCACTTTCCCGCGCCGCGGCGCCATCGTGCGCCCGCAAAAGCACGACTATGAATGGCGGGTCAACGTGACGCAGCTGGCCAACGCCGACGGCAGCGCGGCGGACGGCACCGACGCTGGTTCGCTGTCTGCCGGCGAACTGGAGGGCCGCCGCCAGATCGTGCAATACCTGGCCTTCCTGCGCGCCAAGGTGCCGGGATTCGAGAATGCCTATGTGCTGGACATCGCCCCCCAGCTGGGGATCCGCGAAACCCGCCGCATCGTGGGCGAAGCCGTGCTGACCCGGGAGGACGTGCTCGGCTGCGCCGATTTCGAGGACAGCATCGGCGTCAACGGCTGGCCCCTGGAGATGCATACCGCCGGCGACGTGCAATGGGTCTGGCCGCCCATTCCGCAATCGCGCGGCTACAACCAGCTGCCCTTCCGCATGATGGTGCCCCGGCGCGGCGCCGGCGTGGCGGACAACGTGCTGGTGGCCGGACGCTGCGCGTCCATGACACACGAAGGCCAGTCCGCCGCCCGCGTCAGCGGCAGCTGCTTCGTGATGGGCGAAGCCGCGGGCACCGCATCCGCAATGGCGCTGCAGGCCGGCATCCCGCCGGCCGATGTTTCCATCCCCGCCTTGCAGGCGCAGTTGCGCCGGCAAGGCGCATTCCTGGGCGGCCGGGACTGAACGGCGCGGAGGCCGGATATGAACGCAACGCAACAATCGACGTCCACCGGGCAATCGATCATCGTGGTGGGCGGCGGCATCGGCGGCCTGGCCGCCGCGCTGGCGCTGACCCGCCAGGGGATCGCGGTGCAGCTGCTGGAGCAGGCCGCGCACATCGGCGAGATCGGCGCCGGCATTCAGCTCGGGCCCAATGCCTTCGCGGCGCTGGACGCCCTGGGCGTAGGCCCGGCGGCGCGAGAACGCGCCGTATTCACCGACCACATCATCATGATGGACGCCGTGGACGCCCGGGAAGTTGTGCGCATCGACACGGGCGACGCCTTCCGCCAACGCTTCGGCGGCCCCTACGCCGTCATCCACCGCGCCGACATCCACCTTTCGATCCTCGAAGCGGTGCAACAGAATCCGCTGATCAGCTTCCGCACGTCCACGCAGATCGCCGCAATGTCGCAGGACGGCAAGGGCGTGGAAGTCGTGGACACGCAGGGCAACCGCTACCGCGCCGACGCGGTGGTAGGCGCGGACGGCGTGAAATCCGTGATCCGCGAGCGCATGGTGGGTGATCCAGCGCGGGTGACGGGCCACGTCGTGTACCGCGCCGTGGTCGAACGCGAGAACATGCCGGAGGAATTGCGCATCAACGCTCCCGTGCTGTGGGCGGGTCCGCACTGCCATCTGGTGCATTACCCCTTGCGTGGCGGCCAGCAATACAACCTTGTGGTGACCTTCCATAGCCGCGAACAGGAAGAATGGGGGGTGCGCGAAGGCAGCAAAGAAGAAGTGCTGTCTTACTTCGAAGGCATCCACCCGCGCCCGCACCAGATGCTGGACCGCCCCACCTCCTGGAAGCGCTGGGCCACCGCCGACCGCGAGCCCGTGGAGCGCTGGGGCCAGGGCCGCGTCACCATCCTGGGCGACGCCGCGCACCCCATGACGCAATACATGGCCCAGGGCGCCTGCATGGCGCTGGAGGACGCGGTAACGCTGGGCGAAGCCGTCCGGCAGAGCGGGCATGACCTGGAAGCCGCCTTCCGCCGCTACGAATCGGTCCGCATCCCGCGCAGCGCGCGCGTGGTCTGGTCCACGCGGGAAATGGGCAGGCTTTATCACGCGTGGGGCGTCGAACGCACCGTGCGCAACATGCTGTGGACGGGCCGCAGCCAGTCCCAGTTTTACGACGCGTTGCAGTGGCTGTACGGGTGGAAAGTGGAAAACTGCCTAGAGTAAGGACGGCCCCCACGCCGCGCACGCTAGCGTGCTTGCTGCCCCCCGGGGGGGGCGCTTTTTGCCTTGGGGCGGCCCGGCGGCAAAAAGGGGCCCCCACGCCGCGCCGGCTTGCCGCCCCAGGAAGTACTTTTTCGTTGAAGCAGTCGAGTAGCAGAAAAATATCAACACAGGAGAAGACAGCCATGAAGAAGACCCTCAGCGGCGGAACCGCCGCCCTCGCACTGGCACTGGCCTCGTTCACGGCCGGCGCGCAGCCCAAGCCCGTGGACATCGGTTTCATCGGCACGCTGTCCACGCCCGCCGGCTACATCGGCGAAGACGAACGCGATGCCTTCATGCTGGCGGTGAAGGAAGGCGGCGGCAAGCTCGGCGGCGTGCCGGTCAACGTGCGGGTCGAGGACGACGCGCTCAAGCCTGCCAATGCCAAGCAGATCGCCGACAAGATGGTGCAGGGCGGCGTGCGCCTGTTCACCGGCATCAATTTCTCGAACGTGATGGCCGCGGTCGGCCCGACCGTGCTGAACGCCGGCGCCTTCTACGTGAGCCTGAACGCCGGCCCCTCCAACTACGCCGGCAAGGCCTGCAACCAGAACTACTTCTCCGTCGCGTTCCAGAACGATTCCTACGCCGACACCGCCGGCATGGCGGCCAACGAGCTCGGCGCCAAGCGCGTCGTCATCATGGCGCCCAACTACCAGGCAGGACGCGACGCGGTCGCCGGCTTCAAGCGCACCTACAAGGGCGAAATCGCCGACGAGATCTACACCAAGCTGGAGCAGGCGGACTTCTCGGTCGAACTGGCGCGCATCCGCTCGCTCAATCCCGACGCGATTTTCCAGTTCCATCCGGGCGGCGCGGGCATCAACCTGACGAAGCAATTCGCCAACTCCGGGCTGGCCGGCCAGATCAAGATGATCACGCCCATCTACTCGATGGACGACCGAATGCTCGCCGCCACCGGCACGGCGGGCGCGGGCTTCTACCTGAGCTCGCTGTGGAGCGCCGACCTGGACAATCCGCAAAGCAAGCACTTCGTGGAAGCCTTCACCAAGGCCTACAAGCGCGCGCCGACCGCCTATGCCGCGCAGGCCTACGACACCGCCAATCTCATCGCCTCCGGCCTGAAAGCGGTCAATGGCGACATCACCGGCCGCGCCGACGACTTCCGGGCCGCGCTGCGGCGCGCCGACTTCCCCAGCGTGCGGGGCAAGTTCAAGTTCGGCCCCAACCAGCACCCCATCCAGGACTGGTACCTGTTGCACATCGAAGCCGGCCCGGACGGCAAGCTGGCTTACAAGAACCTCAAGGTCATCGCCCGCGACCACACCGACGTGCACGCGGCGGATTGCAAGATGTAGGGGATTCCCATGCTGATGTTCCTGGAGCAGGTCCTGAACGGCCTGCAATACAGCGCCCTGCTGTTCCTGCTGTCGGCCGGCTTGACGCTCGTGTTCGGCATCATGAACGTCATCAACCTGACGCACGGCTCGTTCTACATGGTGGGCGCGTTCTGCGCCGCCAGCGCGGCGGCCGCCACCGGGTCGTTCGCCGCGGCCGTGCTGGCGGCGCTTGCCGGCGCGGCGCTGTATGGCCTGGTGGTGGAGTTGCTGGTCATACGCCACCTGTACCGCCGCGACCACCTGGACCAGGTGCTGGCCACGCTGGGCCTGACGCTGTTCACCAACGAGCTGGTCACGGTGCTGTTCGGCCGCAGCCCGCCCTTCATGGATATCCCGCCGTTCTTGTCGGGATCCGTGAGGCTGCTGCCCGGCCTGAACTACCCGGTGATGCGGCTCGCCTTCATCGGCGCGGGCGTGCTGGTGGCGGTCGGGCTCTGGCTGCTGATTTCGCGCACGCGCGTGGGCATGCTGGTGCGCGCCGGCGCGGACGACGGCGAGATGGTCGACGCGCTGGGCGTCAACATCCAGCGCCTGTTCACGCTGATCTTCACGCTCGGCGCTCTGCTCTGCGGATTCGCCGGCGTCATGGCGGCGCCGCTGCTGGCGGTGGAGATCGGCATGGGCGAGCGCATCCTGATCACCACCTTCGTCGTCATCGTGGTGGGCGGCGTGGGCTCGGTGCGCGGCGCGCTGGCGGGCTCGCTCATGATCGGCATGACCGACGCGCTGGGGCGCGCCTACATCCCGTTCTGGATGTCGCGGCTGTTGCCGCCCGAACTGTCGGATTCCGCCAGTTCCAGCCTGGTGTCGGCCAGCATCTACATCCTGATGGCCGTCGTGCTGCTGTTCAGGCCGCGGGGCCTCGTGCCCGCGCAGCGTTAGGAACGATATCCATGACACGAAAATTGATCGTCAACGCGATCGGGTTCCTGCTGTTCGCCCTGGTGCCGGCCATCGCGTCGGCCACGGGCGAGACCTTTCTGGTCAACCTGATGACCCGCTTCCTCATCTACGCGATCGCGGCGATCAGCCTGGACCTGATCCTGGGCTACGGCGCCATGGTCAGCTTCGGCCACGCCGCCTTCTTCGGCCTGGGCGGATATGTCATCGGCATTGCCGGTTTCCACCTGAGCCAGGGCGACACGCTGTTCGGCTGGGGCGGCAGCAACGCCGCGCTGGCGATGTGGCCGCTGGCCATTGCCGTGGCAGCGCTGGCCGGGCTGCTGGTGGGTTTTCTGTCGCTGCGCACCACGGGCGTGCAGTTCATCATGATCACGCTGGCGTTCGGGCAGATGCTGTACTTCATCCTCGTCGGCCTGATGGTCTACGGCGGTGACGATGGCCTCTCGATCGACGCGCGCAACACGCTGCCCGGCCTGGACATGAACCACCCCGCCACCTTCTACTACGTGTGCCTGGCGCTCATGACGGCGTGGGCTCTGACCTGCCGCCGCATCGTCGATTCGCCGTTCGGCATGGCGCTGCAAAGCATCAAGCAGAACCCCCGCCGCAGCATCGGCCTGGGCCTGGCGCCGCTGCGCTACCGCCTGACCGCCTTCGTGCTGTCGGCGGCCGGCACGGGACTGGCCGGCGCGCTGTGGGCGAACTACGCGCTCTTCGTCAGCCCGGACATGTCGTCGTGGCAGAAATCCGGCGAACTGATGGCCATGGTCATCCTGGGCGGCATGGGCTCGATCTTCGGACCGGTGCTGGGCGTGGCCGTGTATCTCGGTCTGGAACAGGTCGCCACTGCCTGGACGGAGCACTGGATGCTCATCCTGGGCCCGGTGCTGGTGCTGGTGGTGCTGTTCGGCAAGCGCGGGGTCTACGGCTGGCTCGCGGGAGGGAAGCACCATGGCTGACCAGCGCAAACTGGAAATCCGCGATCTGCAGAAGCGCTTCGGCGCCGTGCACGCCACGCAGGGCGTCAACCTGGCCGTCAGGCCCGGCGAACTGCACGCGCTCATCGGCCCCAACGGCGCCGGCAAGACCACGCTGCTGTCGCAGATCAGCGGCGAGATCCTGCCGGACGCCGGCAGCATCCTGCTCGACGGCCGCGACATCACCCGCATGCCCGCATACAAGCGGCCCGCGGCGGGGCTGGCCCGCTCGTTCCAGATCAGCCAGCTCTACCCCGGTTTCACCGCGGAAGACAACGTCGCCATGGCCGTGCAGGCGCACAGCCCCGGCGGCTTCAACCTGTGGAAGAATGCCCGCCGCCTGCCGCAGTTGCGCGAGCCCGCCCGCCAGGCGCTGGAGCGCGTCGGCCTGGGCGGCCGCGGCGACGTGCAGGTGTCCGCCCTGGCGCATGGCGAAAAGCGGCAGCTGGAGCTGGCGATGGCACTGTCGCTGGACGCGTCCCTGCTGCTGCTGGACGAACCCATGGCCGGCATGGGCGCCGAAGAATCGCAGCGCATGACGGCGCTGCTGCAGGAACTCAAGGGCCGCTACGCCATCCTGCTGGTCGAGCACGACATGGACGCGGTCTTCGCGCTGGCCGACCGCATTACGGTGCTGGTCTACGGCAAGACGATCTTCACCGGCACCCCCGACGAGGTGCGCCGCCATCCCGACGTGCGCGCCGCCTATCTGGGCGAGGAGGAATGATGCTGCAAATCAAGGCATTGCAGGCCGGCTATGGCGCCAGCAAAGTGCTGTTCGGCGTAGACCTCGACATTGCGCCGCGCCAGGTCGTGTCCCTGATCGGCCGCAACGGCATGGGCAAGAGCACCACCGTCAAGACGCTCATGGGCATGCTGCCGGCGCAGAGCGGCAGCATCCTCCTGGACGGCAAGCCCATCGCCGGCCTGCCCCCGCACCGCATCGCGCAGCTGGGCATCGGACTGGTGCCCGAAGGCCGCCGCGTGTTCGGTTCGCTGTCGGTGGAGGAAAACCTCGTCGCCACCGCCCGCAACACGCGGGCGGGCTGGAACCTGGCGCGCGTATTCGAGCTGTTCCCGCGCCTGAAGGAGCGCCGCTCGCAATCCGCCCGCACATTGTCCGGCGGCGAACAGCAGATGCTGGCCGTGGGCCGGGCACTCCTCATCAATCCGCGCCTGCTCGTCCTGGACGAAGCCACCGAGGGTCTGGCGCCCTTGATCCGGCAGGAAATCTGGAACTGCCTGCGCCGCCTGAAGGAGGAAGGACAGACCATCCTGGTGATCGACAAGAACCTGAAAGAGATGGCCACGCTGGTGGACCGCCATCACGTGCTGGAAAAAGGCCGCGTCGTGTGGCTGGGCAGCCCCGCCGAACTCAGCGCGCAGCCGGAATTGGCGCAGCGGTATCTGGGTGTCTAGTCTTCCGGTTCGCAGAAGCTGAGGCGGTTGCCGAACGGATCCAGCACCGCCATCACGCGGCCCCAGGGCATGTCTTCCACGCCGGGCCGCATATAGCCGTAGCCCTTGGCGTTCACCTCGGCGTGGAAGGCATCGACGCCCCGCATCCGCACGAACACCGCCGACCCGGGCGTGGCGTCGCCATGATGCTCGCTCAGATGCAGCACCAGATCGCCGCGGTGCACCTGCGCGTACAGCGGCATGCCCGCTTCGTAGCGGTGTTCCCAGTCCCACTCGAAGCCCAGGAAATCCAGATAGAACTCCCGCGCCTTCTCCACCGAGAAGATGCGCAGGATGGGGATGGCGGCGGAGAATTGCATGGCGGCCTCGTGGCGGAAGGGATTCGCCAGCATAGGCCATCGGCCGCGCGAACGAAGGTGGCGGACAAAAAAAAGGCGGCCCGCCTTGCGGCGGCCGCCCGTGGAGCGACAGCGCTTAATTCAAGCTGGCGCCGGAGATCTTCACGATTTCCTGGTACTTCGCCTTCTCGCCCTTGACGAACTCGGCGAAAGCCTCGGGCGTCATCGGCGCCGCTTCCGAACCCATCGTCAGCAGGCGCTGCTTCACGTCGGGTTGCTGCATCGCGTCCGAGTAGGCCTTGTTCAGCTTGGCGACCACCGGAGCGGGCGTGCCGCCCGTGGTGAACACGCCGAACCAGGTGCCCAGGTCGAAGCCCTTGATGCCCGATTCCTCGACCGTCGGCACGTTGGCCAGCAGCGAGGAACGCTTGGCGGTGGTGACGGCCAGCGCCTTCACCTTGCCGTCCTTGATCAGCGGAGCCGAGGCCGCCAGGTTGTCGAACATGAAGTCCGACTGGCCCGACAGCAGCGCCAGCTGGGCGGGAGCGGCGCCCTGGTAGGGGATGTGCTCGACCTTGATGTCGGCCCGCGCCTTCAGCAGTTCGCCCGACAGATGGCCGGCGCTGCCGTTCCCACCCGAACCGTAGTTCAGCTTGCCGGGGTTCTTCTTCGCGTAATCGATCAGGTCGGACAGCTTTTCGATCTTGTTCTTCTCGGCGAACTCGACGTTCATCACCAGCACGTTGGGCACCGAGGCCACGATCGTGACCGGCGCGAAGTCCTTCACCGGGTCGTACGGCAGGTTGGCGAACAGCCAGGGGTTGATCGCGTGGGTCGCGACTGCGCCCATCACCAGCGTATAGCCGTCGGCCGGCGCCTTCGCCACGAGGTCGGCCCCGATATTGCCGCCCGCGCCCGAGCGGTTTTCCACGATGACGGGCTGGCCCAGGGAACCGCGCACCTTCTCGGCCAGCATGCGGGCCATGGTGTCCAGCGGGCCGCCGGGCGGGTAAGGCACGACGAAGCGCAGCGGCTTGGTCGGGAAATCAGTGGCTTGCGCCAGGGCAGGCGCGCCGAAAGGCAGGGTTGCGGCCAGCGCAACGGCGCCTTGCAGCAGGGCGCGGCGCATGGCGCTGCGGGGGGTAGGCTTCATGTGGTGTTCTCCTCGCTCGTATCAATAGCGGTCAGTAGCATACCGCAGGGCGGGCAAGAGCGTAACAAAGAGAAACCAGGAAAATCCTCCGCTGCTTGTGTCTGACACCCAGGGGAGTTGAGTTCCCAAGCTTTATCGATACCCCAGAGGGTGTCTGACACGAACCGAGCTGCGGCAACCGGGACAATGGGTGTCTGACACCCGGGAAACGCCGGCTCAATTCGTGCCACCGTCTCGTAAGGGTGTCAGACACGGGCGGCTGGGGGGTGTCAGACACGGGCGGCCGGGCCCTAAGAAACGGCGTCCCAATCCGGCCGCCGCTTGGCCTTGGCTGCCGCGACGCCCTCGATCGCCTCGGTGCGCAACTGGCTGGCGAAGGAACGCGATGCCGAATCCAGATAAGCCCCCAGCTCCTCCTCGTGCCAGCGCTGCTGGCCAAACAGCCCTCGCAGCATATGCTTGGTCTGTCCGGCAGCGCGCGGCGCGGCATCCACACAGCGCCGCAGCAGGCCGGCGACCCCATCCTCCCAGTCCTGGCCGGCATCGAACACATAATCCAGCAAGCCGATGGCGCGCGCCGCGTCAGCGTCTATCCGTTCGCCGGTCAGCATCATCCGCCGGGCAGCCTGCAGCCCGATGCGGGCAGCGACGAAGGGCAGAATTTGCGCTGGCACCAATCCGATCGATACTTCGGGAAAGCCAAAACGCGAGCCACGCGAACCGGCGGCCAGGTCGGCCGCGCAGACCAGGCCGGCGCCGCCGCCCATGGCGGCCCCCTGCGCCAGCACCACGGTGATCTTGGGGCTGCCGGCGAAACGCTCAAGGAACCTTCCATAGCGCCGGTTGCCCATGGCGACCGGATCCTGGCCGTCGGCCTCCGGCTGCGCGGCGATCCGGTCCGCGATATTGCCCAGATTGCCGCCCGCGCTGAACGCCGGCCCGGCCGCGCTGACGGCCAGCACCCTCACGGTGACGTCGGACTCAGCTTGGCTCAGCGCGTCTTCCAGACGCTCGACCATTTCCGCGCCCAGTGGATTGCGCGTCTCGGGCCGATTCAGGACGACGTGGAAAACCGCGCCGTCCCGGCGAGTCAGCAGCGGCGCATCCGCCGCGTCGTTAGATTGCGCCAGATTCATGGTTACCGCTCCTTCAGTGCGCCGCAGCGGCCGGAGCCGCCAGTTGAATAATCCCTTCCTGCGCCAGCGCGATGATGTCGCCCGGCGAGTAATCCAGTTCCAGAAGCACCGCCTGCGTATCCTCGCCCACCGCAGGCACGCGCCCGTCGGCAGGTCCGCTCGCGGAATGCGCCCCCGGCAGACCGACGAACGGCACATCGCCCAGGCCGGGCTGACTCAGCGTCTGCACCAGGCCCAGGTGCCGCACCTGTTCGTCCTCCTGGAATTGGTCGTAATCCTTGACTTCGCCATACAGGATGTCGTTCTCGCGGAAGCGATTCGTCCAATATGCGGTAGGGCGCGAGCGCAGGGCCTGCGCCACCCCTTTGTTGATCTCCTCGCCTACCTGTATGCGGTGCTGCGGCGTGTCCATGCGCGGATCCGCCAGCCAGTCGCTCCGCCCGATCACCCGGCAGATCGCCGCGAACATCGCATTGTTCATGGCGAACACCAGCACATAGCCGTCCGCCGTGCTGAAGATCCCCTGCGGATACGTGACGCTGGTGGCGGGCTCTCCCCGGCGCAATGCATGGTCGATCAACGAGCTGTTCTGCAATGCAGCCATGGTGGCCAGCAAGCTGACGTCGATGTGTGCGCCCGAACGCCCGCGTTCGCGAGCGAACAGCGCCCCTCCGATTGCATTGGCGGTGTAGACGCCACAGGACAGGTCGCCGATGAACGGCTTTACCCGCTGGGGCAACCCCGCGCCATCGCAATTGGCGGTGGTCAGGCCTGTCAACGCCTGCACGACGGAGTCGGTGCCTGGACGGTCGACATAAGGACCCGACAGGCCAAACCCCGAGATCGACGCGTACACCAGGCGCGGATTGATTTCGCGCAGCGCGGCATAACCCACGCCCAGCCGGTCGGCCACGCCGGGGCGGAAGCTTTGCACCACCACGTCGGCCCGCGCCGCCAGCCGATGCAGGACCTCACGGCCGGAGTCGGCCTGGGCATCCAGCGCGAGGCTGCGTTTGCCCCGATTGAAGGCCAGGGCGATCGCGCTGAATCCTTCGCGCGGCACGCCCATCGTCCGTCCCCAGTCGCCGTGGAACGGTTCTACCTTCGTCACCTGCGCGCCCATCTGGCCCAGGATCTGCGCGCAATACGGCCCCGCGATGCCCTGCGACAGATCAAGCACGCGCAGGCCGTCATACACGCTGTGCAAGGGATTCGGATCGATAGCGGAATTCACGGTTGTCTCCATGGACTTGGGGAAAGGCTGGGCTTGTGTCCGACGCCCACGGCCCCGGATAATCGTCCGCGTACGCTGGCACACAAGGAACTCTCATGGCGGTGCGCGATCTGGACATAGGTTTGCTCAGGACATTCCTGGCGGTGGCCGACCGCGAGAACTTCGCGGGCGCCGCCGACCAGGTATTCCGCACCCAGGCCGCGGTCTCGCAACAGATGCAGCGGCTCGAGCGGCTGCTGGATTGCAAACTGCTGGTGCGCGTGGGACGGCACAAGCGCCTTACCGAACAAGGCGTGCGCCTGCGCGAATATGCGCGGCGCATGCTTGCGCTGAATGACGAAACCTGCCGCGCAATGAACAAAAGCGTCTTCGACGCGCCGACACGCATAGGCGTATGCGCCGACGCCGTGGACACGATCCTGCCCGACTACCTGGCGCTCTGCGCGCGCACCTATCCCGGCATGCGCATCGAAATTCAGGTCAACCGCAGCCGCTGGCTGGCATCGGCGCTGCGCCGCGGCGACATCGACCTGCTCCTCGAGCTCGAACAATTCGACGAGTTCCCCCGCATCACGTTTCGGACCTCGCCCGTGGTCTGGATTTCGGGCACGCATTTCCATCATCAGCAAAATCTCCCATTGCCTTTGGTGCTGGTGGACTCCCCCTGCGTCTTCCGGCGCATGGCGCTGAACCGCCTGGACCAAGAGAACCGTCCCTGGCGCAATGCCTTCCAGACCCCTACCCTGGCCGGCGTGCGCGCCGCCTTGCGGGCCGGCCTGGGCATTACCCCGCGCACCATCGAGATGCTCACCCCCGGCCTCAAAGTGGTGGGGGAAGAGCTTGGCTTGCCCACCCTGCCCTCCGCCAGCTACCACCTCTACATGCGCGCAGGCGACAATCCGGACGGCGCCCGCAAGCTCAGCGAACTCTTCGTCCCCTCCTGACCCGTCTTCCGGCGCGCCCGCGGCTACCGCTGCTGCATGCCGGCGGCCACAATCACTTTCCCCCACTCCACCGTGTCGCGCTGCTGGATGGCCCGCAGATCCTCGGGCGACCCGGGCTGCGGCAGCAAGGCGCGGTCAGTCAGGAAGCGGCGGCCGTCGGGGTTGTCGAGCGCGCCGTTGATCCACGCCGCCAGCCGCTGCGAAACCGCGGGCGGCGTCGAGGCCGCCGCCCAGATCGCGATCCAGGACGACACATCAAAGCCCGGGTAGCCGAGTTCCGCCACGGTGGGCACGTCCGGAAAGGCGGGCACGCGGGTGGCGGTGGACACCGCCAGGGCGCGGATTTTGCCGGCACGCAATTGGGGAGTGGCGGTTACGGCGTCGCAAAAATAGAAGTCATACTGGCCGCCCAGCAGATCCGTCATGGCCTGGGTGCTGGCGCGATACGGAACATTCACCGCATTGATCCCCGACAGGGCGCGAAAGCGTTCGCCGGCGATGCGTCCGCCGACATTGGCGCTGGCGAAGCTCAGGCTGGCCTTGGACGCCCGCGCGGTAGCAATGAACGCTTGCAGGGTTTCCGCCTTCACGCGCTGCGGGTTGACCACCAGGAAATACGGCGCGGTCGCCAACGTCGTCAACGGGGTGAAGTCGCGCTCGGGGTCGTAAGGCAGCGATTTGTAGATGCTTGCATTGGCCGCATGCGTGGACGGCCCGGACACCAGCAGGTTGTATCCGTCGCCGGATTGCCTCAGAACGTACTCGGCGGCGATATTGCCGTCGGCGCCCGGCCGGTTCTCGATAATGATCGGGCTGCCCACCTTCTCTCGTATCTTGTCCGCGACATAGCGGATGATGGTGTCGGTCGCCCCTCCCGCACCGTACGCCACGGTCACGTGGACCGTCTTGTCCAGCGCCTGTGCGCGGGCTCCGCCGCAAGCCGCCAGCAGCGCGCCGGCCCCGGCCAATTGAATGAATGCCCTGCGGGTCTGTTCCATTTGTAGTCTCCTCCCATCCTTTCACTCCCGCTATCGCAGGATTTCGCCGGGACAAGGAATTTCCAGGTCCAACAGCATCTGGGCATATGACTTGCCCAAGGGATCCGAGCGCAGGCTGGACGAACCGCCGCCTCCCAGCGCGCGCCGCAGCACGAAATTGACCGCCGCCGTACCCGGCAGCTCGAAACGCGACACCTCGCCCTGCACCAGGTGGCTGAAGTACTCCCGCACCCGCTCGGCCGTCAGTTCGCGCAACAGCACGGGCCAGTAAGCCTCGGAGCGCGCGATAACGCCGATATTCGAATCGTCTCCCTTGTCGCCGCTGCGGGCGTAGGCCAGCCTCGAAAGCGGTACCCGCTGAGTGCCGTCCGGGCTCGCCGGCACCGGCGCATGGGCTTGCCGGGCCGCTGGTGGAATGTGTGCGCCGTCGTCGCCGTTCTCCGGCACGGCAACCTCGGCATGCAGGTCGCCGCAGTCGAGCCAGACGGGCACGCACTGTTTGGCGATGTAGAACGATCCCGTCTTGATGATGGCCTGGATGTCGGAGCGGCCGCCGAAGTGGCTGCGCGTACCCGGCCCCATCGACGTTCCCGCCGAAGCGGACTCTTTCTGCAGAAACTCCAGGCCCTTGCGCTCGGCGTGAGCCGCGGCGATGCGGAGGATCACCTCGCGGCTGTCGTTCTCGCGCGCGTTGCCGCCGTACATGGCTTCGGCGCCCAGCAACTCCACGACGGTAGAGGCGTAGTCCGGCAGGCCGTGCAATGCGAGCAGCTTGCGCGTGCGCCGCAGCAGTTCATCGGCGGTGCGCAGAGCTTTTGCGCGCGCCCGCTGCCCGCGGATGGCCATCATGATGCCGATCTGGTAGCCCGAAAGCCCGGTCGCGGTGATCTTGTATCGCGTGGAAGGCGCCCGTCCGCGCGCGCCCTCCACGCGCACCCGGTCGGGGCCGGTCTCGCGAATGGAAACCTGGCGCAGGTCGCAGACCACGTCGGGAAGCTCGTACGCCGCGGGGTCGCCGATTTCATACAGTAGCTGCTCGGCCACCGTGGCGCGGCTCACCAGGCCGCCCGTGCTCGGCGGCTTGGTCAGGTCGAAGCCGCCATCCGAATCCAGCACCACGATCGGATAGCCGATGTTCGCCCAGTCCGGCACGGTCTCCCAATCGGTGAACAAGCCTCCTGTCGCCTGCGGGCCGCATTCGATCAAGTGCCCGGCCAGGCTAGCCTGGGCCAGCTTGTCGTACTCTGAAAACGACCAGTCGAACTCGTGTATCGCCACAGCCAGCGCGCAAGCGCTGTCCACCGCGCGCCCCGTGATCACGATATCCGCGTCCAGCGCCAGCGCCTGGACGATGGGATAGGCGCCCAGATAGGCATTGGCCGACAGCAAGGGCCCGAATCCGTCCAGGTCGGACAGCACGCTCCCCTGCGCGTCGGTGAACTCGGCCTGCAGCTCGGCCACGTCGTCGCCGGTGACAACGGCGATACGCGGCGCCAGGCCTTGTTCGCGGGCGAAGGCGAGTATGGCGTCGCGGCACGCCTGCGGGTTCAGGCCGCCGGCATTGGACACCAGCCGCACCCCGCGTTCCAGCAAGGTCTTCAGATGCGGACGGAGCACGTTGACGAAGTCGGTCGCGTAACCCAGTTCGGGGTTGCGCATGCGGGCCCGCTGCAAGATGGACATGGTCGTTTCCGCCAGGTAGTCGAAAACGATGTAGTCCAGTTTTTCGGCGGTGAGCAGTTGCGGAATCGCGATCTGGGAATCTCCCCAGAATCCCGAAGCGCATCCGACATGCACCCGCTCTTTCGTCCGGCGCGCCGGATTCCCGCTGTGGTTCCCGCTCATTGCTGCACCTCCATCAATGCCTGCCCCGTGCTGACCTGGTCTCCCGCGGCAACGGCCAGCTTCGCCACTACGCCCGCCGCGCCCGCGGCGATGGACATTTCCATCTTCATGGACTCCAGCACCAGCACGGTCTGCTGCGCCGTCACGCTGTCCCCGTCCTGGACGTCGACGCTGATCACCCTTCCGCTCATCGGCGCCCGCAACAGGCGAGCCTGCCCGGCCTGCTGGTCCTCGCGAGCGGCAAAGCGCGTGGCCCGCAAGAAGCGCCAGGCGCTGGCGCCGTCCTGCACCCAGGCCTCGTCCGCCCCTGCCATGGCCACGCGCAGGCTGCGCCGCAGTCCGTCCACGACCAGCACCATGTCGCCCTCGCGGCGATGCATGGCGCCGACCCGGATCTGCGCGCCGTCCCCTTCGGCAACGTGCCCTTCCCAAGCCCGCACCAGCACGCCGCCGTCCGCCTCCCGCGAGAGTCGCAGAAGCCTCGGCTTCCCGTCGGACACATCATCCAGCGCCACGTCGCCTGCCGCGGCGAGGCCGCTGCCGCCGGCCACGGGCCAGCCGGCCAGCGCCAGCGCCGCCGCGGCCACCGCATGCTCTGAAGGCTCCGCCCGCCAGTGCCCGGACGCCATGTCTTGTCCGGCCAGGAAATTCGTCGTCACGCCGCCACCGAGAAAATCCGGATGGTTGATCGCCTTCGCCAGGAAATGCAGGTTGGAGCGCACGCCCAGCAGGCTGCCGCCTTCGCAGGCCCGCGTCAGCTTGCGTATGCATTCCTCCCGCGTTTCGCCCCACGCCAGGTACTTGGCCAGCATCGAGTCGTAGTGCGGCGTGATCTCCAGGCCGTCTTCCAGCGCCGTATCGACGCGCAGCCCGGAAGGCGGCACCCACCGGAGCACCGAGCCGACCTGCGGCACGAAGCCCGAGGCGGGATCTTCCGCGCAGACGCGCAGCTCCATCGCGTGGCCACGTCGCTGCACGTCCTCCTGCCGGAAGTCCAGCGGCTGGCCCTGGGCCACCCTCAGCTGCCACTGCACCAGGTCGATCCCGGTAACCAGTTCGGTCACGCCGTGCTCGACCTGCAGCCGCGTGTTCATTTCCATGAAGTAGAAATCGCCGGCCTCGTCCAGCAGGAATTCCAGCGTGCCCGCCCCCACGTAACCGATGGCCTGGCAGGCCCGCCTCGCGACGGCGCCCATGCGCTCGCGCAGCGCGGGCGGCACGGCGGGCGAGGGGCTCTCTTCCACCAGCTTCTGGTAGCGCCGCTGCAGCGAGCAGTCCCGTTCTCCCAGGTGCAGGACATTGCCGTGTTCATCGCACAGCACCTGGATTTCGATATGGCGGGCCGCCAGGATCGCCTTCTCCAGGATCAGCTCATCCGAGCCGAAGGCCCCCAGCGCTTCGGAACGGGCCAGCGGCAACGCCTGCGCCAGCGCCGCATCGTCGTGCGCCAGCCGCATGCCGCGCCCTCCGCCGCCCGCGGCCGCCTTCAGCAGCACTGGATACCCGATGGCGCGCGCCCGCGCCGACAGTTCCCTGTCGTCGGAGATGCCTTGCGCGCCGGGCACCGTGGGCACATCGGCGCGTTGCAGCGCCTCTTTGGCGCGCGCCTTGTTGCCCATCAGGGCGATGACCTCGGCTGGCGGCCCCACGAACGTCAGGCCGGCTTCCGCCACGGCACGGGCGAACTCGGCGTTCTCGGACAGAAAGCCGTAGCCCGGATGCACTGCCTGGGCGCCACTCTGGCCGCAGGCGCGGAGAATGGCCTCCACATTGCGGTAGCTGGCATGGGCCGGCGAGGCGCCGATATGCACCGCCAGGTCGGCCTCCCGGACATGACGGGACTCCGCGTCCGCGTCCGAGTACACCGCGACCGTTCGCAGGCCCAGGCTGCGCGCCGCCCGGATCACCCGCAGCGCGATTTCTCCCCGGTTGGCGACGAGCAAGGTATCGAATCTCATCATGTCCATCCTTGCGGCGTCAGACTGCGCGCGAGGGCAGAATGCCCATGTGCTTGCAAATGATGGTGAGCATGATCTCGTCGGCGCCGCCGCCGATGGAGATCAGGCGCAGATCGCGCCATGCGCGCGACACCGCGTTCTCCCAGGTGAAGCCCATGCCGCCCCAGTACTGCAAGCACGAGTCGGTGACCTCGCGGCACAGGCGCCCTGCCTTGAGCTTGGCCATCGAAGCCAGCTCGGTCATGTCGCCTCCGCCCATGTGCACGCCCGCCGCGCGGTAGACCAGGGACCGCAGCATCTCGACCTCCGTCTTCAGCTCCGCCAGCCGGAAATGGACGGCTTGGTTGTCCAGCAGCGGCTTGCCGAAAACCTGGCGCTGGCGCGTGTAGTCGATGGTGTCGTTGATCACATCGCTCAGGGCCGTCACGCGCCGGGTGGCGCCGCTCAGGCGCTCTTCCTGGAATTGGCGCATCTGGTAGGTGAAGCCCATGCCCTCTTCGCCGATGCGGTAGCGCTGCGGCACGCGGACTTCGTCGAAGAACACCTGCGCGGTATCGGAGGACCACATGCCCACCTTCTTGATCTTGCTCATCGTCACGCCGGCCACGGGCTTGCCGTTTTCCTGCTTCAGCGGCAGGCAGATCAGGGATTTGTTCCGATGCGGCTTGTCGTCGCTGGTGTTGGCGAGCAGACACATCCAGTCCGCTTGCGTGGCGTTCGTGATCCACATCTTGGAGCCGCTGATCACATAGTCGTCGCCGTCCTTGCGGGCGGTCGTCTTCAGCGAGGCGACGTCGGAGCCCGCGCCGGTTTCGGAAACGCCCAGGCAGGCCACGTAATCTCCGGCGATCGAAGGCCGCAGGAACTGTTCGCGCACAGAGTCATTACCAAAACGCGCCAGCGCCGGCGTGGCCATATCCGTCTGCACCGCGATCGCCATGCCGACGCCGCCGGCGCGCACCGAACCGATCGCCTCGCAGAAGGCAATCTCATACGAATAGTCCAGGCCCATCCCGCCAAACTCGACGGGCTTATTCACGCCGAGGTACCCCGCCTTGCCAAGTTTCTTGAAGACTTCGTGGGCGGGAAATATCTCCGCTTCCTCCCATTGGTCCAGATAGGGGTTGATCTCTTTCTCGATCAACTGGCGTACGCCGTCCTGCAACGCGATGTGCTCGTGGGTAAACATGGAATCTCCTCGTTAGAATCTTGCGACGCCGAACTGGATAGGATGAACGTCGCGCTTTGCCGACCGCGTGCATGCGGCCAGCGCCACTCCCAACACTTCCCGGGTAGCGCGCGGGTCGATCACGCCGTCGTCCAGCAACAGGCTGCTGGTATGCACGGCGGAAGACTGCAAGTCGAAGGTCCGGATGATTTCCCGGCTTTCCGCTTCCAACGCGGCGGAATCGGGCAGCGTGCCGGCACGCCTGGCGCTGTTCTCGGCCACGCGCCGCATGGTCATGGCGGCTTGTTCGCCGCCCATCACGGCGGTCCTCGCATTCGGCCAGGAAAACAGGAAATCCGGCTTGAACGCGCGTCCACACATGCCATAGTTGCCGGCGCCGAACGAGGCCCCGCACAGCACCGTCAGGCGCGGCACGCCTGCATTGGACAAGGCCTGGATGAGCTTGGCGCCGTGCTTGATCATGCCCGCCTCTTCGTGCGCGCGCCCCACAACGAACCCCGTGATGTTCTGCAGAAACACGATGGGCCTGCCCAACTGCGAACACAGCTGTATGAACTGCGCGGCCTTGGTGGATCCCGCCGTATCGAGCGGACCGTTGTTGGTCAGCAGCCCTATCGGCGTACCAAGAAGCACTCCGTAGCCGCAAACCGTCGCCACCCCGTAGTCGGGTTTGAACTCGTGGAAGTCGGACCCGTCGATCAAACGCGCGATCACTTCACGCATGTCCACCGGCACCCGGTAGTCGGCCGGCATGATGCCCAGCAGATCCTGAGCCTCATACCGCGGCGGCGCACCGGCGCGGGCGTCTTCTTTCCCAGCCCATCCGAACGCGCTCACGATGCCGCGCACCTGGATGATGGCCTCGCGGTCGTTTTCCGCCACGTAATCGGCCAGGCCCGACACCGATGCATGCATCGCCGCCCCGCCCAGTTCTTCTTCCGTGGCAATCTCACCGGTGGCGGCCTGCAACAGCGCGGGACCGGCCAGGAAGGCATGCGCCTGATTGCGCACCAAGACGACGTAGTCGGACAGGCCCGGCAAATAGGCGCCGCCGGCAGTCGACGAACCGTGCACCAGGGATATCACCGGAATGCCGGCGGCGGACAGTTTCGCCAGGTTGTAGAACATGCCGCCGCCATGGACGAAGCGTTCTGCGCGGTACTTTTTCAGATTGCCCCCGGCGCTTTCGACCAGCTGGATGAAAGGCAGGCGGTTGGCCAGCGCGATCTCCTGGCAGCGCATCACCTTCTGGGCCGTCATGGCCTGCATCGCGCCCGCGCTGATGCCGGCATCGTTGATGACGATCATGCATTGCACGCCGCACACCTGCCCGACGCCCGCGATGATGGCTGCGCCCGGCACGCTGGTGGCGGGGTCCGGGTTCTCGATCCCGCAGTAGCCGGCCAGCTTCATCAACTCCAGGAACGGACTGCCCGCGTCGATCAGCGCCTCCAGGCGTTCCCGCGGAAGCAGCTTGCCGCGCTTGCGGAACGCGGGCGCGGCCTGCGCCGAGCGGTCCACCGCCCGCTGCTCCAGCTGCGACAGGTCCGACAGCAGCGCCAGCATTTGTTCGCGGTTGCGCTGGTAGGCAGGGGATTGCCTGTCGAGACGGGATTCCAGATCGGCCATGGTTGCAGACACCTTATGTCGAGTTCCGGGGAGCGCCGTGCGGGCCGGCAGCGTGAACCTATGATGGGCTACGCGGACGGCCCGCACAATCAAGAACTCGTTCGCCGATAGTTAAGGATTGCTTAAGTGATCCGGGCGAGCGTAATCGGAATGGACGAAAAAAACCCGCCTGAGGCGGGTTCGTGAAAGTTCGGACGGATGGCGGGCAGGGCCCGGCTAAGCGCTGGGTCGGAAAATCGGGGAGCGCTAGCGCAAGCCCACCATCGTCGCGCGCAATTGCGACGCCGTCTGCCGTAAAGGCTGGAGAAACTCCGCCACCGCGGCCGCTTCCTCGTAGGAGCCGGCCGTCAGGCTGACGTTGACGGCCGCCACGACGGTGCCGTCTTGATCGCGCACCGGTACAGCCAGGCCGGCGATGGAATCGTCCAGTTCCCCGTCCACCCAGGCATAGCCCTGCTCGCGCGCCAGCAGAATCTCCTCGCGCAACCTGTCTGTGTCCACGACCGTGGCGGCCGTCATTCTTTTCAGCCTGGCCGCTTGCAGATAGCCTTGCAGAGCCTCGTCTTCCAGGCCCGACAACAAGACCCTGCCCATCGATACCGCGTGCGCCGGCAGGCGGCTGCCCAGCGAAGGGCTCATGGGCAGGATGCGCTTGGTATGCAGGCGCTGCACATAGACGATGTCTTCCTCGTCCAGCACCGAGACCGCGCAAGACTGGCCTATGCGCGCGCCCAGTTCCTCAAGCGCCAGCTGCGAGTGCCGCCAAAAGGGCAGCGTGTACAGATAGGACAGGCCCAGACGCAGCACCTTGGGCGTGAGCCAGTAGTGCTTGCCGTCGCTTTTCACGAAAGACAATTCGACCAGCGTCATCAAGAAGCGGCGCACCGCCGTGCGCGGCAATTCGACGGCCGACGCAACGTCGGCTAGTGTCTGGCGCGCCTCTCCCTGGCCCATGGTTTCGATGATTTTGAGTCCGCGCGCAAAAGTGCGGACGAAAGATTCGCTGTCAGGCGTTGCCATAGGTGCTCCTGCATACGTGCTTGACACGTCCGCAACCAACTCTCAGAATGACCGTATAGCGGATGTTTATGTCCGCTTAGCGGTCATTATAAGCAGACTGACCGTATCGCGCAAGTCCGGGCCCGGCAATGCGCCTTTTCCCCATAACCCGCCCTGGAAAGGCTATGACTCAAACCACATTCGAGACAGATTTCTGGAAAGACGCCGCCACGCGCAAGATCTGGGACGACATCGTCCCTGGCGAGCCTCGCAAAACCATTCCCTACACCCTGACGCTGGAAGCCATTCAGAAGTACTGCCGCGTCGTCGACGACATGCATCCCCTGTACTTCGACGAAGCCTATGCGCTGAAGTCGCCCTATAAGGGCCTGATCGCGCCGCCAGCCATCCACATCCTCCTGATGTTCGCCTGCACGCCCACCGACGACTGGATGCGCAGCCCGGGCACGGTCAATGCCGGTCAGTCCTGGAGCTACAACATCCCGGCGCGTCCGGGCGACGTCATCCGGCTGGAAGCCCGCGCGCTGGACAAGTTCATCCGCAAGGATCGCCTGTTCGTCGTGCACGACAACGTCTTCTTCAACCAGAACAACGAAGTGATCTGCTCCGGCCGCGGCTGGACTATCCGGCCCATGTAAGGAGCACTCAAGATGACCCAAGTATTCGACTCGCTCGCGATCGGCCAGAAAATCGAAGGCGCGCCCTTCTCGCCCACCCGCGAATCCATCCGCGCCTTCTGCGAAGCCTCGCTGGACTACAACCCCCTGCACCTGGACGACAACTACATGCAGGGCGACTTCGGCCGCACCAACTTCGGCGGCATCATCATGCACGGCATGAACAACTTCGGCGTGATCACGCGCATGCTGACCGACTGGCTCTATGAGCGCGGCGGCGTGCAACGCCGCCTGGAAACGCGCTGGAAGGCACCCGTCAAGCCGGGCGACACGATCACCCCGCTGGCGGTGATCACGGCCACGCGCAAGACTGAGAAAAGCCATTGGGCGACGCTGGACGTGCAAGTGCTCAATCAGCGCGGCGAGACCGTGGCAGCGGGCGAAGCGATGGTGGAATTCCCCCGCTGAGGCCCTCCGGTATCCGCCGTGCGGATACCGGTCGAGAACAATCGAGGAGACAACAATGAATCGCTGGTTGCACACTGCAGCCTCCCTGTGCCTGGGAGTGCTGTGCCTTTTACCCCTGGGCGCGCGCGCCCAGGCCTTCCCCGATCATCCCGTCCGCCTGGTCGTGCCCTTCCCGCCCGGCGGCACCACCGACATCCTGGCCCGCATGCTGGGCAACGCGCTGGGCACGGAATGGAAACAGCCCGTGGTGATCGAAAACAAACCCGGAGCGAGTGGCACGATCTTTTCCGAGCAGCTGGCCCGCACGCCGGCCGACGGCTACACGCTGATGGTGACCGCCACCCATCACGTGATCAACCCGGCGCTGTACAAGAACCTGCGCTACGACAGCAGGAAGGACTTCACCGCGGTCGCGCAGGTGGCCGCAGTGCCCAACGTGCTCGTCGTCAACCCCGACTTCGCCGCGCGCAATCAGATAAACAGCGTCGCCGACCTGATCGCCTATGCCAAGGCCAATCCCGGCAAGGTGAATTTCGGTTCGGCGGGCACCGGCGGCGCCAACCACCTGTCCGGTGAGTTGTTCAAGTCCATGACCGGCGTGTCCATGGTCCACATCCCCTACAAGGGCGCCGCGCCGGCCCTGAACGACTTGCTGGGGGGCCAGATCCCGATCATGTTCGACTCCGTTCCCGGAGTGCTCCAGCACATCAAGGCCGGCAAGTTGCGCGCCTTGGCCGTCACCTCGCTGACGCGTTCCGCGGCCCTGCCAGACGTGCCGACGATGGACGAAGCGGGCGTGAAGGGTTTCGAGGCCACGGCCTGGTTCGGCCTGTACGCGCCGGGCAACATGGATCCCAAGCTGCTCGCCAAGATATCCGGCGACGTCCTGGCCGCGTTGCGTTCTCCGTCCATCCAGGAGCAGTTCGCGCAGCAAGGCGCCCTGCCGGGAACGATGACGCAGCCCGAGTACGCGAGCTTCGTCAACGCGGAAATGGACAAGTGGGCCAAGGTCGTTAACGACGCACAGATCACCATCCAGTAGGAGCAGGCATGACGGCAACACCAAGCAATACGCCGGCGCGCGGCGCTCTCTCCCATATCCGCGTGCTGGATCTCTCGCGAATTCTGGCAGGCCCATGGTGCACGCAAAACCTGGCCGACCTGGGCGCGGACGTGATCAAGATCGAACGCCCCGGCACGGGCGACGACACGCGCGCTTGGGGGCCGCCCTGGATCCGGGACGGCGCAGGCCAGGATACGCGCGACTCTTCCTACTATGCCGCCGCGAACCGCGGCAAGAAGTCGCTGACCCTCGACATCTCCAAGCCCGAGGGCCAGCGCATCGTGCGGGAACTGGCGGCGCAAAGCGATGTGGTCATCGAGAACTACAAGATCGGTGACCTCAAACGCTATGGCCTGGACTACGCCAGCCTGCGCGCCATCAACCCGCGCCTGGTGTATTGCTCCATCACCGGCTACGGACAGGAGGGCCCCAGCGCCAGCAAGCCCGGCTACGACTTCGTCTTCCAGGCCATCGGCGGCCTCATGAGCATTACCGGCGAACGCGACGACCTGCCCGGCGGCGGGCCGCAGAAAGCCGGCATCGCCATCGCCGACGTCATCACCGGGATGTACGCCTCGATTGCCATCCTCGCTGCGTTGAATCACCGCGATGTCTCCGGCTTGGGCCAGTACATCGACATGGCGCTGCTCGACTGCATCGTGGCGCTGGGCGGCAACCAGGTGACGGGGTACTTCGCCAATGGCAAGCTGCCCAAGCGCTACGGCAATGCCCATGCCAGCCTGGTGCCCTATCAGGTCTTCGCGGTGGCCGACGGCGAGATCGTCGTAGCCGTGGGCAACGACGATCAATGGCAACGCTATTGCGCGGCCATCGAGCGCCCGGACCTCGGCGCCGATGCGCGCTGGACCAAAGTCACGGGACGCATCCAGGGCCGCGACACCCTGGTGCCCGAGCTGGCCCGCAGCATGCTGGCGCGGCCCGCCGCCGATTGGATCGAAAGGCTGGAGGCGAGCGGCGTTCCCTGCGGCCGCATCAACGACTACGAGCAAGTGTTCCAGGATCCCCAGGTGGTGCACCGCGGCCTGCGCGTGGACATTCCCCGGCCCGCCCACGCCGGCATCGACGGTCAGGTTTCCACCATCGCCAGCCCTCTGCGGCTGAGCGACACGCCGCCGCGCTACGACCTGCCGCCGCCACGGCTGGGCGACAGCACGGACAGCGTGCTCAGCGCGCTCCTGGGCTACAGCGCCGAACAAATCGCCGGACTGCGCGAACAACGCATCGTTTGAAGACCCCCCCATGACGCAACCGGAATCCCCCCTGGCGACCTACCGCCACCACCTGTCGGCCGGACACCTGGCCTATCAGTACGATACGCGCACCGACAGCGCAGTCTTTCCGCCGCGCGTACTCGGCCCGGGCTCCGGCAACCCCGCGCTCGAATGGCGGCTGAGCGCAGGCTTGGGCACCGTGCACGCCGTGACGGTCGTGCATCCACGCGACCAGGCCCCCTACAACGTCGTCCTGATCGACCTGGACGAAGGCTTTCGCCTCATGAGCCAGGTAGACGGGCGACCGGCCATAGGCATGCGTGTGCGCATGCGCGCGCATACGCCGCCCGACGGCAGCCCTCCCTATCCCGTCTTCGATATCGAGGAGTCCGCATGAACGCCACCCTGCAACGCGGCAGCGTCGCCATCGTCGGCGTAGCCGAATCCGACCTGGGCAAGGTCATTCCCGGCCTCGGCCCCATCGACCTCATGGCGCAGGCCACGGCGCGCGCGCTGGACGACTGCGGCCTGCAATTGGACGAAGTCGATGGGCTGTTCGCCACCACCTCGCAAAGCCGCATGCCCACGCTGGCGCTGGCCGAATACCTCGGCATTCAGCCGCGCTACCACGACGCCACGAATATGGGAGGCGCCTCGTTCATGACCATGGTCGCGCGAGCGCAAGCCGCCATTGAGGCCGGCCTGTGCCAAGTCGCTGTCGTCGCCTACGGCAGCACCCAGCGCAGCATGGGGCGGGCCAACGTCGCCGCGCCCGATCCCAATCCGCACGAAGCCCCCTACCGGCCCATGTATACCGCCAGCTCCTACGCGCTGGCCGCCTCGCGCCACATGCACCAGTACGGCACGACCCGCCGGCAACTCGCCGACATCGCCGTCGCCGCCCGCCAATGGGCACTGCTCAATCCGGCCGCCTGGGAGAAAAGGCCGCTCACCGTCGAAGAGGTCCTGGCCTCGCCCATGATCAGCGAGCCGCTCACTCTGCGCGACTGTTGCCTGGTCACCGATGGCGGCGGCGCGCTCGTTCTCACCCATGCCGAGCGCGCGCGCGATCTGCGCCGCCCGCCCGTCTACGTGCTGGGCGTGGGCGAGGCGCTCGGACACTACTCGATCTCCGCCATGCCCGACCTCACCGCCACGGCCGCCGTGGCGTCCGGCGCCCAGGCCTATCGCATGGCCGGCCTGGCGGCGAGCGATATCGACGTCCTGCAGCTCTACGATGCTTTCACGATCACGCCCTTGCTCTTTCTCGAAGACCTGGGCTTTTGCCCCAAGGGCGAAGGCGGTCGCTACGTCGAAAACGGCCGCATCGCGCCCGGCGGCGAGCTGCCCGTCAACACCAGCGGCGGCGGCCTGTCGTACTGTCACCCCGGCATGTACGGCATCTTCGCGCTGATCGAAGCCACCCGCCAGCTGCGCGGCGAATGCGGCGAGCGGCAGGTCGCCGACTGCCACACCGCGCTCGCGCACGGCAACGGCGGCACGCTGTCCAGCCAGAGTACGGTCATTCTCGGCAGTGCCGCGGCGCTGTAGCGTCGGAAAAAATCCCCACTTGGCGTAGCGCTTCGTGGGGATTCGTTCATTGAACCCCGGCGGCGGGTTCCTGGAAACTCAAGGCCGGAATCAATGCAGGATCTGGCTCAGGAAGAGCTTGGTCCGGTCATTCTGCGGGTTATCGAAGAACTCGTCCGGACTGTTCTGCTCGATGATCTCGCCCCGGTCCATGAAGATCACGCGGTTGGCGACCTTGCGCGCGAAGCCCATTTCGTGGGTCACGCAAATCATGGTCATGCCGCTTTCCTGGGCAAGGCTGACCATGACGTCCAGCACTTCCTTGACCATTTCCGGGTCCAGTGCGGAGGTGGGCTCATCGAACAGCATGATCTTGGGGTTCATGCACAGGGAACGCGCGATCGCCACGCGCTGCTGCTGGCCGCCCGACAGCTGGCCGGGAAACTTCGCGGCCTGCTCGGGAATGCGCACCCGCTCCAGATACTTCATGGCGGTGGCTTCGGCTTCCGCGCGCGGCTTCTTCAGCACCCACATGGGGCCCAGCGTCAGGTTCTCCAGCACCGTCAGGTGGGGGAACAGATTGAAGTGCTGGAACACCATGCCGACGTCCTTGCGGATGGTCTCGATGTGCTTCAGGTCATTGGTGAGCTCCGTGCCGTCCACGATGATGTGGCCTTTCTGGTGCTCTTCCAGGCGGTTGATGCAGCGGATCATGGTGGACTTGCCCGAGCCGGACGGCCCGCACACCACGATGCGTTCGCCGGGCGCCACTTCCAGGTTGATGTTGCGCAACACGTGGAATTGGCCGTACCACTTGTTCACGTCCTGCAGACTGATGATGGCATTGGACATGCCTGTACTCCCGTAGATATCGCTGGGCGCGCCCGCCAGAGGCGAACGCGCGGCAAGTTGCTAGCGTGCGTGGCCGGTGGCCAGGCGTTTCTCCAGCGCTTGGCTGTATTTGGACATGGAAAAGCAGAACACGAAGTAGATGAGCGAGATGAACAGGTACGCCTCCACCCCGAAGCCCCGCCATGCCGCGTCGGACAGGGCCGCCTTGGCCGCCAGCGTCAGGTCGAAAATGCCGATGATCACCACCAGCGACGTATCCTTGAACAAGGCGATGAAAATGCTGACCAGCGGCGGGATCACGATCTTCAGCGCCTGCGGCAAGATGATCTTGCGCATCTGCTGCCAGTAGCTCAGGCCCAGGGAATCGGCGCCTTCGTACTGGCCCTTCGGGATCGCCTGCAGGCCGCCGCGCACCGTTTCCGCGATGTACGCCGCGGCGAACATGATGATCGCGATCTGCGCGCGCAGCAGCTTGTCGATGGAGAACCCCTCGGGCAGGAACAGCGGCAGCATCACCGACGACATGAACAGCAGGCTGATCAGCGGCACGCCGCGGATCAGCTCGATGTACACGACGCACAGCGCCTTGATGGCGGGCATCTTCGAGCGCCGGCCCAGGGCCAGCAGCACGCCGATCGGGAACGCGAAGGCGATGCCGAACGTGGACAGGATGAGCGTGAGCGGCAAGCCGCCCCAGCGCGCGTTTTCCACGTACGTGAGGCCGAGCACGCCGCCCCACATCAGGATCGCCACGGCCGTCAGGCCCACGGTCCAGATGATGGCGAGCTTCCAGTTCCAGAAACGGCGGATGCCGCTGCAGACGATCACCGCGACGAGGATGATGGTCGCGATCAGCGGGCGCCACTGCTCGTCGAACGGATAGGTGCCGAACAGGATCAGGCGGTGCTTCTCGACGATGAACGCCCAGCAGGCGCCGCCGGAGGCGCGGCATTCCTGGGCGTTGGTCGCGTTGAAGTCGGCCTTGATGAAGGCCCATTCCACCAGCGCCGGCACCGCCATGAGCAGGAACCATGCCAGCAGCACCGTGATGAGGATGTTCAGCGGCGATGAGAACAGCCGCGACTTGAGCCACGCCCAGAGGCCCACATGCGAGCTGGGCGGCGGCATGGCGTCGGTGGGGGTATGCGTAGTGCTGCTCATATCAACGCTCCACCAGCGCGATGCGCTTGTTGTACCAGTTCATGAATATCGAGATCGACAGGCTGACCGTGAGATACGCGGCCATGATGATCAGGATGCCCTCGATGGCCTGCCCGGTCTGGTTCAGCGTCGTGTTCACCACCGACACGATATCCGGGTAGCCGATGGCCACGGCCAGCGAGCTGTTCTTGGTCAGGTTCAGGTACTGGCTGGTCATCGGGGGAATGATGACGCGCAAGGCCTGCGGCAGGACCACCAGACGCAGCACCTGCTTGCGGCGCAGCCCCAGGGAACCCGCGGCCTCCCACTGCCCGTTGTTCACCGCCTGGATGCCCGAGCGGACCACCTCGGCGATGAACGCCGACGTGTAGATCACCAGGCCAGCCAGCAGCGCCGCGAATTCCGGCGACAGCGTCAGGCCGCCCGAGAAGTTGAAGCCCTTGAGCACCGGCATGTCGAGCGTCAGCGACGCGCCGCTGATCAACCAACCCCCGATGGGCATGCCGATGAGCAGGCCGATGGCCGCGCGGCCCAGCGGGAATACTCGGCCGGTGGCCTCCTGGCGCTTCTTGCCCCAGTGGCCCAGGACAATGATGGCGATGATGGCCACGCCCAGCCCGCCGAGCATCCAGTCCAGCGAATTCCCTTCCAGCGCCGGCACTTTCAGGCCACGGTTGGAAATGAAGACGCCTGGCAGCGGATTGTGCGCCTGGCGCGGACCCGGCATGTTTTCCGTGATGAGCGCGTACCAGAAGAAAAGCTGCAGCAGCAGCGGCACGTTGCGCATCACCTCGACGTAGAACGAAGTGACCTTGGAGACCAGCCAGTTCTTGGACAGCCGGCCGATACCGATCAGCGTGCCCAGTATCGTCGCCAGCACGATGCCGATAACGGCCACGCGCAGCGTGTTGAGCAGGCCGACCAGAATGGCGCGCCCGTAGTCATCCGAAGGGGAATACGAAATGGGGGTTTCGCCGATCGCGAATCCGGCCTCTCGGCTAAGAAAGCCGAAGCCCGTAGCGATGTTGCGCACGGACAGATTGTGCAGCGTGTTTGAAACCAGGAACCACACGGCCCAGGCAACGGCGCTCAGCGCGAGTACCTGGTAGACCACGGAGCGTACGCCGGGATCGTTCCAGTTCAGGCGCCGCGGAGGCGCCGAAAGCGGGGCGTTTTTATTGGGAGTCGTCATATGAATCTACAGAAGTCGAACATCCGGTGGCGGGGCCCGAGGCCCAGCCACCCACTCCTGCCGCCCGCTCGAGGCGGGCTAGGGCCTGTGCGACGCTCCGTCTGGTGTCAACAGGCCCTAGGCAAAACGGAGCGCCAGGCTCCGTTTCACCAGGCAGCCGCGCGTTAGCGCACCGGCCAGCCGTACATCAAGCCTCCTTGCTTGTAAGAGGCGTTCAGACCACGCTCCAGCTTCATCGCGCTGCTCTTGCCCAGCGTGTTTTCGAAGCTTTCGCCGTAGTTGCCCACGTTCTTGATGATGTTATACGCCCACTTGTCGTCCACGCCCAGGTTCTTGCCCATGCCCGGGGTCACGCCCAGGATGCGCTGGATGTTGGGGTTGGTGCTCTTGGTCATTTCTTCGACGTTGGCCTTGGTGATGCCGTATTCCTCGGCTTCCAGCATGGCGTTGAGCGACCAGCGGACGATGTTGAACCATTGTTCGTCGCCCTGGCGGACCATGGGGCCCAGCGGCTCCTTGGAGAAGTCTTCCGGCAGGATGATGAACTTGTCCGGGTTCTCGAGCGTCGTGCGGGTCGAGGCCAATTGCGACTTGTCGGTCGTGAAGGCATCGCAGCGGCCAGCCGAGAAGGCGCGGATGATTTCGTCGTACTTGTCGATCACGACCGGCTTGAATTCGATCTTCTGGCCGCGGAACCAGTCGGCCAGATTGAGCTCGGTCGTGGTGCCGGGCTGCACGCAGATCGTGGCGCCGTTGAGTTCCTTGGCGCTCTTCACGCCCAGGTCCTTGGACACCATGACGCCCTGGCTGTCGTAGTAGTTCACGCCCACGCCGATCAGGCCCAGCGTCGTGTCGCGCGTCAGCGTGACGGTGGTGTTGCGGGTCAGGACGTCGACTTCGCCGGACTGCAGCGCGGTGAAGCGCTGCTGCGTGTTCAGGGGCGTGAACTTGACCTTGGTGGCGTCGCCGAACATGGTCGAGGCGATGGCGCGGCACAGGTCCACGTCGATGCCCTTGTATTCGCCCTTGCTGTCAGCGATGGAGAACCCCGGAATGCCGGTTGAAACCCCGCACTGGACAAACCCTTTTTTCTTGACGTTGTCGAACGTCGCGCCAGCGTTGGCTGCCGCGGAGGCAGCGAACAAGGCGGCGCCGACTGCAGCGAGTTTCAGTACTTTCATCGTGTTCTCCGTGTGGGATAAAGCGAATTTGCGCTTGGCCGGGTTGGGCGGACGCATGGGGCGGATGGTAGCGTCCGCGCCGCAGGCGGCGCATCCGGGAATTCCCTTGAAATATAGGGACACTGGATGAAATGAAACGCTGTTTCCCTGCGAAAACAGGGACGTTTTCCCCGCCGCCGCGCCGCCCCGGGGCAAGGCCTCCCTGCGGAGGCGGCAAGCGCCGGTCGGAAAATTTTCACGCCACCTCCCCCCGTCTGCTTAGGCCACCTTACTGTCCCCGAGTTACTATTGCGGCTTCATCTGACTGCCGCCATGATCGAATTCCAGCACGTATTCAAATCGTATGGTCGCGGCCGCAATATTCTGGCCGACATCAACTTCCGCGTAAGCGCGGGAGAGTTCGTTTTCGTATCGGGGCCATCGGGCGCCGGCAAGTCCACCCTGCTCAAGCTGATCGGCGGGCTCGAGCCCGCCAGCCGGGGGTCCATCCAGGTCAACGGCCAACGGCTGGACAAGCTGCCCGCGCGCGCGCGCCCGTACCTGCGGCGCGCAGTCGGCGTCATCCTTCAGGACACGCACCTGCTGTTCGACCGCAGCGCTTTCGAAAACGTGATGCTGCCGCTGGCCGTCACCGGCCATGCCTGGAATTCGGCCGCCGCCCGCGCCCGCGCCGCGCTGGACAAGGTGGGCCTGTCGGGCAAGGAAGACCTGAATCCCATCGAGCTGTCTGGCGGCGAGCAGCAGCGGCTGGCGATTGCGCGGGCCATCGTGAACCGGCCGGCGATCCTGATCGCGGACGAGCCCACCGCCAACCTCGACCATGACAACGCGCAGCGCATCATGAATGTTTTCCGCGATTTCAATCGCGTCGGCGTCACCACGCTGATCGCCTCGCACGACCAGGAGCTGATGGCGGGCTATGCCAGCCGCACCCTGCGCATCGAGCCGGGCAAATTCGCCGATTCCCATGGCGCCCAGACGCCCGACGCGGGCGCCGTGCGCGCGGCGCCCGGCTACGGCCAACCGGGAGAACCGGCATGAACGCCTGGCTGCGGCAACACCGCTATGCGTTGATGGTTACGCTGCGCCGCCTGGTCAAGCAGCCGTTCTCCTCGCTGGCCAACCTGCTGGTCATGGCCCTGGCGCTGGCTCTGCCGCTCCTGGGCAGCGCCATCCTGGTCTCGGTGCAGCCCGTGGCGCGCGAAATGTCCGTCACCCCGGAGGTCACCGTTTTCATGCGCGTGGACGCTCCCGCCGGCGCCGCGGCCGACGTGGCCAAGCGCATCCAGGGCGAATATGGGCAGGATGTCCGCGCCGTGCGCGTGGTGGGCCGCGAAGATGCCCTGGCCGATCTGCGCGCGAACCCGGCCTGGCAGCAGGCGCTGGCCGTGCTGCCGGGCAACCCGCTGCCGGACGCGGTGGTCGTCACGCTGGCCGACGGCGAAGACCTGGCCGGGCGGGCCGACAAGCTCGCGGCGGCCTGGAAGCAATGGAATCACGTAGACCTGGTGCAGCTCGACAGCGCCTGGGTCCAGCGGCTGGAAGCGATCCTGCGCTTCGCCCGCATCGGGCTGGGGTTCCTGGCCGCCTGCGTGGCCGTCGTCGTGCTGGCCACCGTCTTCAACACCGTGCGCATGCAGGCGCTCTCTCAGCGCGAGGAAATCGGCGTGGCGCGGCTCGTCGGCGCCACCGAATCCTTCGTGCGCCGCCCCTTCCTGTACCTGGGCGCGCTCTCGGGGGCCGTGGCGGCGCTGCTGTCCATCGGCGTGGCGGCGATCGCGCTGTCCCCCCTGAACGACGCGCTGGTCGGGCTGGCCCGCAGCTACGGGGCGGAATTCGCCCTGCACCTGCCCGGCCCCGCAGTGCTGATCGGCGCCGTCATCGCGGCCGCCGCGCTGGGCGCGCTGTCCGCCCGCTGGTCGGTTACCCGCAGCACGCGCTTCTGAGGCCGCCCAAAGGCTTCGTATAGCCCCCCTTCCTCCCCGTGATCCGGGGAACGGTTTCCGTCCGCCTGTGTAGCATGCTTGGATGCATACATCCCTGCGGGCGCGCGCGCGCCCGCGGCTCGCTAGCCCGAATAAACAAGGGACACACCACGCCTTCCTGAGTCCGGCCGGCGGTTACACAGGATTTCTCCCACTCGACGCTTGGATATGCAAGAATAAAGCGACATTTTTCTACATATTTCGATACAAACACCGTTTCATCGATCCATCCCTTCGTGCTCCACTCGCCGCTCCTGTCTCCTATCACGTCCCATGGCCGCCCGTCTTGAAGCCCGTGCAACGCGCCACTATTTCGATAGCGCGTTCCAGTGTCAGGCGGTGAAAGTACTGCCCAACGAGTACTACGTCACCGACGAAGACCTGATGATCTCGACCGTCCTGGGGTCGTGCGTCGCCGCCTGTATCCACGACCCCGTGACCGGCGTGGGCGGCATGAACCATTTCATGTTGCCGGAAGGCGACATGCAATCGCCCGCCTCGGCCACCATGCGTTATGGCGCCTTCGCCATGGAAGTGCTGATCAACGAATTGCTGAAGGCCGGCGCCGTGCGCGACCGGCTGGAAGCCAAGGTGTTCGGCGGCGGCGCAGTGCTTTCCGCCATGCAGCAGATGAACATCGGCGAGCGCAACGGCCAGTTCGTGCTCACCTACCTGAAAACGGAAGGTATCCCCGTCAAGGCGCAGGACCTGGGCGACGTGCACGCGCGCCGCATCAACTATTTCCCGCGCGACGGCCGGGTGATGGTCCGCAAGATGGCGCCGCACCATCAGCGCGCCGAAGAACTCATCGCCAAGCGCGAACAGGCCGCCGCCCAGAGCGTGCAGGCCAAGACGGAAAGCCCCCCACGCGTGGAGCGTTTTTCCCGGCCTGGCGTCGAACGGTTCGACCGCCCCGCCCGCCCCGGCGTGGAACGCTTCGACACGGGCCTTACCCGCAGGCGCAGGCCAGAAACCGCGGGGAGTTGAAGCGCACGGTCGCGCCCCTACAATCACGGCATGTCGACCGTCCGCCTCTTCTACGCCCTGTGGCCATCGCCCCCGCTGGCCGGATCGCTCGCGGCCTGGGCGGAACAGGCGCGCCCCAGCTGCGGCGGACGCGCGATGCGCACGGAAACCCTGCACATGACCCTGGCGTTCCTGGGGCCGGTGGATGCCGCGCTCGCGGACGAACTGGCCGCCGCCACGCCTGAAAAGCGTCTGGCGCCCGGAGAGATCGAGCTGGACCGCTACGGCGTCTTCGGCCGCCAGCGCATCCTCTGGGCCGGTCCCGGCGACACGCCCGCCGGCCTGCAGGCGGCCCATGACGGGTTATGGCATTGGCTGGCCGGGTTCGGACTGGGTGCGCCGCCGCACCCTTTCCGTCCGCACATCACCCTGCTGCGCAACATCGACCGCCCCGAGCCGCCCGCCGACGCGCCTGCGCCCCTGCTGTGGCGCTATGACCGCATGGTGCTGGTCGCGTCCGAATCGCTGACGGGCGGCAGTCGCTACCGCATCGTGGCGCAGTCCCGGCCGCAACCTGCCTGACCCTTCGCTCTGGCACAATCGGACGGTCGCCATAACCGCCGGATCGCCATGATCATCCTGCTGGACCAAGACGGCGTGCTCGCCGACTTCGAACACGCCTTCATCGACGCCTGGCGCGCGCGCCATCCCGATATCCCGCCCGTGGCGTTCCAGGACCGCAAGTCCTTCTATATCCGCCAGGACTACGCCCCCGAGCTGCGCGGCATGGCCGAAGCCATCTACACCGCGCCCGGCTTCATCCGCGGCCTGCCCCCCGTACCCGGCGCCCTGGAGGCGGTGAAAGAACTGCTGGCGTTGGGCATGGACGTGCGCATCTGCTCCTCACCGCTGTCCCAGTTCGAAAATTGCGTGGCGGAAAAATACCTGTGGGTGGAAAAACACCTGGGACGCGACGCCACCAACCGGCTGATCCTGACCAAAGACAAGACGCTGGTGCACGGCAACCTGCTGATCGACGACAAACCCGCGATCGAAGGCGCGGTGACGCCGCACTGGAAGCACATCCTGTTCGACGCGCCCTACAACCGGGAGGTCGCGGACCGCCCCCGCATCACCTGGCAGAACTGGCGCAACGTGCTGGCGGGCGAGCTGTATACGGCAGACGAGTGAATCCTGTCCAGCCGCCATGATTTGGGGCTATTCTGTGCTGCTGTACCTGCCCATGGCCTGTTGACACCAACCTGGAGGAGCCCGCGCCATGAATCTGCACCGCCTGCTCAAGCAGCGAGAAGCCGATCACAAGCCTTTGCGTGTTGCATTGCTGGGCGCCGGCAAGTTCGGCGCGATGTTCATGAGCCAGGCCCCGCGCACGCCGGGCATGAGATTGGTGGCGGTGGCGGACCTGGTGCCTGACCGCGCCCGGGCAGCGCTTACCCGCGTCGGCTGGCCGGCCACCGCGCTCAATGCCACCGGCACCGCCGACGCCCTGAAGAACGGCAAGGTCTACTTCAGCGACGATCCCTACGCCATCATCGCCAGCCCCGACGTGGACATCGTCATCGACGCCACCGGGCAGGCGGCGGCGGGCATCAGCCATGTGCTGGCCTGCTGCGAACACGGCAAGCACATCATCATGGTCAACGTCGAGGCCGACGCGCTGGCCGGGCCCCTGCTGGCGCGCCGCGCGCGCGAAGCGGGCATCGTCTATTCGCTGGCGTATGGCGACCAGCCCGCCCTGATCTGCGAAATGGTGGACTGGGCGCGCGCCAGCGGCTTTGAAGTCATGGCCGCGGGCAAGGGCACCAAGTACCTGCCGGAATTCCATACCTCCACGCCCGACACCGTGTGGCCGTATTACGGCTTCACCGCCGAAATGGTCGCGGCGGGCGACTTCAACGCGCAGATGTTCAACAGCTTCCTGGACGGCACCAAGAGCGCGATCGAGATGGCCGCGGTGTCCAATGCCACGGGGTTGCTGCCTTCGCCCTCCGGCCTGCATTTCCCGCCCTGCGGCGTGGACGACCTGGCCCGGGTGCTGCGCCCGCGCGAAAGCGGCGGCATCCTGCACCACCGCGGGCAGGTGGAAGTGATTTCCTCACTGGAACGCGACGGCCGGCCGGTGTTCCGCGATCTGCGCTGGGGCGTCTACGTCACCCTGGCGGCTGACAGCGACTACGTGCGCCGCTGCTTCAAGGAGTACGGGCTGGTCACCGACCCCAGCGGTAACTTCACCGCCATGTACAAGCCCTATCACCTGATCGGGCTGGAACTGGGTATCAGCGTGGCCAGCGTGGGCCTGCGGCGCGAACCCACCGGCGCGCCCGCCGGATGGCACGGCGATGTGGTGGCCACCGCCAAGCGCGACCTGCCGGCCGGCCAGATCCTGGACGGTGAAGGCGGCTATACGGTGTACGGTCGGCTGATGCCGGCGCGCGATTCGGTGGCGGACGGCTACCTGCCGCTGGGGCTGTCGCACCAGGTCAAGCTGAAGAACCCGGTGCGGCAATCGCAGGCCATCCGCTGGCGCGACGTCGAATTCGACGAAACCTCCACGGCGGTGCAGTTCCGGCGGGAGATGGAGCAGACCTTCGCCTGAAAACGCATGAGGTAGGAGTTCTTGAGGCATCTGCCCATGAACGGGAAAAAAAACCACGCCTTCGGCTTGCTGCCCCCCAAGGGGGCGTTTTCGCCTTGGGGCGGCCCGGCGGCAAGAAACCATCCCATGACGCGGCTGTCAGCCGAGGATCCCGGAGCCATCCGAAGCGCAGCCCCAGTGGGGCGAGCATCGGAATGGCGCAGGGCAGCCTCGGCGGCTAAAGAACCCTGACATTCGCAAACGCGGAGCTCTGCCCCCCCCGCAGCAAAAACACCCTAAACAGGCGCGGGGCGCTCCGCCTGGAAGAGACGCAGCCGGTCCGCGGCGTTGCGCAGGTGCTGCTCGGCCGCCTGGCCTGCGGCGTCCGGATCGCTGCCGTCGATAGCGGCGAAGATGGCCTGGTGCTCGCTCTGCACCGCCGCCATGCGCTCGGCATACATGCGCGCCGTGTTGTTGCGCGCGCTGCGGATCACCCGGCGGACATTGGCTTCCAGGTAGTCGTTCAGCGCCACCAGGTGCGGGTTGTGCGTGGCCTGCACGATGGCCTGATGGAACTGGTAGTCCTCTTCGTCGCCCAGCTTGTCGTTCAGCAGCGCGTATTCCATGCCGACCAGCGCCTGGCGCATCTTCTTCAGGTCCGCGTCGGTGCGGCGCTGGGCCGCGTAGCGGGCCGCCGTGACTTCGATGGACAGCATCAGTTCCAGGATGTGCTCCAGGTCCTGGTTGTCGCCGGGCGTGGGCGCGGCAATGCGGAACGCGTTCTTCTGGAAGTTCGGATCGACGAAGACGCCGCTGCCCTGCTGCGACGTGATCAGGCCTTCCGACTTCAGGCGCGCCAGCGCTTCACGCACGACGGCGCGGCTGACCGAGTAGGTTTCGGTCAGCTGCTTTTCCGTGGGCAGGCGATCGCCGGGCGCGAGCGCCCCTTGGCGTATCTGCTCCGCCAGCGCATCGCCCAGCGCCGCGGAAAGCGAACTCTTGGGCGCGGCGCGCGGCGGATCCTGTTCTTGGGTAGGCTGCATGTAAATCGTTGGAACCTGCTGGCCGCGCGCAAGCGCGCGGCCTACTCTGTTGATCGGAATATTCGTATCGCGGCGACGGCTACCGCAGCCACGGACTTTACGCGATGTAGATACCGCCGTTGACCTGCATGACCTCGCCGGTGACGAAGCTGGCCAGCGGCGAGCACAGGAACGCGATCGATCCGGCGATTTCCTCGGCCGTGCCGAAGCGGCGCAGCGGCGTGCTTTCCAGCAGCTGCCCGCCCTTCTGTCCGATCAGGTCGTGGGTCATCGACGTGGCAATAATGCCGGGCGCGACCGCGTTCACGCGGATCTGCGGCGCCAGCTCCAGGGCCAGGCTGCGCGTGAAGCTCTGCACCGCGCCCTTGGACGCGGAATACGCGGCGTGCGCGTAGCTGCCGCGCTGGGCCGCCAGCGACGTCAGCAGCACGATGGATCCGTCATGGCGCAGGTGGCGCTGCGCCGCCCGGCACACGTAGAACGTGCCGTCCAGGTTCACGCGCATCAGCGTGCGCCAGGATTCGTCGCTAGTGTCCTTGACCAGGTGTTCCGGGTAGATGCCGGCGCAATGCACCAGGTGGTCCAACCCGCCGAAGTGCCTGGCCGCCGCCTCGAACACGCGGTCGCATTCCGTGGACGTGGACACGTCCAGGGCGCGCGTGTAGACGCGCTGGCCGCTGGGGTCCAGCTCGGCCGCGATCTCTTCCAGCCGCGAATTTTCGATGTCGGTCAGCACTAGCCGGGCGCCATGGGCCGCCATCAGCCGCGCCGTGGCCAAACCGATCCCGTTGCCCGCGCCGGTGATGACGGCAACCTTCCCTTCAAACGAAATCATTGTGTCTCCTGAAGCGTTTTTCCTGCGGGCCGGCATGCTTCCCGGCGAACGCCGCAATCCCGATTGAACTCCTGAATCGGCCGCTTGACACGGGAAAAACGCTTGCCCTATGATTTATCTGACAACTTAATAAAGTTGACTGACAACTTATTCCGAAAGCGTAAATCAAGTGGCGCTTTCAGGCAAGCGCGTCAGCAATACACGGCGCCAGCCGCCGCACCGGCAGGGGACAAATCAGGTGGAAATCACCGGCAGCACTACCGTTTTCGCGATTGCGGCGGACCCGATCGCGCACGTCAAGACGCCCCAGCGGCTCAACGCGCTGCTGCGCGAACGCGGCGCCGACGCGGTCATGGTTCCGTTCCATGTGCCGCCCGACGCCCTCCCCGGCCTGTTCGCCGGCATCCGCGGGCTGGCCAACCTGGGCGGCATCGTGGTGACGGTGCCTCACAAGGAAAACGCGACCGCCCTGTGCGATGCCCTGACGCCCTCGGCCCGCCTGAGCGGCGCGGTCAACGCGGTGCGCCTGAAGGATGGGATGCTTACCGGCGGCAACTTCGACGGCCTGGGCTTCGTGGCCGGCCTGCGCGGCCAGGGCCACGATCCCGCCGGCCGCCACGTCTATCTGGCCGGCCTGGGCGGCGCGGGCAAGGCTATCGCCTGCGCCATCGCGGACGCGGCCCCGGCCAGCCTGCGCCTGTACAACCGCAGCGCCGGCAAGGCGGCGTCCTTCGCCGAGCATCTCGCCCGCCAATATCCCGGCCTGGCCATCAGCCTGGCCAGCGCCTGCCCCGAACCCTGCGACATCGCCATCAACGCGACCTCGCTGGGCCTGAACGACACCGATCCCCTGCCCTTCCAGCTGGATGCCCTGGCCGCCGGCACGGTCGTCGCCGACGCCGTGATGAGCCGCGTCGACACGCCCCTGTTGCGCGCCGCCGCCGAACGCGGCTGCCGCACGCATCCGGGCCTGTACATGCTGGAAGGACAGATCGCAGAAATTGCCCGATTCCTGGGCATACAAGAGCCGCGGTAAGCGCGCTTGATGATTCACGGACTCACCCACTCCCGTCCCACGGAGGAGACACTCATGAAGTTTGTTTTCACTTCCGGCCTGCTGTGCCTGGCCGGCATCGCCGCATCGGCCCAAGCCGCGCCCGTCAAGATCGGCCTGATCGAAACGCTGTCGGGCCCGCAAGCCTCGACCGGCCTGATGTTCCGCGCCGCCGTCAAATATGAGCTGGACCGCATCAACGCCGCCGGCGGCTGGAACGGCCAGCCGCTGGAACTGGTCGAGTTCGACAATCAGGGCGGCCCGGTCGGCGCGTCCGATCGTTTCCGCGCGGCGGCGGCCGAAGGCGTGCAGATCCTGGTGCAGGGATCCTCGTCGGCCATCTCCGGCCAATTGACCGAAGACGTCCGCAAGCACAACCTGCGCAATCCCGGCAAGGAGGTCGTATTCCTGAACGTGGGCGGCGAAGCGCTGGAGCTGACCGGCCAGAAGTGCCACTTCTACCACTTCCGCTTCACCACCAACGCCGACCTGCGCGTAAAGGCGCTGGCCTCGGTCATGTCCGCCGATGGCACGCTGGGCAAGCGCGTGTACGCCATCAACCAGAACTACTCCTGGGGCCAGGACATGGAAGGCGCCACGGAGCGCTTCGCCAAGCAGTACGGCTATGAGGTCGTGGGCAAGACGCTGCACGAAGTCAACAAGATCCAGGACTTCGCGCCCTATGTGGCCCGCATCCGCTCGTCCAGCCCCGACACCGTGATCACCGGCAACTGGTCCAACGACCTGCTGCTCCTGATGAAGGCCACCCAGGCCGCCGGCCTCAAGGTCCGCTTCGCCACCGTGTTCCTGGACCAGGTGGGCAACCTGGCCAACGCCGGCGACGTCGCGCTGGGCCATTACATCGCCCACCCGTACAACATCGAGGCCGCGGGCGAGGAAGGCGCCAAGTTCGCCGAGGACTACAAGTCCAAGACCGGCCACTACCCCAGCTACACCGAACCGCAGACCGTTATCGGCATCACCTTCCTGGGCGAAGCGCTCAAGCAGGTCAAGCCGCAGGACGGCAAGCTGTCCGTGCCGGAACTGGCCAAGGCCCTGGAAAAAGTTACGTACACCTCGCCCCTAGGCACCTACACCATGCGCGCCGAAGACCACCAGGTGCAGCTGCCGATGGTGGTGTCCAAGGTCAGCAAGAACGCCAAGTACAAGGCCGACGGCACCGACATGGGCTTCGAACCGGTGAAGGTGCTGGCCGCGGCCGACGTATCCGCCCCGGCCCAGGCGACCTGCAAGATGCTGCGGCCGAATTGATGCCGCATTGGTGTCTGACACCCTGAGAAACCCTTCAAGTTTGAGGGGCATCTCGTCGGGTGTCAGACACCTCACCGCAGGGCGTCTCGTTGGGTGTCAGACACCTGGCCAAAGTGACACCTGAGCAAGGCGGGCGCCAGGCACCTCGCCAAGGCGGCGTCAAGCCCACAACAACTATGCGCACCCCGGCGCGGGCCGGAAAAACCAGGTGTGCAGTCGCTCGCAAGACGTCCGTCGTCTTAGCGCAAGAATACTGGAGCGGACATGGAATACTTTACCGTCTCGCTGTTGAACGGCGTGATTTACGGCCTGCTGCTATTCATGGTGTCGGCAGGCCTGACACTGATTTTCGGGATGATGGGCGTGCTCAATTTCGCGCACGCATCGTTCTACATGATAGGCGCGTACGCCGCCTATACATTGACGCCCGTCACGGGTTTCTGGATGGCGCTGGTGCTGGCCACCGTCATCGCCGGGGTGCTGGGCATGGGCGTGGAGCGCTTCTTCCTGCGCCGCGTCCACAAGTTCGGCCATGCGCAGGAACTGCTGGTGACCTTCGGCCTGGCATTCATCGTGGCCGAGCTCATCAAGCTGTTCTACGGCGATTTCCCGGTCGACTACCGGGTGCCGCAATTCCTGAACTTCGCCGCCTTCCGCGTGTTCGATGCGGACTATCCGTTTTACCGCCTGCTGATGGGCGGTGTGTCGCTGGCGATGTTCGCCGTTATCTACCTGCTGCTGTCGCGCACCCGCGTGGGCATCGTGGTGCGGTCGGCCATCTACCGCCCCCGCATGGCGGAGGCGCTGGGCCACAACGTGCCGCTGGTGTTCATGAGCGTGTTCGGCGTGGGCGCGGCCATGGCCGGCCTGGCCGGCGCGGTGGCCGGCGCGTTCTACACCACCAACCCGAACATGGCGCTGGAACTTGGCGTGCTGGTGTTCGTGGTGGTGGTGGTGGGCGGGCTAGGCTCGCTTGAAGGCGCGATGATCGCGTCGCTGCTGATCGGCCTGATCAGTTCCTTTTCGGTGGGCATCGACGCCAGCCTGGCCACCCTGTTCGGCCTGTTCGGCGCCGGCGAATGGGCCGAGAGCGTGGGCGGCCTGATGACCGTGAAGATTTCCAGCCTGGCGGCCACCCTGCCCTTCCTGCTGATGCTGGTGGTGCTGCTGGTCAAGCCCTCGGGCCTGAAGGGAGAACAGGCATGAGCCAGACCCGTCGCGCTTCCGGCGCGCTCCTGTTGATCCTTTGCGTGGCCGCGCTGTGCGCGCTGCCCTGGCTGCTGCCTCCGGGCCAGCTGGTGGCGGCGGTGCAAATGCTGATCGCCGCGCTGTTCGCCTGCGCCTTCAACCTGCTGGCCGGCCAGGGCGGCATGCTGTCCTTCGGCCACGCCGCGTACTTCGGCGTGGGCACGTTCGCCACCATCCACGCCATGAACGCGCTGGGCGGCGCGGGCCTGCTGCCCACGCCCCTGATGCCGCTGGCCGGCGGCGTGGCAGGCCTGCTGTTCGGCCTGGTCGCCGGTTGGTTCGCCACCATGCGCGCCGGCGTGTACTTCTCGATGATCACGCTGGCGCTGGCCGAGCTGCTACACGCGCTCGCGCCGCACCTGAAAGGCGTGTTCGGCGGCGAAGCGGGCCTGTCCGCCATGCGCATGCCGGCCTGGGGCTTCACATTCGGCTCCGACATCGAGGTGTACTTCCTGGTGCTGGCCTGGGTGCTGGTGTCGCTGGCGGCGCTGTACGGCCTGACCCGCACCCCGCTGGGCCGCCTGACGCTGGGCCTGCGCGAAAACGCCCAGCGCCTGCGCTACCTGGGCTACCGCCCGCACACGCTCAAGACCATGGTGTTCGCGCTGTCGGCCATGTTCGCCGGCATCGCGGGCGGCCTGCAGGCCTTGAACATCGAGGCCGGCAACTACGTGCTGTTCGAGGTCAAGCTGTCCACCGATGCGGTGCTGTTCGCCTACATCGGCGGCGTCAACGCCTTCCTGGGCCCCGTGCTGGGCGCCTCCATCCTCACATTCCTGTCGCAGACGCTGGCCGACATCACCCGGTCCTGGCTGTTGTACCAGGGGATTCTCTTCGTGCTGGTGATGCTGTTCGTGCCGGACGGCCTGGTCGGCCTGGTGCAGCGCGCCGCCAAGGCGCTGCGCGAACTCGGCCTGGCCCGCTGGCTGCCGCGCGCCGCCGTGTCGGTGGCGGCGGGCCTGCTGCTGACCTGCGCCACGGTCTTCACGGTGGAAATGCTGCAACGCATGTTCGCCCGCGACTACCGCTCCCTGCTCGAGATGAATCCCGGCGCGGGCTGGCCTCCCATCCCGCTGTTCGGCCAGGATTGGGCGCCCCTGGCGCTGTCCACCTGGCTGGTTCCGCTGGCGCTGTTCGCCGTGGGCCTCGCGGCCTGCCGCTGGGCGCTGGCCCTGTGGCGCGACGACGCCGAAGCCGCACCCTCGCTGGAGGCCGCGAAATGAGCCACGACATCCTGACCCTGACCGACGTGCGCAAGTCTTTCGGCGACGCGCAAATCATCCGCGGCGTGAACCTGAAGGTGCACGCCGGCGAGCGCCACGCCGTCATCGGCCCTAACGGCGCCGGCAAGTCCACCCTGTTCCATCTGATGTCGGGCTCGTTCGCGCCGACCTCCGGCGACATCAGCCTGCAGTCGCGCCCGATCGGCGGCCTGGCGCCGGAGCGCATCAACCGCCTGGGCCTGGCGCGTTCGTTCCAGATCACCAACGTCTTCCCGCGCCTGTCCGTGCGCGAGAACCTGCGCCTGGCGGTGCTGCGCATGCATGGCCTGGTCTACAACTTCTGGCGCCCCATCGCCCGCAACCGCGCGGTGAACGAAGACGTGGACCGTCTGCTGGAGAAGGTCCGGCTGGCGGGAAAGCAGGACACCGCCGCCGGCGACCTCAACTATTCGGAACAGCGTTCGCTGGAGATCGGCATGACGCTGGCATCGCGCCCCAGGGTCATCCTGCTGGACGAGCCCATGGCCGGCATGTCCCAGCACGAAGTGGACTACACGGTCGAGCTGATCAAGGACGTCACCCGCGACTGCACCCTGCTGATCGTGGAGCACGACATGCAGGTGGTGTTCTCGCTGGCCGACCGCATCAGCGTGCTGGTGTACGGCGAGATCCTCGCCACCGGCACGCCCGCCGACATCCGTAGCGACGCCCGTGTGCGCGAAGCCTATCTGGGAGAGGAAACGGTATGAGTACCCCGATGAGTACACCCGCCCCGCTGCTGAGCCTGCGCGGCGTGCATGCCCATTACGGCAAAAGCCACATCCTGCACGGCATCGACCTGTCGATCGGCCGCGGCGAAGTCGTGAGCCTGCTGGGCCGCAACGGCGCGGGCCGCTCGACCACCATGAAGAGCATCATGGGGCTGGTGGACGTGACCGGCGGCAGCATCGCCATCGAAGGCCGCGACATCACCAACAAACGCCCGTTCGAGATCGCCCGCGCCGGGCTGGGCTTCGTGCCGGAAGAGCGCGAAGTGTTCGCCAACCTGACCGTGGACGAGAACCTGCGCATGGGCGAGCAGCCCAAGCGCGGCGACGCGCCCTTCTGGTCGGTGGACCAGATGTTCGATTACTTCCCGCGCCTGAAGGAACGCCGCGGCACCAAGGCCGGCAACCTGTCCGGCGGCGAACAGCAGATGCTGACCATGTGCCGCTCGCTGCTGGGCAACCCCAAGATCATGCTGATCGACGAACCCACCGAAGGCCTGGCCCCGAAGATCGTGGAAGTGATCGCCGACGTGATCCGCGACATCCACAAGCGCGGCGTGTCCGTGGTGCTGGTGGAGCAGAAGCTGACCATCGCGCTCAAGGTTTCCACCCGCGTCAGCGTGATGGGCCACGGCCGCATCGTTTTCGAAGGACCGCCCGCGCAGCTGCATGAGCGCCAGGACGTCGTCCAGGAATGGCTGGCGGTCTGAGCGCAAGCGCCCCTCCCTCATTACAGGCATACATCGTGGACAACACCAACGAACCCCTCCATCCCGAGCTGCGCGGCCAAACCGTCGTGATTACCGGCGGCGCCAAGGGCATCGGCCTGGCCACGGCGCAGGCGTTCGCGCGCCAGGGCGCCCGTATCGCGCTGCTGGACATGGACGCCGCCGCGCTGGACGAAGCCGTCGCCGGACTCGCGGCGCTGGGCGCCGAGGCCCTGGCCTGCCAGGCCTCCGTCACCGACGCCGACGCCGTCGAGCGCGCCTTCGCCCGGGTCGAACAGGCCTATGGCCGCATCGACGTGCTGGTCAACAACGCCGGCGTGTCCGCCAACAAGCCGACGCTGGACGTCAGCGTGGACGAATGGCGCCGCGCCGTCGACATCAACCTGACCGGCGTCTTCCTGTGCGCCCAGGCCGCCGGCCGCCGCATGGTGCCCGCCGGCTCGGGCGCCATCATCAACCTGGCCTCCATGTACGGCGTGGTGGCCGCGCCCGACCGCGCCGCCTATTGCGCCACCAAGGGCGCGGTCGTGCTGCTAACCGAAACGCTGGCCGTGGAATGGGGCCCCGCAGGTGTGCGCGTGAACGCGCTGGCGCCGGGCTACGTGGAAACGGACCTGGTGCGCGACCTGGCCGCGCGTGGCCGCCTGGACCCCGAACGCCTCAAGCAGCGCACGCCGCTGCGGCGCCTGGCGCAGCCGGCCGAGATGGCCGACCTGGCGGTTTTCCTGGCCTCGCGCCAGGCCGCCTACATCACCGGACACACCTTGGTGGCCGACGGCGGCTGGAGCCGCTACAGCTACCTCTAACGCACTGACGCTTACCCACATTCTGGAGATTCATTCATGGCCACCTACCAACCGCTTGGTTCCCAAGCGCCCTGGCGGCAACTGACGGTCGAAGCCAAGGACTGGCAACAGGCGGATCCCGCCCTGCTGGGCTCCATGCTGACCCAGCTGCATTGGATCCGCGCATTTGAAGAGGCCGTGCTGGACCTGGCCGCGGAGGGCCTGGTGCACGGCCCCGCGCATTCGTCCGTGGGCCAGGAAGGCGGCGCGGTCGGCTCGGTGCTGGCGCTGGGCGCCGGCGACCAGATCAACGGCTCGCACCGCGGCCACCATCAGTTCCTCGCCAAGGCGCTGCAGCACGTCGCGCCGCTGGGCCTGGATCCGCGCAACCCGCTCACGCCCGCCATCGACGAGGTCCTGCAGAAGACGCTGGCCGAGATCATGGGCCTGGCCCAGGGCTATTGCAGCGGCCGCGGCGGCAGCATGCACCTGCGCTGGCTGGAAGCCGGCGCGCTGGGCACCAACGCTATCGTCGGCGGCGGCGTGCCGCTGGCGGCCGGCGCCGGCTGGGCCCACAAGCACGCGGGCACCGACCGCGTGGCGGTGACCTACTTCGGCGACGGCGCGGTGAACATCGGCTCCGTGCTGGAAACCATGAACCTGACCGCGGCCTGGAAGACGCCGCTGTGCTTCTTCATCGAAAACAACCGCTACGCCGTGTCCACCACGGTGGAAGAATCCACCGCCGAGCCGCGCCTGTCCGCGCGCGGCCAGGCCTTCAACATTCCGTCCTGGCAAGTGGACGGCATGGACCCGCTGGCGGTCTACCTGGCCATGTCCGAGGCCGTGGCGCACATGCGCGCGGGCAACGGCCCGACCATCGTCGAAGTGGACGTCTACCGCTTCTTCCACCAGAACGGCCCCTTCCCCGGCAGCGCCTTCGGCTACCGCAGCAAGGACGAGGAAGCGCAGTGGCGCCGCCGCGACCCGCTGGACCGTATCGCCGCCGAAATGATCGCCCGCGGGCTGATCTCGCAGGCTGAAGTCGACGCGCTGCGCCAGCGCTGCAAAGACGTGATGAAAGACGTGTCCGGCCGCCTGACGGAAGCCGCCGACGGCGGCAAGCGCCGCGTGCGCGCCGAGCTGTGGCCCAGCCCGGGATTCCGCGACGTGGGCCTGCGCAGCGACGGCTCGGAACTGGCCGGCCTGCGCTACCAGGAAGCCGCCGACTACGCGGGCGAGTCCGTCGAACGCAAGTTCGTGGACGCCGTGGCCGACGTGCTGGACCGCCGCATGGAAACGGACGGCGGCGTGGTCGTGCTGGGCGAAGATGTACACCGCCTGAAGGGCGGCACCAACGGCGCCACGCGCGGTCTGAAGGACAAGTACCCCGACCGCGTGCTGGGCACCCCCATCTCCGAGAACGCCTTCGCCGGCCTGGGCGGCGGGCTGGCCATGGACGGCCGCTACAAGCCGGTGGTGGAATTCATGTACCCCGACTTCATGTGGGTCGCGGCCGACCAGATCTTCAACCAAATCGGCAAGGCCCGCCACATGTTCGGCGGCGATATCGACGTGCCCTTCGTCCTGCGCACCAAGGTCGCGATGGGCACGGGCTACGGCTCGCAGCATTCGATGGACCCGGCCGGCATCTTCGCCACCGCGCCGGGCTGGCGCATCGTGGCGCCGTCCACGCCCTATGAATACGTCGGCCTGATGAACACCGCCCTGGCCTCCAAGGACCCGGTGCTGGTGATCGAGCACGTGGACCTGTACGCCTCGTCGGGCCAGGTGCCCGCCAGCGATCTGGACTACGCCATTCCGTTCGGCAAGGCGCGCGTGTGCCGCACCGGCGGCAAGGTCACCATCCTGACCTACCTGTCGATGGTCAGCCGCGCGCTCAAGGCCGCCGAAGAAGCGGGCGTGGACGCCGAGGTCATCGACCTGCGCACCCTGGACCGCGCCAGCCTGGACTGGGACACCATCGGCGCCAGCATCCAGAAGACCAACAACGTGCTGATCGTGGAACAGGGCGTCCGGGGCACGTCCTACGGCGCCATGCTCGCCGACGAGATCCAGCGCCGCTACTTCGACTGGCTCGACCAGCCCATCAAGCGCGTGACCGGCGGCGAGGCCTCGCCCAGCATCTCCAAGGTGCTGGAACGCGCGGCGTTCGCGGACACCGAGGAAGTCGTGGCCGGGCTGGAAGACGTGCTGGCCGACCTGGGGGAAAAGGCATGAACGCGCCCCTGCGAATGACCGTGCCGATGGAAGTCGGCATCTGCTGCGCCGACCTGGACGCGCTGCTGGGCTTCTACACCGACGTGATCGGCCTGAAGCTCGTCAACCGCGTAACCGTTCCCGCCGACAAGGCGCAGGCCACCGGCCTGACGCGGCACGGCTACGACGTGGCGCGCCTGCAGACGCCCTACGGCGAACGCATCAAGCTGCTGCAGCCCGCCGTGGCGCCCGAGGCCGCCGCGCGCGGCGCTGCCATCCTGGACCGCCAGGGCGCCACCTACCTGACCTTCATCGTGCACGACCTGTCAGGCTTGGTGCGCAATCTGGAAGCCAAGGGCGTCGTGTTCGACAGCCAGCCCGCCCCGATGGAAGTCAGGCCCGGCACCTGGCTGGCGTTCTTCCGCGACCCCGAAGGGAACGTGCTGGAACTGGTCGAATACGACGACCCCGCCTCCTACCGGCCGGACCTGGCCGGCGCCGAACAATAGGACGAACAACGTGGCACACCTTATCAAACTCCCCTCCGTAGCGGCCGACACCTCGGGCGGCACGCTGCACCAGTGGCTCAAGAAAGAAGGCGACGCGGTTGCCGTGGGCGATGCGCTGGCGGAAATCGAGACCGAGAAGGCCATCGTCGAAATCAATGCCGAACAGGCCGGCGTGCTGGGCCGCATCGTGGTGCCGGCCGGCGCCGCGTCGGTGCCGGTCAATACCGTGATCGGCGTGCTGCTGGCTGCGGGCGAAGACGCGTCCGCCATCGAGCAGGCCCTGGCGGAAAGCGGGGCTGCCGCCGCGCCCGCCCAGCCCGCCGCCGCGCCCGCAGCCCCTGCCGCCAGCCCCGCGCCGCAAGCGCCGGCGCCCGCGCCGGCCTCGAACACTCTGGTCCCCGGCGGCCGCCTCTTCGCCAGCCCCCTGGCCCGCCGCCTGGCTTCGCAATGGCACGTGGACCTGCTGGGCGTGGCCGGCACCGGCCCGCACGGCCGCATCGTCCGCCGCGACGTGGA
>NZ_UFQB01000053.1 GCF_900496965.1 Achromobacter agilis
GTTCTTTAACAATCTGGAAGAAGCACAACGAAATGTACTTATCAAGTACTCGGCGCAAGCCGAAGAAGATAAGTACGGGTTGTGATTGCATTAATTTTGTTCCAAGTTCTCAAGACTGAAGCGCGAGCTTCAGGCTGCTTTGAAACTTATGAACGGCACAAACGCTAATACTCAGGTCCTATAGCCTACAGCGTTATAGGATCAAGCGACTAAGTGCATATGGTGGATGCCTTGGCGATCACAGGCGATGAAGGACGTAGTAGCCTGCGAAAAGCTGCGGGGAGCTGGCAAACAAGCTTTGATCCGCAGATATCCGAATGGGGAAACCCACCGCAGCAATGCGGTATCCCTGGCTGAATACATAGGCCAGTGGAAGCGAACCGGGTGAACTGAAACATCTCAGTAGCTCGAGGAAAAGAAATCAACCGAGATTCCGAAAGTAGTGGCGAGCGAAATCGGAAGAGCCTTTACGTTTTAGCAGTCAAGATAGTCGAACGGGATGGAAAGCCCGGCCGTAGCAGGTGATAGCCCTGTAGACGAAATCTCGATTGTGGAACTAAGCGTAAGACAAGTAGGGCGGGACACGTGAAATCCTGTTTGAAGATGGGGGGACCATCCTCCAAGGCTAAATACTCGTGATCGACCGATAGTGAACCAGTACCGTGAGGGAAAGGCGAAAAGAACCCCGGAAGGGGAGTGAAATAGATCCTGAAACCGTATGCATACAAACAGTAGGAGCCTCCTTGTGGGGTGACTGCGTACCTTTTGTATAATGGGTCAGCGACTTACATTCAGTGGCAAGGTTAACCGAATAGGGAAGCCGTAGCGAAAGCGAGTCCGAATAGGGCGATTCAGTCGCTGGGTGTAGACCCGAAACCAGATGATCTATCCATGGCCAGGTTGAAGGCACGGTAACACGTGCTGGAGGACCGAACCCACTAATGTTGAAAAATTAGGGGATGAGCTGTGGATAGGGGTGAAAGGCTAAACAAATCTGGAAATAGCTGGTTCTCTCCGAAAACTATTTAGGTAGTGCCTCAAGTATTACTGCGGGGGGTAGAGCACTGTTATAGCTAGGGGGTCATGGCGACTTACCAAACTATGGCAAACTCCGAATACCCGCAAGTACAGCTTGGGAGACAGAGCACCGGGTGCTAACGTCCGGACTCAAGAGGGAAACAACCCAGACCGCCAGCTAAGGTCCCAAATTATCGCTAAGTGGGAAACGAAGTGGGAAGGCATAGACAGTCAGGAGGTTGGCTTAGAAGCAGCCATCCTTTAAAGAAAGCGTAATAGCTCACTGATCGAGTCGTCCTGCGCGGAAGATGTAACGGGGCTAAGCGATAAACCGAAGCTGCGGGTGTGCACTTTTAGTGCACGCGGTAGGAGAGCGTTCTGTAAGCCTGCGAAGGTGGCTTGTGAAGGCTGCTGGAGGTATCAGAAGTGCGAATGCTGACATGAGTAGCGATAAAGGGGGTGAAAAGCCCCCTCGCCGTAAGTCCAAGGTTTCCTGCGCAACGTTCATCGGCGCAGGGTGAGTCGGCCCCTAAGGCGAGGCAGAGATGCGTAGCTGATGGGAAGCTGGTTAATATTCCAGCACCGTCGTACAGTGCGATGGGGGGACGGATCGCGGAAGATCATCAGGGTGTTGGATGTCCCTGTTGACGCATCGAAGATGGCGCTTAGGCAAATCCGGGCGCGTAAATCAAGGGTGTGGCACGAGCGAGCATTGCTTGCGAAGTGATTGGAAGTGGTTCCAAGAAAAGCCTCTAAGCTTCAGCTGTACGAGACCGTACCGCAAACCGACACAGGTGGACGGGATGAATATTCCAAGGCGCTTGAGAGAACTCAGGAGAAGGAACTCGGCAAATTGATACCGTAACTTCGGGAGAAGGTATACCCCGGTAGTGTGAAGCGCCTGCGCGCTTAGCATGATGGGGTCGCAGAGAATCGGTGGCTGCGACTGTTTATTAAAAACACAGCACTCTGCAAAGACGAAAGTCGACGTATAGGGTGTGACGCCTGCCCGGTGCCGGAAGGTTAAGTGATGGGGTGCAAGCTCTTGATCGAAGCCCCGGTAAACGGCGGCCGTAACTATAACGGTCCTAAGGTAGCGAAATTCCTTGTCGGGTAAGTTCCGACCTGCACGAATGGCGTAACGATGGCCACACTGTCTCCTCCTGAGACTCAGCGAAGTTGAAGTGTTTGTGATGATGCAATCTACCCGCGGCTAGACGGAAAGACCCCATGAACCTTTACTGTAGCTTTGCATTGATCTGTGAACCGGCCTGTGTAGGATAGGTGGGAGGCTTTGAAGCGTGGTCGCTAGATCACGTGGAGCCATCCTTGAAATACCACCCTGGTTTGTTTGCGGTTCTAACCTTGGTCCGTTATCCGGATCGGGGACAGTGCATGGTGGGCAGTTTGACTGGGGCGGTCTCCTCCCAAAGTGTAACGGAGGAGTTCGAAGGTACGCTAGGTACGGTCGGAAATCGTGCTGATAGTGCAATGGCATAAGCGTGCTTGACTGTGAGACTGACAAGTCGAACAGGTGCGAAAGCAGGACATAGTGATCCGGTGGTTCTGAATGGAAGGGCCATCGCTCAACGGATAAAAGGTACTCTGGGGATAACAGGCTGATACCGCCCAAGAGTTCATATCGACGGCGGTGTTTGGCACCTCGATGTCGGCTCATCTCATCCTGGGGCTGTAGCCGGTCCCAAGGGTATGGCTGTTCGCCATTTAAAGAGGTACGTGAGCTGGGTTTAAAACGTCGTGAGACAGTTTGGTCCCTATCTGCCGTGGGCGTTGGATACTTGACGGAGCCTGCTCCTAGTACGAGAGGACCGGAGTGGACGTACCTCTGGTGTACCGGTTGTCATGCCAATGGCATTGCCGGGTAGCTAAGTACGGAAGAGATAACCGCTGAAGGCATCTAAGCGGGAAACTCGTCTGAAGATTAGGTATCCCGGGGACTTGATCCCCCTGAAGGGTCGTTCGAGACCAGGACGTTGATAGGTCGGGTGTGGAAGCGCAGTAATGCGTTAAGCTAACCGATACTAATTGCCCGTGAGGCTTGATCCTATAACACTGATGGTTATTGACCTGGTGGTATAGCGTTCCAAGTGTCGTTCAATACAAAATCTGGCTGCCCCGTCAGCAGCCAGCCAACACCAATTACACCCCACTGTGCGCGTGATCATCGAGCTTGCCTCTGATCCGCCCACACGTTGTGTTTCTTCCAAGATTGGAGCTGTTGCGTTCATCGCAGCCGCTCAACCAGTTACGCCTGACGACCATAGCGAGTTGGTCCCACTCCTTCCCATCCCGAACAGGACAGTGAAACGACTTTGCGCCGATGATAGTGGACGGACGTCTGTGAAAGTAGGTCATCGTCAGGCTTTTATT
>NZ_UFQB01000050.1 GCF_900496965.1 Achromobacter agilis
TCGTTGTCGCCTGCGGCGACTGCCTTCGGATTCCCTCGGGCTTATCGACGCCCCGCGCATCCCAGTCCCCCGCCGCGCCCGGCTCGGGCGGCGTTGATTCCTCGGCCGCCGGGGCGGTTGGTGTGCTTGGGTTTTAGCCGGCGACGGTTTGGCCGCGGACGATCTTGCGTCGCCCGCCCCAGGCCGGCCGCGCGGGCGGCCTTTTGGGGCTTACGCAGTGTCTTGCGGCTGAGGCCGTGCGCAGCGTGGATATCCAGGTGTCTGACACCCGTACGAGACACCCACACGAATTGAGGCCAGTGCCCCCGGGTGTCTGACACCGGGCTCGATTCCCGGGCCGCCAGCCACGTCGGGGGCCCGGGATACGCGGGTCAGCGATTGCACGGGCGTGCGCAGCGTGGGGGCTCATCCCTCCGTCGGGCCGCCCCAAGGAGGGACCGCCCCCTTGGGGGCAGCAAGCACGCAAAGCGTGCGCAGCGTGGGGGCTCGTCCCTCCGTCGGGCCGCCCCAAGGAGGGACCGCCCCCTCGGGGGGCAGCAAGCACGCAAAGCGTGCGCAGCGTGGGGGCTCCCCCCTTCTTCTTATGGCACACTGCGAGCGTTTTCCTACCTGGAGCCCGGCGGTGCGTGGCAAACCCTCTTTTGGTGGCAGCAAGCTGACTGCCCTGATCGTCGCCTTGATCCTTGCGGCGGCGGGCGCCATTGTCAATTGGCTGCAGCCTTCGGGGCGGGAAGGGCAGCGTCCTGCTCCTCCGGCCCAGAGCCAGACCCCGGCCCAGGGCCGGCCGGGTACGGCCCTGGCCGGCGGCATACCCCAAGGCAGCTATACGCTGACGGGCATGATCGTCAACGTCGCCGATGGCGATACCGTCACCCTGCGCGCGCCGGACGGCCAGCGCAAGATCCGCATGGACAGCATTGACGCGCCCGAGGAAGGCCACGGCGCCGAGCAGCCCGGGCAACCCTATGCCGAGGCCTCGCGCAAGCACCTGGCGGGGCTGGTCGCGGGCAAGACGCTCACCGCCCAATGCTACGAGCAGGACCAGTATGGCCGCGACGTGTGCGCGGTGATCCTGGAAGACGGCCGTTCCGCCAACCGCGCGCAGGTGGAGGCCGGCTACGCCTGGGCCTATACCGCGCGGCGGGGCGACTACCTGCGCGACAAGGCCATGCCGGACCTGCAACGCCAGGCCAAGGCCGCCGGCCGCGGCCTGTGGGCGCAGCAAGGCGCCATGCAACCCTGGAAGTGGCGATACGACTGCTGGCGGCAGCGCCAATGCGGCTGATTCCCGGCCGGCCGTAGGGGATGCCAGGGTATTGGCCCGGCCCCGTGTTTGCTATCCTCTGTCGCAACGATTCGAAGGGAAGGTTTCCATGCGTGCATTGAAGCGGCTCTGGGCGACGGCCATGCTGCTGTTGCTGGCGTTGACGGGCTGCTCACGGGAAAGCCCCATCAACAGTCCTTATCCGTCCGGCGCCGAAGCCCAGAACACGCTGTATTCCGCTTTCGTCAAACGCTCCCCGAAGTACCTGGACCCGGCCAGCTCCTATTCCGGCGATGAAACTCCCTATACATACAATATTTACGAGACGCTCTACGGTTACCACTATCTGAAGCGTCCGTACGAACTGGTACCGCGCGCGGCGGCATCGATCGACCCGCCGGTCTACCTCGACGCCCAGGGCAACACGCTGCCCGCCGACACGCCGGGCGAGCAGATCGCGCAGAGCGTCTACGAAATCAAGCTCCGGCCCGGTTCGCGGTTCGCGCCCCATCCGGCGTTCGCCCGCAAGGCCGACGGCAGCTACGACTACTATCCGCTGGCGCCGGGCGAGCTGGACGGCAAGTACTACATTCCCGATTTCCCTCGCACCGGCACGCGCGAACTCACGGCCGACGACTACGTCTACGCCATCCGGCGGCTGGCCAGCCCGCGCGTGGTGTCGCCGATCTCCTCCCTGATGGCCGAGCACATTGCGGGCCTGAAGGAATACGGCGAACGCCTGCGCCAGCGGGACCAGGCGCTGCGCAGCGATGTGCCGGGCGGCGCGGGCGCGCCGCCCTGGCTGGACTTGCGCGAGCCTGACGGCTTTACCGGCGTGCAGGCGCTTGACCCGCAGACGCTGCGCATCCGCGTCAACGGCAAGTACCCGCAGTTCAAGTACTGGCTGGCCATGACCTTCACGGCGCCCATCCCCTGGGAGGCCGACCGCTTCTACAGCCAGCCCGGCATGTCGGCGCACGATCTGTCGTTCAATACCTGGCCCGTGGGCACCGGCCCGTACATGCTGGTGGAGTCCCTGCAGAATCGCCGCCACGTGCTGGGCCGCAACCCCAACTACCACGGCGAACCCTATCCCTGCGAAGGAGAGCCTGGCGACAAGGCTGCGGGCCTGCTGGCGGATTGCGGCAAGCCCACGCCTTTCATCGACCGCGCGGAATTCAGCGTCGAAAAGGAAGCCATCCCTCTCACCGGAAAGTTCATTCAGGGCTACTACGACATGCCGCAGATCGAGCGCGGCGAGTATGGCGTCGCGATGCTGGTCGCCGCGGGCGACAGCCAGGACAAGGCGCAGCTATACCGCGAGCACGGCATCAAGCTGCCCACCACGGTCGAGACCGCCAACTGGTACATGGGTTTCAACTGGCTGGATCCGGTGGTGGGCAAGGGCGATACGCCTGACCAGCAGGAAAAGAACCGCAAGCTGCGCCAGGCCATCAGCATCGCGTTCGACTGGGAAGAATACGTCGCGGTGTTCGAAAACAGCCAGGCATCCGTCGCCTACGGTCCGGTGCCGCCGGGCGTGCTGGGCTACCGCGATCCTCCCGAAGGCGTGAACCCGGTGGTCTACGACCTGGTGGACGGCAAGCCCGTGCGCAAGTCCGTGGACGTCGCCAAGCGCCTGCTGGCCGAGGCGGGCTACCCCGACGGGCGCAACGCCAAGACGGGCGCGCCGCTGGTGCTGTATTACGACTCGATGTCGGGCGGCGGCTCCAATCCGCAATTCGACTGGATGCGCCGGCAGCTTTCCAAGATCGGCGTCCAGCTGGATGTGCGCGCTACCGACTACAACCGCTTCCAGGACAAGATGATGCGCGGTTCCGCCCAGATCTTCCTGTGGGGCTGGAACGCCGATTACCCCGACGCCGAGAACTTCCTGTTCCTGCTGTACGGCCCCAACGCCAAGGCCAAGGGCGGCGGCGAAAATGCCGCCAACTACGCCAGCCCCGAATACGACCGCCTTTTCGAGCAGCTGAAGTTCCTGGACGACGGCCCCGAGAAGGAGCAGTTGATCGCCAGAATGGTGGCCATCGTGCAGCGCGACGCGCCCTGGATGTTCGGCTTTTTCCCGATGTCGGGAGGCGCCTACCAGCAATGGGTGGGCAACGCGAAACCGACCCAGATGGTGCGCAACACGCTCCAGTACATGAAGATCGACCCGGCGCTGCGGCAGCAGAAAATCGACGAATGGAACTACCCGAGATGGTGGCCCATCGGCGTCTTCCTATTGTTGCTGGCGCTGGCGATCTGGCCTTCCTGGGTGGCGCTGAAACGGCGTGAACGCCAGACGGCATTTGTGCCGCGCGTCGGCAAGGAGCATCAATCATGATCGGCTACGTGATCCGCCGGTTGTTGTACGGCGTGCTGATCCTGCTCGGCGTGAACCTCTTCACCTTCATCCTGTTCTTCGCGGTGAACACGCCCGATGACATGGCGCGGCTGGCGATCGGCGGCCAGCGCGTCAGCCAGGAAGCGGTGGAAAAATGGAAGGCCGAGCGCGGCTACGACAAGCCGCTGTTCTTCAATGGCCAGGCGCAGGGCGCCGCCCGGCTGACCGACACGGTGTTCTATCAGCGTTCCGTGCCGCTGCTGGCCATGGACTTCGGCGCCTCCGACGGCGGCCGCGACATCGGCCGCGAGATCCAGACGCGCATGGGGCCCAGCCTGGCCCTGGCGGTGCCCACCTTTATCCTCGGGCTCTTCGTCAGCATCGTCTTTTCCCTGACGCTCGTGTATTTCCGGGCCACGCGGCTCGATTTCTGGGGCGTCGTGCTCTGCGTGCTGCTGCTGTCCATTTCCAGCCTGTTCTACATCATCGCGGGCCAATGGGTCTTCGCGAAGCTGCTGCGGCTGGTGCCGTTCTCGGGCTTCTCCGGCGGGCTGGACGCAGTCAAGTTCCTGGCGCTGCCGGTGCTGGTGGCCATTGTGTCGCGGCTGGGGCCGGAGGCGCGCTTCTATCGCACCCTGTTCCTGGAAGAAATCGGCAAGGACTACGTGCGTACCGCCCGTTCCAAGGGCCTGGCCGAGCGCGTGGTGCTGTTCCGGCACGTGCTGCGCAATGCCATGCTGCCCATCCTGACCAGCACGGTGGCCGCCTTGCCGCTCCTGTTCATGGGCAGCCTGATCGCGGAATCCTTCTTCGGCATACCCGGCCTGGGCAGCTACACCATCGACGCGATCAACGCACAGGACTTCTCGATCGTGCGGGCCATGGTGTTCCTCGGCGCGGCGCTTTATATCGTCGGGCTGATCCTGGCCGACATTTCCTACACGCTGGCCGATCCCCGCGTCAGATTCGAGTAGCCGACATGCCCAAGTTCGTCTTCCTCTGGACCGATATCGCGCTGTGGCTCATGGCGCTGGGCGCCGCGGCCTACGCGTGGCGCGTGCGCCGCAGCCCCAACCTGCGCGCCACGTGGGCGCGCGTCGCCCGCGATACGCCGGCCATGTGTTCGGCCGTGGTCCTCTCCGCCTTCGTCACGATCGGCCTGCTCGATTCGGTGCATTACCGGCCCCTGCTTCCCCCGGCGCCGGGGGCGGCGGCCGATGCCGCGCCGGTCTATGCGCCAGCGGTCCAGTCGGCGCTCGACGGACTGCTCAAGGGCACCGTGCTGACCCGCCCGGAGAAAACCTATTCCGAGCCCTTGGCGGTGCGCCAGTTCACCAAGGAAACCATGGTCGTCGACGGCAAGCCGGTGCGCGACTTTCCCCGGCTGCGCGGCGCGGGCATCCACCTGGAAGACCCCGACAAGGGCCGCTGGGCAGACGTCCTCACGCGGCTCGGGCTGGGCCTGGGGGGCGGGCTGGCCGTGTCGCTGGCCGTGGTCGCGATCCTGTTCACCTGCCTTGCGCGGCGCGGCCGGCGGGCCGAAGAAGGTATGCCGGTCGGCCCGTCGGGCGTGCCATGGACCGCCATGGCGCTCACCTTCACGCTGCTCTGCCTGACCGTCGGCGCCCTGGCCGGGATGTCCAGCGGCTACCATGCGCTTGGCACCGACCGCATCGGCAACGACGTGCTGTGGCAGGCGCTCAAGAGCATCCGCACGGCGCTCGTGATCGGCAGCCTCACCACGATCGCCATGCTGCCTCCGGCGATCGTCTTCGGCATCGCCGCCGGCTATTTCAAGGGCAAGGTCGACGACGCCATCCAATACCTCTACACCACTATCACCTCCATTCCCGGCGTGCTGCTGGTGGCGGCCTGCGCGCTGATGATGCAGGTCTATATCGACAACCACTCCGACCTGTTCGACACCTCCGCCGCGCGCGCGGATCTGCGCCTGTTCCTGCTCTGCATGATCCTGGGGTTCACGGGTTGGGCCGGGCTGTGCCGCCTGCTGCGCGCGGAAACGCTGAAGCTGCGCGAACTGGAATACGTGCAGGCGGCGCGGGCGTTCGGCGTGTCGCACTGGCGCATCATGACGCGCCACCTGCTGCCGAATGTCGCGCACCTGGTCCTGATCACCATGGTGCTGGAATTCTCGGGCCTGGTCCTGTACGAAGCCGTGCTGTCCTACCTCGGCATCGGCGTGGATCCCAGCATGAACTCCTTCGGCTCCATGATCGATGGCGCACGGCTTGAAATGTCCCGCGATCCCATGATCTGGTGGAATCTGATGACCGCCTTTCTCTTCATGTTGGCGCTGGTGCTGGCGGCCAACCTGTTCGCTGACGCCGTGCGCGATGCGTTCGATCCGCGCACGCGCCGCTACAAGCCCGGCGGCATCGCCCGCCATGGCCTGTTCGGCCGTGGCGCCAGGCCTGCGCTGGCCGCGGATACCCGTCAATCCAGGCCGGGAGACACGCCATGAACCAGACTCCTTTGCTGGAGGTTCGCGGCCTGGACGTGGACATCGCCGGCGAAAGCGGCATGACGCATGCGGTCAAGCGCCTGCAGCTGGCCATCGCCCGGCGGCAGACGTTCGCGCTGGTCGGCGAATCCGGTTGCGGCAAGAGCATGACGGCGCTGGCGCTGCTGCGCTTGCTGCCGGACGCCGGAAGCATCGTGGGCGGGCAGATCGACCTGGACGGCGAGGACCTGAACCGCTTGCCGGAAAGCGCGATGCGCGGCGTGCGCGGCGGCCGCATCGGCATCATCTTCCAGGAGCCGTCCACCAGCCTGAACCCGGTCATGCGCGTGGGCGACCAGATCATCGAAACCCTGGTCGCGCATACCTCCCTGCGCGGCGCGGCGGCGCGCGAGCGCGCCATCGACTGGCTGCGGCGGGTGGGCATCCCCGAGCCCGAGCGGCGCGTCGACGATTATCCGTTCCAGTTCTCCGGTGGGCAGAAGCAGCGCGTCATGATCGCCATCGCGCTTGCGGCCGAGCCGCTGCTGCTGATCGCCGACGAACCGACCACGGCGCTGGACGTCACCGTGCAGGCTCAGGTGCTGGACCTGCTGGCCGACATCCAGCGCGAAATGGGCATGGCCGTGCTGCTGATCACGCATGACCTCGCGGTCGTGAAGAACGTGGCCCATCATGTGGCGCTGATGCGCGGCGGCGAGATCGTCGAAAGCGCCGACGCCGAGACGTTCTTCCGCGCGCCCAGGCATCCCTATGCGCGGCAGTTGTTCGAAGCCATCCCCACGTTCGAAAAACGCGGAGTTCCCTTGACGGAGCCGGGCCGCGAGGCCAAGGCTCGCGCCAGCGGGCGCCGCGCCGCGGGCCAGGCCGCGCGCGATGGCGGCGTGGTGCTCGACGTGCAAGACCTGAAAGTCCATTACCCCGTGCGCCAGGGCCCGCTGCGCCGTATCGTGTCCTGGGTCAAGGCCGCCGACGGGGTGACGTTCACCCTGAAGGCGGGCGAGACCCTGGCCCTGCTGGGAGAGTCCGGCTGCGGCAAGACCACCACCGGCAAGGCGCTGCTGCGGCTGATCGACGGCGCGCGCATATCGGGCCGCGCCATGCTGCTCGGACAAGACCTGCTATCCGCCGACCACCGCAAGCTGCAGCGCCTGAGGCAGGACATCCAGATCGTTTTCCAGGATCCCTACGCCTCGCTCGATCCGCGCATGCGGGTGGGAGACATCCTCGACGAAGGCCTGGCTTCCCTGCGGCGCGGCATGAGCAAAGAGGCGCGGGCCGAACGGGCGGCGGGCCTGGTCGAACGGGTCGGCCTGCCGGCCAACACCCTGGCCCGGTATCCGCACGAATTCTCGGGCGGCCAGCGCCAGCGCATCGCGATCGCGCGGGCGCTGGCCGTGGAACCGAAAGTGCTGATCTGCGACGAACCCACATCCGCGCTGGACGTGTCGGTGCAGGCCCAAATACTGGACCTGCTGCGCGAACTGCAGGACGAGCTGGGCATCGCCTACCTGTTCATTACGCACAATTTCGGCGTGGTCGAATACCTGGCGGACCGCATCGCCGTCATGGAGGGCGGGCGCATCATCGAACTGGGGCAGGCTGACGCGGTGCTGCATGCGCCGCGCCAGGACATGACGCGCAGGCTGCTGGCGGCCGTGCCGCGCCTGCAGTTCGGCCCGCCGGGCGCCGCCTGATCCGCGCGGCGCCCTCAGAGGGCGGGGTGCGCGCTGCGGGCGTCCAGCCACACGAGCGTGTCGTGCCGCAGGGCGCGTACGCACTGCGCCAGGTAGGTGTGCATCGTTTCCAGCTCCGAGGCGTCGTACCGGCGCGCCGTCGTCACGACCGCCTCGGAGATCCATTGCCGTTCCTGCAACAGCTGCTGGCACGGTTCCTCGACGGGCCGGATGACGATCATGCGGCGATCCAGGGGGTGGCGGCCGCGCTGCACGTAGCCGGCCGCCTCGAGCCGGTTGATCAGCGCCGTCGCGCCGCCGGAGCTGATGCCCATCAACTGGGCGAGCTGCCCGGTCGGCAGGGCATCGAACTCCATGACCAATTCCAGCGCTTTCAGGTCCGCCAGGGGGATGCCCAGTTTTTCGGCCAGCGCGGATTGGCACGCCGAGTTGTAGACGGCAAACTGCCTGCCCAGCATCAAGGCCATGTCCTCCAGTATCCCCGGACGCAAGTCGTTTCCGCGCATATCGGGCATCACAGTCACATGCTCGTGGTGCAGATGAGTCTCTTGTTGCAGCATGGTTTCGCTCCCTGGCAGATGGGGGGATCACTTCTTGGCCGAGAGGCCGCCCAGCAGGCCGCCCACGAGGCCGCCGTTGGCGGCGCCTCCCGTGGTGCCGCCCGTCAGGCCTCCTGTGACGCCGCCCAGCAATCCGCCCAGCAGTCCGCCGTTGCCCGCGCCCGCCGTTGTCCCGCCACTGGCGCCAGCACCCGCGCTGGCGCCGGCTCCCGCAGCGGCGCCCGTGCTTGCATTCACCGATACGCCACCGGCCAGGCCGCCCACGAGGCCGCCGAGCAGCCCGCCATTGGCCGCGCCGCCCGCCGATCCACCAGCGCTGCCGCCCGTTACGCCGCCAAGCAGGCCGCCCAGCAGGCCACCGCCCGCGGCGCCACC
>NZ_UFQB01000036.1 GCF_900496965.1 Achromobacter agilis
GCCGCGCCCCTGGCCGGCCGCCCCGCGGCCCGCCGCGTGCCGCATACCGGCATGCGCCGCGCCATCGCCCGCCGCCTCACCGAAAGCAAGCAGAACGTGCCGCACTTCTACCTGACAGTGGACTGCCGGATGGACGCGCTGATCGCGCTGCGCGCGCAGGCCAACCAGGGCGGCGCCGTGAAGCTGTCGGTCAACGATTTCATCGTGCGCGCCGCCGCGCTGGCGCTGCGCGAAGTGCCCGAGGTCAACGCCAGCTGGCACGACGACGCCATCGAATACCATGCCGGCGCCGACATTTCGGTGGCGGTGGCTACCGACGGCGGACTGGTCACGCCCATCGTGCGCGACGCCGACGTCAAGCCGCTGTCCGCCATCGCCGGCGAGATCGTCGAGCTGGCCGGACGCGCCAAGATCAACCGCCTCAAACCCGAGGAATTCACCGGCGGCTCACTGACAGTGAGCAACCTGGGCATGTACGGCATCGGCCAGTTCGCGGCCATCATCAACCCGCCTCAGGCCGCGATCCTGGCGGTGGGCGCGGCAGAGCGGCGCCCCCTCGTGGACGAGAACGGCGCGCTCGCCGCCGCTTCCGTCATGACCGTGACGCTGTCGGCCGACCACCGCGTGGTGGACGGCGCCGTGGGCGCGCGCTGGCTGGCGGCATTCCGCAAGCTGATCGAAAACCCCGTGCGCATCCTCCTGTGAGCCCCGCCATGACGAAGACGACGTTTGATCTCATTGTGGTGGGCGGCGGGCCGGCCGGCTACGTGGCCGCCATCCGCGGCGCCCAATTGGGCATGTCGGTGGCGCTGGTAGAGCGCGCCGAGCTGGGCGGCATCTGCCTGAACTGGGGCTGCATCCCGACCAAGGCCCTGCTGCACAGCGCCACCGTGCTGCGCGCGTGCCGCGAGGCCACCCACTACGGCGTGGCGGGCGCGGACGCGGCCCGTCCCGACCTAGCCGCCATGGTGGCGCGATCGCGCAAGGTGGCGGGCCGGCTGGGACAGGGCGTTGCGCACCTGATGAAGAAGAATGGCGTGGCCGTGTTCGCGGCCAGCGCCAAGCTGGCTGGCGCGGGCAAACTGGCGCTGGACAACGGCGCCACGCTATCGGCCCCGCACATCATCCTGGCCACCGGCGCGCGCGCCCGCGAACTGCCGACGCTGCCCGTGGGCGAACGCATCTGGGCCTATCGCCAGGCGCTGGCGCCCACGGAGATCCCGAAATCGCTGTTGGTCGTGGGCGCGGGCGCCATCGGCGCGGAGTTCGCCAGCTTCTACCGCGCCGTGGGCGCGGAAGTCACGCTGATCGACATGACCGCCGACATCCTGCCGCAAGAAGATGCCGAAATTTCACAGCTGGCCCGCAAGGCCTTCGAAAAACAGGGCATCCGCGTGCAGACGCAATGCGCCGTGAAGGCCTCGTCGCCGACCGCCTCGGGCGTGAAGGTCGTGCTGGACCAGCAAGGCCGGCAGAGCGAACAGGAAGTCGACCGCGTCATCGTCGCGGCCGGCATCGTGGGCAACGTGGAAAACCTCGGGCTGGAACGGACTCGCGTCAAGGTGGAGAAGACCCATATCGTCACCGACGGCCTGTGCCGGACGGACGAGCCGGGCGTCTACGCCATCGGCGACGTGGCCGGCGCCCCCTGGCTGGCCCACAAAGCCAGCCACGAAGCCGTCCTGTGCGTGGAAGCCATCGCCGGCAAGACCGCGCATCCCATCGATCCGCTGCGCATCCCCGCCTGCACGTATTCCTATCCGCAGGTGGCCAGCATCGGCATGACCGAAGCGCGTGCGCGCGAGCACGCCCAACGCACGGGCGGCGAGATCCGTGTCGGCAAGTTCACCTTCGCCGGCAACGGCAAGGCGATCGCCATGGGCGAGGATCAAGGCCTGGTGAAGACGGTGTTCGACGCCAAGACCGGCGAACTGCTGGGCGCGCACATCATCCATCCCGAAGCGTCCGAACTCATCACGGGCTATGGCGTGGCGGCTTCGCTGGAAGCCACCGAGGAAGACCTGATGCACACCGTATTCGCGCATCCGACCCTGTCGGAAACCCTGCACGAATCGGTGCTGTCGGCCTTCGGCCGCGCCCTGCACGCCTAGGCAGGAAATCGGGCCGCGCCTGGGCGCGGCCCGGCTTTGCGGATCACATCCGCGCCGCGAAGAAATCCAGGAAGCACGCAATGCGCCGCGACAGCTGCGTGTTGCGGTGATACACCGCGTGCATGGGTTGCAGATAGTCGGTGTGCTCGGATTCCATTAGTTTCACCAGCCTGCCGGCCTTGATGTCCTCGCGCACCACGAAGTCGGACAAGCAGGCGATGCCCACCCCGCGCAGCGCCAATTGCCGCTGCGTTTCCCCGCTGGACGTCGCCAGCGTCGGCACGGCCAGATAGCTCGACCCGCCCCCATGGCGCAAGGGCCACACGTTCAAGCTTTCGGGCTGCGTGAACCCCAGCACCTCGTGCCCCGCCAGATCGCCCACCGTCTCCGGCGCGCCGCGCCGGGCCACATAGTCCGGGCTGGCCATCACCCAGCGCGGCGACGGCCGCAGCGTGCGCGCATGCAGCGTCGAATCCATCAATGGCCCCATGCGCAGCGCCACGTCGGTGCGATGCTCCATGAGATCCACGATGCGGTCGTTGCTGGTCAGCTCGAGCGAAATCCCGGGATACTCGCGCCGGAAATCGCCCACGTGGGGCACGACGCAATGCAACATCACCGGCACCGACGCATCCACCCGCAATCGCCCCGCCGGACGCTGGTGCATCATGCGCATGCATTCCTCGGCCTCTTCCAGCGACGCCACGATCTGGCGGGCCTTGGGGAGGAAGTGCTTGCCCTCTTCGGTCAGCTCCATGCGGCGGGTGGTCCGGTTCAGCAGCGTAACGCCCAGGTCTTCTTCCAGCCGCGACAGGCCCCGGCTGACGCCCGAAGCGGTATGACCCAGCACTTCCGCCGCCGCGCTCAGCGAGCCGGCGTCCACCACTCCCAGGAACAGCCGCAAGGCATCAGAGTTCAGGGACATGGGAAGGGCTCCTTTGTTTGGGGACGGCTTGCGGCCAGTTCTCGAGGCAATGCCGGTTTGGCGTCGCGGGGGGCAGAAACTTGAAGCCACACCGGTTTATCTCGTGGGTGTCAGACACCCGGGAAGCATGGATAGCAACCTGTTCGGGCATCTCGTAAGGGTGTCAGACACTTGGGCCATACCGGTTTATCTCGTGGGTGTCAGACACTTGAGATTCGGCCGCCGCAACAATCGCCACTTTAACTCCGCCGCCGGATGGATGGCGCGCGCGAGGGGCGTTTTCCGCGCAAATAATTCCCTGCCGCGCGGCGGCCAGCGGCGGGCCCCGCAAACCCCGTCACTGACCACCGCGCCAGCAACGCAACAAGCCAAGACGGCGCCAGCCCGTCGGGGCGGGTGGCGGGAATGCGAGCAACCTCGATGCGCCCGAGGGAATCCGAAGGAGTCGCCGAAGGCGAGGACGAGGATGAGGATGAGGACGGGGCAGTCCGGCGCCCGGGCACCGGACCGCGATCGTGAGCGCGAGCGCGAGCATCCCCGCCATCCGCCCCGGCGGGCGACCCACGAACGCCTCCCTTTCCGAGCAGATAAAGAAACAACGCTCCAGCAACGCCCTCCACGCAGACAAGAAAAGACGCCCCCCTCCAAGCAGACAAAAACCTGGCGTCCCAACAATACCCCCGCCCGCGGAGCCCAAAAAAAAACGGCGCCCCAACAAGGCGCCGTTCTTCAAAAGCAGCCAGCAATCAACGCTTCTGCTTCAACTGGGACAAATCCCGTACTGCCCCGCGATCCGCCGAAGTCGCCAACGCGGCATAAGCCTGCAGCGCCTGCGAGACCACGCGCTCGCGGCCCACGGGCTCCCAGCCGTCGGCGCGCGCATCCATCGCGGCGCGGCGGCGTGCCAGTTCCTCGTCGGAAACGGCAAGGTGCATCTTGCGGTTCGGAATGTCGATTTCGATCACATCGCCCTCTTCCACCAGGCCGATCGTGCCGCCTTCCGCCGCTTCCGGCGACGCGTGGCCGATCACCAGGCCCGACGAGCCGCCCGAGAAACGGCCATCGGTGAACAGCGCGCAGCTCTTGCCCAGGCCCTTGGACTTCAGGTAGGACGTGGGATACAGCATTTCCTGCATGCCCGGACCGCCCTTGGGGCCTTCGTAGCGGATCACCACCACGTCCCCCGGAACGATCTGGTCGCCCAGGATGCCGTCGACGGCGGCGTCCTGGCTTTCGAAGACGCGCGCGCGGCCGGTGAAGACCCATTGCGATTCGTCCACGCCGGCCGTTTTGACGATGCAGCCCTTTTCAGCCAGGTTGCCGTACAGCACGGCCAGGCCGCCGTCCTTCGAGTAGGCGTTTTCCTTGCTGCGGATGCAGCCGGTCTTGCGATCGGTGTCCAGCGTCAGGAAGGTTGCGTCCTGGCTGAAGGCCACCGTGGTCGGGATGCCACCGGGCGCCGCGCGGTAGAACTTCTGCGCCTCTTCGCCCGCGCCGCCGGCCACGTCCCAGTTGCGGATGGCGTCGCCCAGCGTGCCGCTGTGCACGTTGCCGCAGGACAGGTCCAGCAGATCGGCGCGCGCCAACTCGCCCAGGATGCCCAGGATGCCGCCTGCGCGGTGCACGTCTTCGATGTGGTACTTGTCGGTCGCGGGCGCAGCCTTGCACAGGCACGGCACCTTGCGCGAAATGCGGTCGATGTCAGCCATGGTGAAGTCCACGCCGGCTTCCTGCGCCGCGGCCAGCAAGTGCAGCACCGTGTTGGTGGAGCCGCCCATGGCCACGTCCAACGCCATGGCGTTCTGGAACGCGCTCTTGGTGGCGATGCTGCGCGGCAGGACCGACGCGTCGTCTTCCTGGTAGTAGCGGCGGCACAGGTCGACGACCAGGCGGCCGGCCTGCTCGAACAGTCCCTTGCGCCACGCATGCGTGGCCACGATGGTGCCGTTGCCCGGCAGCGCCAGGCCGATGGCTTCGGTGAGACAGTTCATCGAGTTGGCCGTGAACATGCCGGAACAGGAGCCGCAGGTGGGGCAGGCGCTGCGCTCGACTTCGGCCACGTCCGCATCCGACACGTTGGGATCGGCGGCCTTGATCATGGCGTCGATCAGGTCGATCTTGGCGACGACCTTGCCGTCGGCGGGCGACTTCACCTTACCCGCTTCCATCGGGCCGCCGGACACGAACACGACCGGGATATTGAGGCGCATCGCGGCCATCAGCATCCCCGGGGTGATCTTGTCGCAGTTCGAGATGCAGACCATGGCATCGGCGCAGTGCGCGTTGACCATGTATTCCACCGAATCGGCGATCAGTTCGCGCGAGGGCAGCGAATACAGCATGCCGCCGTGGCCCATGGCGATGCCGTCGTCCACGGCGATAGTGTTGAATTCCTTGGCGACGCCGCCTGCGGCTTCGATTTCCTTGGCGACCAGCGCGCCCAGATCGCGCAGATGCACGTGGCCCGGCACAAACTGCGTGAACGAATTCACTACAGCGATGATGGGCTTGCCGAAATCGCCGTCCTTCATGCCGGTGGCGCGCCACAGGGCGCGGGCGCCGGCCATGTTGCGGCCGTGGGTCGAGGTGCGGGAACGGTAGTGCGGCATGATTTGTCTCAGGCTGATTCTGTTAGCGTGGGCGGCAAAACGGTAAATAATACGCTGGTTCCGGGCCGTGCCGCTTGCCGGCCGCCCCGGGGGCCCTTCGCGGCCATCAGGCGGACGCCACGCCGCGGGCGGCAAAAGCGCTGGGCGGCTCGCCCACTGCCTTGCGGAACATAGCGGCGAACGCGCTGGGGCTTTCATAGCCCAGGTCCAGCGCCACTTCCAGCACGCGCTCGCCGCGCGCCAGCCGCTCCATGGCCGCCAGCAGGCGCGCCTGCTGCCGCCAGCGCCCGAACGTCATGCCCGTATGCCGCAGGAACAGGCGATGCACGGTCTTCGGATCCACGCCCAGTTCGCGCGCCCAGTCCGCCGCCCCATCCTGGCGTTCCGGATGGCGCACGATGGCGCGGCAGATGCGCGCCAGGCGCGGCTCGGCGGGTTGCGGCAGGTGCAGGGGCAGCACGGGCTCCTGGCGCAATTCGTCCAGCAGCAGCATCATCAGGCGCCCGTCGCGGGTATCCGGCGCCCAGTCCAGCGGCACGTCGGCCGCCGCAACCATCAATTCCCGCAGCAGCGGCGAGATCGACAGCACGCAGCACTCCGCGGGCAGGTGCGCGGCCGCCCCCGGCTCGACGAACACGGTGCGCATGCGCGGCTCGCCGCTCATGCGGATCCCGTGCGGCATCCAGGCCGGCACCCAGACGCCGCGCGTGGGCGGCACCACCCAAATCCCGGCGGGCGTATCCACCACCATCACGCCCGAAATCGCGTAGACCAGTTGGGCGCGCCGGTGCCGGTGGCGGCGGATGCGATGGCCGTCTTCATAGTCCACGGCCAGCCCAGCCACGGGACGTTTCGAGGATTCGTAGGGAAAAAGGTCCAGGTCCGCGGGCTTGCGGGGCCCGCGGACGGAAGCGGCGGAGGCTGGCTTGTCCATTTTGCGACGATTATTGCCCAAATGGCGTTAGACGGTCTTTTCCAGTGTACCTATCATCCTGGCATTCCCTCCCGCATTCCCCCACGCCCGACACGACCATGCCCCGTCAGCCCGAGCCCGCCGCCCTCCTCGCCGCCCTGGCGCCGGCCGGGTACGCGCGGGCGCTGCGACTAGCGCGCGGTTGCCGGGCCTTGCGCTCCGTGGCCGCCCGGCAGCCCTGGGCCCCCGACGGGTCCTGACGCCACCTCCCCAGACTGGCCGTCCCGCCTCCAACTGCGGGCGGCCGCCATGCGCCGCGCGCCGCGGCCGGAGGTTTCCATGCTTGAACAACCCCAGCACAAGTACCGTCCCACCCTGCCCTTCACCCGCGACTATGCCGAACGCGCCTGGCCATCGCGCCGCCTGACCGCGCCGCCGGTCTGGATGAGCACCGACATGCGCGACGGCAACCAGGCCCTGATCGAACCGATGGACGCGGCGCGCAAGCTGCGCTGCTTCGAACAGCTGGTAGCCGTGGGGCTGAAGGAAATCGAAGTGGCCTTCCCCTCGGCCTCGGACACCGACTTCAATTTCGTGCGCACACTGATCGAGGAACGGCGCATCCCCGAAGATGTGACCATCGAGGTGCTGACCCAGTCGCGCCCGGACCTCATCGAACGCACCTTCGAATCACTGCGCAGCGTGCCCCGCGCCATCGTGCACCTGTATGCGCCCATCGCTCCGCAATGGCGCCGCATCGTGTTCGGCATGAGCCGGGCCGAGATCAAGGAGATCGCGTTGGCCGGGACGCGCCAGATACGCGCCCTGGCGGACGCCCGCCCCGGCACGCGCTGGATCTACGAGTATTCCCCGGAGACCTTCAGCCTGGCCGAGCTGGAGTTCGCGCTGGAAATGTGCGATGCCGTCAGCGCCGCCTGGGGCCCCACGCCCGAAGACAAGATGATCATCAACCTGCCGTCCACGGTGGAATGCACCACGGCCAATGTCTACGCGGACCAGATCGAATGGATGCACCGCCATCTGGCGCGCCGCGACAGCATCATCCTGAGCGTGCATCCGCACAACGACCGCGGCACTGCCGTGGCTTCGGCGGAACTGGCCGTGCTGGCGGGGGCCGACCGGGTGGAAGGATGCCTGTTCGGCAACGGCGAACGCACCGGCAACGTGGACCTGGTGACGCTGGCCATGAACCTGGACCTGCACGGCATCCGCAGCGGCCTGGACTTCTCGGACATGGCCGCCGTGCGAGCGTGCATCGAGGCCTGCAACCAGCTGCCGGTGGACGTCTTCCACCCCTATGCGTTCACGCACGCAACGCCAGCAGCGACTCCTGCAGATACCTCAGGCCCCGGCTCAGCGGCTTATCCTTGCGCAGGACGATAGCCAGGCTGCGCGACAGGCGCGGCGCCAGCGGCCGGACCTCGAGCGCCGGGCGCTGGCCGGCGCCGGACACCGACAGCCTGGGCAGCACCGCGCAACCCAGGCCGGCCCCGACGATTTCCTTCATGGCTTCGGTGCTGCCCAGCTCCATGACGGGCTTGGCGGCCACGCCCGCGGCCTCGAACCAGTCGTCCACCAGCCGCCGCGTGCGCGCGCCGGGCTCGAACAGCACCAGCGGCAGCCGCGCCAGCGCCTGCGGCGTGGCGGCGGCCGGGATGGACGCCGGATCGCCGGCGGGAAAGATCGCCACGAATTCGTCCTCCAGCACCGGGGTTACCTGGAACATGCGCCCCGGCGCCGGCAGCGTGACCAGCCCGATATCCAGCGTGTTGTTCTCCAGCCCGCGCAGCATGTCCGCCGTATTGCCCGTGCTGGCGACGATGTCCAAGGCCGGAAAGCGGCGCCGCAGGGCGGCCAGCACGGGCGGCAGCAGATAGGTGCAGGCGGTGGCCCCCGTGCCCAGCCTGACGCGGCCGGACACCTGGGACGCATGCGCCGTCATGGCGAGTTCGGCCTGCGCCAGCGCGGCATCGATGACGCGGACGTGCGTCAGCAGTTCCAGGCCGGCCGCGGTGGGGCCGGCGCGGCGGCCGACACGTTCCACCAGTTTCAGGCCGAAGCGCCGCTCAAGCTGGCGGATCTGCAGGCTGACGGCGGGCTGCGTCACGCCGCCCCGTTCCGCGGCGGCGGAAAAACTGCCCAGTTCGACCACCAGCGCGAAGGTGCGCAGCTGATCCAGATTAAGACCACGCATCGCGGTTACCCAAAGTTTTGCTTATGAAAATCATAATAAACCAAAGCTTTATTAATACATTTGCTTGCGCGACACTGGCATCTCGCCGTTTCCTCTTGTCCTCTCCATGCCATCCCACGCCACCACCGTCCTCGTGCGCAACAGCGCGCCCGCCGATCTTCCCGCCATCAAGGCCATCTACGCCCATCATGTGCAGCACGGCGCGGCCTCGTTCGAACTGGAGCCGCCGTCCATCGAGGAAATGCGCCAGCGCCGCACTGCGGTGCTGGAAAAGGACATGCCCCACCTGGTGGCCGAGATCGCCGGCGAGATCGTGGGCTATGCCTACGTCACGCCCTACCGCCCGCGCCCGGCCTACCGCCACACGGTGGAGGATTCGGTGTACGTGAAAGCCGGCCGCGCCGGGCTGGGCATCGGCGGCAAGCTGCTGGCCGAGCTGATTGCCCGCTGCACCGCCGCCGGCTGGCGGCAGATGCTGGCCGTGGTCGGCGACAGCCGCAACGCGGCATCGCTGGCGCTGCACGCCAGCCAGGGCTTCCATCCCGTGGGCACGCTCCGGTCCGTGGGACACAAGCACGGCGAATGGCGCGACACGGTGCTGATGCAGCGCGCGTTGGGCGAGGGCGACGCGACGCCGCCGCAGCGGCCGTGATCCCGCCCCGCGCCATCGTCTGCCTCGGCCTGACCCAACTGGTCGGCTGGGGCGTTACCTTCTATCTGATCGGCGCCCTGGGCCCGGCCATGGCGGCCGACCTGGGCTGGAATGCCGCCGCCATCTACGGCGGCTTCTCGGCCGCCATCGTGGTGATGGCCATGGTGTCGCCGCTGGCCGGCAAAGCGGTGGACCGCTGGGGCGGGCATCGGGTCATGCCCGTCGGCGCCATCGTGGCCGCGCTGGGCTGCGCGGCGCTGGCGGCCGCGCGCGGCCTGCCGCTCTATTACCTGGCGTGGGTCCTGCTGGGAATCGGCATGCGGCTCTGCCTGTACGACGCGGCCTTCGCCTCCCTGGCGCGGGCAGCCGGCCCGACGGCGCGGCGGCCCATGTCCCAGATCACGCTGTTCGGCGGACTGGCGTCCACGGTGATGTGGCCGGTGGGCCATGCGCTGTCGGGCTGGCTGGGCTGGCGCGGCGCGGTGCTGACATACGGAGGGCTGGCGCTGGCCACGCTGCCGCTGTACCTGGCGCTGCCGCGCGCACGCTACGCCGCCCCGGCCGGCGGCAAGGACAAGGCCTCCACGGGGCTGGCCCGCAGCCCGGCGGAACGCCGCCTGGCGGGAGGGCTGTACGCGATGATCGCCATGCTGACCAACTTCCTGGCGGCCGGCAACGCGGCGCACCTGATCTCGATGCTGTCCGGCCTGGGCCTGGCCGCGGCGGCCGCCGTCAGCGTCGCCGCCCTATGGGGCGTGGGCCAGTTCGCGGCCCGGCTGGCCGACGTGGCGCTGGGCTCGCGGCTGCACCCGCTGACCCTGACGCTGGCGGTCTGCGCGGTCCTGCCGCTGTGCTTTCTGCTGGCGCTGCTGTCCGGCGGCAATCTCTATGCCAGCGCCGCCTATGCGCTGCTCTACGGCGCCTGCAACGGCCTGCTGACCATCACGCGCGGCACCTTGCCGCTGGCGCTGTTCAACTTCCGCAGCTATGGCGCGCTGGTCGGCGCCCTGCTGGTTCCCAGCTTCCTGCTGACCGCGGCCTCGCCGGTGGCTTATGCCTATATGGTGGACGCCCACGGCGCGCGCGGCGCGATGGCGCTGTCGCTGGGCCTGGCCGCGACGATCTGCGCGGCGGCGTTCGCGCTGAGGTGGAAGTTCATTGCGCGATGCTGATCGGTGGGCGCCTCAGTGCGGCGCGGACACCCCCGCGTTCGACTGCATGCTCTTCATGATCTGCAGGCCGCTCGAATGGCGTTCTTCGCCGGTCTCGCAGGACTTGCAGATCACGCCGACATAGCGGCCGTCGATGACGGTTTCGGCATACAGGCCCGACTTGTAGTTGTGCCGCGCATCCGTCTCGACCCGATACCATTCCCGATCGCCGATGCGCACGCGTTCCAGCGGCTTGCGAATCCCGGCATCCGGGCCGGTCGCGCGCAGCACGGCACGCAGGCGGGAATAGCGCTTGAGCGGCGACGCGTACATCTCGCGCAGCTTGCCGGCATCGCCATCGCCTTCCATCTGGCCGTCGCGCGTCAGGATGGTGCAGGTCTCTTGCGTCTGCTCGCAGGCGTCGCTTTCGCAGGCAAACTGCACCCGGCGCAGGCCGGTCTTCGAAACAACGCCTTCCGGCGATCCCTCCAGCACCCAGCCTTCGGGCAGCTGGATCGAGAGCCCAGGAGGCATGGCGATGGTCTCGGCCCTAGCGGCCTTCGTCAGCCCTGAAACCGCCAGCGCCGCGCACAGCGCGGCAAGGTGAATGGCGCCCGGCTTGCTCATACGTTTGTTCCTGTCCGATGATGGCCCCCGCCGGCGCGGCGGCCGATGACGCGCTCGACAATGACCAGTTGGTCGCTGTCGAGCACGCGCAAGGGCAAAAACAGGGGTTCGCTTTCCCGCCGGAATGCGATCAGATGGCTGCCTCGGCGCTCGATGCCGTCGAAGCGGGCCATGTCGAAGCTGCTGCGCCAGCCATCCTGCAAGATGTCGAGCCTGTCGTCGTAGAGCCGGACCTCGCACGCTTCGGCCGGAACCTGCTTCTGCAGCCGTCGCGCCAGCGTCTGTGCGTGGCGGCGCTGCGCCCAGGGCTGCAGCACGACGATGGCGGCGAGCAGCGTCCAGAAGCCGAGCGCATATTGCCAAAAGGTGCTTGCGAACATCTCGATGAAGAGCGGAAAGGCGTAGCGGAAGGGCACCCGGTCGGGATCCAGCAGCCAGAGAAAGCAAAAGAACAGCGGGACGATGAGAGCGGTGAGCAGGAAGGCCAGCATGAAACCGCGGCGGCGCCGCCGCCGCATGCCGGGACGTTCCATTTGCCAACCGAGCGCGATGGCGCGGTCTTCTTCGGTGAACGTGAAGCGGGATGCCAGCAGCGGTTGCGGGTCGCAGGCCGCGTCTGCTTCCGGCAGGCTGCGAGCCGCCACGCCGGCGCCGGCATGGCAGGAGGCGGCCCATCCCTTGATATGCGCGATCTGCTCGGCAGACAGGACACGCAGTGGCAGGGCGTAGGCGTCCTCGATATTCCTGAGCCGGATGAAGAGATGCGCGGGGCCTTGCGCAACGCCCTCGATGCGCGAGCACGCGAGATGGGTTGTCCGCCCTGGCTGAGTCACGGTCAGGCCGTCCGGCTCGAAACGATAGGCCACGGAGACGGGTTGGTCGAGCTGCTCGTCGCGGCACCAGCGCTTCAAGCGGCCCCGGACGAGCGCGGGCTGGATCGCATAGTAGGCCAGAACGGGGATGGCGATGAACAGAATGGAAAGGCCGCCCAGGCCGAACAGATCGTTGAAAAAGCGGGAGGCGAAGCCGTCGATGCCCGGCCGCGCGCTTTTCTGCCAGGAGGAGGCGCCGATCATCACAAGCAGCAGAAGCACCACCCACGCAAGAATGTGCAGCGGGCGCCGCCGCGCTGCCGAAAACAAGTCGGAATAGACGAATTGCGCCGCCGCTACCCGGACCGGCAGGTCGATCGGCGCCACAATCGAGAAAGTGCCGGCCGGCTCCGGGCCGGCGTTCCCGTCCGGGCCTCCGCCGCGCGATGTCTGCTCCCCGTTTCGGACAACGCCCTGTTCAAGCATATGGTCTCCATGGTTGCCGGCTGCGAACGGCCGGATCGCCTCACTCCTGCGCGGCGGAAGCAATCACCCATTTCTCCCAGCCGATCTTCCTGAGTTTGCAGGCCGGGCATTCCCCGCAGCCGTATCCCCAGTCATGCCGCGCGCCGCGCTCACCCAGGTAGCAGGTGTGGCTTTCCTCGACGATGGTTTCGACCAGGGCGTCGCCGCCCAGCCGGTGCGCCAGCGCCCAGGTTTCCGACTTGTCGATCCACATCAGCGGCGTCTCGATCGTCACCCTGGACCCCAGGCCCAGGCCCAGCGCCACCTGTTGCGCCTTGATGGTGTCGTCGCGGCAGTCGGGGTAGCCGGAAAAATCGGTTTCGCACATGCCGCCTACCAGCACATCCAGCTGGCGGCGGTAGCCCAGCGCGGCGGCCAGTGTCAGGAACAGCAGGTTGCGTCCGGGCACGAAAGTATTGGGCAGGCCGTTGGCCTGCATCTCGATGGCGCGGTCGCTCGTCATGGCCGTGTCGCCCACCTGGCCCAGCACCTTCAGGTCCAGCAGATGATCTTCGCCCAAGCGCGGCGCCCAGTCGGGGAAATTCTCGCGGATGTCGCGCAGCACGTTCAGGCGCGCGGACAACTCGATGTGATGGCGCTGCCCGTAATCGAACGCTACGGTTTCCACATGGGCATACCGGTCCAGCGCCCAGGCCAGGCAGGTGGTGGAATCCTGGCCGCCCGAAAACAGCACGAGCGCGCGACGTTGATGGTTTTGCATAGATGGGGCTTTGGGGAATAAGAGGGAAGCGGGACTTGCTGTAGCGTAAACAGGCCTTTAGCGAACTTTAACGCAGCCCCGGCGCTTTGCCGTAAGGAAGCCTGCGTAAAATCGATCAGGTTTTATTTACGGTTTACCTGCAACACCCCTTACTCACCCTTGCCCTCCAGCAGCCCGACGGATCCCCCGCCCGATGAAAGCTATCCGCCAGCAGTCCGATTCAGCAGAACCCTTGCGTCACGATATCCGGCTGTTAGGCCGATTACTCGGAACCGTTATCGAGGAATGCGAAGGCAAGCGCGTCTTCGACACCATCGAAACCCTGCGCCGCACCGCCGTGAAATTCCGCCGCGAAGGCAACGACGCGGACGGCAAGCTGCTGGAGCAGCGCGTCAAGCGCCTGCAGGGCAGCGACCCCAATTCGGTCGCCCGCGCCTTCAGCTACTTCCTGCACCTGGCCAACATCGCCGAAGACCGCGACCAGAACCGCCGCCAGCGCGTCCGCGCCATCGCCGACGACGCCCCGGCGCGCGGCAGCCTGCGCGAAGCGGTGCAGGTGCTGGGCAAGCAAGGCGTGGGCGTGGCGCGCATCCGGCGCCTGCTAGCCGACGCTTGCGTGATGCCCGTGCTCACCGCGCACCCTACCGAAGTGCAGCGCAAGAGCACGCTGGACGTGCACCGCGAAATCGCCGCCGCGCTGATGCAGCGCGAAGGCCCGCTCACCCCGGAAGAACTGGCCGACCTGGACGCCTCGCTGCTGGGCCGCGTGGCCACGCTGTGGCAGACGCGCATGCTGCGCTATACGCGGCTCACGGTGGCCGATGAAATCGAGAATGCGCTGTCGTACTATCGCAGCACGTTCCTGCAGGTCATTCCGCGCCTCTACGGCGACCTGTCCAAGCTGCTGAACCGCGAAGCCGCCAAGCCCTTCTCCGCCCCGCCCCCGCCGCTCGAACCCTTCCTGCGCATGGGCAGCTGGATCGGCGGCGACCGCGACGGCAATCCGAACGTCGACGCCGGCACCTTGGAACGCGCGCTGCTGCGCCAGGCCACCGTGCTGTTCGAGCACTATCTGCAGGAAGTGCATGCGCTGGGCGCCGAGCTATCCGTCACCACCTTGCTGATCGCGGTGGACGCCGAGCTGCTGGCGCTGGCCGAGGCCAGCGGCGACGACTCGCCCCACCGCCGCGACGAACCCTACCGCCGCGCGCTGGTCGGCGTGTACGCCCGGCTGGCCGCCACCGCGCAGCGCCTCACGGGCCAGGATCTCGCCCGCCGCAGCACCGTCGCCGCGCCTCCCTACGGCACGCCGCAGGAGCTGTCCGCCGACCTCGCCACTATCGCGGCGTCGCTGGCCGCCCACCACGGCTCGCCCATCGGCAAGCTGCGCCTGGCCGGCCTGCAGCAGGCCGTGGAAGTCTTCGGCTTCCACCTGGCCACGGTCGACCTGCGCCAGAGTTCCGACGTGCACGAGCGCGCCCTGGCCGAACTGTTCGCACGCGCGGGCGTGCAGCACAACGGCAAGCCGCTGGACTACCTGGCGCTGAGCGAGGACGAACGCGTGGCCTTGCTGCGCGCCGAACTGGCGCAGGCCCGCCCGCTGGCCTCGCCCTGGATCGCCTACAGCGAAGACACCACGCGCGAACTGGCCGTGCTGCGCGCGGCCGCCGCCGGCCGGGCCCGCTACGGCAAGCAGGCCGTGCGCCAGACCATCGTGTCGCATACCGAAACGCTGAGCGATCTGCTGGAAGTCATGGTGCTGCAGAAGGAGGCCGGCCTCATCGCGCCCGCCGGCCAGGAGATCACGGCCGAGGACGGCCTGATGGTGGTGCCGCTGTTCGAGACCATTCCCGACTTGCAGCGCGGCGCCAGCATCATGGCGGCCTGGCTCGACCTGCCCGAAATCCGCCAGCGCGTGAAGCAGGCGCAGAACGGCGCGCAGGAAGTCATGCTGGGCTATTCGGACAGCAACAAGGACGGCGGTTTCCTGACGTCCAACTGGTCGCTCTACCAGGCCGAACGCGCGCTGGTCGACGTGTTCTCGGCCCGCCACGTGCGCCTGCGCCTGTTCCATGGGCGCGGCGGCTCGGTGGGGCGCGGCGGCGGTTCCAGCTTCGACGCCATCCTGGCGCAGCCGCCGGGCACCGTCGCCGGCCAGATCCGGCTGACCGAGCAGGGCGAAGTCATCCAGAGCAAATACAAGGATGCCGAGGTAGGACGCTGGCACCTGGAGCTGCTGGTCGCGGCCACGCTGGAGTCCAGCCTGGCGCCGCGCGCCGAGGCCACCAGCGCCGAAGACGCGCACATGGCCCATCACGGCCCGGCCATGTCCTTCATGTCGGAGGCCGCGCAGCGCACCTACCGCGGACTGGTCTACGACACGCGGGGCTTCTCCGACTATTTCTTCGCCGCCACGCCCATCAGCGAAATCGCGGGCCTGAACATCGGATCCCGGCCCGCATCGCGCAAGAAAGGGCAGCAGATCGAAGACCTGCGCGCCATTCCCTGGGGCTTTTCCTGGGCGCAGTGCCGCTTGATGCTGACCGGCTGGTACGGCATGGGATCCGCCATCGAGGCCTACCTGGAAGCCGGCGCTCCCGGCGCGCCGCGCTCGCGCCGCAGCCGCCTGGCCCAGCTGCGCGAAATGGCGCGCGACTGGCCCGCCTTCCGCACCTTGCTGTCCAACATGGAGATGGTGCTGGCCAAGTCCGACCTGGCGATCGCGGCCCGCTACGCGCAACTGGTGCCGCAGCGGGGCCTGCGCGAACGCATTTTCGGCGCCATCAGCGCCGAGCATGCGCGCTCGCTCTCCATGCTGAAGCTGCTGACCCAACGCGAACTGCTAGCCGACAACCCCACGCTGCAGGCCTCGCTACGCGAGCGCTTCGCCTACATCGACCCGCTGAACTACCTGCAGATCGAACTGATCCGCCGCCACCGCGCCGCGCAGAGAAATCCGCAGGCAGAAGTCGACAAACGCGTGCAGCGCGCGATCCACCTGACGATCAACGGCATCGCGGCGGGGCTGAGGAATTCAGGGTAAAAGGCAGGAATGTGTGGGTGTCAGACGCTACGGCAGTGTCTGACACCCTTACGGCAAATCACCACAGGCTCGCGGTAACTTTTCCCGGGTGTCAGACACCTACAGGGCAGAACATCTTCCCGCCTGTGTCAGACACCCGGCAAGACCTCATCCATCAGTAGCGCCGTCTCGTACGGGTGTCAGACACTTACTAGAGTGCCCCCGCGTCAGGCACCAGGCCCGCGCGCAGTGTCTGACACCCCTACGGCAAACCGCCACAAGCTCGCGGCAATCTTTCCCGGGTGTCAGACACCTGCCCCATCTCGATGGCTGTCAGCCACCCACCCTCCCCACACGCGTCCACCAGACGAACACCCCTAATCCCCGATTTGTCCACCCCCCGCGACTTTTAGTACTATCTCTTTCAGAAATTCTATATACGCACAAATGTTCGTATATAGAACATAAAGATTTTTCTGGCCAGGCGCACAGGAAGGCACATCCGGAAGAGACAGAAAGCACCCTGGTTCCGCACGTGCCCGCCGCAAGCCCGGCGTATCAGCCCAAGCGAACCATCATGGATACTCCCCTCAAGAATCTCGCCATCATCGGCGCAGGCGCCATGGGCAGCGGCATCGCCGCCCTCTTCGCCTCGAAGGGACTGAACATTGTCCTCATCGACCCGATGGAAGGCGCCCTTGAGCGCGCGCTCAAGACCATCGACCGCCAGCTGAACGTCTACGCGCCGGGCGGGGTCCAGGAGGCCATGCAGCGCATCCAGGTTTCCCCCGGCCTGGAAGCGGCCTGCAACAGCGACCTGGTCATCGAGGCCGTGCCGGAGAATCTGGAGCTCAAGCGCGGCATCTTCGCCAAGCTCGACTCCCTGTGCCCCGCGCGCACCCTTTTCGCCACCAACACCTCCGGCCTGTCCATCAACGCCATCGCCAGCGCCGTCGTGCGGCGCGACCGCTTCGTGGGCACTCACTTCTTCACCCCCGCCGACGTCATCCCGCTGGTGGAAGTCGTCCGCAACGACGACACCTCCGAGGACACGGTGGCCCGGGTAATGGCCACGCTGCGCTTTGCCGGCAAGCGGCCGGTGCTGGTGCGCCAGGACATCCCCGGCTTCATCGCCAACCGCATCCAGCACGCGCTGGCCCGCGAGGCCATCTCGCTGCTGGAAAAGGGCGTCGCCAGCGCCGAGGACATCGACGAAGTGGTCAAGTGGAGCCTGGGTATCCGCCTGGCCCTGTCGGGCCCGCTGGAACAGCGCGACATGAACGGCATCGACGTGCATTACGCGATCGCCAGTTATCTCTACAAAGACCTGGAAAACCGCACGGAACCCTCCGAGCTCCTGAAAAGCAAGGTCGAAAGCGGCCAGATCGGCGCCAAGAACGGCCAGGGCTTCTACACCTGGAGCCCCGAGCGCCGCGAGCGCGTGCTGCGCGAGAAGAGCGCCGCGCTCGGCGAACTCGCCGCCTGGCTCAACGGCAAGGCCGGCGGCTCCTGACGGCTGCGCCAGCAAGCATTCACTACATAAGGCGCGGGGCTTCCCGCCACCGGCGCCAGCGGGCCACAAGCCCAACCACACAAAGAAAACCAATCGTCCCACCCGCCCCCGCCGACACCCGGCGCCGGGCGGCGCAAGACACGAGAAAACTTAGCCCGACCGGAGTTTGTAGGAGGCACCATGAATAAACTGGCTTCATTCTTTACGGAGCTGATGCGCAAGTATCTGCCCGATCCCTTCGTCTTCGCGATCGCGCTGACCTTGCTCACCGTGCTGCTGGCCATGGGCATCGAAGGCAAGGGCCTCGGCGACATCACCCGCGCCTGGGGCAACGGCTTCTGGAGCCTCCTGGCCTTCACCACCCAGATGGCGGTGATCCTGGCGATGGGCTACGTGCTGGCCACCGCGCCGCTCACCGACCGCATGCTCAACCGCATCGTCAGCCACGTACACAAGCCGCACACCGCCATCATCGTGGCGACGCTGGTCGGCGGCATCGGCAGCTACCTGAACTGGGGCTTCGGCCTGGTCATCGGCGGCATCGTCGCGAAGAAGCTGGCGCTGAAGGTCAAGGGCGTGCACTATCCGCTGATCATCGCGGCCGCGTACAGCGGCTTCACGATGTACGGCCTGGGCCTGTCGGCCAGCATCCCCGTGCTGGTGGCCACGCCCAACCACCCCACCGCCAAGCAGATGGGCACCATCCCGCTGTCGGAAACCATCTTCTCGGTGCCCATGCTGATCACCAGCCTGGTCATCATCGTAACGCTGCCGCTGCTCAACGCCTGGCTGCACCCGAAGAAGGGCGAGAAGATCATTGAAGTGGATCCGGCCATCGACCGCGACGCCGCCTCGTCCGCCTCCGCCGAAGACATGCTGGAAAAGGGCACCCTCGCCTCCCGCCTGAACAACAGCCGCATCCTGAGCCTGCTGATCGGCGCGCTGGGCGTGGCCTACGTGGTGTTCCACTTCATCGACGGCGGCTCGCTGGACCTGAACCTGATCAACTTCATCATCCTGTTCCTGGGCATCATCCTGCTGGGCACGCCGGCCGCCTACGTGGCCAAGCTGACCGAAGGCATCAAGACGATCTCCGGCATCATCCTCCAGTACCCCTTCTACGCCGGCATCATGGCCATCATGGCCGCGTCCGGCCTGGTGGCCACCATCTCGCAGGTGTTCGTCGACGTCGCAACGCCCGAGACCCTGCCGTTCTGGGGCCTGATCAGTTCCTTCGTCATCAACTTCTTCGCGCCCTCGGCCGGCGGCCACTGGGTCATCCAGGGTCCGTTCATGATCGACGCCGCCAAGGAAATCGGCAGCGCGCTGAACCAGACCACCATGGCTGTCATGCTGGGCAACGCCTGGAACGACCTGGTGCAGCCTTTCTGGATCCTGCCGGCGCTGGCGCTGTCCAAGCTGAAACTGCGCGACGTGATGGGCTATACCGTCATCATGATGCTGTGGGTGGGCGTGATCCACATCACCGCCGTGCTTCTCTGGGGCTACCTGACGCACTGACCCCCCCGTACGCGCTTACGCGCGCCCCCCAGGGGGCGACACCTGCAGACCGGCGGAGCCGGATCTGGCGGTGTCCCGGCTCGGGGGAGACGTAGATAGCTCGGGGGAGACGTAGATATATTGGGACGGTGGTGTACTAGCCCAGGCTAGGGGCCGGAATTTGGGAATTGGAACGGGAAACTGATATGAGCAAACCTACTGCGTATCTCGTGACCGGCGGCAGCGCCGGCATTGGGGCGGCGATTATCCGCATGCTGCTGGAGGCCGGGCACAAGGTCGTGAACATCGACTACAAGCTGCCCGAGAATCCGCCGGCCGGGCTGGTGTCGTATCAGGCCGACCTGACCGATGAAGCGCGCACCAAGGAAGTCGCCCGCGAGGTCACCAGCGCCTACAACATCGTGGGCCTGGTCAACAACGCGGGCGCGACCCGCCCCGGCACGGCCGACACAGCCACGCTGGCCGACCTGGACTACGTGGTGAACCTGCACCTGCGCACCGCGCTGATCCTGGTCCAGGCGGCGCTGCCCGCCATGCGGGAAGCCGGCTTCGGCCGCATCGTGAACATGTCCTCGCGCGCAGCGCTGGGCAAGCCGGACCGCGTGGTCTATTCGGCCACCAAGGCCGGCCTCGTGGGCCTGACGCGCACGCTGGCCATGGAGCTGGGCGGCGACGGCATCACCGTCAACGCCATCGGCCCCGGCCCCATCGCGACCGACCTGTTCACCAAGAGCAATCCTGCCGGCGCCCCGCAGACCGAACGCATCATCAACAGCATCGTGGTCAAACGCCTCGGCACGCCGGAAGACGTGGCGCGCGCCGCGATGTTCTTCCTGTCGCCGGACAACGGTTTCGTCACCGGCCAGATGCTGTATGTCTGCGGCGGAACGACGCTGGGCGTGGCCCCCATCTGAAGCCCGCGATGCGCACGCCGTCCGCCGCCCCGCCCTGCCTGCCCCGCCTAACGGCGCAGCAGGGCGTGGTTGATCTGGTCGGCGGCGCGGCGCAGGGGCGGCAGGAACGCGTCCAGCATCGCTTCGCGCGAAAAGCGGTTGGCATGGCCGCTGACGTTCATCGCGGCGATCACGCGGCCGCTGCGGTCCATGATCGGCACCGCCACGGACTGCAGCCCCGGCTCCAGTTCCTGCGCGACGCAGGCATAGCCGTCGGCGCGCACACCCGCCAGCACACGCTTGAGCTCGGCGACGTCCGTCACGGTATGCGGTGTGTAGGCCTTGATCTGACTCATCGCCAGCACCCGGTCCAGTTCGCCGGCCGCCAGGCCGGCCAGCAACACGCGGCCCATCGACGTCACCCAGGCCGGAAGCCGGCTGCCCACGGCCAGATTGATCGTCATCACCTTGTGGGTGGACAGGCGCAGGATGTAGACGATATCCGCGCCCTCCAGCACCGACACGGAGCAGGATTCCCGCGTCTGCTCGGCAACCTCTTCCATGTACGGCAGAGCCAGGTTCCACAGCGGCGTGCCGGACAGGTAGGCGTAGCCCAGTTCCAGAATGCGCGGCGTCAGGGCGAATTTGCGGTCGTCGACGGTCACGTAGCCCAGGTGTTCCAGCGTCAGCAGGATGCGGCGCGCACCGGCCCGCGTGAGCCCGGTCACCGCCGCGACCTCGGACAAGGTCATCTGCGAGCGGTCGGGGCCGAAGGCCCGGATCACGGACAGCCCGCGCGCGAAGGACTGCACGTAGCTGTCGCTGGGTTGCTGGGTTTCTTGCTCAGCCATCTGTATGCACCAAGAGAAAAAAGCTCGCCGCCGGCGAGCCATCCGTTGCCGTCGCGGCAACGCCAGACAATGGGAATCGGCCTGCGCCGGGCAGCCTTGACGCTATCCGATCCCCATGAAACGATGTTCTTCAGTTGAACGAAAGTTCTACTGAAGAACAAATTATGACACGCCACCTATGAGCAAACATCATGATTTCTAAGCTTGTTGCAAGCGCGGCGGCCGCCCTCGCGGACGTACCCGACGGCGCCACCGTCATGATCGGCGGCTTCGGCACGGCCGGCCAGCCCATGGAACTGATCGACGCCCTGCTGGAGCAGGGCGCGAAGGACCTGGTCATCATCAACAACAACGCCGGCAACGGCACCACCGGCCTGGCCGCCCTCCTGGGCGCCAACCGCGTGCGCAAGATCATCTGCTCGTTCCCGCGCCAGGTGGACTCGCAGATCTTCGACGGCCTGTACCGCAGCGGCAAGATCGAGCTGGAACTGGTGCCCCAGGGCAACCTGGCCGAGCGCATCCGCGCCGCCGGCGCCGGCATCGGCGCGTTCTTCTCGCCCACCGGCTACGGCACTCCGTTGGCCGATGGCAAGGAAACCCGCGAAATCAACGGCCGCCAGTACGTGCTGGAGTATCCGCTGCACGCCGACTATGCGCTCATCAAGGCCGAGCGCGGCGACCGCTGGGGCAATCTGGTCTACCGCAAGACCGCCCGCAACTTCGGCCCCATCATGGCCAGCGCCGCGCGCGTCGCCGTGGCCCAGGTTCGCGAAGTGGTCGAACTGGGCGAACTGGACCCCGAAACCGTCGTGACCCCCGGCATCTTCGTGAAGCGCGTCGTGCAGATCGATGTCCAACCGGCCGCCAAGGAGCAGCAATGAGCACCAAACTGACCCGCGACCAGATCGCCGCCCGCGTTGCGCAGGACATCCCCGAAGGCGCCTACGTGAACCTCGGCATCGGCCTGCCCACGCTCGTCGCCAACCACCTGCCCGCCGACCGCGAAGTCATCCTCCACACCGAAAACGGCATGCTGGGCATGGGCCCCGCGCCGGCCAAGGGCCTCGAGGACTATGACCTGATCAACGCCGGCAAGCAGCCCGTGACCGAGCTGCCCGGCTGCTCGTTCTTCCATCACGCCGATTCGTTCGCAATGATGCGCGGCGGCCACCTGGACATCTGCGTGCTCGGCGCCTTCCAGGTGTCGCAGCACGGCGACCTGGCCAACTGGCACACCGGCGCGCCCGACGCCATCCCCGCGGTGGGCGGCGCGATGGACCTGGCCATCGGCGCCAAAGACGTGTTCGTGATGATGGAATTGCAGACGCGCGAAGGCCAGAGCAAGCTGGTCGAGGCCTGCACCTACCCGCTGACCGGCGTGCGCTGCGTCTCGCGCGTATACACGGACGTGGCGGTGTTCGACATCCGCGCCGACGGGGTCACCGTCATCGATATGTTCGGCGACACCACCGCCGACGAGCTGCTGCGCCTGACCGGCCTGCCGCTGAAGTTTTCCCGCTGAGTTTTTGCCGATACGCCGCCCCGGCGCGTGCCAGGGCGGCATCAAGGAGAGTCCATCATGTTGTTCATGGTTCAAATGCAGGTCAATCTTCCCGTCGACATGCCCGCCGACCGCGCCGACAAGCTGAAGGCCGACGAAAAGGCCCTGGCGCAGCAGCTGCAGCGCGACGGCAAGTGGAAGAACCTCTGGCGCGTGGCCGGCCGCTACGCCAACGTCAGCATCTTCGACGTGGAAAGCAATGACGAGCTGCACACGCTGCTGTCCTCGCTGCCGCTGTTCCCGTATATGGATATCAACGTCACGGCGCTCGCGCGCCATCCCTCCGCGATCTGACAGGAGCCGTCCATGCCGTACATCATCGAGACCTTCGACAAGCCCGATCACCAGGAAGTCCGCCAGCGGCACCGCGCCGCCCACCTGGAGTTCCTGGATGCCAACAAGGGCCTGCTGCTGGCCTGCGGCGCCAAGCTGCAGGATGACGGCAAGGACGCCGGCGGCGGCCTGTACATCGTTGATCTGGACACGCGCGAAGCCGCGCAGCAGTTCATCGATGCCGACCCGTTCTCCAAGGCCGATCTGTTCGACCGCGTGACCATCACGCGCTGGCGCAAGGCCTACGTCGACGGCGTCTGCCACCTGTAATGCCTGCACGGCCGCCTCCGGGCGGCCGTTGCCTTATCCCCTAGGAATTCCCCAATGTCTTACGCCGATCTCAGCCAGGCACGGCTGTATTACGTCATCGATGGCCCCGCCGACGCGCCGGCGCTCGTGCTCTCCAATTCGCTGGGCACTTGCTCCGACATGTGGGCCCGCCAGATCCCCGAACTGAGCAAGCACTTCCGCGTGCTGCGCTACGACACTCGCGGCCATGGGAAATCGTCGGTTCCCGAAGGCGAATACAGTTTCGAGCAGCTAGGCAACGACGTGGCCGAGCTGCTGGCGCACCTGAACATCGAACGCGCGCATTTCTGCGGCCTGTCGATGGGCGGCCCCACCGGCCTGTGGCTGGCGCTGGCGCGCCCCGAACTCGTCGGCAAGCTGGTCCTGTGCAACACCGCCGCGCGCATCGGCTCGGCCGAAGGCTGGAGCGCCCGCATCGCCGCGGTGGCCGAGCAGACGCTGGAAAACATGGCGCCCACGCTGGTCGAGCGCTGGCTCACTGACGGCTACCGCGCCGCCGAGCCCGGCCTGACCCAGGTGCTGATCGACATGCTGCGCCGCACGCCGGACGCGGGCTACTCAGGCAATTGCGCCGCGCTGCGCGACGCCGATTTCCGCGAACAGGTGGCCTCCATCTCGGCGCCCACGCTCGTCATCAGCAGCACGCACGACCTCGCGGCCACGCCCGCGCAAGGCCGCGAGCTGGCTGGCGCCATCCCGGGCGCGCGTTATCTTGAATTGAATACCTCCCACATCTCGAACTGGGAGCAACCGGAAGCCTTCACCCGCGCGGTCGTCGACTTCCTGACGGAGTAGACCTCATGCAGCGCTGGAAACACCGGCCCGAAGGTTCCAATTGGGGCGACTTCGGGCCCGACGACCAACTCGGCCGCCTGAACCTCATCACCGAGGAACAGGTCCTGAAAGGCGCGCGCGAAATCCGCGCCGGCAAGACCTTCTGCCTGTCACTGCCGCTGGACCTGCCGGGCGGCAACGTGCTCAACCCGCGCCGCCATCCGCCGCAGCTGAGCCCCACCCGCCTCGCGGACACGCCCTACCTGAACTTCCCGCTGCGCAACGTCAACCCGGACGCGGTGGACGTGCTGAGCGACGACCAGGTGCTGCTGTCCATGCAGTACTCCACGCAATGGGACGCGCTGGCGCATGTGGGCGCCCTGTTCGACGCCGATGGCGACGGCAAGCCCGAGCTGCGCTACTACAACGGCTTCCAGGCCGGCGTGGACGTCGTCGGCCCGGCCGATGCCGAACATACCGGCTGCGGCTGCAATAGCGGCGGCCCGTCCGCCGCGCTGAAGCTGGGCGTGGAAAACCTGGCGCAGAAAGGCATGCAGGGACGCGGCGTGCTGGTGGACCTGTTGCGCCACTACGGCCCCGGCCGCACGCTGATCGGCCACGCGGAGCTGATGCGCGTCCTGGATGCCGATGGCATCAGGGTCGAACCCGGCGACATGCTGGTGCTGCGCACGGGCTATGCCGAGGCGGTCGTCGCCATGAACGGCGCGCCCGACGCGGAGGTGCTGCACAGCTACGGCGCCGCGCTAGACGGCACCGACGCCGCGCTGCTGCAGTGGATCACCGACAGCGGCATCGCCGCCATCTGCGCCGACAACTACGCGGTGGAAGCCTACCCGGCCCGCGAAAAGACCGGACCGCGCGCCATGCTGCCGCTGCACCACCACTGCCTGTTCAAGCTGGGCCTGCCGCTAGCCGAACTGTGGTACCTGAAGGACCTGGCCGACTGGCTGCATGCCAACGGCCGCCACCACTTCATGCTGACGGCGCCGCCGTTGCGCCTGCCGCACGCGATCGGCTCGCCGGTGACGCCGATCGCGACGGTGTAGATGGGTGTCTGACACCCCTGAAACGCCCGTTGAATACAACGTGCAATCCCGTGGGTGTCAGACCCCGGCCAAGTGCTAGCCCTTCAGGCAGGTGCTCATGAAGGTCTTGCGCTTGTCGCCGGTCAGCTTCTGCTCTCCGGCCTGGGCGTTGCAGTCCTTCATCTTCTGCTGCTGCGGCGTCAGCTGTTTGGCTGGCGCCGCGGTCTCGCCCTTCAGGCAGCTGCTCATGTAGGCCTTGCGCTCGTCGCCCTTTTTGCCTTCCGCGGACTTGTTGCAGTCCGCCATGCGCTGCTGTTGCGGCGTGGGCGTCTTGGCGGGAGCGGGCGTGGCGGCGGGGGTCTGGGCATAGGCGGCCCCGGCGAAGCAGGCGGACAACAGGATGGCAGAAGCCAACTGGCTGGTACGGGAAAGCATGGTTCCTCCCTTGGGCGTCCGCGCGCCCGGAATCTGGCGCGATGGCGGGCCGCACGATCCGCCGGCCAATTCGCCGGCCCGGTCATCATCGAACAAACCGGACGCCCGCGCAAGATCCCCGAAAGTCAAGAATCGCCAAGGCTTACGCCGCCCTGAAGCGCCTGCGCGCAAGCCATCGCGGCAGGCCGAAAACCCGCGATTGCGCGATATTCCCATGCTCCTGCCGCATTCGCCGCCGAATTTGCGGCCAAGGCATGCAAGCCGTTACCCATTCATCCGTTTGACCCGTTGTGCCGGCGGCCGGAAAGGTGTGAGATACACATGCCTGCCTACACGGGAGACCGCCATGAAAACCGCCCTAGCCGCTTTCGCCCTGCTCGCCGGCCTGTCTTGCGCCGCCAGCGCGCAAGGCCCGGTCTATGGCGTCACGCTGGGCAATGTCCAGGCCGTGCGCGACGTCAACCAGAACGTGTCGGCAATCACCGGGCTGCTCGCCAACCAGTCCGCCCGCCCCATCAATAGCGTGCTGCTGACCTTCGTGCTTTACGACGAACAGGGCCGCGAGGTGGGCCGCGTGCGCGACGGCATTTCCGGCCCTCTGGCGCCCGGGCAAATCAAGCAGATCAGGGCGGTGACGCCCCTGCAATTCACCCGGGTCACGGCGCTGGACGTCAACGCCTGGTAGCGGTGCCCAGCGGCGCCGCCGCCCTGGCGCGGGCCGGCCAGACCGCCGCCAGCGCCAGCAGCCCCGCAATCAGCGCATAGGGCGCGCCGGGGTCTGCGTCGTACACCAGCGTGCCGGCCAGCGGCCCCGCGATGATGCCCAGGCCCTGGGCGGCGGCGACAGTGCCGGCCGCGGCGCCTTGCTCGTTCGTGTTCACGGCGTTGGCGGCCAGAGCCGTCACCGAAGGGAAGACCCAGCCCATGCCCGCCGCCGCGACGAAATAACCTATCCACAGGAACGGCTGCGTCGCCGCAAACAGGATCGAGCCGAAGCCAAGGGCGGAAACCGCGCAGCCGATGCGGATCAGCCGCTCCGGCGGCCAGCCCAGCCGGCGGACCAGCAACTGGGCCAGGATCAGCGCCACCCCGACCGCCGTCAAGGCAATGCCCGCGGCGCGCGCGGCGGCGGCCGCATCCAGGTGCAGGCGGTCCAGCGCGAAGAAGCCCACCACGACCTGCGCAACGATGACGCAGAACATGGACGTGAACGCTACCGCCATGGGACGGCGCAGGCGCGCGTCGCCGATCTTCAGCGAGGCCGCGTCCGGCGCGGCATGGCGCTCGGCGCGCGGCAGCCAGCGCCACAGGACGGCCAGGGACGCCACCGGCAGCACCGTTGTGATGACCAACGGCAATTCCAGACCATGGACAGCGAGCATGCCCGCCACGCCAGGCCCGGCAACCATGCCCAGACCGCTGGCGGCGCCCAGCATCGCCAAGGCGCCTGCGCGCTGCCCGGGCGGCACGTAGTCGGCGATCAGCGCCGCCCCGGTCGCCGGCACGGCCGCGTAGAAGCCGCCGACCAGGCCCCGCAGGACCACCATGCCTGCGAAGGCCAACCAGACCGGCAGCGGATTGCGCAAGGCGAAGATCAGGAATGCGCACAGGGCGGCATAGGACAGCACGAACCCTCCCAGCCCTTGGAGAATGATGCGCCGGCGCCCCAGCCTGTCGCTGGCCGCCCCCCAGCGGCGGGCAAACAGCACCCAGGCGATGCCTCCCACCGTCACCGCCAGGCCCGCTTGCCAGGGCGCCAGCCCGAGCGACCGCGCTATCGGTCCTATCAGCGCCACGAAAGACATCAGCGCCAGCGTGCACGCGAAGGTCTCGAACATCAGGGGCTTGATGCTGAAAGCGCCGGCCACCGGCGCCCGCTCATCGGATTCAAGACTCATGGAGGGTTCACCATATAAATAATGATAATCATTCTCGTATATAGCGTATGGCTTGCCTTGTCCAGGCCAAAAACCCTTGCCGCTTCAGGGTCTAGCCCCGGGAACACCGGGCCAAGTGTGGGAAAATCCTATGTCGACTCGATGAAAAGGGGCTTCCAAACGAAGCCCCTTGTTGCGTGTGTCGGCGCGCCAGCATGCCTGGCTCCGCTACGAGGACGAAAAGATCATGTTTCCAAAAAGACTCTCTGAAGGCTACCAATCATTCCTGCAGGGCCGCTTCCACTCGGAAAGCAGCCGATACAAGAAGTTGGCCGAAACTGGGCAAAGCCCGGAAATCCTGATCATCGGATGCTGCGACTCCCGCGTCTCGCCCGAAGTGATCTTCGATGCCGGCCCCGGCGAAATGTTCGTGATCCGCAACGTCGCGAACCTGGTCCCGCCCTGTGATCCCGACTCCGAATCCTCGTACCACGGCACCAGCGCCGCCATCGAATTCGCCGTCAACGGCCTGAACGTCAAGCACATCGTGGTGCTGGGCCACGCCTCCTGCGGCGGCATCCGTTCCTTCTTCGACGACGCCAAGCCCCTGTCCAAGGGCGATTTCATCGGCAAGTGGATGTCGCAGATCGAACCCGTGGCCGAACGCCTGGGCCCCGCCACCGGCGACCGCCAAGCCAATCTGAAGCGCCTCGAGCTGGCGACGGTGGAACACAGCCTGAACAACCTGATGACGTTCCCGTCCATCCGCCGCCGCGTGCAGAAGGGCGAGCTGGAGCTGCACGGCACGTACTTCGGCGTGGCCACGGGCGTGCTGTTCCTGCGCGACTCCAAGACCGGCGAATTCAATCCCTGCCTGGAAACCGGCATCGTCGGCTAGGTGCGGCCGGCTAGGTGCGGCCGGCCAGGCGCGGCCGCGCGGGCCTCACACCCGGTAGGCCTGCGCCAGCCTCTCGTAGTTGTTCTTCAGGATGATGCCCGCGTAGTACACATGCTCGCGCATCAGGTCTTCCGCGCGCGCGCCGTCCCGGGCGATGATCGCGCTGACGATCCGGTGGTGGTCGTCGTGCGAGCGCAGGATGATGCCGTGGTCCTCCCACAGGATGATGCGGTCCGATGCGTAGGGGATGGCCTGCGCCTGGGTGGCGAAGCGCTTCACCCACGGGTTGCCCGCCGCCTCAAGAATGCCGTTGTGCAGCGTGATGTTCACCTGCTGGTACGGCAGGTGGTCTTCGGGCAGCAGCACCCCCTTGCCCAGGATCCGGTCGCCGTCGTCCAGGCAATTCTTCAGCACCGCCACCGCGTCGTGCGATAGCCCGCGCAGGGCAGCCTGGCGGCAGGCCAGCCCCTCCAGCGCGGCGCGCACCTCGTAGGCGGCAACGATCTCCCCGATGTCGTAGGCGCGGACGGTGTATCCGCGCTTGGGCAGGTGCTCCAGCAAGCCTTCGTTGCCTAGCGTCGCCAGCGCGGCGCGCACCGGCGTGCGCGACACCCCCAGCTTCTCGGCCAGCGGGATTTCTTCAAGACGGGCGCCAGGGTTGAATTTGCCATGCAGCACCCAGTCCCGCAGCGTATCGGTCACGTGTTGAGATAGCGTATCCATGCCTTCATTGTATACATGAAGAATACTTGCGCCACCTTGTCAAGAGTCCGCTCTCTCGCTTTCCCTAAGGTTTCTGTCCTAAATCAAACGGCGTTCAGGGTAAGCCCCTATACCTCGCAGCACTCCATGTATACATAATCGCAAAAAATTAACGATAGCGGCCATGCCACCCCCAAGGCTTGCGGCACGCCACCGAGGAGACAGCATGTCCAATGTATCCACGCCCGCCGAATCCGGCGCCACTCCCCGTCTCGCGCTGGTAACCGGCGGCGGCGGCGGCATCGGAGCCACCGTCTGCCAGGAGCTGGCGCTGGCCGGCTTCCGCGTCGTGGTCTCGGACGTGGATGCCGGGCGCGCCGGCCGCGTGGCCGACGAACTCGGCGCGCCGCACGCCGCCCATGCCTTCGACGTCAGCGACGAAGCCTCGGTCGAGCGCGCATTCGACGAGATCGAAACCCGGCATGGCCCGATCGCCGTCCTGGTCAGCGCGGCCGGCCTGCTGCTGTTCCAGGAAAACGGCGAGCGTCCGCTGATCAAGGACACCACGCTGGACATCTGGGAACGCAGCTTCGCCGTCAACGCGCGTGGCGTCTTCCTGTGCGGACGCGCCTACTTGCGCCGGCGCGAAGCCGCGCCGGTGGCCCATGGCCGCATCATCACCTTCACGTCGGTGGCCGCGCAGCTCGGCGGCTATCGTTCCAGCGCTTCGTACATCGCCGCCAAATCCGCCGTGCTGGGCCTGACCAAGGCCATGGCGCGCGAATCCGCGCACCTGGGCGTCACCGTCAACGGCATCGCGCCCGGCCTGATCGACACGGACATGCTGCGCAGCACGGTCACCAGCAGCGGCGCGCTCGCCGCGGCCGCCCAGGCGATTCCGCTGGGCCGCATCGGCACCGTGGACGACGTGGCCGCCGCCGTGCGCTTCCTGGCCTCCGAAGCGGCCGGATACATCACCGGGAGCGTCATCGACGTGAACGGCGGCTACCGCATGCAGTAGGAAATTCCGGCGGCCCGCCCGCCTACGCAGCAAAGCGCCGCACCAACACAGGCGCGCATCCAGAAACGGGAGACAAAGCATGAATCAACGTAGTCGCTACGCGACGGCTGCCGCGCTGTGCGCGTGGGCCCTATCCGCAGGCGCGCAGGCGCAGCAAGCGCCCGGCGTCACCGACAAGACCATCAGGATCGGCATGTTCGCGCCGCTGTCCGGCAGCGGCATGGCCTACGGCTTCGACGTCGTGAACGCCGCCAAGATGTGGTACGCCAAGGTCAACAAGGACGGCGGCGTGAACGGCCGGCAGATCGAGCTGGTCATCGAAGACGACCGCTGCAACGCCAACGACCTGGTCGCCGCCGTGAAGAAGCTGAACGAGCAGGACAAGGTGTTCCTGCTGAACGGCGGATCCTGCTCGGCCGCGGTGGTCGCCTCGCGCGAATACGTCGAACGCGAGAAGGTGCCGCTCGTCATGCTCAACGCCTCGGGCGACGGCGCCCTCTATCCGCCCTCCAAATACATCTACGGCGCCTTCTCGATTTCGCAGCACGCGGTGGGCGGATCGATGGTGCAGTTCGCATCGGAACACCTGAAGGCCAAGAAGATCGGCTACATCAATCACGACGACGCGTATGGGGGCTGGAACCTGGAGGCCGCCCAGGCCCAGGCCAAGCAGCTCGGCGATCCGGTCCTGCAAGTGCAGTCAGTGAACCCGAACATCACCGACGTCACCGCCCCGATGCTGAAGATCCGCGCGGCCAACCCGGACGTGCTGCTGCTGACCACCTACGCCCGCCCCGCCGCTCTCATCATCAAGAAGGCGCAGGAACTGGGCTGGAACAAGCCCATCGTGCTGGCGGTGAACGGCACGGCCGACCTGAAGCAGCTGGTGGAGAACGTGGGCAACAAGGACGCGTTCAAGAACGTCTACATCCAGGACGTGCTTTCCGACCTGCCGGGCGGCCCCAAGCTGACCTGGGTGTACGACATGTACAAGCAGTCCTATCCCGACCTGGCCGCCAAACCGGGCCATCCGCAGTCATACATGCCCTATGGCCTGCCGCCGGCGATGGCGGTCGTGAACGCGCTGAAGGCCGCCGGCCCGCAGCCCACGCGCGAAAAGGTGCTGCAGGCGCTGGAGACGATGAAGTTCGACTCCGAGGTCATGGCAGGCCCCATCGAGTTCGGCCCGGGCGACCGCGCCGCGCAGGAATCCGCCATCTATATCAAGTTCGACGGCACCAATATGTCGCTCGTGCCCGGCGCATTCAAGAGCACCTGGCAATACCAGAAGTAGAACCTCGGCCCGAAACAGGTCCGGCCCGCGCGGCGGCGCAGCGCTGCGCGGGCGGCCGGAGAACATCATGAGCTTTGCCGATATCTGGCTGTTCCTGCAGCAGGGGGTGCTGTCGGGACTGGTGACCGGCAGCGTGTATGCGCTGCTGGCGGTCGCCGTGGTCATCATCTTCAAGACCACCGACGTGCCCAATTTCGCACAGGGCGAAATTTTCATGGTCGGCGGCTACATCGCCCTGTTCCTTACGCTGGTGATGGGCTGGCCCTACCTGGCCGTCATCCCCGTCACGCTGGCCATGGTCGCCCTCGTGTCGGGCCTGTTCCAGCGCGTAGTGATGGAACGCGTCATCGCCTCGAAGGGCGTGGGCGTGCAGATGGTCATCGCCACGCTGGGCCTGGCCTACGCGCTGAAAGGCATGGTGCGCCAGACGGGCTTGGGCGACACACCTCGCTCGCTGCCGCCGCTGGCGCCGACAGACGCCGTCATCATCGGCGATGCGGTGCTGACCCAGCTGGATATGGTGATCTTCGCCGTGGCGGTGGGCGTCATGCTGCTGCTGTTCTTCATGTTCACCTACACCCGCGTCGGCCGCGCGATGCGCGCCGTCGGCATGAATCCGAAGGCGGCCCGTCTGGTGGGCGTGAACCTGGCGCGCATCCGCATGATGGTATGGGCGCTATCCGGCCTGATTTCGGCAGTGGCCGCGCTGCTCATCACGCCCAAGATCCTCATCACGCCGGACATCGGCCACATCGCCATCCTGGCCTATGCCGCCGCGATCGTAGGCGGCATCACCAGCCTGCCCGGCGCGGTGGTGGGCGGCTTCGTGATCGGCGTGGCCGAAAACCTGGTGGGGCTGTTCATCTCGACCAACGCCATCGTGGTCGCGCCGTTCGTCGCCATCATGGTGGTGCTGCTGCTGCGTCCCCAGGGCCTGTTGGGCGGAAAACTGCAGGTGAAGAAAGTATGAGCAACAAGATCGACCGCATTCTCCTGGCGCTGATGGCCGCGGTGCTGACGGCCCTGCCCTTCGTGGCCAGCGGCTACGTCATCTATGTCGTCAACCTGCTGATGGTGTTCGTCGTGCTGGCCCTGGGCCTGCATGTCGTCATCGGCGAGACCGGCCAGTTCGCGCTGTCGCACGCCGCCTTCTATGGCGTGGGCATCTATACCGCCGGCCTCATCAACAACCAGTGGCACCCGCCGTTCTTCATCTCCATCATCGCGGGCGGTCTGCTGGCCGCGGCGCTCGGCTACCTGATCGGCGCGCTGGCGCTGCGCATGCGCGACATCTATCTTGCGCTGTCGACGTTCGCGTTCGGCGAAGCCATGCAATGGGTATTCCTGAACTGGCAATCGGTCACCAACGGGTCGAACGGCTTCCGGATCTCGCCGGCGACGCTGTTCGGCTACGAACTGGCTACCGATCTCAAGGCCTACCCCTTCGTGGTGCTGATCGCCGCGCTCCTGCTGGCGGCAACCATCGCCCTGTCGCGTTCGCAGCTCGGCTCGGCCTTCCGGGCCGTGCGCGAAAGCGACGTCGCGGCGCAGGCCATGGGCGTGAACATCAATGCCATCAAGCGCACCGCCTTCACCATTTCCGCCGCCTATGCCGGCATCGCGGGCGGCATGTACACGACATTCGCGTCGTTCATCCATCCCGAAAGCCTGGGCTTCCAGACCACCATCCTGATCCTCACGATGGTCGTCGTGGGCGGCATCGGTTCCGTGCGCGGCGCCATTGCCGGCGCGATCGGCTTCGGCCTGATCTCCGAGCTGCTGCGCCAGGCCCTGTCATTCCAGGAGATCATTTACGGCTTCATTCTGATGGGCTTCATGATGTTTGCGCCGAAGGGTCTGTTCGCCGGCCGCGATGCGCGCCGCCGCGCCCCCTCCCCCGCAGCGCCCGCCACGGCGCAGCGCCCCGCCGCCGGCACCGCCAAATCGACGCAAAGGAGCGCGGTATGAGCACCCATCCCTATCTGGACGTGCAGGGGCTGACCGTGAAGTTCGGCGGGCTGACCGCCATCAATGGCCTGTCGATGCAGGTGGAGCGCGGCCGCATCCACGCGCTGATCGGCCCCAATGGCGCCGGCAAATCCACCACCTTCAACTGCATTTCGCGCTATTACCGCCCAAGCAGCGGCAGCATCCGGTTCGACGGCGCCGACATCACGGCGAAGAAGCCACACGAAATGGCGACGCTGGGCGTAGCGCGCACCTTCCAGAACCTCGAACTCTTCGGCGCGCTCAGCGTGCGCGAAAACGCCTTGCTCGGCACCTACGCCCACGGCGCGAACACCCCGGGCAAGCTGCTGCGTCCGGCGATGGCCGAAACGCGCGAGCGCGTCGAGCACCTGCTGGAACGCGTGGGCCTGGCCGATTTCCTGGACACCCCCGCATGCAGCCTCGACTTCGGCAGGCAGAAGATGCTGGAGCTGGCGCGCGCGCTGGCCATTTCCCCCAAGCTGTTGCTGCTGGACGAACCCGCGGCGGGCCTGCGCAACCGCGAGATCGAGACGCTGGACCGCCTGCTGACCGAGCTATGCGAACGCGACGGCATCACAGTGCTGCTGGTGGAACACGTCATGCAGCTGGTGATGTCGATCTCGGATCGCATCACTGTCATGTCCTTCGGCGAGAAGATTGCCGAAGGCACGCCCGCGGAGGTGCGCAGCAATCCCCGCGTGATCGAGGCCTATCTGGGCAAGGGAGCCGCCGGTGCCTGAAATTCTGCTTGAAGTCGAGGCGGTATCGGCCGCCTACGGCAACATACGCGCCCTGCAGGACGTATCGCTGAAGGTACCGCAAGGCGCCATTGTCGCGCTGCTGGGCGCCAACGGCGCGGGCAAGTCCACCACGCTGAACGTCGTTTCGCGGCTCGTCGCCGCCACCGCGGGCAGCGTGCGCTTTGCCGGCGAGCCCATCCACCGCCTGCCGGCGGATGCGGTCGTCGGCCGCGGCATCGTCCAGGTTCCGGAGGGCCGCGAGATCTTCCGCGAAATGAGCGTACGCGAAAACCTGGAAATGGGCGCGTATCTGCGCGACGACCGCGCGGCCGTCAGGCAGGACCTGGACATGGTCTGCGACACCTTCCCGCGGCTGCGCGAACGTTTCGAGCAACGGGCCGCCACGCTCTCGGGCGGCGAGCAGCAGATGCTGGCCACCGGCCGCGCCATGATGGCCCGCCCGCGCATGATCCTGCTGGACGAGCCGTCGATGGGGTTGTCGCCGCTGGTGGTCGAACAGATCTTCGACATCGTGCTGCGGCTCAACCGCGAGCAGGGCATCACCATCCTGCTGGTGGAGCAGAACGTGAAGCTGGCGCTGTCGGTGTCCAGCTACGCCTACATCCTGGAGAACGGCGAAATCGCGCTGGAAGGAGAATCCTCCGCGCTCGCCAGCGACGAAGGCGTGCAGCGCGCCTATCTCGGCGCCTAGCGCCACAAGGAAAATCCATGATTTCGATGCAAGAAAAACGGGTCCTCGTCACAGGCGCCGGGCGGGGCCTGGGCGCCACCATCGCGCAGGGCTTCGCCCGGCAGGGCGCCATGGTCATCGTCGCCGACGTGGACGCCGCGCTGGCCGCGCGCGCCGCCCAGGCCATCCGCGCCGAAGGCGGCCAGGCCTGCGACGCCGTGCTCGACGTGACCCAGGCGGATGCCGTCCGCGACTTTGCCGCGCAATCCGCCGCGCGCCACGGCAACCTGGACGTCCTGGTCAACAACGCCGGCATCTCGGCGCGCGCGCCGTTCGACGACCCGCGCACGCCCGAAATCTGGGATCGCGTCATGCAGGTGAATCTGCAGGGCACCTTCAACGTCACCCATGCCTTTGTCGAACAGCTCAAGGCGACACGCGGCGCCATCGTGAACCTGTGCTCCATCGTGGCCTATGGCTGCAGCATTTCCACGGCGGGCTATGTGGTGTCCAAGGGCGGCGTGCGCTCGTTCACGGAAGTGCTGGCACGCGACCTGGCGCCGCATGGCGTACGCGTGAACGCGGTGGCGCCGGGCCTGATGGAAACCGAGATGACGGCGGGCCAGCGCGCGCAGGCGCACGGCACCGACTGGTACATGCAGCGGGCGCCCATGGCGCGCGCGGGCCGGGCCGATGAAATCGTCGGCCCCGTGCTTTTCCTGGCCTCTGACATGGCCAGCTACGTGAACGGCGTGGTGCTGCCCGTGGACGGCGGCTACCTCGCCGTATAGGGAGATACCATGAATCTGGGTACGGCATTGGTCACCGGCGGCGCCAGCGGCATGGGCCTGGCGATTGTCGAACGCTTGGCGCAAGACGGCTTTCACGTGGTGATGGCGGACCGCAATGCGGAACTCGCGGAGCGGGAATCGCGCGCGCTCCGCCAGCTGGGGCTGGCAGTCGAATACCGCGTCGTCGACCTGACGGACGAGGCCGCCACGCGCGCGCTGGTCCGCGAGCTCGTCCCGCTGAGCGCGCTGATCAACAACGCGGGCGTCTTCGACGAGCGCAAATTCTTCGACGTCGACAGCGGCGACTACCGCCGCGCGTTCGAGATCAACCTGCTGGCGGTGGCGACGCTGACGCAGGAAGCCGCCCTCGGCATGGCGCCGGGTGCCAAGATCGTCAACATCGCCTCGCGCGCCTACCTGGGCGCGAAGAACCATCCCCATTACGTGGCCTCCAAGGCGGCGCTCGTGGGGTACACGCGCGCCGCGGCCATGGAGCTGGCGCCGCGCGGCATCCTGGTCAACGCCATCGCCCCCGGGCTCATCGATACGCCGCTCCTGCGCAACCTGACGTCCGAGCGCCTGGCCGCGCAACTGGCCTTGCAGCCCACCGGCCGCGCGGGCCAGCCGCGCGACATCGCCAATGCCGTGTCCTTCCTGGCCGCGCCGCACATGGACTTCATCACGGGCCAGGTCATTTTCGTGGACGGCGGCAAGTCGCTGGGCGGATCGGGAGCGTAAGCCGCATGGACAGCATCAATTGGGACAGGGAAGTCGACGCGCTGATCGTCGGCGCGGGCGCGGGCGGCATGACGGCGGCGCTGACGGCGCATGAGGAAGGGCTGGACGTGCTGCTGGTCGAAAAGACCGGCCGCATCGGCGGATCGACCGCCATCTCCGGCGGCGCGCTGTGGATTCCGCTGAACGCACAGACGGACGCGGCCGGCCACCCCGACAGCTTCGAGAAGGTCTGGACCTATCTGGAAGCAACCGTGGGCGCCGCGGCGTCCGACGACATGAAGCGCGCCTATCTGGACGCCGGTCCCCGCATGATGGACTACCTGGCTTCCCGCGGCCTGCTGCAGGTCGCCGCGCGCACCGCATCGCCGGACTACTACCCCGACCGCCCCGGCGCCGCGATGGGCGGACGCTCGCTGGACCCGGTGGAGTTCGACGGACGCAAGCTGGGCCGCCGCTTCCGCGATCTGCGCGACCCCTTGAAAGAATTCACCGTGCTGGGCGGCATGATGGTCAACATCACCGATGTGCGGCACCTGCTGCGCGCCACCCGGTCCTTTTCCGCCTGGCGCCACAGCATGAAGCTCGTGCTGCGCTACGCGGCCGACCGGGCACGCGGCTATCACCGGGGCACCCGGCTGTTGCTGGGCAATGCGCTGGCCGCGCAGCTTTTCCATGGGCTGCTCGCGCGCGGCGTCGAATACTGGCTCGGCGCCCCCGTCCAGGGCCTGATCCGGGACGCCTCCGGCCGCGTGCTGGGCGCCGCCATCACGCGCGCGGGCAAGAGGCTCAACATCCGCGCCCGGCGGGGCGTGGTGATGGCCACCGGCGGCTTTCCCTGGGATGCGAAGCGCCGCGCCCGCGCCTATCCGCAGCCCACCGGCGACTGGTCCATGTCGCCGCAAGACAACACGGGCGACGGCATCCGCCTGTCCGAGCAGGCAGGCGCCGCGCTGGGCTCGGGCTATGCCAGTCCCGCGTTCTGGGCCCCCGTCTCCATCCTGGAATCCCGCGACGGCCGGCGCCAGCGCTATCCGCATCTGGTGTGGGACCGCGCCAAGCCCGGCCTCATCGCCGTGAATGGCGCCGGCGAACGCTTCGTCAACGAATCGACGTCCTACCATGAGTTCGTTCAAGCCATGTACCGCAGCCACGAGACGGCGCCCAGCATCCCCGCGTTCCTGATCTGCGATCAGCGCTTCATCGACACCTGGGGCCTGGGCCTGGCGCTGCCCGGCGGTCGGCCGCGGCAGCACCTGATCGACCAGGGCTACCTGATCCAGGCGCCCACGCTGGCGGCGCTGGCGGGCAAGCTCGGCGTGCCCGCCGATGCCCTGCAAGCCACGGTGCGCCGCTACAACGCCCAGGCGGCGCAAGGCCAGGACCCCGATTTCGGCAAGGGCAGCACCGCCTACAACCGCTATCTGGGCGACCCGGACCACCAGCCCAACCCTTGCCTGGCGCCGCTCGCCGGCGACGGTCCTTGCTATGCCGTCAAGGTGTATGCCGGCGACATCGGCACCGCCTGCGGCATCGCGGCCAACGCGAACGCCCAGGCCGTGGACGCCGGCGGCGCGCCCATCCCCGGCCTGTACGTGGCCGGCAACGACATGCAGTCCGTCATGGGCGGCGCCTATCCCGCTCCCGGCATCACCCTGGGCCCGGCCCTGACTTTTGGCTGGGTGGCTGGACAACACATGGCCCATGCTCAACACTGAGACTTTCCACCGACAAGGACATCCATGAAAATCTTTTTCTCGCCCGCCTCGCCGTTCGTCCGCAAATGCATGGTCATCGCGCATGAACTCGGCCTGGCCGACCGCATCGAAAAGCTGCCCAGCGCGGCCGGCCCGGTCGCCCGCGACCAGACCATCATCCCCAGCAACCCGCTGGGCCAGGTGCCCACGTTCATCACCGACGACGGGCAAATCCTGTTCGACAGCCGCGTGGTCTGCGAATACCTGAACGAGCTGGGCGGCGGCGCGCTGTTCCCCGCCGGCAAGACGCGCTGGCAGGTGCTGACCGAACAGTCGATGGCCGACGGCATGCTCGGCGCGGCGCTGCTGGCCCGCTACGAAGCCGTGCTGCGGCCCGAGGAGCTGCGCTGGGACGATTGGGTCCAGGGGCAGCTGGGCAAGGTGCGCGATGGCCTGGCCCTGATCGAGAAGAATGCGGCCGCCCTGGCAGGCCGCCTGGATATCGGCACCATCACCATCGGCTGCGCGCTGGGCTACCTGGATTTCCGCTTCCCCGACCTGGACTGGCGCGCGGCGCACCCCGCCACCGCGGCCTGGTACGAAACCTTCAGCCAGCGTCCTTCGATGCAGGCTACCAAGCCCTGACCTTGCGGCCCGAGGCGCTATGCAGCCCCCTGGCGCCCGCCCGGGGGCTGTTCTTTTGGCAGGCCGACCAGGGCGGAAGGACGGCGGCGTTTTCATTGCGGCCATTCCTGTTACATTGAAGCTGTCACTCCGCTGGACCGGCCCGCCGACAGGCCAACCACGACAGGGAGCACAGCATGAACGTTGCCGCAATCTCCGCCATTCCTCGCGTCGCCGCGCCCTACCCGGCGCGCATTCCGATGCTGGAGGAAACCCGCCCCGCCTGGGAAACGGAATGGGCCGCGCGAAGCGGCGCGGCTCGCCGGGCCGGCCGCGGCACGCCGGCCGCCTGGGAAGCCCAGCGCCTGGCGCGCGCCGGCCAGGTGCCGCCAGCGCCATTGGCCGGGGTCGCCGCTGCGCTCGTCCGCGACCACGCCGACGCCGTGCCCGCACGCAGCGCCATCCCCCCGGCCCTCGACACCCTGCGCGACCAATACGCCGATACCCGCATGCGCCGCGCCATCGCCGACTACGCGGCGCAATCGGCCGCGCCGGCGCAAGGCGCCAACGCAAACGACCTGGGCACGATAGAAGGGCTGATGCCGCTGCAGCCCTACCGCGTCGCCATGGGCAACCCGCAAGTCCACGAATGGCAGGCCGCCGCAACCGTCAAGGCGGGCGGCGCCGGCATTCCCAAGGTCGCCAACATCGGCGCCACGGAGAACGCCACCGACAACGCCCGCTACCGGCCGGGCTTCGCGCCCTGACCGCCGCCCGCTGGCCGGCCAGGAATCGCCGCGCATGAAAAAGCCCCTAGAAGGGGCTTTTCATCGGGTGCGGCGCATCTTCAGTGGAAGAACTCGGCGATCATCGTCGCGCCCAGGAACGTGCCAGCGTTGGCGGCCAGCGACACCACCACGATTTTCCAGCCCAGCTTGCGGAAGGCAGGCAGGTCCTTCAGGATCGACAGGCCCGCCATGGCCAGGATCACGGTCGTGAACGGCAGGAAATTCACCTTGCCGACCATCGCGATGATCTGGTCCGAATACGGCAGCACGCCGGGGCAGCCGGCCGTCATGGCGATCAGCGACAGCACGAACACGGCCGGAAGCTTGGGCACCACGCGCAGCACCAGATCGGTGATGACGACCAGCAGGATGATGATGCCCATGCCCGGCAAGGCGTCCGCGAACGGCACGCCATAGCCCAGGCGGTTGCCCACCAGCGCGAACAGGCCGCACACGGCGTAGGCGGTCAGGCGGTCGCCGAAGCCCAGCTTGGCGCTGTGGGCCGGCACGTCTTCCGACACGCTGTTGTCGACGGCCGCTTCGGCCTTGCCGCGCGAGAAGCGGCCCAGCACGGGTTCCAGCTTGCCGTACAGGAAGATCGTCGTCGGCAGCGAGATGAACAGGGTGAAGTACACGCCCACCACCGTGGTCAGCAAGTTGGCGGCGGCGGCCAGCGCGGCTACCTGATGCGCGACTTCCGGCGTCTGCTGCGAGGCGATCGCGCCCACGCCCGCGGCCATCATGCTGCCCGAGCCCACGCCGGCGCCCATGGCGAGCGAGCGCGGATCGAAGATATTCAGGCTGGTGATGAAGCCCGCCATCAGCGCCACGAACAGCGCGCCGATCACGGTGCCGGTGATGTACTCGGCCATCACGCCGCGGCCTTCCGGCGAATTCATGCCGTAGCGCTCGCCGATGATGGCCAGGCTGGGCTCGCGGCCCACCGAGAAGGTGGCGCCGATGGCTTCGCGCTTGATGCCTAGCAGCAACGCCAGCGGCAGGCCGATGACCATGGTGCCGAAGAAATGCCCGAACTCCTGGAACACCAGGGCCCAGCCGGCTTCGCGCACCTGCGGCAGGGCCCCGCCTACCATCAGGCCCAGCTTAGCCAGGAACGGCAACAGCGCGTATTGCAGGTAGCCGCTGATGCGGGTCTGCATGGCGGTGTCGATGCCGGCGCCAGCGGGCAGGCGCTGGCCGAAGGCCGCCACGACCGCGCCGATGAAGATGGCCCACAGCATCGGCTGCAGAATGATCTTGCCCGGGCCCACCGTGAACGTGACGCTGCCGATCGCTTCCGAAATGATCACCACCAGTAAAATGGCGGCGAGCATGCGGATGCGGCCGGAGAGCGGCATGGAAGGCGTGGCCAGACTGGCGCTGGCGTGAGACATCGGATAACCCCTGAGAACGTGAATAATCGTCGTGGCGGCTTGCCGCGGGCCCGTGGGCCGGCGTCGCGCGCGGAAGGGCCGATTTTCGCCGGGGGGCCGGCGGGCAAACCATGACAGGACAGGCCCATTAGCGTTGCGTAAAATGCAACACATAAGCTTTTCCAGGGAAATTTTTGCATGAACTTGTTCAATGCAAGGGTAAACCCTAGTGTTTATCTGTGGACCTCCCGCCGCAGTCCCGTCACGGAACCCCCGCCATGGACGAAAAACTGGACGCCCGACGCACCCATTACTTCATGCAGGTCATGAGCCGAGGCTCCGTGCGCGGCGCCGCCGAAGTACTGGACATGGACCCGTCGGCCGTCAGTCGGGCCATCGCGGCGCTGGAGCGCGATTGCGGCATGGCCCTCTTCGAGCGCCGGGGACGCGGCGTGGTTCCCACCGACGCGGGCCACATCCTGGCCCGCTACGTCAAACGCCAGCAGAACATCCAGGAGAGCTTCTTTTCGGAGATCGACAGCCTGCGCAATGCCGAGCGCGGCCATATCGACCTGGTGCTGGGCGAAGGCTTCGTCGAAATGATGTTCGACCAGGTGCTGCCCGGCTACTGGCGCAGCCACCCCGAAGTCACGCTGGACATCGATGTCGCCCGCACCTCCGAGATCGTGCAGCGCATCGTCGATGACCGCGCCTATATAGGATTGGTGTTCCAGCCGCCCAACGACGCCCGCCTGCGCACCCACTACGCGCGGCCCGAGCCCATCCGGGCCATCGTCCGCCAGGACCACCCGCTGACCCGCTTGCGCCGCCCCCTGCTGCTGACGGACCTGGCGGACTATCCCGGCGCCTCGATGCAGGAGGGTTTCGGCGTGCGCCAGCACATCCAGGCCGCCGAAATCAGCGAGCAGGTGCGGCTGCGCAACGTGCTGACCACCTCGTCCTTCAAGGCGCTGTGGCAGTTCGCCGCCGCGGGCATCGGCTATGCGCTGACGCCCCCCATCGCCGTGACGGCCGACATGCGCGCCCAGCGCCTGGCCAGCCTGCCGCTGGCCAACCCCATCCTCAACCAGGGCAGCCTGCAGGTGCTGAGCCGCGCCGGCCGCCATATCTCGCCGGCCGCGCGCGAGCTGCTGGACCACATCGTGCGCGGCATCGGCACGCCGTCCGCGCCGCCATCTGATACGGTCGAGTAAGGCGAATCTGCATCTGTTTTCCCTGTTCGCCGCAGCCTACAGTGCCCGCATCCGCCACGACGCCAGGAGAATAAACATGCTCGGTTTCTTGCGCACGGTCAAATCCGTGCTGTGGGGATTCTTCGGCGTACGCCGAGGCAAGGGCTACGATGCAGACATCGCCAACAACAAGCCGGCCCCGCTGATCCTGACCGGCCTGCTGATGGCGTTGTGCCTGGTCGTCATCCTGGTACTGGTCGCCCGCTGGGCCGTGAACGCCGCGTTGTAAAACACTGCGGCAAGTTCCTCCCCGCAGCGGCTGCACCCCGCGCGCGTTTTCGAAGCCCCGCCCACGAAGCCCGCAGTCCATAGAGGAGGCCTGCTGTACGAAGATCTCGGTCTAGTTAGTATGCCAACGAGCCGCCTCAAGGCAACGCAGCTGAGCAGCAAGCACAAAGCATGCGAAGTGGAATCCAACACTGGTCGAGGTCTAAAACCTCCGCAAAAATAGCCGCGCCGCCGCCGGGCCGCCCCAAGGCGGCGCAGCCCCCTTGGGGGGCAGCAAGCGAGCGAAGCGAGTGCAGCGTGGGGGCACTCATTACCTTATTACCAGAATGACTTAGACGGTCGCGGCGGCTGCCTGTTACGGTTATGAATCCCCTCTCTGGCGCGTAGCGCCAAGCGACCGCAGGGGCCGGACCGAGAAGATTTCAAGGGCAGTGACATGTACGTGTATGACCCCGTCGACCAGCAGCTCGTCGAGCAGCGCGTCGCGCAGTTCGCAGACCAGACCCGCCGCTTCCTCGACGGCCAGCTGACCGAAGACGAATTCCGCGTTCTGCGGCTGCAGAATGGCCTGTATATCCAGCGCCACGCGCCCATGCTGCGCGTGGCCATTCCGTACGGCATCCTGGCATCGCGCCAGCTGCGCACCCTGGCGCACATCGCACGCAAGTGGGACCACGGCTACGGCCATTTCAGCACCCGCCAGAACATTCAGTTCAACTGGCCCAAGCTCGAAAACGTGCCCGACATCCTCGCCGAACTGGCCACGGTCCAGATGCACGCTATCCAGACCAGCGGCAACTGCATCCGCAACACCACCACCGACCACTTCGCCGGCGTCGCGCCGGACGAACTCGTCGATCCGCTGGTCTGGTGCGAGATCATCCGCCAGTGGTCCACGCTGCACCCCGAATTCGCCTTCCTGCCGCGCAAGTTCAAGATCGCCGTCAGCGGCGCCGTGCAGGACCGCGCCGCCGTCGGCGTACACGACATCGGCCTGCAGGCGGTCGAGCGCGACGGCAAGCTGGGTTTCCGCGTCTGGGTGGGCGGCGGCCTGGGCCGCACGCCCATCGTCGGCAAGCTGATCAACCCCTTCGTCGAGTGGCAGGACCTGCTGACCTATTTGCAGGCCGCGCTGCGGGTCTACAACCTGCACGGCCGCCGCGACAACAAGTACAAGGCACGCATCAAGATCCTGGTGAAAGACCTGACGCCGGAAGTCTACGCGCAGCAGGTCGATGAACAGTGGCAGCTGATCAAGGGCGGCCCCGACACCATCACCCAGGAATTCGTCGACACGATCAAGGCCCGCTTCATCTGGCCGCAATACGACGCCGCAGCCGAGCAGGACGCGGACAACACCGCCGAACTCGCGGCCGCCGACCGCCGCTTCGCCCGCTGGCTGCGCACCAACGTGCATCCGCACAAGGTTCCCGGCTATGCCGCCGTGACCGTGTCGCTCAAGGCCACGGGCGTGCCGCCGGGCGACGTCACGGCCGACCAGATGGACGCAGTGGCCGACCTGGCCGACGGCTACGGTTTCGGCGAACTGCGGGTCTCGCATGAACAGAACCTGATCCTGGCCGACGTCCGCCGCGCGCGCCTGCACGAACTCTGGACCGCGCTGGAAGCGCTGAACCTGGCCACGCCCAACGTCGGCCTGCTGACCAACATCATCGCCTGTCCGGGCGGAGACTTCTGCGCGCTGGCCAATGCCGTCTCCATCCCCGTTGCCGAAGCGATCCAGCGCCAGTTCGACAACCTCGATTACCTGTTCGAGATCGGCGAGCTGGACTTGAACATCTCGGGCTGCATCAATTCCTGCGGCCATCACCATGTGGGCCACATCGGCATCCTCGGTGTCGACAAGGCCGGCGAGGAGTGGTACCAGGTCACGATCGGCGGCCGCCAGAACGGCGCGGCCAAGCCGCTGCCCGATATCGAATCGACGCGCGGTGGCGGCGCCGCGATCGGCCGCATCATCGGCCCGTCGTTCGCGCGCGACCAGGTCGCGGGCGTGGTCGACCGGCTGATCCGCACTTATCTGGGCCTGCGCGACAGCGAGGAAGAACGCTTCATCGACGTGGTGGACCGCGTCGGCATCGACCCCTTCAAGCAGGACGTCTATTCGGACCCCGCCTTCGCCAAACCCACGCAGCTCGCGGAGCCCGCCCATGCCTGATATCTACGCCCACGACGCCCCCGGCCCGCACCTGATCCGCGACGGCCGGCTGGAAGCCGACACGTTCCGCCTCTTCACGCCCGAACCCGAAGTGGCCGCCGAAGGCCAGGTGCCCGGCGACGCGCCGGGCTGGATCGTGCCGCTGTCCACCTGGAAAACGTCGCACGCCACCCTGCGCCGCCATCGCCATCCGGTCGCGGTCCTGCTGGAACCCGACGCCGACCTGCGCGACCTGGCCGAACCCGACGGCACGCTGGACCCCGCCGGCATCGCCTTCATCGCCGTGGACTTCCCGGTCTATACAGACGGCCGCGGCTATTCGCTGGCGCAGCTGCTGCGCACGCGCTACCACTGGCAGGGCGAACTGCGCGCGGTGGGCGACGTGATGATCGACACCATCCATTACCAGGCACGCGTCGGCTTCGACAGCTTCCTGGTCAAGCCCGGACATGACCCGCACAAGGCCCTGGAGGCCTTCAAGACGTTCACGGTGCACTACCAAAAGACGTACCGGGTGCCGGTGGCCGCGGCCGCCTAGCGTACCCTAGGCCCGTTCCCGCTAGAACGGCGGGACGGGCGCCAGCTGCGCGCGGATCAGGTCGGCGATGCTGCGCTGGCGCGGCGCCTGCATGCGGCTGATCAGGCTGGACACACTGACGGCCAGCCGCGGATACCCCGCGGCATCGCACAGCGCCACTCCCACGCCCAGCACGCCAGGCACCGCGGCATTGCCCACCACGGACCAGCCCCGGCCCCGGGTATTCTCCACCAGGCGGCGCATCTGGGCGACCGTCATGCCCCCGTAGGCGCGCAGCGCCTGCTCGTTCTGCGCCATCACCTCTTCGGCCTCATCGGGCGGCAGCGCCGCCAAGAGCGCGAGCCCGGCCGCGCCCACGCCCAGCGGCTGGCGATGCCCCACCGTCACCGCCAGCACCTGCACCGGATAGTTGCCCACTTCCCGGTGCAGGCAGAGCGAATCGTTCCCCGCCCGGCAGATGAGAAAAGCGGAATCGCCGCTCACGTCGCTGATCTGGCGCAGCACCGGCCGCAGGCCGCGCACGGCCTGGGCGTGCGGGTCGCCAGCCATCATCACGCCCAGTTCGGCCACGCGCCAGCGCGGCGCCTCCGACTCGCGCAGCGCATATCCCTCCTGCACCAGCACGTCGAGATAGCGGTAGACGGTGGACCGCTGCATGCCCGCCGCCCGCGCGATATCGACGACGTGCATCCCCGCCGCGCCGGCCTGGCGCAGGACGCCCAGCACGCGCAAGCCGCGGCGCAATACGCGCGGCCCCGCCTCTTCCGATTCTGGTTTGTTCAATTTCTGGACACGTTGCGTTGATGAGGGCTCTATCAAAGCCCAATATGAAGCGGGACAGACAAAGAGCTGTCCAAATATTAGACAAAACAGGACGGAGACAACAATGAAGACTCTCAGCAAGCGGTGGGCCGCGGCGACGGCCCTGGCCACGGTTATCGCGGCCCCTGCCCTCGCGGCCAAGCCCTATCCCGAGCGTCCCGTGACGCTGGTCGTCGGCTACGCCGCCGGCGGCGCCACCGACATCGTGGCGCGCCTGGTGGCGAAAACGCTCTCGGAAGAACTGGGCCAGACCTTCCTCGTCGAGAACAAGACGGGGGCCAACAGCAACATCGGCGCGGAAATCGTCTCGCGCGCCGCGCCCGACGGCTACACGCTGTATGTCGGCTCGATCGCCAACACGATCAACCGTTCGCTCTACAGCCAGTTGAACTACGACTTCGTGAAGGGTTTCGAGCCCGTCGGCCTGCTGGCGACCATTCCGAACATCCTGGTGGTCAATCCCAAGCTGCCGGTCAAGACCGTGCAGGAATACATCGCCTACGCCAAGGCGCACCCCGGCAAGCTGACCTGCGCGTCGTCCGGAAGCGGCTCGTCCATCCACCTGTCCTGCGAGCTGTTCAAGATGCAGACCGGCACCGACATCCTGCACGTGCCGTATCGCGGCAGCGGCCCGGCGGTGGCCGACCTGCTGGGCGGCCAGGTGGATTCCATGTTCGACAACCTGCCCTCGTCCCTGCCGCACGTGCAGGCCGGCAAGCTGCGCGCCATTGGCGTGACCTCGCCCCAGCGCCTGGACTCCGTGCCTGGCGCGCCCACCCTGGCGGAATCCGGGCTGCCCGGCTTCGACGTGGAGTCCTGGTTCGGCCTGGTCGCGCCCGCGGGCACGCCCAAGCCGGTCATCGACCGCCTCAACCAGGCCCTGAACAAGGCGCTGGCCAGCCCCGCGCTGCAGGCCTCGTACAAACAGTCCGGCTTCTACGCGCCGCAACCGCCCAATTCGCCCGAATCGTTCGGCAAGAAGATTGCCAGCGAAATCGACAAATGGGGCGCCGTCGTCAAAAACGCCAATCTCAAAGCCAACTAGGGCCTGTCCACACGCCAAGGAGCACAGGTGTACCCGATCGATTTTTTCTTCCGCGCCGCCGAGCAGCACCCGGAGCGCATCGCGCTGGACGGCCCCGAGGGCCAGGTGACGTACGCGCGGCTGGCCGCCGACACGCGCGCGCTGGCGGCCGCGCTGCAGGACCTGGATCCCGCGCCGCAGACGCGCGTGGCGATCTGCGCCGGCAACTCCGCGCGGCACATCCTGGCGCTGCTGGCCGTGCTGGCCAGCGGCAAGGTCTGGGTGCCGCTGAACTATCGCAGCACCGAGCGCGAGCTCGGGCGCATCCTGGATGCCACCGAGCCGTCCATCGTGATCGTCGACGGCGTGGGCGCGCCGCTGGCGCCCGCGTCCCAGGCGCCTGAAGGCCGGCGCTACGTCCACCTGGACGACGCGTCGGCCCCGCTCGCGCTGGACGCGCTGCTCGCCCGCCACGCCGGAAGCGCGCCGCGGCGTCATGCGCTGCCGCGCGACGCCACCCAGGCCATCAAGTTCACCGGCGGCACCACCGGCCTGCCCAAAGGCGTGATGCAGCCCTACCATGCCTGGAATGCCGGCATCATCAACCAGATATCCAGCTGGGAGCTCACGCACGAAGACCGCTACGTCGTCGCCGCGCCCATCACGCACGGCACGGGCACCTACCTGCTGCCGGTGCTGGCCCGGGGCGGCGCCCACCTGCTGCTGGACACGGTCAACCCGGCCAGCATCACGGCCGCCTTCCGCGAACGCGGCGGCACGCTGAGTTTCATGCCCCCCACGCTGATCTACATGATCATGGCGCAGCCCGGCGTTTCGCGCGCCGACTTCCCGCGCCTGCGCAACCTGATCTATGGCGGCGCGCCCATGCCCGTGGAAAAGATCGACAAGGCGCGCGCCTTCTTCGGCCCGGTGCTGGGCACCACCTACGGGCAGACCGAGGCGCCGCAGATCGTCACCGTGCTGCGGCCCGCCGACCTCGAAGTGCCGGAGAACCGCGCCTCGGTCGGCCGCGTCACCTGGCTGTCGGACGCCGCCATCATGGGCGCGGACGGCGCGTTGCTGCCGCGCGGAGAAATCGGCGAGGTCGTCGTGCAGGGCGATCTGGTGATGTCCGGCTACTGGCACCTGCCTGAGAAAACCGCCGAAACAGTGGTGGACGGCTGGCTGCATACCGGCGACACGGGCCTGATCGACGCGCGCGGCTACCTGTTCCTGAAAGACCGGCTGCGCGACGTCATCATCACGGGCGGCTTCAACATCTATCCGGTCGACGTCGAGAACGCCCTGTCGGCGCATCCCGCCGTGTATGAATGCTCGGTCTTCGGGCTGCCCGACGAAAAATGGGGCGAGGCCGTCCATGCCGCCGTCCAGTTCCATCCCGGCGCGCAGGCCAGCGAGGACGAGCTCAAGGCGCACGTGCGCGCCCTGCTCGGCCCGGTAGCCGCGCCCAAGCAGTTCCACATCCACGACAGCCTGCCGCGCTCCAGCGTGGGCAAGGTCCTGAAAAACGCCGTGCGCGACGCGGCCCGGAAGGAGACTTCATGAAAACGCCCGAAACCCGCCTCTGCGCCCATCACCTCACCGGCATGTCCTATCGCGACGTCGATCTGGTCGAGGACCTGATCGGCAAGAAGACCTTCACCGAAGTCATGATCATGCAGATCCTGGGCCGAGAGGCGCGGCCCGTCGATCTGCGCATCGTCGACGCGGTGCTCGTCACGCTGATGGAACATGGCATGACGCCCAGCGCCATCGCCACGCGCCTGATCTACATGAGCGCGCCGGAAAACCTGCAGGGCGCGGTCGCCTCCGGCCTGATGGCGGTGGGCAGCCAGTTCGTCGGCACCATGGAAAACTGCTCGCGCCTGCTGGACCGCATCCGCCAGGCGGCGGACGGGCAGGCCGAGGCGCTGGCCATCGCCCGTGAGTTCCGCGAGTCGCGCCGCGCCCTGCCCGGCTTCGGCCATCACCTGCACAAGCCCGACGACCCGCGCTCGATAAAGCTGCTGGCGCTGGCGGAGGCCGAGCCGGACCTGGCGGGGGATGCGGTCAAGGCGCTGCGCCTGCTCGCCGCCGCGGTAGACACGACCTACGGCAAGCACATCACCATCAACGCCACCGGCGCGGTGGCCGCGCTGCTGAGTGAAATCGGCGTGCCCACCGACCTGATGCGCGGCTTCGCCGTCATCTCGCGCGCCGCCGGCCTGGTGTCTCATGTGGCGGAAGAACAGCAAAGCCCGTCCGGCCGCTACATCTGGGAAACCATCGACCACGCCATTCCCTACGTCGGCGCCGGCAAGACGCGCGAGCAGGGCGAAGGCCAGCCATGACGGCCGGCAGCGATATCCGCCTGGCCGGCAAGATCGTCCTGGTGGCCGGGGCCGGCTCCTCGGCAGCCGGCTGGAGCATCGGCAAGGCCAGCTGCGTGACGATGGCGCGCCAGGGCGCTTCGATCGTGGCGCTGGACGCCAACCTGGACGCCGCCGAAGAGGCCGCCCACGAGGTCGAACAGGCCGGCGGCAACGCCCTGCCCTTGCGAGCGGACGTTGCCGATCCCGATGGCATGCGGGCTGCGGTGGACGCCGCGCTGCGCCGCTATGGACGCATCGACGTCCTGCAGGCTAATGCGGGCATCGGCAAGGTGGGAGGGCCGGAGGACATTGCCCTGGAAGACTGGGACCGCATTCAGCAGGTGAACGTGACCAGCCTGCTCATCGCCACGCGCCTGCTCGCGCCGCTCATGCGCGAGCAAGGCGGCGGCGCCATCGTTGCCGTGTCGTCCGTGGCGGGCATCCGCTATACGGGGTATCCGCACCTGGCGTACAGCGTGAGCAAGGCGGCCGTGATCCATTTTGCGCGGATGGCGGCGCAGCAATATGCCGCCGACCGCATCCGCGTGAATACGGTCATTCCGGGCCTGATCGATACGCCGCGCGTGGCGAAGAATGTTGCGCGCATGTTCGCTGCCGACGCCCGCGCCGCCAGCGCGGCGCGCGACAGGCAGGTGCCGATGGGCCGCATGGGCACGCCGTGGGAAGTGGCCAACGCCGTGGCGTTCCTGGCCTCGGACGAGGCATCCTATATCACCGGCACCGAACTGGTCGTGGATGGCGGCCTGACGGGCAGGTACGCGTGAGCGGCGTACGCGCTATTTCATGCCTTCCCAATGCGGGCCCGGCACCACGATATCGAAGAGCTCCAGCACGCGCGCCACGGTGTGATCCACCATCTCCTCGATGGATGCCGGCCGGTGGTAGAACGCCGGCAGCGGCGGAAACACGATGCCGCCCATCTCCGTCACGGCCGTCATGTTGCGCAGGTGCGCCAGGTTGAAGGGCGTCTCGCGCACCATCATCACCAGGCGCCGGCGCTCCTTGAGGGTAACGTCGGCGGCGCGCGTAATCAGGTTGTCTGACAGGCCGTGCGCCACCGCCGCCAGCGTGCGCATCGAACACGGCACGATCACCATGCCCGCGGTCTGGAACGCACCGCTGGCCAGCGTGGCGCCCACGTCGCGCACGCTGTGCACGTGGTCGGCCAGGGCGTAGACGTCGTGGCGGCTGACGTCCAGTTCGTGCTTGATGTTCAGCACGCCGGACGCCGACACCACCAGATGCGTCTCCACATCGTCCACGCCACGCAATGCCTGCAGCATGCGCACGGCGTAGAGCGCCCCGGTGGCGCCCGTGATGCCGATGACAAGCCGCCGCATGGGCCGCTTAGGCCATCGCGCCGGATTGCTCCAGCAGGGTCTTCAGTTCGCCGGACTCGTTCATCTCGTTCATGATGTCCGAACCGCCGACGAACTCGCCGCCCACGTACAGCTGCGGGATGGTGGGCCAGTTGGAGAATTCCTTGATGCCCTGGCGGACTTCGTCGTCCTCGAGCACATTGACGGTGACCAGCTTCTTCACGCCACAGCCCTTCAGGATCTGGATGGCCTTGCCGGAAAAGCCGCATTGCGGGAACTGGGCGGTGCCCTTCATGAACAGCACGACGGAGTGCTGGGTCACGGTTTCGCGGATGAATTCTTGAACGTCGCTCATGGTGGTCTCTTGGACAGGCGTAGGGGAATACGCCAATTATAGGTACAGCAAGAAAATTCGCCCGGATACCCCGGGCGCGGCACCGGGAATCCCCTCAGCCGGGAAGCCGGCCGCCGGAGATCCGTTCGATGCCGGCGAGGTCCCGACGGCTGTGCACGGCGTCGAATCCCGCCTCGGCCAGCAACTCCCGGACCGCCTGCGCCTGGTCCCAGCCGTGTTCCATCCACAGGGCGCCGCCCCGTTTCAGGTGGCGGCGGGCGCCCTGCACGATGCGGGCCAGATCTTCCAGGCCTCCCGCGCCGTCGGTCAGCGCGCCCCGCGGCTCGAAACGCACGTCGCCCTGGTCGAGATGCGGGTCGTCGCAGGCCACGTAGGGGGGATTGGATACGATCAGGTCGAAGCCTTCGCCCGCGGGCACGGCTTCGTACCAGCTGCCTTCGACCAGGCGGACGGACGCGGCCAGATCCCAGGCGTTGGCGGCCGCCACGGCCAGCGCGGCCGCGCTGACATCGGACGCCATCACCCGCGCGTCGCGGCGCGCCAGGGCGATCGAGATCGCGATGGCCCCGCTGCCCGTGCCCAGGTCCAGCACGGCGGGCGCCGCCAGCCCGGCCAGGCATTCCAGCGCGGTCTCGACCAGCACCTCGGTATCCGGGCGCGGGATCAGCACGTCGGGGCTGACGCGGAAGCGGTGCCCCATGAACTCGCGGTGGCCCAGCAGATAGGCCATGGGCTCGCCGGACAGGCGCCGCTGGGCCAGCGACTCGTAGGCGGCGGCCACCTCGGGCAGCAGCGGGTCGGTGTCATGCGCCAGCAGCCAGGCGCGCGGCTTTCCCAGCACATGCTCCAGCAGCATGCGCACCTCCAGCCTGGGCAGGCGCGTGTCGATCAGCAGGGTCTTCAGCTGGGGCGGCGTCATGGCGAGCGCCGCTTCAGATGTCGTCGCCCAGCGCCGCCAACTGCTCGGCCTGGTGCTCGGCGATCAGGGCGCCGGTCAGCTCTTCCAGATCGCCTTCCATGATCTGCTGCAGCTTGTACAGCGTCAGGTTGATGCGGTGGTCGGTCACCCGACCCTGGGGGAAGTTATAGGTGCGGATGCGCTCGGAACGGTCGCCCGAACCGATCAGGCTCTTGCGCTCGGCCGCTTCTTTGCTCTGCCGCTCGCGGACTTCCTTGTCCTTCAGGCGCGCGGCCAGGACCTGCATGGCCTTGTCCTTGTTGCGGTGCTGGGAACGGTCGTCCTGGCATTCCACCACCAGCCCGGTCGGCAAGTGGGTGATGCGCACGGCCGAGTCGGTCTTGTTGATGTGCTGCCCGCCCGCGCCGCTGGCGCGGAAGGTATCGATGCGCAGGTCGTTCGGGTTGATGACGATGTCCGACATCTCGTCCGCTTCCGCCATGATCGCCACGGTGCAGGCCGACGTATGGATGCGGCCCTGCGCCTCGGTGGCGGGCACGCGCTGCACCCGGTGCGCGCCGGATTCGAATTTCAGGCGGCCATAGGCGCCGTCGCCGTCGATGCGCGCGATCACTTCCTTGTAGCCGCCCAGCTCCGACGCGCTTTCCGACATCAGTTCGACGCGCCAGCCGCGCTGTTCCGCGTACCGGGTGTACATGCGCAGCAGGTCGCCCGAGAACAGCGCACTTTCGTCGCCGCCCGTGCCCGCGCGGATTTCCAGGAACACGCTGCGCCCGTCGTTGGGGTCGCGCGGCAGCAACAGCAGCTGCAGCGCACCTTCCAGTTCCTCCAGCTTGACGCGCCCGGACTTGATCTCGTCTTCGGCCATGGCCTTCAGATCAGGGTCGGACAGCATCTCCTGGGCGGCCGCCAGGTCCTCTTCGGTACGGGCGAAGGCAGTGAACGCCTCGACCACGGGCTCCAGTTCGGCGCGCTCACGCGAGAGCTTGCGGAAACGATCCATATCGGACGCGGTTTCCGGTTCGGCAAGCAAGGCGTCGACCTCGATGAGGCGGTGGCACAAATGCTCCAGCCGGCTGCGCATGGAAGATTTCATGGGGAATGACCAAAAAGAAAGCGGAAAAGCGGAGCGGACGCCCAAAAAACGAACGCCCGCCAGAGAGGGCGGGACGTGGGACAGCGTCGCTAACGGCGGGAATCGCGGCCGGGAAACAGGCGCGGCATCCAGGCAAGCAGCTGCTTGCGGTCGTCGCCTTCGCTGCGGTTCAGGGCCGCCAGCGGGCCGTGCAGATATTTCTGCGTCAGGCCATGGGCCAGCTGCTCGAGCACGGCTTCGGGCGATTCGCCCCGCGCCAGCAGCTTACGGGCGCGCTCCAGCTCGGCGCTGCGGACGTCCTCGGCGGCCTGGTGCAAGTCGCGGATGACGGGAACCACTTCGCGGGACTGCATCCAGTGCATGAAGCCCTGGACGCGGGTTTCGATGATGGCTTCGGCCTGCACGACCGCGGCGCGGCGCGCATCCGTGCCGGTCTGCACCAGGCGGCCCAGGTCGTCCACCGAGTACAGGTAGACGTCGTCCAGGCGGCCGACTTCGGGCTCGATGTCGCGCGGCACGGCCAAGTCGATCATGACCATCGGACGGTGGCGGCGCAGGCGCGTGGCCCGTTCCACCATCCCCAGGCCGAGGATGGGCAGCGAGCTTGCCGTACAGGACACGATGACGTCGAACTCGGACAGTCGGTCGGTCAGGTCGGACAGCTTCATGGTGCTGGCCGAAAAGCGGTTGGCCAGGATTTCGGCGCGCTCGGCCGTGCGATTGGCCACCACCATGCTGCGCGGACGCTGCGCGGCGAAGTGCGTGGCGCACAATTCGATCATTTCGCCCGCGCCGATGAACAGCGTGCGGGCCTGGTCCAGGTTGCCGAACACGCGCTCGGCCAGGCGGACGGCGGCGGCGGCCATGGATACCGACTGCGCCCCGATGGCGGTCTGCGACCGCACTTCCTTGGCCACCGAGAAGGTGCGCTGGAACATCTGGTGCAGCAAGGTGCCCAGGGCCCCGGCTTCGCCGGCGGCGCGCACCGCGTCTTTCATCTGGCCCACGATCTGGGTTTCGCCCAGCACCATGGAGTCCAGGCCGCTGGCCACGCGGAAAGCGTGGCGCACGGCGTCGTCCTGGTGATGGCGGTACAGGTGCGGGCGCAGCGTGCCGGCGTCCAGGCGGTTGTGTTCAGCCAGCCAGGCGGGCAGCTGATCCGCCACGTGGCCGTCGGCCGCGCAATAGATCTCGGTTCGGTTACAGGTGGACAGGATCGCGGCTTCGCGCACGGAGCCGCCGAACGCCGAGCGCAGGCCTTCCAGGGCGGGCTTTACCAGATCGACGGGCATGGACACGCGTTCGCGGACCGAAACCGGCGCGGACGTGTGATTCAGACCGAAGGCAAGGACAGCTACCGACATGGGGAAGGGACGGCCAGGCCATCCGCGCGTAAGCGTTAAAACTGCCACCAGAAACAACTGCGCCACAGGAAAGGCCCGTAGCGGCAGACCGCTAATGATTATACCCCTGCGGGTTATCCCCAGGCCAGCCCGCCGCCCAACCGCGCCCCTGAGCCGCACCTTTCGTGCCCTCTAACCAACACTTGGGGCGATTCCGGCCGCGGCGAAGCATGTTCAGGCATTTTTAACCACGGCTGGCACAAGCCCGAAAAATTGTGTATAGTTGCGGACTTCGTTGGCCTGGTAGCTCAGTCGGTAGAGCAGAGGATTGAAAATCCTTGTGTCGGTGG
>NZ_UFQB01000039.1 GCF_900496965.1 Achromobacter agilis
CGGCCGCCGTGTCGCCGGCGCCCGCCAAAGCCGAGTCGGGCGCCGCGGCGCCCGCCTCGCCCACGACGGCGCCCGCGCCCGCTGCGCCGGAAGCCGCCAAGTAAAGTCCGCGCCAGGATACCGGTTTGCTGTAGCGCAAAGGGTGGCGGGTCGCCGGTACACGCCGGCGCCCGCATCCGGCGATAATCCGGGCCATGACTTATCAACTCCTGAAAATGCTCCACGTGGCGGCCGTGGTCGCCTGGCTGGGCGGCTCGCTGTTCGTGTCGCTGTTCCTTCTGTCCTCGCAACCGCAGGACGGCGACGAAGCCCCGAAAGAACGCAAGATGCTGCGCGCCCTGCGCCGATGGACGCTGTTCGTCACCACGCCGGCCATGGTGCTGACCTGGCTCGTGGGCCTGCACCTGGCCATGACGTTCGGCTGGTTCGCCATGAGCTGGATCTGGGTCAAGATCGGCTTCGCGCTGGCTTTGTCGGCGCTGCTCGGCATCCAGAGCGCGGCCCTGCGCCGCATGGCGGACGGCAGCGCCCGCCGTCCGCCGCTGGTCGATCTCTATGCGCCGTTCACCGTCGTGGCCTCCGCCGCGATCGTGACGCTGGTCGTCGTCAAGCCTTTCTGATCCCGCGCGCGAAGCCCGCGCCGCGGGCATATGCCGCGCGGCCATAACCAAACACCCCTGTAATAACGACTCAACGAAGTATTCGTTCGCCCGGAGGGTCCCCGTCCCTAGAATCGTTTCTCTCATAACCGCTTAGCCTGAGAGGCGATTCCAATATGACTCCCCGTTTTTTGAAGAAGCTGCTTGGCGTGGTGCTGGCCTCGGCGGCGATGTTCCATGGACCCGCGTTTTCGGCCGATCCCAAGCCTTTGAAGGTTGGCGTGCGCGGCGGCGTCGACGAGCAGATCTGGGAGGTGGTGGCCCAGGTCGCCAAGAACAACGGCCTGGCCGTGGAGCCGGTGGTCATCACCGGCACCGCCAGCCCCAACGAGGCGCTGAACAACGGCGACCTGGAGGCCAACGCCTTCCAGCACATTCCCTTTCTGAACGATCAGATCAAGCAGCGCGGCTATAAGCTGGTGCCGGTGGCCAATACGCTGATCTCGCCGATCGCGTTCTATTCCCGCAAGTACAAGTCGCTGAAGGATCTGCCGGACGGCGCCCGCGTCGGCATTCCCAATGATCCCAGCAACCAGACGCGCGCGCTGGTCATCCTGCGCGACCAGGGCCTGATCACCCTGAGGGACGGCTTCGATCCGGCCACGGGCACGGCCACGCTGGCGGACGTGACCTCCAATCCGAAGAAGCTCGAGTTCGTCGAGAGCGCGTCCGTCGTGCTGGCGCGCTCGCTGCCCGACGTGGACACCGCCGCCATCGTCAACAGCTTCGCCTATCAGGCCGGGCTGATCGCCACGCGCGACGGCATCGCGGTCGAGAAGAAAGAAAACAACCCCTACGTGAACATCATCGTGGTCCGCGAGCAGGACAAGCATGCGCCGTGGGTGCCCGAGCTGATCAAGGCCTATCACTCGGAAGAAGTGCGCCAGTTCATCCTGAGCAAGTACGAAGGCTCGGTGATCCCGGTTTTCTGAGCCATGATGCAACACGAATTTTCCATTGGGGAGCAGGCCGCCGCGCCGCTGCCCCAGGCGCTTGACGCCCATATCGTGTTCGAAGGGCTGCAAAAGCGCTATGAGGGCGCGCAGGGGCCGGTCGCGGCGCTGTCCGACGTGTCGTTCTCGATCGCCCGCGGCGAGGTGTTCGGCATCATCGGGCGCAGCGGCGCCGGCAAGTCCACGCTGCTGCGCTCCATCAACATGCTGGAGCGGCCCAGCGCAGGCCGCGTGCGGGTCGACGGTGTGGATGTGGGCGGGCTCGACGAGAACGCGCTGGTGGGGCTGCGCCGCCGCATCGGGATGATCTTCCAGCACTTCAACCTGCTGTCCGCCAAGACCGTGGCCGAGAACGTGGCTTTGCCGCTGCGCGTGGCCGGGGTGAAGCCCGCCGCGGCGCGCGCCCGCGTCGAGGCCCTGCTGGACCTGGTGGGGCTGCGCGATAAGGCGGACACGTATCCGGCCAAATTGTCCGGCGGCCAGAAGCAGCGGGTCGGCATCGCGCGGGCGCTGGTGCACGAGCCGGAAATCCTGCTGTGCGACGAAGCCACGTCGGCGCTGGACCCCGAAACCACGCACGCGATCCTGACGCTGCTGCGCGACATCAACCGCAAGCTGGGCCTCACCGTGGTGCTGATCACGCACGACATGGCGGTGATCCGCGAGATCTGCCACAAGGTGTTGGTGCTGGACGGCGGCCGCAAGGTCGAGCAGGGCGAGGTCTGGCGCGTATTCGGCAATCCGCAGGCGGACGCCACGCGCGCCTTGCTGCGGCCCTTGCAGCACGACCTGCCGGCCGACCTGGAGGCCAGGCTGGTGCCGGACCTGCAAGGCCGCGACGGCCTTGCCGTGCTGCGCCTGCGTTTCACGGGGCAGGGACGGCCCGAGGGCGTTTCCCTGCAGGCGCTGGCCGCGCTGGGGCCAGGCGCGACGCTGTTGCATGGCGGGCTGGACCGACTGCGCGGCCACGCGCAGGGCAGCCTGCTGGTGTCGGTGCCCGCCGGCGCATTACAGGAAGAAGCCACGCGCGCCGCGCTGGTGGCCGATCAGATCAAGGTGCTGGGCTATGTCGCTGCCGATGCTTGATAAATACCTGCAGGCGTTCCTGCAGACCCTGGCGATGGTCGGCATTTCGGCCGCCATCGCGATCGTTTCCGGCCTGGCGCTGGCGGTGGTGCTGACCATCACCGCGCCCGGCAATCTGTATCCGCGGCCGCGCTTCAACAAGGCGCTGTCGATCACGGTGAATACGTTCAGGGCCATTCCCTTCATCATCCTGCTGGTGGCCATGCTGCCTTTCACGCGCTTCCTGGTGGGCACCACGCTGGGCACGTGGGCGGCCATCGTGCCGCTGTCGGCCAACCTGGTGCCGTTCTTCGCGCGCATCGCGCAGGTCAGCCTGAACGAGGTGGACCATGGGCTGGTGGAGGCCGCGCGCGCCATGGGATGCCGGCGCTGGCACATCGTGCGCCACGTGCTGCTGCCCGAAGCGCTGCCCGGGATCATCGGGGGCATGACAGTGAGCGTCATCGCCATGATCAACGCCTCGGCCATGGCGGGCGCCGTGGGTGCGGGCGGCCTGGGCGACCTGGCGATCCGCTACGGATACGAGCGCTACGAGACCCGCGTGATGTTCGAGGTGATCGTGATCCTGATCGCCCTGGTGTCGATCGTGCAGTTCACCGGGGAATGGCTGTCGCGCCGCGCCGACCATAAACGTTGATTTCCGCGCAAGGGCGGCATGCCCTTGCCCATCCTGACGATAGGAATCCAGAGATGTCCGATATTCCGCAACACGGCTTCGCCACGCGCGCCATCCACCTGGGCTACGACCCGCTGGACGAGCAGGGCGCGCTGTCGCCGCCGCTCTACCTGACCTCCACGTATACCCAGGACAGTATCGAGGCCTTCGACCAGATCCGCCTGGGAGAACGGCAGGGCTACGTGTACGGCCGCACGCGCAACCCGACGCAGGCGCTGCTCGAAGCGCGGCTCGCGTCGCTGGAAGGCGCGGAGGCCGGCGTGGTGACCGCCTCCGGCATGGCGGCCATTTCGGCGACTTTGTTCTCGCTGCTGCAAAGCGGCGACGAAATCGTGGTCGACCAGATTGTGTACGGCACGGCCTTCACGCTGTTCGCGCAGGGCCTGACGCGCTTCGGCGTGCGCGCGGTGTTCGCCGACTTCACCCGCCCGGAAGCCGTGGCTGCGGCCATCGGCCCCAAGACGCGCGCCGTCTACTTCGAGACCCCGGCCAATCCGAACCTGCGCCTGGTCGACATCGCCGCCGTGTCCGCCATCGCCCGCGGCAAAGGCCTGCTGACCATCGTCGACAACACCTTCGCCACACCGGTGCTGCAGCGTCCGCTCGCGCACGGCGCCGACATCGTGCTGCATTCCGCCACCAAATACCTGGGCGGGCATGGCGACCTGCTGGCCGGCGCGGTACTGGGACGCCAGGAACACATCGACGCGATCCGGTTGCAAGGCCTGCGCTACTTTACCGGCGCAACCCTGTCGCCCTTTACGGCGTTTCTGGTGCTGCGCGGCATCAAGACGCTGGAGCTGCGCGTGCAGCGTCATAGTGAATCGGCCCGGCAGGTCGCGCAGCTGCTGCGCGGGCATGCCGCGGTGGCGGATGTGTTCTATCCGGGCCTGCCCGACACGCCGGGGGCGGACATCGCCCGGCGTCAGTTGTCGGCGGGCGGCGGCCTGGTCGCGTTCGAACTGAAGGGCGGTCTCGCGGCCGGCCGGACGCTGCTCGACAGCCTGAAGCTGGCGCGGATCGCGGTCAGCCTGGGCGATCCCGAAACCTTGATCCAGCATCCCGCGTCCATGACGCACGCAAGCTACTCGGCCGAAGACCGCGAGCGCTACGGCCTGTCGGAGGGCCTGCTGCGCCTGTCCGTGGGCCTGGAAACGCCCGAGGACATCCTGGCGGATCTCAAACAGGGCCTGGACCGGCTGTAGCCGGCGCCGGCTAGGCCGCCTCGCGCCGCCATGCGATCCATTCGCCTTCCTCCCCGAAATTGCGAGGGCCGCGGCTGGCGGCGGACAGCCCCGCGCGCAGCGCGTCCATGTCCAGTCCGGGCAGGTTGCGCAACAGGGCGGAAGGCAGGCGGTCGATATCCAGCACGGTTTGGTCGAATTCCATCGCCATCAGTCCGCCGCCGTCGCTGGGCACCCGGACGAGCCAGAGGCCTTCCATGTAGTCGCCGGACCACGGATCGGGGAACATGGCCTGCGTGTAGCGGAATCCGAACTCATGGATCTCGTCCCAGGGCCAGAACTCCCGCAACCCCATCGCGCGCGCAAGCTCGCCGCTGCGGATGAAGCCGGCGTCGTCGAAACTCACGGTTTCGCGCAGGGGATCCTCGGGCGGCGTGGGGCCGGCGAGGAGCCGCTTGATGAATGACCACATGGTGCGCCACGAAAGAGGAAGTGAGGAAGTCCTTTGCGGACCCGGCCAGGCAAAGATGCTACAACCGATGGTTCACGTCAAACCAGCACCGGCTGCCCTGCGTGGCGTCGGGCGTTCGCCGGCAACGACGCGGGCGGCCGCCCGGCGGCCGCGGGCCCGGTGGCAAGCGCAACAAGGAGAGCCCCCATGACGGACAAGACGCCGGACGCCACCGACAAGGACCTCGCGGCCGCGCCCGAGGACGTGGCCGAACCCGTGCTGGAAGTCCGCAAGCGTATTTCCGCGCGCGTGGCCGCCGCGCGGCAGGAAGCCGTGGCGGTGCTGGCGGACATCGCGAGCCGCCATCACGCCAGCGACCCCGCCCAGGCGCGCGAGGCCCTGCGTTCGGTCATCGAGGAACTGTCGCCGGACGATGCGCACGCCGTCCACCGCGCGCTGCTGGAGGCGGGCGCGGGGACGCCGGACGCGTTACGCAACGCCGACGACGAACTGGTCGCGGATTGGCGCGAAGGCATCTATCCCTATCGCCATCGCATGCTGCGGCGGAACTACGAAAAGCAGAAGTACCGCCTGCAGGTGGAACTGCTGAAGCTGCAGGCCTGGGTCAAGGCCACGGGCCAGCGCGTCGTCATCCTGTTCGAAGGCTGCGACGCGGCGGGCAAGGGCGGCACCATCAAGCGCATGATGGAGCACCTGAACCCTCGCGGCGCGCGCGTGGTCGCCCTGGAAAAGCCGTCCGACACCGAACGCGGCCAGTGGTACTTCCAGCGCTACGTGCAGCATCTGCCCACGGCCGGCGAGATCGTGATGTTCGACCGCTCCTGGTACAACCGCGCCGGCGTCGAGCGCGTCATGGGCTTTTGCACGCACGGCGAATACCAGGATTTCCTGCGCCAGGTGCCGGATTTCGAGCGCCATCTCGTCAGCAGCGGCATCCACCTGATCAAGTTCTGGTTCTCGGTCAGCCGCGAGGAACAGCTCCGCCGGTTCCAGCAGCGCAAGGTCCATCCGCTCAAGCAATGGAAGCTGAGTCCGGTGGACCTGGCGTCGCTGGACAAATGGGACGACTACACGCGTGCCAAGGAAGCGATGTTCGCGCATACCGACACCGCGGACGCGCCGTGGGTGGTGGTCAAGTCCGACTGCAAGAAGCGCGCGCGGCTCAATGCCATGCGCTATGTGCTGAGCCGCCTGCCGTATGAAGGCAAGAGCAGCGATCCGGCGCTGGCGCTGGATTCGCTGATCGTGGGCCGCGCGCTCTGAATCAGGCGCCCAGCGCCAGCAGGTTCAGCACGTGGCTGCGCCCGATCCAGAGGGCGCAGTCGCGGTGGTCGCGCAGGGAATCGCCGGTATTGGGATGCATGAAGACATCCAGGGCGCCGTGGTGCAGCGCGAGCCAGGTCGCGATCTCGGCAAAGTGCAGAGGCGCGAAAGCGATCTGGTAGCTCCATTGGGGATGCGGGCCGACGGGGCGTTCATGGAAACGCCCCAGTTCCATCTTGCCGTCGAATCTTGCGGCGATCCGCTCGCGTAGCGCGAACGCGGCGTCCCTGCTGCCGGCGTCGAAGTACACATGGGCATGCCAGCTGGCGACGCTCGCCATCGATAGATCAGTCATTGTTCGTTCTCCGTTCGCGCTAGCCGCCGGCGCGCTTGGCGCGATGGCCCAGTTTCTGCAAGGCGTCGATGATGCGGTCGCAGTGGTCTCCCTGTACTTCGATCACGCCGTCCTTGACGGTTCCGCCCGTGCCGCAGGCGGTGCGCAATTGCTTGCCCAGCGCGTTCAGCGCGGCGCCGTCCAGGGCCAGGCCCTTGACCACGGTCACGCTTTTGCCGCCGCGGCCCTTGGTTTCGCGGGACACGCGGGCGGTGCCGTCGCCGGCCGGGGGCGCCTTGGCGGCCTGCTTGCACAGACATTGCGCCAGGGGCTTGCGGCACTCGGGGCACATCCGGCCGCCGTCCGTGGAATAGACGAGGCCGCCTGGCGCGCTGCGTTTCATGATGTTCATGCGCGCGCTCATTTGCCGCGCATCTGGTCGATCAGCCGACGGTCCCGTTTGGTTGGCCGGCCCGCTTCTATTTCCAGCGCCGGCTCGGGCGCCAGGCGGCGCATCTCTGCCGCGCGTTCGCGTGCCGCCACGCTGTCGGGGGTTTCTTCGTAGAGCTGCCGCGCCACGGGGGCGGGGCCGCGCACGCCGCTGATGGCCACGACCCGCACGCGCAGCGCCGGGTCTTCCTTGCGGATGGCGATGAGGTCGCCGGGCGCGACTTCGCGCGCGGGTTTGGCGGGCTGGTCGTTCACCAATACCCGGCCTTTGCCGATTTCCTGCACGGCCAGGCTGCGCGTTTTGTAGAAACGCGCAGCCCAAAGCCATTTGTCGAGTCGGATTTTGTCCATGCTGCCTGTCCCTGCCGGATTGCTGTGTCAGGGATGATGATAGCCGGGCCGGCGGGCCCGGCACCACTCAGTCCAGGCTCAGGTTCGCTTCCTTGACCACGCGCTGCCACTTGGCGATTTCGGCGCGGCGGAAGGTGTCCAGTTCGGCGGGCGTCGAGCCGATGGGCTCCGCGCCGATGCCGGCGAGCTGCCCGGCGATGGCGGGATCCTTCAAGACCTTGGCCAGCGCCTGCGACACCTGCTCCACGATCGCGGGCGGGGTGCCAGCCGGGGCGAACACGGCGTTCCATTCATAGGTTTCATAGCCCGGCACGCCGGACTCGGCGATGGTGGGCAGATCGGGCGCGGTCTTGGAGCGCTCCAGGCCGCCGACGGCGACGGCGCGCAGCTTGCCGTTCTTCACGTGCTGCCAGGCCGACCCCATGCTTGCGAACATCACCGGCACCTGGCCCGACATCACGTCGATCATGGCCGGACCGCCGCCTTTGTAGGCCACGTGCTGCAGCTGGGTTTTGGCAAGTAGGTTGAACAGCTCGCCGGCCAGATGCTGCGCCGAGCCCGGGCCCGCCGAGGCGAAATACACGTGGTCCTTCGCGCCGGGCTGCCCCAGCTTGATCAGGTCGGCCACGGTCTTGACTTCATACGACGGCGTGACCACCAGCACGTTCGGAACGCGCAGCAGCAGGGAGACGGGCGCGAACGCCGTCAGCGTGTCGAACTGCATCTTCGAATGCAAGGCGGGATTCTGTGCGTGGTTGGAGGCGTCCAGCATCAGCGTATAGCCGTCGGGCTGGGCCTTGGCCACGACCGCGCCGCCGATCATGCCGCCGGCGCCGCCCCGGTTTTCGATGACGACGGGCTGGCCCAGCTCCGCGGCCAGCTTGGGGCCGATCAGGCGCGCCACCACGTCCACGGTGCCGCCGGGCGGATAGGTGACGACCAGCGTGATGGCGCGTTCGGGATAGGCGGCGGAGGCGGCGCCGGCCGCGCCGGCGAGCAGGCCGGCGGCCGCGAACAGGGCGCTGCGGCGCGCCAGGCGTTGGAACAGGTGGGTCATGGTTTGTCTCCTTGGAATTGGAACAGCTGCAACGGCGTGTCGGCAAGCAGGATGCGCCGGTGCTCGGGGTCGTCGATCCAGGCGTCCAGCCACTGCGTTGCGGCGGGGTAGGACGCCAGATGGCGATGTTCGGTATGGGGCCAGTCGCTGCCCCACATGAGGCGGGCGGGCGTATAGGCGTCGAGCAGTTGCTGCGCGGCGATCCGCCCGGATGCCGCGCAGGCCGGGGTCTGCCAGTTGCGGTAGGGCGCGGACAGCTTGACCCACACGCGGCCGCTGCTGGCCTGGCGCAGCAGGTACTGGAAGCCGGGGTCGGATACGCCCAGCGCGGGATCGGGGCGGCCGAAATGATCCACGACCACGCGGCACGCCGCGGCCAGCAGCGCCGGCAGGATTTCGGGCAGGCGGGCAGCCGGGAGATGGACTTCGACGTGCCAGCCCAGCGCGTTCACGCGGTCCAGCAGCGCGCGCCAGCGGGGCAGGCGCAGGTCGGGAACGGGCAGGCCGATCAGGTTCAGCCGGATGCCCACCACGCCTGCGCGGGCCAGCGCCTGCAATTGCGCGGGATCGATGCCGGGCGCCACCACGGCGACGCCGCGCAGGCGCCCGGGCGCGGCGCGCAGGGCCTCGGCCAGATGGCTGTTGTCGGTGCCCAGGAAGCTGGGCTGCACCAGCACGCCGTGGCTCAGTCCATGCGCGTCCAGCAGCGCCAGGTAGCTGGCCAGCGTGGCGTCGTAGTCCGGGGTGTGGCGGCGCGTCGTGGCCAGCGCCAGTCCCTGGCGGAATACGTGGGCATGGGTGTCGACGGCGGCGCCGGTCGAAAGCGTGGGCAAAGCGGTCTCCTGCGCGGTGCGCGGGCGGGGCCCGGCGCTGTTCTATAAGCCGGGATTCTAAGAAGACGCTGTATAGTTTTCTATTTGGGATAACTGTTTTATATATATCGATTCAATATGGAAACCCGGCACCTGCGTTACTTCCTGGCGGTGGTGGACCATGGCAGCGTCAGCCGCGCATCGGAGTGGCTGGGCATCGCGCAGCCGGCCTTGAGCCAGGCGTTGGGCCGCATGGAGAAAGACCTGGGCGTGCGCCTGTTCGATCGCTCGCGCCGGGGCGCCGCGCCGACGCCCGCGGCGCTGGCTATCCTGGAAGACGTGCGGATCAGCGTGGCGCGCATCGACGCTGCGGCGCACCGGGCGCGCGAGATCGGCCGCGGCAGCGCGGGGCAGTTGACCATCGGCCTGGTGTCGTCCGCCTTGTTCGACACCTTGCCGCGCGCGCTGCGTGAAATGCGCCGGCAGGCGCCGGGTGTGCGCGTGATCCTGCGCGAAATGAGCAACGCCGAGCAGGCCGAAGCCCTGCAGACTGGCGAGATCGATCTGGGCCTGATGCACACGCCGGTCGCCGTGGGCGGCCGCATGCGCGAACGGCTGCTGCTGCGCGACCGGCTGGTGGCGGCGGTGCCGGACGAATTCGACGTGGCGGACGACGCAATGGTCTCGATGGCGCAGATCGCCCAGGCCGGATTGGTGATGTATCCGCAAGCGCAGCTGCCGGCCTTCTACGCCGGCATTCTGGATGCGATGCGCAAGGGCGGCCATGATGCGCAGGTGGCGCAAGAGGCCAACCGCACGCTGACCGTGCTGTCCTGCGTGGCGGGCGGTTGCGGCGTGGCGCTGCTGCCCAGCTGGATCCGCACGATGAACTTCAGGGGCGTGCGCTTTTGCGATGTGCGCGATGGGCAGCGCCTGCCCAGCTTCGACCTGAGCGCGATCTGGCCGGCACGGTCCGTGCCGACGCTGGCCGATCTGTTCGCCAACCTGGACCTGGGCGCGCGCTGAGGCCATTCCTTTCATTGCGCATGCGTCCGCCCTGTCAGAACGCTTAAGCCAGGCTTAAAGCGCGCGTTTCTCCGGAACCTGACGGCAAGGCCCCGTCTAACCAGAAACGGTTGGAGGACTTGCCCATGGATCTGAATTGGCAGCAGCAACTCGCCGAAAGCGCGCTGTGGCTCGCGCAGGCGTTCGGCATTACCGCCGTCGCGCTGGCACTGGCCGCGGCCGTGCTCGCGCGGACCACGGATTGGGGACGGAAGTTCTGGCGGCTGGCGTGGCCTTACCTCAATCCCCGCCGCAGCTGGCGGCCCTTGCTGACGCTGGCGCTGCTGCTGTTCCTGGCGATGTTCGCGGTGCGCATGACCGTGCTGTTTTCATTCTGGTACAACGGCTTCTACAGTGCGCTGCAGGCGCTGGACGAGTCCGCGTTCTGGCGGTTCCTGGGCATATTTTCCGTGCTCGCCTGTGTGCACGTGGCGAGGACCCTGGCGGACAGCTACGCCGGGCAGGCCTTCGACATCCGCTGGCGCGTCTGGCTTAACGAGCGCCTGACGCGCGACTGGCTGGGCGCGGGCGCCTACTATCGCGGCCATTTCCTGGACGCGCCGGTCGACAATCCCGACCAGCGCATCGAGCAGGACATCGCCATGTTCGTCACCGGCTCGCGCACTTTGGCGATCGGCGCGCTGAGCGCGATCGTGTCGCTGGTGGCGTTCACGTCCATTCTTTGGGGGCTGTCGGGCGCGCTGACCGTGGGCGGGGTGGAGATCCCGCGGGCCATGGTGTTCATGGTGTATCTGTACGTGATCGTGGCCACGCTGTTCGCCTTTCGCATCGGGCGGCCGCTGATCCGGCTGAACTTCCTGTCCGAACGCCTCACCGCGAACTTCCGCTATGCGCTGGTGCGCCTGCGCGAGAACGCGGAGAACGTCGCGTTCTACCAGGGCGAAGACGTGGAGCGCGCCACCCTCTGGACCCGTTTCACCGCCTATATCGCGAACCTGTGGGCGCGCGTGTACCGGGGCCTGAAGTTCGACGGCTTCAATCTGTCGGTGAGCCAGGTGGCCGTGGTGTTTCCTTTCATCCTGCAGGCGCCGCGCTTTTTCAGCGGCGCCATCAAGCTGGGCGACGTCATCCAGACCTCGCAGGCATTCGGGCAGGTGCAGGATTCGCTGTCGTTCTTCCGCACGTCATACGACACCTTTGCGCAGTACCGCGCCACGCTGGACCGGCTCAATGGATTCCTGGACGCCAACGAGGCCGCGCGCGCCTTGCCGTCCGTGCAGACGGAGGCGCTGCCCGACGGACTGGACATCGAGGGCGTGCAATTGCGCCGGCCCGACGGCGAGATCCTGCTGCGCGGCCTGGACCTGCGGTTGCGGCCGGGGCAGGCCCTGTTGATCAAAGGGCCGTCAGGCAGCGGCAAGACCACGCTGTTGCGCGCGCTGGCTGGCCTGTGGCCGTATGCCGAGGGCAAGGTAAGGCGCCCGCAGGGCGCGTCCGCGCTGTTCCTGTCGCAGCGGCCCTATCTGCCCCTGGGCGATCTGCGCGGCGCGGTGGCCTACCCGGGCCTGGCGCAGCCCGAGGACGACGCCCGCCTGGCCGACGCGCTGCGGCAGGTGAACCTGGGGCACCTGGCCGGCCGGCTCGATGAGGTGGCGGACTGGGCGCGCATTCTGTCCATCGGCGAGCAGCAGCGCGTGGCGTTCGCGCGCGTGCTGTTCAATCGGCCGGCTATCGTATTCCTGGACGAGGCCACGTCCGCCACCGACGAAGGCCTGGAGCATGCGCTGTACAGCCTGCTGCGCAGCGCGCTGCCGGCGTGCATGCTGGTCAGTGTGGGCCATCGCAGCACGCTGGATGCGTTCCATACCGATCGGCTCGACCTGGACGGCGCGGGCAACTGGAGAACGGGCCGGATGGAAGCGCGGGCCCAGCCGGTGGAACTGCGCCGCGCCGCGGCCTGAGGCGCGATGCGGCCCTGCGCCCGCGCGGCGGGTCAGGTGCCCATGCGCAACGGGCCGGTCAGCTTGCGCAGCGCGGCGACCACGCTTTGCGCGGTGATGCGGCCGGTTTTGGGATTGGCCGAAGGGATGTTCTGGATTTCCATCGAGAACGAAGCGGAATCGGAGGCGACCTCGACGCGGTGGATGTTGCGTTCCAGGGAGGGATCTGCCCAGATTTCCAGCGTGGTGCGGTCCGGCCCGATGCCGGCGAGCGAAACGCTGACCGCCACGTTCAGGTTGGCCGGGAACCCCACCGCGGCTTCGCGCGGCGATCCGCGGAAGATCAGGCGGGGTTCGGTGATGGCGGAGATGTCGATGTCGTGCTCGGCCAGGTAGGGCGCGCCCAGCAGGCCGCGCACCGGCTTGCGGGTGATCATAGTGACGGAATGGATGACGCCTTCCGCAGCGGCGGTGATGGCGTCGAGGCCGAGGATGGCGCCGGACGGCACCACGATCTGGCCTTGATGGGCGCGGGCGAGCTCGATCAGGTCGTCGTGGCGCAGCAGGGCGCCGGAGCTCAGCACGATCAGCTTCTTGCCGGCGCGCAGCACCGGTTCGGCGATGTCGCGGAACACGGCGGCGGGCGCGCATTCGACGACCACGTCGCACTGCTCGTGCAGCGCGCCGATGGTGGTGAAGGCGGGGGCGCCGTTGGCCCATGCGAAGGCCGGCGGGGCCTTGGGGTCGCGCACGGCGACGGCGGCCAGCGCGAGGCCGGGCAGCCCGGCGTCCAGGGATTGCGCCACGGCCTGGCCGATGGCGCCGAAGCCGGCGATGCCGACGCGGTAGCGGTTCATAGGGATCCGGAAGATAGATGCCGCGCGGCGGCGATTGGACGAGCGGCGCCAGGCTGGCGGACCGCAAGGAGTGAGGCCACTGTAGCCAGCGCGCGTGCCAGCGTCAATGCGTGGCGGCCGCGGTCCGCGGGGCTACACTGGCGCCTCGTACCGGCAGGAGCAACGCCATGCGGATTCTTCCAGAAACGCCTCTCGACCGCGAGGCCATTTTCACGCTGACGCAAGACGCGTTCAAAGACCATCCCCATAGCCAGCAGACCGAGGGCCACATCATCGACGCGCTGCGCGAGGCCGGCGCGCTGACGTTGTCGCTGGTCGCCTGGGACGGCGGCAGCCCGGTGGGGCACATTGCATTTTCGCCGGTGACGGTCGGCGATGGTTCGGCGGGCTGGTACGGCCTGGGGCCGCTGGCCGTGCGGCCGGACCGGCAGCGCCGCGGTGTCGGCGCGGCGCTGCTGCGCGAGGGCCTGGCCAGGCTCGAAGCGCTGGGCGCGGCGGGCTGCGTGGTGCTTGGCGACCCGGCCTACTATGGCCGTTTCGGCTTCGCCCGGGATGCGTCACTGACCTGCCCGGGCGTGCCGCCGGAGTACTTCATGGCGCGGGTTTTCACGCGTCCCGCGCGAGGCGAGGTCGCCTACCACGCCGCGTTTTCCGTTTAGCCGCCTTGCTGCGCGCCGGCCATGTAGTCGACCGCCAGATTGGACAGCGCGCGCACGCCGTTGATCAGCCCGGACTCGTCCACGTAGAAGCGCGGCGAATGGTTGGGCGCGGCCTTCTCCACGTCCGTGCCCTTGGGCGTCACTCCCAGGTAGAAGAACATGCCCGGCACCTTCTCCTGGTAGAACGAAAAGTCCTCGGAGGCGGTCGATTTGGGCTGCAAGCCGTAGTTGCCGTCGCCCGCCACGCGGCGCAGGGTCGAACCCATTTTTTCAGTCAGCGCCGGGTTGTTGACGGTGGCGTTATAGAGCTCCACCACGCGCACGTCCGCCTTGGCGCCCGCGCTCTGCGCGATCATGTCGGCGGTGCGCGCGATGCGCTGGTGGATGTCCTTCTTCATGCCTTCGTCGTAGGTGCGTATGGTGCCCGTCATGGCAACGCTGTCCGGCACGATGTTCATGCGGTTGCCGCCGTGGATCGCGCCCACGGTGATGACGGCGGGCTCCAGCATGCTGTTGATCTGGCGGCTGGGAATAGTCTGCAGGCCCAGGATGATCTGCGAGCTGACTACGATGGGGTCGATACCCGACCACGGCCGCGCGCCGTGCGTCTGCTTGCCGGTCACATCGATCCAGAACTGGTCGGCCGCCGCCATGGCGGGGCCGCTGCGCCACGAGAGCTTGCCGGCCGGATAGGCGCTCGACACGTGCAGCCCGAAGATGGCGTCGACCTTGGGATTGTCCAGCACGCCTTCCTGCACCATCATCTTGGCGCCCCAGATCTTCTTGCCGTCGGGTTCGAAATCGGCGGGGCTTTCCTCGGCGGGCTGGAAGATGAATTTGACGCTGCCGGGCAGTTCGTCCTTCATGCCGGCCAGCACTTCCGCGGTGGCCATCAGGATGGCGGTGTGGGCGTCATGGCCGCAGGCATGCATCACATCCACTTCCTTGCCCAGGTACGTGCCTTTCGCCTTGGACGCGAACGGCACGTCGGCCTGTTCCTTGACGGGCAGCGCGTCCATGTCGGCGCGCAGCGCCACCACGGGGCCGGGTTTGCCGCCCTTGAGCACGGCGACGACCCCGGTGCCGGCTACCCCAGTCTTCACGTCCATGCCGAGCGCGCGCAGGTGGTCGGCCACCAGCTTGGACGTACGCGTTTCCTGGTTGCCGAGTTCCGGATGCTGATGGATGTCGCGGCGCCAGGCGATGAGCTTGTCTTCGATGGCTTTGGCGCGCTGGTCGATCTGCGCGGCCAGGGCCGGATCGGGCGCGGGGGCCAGCGGTCCCTGCGTGCCGGGCGCGCTTTGCGCGGCGGCCGGGCCGGACATCAGCAGGTGGGCGGCAAGCGCCAGCGGGGCCAGACGGAACAGGGCGTTCGGTTGCGGCATGTCTCGTTCTCCTCTCGGTTGTTAACCTGTTATCGAGTGAGGATCTTACCCGAGCGTTTTGCCGCCGGCGTGTTTGTTACGGACACTTAAAAACAAGCCGTTTTGATTCCGGCCGGTGGAATTCCGCACGCCGGAAATCGGGCCGTCAGGCCGCGCGCAGGGCGCGCCTTGCGCCGCGCGCGACGATCAGCAGCAACAGGGCCGCCAGCAGCGACGCGGCGCCCGCAGCGAACATCGCGGCGTGAAAACCGCCGGTCAGCGCATCGGCGAACAGCGTGGCCGCATTGGCGGGCCGTCCGGGGATGTCGTGCAGCGTGATCGCGGCGCGCGCCAGGGCAGGCGCGTCGGGCGCGCCCGACCGCGACAGCGACGCCGTCAGCGCGTCGATCGCGCGTCCGCTCATCAACGCGCCCAGCAGCGCGATGCCTATCGTCATGCCGGTCTGGCGCAGCGCATTCATGGTGGCCGACGCCATGCCGGAACGCTCGCGCGGCACCGTGGCCATCACGGCCATGCTGGTCGACGGCACCGCCAGCCCCGTGCCCAGCCCCAGCAATACCAGCAGGGACCCGGACACCGCATAGGGCGTGTGGGCTTCGAAGCTGGTCATGCCCAGCATGGCCGCGCCGATGAGCGTATAGCCGGCGATCATCAGCCGGGGCAGGCCGAAGCGCTGGTTGAGCCGGCCGAACACCACCGAAACCAGTCCGGCCGCGGCGAACTGCGGCGCCAATTGCCAGCCGGCGGCCAGCGGCGACAGGCCCTGCACGTGCTGCAGGTACAGCGAGAAAAAGAACAGGCTGCTGTAGGCGGAAAATCCCAGCACGAAAGACGCGAAGTTGGTAATGGCGAAGCCGGCGTCGCGGAACAGGCTCAGCGGCAGGATGGGCCGCGCCGCGCGGTGCTCGACCCACAGGAAGGCGAGCAGTCCGGCGGCGGCGGTGGCGAGCGCGCCCACGGCCTGCGGCGCGGCCCAGCCATGTTCGCCCGCGGCGATCAGGCCGAAGGTCAGCGCACCCAGCCACAACACGCTCAGCGCCTGGCCCGCCGGGTCGAACGCGGCGTGTTCGGGGTGCGCGCTCTCCGTAATGCTCCAGGCGCCCAGCGCGATGGCCAGCGCGCCCACGGGGAGGTTGATCAGGAAGATGCTCTGCCAGTCGAAGTGCGCGACCAGCACGCCGCCCAGCATCGGGCCCACGATGAGCGAGATCGCGTTGCACGATGCCCAGACGCCGATGGCCTGGGCGCGCTCCTTTGGATCGGGGAACGCCTGTGTCAGCAGGGACAGCGCGCCCGGGACGAGCAGGGCCCCCGCCACGCCCTGCACCGCGCGGCCGATCAGCAGCGCCGTCAGGCCGTCGGCCAGCCCGCACAGGGCCGATCCCGCCGTGAACAGCAGCACGCCCGCCAGCCAAGAGCGCTTGCGGCCGTAGCGGTCGCCCAGCGGGCCTGCGGACAGCATGAAGGCCGAGAGGAACAGGGCGTAGGCGTCCACCACCCATTGCAGCCCGGCCATGTCGATGCGCAGGGCGGCCTGCATGGTGGGCAGCGCCACATTGACGATGCTGATGTCCAGGATGGTGATGAAACTGCCCAGGTTGACGGCCAGGACCAGGGCGCGGCGGCGTGCGGGATGCATAGCGGCGGAAGGAATGGGAGAAGGGGTATTCTATTTATCGACCGACCGTCGGTCAATTGAAAAAAGAATCGTTCTCAAATTTTGATCCCGGGCGAGCGCGTCCTCTACACTGGCGCCTTGCCGTTGAATGGATGCCTAGACAAGATGCCTGCCGCCCCTGATCCGCTCGCCTTGCCTGCAGGCCCGGCGGACGTCCGCAAGCCCCGCACCAAGCCCGCTGCGGTGCGCCTGGACGAGCTCATGGCCGCCGCGGAGGCGCTCTTCGTCGAGAAGGGCGTCGAGGCGGCCACGATCAGCGAGATCGTCGAACGGGCCGGCGTGGCCAAGGGCACGTTCTATCACTACTTCACCTCCAAGAACGACATGCTGGCGGCGCTGCGCGCCAAGTTTTCGCAGGGGTTCCTGGACCACATCGCGCGGGCGGTGGACGCCTGTGCGCCGGACGACGGCGTGGCGCGGCTGCGCGCCTGGACGCGCGCCGGCGTCGAGGCCTACTTCGACGGCTATGCGCTGCATGACGTGGTGTTCCACGACACCCATCATCCCGATCGCGGCGTGGCCGAGAAAAGCGCCGTGCTGAATCAGCTGGAAGGCATTCTGGAGGCCGGCGCCCGCGCCGGCTGCTGGACGCTGGACGACGCGGCGCTGGCCGCCATCGTGCTGTACCACGGCATGCACGGCGCGGTGGACGCCCGCATCGCGCAGGGCCTGCTGGATCCGCAAGACCTGTCCGCGCCGTTGGCAGAGATGTTCCTGCGTACGCTGGGCGTGCGCGCGGACTGAGGCCGCGCGCGGGCGTCCCGGCTACTGCAGCTTGATGCCCAGCTCCTTGATCAGCGGCCCCATGTCCGCGCGGTCCGCTTCGATCGTCGCCGCTAGTTCTTCCGGCGAGCTGCCGATCGGGATCATGCCCAGGGTTTCCATCTGCGCCTTCATCGCGGGTTCTTTCAGGATGTCCGACACGGATTTCTGGATCAGCGCTACACGGTCCCTGGGCGTGCCCGCCGGCGCCATCAGGCCGATCCACGGCTGCGGCGCATAGCCCTTCAAACCCGATTCTTCCAGCGTCGGCGTGCCGGGCAGGCCGCCGAAACGCTCGGGGCTCGTGATGGCCAGCGCGCGCAGGCGGCCGCTGTCGATCAGGCCCTTCGAACTGGACGGCGCGTCCAGGCCGACGTCGAGCTGGCCGCCGATCAGGTCGTTCTGGGTTTTGCCGGATGAGGACGACGGCACGTAAAGGGCCTTGATGCCCGCGCGCCGCGCGGTCTGTTCCCAGACGAGATGGAACGCGGTGCCGATGGAGAACGAGCCCACGCTGAGGTTGCGGGACTGGCTTTCGCGCACGAAGTCTTCCCAGGTCTTGAGCGGGCTGTCCTTGGGCACGATGAAAATGAAGGGCGTGCGCGCTACCAGCGAAATGGGCTGCAGGTCCTTCTGCGGGTCGAACGGCAGGCTGTCCACCGCGAACGGCACGATCGTGACGGACGAGGCCACGACCATGCCCAGCGTGTAGCCGTCGGGCGCGGATTTCACGAGCGCGCCCGTGCTGATGATGCCGGACGCGCCGGGCTTGTTCTCCACCACCACGGGCTGCCCCCAGGCGGCGCCGAGCTTGCTGGCCAGCACGCGCAGCATGACGTCCACGGGCCCGCCGGGCGGGTTGGACACGATGATCTTCACCGGCTTGTCCGGATAGGCGGCGGTGGCCGCCAGCGGCATCAGCAGCGCAAGCGCGAGCGCGGTTTGCTTGAACATGGAATTTCCCTTGAATCGTTGATATGGGGGGGGCGCCGGGCGGCGAGGCCCGGGCGAGGCGCAAAGCAGGCTCAGGCCAGGATCTGCATATGCGGGGCGGCGGGCCAGCCGGGGCCGTCTCCGCGGATGAACGCGATCCATGCCGCTTGCGTGCGGCGCGCCAGTTGCCCGGCCTGGTCGGGCGGCAGGCCGGCCAGCATGGGCGCGCTGGAGAACGCTTGCAGGGTATCGAACACGAAAGGCAGCTCGATGCAGTGGCACGCGCCGAAGCGCGCCGTGGGCGCCACGTCGAAGCGCGCGAGCCAGGCGTCGCGGCCTTGGGCGATGGCGTCCTCGGCCCATTGCCGCGACGGCGCGCCGAAAACGTCCTCGCCCAGTTGTTGGCCGGCGGCGTCCACCGCGTTGCCGGGGAAGGCGGCCATCTCGTCCCGCGTGTAGCACACCAGCACATCGGCGCGCGACGCGGCCCGCTTCAGCGCGGGCGCGATGTCCAGGGGCAGTATCTCGCCGTCCAGCACGGGGCCGAACAGGCTGCGGCTGCTGCCTTCGGCGCGCAGGGCCTCGGCCACTTCGGGGGCCTGCTGCGCGGCCAGCAGCGCGGCGACCGGCAATTCGCGCGCGGCGTCCAGGCTCTCGGCGCCGGCGGCGCGCAGAAAGGCCTGGCCCAGCGCATCGGCCTGCCGCGCGGTGCGGAATCCGCGGCCCAGCGCGGCGCTTTGCAGGATGGCGCGCGAGAACCGCGGCTTGCGGGCCAGCATGGCGCAGATCGACGATGCGCCGGCGGACTGCCCCATGACCGTGATCCGCTCCGGATCGCCGCCCAGGTCCTGGATGTTGTCCAGCACCCAGTCGATCGCGGCTTCCTGGTCCAGCAGGCCCACGTTGGCGGTCTGCCCGGACACGTGCAGCCAGCCCAGTGCGGCCAGCCGGTAATTCACGGCCACGACCACCACGTCGCCGCGCTGCGCCAGGCGCGAGCCGTCGTACCAGTCCAGCGCGCCGGCGCCGCTTTGCCAGGCGCCTCCGTGCAGCCACATCACCACGGGGCGCCGCTGCTCGTCGGCGTCGGGCGTCCAGACGGTCAGGTGCAGGCAGTCTTCGGACTGCGCGGCCTCGAAATCGCCCATTGCGCCGCGCAGCCGCGATGGCAGCTGGGGCGCGACCGCGCCGGGCCGGGTGGCGTCGAGGTCGCCGCGCCACGCCGCGGGCTGTGGCGGCGCGAACCGCAGGCGGCCCACCGGCGCCTGCGCATAAGGAATGGCGCCATAGCGGCAAACGCCGCCTTCGCGCACGCCGGTCAGCGTGCCTGCCCGCAGCGTCGCCTGAACGGTTTGACTCATATCCTGCCCCTTGTGTGCTTGTTGGTCGAACGTCCGCGCCGGATTCCGCGGACGCCGCACTATGGTAGGGAGGAAAAAGCCGCGCCGGCCATGCCGGTTTTGAACGAGGCCATGCGAAACCCGCATGGCCCGGGAGGTAGTCGCTGCCGGCCTACTTCACGATGCGCGCGTCGAGGCTGTTGTCCGCCAGCGCCTGGGCCTGCTCGCGGGTCATCCCCAGGTGCTCGTACAGCGCGTGGAAGTTCTCGTTCACGTAGCCGCCGAAATAGGCGGGATCGTCGGAATTGACGGTCACCTTCACGCCGGCATCCAGCAGCGACAGGATGTTGTGATGGCGCATGTGTTCGAACACGCGCAGGCGGATGTTGGACAGCGGGCACACTGTCAGCGGGATCTGCTCGTCGATCAGGCGGGCGATCAGGCGGGGGTCTTCGGCGGCGCGCACGCCGTGGTCTATGCGCAGCACCTTCAGCAGGTCCAGCGCTTCCCAGATGTATTCCGGCGGCCCTTCCTCGCCCGCGTGGGCCACGGCGGGCAGGCCTTCGGCGCGAGCGCGGTCGAACACGCGCTGGAACAGGCGCGGCGGAAAGCCTTTCTCGCTGCTGTCCAGCCCTACCGCAATGAAGGCGTCGCGGTAGGGCAGCGCGGTCTCCAGCGTGCGCATCGCCTGCGCTTCGGGCAGGTGGCGCAGGAAGCTCAGGATCAGGCCGCTTTCCACGCCCAGCTTCTTGCGGCCGTCCTCCAGCGCCTGGCCGATGCCGTCCAGCACCGCCTCCAGCGGCACGCCGCGGTCGGTATGGGTCTGGGGATCGAAGAAGGGCTCGGTATGGACGACGTTCTGCTCGTGGCATTTCAGCAGATAGGCCCAGGTCAGGTCATAGAAGTCTTGCTCGGTGCGCAGCACGTCGGCGCCCAGATAATAGAGATCCAGGAATTCCTGGAGATTGCCGTAGTCGTACGCGCCGCGCAGGGCGTCGATATCGGGCCAGGGCAGGGCCACGCCGTTGCGCTGCGCCAGCTGGAACAGCAGCTCGGGTTCCAGCGAGCCTTCCAGGTGCAGGTGCAGTTCCGCCTTGGGCAATGCGTTGAGCCAGTCGTACATGGTGTTCGGATCCTGAAGGTGATGCGTGTTCACGCCGCCAGCGCGATGCTGTCGGCCTGGATGGCCAGTTCAAGCTGCGCCGCGAAGGCGCGAGCCTGGCGCGTGCTGGGGCGGTCGCGGCGCCAGATGGCCGCCAGGGGCGATTTGCGCAGCGCGGGCCGGGCCGGCAGCACCGCCAGTTCGCCGCGCGCCTGCTGGACGGCCGCCACGCTGCCCGGCAGCATCCATAGATACTGCCCGTCCAGCAGCATCTCGCGGCCGAACTCCAGCGACAGGACGCCGATCATATCGGGAATCGGCAGGCCGGCCTGGCGCAGGGACATTTCCAGTTCGCCGCGTATGCGGCTGCCGGGCAAGGCGGTGATCCAGGGGTAGGCCACGTAGTCGGCCAGCGTGGTGCCGGGCAGCCCGGCCAGGGGGGTGGCGGGTGGAGCAGGCCAGCACCACGGGGTCGTCGAGCAGGGCGGTCGAGCGGTATATCTGCGGATTGACGGTAGAAGAGAAGCGGCTGATCAGCACGTCTATCGCACCAGCGTCCAGGTCTTCGATGAGCCGCTCGTGCGTGCCGATCTCGATGGTGAGCGTGATGCGCGGACAGGCTTGCCGGAAAGCGCGCGCGGCCTCGGCCACGGGCCAGCCCGCGAACATCGAAAAGCAGCCCACGGTCAGGCTGCCTTTATCGCCGCGCGACACGGCCGCGAGGTCGGTTTCGGCCTTGCGGAATCCGGTGAGCAACTGGCGCGCGTGGCGGCACATCGCAACGCCCAGGGGCGTGCAGCTGGTGCCCTTCGCAGTGCGCTCGAACAGCCGCGCGCCGACCAGCTCCTCGATTTCGGCGATGGCGCGCGAGAGGCCGGATTGCGTGCTGTGCAGTTGCGCCGCCGCTTTGGACAGATTGCCCAACTCGGCGACAGTCAGCACGATTTCCAGGTGCCGGATGCGAAGCTTTCCTCGGAACGGTGTCATGGCGCAGCTTAGTCGATGTGCCGATTATTCTCTGTCGCGGCACGCTTGGCAACGCGCTCGCCGGATCCGGACGGCGTTGCGAGGCGCGCTGGCACCGGACGCCCGTTTCGCGGTGGGCGCGGCCGTTCGATGCCATCGGCCGGATCGCGGTACGATCCCGGCTGACTTCGATTTTTCAGGATTGCCATGCGCCAGCGTTCCATTCGCTTTCGAATCGATACTTTTTCCCGCGTGCTGACGGCCGCGGTGTTCGCGGCCGCCGCCGCGGGGGGCCGCGCATGCGCAAGCGCCGGCATCCGCCACCGGATCGCGCGCCCAGCCGGCCGCCCCGGCCCAGTCGCTGCCCACCTTGACGCCCAAGCGCAGCTTCGACGACGCGCCCGCGGCGCCCGCCGCCGCCCCGACCGCGCCTGCGCCTGCGGCGGCCCCGGCAGCCACAGCCGCGCCAGCCGCCGTTTCTGCGCCGGCCGCTCCCGCCGCCGCGCCCCAGGTCATCATCCCGACCGAACTGGACACCAAGGCCTGCATTGCCAAGCTGCGCAAGGGCGCGGCCGCCAATGGGCTGACCGTGGCCGATTGGGACAAGTACACGGCCAACGCCAAGCTGCTACCCACGACGGTGGCCTCTGCCAAGGGCCAGCCCGAGGGGCGCGAAGCGTGGTGGGACTACATCGCCAAGACGGTGGACGATGAACGCGTGAAGGACGGCAGCGCCGTGCTGGCCAAATATGGCCCGCAGCTCGCCGCCATCAGCCAGCAGTACCAGGTTGACCCGGCCACCCTGGTCGCCATCTTCGGCATCGAAACCAACTACGGCCGCCAGGTCGGCAAGACCGACGTGCTGGATGCCTGGCTGACGCGCGCCTGCACCGAGAACAAGTCGCTGTGGGAAAAGAACGCCTACGCATCGGTGCGGCTGCTGCGCGACGGCACCGTGCCGGCCGACAAGTTCATCGGCTCCTGGAGCGGCGCCTTCGGCATGACGCAGTTCATTCCGACCTCGTTCTATGAGCTGGCCGCCGACGGCGATGGCGATGGCAAGATCGATCTGTACAACTCGCTGCCCGATGCGCTGGCCTCCACGGCCAATCATCTGCGCAAGCGCCGCGCCAAGTGGACGCATGGCCTGCCGGCGGTGGTGGAGGTGCGCGTGCCGGCCGAGCTGGCGGCCGCCATTCCTCCCGAGCCCGACGCCGAATACGTGGGGTCGCAGGACCGCCGCACGATCGCTCAATGGGCGCAGGCCGGCTTGAAGCAGGGCGACGGTTCCGCCCTGAAATTACCGTCGGGCAACGACGAGCAAGCCTATCTGTTCGCGCCCACCGGCGCGAAGGGCCCCGTCTTCCTGGCCACGGTGAACTTCGACGCCATCCTGCACTACAACCAGTCGCGCCGTTATGGCCTGGCTGTGTCGCTGCTGCTCAACCGGCTGCAAGGCGGTCCGGCTCTCGTCACGGCATGGCCCACCAACGACCCGGGCCTGTCGCGCGCGCAGATCAAGGAACTGCAGGAAATGCTATATGGCCTGGGTTACGACGTGGGCGTTGCCGACGGCATTCCGGGCGCCAAGACCCGCGACGCCGTGCGCGAGGAACAGGGCAAGCGCAACCTGCCGCAGGACGGCCGGGTCGGCAAGCTGATCTACGACACGATCAAGGCCACCTGGCCGCCGGCCGCGATCCAAGCCCGTCCGGACGCCAAGTCATGACGGTGGCCTCGGGCACGCAGGGCTACGGCGAGAACGCGGCGGCCCTTGCGGACCAGTACGAGAGCATCGCTTTCGCCGACGTGCATCGCGACGTGATCCACCTGATGCCCGCGGCGCCGGCGCGCGTCGCGGACATCGGCGCGGGATCCGGCCGCGATGCCGCCGCGCTGGCGCGGATGGGCCACGCGGTGGTGGCGGCCGAACCCACCCCGGAGCTGCGCCTCGAAGGCCAGCGGCGCCACACGCTGCCCAACCTGGAATGGGTGGACGACGCCTTGCCCGATCTGTCGGGCCTGCGCGGGCAGGGCCGCGAGTTCGACCTGATCATGCTCACGGCCGTGTGGATGCACCTGGACGCGGACGAGCGCCGGCTGGGCATGGAGGCGCTGGCATCGCTGCTTGCGCCGGGCGGCCAGATCCTCATGTCGCTGCGGCACGGGCCGGTGCCGCCCGGGCGCCGCATGTTCGACGTGTCCGCGCAAGAAACCATTGAATTGGCGGCCGCGCACGGCCTGTCCTCCCATCATCTCGCCGAGCGCGAAGACATGCTGGACCGCGCCGACGTGCGCTGGAGCTTCCTGGGGCTGCGTCGCGGCTGACGCTGCCGGGCTGGCCCACTGCGGGCTGGCCCATCCCGGGTCGGCTCACCCTTTCGAGCCTGGGCGCGAGCGTGGCCTGACGGACGTGGTTCGTCCGATCGGCGCTAACATTCCCCCATGAGCACCCCCAAGAACATTCCGGACGATGATCCGCCGCCCGTTCCGCCCGAGCCGCCCGCACCCGAAGAATGCTGCAACAGCGGCTGTATTCCCTGCGTCTACGATGTCTACAACGAGGCCCTGGACAACTACCGGGCAGCGCTGAAAGCCTGGAAGGCCAGGCACGAGGGAAAATCCGGCTAGCCTCAGCCGGCCAGCTTCATGTGGATGATGGGAAAGGGCCGGCCGGAATCGTCATGGGCCGAACGGCCGACGTCCTCGAAACCGTAGTGCTTGTAGAAGCCGTGCGCCTGCGGATTTTGTTCGTTCACGTCCACCAGCAAAGTGCCGTGCAGCGAGCGCGCGAAATTCAGCAGGCGGCGGCCGGCCCCCTTGCCGCGCTTGTTGGCGTCCACGAACAGCATCTCGACCTTGTTGCCGTTCAGGCCCATGAAGCCGGCGACTTCGCCGGCATCGTCTTCGCATACCCATACCCGCACCGAGGGCAGGTAGGTATTGAGCACCTGCGGGTACATGGCCTGTATTTCTTTTTCCGTCAGGAACGTATGCGTGGCGCGCACCGAACGGAGCCAGATGTCCACCAGGGCCAGATCGTCGCCGTGATTGCGTTCTCGGATGTTCATTTTCTTATTGATTCTAAGGGTCGGATGCCGTCGCGGTCCTTGGCCGAGAGCGGCGTATTGCCGCTAAAGTCCTGAGCGGTAGAGCTCGGTCGCCGCCAGGACGGTTTCCATCTGCACAGTATGCGCGAAAACAAAGCGGTCGCCGTAGACGGTTTCATCCGGAAACTCCGAAATCAGCGCCAGCGGCAACGCTTCGCGGTCGCTCTCGGCAATCTGCACCGGAATGCCGTTGAGCACGTCGAATCCTGTTTCGAGCGCGTGCGCGTGGAATAGTTCAAGCTGCCGGGCATTGAACTCGACCAGGCCGGGCACGTTGTGGGCGAGCCTCGCGGTGACGCCTTCGATCAGGCGGCGGGCGCGTTCGCCCCAGCCCGGATGGTGGCGCAACACCAGGAAGAAGCCCTTGGGGATCGTCCACAGCTCGAAGTGGCGCGGCAGATAGCCGGACAGCGGCCGCGTCCATTCGTGGGCGGGATAGCCGTGCAGATTGATGTGCAGCTGCGCCCCGCTGATGGCGACCGCCTGATGCCGGCCGTCGCGCTCGAAGAACGGGGCGCGTTCGCGGTAGGCGATGTCATCGCCCAGCGCGCTGTAGCGCGAGGCGTGCAGCATGTGGCGCGGGTGATGCTCGCGCAGCCGGTTGAAAAGCGCATAGCCGTCGGGGTTTTCGGCGGCAATGAGGGCGAAGTGGGCGTTGCCGCGCGCGGCCAGCGTCTGCGCGGCGCGCAGGGCGCCGACGACGCCGGAGGTTTCGTTGGCGTGCTGCGCGCCCGAGATGAAAACGGCGGGCCCGGGGCCGCGCAGGTAGGTGCCCAGCACGGGGCGGCCCTGGCGCGAAACGGCCTGGAATGTGTCGCCGCCCAACGCGGCCATGCAGCCGGCGATATGAGCGGCCGAAAGTGGCTCGCGGGTTTGCGCTAGCGGCGCTTCCGGCGCTGCCGCAACGACGGGCGCGAGCGCGGAGAACGGTTCCAGCGAGATCCGCACGCGCGCCGCGCCGTCGTTGCGGCGGATGTCGGGAATGATCTGGCCGGGCTGCAGGCCGCGGTCGCCCGAGGGCCTGCCCGAATGCTGCTGGAAGTGTTCCAGCAGCGAGAAATACACGTCTTCGTGCAGCGCTTCGAAGGTGCTGACGATTTCCTCGTCCAAGGGCAGCGCGAAATCGATGCCCGGCAGGTCCACCCGGATCTCCAGGCACTCGAAATACGGCTCATGGGCGCCCCACGCATGGGCGCGCACCGTATCCATGATGCTGCGGAAGACTTGCTGGTATTCGGTGGTTTGCGCGGCGTCGGTCTGCAGCGCGCCGCTGGCGTCGCGCACGCGCAGCCAACCGGTGGGCGAGAGCTCGGGCGCGCCGTCGCGCGCCTGGCCGAGCTGGTTCGGCGCGTAGACGCGTTCTTCGATCTTGCGGCCGTCGGCGTAGCTCAGGCTGACGTCGTAGTGCAGGTCGCTGGCGCCGGCCTGCATCGTGACGCGCGCGCCTTCGAGCAGGGCGGCCAGCGGATACGCCTCCAGCGTGAAGCGATTGGCCTGCGCGTGCTCGTGCACGGGGTAGCGGACGATGACGGATTCCAGCCCCGCGCGATCGACTTCTTCCAGGAAGAAATGCAGCAGCGGTTTGTAGGCGCTGCGAAAGCGCGCGGTGACTCCCGCCTGAGCCAGGCGGGCCTGCGCCGCGCGCCGTGCTTCCAGCCCTTCGAACAGCCAGCCTTCCACCACCGCGCCGCGCCAGGCGGGCGCCAAGTAGGCGTGCGTCCAGGCATCCAGCGTGCGGTCGAATGTTCTATCCAGCAACGACATCTTCGGCAATCCTTAAAAATCCCTGACTGACGGCGGGCGGCGATACGTGCGTGCCCCATCGGGTCCCGCCGTTCGCGCGATTGGCGAGCCTTTCCCCGCGCGGCAGGGGCTCATCGTAGCGCGCCAGTCCTGCTCGCGCGTTTCACCCGCCACGTGCAAGGTATCGCCGTCCGGCGCGTCTGCATTGTGCGCTCCGTCAGCCAGCCTATGCGCGGCGCCGCCGCGCGCGGTCGGATCATGCAAGCCGGGGAGGGCGCGTAGGGCATCGGGCGGCAGGTGGCCAGACTCGGCCCTGGAAAGCGCCGGTGCGGAATAGGCGGGATGGGGAGGAAACGATGGCGTCCCGGGCAGAGACAGGCATGGGCAAAACAGCAAAGGGACGGATCGGCGGCAAAACGTCGGCGGATTATTGACGATTTGCCGACCTGCGGTCATCCGGGTTAACCCGGTCTGATTTTTCATCCCGTGCCATATCCGTCTTTGCCGGGATGTCGTTCTATTACGGAGCGATAAGTTCCGGCAGGCGGAAATACGCGCAAATGGGCGCCAAGCCTCTTTCATCTTGGGCCAAGTTCAGCAAATTTTCTTGAATGGAGAAGACGCGACACCGCCGCGGCCGTGAGCGTCAGGCCGGTATGGAAGCGATGTGGCGTAGGCGGGCGGCAATGATCATCTGGGCGGCTGTGGGCGTAACCCCGGCGGCGTCGCTTGCACAAGCGGTTCCCGACCTCGCTTCGCGCGCCTCCGAGATCCAGCGCCGCCAGGAACAGGAAATCGACGCGCAGCGCGCCCGCGCGGCGGAGCGCCCCGACGTGCTGTCGCCTGCCGCCGCGCCTCCCGGCGGCCTCAGCTTTCCGGCCGAGGCTCCCTGCTTCACCATCCGCGAACTGCGCTGGGAAGGGGCGGAGCCCTCCCAGGCGCTGGCTCGGGCGGCCGGCGCCGTCCTGGGTCATTGCGTTGGCGCACAGGGCTTGCGCGCATTGCAAGAACACCTGATCGGCCTGCTGATCGATGACGGCCTGGTCACCGCACGCGTCGTCGTGCCAGAGCAGTCGCTGGCGGCCGGCGTCTTGACGCTGCGCTATCTGCCGGGGCGTATCTCGGCGGTGAAAAGCGAGGGCGCCGTCGGCTGGTGGCGCACGGCGCTGCCCTGCGGGCCCGCCAATGAACTGAGCCAACGCGACCTGGACCAGGCCCTGGAAAACATCCGCCGCCTGGGCAGCCAGGCCGATGCCGCCATCGATATCGCGCCTGGCCCGCAACTGGGAGACTCCGACATCCTCGTCCGGCCCGGCACGGGCAAACGCTGGCACGCCTATATCGGCGGCGACAACGGCGGCATGGACTCCATCGGCAAGTACCAGGTGAACGCCGGGCTGACGCTGGATTCTCCGCTGTTCCTGTATGACCAGCTCTCGGTGGCCTGGAACAGCAACGCCCGCTGGCGCGACGCGGAATCGAATACGCGCGCGGCTTCGCTCAACTACAGCATCCCCTTCGGCTACTGGGCCTTCTTCGCCGGCGCCAGCAAGTCGACCTACCGGCAGGCAGTGGCAGGCTTCGACGAGCCCATCATCTACGGCGGCAGTACCAAGCAGATCCAGGCGGGTGTTTCGCTGGTGCCCTATCGCGGCACGGCCTACAAGGGTAACGTTTCTTTCACGGTATTGCGCAAGCGCACCGACAGCACGCTGAACGACGTGCTCATCGAGGTGCAGCGCCGCGACGTCACCGGCTACGAGCTCAACTACGGGCACCGTCATTACCTGGGCCAGGCCGTGCTGGACGTGGGCGCCGGCCTGCGCGGCACCTGGCCGCAGTACTCCGACGAGCCGGGCTACGTCTACGGCGATCCCGACTGGAACGGCCGCAGCACCATACTCGCGGCCAACGCGGGCCTCTACGCGCCCTTCAAGCTGGCGGGCCAGTCTTTCGCCTATCAGGCCAACTGGCAGATCCAGCACGCCAAGACGGCCATCGTGCCGGCCGACTACTTCACCATCGGCAACCGCTACGCCGTGCGTGGCTTCGACGGGCAGATGACCCTGGCCGCCGAAGACGGCTGGACGCTGCGCAACGACCTGTCGCTGAACCTGGACGCGCTTGCCGGGGTGCCAGGGCAGCAACTCTACGGCGGCCTGGACGTCGGCCGCGTCGGCGGGCCGTCGGCGGCGTTCCTCTCCGGGCGCACGCTGGTGGGCGCCGTCGCGGGGCTGCGCGGCCGGATCTCGATGCCCTACGTGAACGCCAGCTACGACCTGTCCGCGGGCTGGCCGCTGAAAAAGCCCGAATCCCTGAAAACCGCATCCGCCGTCTTCGCGATGGCCGTGATGTTCGAATTCTGATCCCGTTAGCCAGGTACGCATGATGTCCAAACTCCACTCCTTCATCGTCTGGTCCGTCATCGGCACGCAAATGTGGTCGCCCGTGCTGGCGCAGACCCTGCCGATCTCGGTAGACAAAAGCGTGGCGGGGCAGAAGCCGGTGGTGGGCGTCAGCAACGGCGTGCCCGTCATCAACATCGCGCCGCCGTCGGCGGGCGGGGTATCGAACAACCGCTATACCCAGTTCAACGTGGGGCCGGCGGGCGTGGTACTCAACAACAGCGGCGGCGCAAGCCAGACCCAGCTTGCCGGGCAGGTCGCCGGCAACGTCATGCTGGGCAACCAGCGCGCCGCCACCATCCTGAACCAGGTCACGGCGCCGAACCCGTCGCAACTGATGGGCACGTTGGAGGTCGCTGGCAACCGGGCCAACGTTATCGTCGCCAATCCGGCAGGCATCACCTGCAACGGCTGCGGCTTCCTGAACGCGGACCGCGCCACCCTGACTACCGGCAGGCCGCAGATCGGCCCGGACGGCAGCGTTGCGCTGGACGTGGCGGCCGGTAAGATCCGGGTCGAAGGCGAAGGCGTCTATGGGGCCAATCTCAGTCAGGTCGACCTGATCGCCCGGTCGCTGGAAATCAATGCCGGCGTCTGGGCTGACCGCCTTAACGTGACGGCTGGCGCCGCGCGTGTCGATTACGCCTCTGGCGCCGCATCGGCCCTGGCGGGCGATGGCGCGGCGCCAACTGTCGCGCTGGACACCGCCGCCTTGGGCGGCATGTACGCCAACAGCATCCGCCTGATCGGAACCGAGGCCGGCGTGGGCGTGAACGTGGGCGGCAACCTGGTGGCCCTGACGGGCGACTTGCAAGTCAGCGCGGCGGGAGACGTGCGCATCGCGCCCAGCGCAACCGTGCAGGCGGCGCGGGATCTGCGGCTGGCGGCCGGCCGCGACCTGGCGCTGGATGGCGTGGCGCAGGCGGCGGGCGCCGTCGCGCTTGCGGCGGGCCGCAATGCCGACGTCCAGGGCGCGGTCGGCGCAGGCGGATCGCTGGATGTGAGCGCCGCGCAAGACGTGACCATCGCCGCGCAGGCCGGGCTGCAAACCCAGGACGCGCTGCGCATCGTGGCCGTGCAGGATTTGTCGCTGGCGGGTTCCATGTTGATGGGCGGCCAGGACCTGCGCGCGGAGTCCGGGCGTAACCTGCAGATCGGCCCTGCGGCCGCCACGTTCGGCGGCGCGCCGCCGGCCACGGGGGGCGCGGGTCAGGAGTCTGCGGCGGGCGGCGGTTCGGACGCCGGCGGCTCCGGTTCGAACGGCGGGGCCTCGAACGCATCCGGCGGCCAGGTAACGGCCGCGGGCGCGATCGCGCTGCAGGCCGGCCGCGACATGACGCTGCCCGGGCGGATCACCGCCGCGGGCGCGCTGCAGGCGCGGGCCGGGGCGGATCTGGCCGCGGGCGCAAGCGCCCAGTTGCAGTCCGGCGCGGCCACGGTCCTGCGCGCGGGCGCGGACCTGCGCCTGGGCGGCCTGGTCGGCGCGCGCGGCGATGTGTCGCTGATGACGGGGCGCGATGCGCTGATGTCGGGCAAGGGCGCGGGCGCCGGCCACGTCGCCATGGCCGCTGGGCGCGACCTGCGCTTGGATGCCCAGGCGCAATGGGATGCCGAAGGCGCCATAGCGGCCAAGGCGGGCGGCAACATGGCGCTGGCCGGCACGCTGCGCGCCAACGCCGGCACGGATATCGCGGCGGATGACGCGCTGGCCATCGACGGCGCGCTGTCGGCCGCATCCGGCGGCTTGAGCGCAACCGCGGGCGGCGACGTATCCGTGGGCGCGCAAGCGCAAGTGGCGGCGGCCGGCCCCATCGGCCTGACGGCCGGCGGGGATCTGCGCAGCCTCGGCAAGCTCACCTCGCAGAAGGATCTGTCGCTGCGGGCGGCGCGCAACCTGGCGCTGGACGGCCAGGCGCTCGCCACCGGCGATCTGCGGCTGGATGCGGGCGAAGTCCTGGCGGCGTCGTCCGCCTCGCGTCTGCAGGCCGACGGCTCGGTCAAGGCAGACGCCAACCAGGCCTCGCTGGCCGGTGTGCTCATCGCCGGCCACGCCGCGCAAGTCGCCATCCGCGGCAACCTGCGCGTGGACGGCACGCTGCTGGCCGATGCCGGCACGCTCAAGGCGATCAGCGGCGGCGACCTGACGCTGGGCAACGCCAGCGTGTTGCAGTCCGGGCGTCAGCTGGGCGCGCGGGCCGGCGGAAAGTTGCTCGCGGACGGCACCATTTCAGGTGAAACGGACATCCTGCTGTCGGCCGGAACCGATGCCGAGCTGAACGGCAAGACGGTCGCCAACGGCACCCTGCGCACCGAAGCCGGCGCGGACCTGTCCGTCGGCCGGGCGGGCCTGGCGCAAGGCAGCAGCAAGCTGTTCCTGGGTGCGGGCCGGGACTTGCACGTCGCCGGCACGGCCGGCACCGCCGATACGGCGGACGCGGACGGCCTGCTGCAAGTGCAGGCTGCCAGAGACCTCTTCGTGACCGGCGTCGTCACGGCGGGCACGCCCGCCAGCCTGTCCGCGGCGCGTCACATGGACATCGACGGCACGGTGGCCGCGCTGGCAGGCAACCTGACCGCCGACGCCGGCGGCCGGCTGCGTGTGAGCGCAGCCGGCCGCATGCAGGCCTCGCGCGACCTGGCCGCGCAATCGGGCAGCGACCTGGACTCCGACGGCGTCATCGTCGCGGGCGGCGGCCTGACGCTGGCGGCGACGGGCGGCGCCCGTCTGGGCGGCACGGCCGCCGCGCTGGGCAACACGTCCGCCGGCAATGTGGAGCTGCGCGCGCGCGACCTGACCGTGAAGCAGGGCGGGCAGGTGCAGGCCGCGGGAACGCTGACGGCGCAGGCCCTCCGGGACCTGACCGCCGCCGGCGCGCTGGCTTCGTTGCAAGACATGGCGCTGGACGCGGCGCGCGATGCGCGCGTGGACGGCACAGCGGCCACCGACGCAAACCTCACGCTGACGGGTCGCAACGTGGCCGTGGGCGCGGCGGGGCTGGCGCAAGCCGCCGGCACGCTCACCGCGGGCGCGCAAGGCACGCTGCTGGCCCAGGGCCGCATGCTGGCGGGCGCCTCACAGGCGCTGAGCGCCGGCGACGGCATGGCCGTGGACGGCACCGTGGCCGCCTTGCAGGGCGACCTGACGCTGGACACGCTGCGCGGCAATCTGGTGCTGGGCGTCGCATCCAGCCAGCAGGCGGGCGGAACGCTCGCCGCCACCGCGGGCGCCGCGCTGCAAGCCATGGGCTCGGCGGCCGCGGGGCAGGGCATGACGCTGCGCGCGGGCACGGACGCCACGCTGGGCGGCATTGCCGCCACCCAGGCGGGCAACCTCGTCGTCAACGCCAACCGCAACCTCACGGCCACGGCGGACGGCCGCCTCCAGGCCGCGGCGGCCCTCGACCTCCAGGCGGGCGCCGCCTTGCGGAACGCGGGCATCCTGTCCGCGGCGGGCGTCGCCAACTTGCGGGCGGGATCCACGCTGGACAACACGGGCTCGGTGCTGGCGGGCGGCGACCTGAACGCCGCAGCGCTCGGCGCGCTCGGCAACGCCGGCCGCTTCATCGCCGGCGTCGGCGATGACGGCACCCTCAGCCTGCCGGGCAGCGTCAAACTCGCCGCGGCCCTCATTACGCACCCTGGCATCAGCGCGGCCGGCAAGGACTTGTCGCTTGCCGCCGCCGGCATGGACCTGTCCGGCGGCAACCTGTCCTCCGTCGGCAAGCTTGCGCTCGCCTCGCCAGGCGACATCGCCACGCGCAATGCCGTCGTACACGGCGGCGCCCTGGACATCGCCGCCGCCAGCCTGCGCAACCAGGGCGGCAAGCTCACCTCGGCCGGCGACTCCGCGCTGAAGTTGGGCGGTGAGCTCGACAACGCCGCTGGGCTGATCGCCGCCGCCCGCGGCCTGCGGATCGAAGCGGCGCGGGTCGGCAACGCCGCCGGCACGCTGGCGGGCGGAGACCTGACCGTCGCCGCAACCGGCGCGGTCGACAACCGGGGCGGCCTGATCCAGGCCGACGAATCCCTCGCCCTCAACGCTGCCGCCCTGGACAACAGCGCCACGCTGGCAGCCCCCGGAACGCCCGCGAAGGGCGTGCTGGGCAAGTTCGTCGCCATCTTGGCCGACCGGGTGAACAACCAGGGCGGCTCCGTCGGCGCCGGCCAGGACCTGACCCTTACCACCGGGGAACTGGACAACACCGGCGGAGAAATTGCCGCCCAGCGCAACGCCACGGTGCGGGCCGCTCTGCTGAAGAACGCCCAGGGCCTGCTGCTGGCGGGCGAACGCCTCGCCGTCAACATCGATGCCCTGCAAGGCCTGGGCACGCTGCAATCCGCGCAGGACCTGTCCTTCACCTACGCGGGCTCGCTCAACCAGACCGGCAACATCGCCGCCGGCCGCGACCTGACCCTGTCCGTGGGCGGCGCCATGGACAACGGCGCCAGCGTCAGCGCAGGGCGCGACCTGAGCGTCACGGCGGACTCGCTGAACAACCGCGCCACCGGCGAACTGCTGGCCGGCCGCAACAACACCATCAACGTCACCCGCGGGCTGACCAACGCCGGCCTGATCGACGGCGCCTCGACCGACATCAACGCCGGCCGCCTCGACAACTTCGGCCGCATCTACGGCAACGGCATCTCGATTCGCGCCGGGGAAATAGTGAACGGCGCGGGCGCCGGCGGCGGCGCCGTCATCGCGTCCCGCGGCGATCTGGACCTGGGCGCGGGCTCGCTCGTGAACCGCGAGCACGCGCTGATCTACGCCGGCACCGACCTGCGCATAGGGGGCGCCCTGGACGCCAACCGCAAGGCCATCGGCCAGGCCGTGTCGCTGCTGAACGCTTCGGCCGCCATCGAGGCCGCGGGCAACGCAGCCATTTCGGCCGCCACGCTCCAGAACGTCAACACCAACTTTGTCAGCCAGGTCGTGCCCGTGCAGACGGTCCCCAAGCTGTACGTGACGCCAGCGGGTTCGACGGATGTGTACGACATGGAGACGAACTGGTTCTGCGACCAGGTCACGCCGATGTGCGGCAAGGAGCCCGCCTGGCTGGATGACGATCCAGAGCGCCGGTTCTTGTTGCCCTCCAGCAAGTATCCCGCCTCGCGGTACGGACCGCCGTTCGATTATGTGCCTAACAAAAAAGGCCGAGCGGGCAAAACCGCGCCGATTCCCGTCACGTACTCCCCAGAAATAATGGTGTGCACGGGCGGCGAGGGCGGCGCCGATTGCAAGACGCGCCCGGAGACGTTTTTTTACCCCTACGATTCCCGCATATGGGCTGTCTTCGGCCTGACGCCGCCGCCTGGCCCCATGCCGGTCTGGACGCCCCCGCAACACGAGTGTTTTAGCAGAGAGACGTGTTCGGCCGAAGCCGCGCGCCGCCAGGCGTTCGAGGAAGCCTATGCGGCGTACAAGGCGCTGCACTTGGAGCTGGATGCGCGCGTCCGCGAGTTCAACGCCGACTTCGACAGTCGCCTGGTCGGCACCTTCACCTACTACCAGGTCGAAGAGACCGTCACCGAAACCCGCACCGTCTCGTCCGACCCCGGCAAGATCCTCTCCGGCGGCGCCATGACGCTGACCGGCACGGCCACCAACGACAAGAGCCAGATCGCCGCGGGCGGCGCGCTGAACGTAGCCGGCCCCGCCATCCACAACATCGGCGCCGGCGGCGAGCGCGTCGTCACGCGCGGGGGAACTGCTACCTACACCCAGGCGCGCTCACGCGACCGCAAGGAAACCTCCGTCCCGTACGCCGCCACGCTCGCCGCGCAGCCCATCGAGCTTCCGGTGGGCACGTCCGGCGGCTATGCGTCCGTCTCGCTCAGCGGCGGCGCTCCCGGCGCCAGCGGCGGCAGCGCGCTTGGCGCTGTCCTCGTCGCAAGCATCGGCCTGCCCGGCGGTAGCGCGGTCCGCACCGTATCCAACCCGGCCGCCATCCCGGACAGCCAGCTTTTCGCCGTCAACGGCCGGCCCGATGCGCCATACATCGTCGCCACCGACCCGCGTTTCGTCGGCAATCGCCCAAGCGTCTCCAGCGACTACCTGTTCGATCAGCTGCGCCATCCCGGCGCGCCCGTCGGCGATGCCGGCGCTTCCGGCTCCGTCAACGCGGGCCTGGGCAAGCAACCTGGCGGCCTGAACGCCCTGATCCCCGTCGGCGCAAGATTCCTCACGCCGGCCGGCCAGCCCAAGCGGCTGGGCGACGGCTTCTACGAACAGAAGCTCGTCGCCGACCAGATCCTGGCCACCTCCGGCCAGCGCTTCCTGGACGGCTACGCCGACAACGACAGCCAGTACAAAGCCCTGCTCGCGGCCGGCGCGCAGTTCGCGCGCAACAACGGCATCCAGCTTGGCGTCGCGCTGACCGAGGCGCAGCAGCGCCTGCTCGACACCGACCTGGTCTGGCTGGTGGAGCAGACCGTCACGCTGCCCGACGGCACCACCGAGACCGTGCTGGCGCCGCAGGTCTACCTGCTGGTGCGCGAAGGCGACCTGAAGGGCGACGGCGCCTTGATGGCGGGGCGTAGCGTCAAGCTCGCCGCCGAAGGCGACATCGCCAACAGCGGAACCATCGGCGCGCGCGACGCCACCGTCATGTCCGCCGCCAACATCGTCAACCAGGCGGGCAGCCTGATCCAGGGCGCCACCATCGATCTCGCAGCGCGCCAGGACCTGGCCAACCTGGTGTCTTTGATCAAGGGAGGCAACGTCTCCCTGTCGGCCGGCCGCGACATCGCGCTGGCCTCCTCCTCGGCTTCCGAGAACCACGGCGCGACCTGGGGTTCGTACGTTTCCGGCGTGTCCCGCGTGGATGCCGGCAGCCTCAGCATGCAGGCCGGACGCGACCTGACCCTGACCGCGGCGCAAGTCACCGTCAAGGACGATGCGCGCCTGCGGGCCGGCCGCGATATCACCCTGGCCACGCTTACCGAAAGCCATGGCGAATCCATCGTCCGCAACAAGAACAACCGGCACGATCTGAGCACCGGCACGGAAATCGGCTCGCAGATCGCGGCGGGCGGAAACCTCACGCTGATCGCCGGCCAGGACGTCAACGCGCGCGCCGCCGATGTCACTGCAGGCAAGCAGCTGGCGGTGGGGGCGAGGCGCGACATCAACCTGACCGCCGGCGTGGAAACGGGATCCGCCTACGACGAAACCCGCTACAAGAAGAAGGGGTTCCTCTCGTCGAAGACGACGCACACCATTACTTCCAGCGATTGGGAACAGTCTCTCGCCACGACCTTCACCGGCGACACGGCCGTGCTGATGGCCGGACGCGACCTGACCGTGGCGGGCTCCAACGTCGGCGCCCAGCGCGACCTGGTGATGTCCGCCGACCGCGATGTCGACACCCTCCCCGGCCAGAACGCCGAAGACAGCTATGACTACAAGATGGTCAAGAAGTCGGGATTCGGCGCGATGGGCGGGTTTAGCTACGGCAGCAGCAAGCAGACGGATTCGCTCGAAGGCAAGAAGGCCTATCACAACGCCAGCACGGTCGGCAGCGTGGAAGGCGACGTGCTGATCAATGCTGGAAACGCCCTGAACATCATGGGCAGCAACATCATCGCGCGCCAGGACGACATTACGTTGATCGGCAAGGAAGTCAATATCGGCGCGGCGCTGGATACCACGCAAGAGAAGGAGTTCCACGAGATCAAGCAGACGGGTGTGAGCATCAATGCAAGCACACCTATCGTTAGCGCCATGCAGACCGCGGGAAGGATGGGTAATGCCGCGAGCAAGACCGACAACAAGGTCATGCAGGGCTTGGCGCTGGCCACGACCGGCTTGGCGGCCATGAACGCCGCTGATGCAGTGGCCGCCGATCCCAAGAGCGCGGGCGGTGTGAGCCTGAACATCAGCTTTGGCGTCGGCAAGAGCCTAAGCACTACGGATCGGTCCTCTTCCGCCGTTGCGGGCTCCACGGTCGCAGCGGGCAACGATCTCACCATCGTGGCCCGAGGCGCGGGAGCGGATTCGGACGTTACCGTAACGGGCTCGCGGCTCTCGGCGGGGAACAACTCCCTCATCAAGGCGGAAGGCGACATCCTGCTGCAAGCTGCGCAGAATACGTTCGAGCAACATACGAAGAGCAAGAGTGCTAGCGCGAGCATAGGCATCGGCGTGACGGCCAGCTCTGAGAACGGCGTCGGCGTGATGCTCAATATCGGCGCTGGCGGCGCCCGCGGCCGCGCGGATGGCAAGGACACTGGTTGGGCCTACACCGACGTGACGGCGGGCAACGTGCTCGCGCTGCAGTCGGGCGGCGATGCCTCCCTGCTCGGTGCGGTGGGTCAGGCCAACCAGATCATTGCATCGGTTGGAAGAGATCTGCGCATCGAGACCCTTCAAAACACGAGTACCTACGACTCCAAGCAGCAGAGCGCGGGGATCCAGGCGAGCATTTGCATATACGGCTACTGCAAGAGTTCGGTGTCGGGCAACGTGTCGCAAGGGCGGATGAACAGCGACTTCAAGTCCGCCACGGAACAGGCGGGATTGAAGGCCGGCGACGGCGGCTTCCTGGTCGACGTGAACAGGAACACCGCATTGATTGGAGCCGTGATCTCCAGCAGCGATCAGGCCGTGGTCGACGGTCTGAATCGCTTCGGCACGGGAACGCTCGTCGTCCAGGACCTGAAGAACACCGCGCGGTACAAGGCGGATCAAATTGCGTTGAGCGGTGGCTATAGCTGGGGCGGCAGCGGAGGCGCGGAGAGCAAGAGCGGTGACGTAGGCACGAATTCTAAGGGCCAGGCGGCGGGCGGGTCGGAGAAGGTTCCGGGCACCAGCCTGCCAACTAGCAGTAACGGCACGTCCGTCGGCATGTCCGCCATTGCCGCCGCCTCGGGCAATGCCAATTCGATCACCCATAGCGGCGTAAGCGGCGGCTCCATCGTCATTCGCGATGAGGCGGGCCAGTTGGCGCTGACAGGCAAGACGGCAGCAGAGACCATCGCGTCGCTGAGTCGGGGCACCTCGGATACGCTGAATGCGCTGAAGCCGATCTTTGACAAGGAAAAGATCGAGGCGGGGTTCGAGATCGCTTCGGAATTTCAGTTGCAAGCGGGCCAATTCTTGGCGAATCGGGCGAAAGAGGCGAAGGCGCTTGAGCAAGCACTGGAGAATGAACCCGAAGGTCCGCGCCGAGACCAATTGCAGCTGGCGTTCGAGGAAGCGAAAGTCTGGCAACCGGGCGGAGAGATGCGCCGGTGGCTGACGGCCATATCCGCTGCGATAACCGGCAATGTGACCGGCGCCATGGGCGACATGGTTCAAGCCGCCGCCATCAACTACCTGCAAGGACTGGCGGCATCGGAGGTTAAGCGCATCACCACGAATCTCGGAGATGGCGCCGAAGCCGAGGCAGCGCGAGCCGCCATGCATGCAATCGTGGGTTGCGCAGGCGCGGCGGGCAAAGGAGGGAGTTGTTCAGCCGGTGCTTTAGGCGCCGGTGCCGGTTCGGTAATCAATGCCTTGCTGAGCGGTGATCAAGCGAAGTTGAATCCGGAGGAGAAGGAGGCTCGTCGTAATCTCGTGGAGTCTCTGGTGGCGGGTATTGCGCTCGCTGCCGGCACGAGCGTTATGGATGCCACGTTTGCGGCTGTCAATGAGACGGAAAACAACGCCTTGAGCGTACCGGAACATCAGGCGCGAATTCAGGAAAAAACACAGTGCAATCGTGACAAGGTATGCGAACAGGAAGTTGCGAAAAAATACAAGGAGATCGACGATCAGAAGCGGCTGGCGCTGACCGAATGTGCGAGCCCTGACGCATGTCGTGAAAAAATCGAGGAAGCAACGATGCTACTCGATGAGTACTCGAGCCGCGTTGCGGATTTGGAAGAAAAGCTGCGAGTCGAGGGTAGTCTCAGTGCCTCTGAGCAGGAGGAGTGGGCGCTTCTAAAGATCCACGCATCGGTGCTGCTTGAAGCGGATCGCAACGCTGCGATCAAGAACGCCATTGTGATGGGAGGTGTTGCGACCAAGCAGCTTGTGTGGGATGAGATAGCGAAGGTCGGGGAGGCAGGGGCGGCTGCGGCGATAGGGGCGGTAGGATCGATTCGTTCAGGTAAAGGTAAGGTGTATGAAGGGGCTTCCGGTCAGGGTGCAAAAGAAGCAGTAAGAGTATTTCGGGTTGAGGGTGCGCCTAACACGCGCATTTTGCTTGGAGAAGGTGGGACGGTTGGTGTCCTCGAAAACGGCTCGACACTTTGGCTGAACTTTGGAAGTAGGGCTCGTGCAGAGGAATATCTTGGTCAAAAGGTTGTAAAGGGCCTTCCAGAGGCAACTGTAAAATCTTTTGAAGTTCCAAAGTCGTTGCTAGATGACATTCGTGCATCAGCGGTTCCGGAAAGCATGGCAAAACAATTTCCGGATCGTCCAATTATTTCTCGTGATCCGGCTCCAGATCAGTTTGGATTGCGGCAAGATCAGATTAAAGAACTGCTAGAGAAGGTCATTCAAGGTACAGGAAGGGAGGGGTTCTAATGATCGATACGCTCGATTGCATAGAAGAAATTCGGCGTCTAGCTGAAGGGCCGAAAGAGAACGAGCCTGTCCCTGGGGTAGGGCTAGTTCAGTTCGTAGTTATTTGCAATGGAAATTCCTTGAAAGTGCTAGAAACCGTAGTGGCTGTAATGACAGCGATTTGTTTAAAGTGCTCTCAAGGATATCCAGATTACATCGACTGGCGTACGGTACTGCCGGAGCGCTTTGTCCAAGCTTGCGCCAAAGAAATGTCGCCTGAGGAATCTGAAAGATGGCTACAACGATGGCAGACGCTAAGTGACAAGGAGCGCGAAGAGGACGAACGCAATCGCACTTGGTCCGTTGACAATTGGATGTATTGGATGGGCCCTCATGAGCGTGCTTGGCAGTGGTGGGACGCAAGAGTTGTAAGTTCCGAACGAATCAACGTGAGCTTGGCAGTTGATAGCTGGCCATTTGGATGGGGATCTGTCGCTTGGTTATTCCGTGGTTCTGGAGCGAGCGATGCGGTGCCGGTGGCACAAGCTACTGGCACATAAATCAAAATTAAATAAGGAGCATAAATAAGGTGTCAGACTGGAGTTACCAGGGTTCAGTGGACAGGAGTAGCATCTGAACCGATTGGAGATGATCTATGTCTGGGAACAAGACACCAAGCAGAGTAAGGCGAGCCTATAGATTCATCGAAGCGCACAGCGACGACCACAGCATTTCAGTTATGTGCCGGGTTCTTGGCGTCGCGCGTGCTGGCTACTACGCTTGGCTAAGTGGTCCAGTATCTAAAGGCAGTGGCACGGCTAACCCCAACTTCTCTGTTGGTCGGGGCACTGCTGCTGAAGCAGATCAGTTAGGGAAGATTTGGGTTGGAGATGGGGCTAAGAAAACTGCTGATGGCACTGGTTGGATCAGTGCTGATGGTACGCGCGTCTATAGGGCGCCGACTGTTAAATCATCGCCGTATGCTACTACTGGCGTGCAGGCAAATTTTGAAACCTATTCGATCAATCCAGTGACTGGGCAGAAAATTAAAGTCAGTAACGGGCATCTAGATGTCACTGACTAAGAGGTGTTCGATGCGTGCGGAACTAAAGGGTGTTTCAGCTGACGAGGTGGATATCCACTCGTATGTGCCAGAGGATCCAGAGTGTTTTTTTATAACACTAAGGCTCCGCATTGGGCCGGAAGGGGCTGGTGGTGGGGACGATTTCGAGATATTCGTTTGCACTCCGACATGGCTGAAAAACAATCTATGGGAGCCCATGTGGGGTAGGCACTTTTTGATAGTCAAGGAATTTCACTATCAGTTGATTGTCGACACGATAAATAAGGGTATATCGCAATATGAAGGGGTGAGTTGGTCTGAGATTGCGTGCAAATTGGCAAGGTTTTACGCTTGGGAGTTTGAAGACTACTGACCTGCCCCCAGACTTAGTACGGCACCGACATAGAGTCCAGGGTTAAAAACCGTTGTTGCCGATGCGCCTGAGCA
>NZ_UFQB01000062.1 GCF_900496965.1 Achromobacter agilis
CTCCCTCCGCTCGCCCACGCCGCCTCGGCCAACACCCTGGTGGGCGCGGCCTACGTCAGCCTGCGCCGCGACATCATCCAGGGCAAGCTGCCGCCCGGCTCGCGCCTGCGGGTCGAACACCTCAAGGACGACTACGGCGTGGGCGCCGGCACCCTGCGCGAAGCCCTCGCCCTGCTCGTCTCCGATGCCCTCGTCATCGCCCACGGACAGCGCGGCTTCCACGTCACGCCCATCTCCCTCGACGACTTCCGCGACATCACCGAAAACCGCGTGCTCCTCGAAACCGAGGCCCTGCGCCAGTCCATCGCCGTCGGCGACGACGACTGGGAAAGCGCCGTGCTCGCCGCTTTCCACCGCCTCGGCAAGGCCGAGCAGCGCCTGGCGTCGGACCCCGAGGCCAGCTTCGAAGAGTGGGAACAGCGCAACCGCGAGTTCCACCGCGAACTCATCCGCGCCTGTCCCTCGCGCTGGATGCACCACTTCCTGGGCATCCTCTACCAGCAGGCCGAACGCTACCGCCGCCTGACCGTCACCCGCAAGCCCATCGCCCGCGACCTCCACGACGAACACCGGGGCATCCTCGACGCCACCCTCGCCCGCGACGCCGGCCGCGCCTGCGACCTGCTCGCCAGCCACATCCGG
>NZ_UFQB01000042.1 GCF_900496965.1 Achromobacter agilis
CCCGGGAAACACCCGGGCAGGCCGACAGCCATCGCGTATGGGTGTCAGACACTGGGCCGTTGCGACTACCACGCGCAAGCTGCGCGTCGAAGACGAGTGATGCGGCGGGGCAGGGTGTCTGACACCAACATCTACTGCGTGTCAGACACCCGGGAAACACCCGGGCAGGCCGACGGCCATCGTGTATGGGTGTCAGACACAGACACTGGTTCCTGTCGCGACTACCCTAGCCCCAGCAGGCTCTCGCACAACCGCGGCGACTTCAGTTTCTGCAGCCACCACTTCAGCGCCTCGCCCGGCGGCTCGGCCCGCCAGGCGTAGGCCACGTGTTCCGTCAGGGACATGCCTTCGTCCGTCTCGCACACCACCAGCAGCCCCTGCGCCAGATAGGGCGCGGCGAGGGTCAGCGGCAGGTAGCCACAGCCCAGGCCGCGGATCTGGGCGTCGATCTTGGCCTGCATGGTGGGCATGACCAGCGTGGGCTGCTCCGCCAGGATGCCGCGGGTCTGCGGCGCAAGATTGCGGGACGTGTCCGCCACGACCACCGCGCAGTAGCGGGTGATGTCGGCGCGGCTGAGCGGCTGCGGCAGGGCCGCGAGGGGATGATGGGCCGCTACGCAGAACCCGAACTGCGACTGCCCGATTGCTTGCGAGCGGTAGGGGCCGGTGGGCTCGCCCGCCGCGCCGGCGCCAATCACCAGGTCCGCGCGCCCCGACGTCAGGGCGTCCCAGTTGCCGCTCAGCACTTCGCTGGAAAAGCGCAGCGTGGTCGCGCTGCCGAGCGCCTGGAATTCCTCGATCAGGTCATAGAGCGGGCGCCAGGGCAGCACGGCGCTGACGGCAATGCGCAGTTCCACCTCCCAGCCCGTGGCGATGCGCTTGACGCGGCAGGCCAGGTCGTCCAGCGATTGCAGCACATAGCGCCCGTCCCGCAGCAGCGTCTCGCCGGCCGGCGTCAGCAGCGCGCGGTGCCCCGAGCGGTCGAACAGCAGCACGTCCAGGCCGTCTTCGAGCTTGCGGATGGAATAGGTGACGGCGGAAGGGACCTTGCCCAGCTCGCGCGCGGCCTTGGCGAAGCTGCCGTGGCGCGCGATGGCATCCATCAGGATGAGGAGTTCGGGGGTGATCGGCTGCATCGGAATCCAGGTATTCAAATAATTTGAATGGTTTCGTCAAAATATAGCGCCAAACGGTGAACCCGGCACGCGCACAATATCACTCATGCCGGTGGTGCGGCGGCTTCTCCCGGATCGGGACCCCACGCAAGGCCGCACGACCATTCACATTATTGAAACAGGAGTCCGCAATGCTTACGATTCGCCGCGCTGCCGAACGAGGCCACGCCAACCATGGCTGGCTCGATTCGTTTCACACCTTTTCCTTCGCCAACTACTACGACCCGGCTCACATGGGCTTCGGCGCGCTGCGCGTGATCAACGACGACCGCATCGCCGCCGGCCGCGGCTTCGGGACGCACGGACACCGCGACATGGAGATCATCACGTACGTGCTGAACGGCGCGATCGCGCACAAGGACAGCATGGGCAGCGGCTCGACCATCATGCCCGGCAACGTGCAGCGGATGAGCGCCGGCCGTGGCGTGATGCACTCCGAGTTCAACCCGCGTCCGGACACCGAAACGCACATGCTGCAGATCTGGATCGAGCCTGATGTCACCGGCATTGCGCCCGAGTACGAAGAGCGCAGCTTCAGCGATGCGCAGAAGCGTGGCCGCCTGCAAGCCCTGGTGTCGGCCGATGGCATCGATGGTTCGATGAAGATCCACCAGGATGCGCGCCTGTACGCCGGCCTGTTCGACGGGGCGGAATCCGCGTCCCTGGATCTGGCCGCCGGCCGCCGCGCCTGGGTGCATGTGGCGCGGGGCAGCATCGCCGTCAATGGCACCGAACTGTCGGCGGGCGACGCCGCGGCCATCACGGACGAAACCCGTGTCGAGCTGTCGGGCGGCAAGGACGCCGAAGTGCTGGTGTTCGACCTGGCGTAACGCATCTGCCGGGCGGAATTCTCCGCCCGGCAGGCCTTAAGATGGTTCTTGGTTCCTTCATCCGGAGCGTTTCCCTATGTCCACCCTATCCGAAGCAGGCGAAAGCCAGATTGAAACCGTCGTGGTCCCGCGCACGAGCGACCTGGGCGGCTTTTCCGTCCGGCGAGCCATTCCGTCGGCGCAGCGCCGCACTGTGGGGCCGTTCGTCTTTCTCGACCACATGGGTCCCGTCGAATTCGCCCCGGGTTCGGGCATCGACGTGCGGCCGCACCCGCACATCGGCCTGTCCACCGTAACCTATCTGTACGAAGGCTCGATGGTGCACCGCGACGGCGCGGGACATACGCAGACCATCCTGCCCGGCGAGGTCAACTGGATGACCGCGGGCCGCGGCATTGTGCATTCCGAGCGCTCCTCGCCGGAAAGCCGGCAGGCCGCGCAGCGGCTCTGTGGCCTGCAGATTTGGGTCGGCCTGCCCAAGGCGCTCGAAGAAACCGATCCGGGCTTCACGCATTACGGGCTGGATGCCCAGCCCGTCATCGAAGGCGAGGGCGTGCGCGCCCAGGTCGTCGCCGGTTCGCTTTTCGGCAAGACGTCCGGCGTGAAGACGCTGTCGCCGCTGTTCTACGGCGACATGCAATTGCAGGCGGGCGCCACCACGGTCCTGCCGGCCGAGCATGAAGAGCGCGCCGCCTATCTGGCGCAAGGCACTGTCGAAATCGACGGGCAGGAATTCGAAAGCGGCCGCCTGGTCGTCTTCGCGCCGGGCCGCCCCGTGCAGATCCGCGCCAAGACCGCCGCGCGCTTCGCGGTGCTGGGTGGCGAACCGCTGGACGGACCGCGCTTCATCTGGTGGAACTTCGTCTCCAGCAACAAGGACCGCATCGAACAGGCCAAGCAGGACTGGCAGCGCAACCGCTTCGACCAGGTCGTGCCCGGCGACGAGACCGAGTACATCCCGCTGCCCGAGCCGCGCGCCTAGCGTTCCGGCCCGCGGCCACACCCGCCGCGCCGGCCTGGCGCGGCGGTATGATGCGCGTCCCGACCCCAACAACAATCCGGGATGGAGACACTATGCATCGCTATACCGTCAACACGCTGCGCGGCCTGGCCGCGCTGGCGCTGATCCAGGGCGCTACCTCGGCGCTGGCCGCGGGCTATCCGGCCAAACCCATCACCTTCATCGTTCCCTACACCGCCGGCGGCACCACCGACCTGGTGGCGCGCACGGCCGGCCAGAAAGTGGCAGAAAAACTGGGCCAGCCGGTCGTCGTCGAGAACCGTCCGGGCGCAGGCGGCAACATCGGCATGGATGCCGTGGCGAAGGCCGCGCCCGACGGCTACACCATCGGCTTCGGCGCGATTTCCACGAACGCCCTGAATCCGTTCGTCTACCCGTCCATGCCTTTCGATCCCACCAAGGATTTCACGGGCGTCAGCATGCTGGGCGCGTCCACCGTGGTGCTGGAAACGGGGCCGGCCCTGAAGGTGGGCAGCGTCAAGGACCTGGTCGCGTACGCCAAGCAGCATCCGGGCACATCCTTCGGCACGCCGGGCACCGGCACGTCCATGCATCTGGCGGGCGTGATGTTCGACCAGCTGACCGGCGCCGGCATGCAGCACATTCCGTACAAGGGCAGCGCCCAGGCGCTGAACGATCTGCTGGGCGGGCATTTGCCGGTGATGTTCGACAATCTGCCGGCGTCGCTGCCGCACATCAAGGCGGGCAAGGTGCACGCGCTGGCCGTCACGGGCAGCAAGCGCGCGCCGGCGCTGCCGGACGTGCCCACACTCGCCGAACTGGGCTACGAGGCCGCGGTGGTGGATCCGTGGTTCGCGGTATATGGCCCGGCGGGCATGTCGCCCGAGGCGACCAAGGCCCTGAGCGACGCCTTCCAGTGGGCCCTGGCCCTGCCGGAAGTGAAAGACAAGCTGGAGCAGGCGGGCTTCATGCCCTATGGCTCCACGCCCCAGGAAGTGGAGCGCCTGACCCGCAGCCAGCATGACGCCTTCAAGGCCCTGTCGCAAAAGGTGAAGCTGTCGGCGGATTGATGGGGGGTGTCAGACACTGTTGGGTGGCGTGGGTTGTGGCGTCTCAAGTGTCAGACACCCACCAAACACAACCTTACCTACCCCGGGCAAACGCCTGCTCGCGCCGCTCTTCCAGCGCCTCGCGCCGGATGAAGTCGCGCACGAACGCGTTGGCGGGATGGTGGTGCAGGTTGTAGGGCGTATCCCATTGCGCGATGCTGCCCTTGGACATGATCCCGATGCGGTCGGCGATGGCGAAAGCCTCGGCCTGGTTGTGCGTGACCAGGATAGCGGTGTGGCCGGTCGTCTTCAGGATGTCGCGCACTTCGAAGGCCAGCCGTTCGCGCGTGTCCACGTCCAGATTGGAGAACGGCTCGTCCAGCAGCAGCAGGTCGGGCGAGGGCGCCAGCGCGCGCGCCAGCGCGACGCGCTGCTGCTGGCCGCCGGAGATTTCGTGCGGATAGCTGTTGGCGGCGTGCGCCAGGCCCACCAGCTCTAGCATTTCCTCGACGCGGCGGGCGCGTTCGGCGCGCGCCAGCTTGCGCAGCCCGAAGGCCACGTTCAGCGCGACCGTCAGGTGCGGGAACAGGGCGTAATCCTGGAACATCATGCCGACCCGGCGCAGTTCCGGGGCCACCTGTACGGTGGGCGACGAAATGACCGTGCCGTCCAGCAGGATGCGGCCGGCGCGCACCGGCTCGAAACCGGCGATGGCGCGCAGCACGGTGGTCTTGCCGCAGCCGGATTCTCCCAGCAGGCAGCCGATATGCCCGACGGGCAAGCCCAGGGTCAGGTCCTGCACGATGGGCTTGGGGCCGGCGGGGGTGTCGTAGGCCAGGGAAAGGTGATCGAGTTCTAACAGATCGGGCACGATGATCAATGTCCCATTTTCAGATTGGTCCGGGCCAGCAAGATGACGGGAAACAGGCCGGCCAGCAAGATGGCCAGCGCCGCCACGGCGCCTTCCTCATAGGTGCCGCGGGCGGCCTCCGCATAGAGCCAGGTTGCCAGGGTGTCGAAATTCATGGGGCGCAGCAGCAGCGTGGCGGGCAATTCCTTCATAGCGTCCACGAAGACCAGCAGCGCGCTGGCCGCCAGCGCGGGGCGCAGCAGCGGCAGGTGCACGCGGCGCAGGGTGCCCGCGGAGCTTTCGCCCAGCAGGCGCGACGCCTGCTCGAGCGACGGCGGAATGCGCGCCAGACCGGCTTCCAGCGCGCCGGTGGAGATCGCCAGGAAGCGGATGGCGTAGGCGCAGACCAGCGCGCCCATCGAGCCCATCAGGAACAGCCCGCTGCCGCCGAATACCGTGGCGACCGCCGAGTCGATCCAGACGAAGGGCGTCAGCAGGCCGATGGCCAGCACGGTGCCGGGCACCGCGTAGCCCAGGCTGGCGATGCGGGCGCAGGCGCGCCCGGGATTGAAGCCGGCGCTTTCGCGCAGGGTGCGTCCCGCCCAGGCTACGACGAGCCCGCACAGCAGGGTGACCACCGTGGCGCTGAACGCCACGATCAGCGTGTTGCTCAAGCCCCGGATCAACTGGTCGGAGACGCCGCCCACCAGGTGCAGGCGCTTGTAGGTTTCGACGACGAGATACAGCGCGGGGGCGACGAAGCCCGCCAGCACCGGAATCCAGCCCAGCGCCACCGCGGCGGCCGCGGCCGGGCCGCGCAGGCGGCGCGGCTGCATGGGGCGCATGCGCTGGGTATTGGCGTAGCGCTGGCGCTTGCGTCCGTGCCGTTCGAGCAGGATCAGCCCGATTACGATTGCCAGCATCGTGAGCGCGATCTGGGCGGCGCCGGCGAGGTCGGAGCGCGTGACCCAGGTGGTGTAGACGGAAACGGTCAGCGTCTGCACGCCCAGGAATTCGGATGCGCCGATGTCGTTCAGGGTTTCCAGCAGCGCCAGGCTGACGCCGACCACGATGGCGGGGCGGGCCAGCGGCAAGGCGACGCGGTAGAACACCGCGAGGCGGCCGGCGCCCAGCGTGCGGGCTGCCTCGAGCAGGCTGGCGGCCTGCGTCATGAACATGACGCGAGTGCTGAGGTAGACGTAGGGATACAGCACGAAGCCCAGCACGAAGATGGCGCCGTAGATCGAGCGCAGGTCGGGCAGGCGGAACTGGCGCGGGCTGTCGTAGCCCAGCAGCGCGCGGATCGCGGTCTGTATCGGGCCAATGGGATGCAGCAGGTCCAGGTAGGCGAAAGCGATGATGTAGGTGGGCACCGCCAGCGGCAGCAGCAGGGCCCAGGTCAGGACGCGGCGGGTAGGGAAGTCGTAGGCCGTCACCAGCCATGCGGCGCCCGTGCCCAGCAGCGTGACCAGCACGCCGACGCCAGCCAGCAGCATGGCGGTATTGGCCAGCGCCTGGGGCAGCACGTAACTGGCGAGATGCTGCCAGTGGGCAAGCTCGCCGCCCAGCGCCCACCAGCCCAGCGTCAGGACGGGCGCCAATACGGCCAGCGCGATCAGGGCGGCGCCGGCCAGCCAGCCGGCCCCGCGTTCAGTCCAGCGCAGACGCAGCGGCCGGGGCAAAGAATCTGTGTGCATGCTTCAAGTCGATTGCATCAATGGCAAGGCCTGCTCCCCGGAAAAGAAGGGAGCAGGCCCTACGCGCGGAACGAGATACCGCCCGCGCGTCTATCTCTGCCACATGGCGGGGCCACGCCCGTAGGCATGGCGGCCCATGGGCCTATCAGTTGTCGAAACCGACCTTGTCCACCAGTTCGCTGGCCTGCTTGCGGTACTTGGCGATTTCGGTCAGGGGCAGCGGGTCGACCTTCAGCTCGCCGAAGCTGGCGATGACGGGGTCCAGCTTCACGCCCTTGCGGACCGGGTATTCATAGTTGGCTTGCGCGTACAGGGCCTGGGCGGGTTCGGACACCAGGAAGTCGAGCAGCTTGACCGCGTTGGCCTTGTTGGGCGCGTGGGCCGCGACGGCCGCGCCGCTGACGTTCACGTGCGTGCCGCCGCTCTTGGCGTTGGCGAAGGTCGGGCGGATGACCTTGATGGCGTCGCCCCACTTGCGGGCGTCGGTGCCGGGTTCCGCGTTCTTCATGTGGCCGACGTAATAGGCGTTGGCCAGGCCGATGTCGCAGATGCCGCCGAGAATGTCGCGCGCCACGTCGCGGTCGCCGCCGGCGGCCTTGCGGCCCAGGTTGGCCTTGACGCTGCGCAGCCATTTTTCGGTGGCTTCGGCGCCGTCATGCGCGATCATGGAGGCGATCAGCGCGGTGTTGTAGGGGTGCTGGCCCGAACGGATGCAAACCTTGCCCTTCCACTTGGGATCGGCGAGGTCTTCGTAGCGGAAGCTTTCCAGCTTCAGGTCTTTTTCGACATACAGCACGCGGTCGCGCAGCGACAGGGCATACCACTTGCCATCGGCGCCGCGCAGGTTGGCGGGGATGACCGACTCCAGGGTTTCCGACTTGACGGCCTGGGTTACGCCGCCGTCCACCAGATCCAGCAGGTTGCCGATGTCCACGGTCATCAGCACGTCGGCGGGCGACTTGGCGCCTTCGGCCTTGACGCGTTCCAGCAGGCCGTCCTTGACGAACACGGTATTGACCTTGATCCCGCTTTCCTTGGTGAAGGCGTCGAGCAGGGGCTGGATCAGCTTGGGCTCGCGGGTGGTGTACAGGCTGACTTCCTCGGCGGCGTTGGCCGACACGGTGAAGGCGGCGGCGCCGGCCAGCGCCAGGGCGCGCAGCAGCGAATTCAATTGGGGACGCTTGGTCATGACGAAGGGCTCCGGCTAGGGCTGCGGCGGGTAAGCACGGCTTGGCACGTGTTCCAGCCGCTTGAAAAGCGGTCTGCTAACGAAAATGATTATCAAATTGGCATGCGACGATAACAGGAAGCCATGCGCCGTTCAACTACCAGTAAGTCTAAGGTCCAGGCCCTTGATCCCCATCAATACGGCATAAGGGTATTACGGAATAATGAGAGAAGTTATCATCAAGACCCTGTAGAATAGGGTCAACCCTAATGCCGGCCGCGTCCTTTGTGCGGCACGGAATGACCCCGCGATGCGAAGCCGGTCCCGCCTGGAAACCAGACCCGTCCGGCTCTGTTTCGCTCTTACTTCATACGACATGGCTGCTTTCAACACTGAGCGCGTATTGAGCGTGCACCACTGGAACGACACCCTGTTTTCCTTTACCACCACGCGTGACGCGGCCTTGCGGTTCCACAATGGCCACTTCGTCATGATCGGCCTGGAAGTTGAAGGCAAGCCGCTGCTGCGGGCCTATAGCATCGCCAGCGCGAACTACGAAGAGAACCTCGAGTTCCTCAGCATCAAGGTGCAGAACGGTCCGCTCACGTCGCGCCTGCAGCACTTGAAAGAGGGCGACACTATCCTGGTCAGCCGCAAGCCGGTGGGCACGCTGGTCGTCGACGACCTGAAGCCGGGCAAGCACCTGTTTCTGTTCGGCACCGGCACCGGCCTCGCGCCGTTCATGAGCATCATCAAGGATCCGGACATCTACGAACGCTTCGAAAAGGTCATCCTGGTGCACGGCGTGCGTTGGGTCAGCGAGCTGGCCTACGCCGACTTCATCGAGAAGGAACTGCCGAACAACGAATTCTTCGGCGACGTGGTCCGCGAGAAGCTCGTGTATTACCCCACGGTTACCCGCGAACCCTTCCGCAACCAGGGCCGCATCACGGAACTGATGGAAAACGGCAAGCTGTGCGCCGACATCGGCATTCCCCAGATCAATCCCGAAACCGACCGCGCCATGATCTGCGGCAGCCCGCATATGCTGGCTGACATCAGCGCCATGCTGGACAAGCGCGGCTTCACCGTGTCGCCGGGCGTCGGCCAGCCGGGCGATTACGTCGTGGAACGGGCGTTCGTGGATAAATAAGCCGCCACCGCAGGTCCGCACCCGAAAACCCACCGCATCGCGGTGGGTTTTTTGTTTTGTGCGCGCGGCGGCGCGGGTTTTGTTGTGACGCAGCTAAGGGTTAGCCCCTGCTGTCGCCGGCCAGAGGGCGATCCCTATAATCAGTCCATAACATAAACATAATGTCCATAATATGGAAGGAGACGCCAGTATGCCCGTTGACCGGCCCGATGCCGAACCCCTGACCCCGTACCAATATCCGAACCCGCCCGAGGCCCTGCCCGAAATCGTGATTCCGCAAGCGGTGCCCACCGACGAAAGGGTATGGGTGCCGCAAGCCGAGAACGTATGGTTCCGGCCGCTCTGTCTGAACGCCAGCCAGGGCTACTGGACCAATCTGCTGCGGGTGCGCAAATCGGGCGTGCTCAGCCGGCACCGCCATCCGCAAGCCGTGCACGGCTTCGTGCTAAAGGGCCGCTGGCGCTACCTGGAACACGACTGGGAAGCGACCGAAGGCAGCTATGTGTTCGAGCCGCCCGGCGAGACGCACACCCTGTACGTGCCGCCAGACGTCGAAGAAATGATCACGTACTTCCAGGTCAACGGCGTCATGTACTACACGGACCCGTGGGGCAAGGGCATGGGCTACGAAGACGTCTTCACCAAGATCGACATGTGCCGCAAGCACTACACCGAGGCCGGCCTGGGCGAAGACTACGTGCGGCAATTCATTCGTTGACCGAACGGGGCCGGGACGGGCCCTGACTGCAGTTCCCGCTATCCATCCCGCAGCACAAAAACATACCGGAGACACAATGAAACGTCGCGCGTTCAATCGCTGCATTCTTTCTGCGCTCGTTGGCGGCGCAGCCGCGCTGGCCGCCATTCCGGCGGCCCAGGCGCAGAACTTCCCCGGCCGGGCCATTGAACTGGTCGTGCCTTTCGCCGCGGGCGGAGGCACCGACGCGATGGCGCGCGCCATGAGCGACGCCTCGCGCACGCACCTGGCGCAGCCGATCGTGGTGCTCAACAAGCCGGGCGCCGCCGGCGGCATCGGCCTGACGGAAGTGGCCAACAGCAGCCCCGACGGCTACAAGCTGGCGCTGGTGACGGCGGACATGGTGATCATTCCGCATCTGGGCCTGACCAAGACGACCTACGAGAAGTTCACGCCCATCATCCAGCTCAATGCCGACCCCTCGGCGATCACCGTGGGCGCCGACTCGCCCTACAACACCATCGAGGAGTTCCTGGCCGCGGCGCGCGCCAAGCCGGAAAGCATGCAGGTGGGCAATGCGGGCATCGGATCGATCTGGCACCTGGCGGCGGCCGCGCTGGAGGACAAGACGGGAGCCAAGTTCAACCACATTCCGTTCAACGGCGGCAATCCGGCGGTGCTGGCCTTGCTGGGAGGCCACATCGACGCGGTGGCGGTCAGCCCGGCCGAGGTCATGCAGTACGTCAAGGCCGGCAAGCTCAAGCCCCTGGCTGTCATGGCCGATGAACGCGTGCCCGGTTTCGAGAACGTGCCTACGCTGAAGGAACGCAATATCAACCTGTCGATCGGCACCTGGCGCGGCATCGCCGCGCCTAAGGGCACGCCGCAGCCGGTGCTGGACACGCTGGGCGCCGCCTTCCGCAAGGCGGCCGCCGAAGGCAGCCTGAAACGATTCATGGCGGAGCAGAACCTGGGCTATGTCGTGGCCGACCAGCAGACCTTCACGGCGCTGATGCAGCGTGATAATGCGACTTTCAAGGGTTTGATCGACAAGTTCGGCATGCGTCCGTAGATCGCCCGCCACACGACAAGGAGCAGAAGATGGATCTGGGCATCAATGGAAAGACCGCCCTGGTGGGAGGCGCCAGCAAGGGCCTGGGCTACGGCTGCGCGCTGGCGCTCGTGCGCGAAGGCGTGAACGTGGTGATCGTCGCCCGCGGCGCCGACGCCCTGGAGGCCGCGCGCGAGCGGCTGCTGCGGGAGCGGTCGCGCAGCGGCAGTTTCGTGACGGCCGTGGCCGCGGACATCACCACGCCGCAGGGGCGCGATGCGGTCTTCGCGGCGCATCGCGACTACGACATCGTGGTTACCAACGCGGGCGGCCCGCCGCCGGGCGACTTCCGCGACTGGGACCGGCAAGCTTGGCTGAGCGCGGTCGAGGCGAACATGCTGACCCCCATCGAATTGATCAAGGTCACGGTGGACGGCATGGCCGAACGCGGCTTCGGGCGCATCGTCAACATCACGTCCAGCTCGGTGAAAGCGCCCATCGACATCCTGGGCCTGTCCAACGGCGCCCGCAGCGGCTTGACCGGCTTCGTGGCGGGCGTGGCGCGCAGCAGCATCGCGGCCCGCGGGGTCACCATCAATAACCTGCTGCCCGGCGCCTTCGCCACCGACCGCCTGACCTCCAGCCTGGCGGCCTCGGCGGCCAAGGCGGGGCAGGGCGTGGATGCCTTGCGCGCCGCGCGCGAGGCCGCCATTCCGGCCAAGCGCTTCGGCAACGCCGAAGAGTTCGGCGCCATCTGCGCCTTCCTGTGCAGTGTGCAGGCGGCGTACGTCACCGGCCAGAACGTGCTGGCCGACGGCGGCGCCTATCCCGGTACTTACTGAGCGAGCAGGCATGACGTTCAAAACGGATCTATTCGCAGGCAAGACGGCGCTGGTCACCGGCGCCACGCAGGGCATCGGCGCGGCCGTCGCCAATCGGCTCGCATCTCTTGGGGCGCGCACGATCGCGGCCGGGCTGTCGTCGCAGGCCGATGCGTTGAACCCCGGCATCGACGTGCGCCTGGGCGACGTCAGCCGGGCGGAGGACGTCGAGCGGCTGCTGGCGGGCCTGGATGAGCTGGACATCGTGGTCAACTGCGCCGGCGTGATCCGCCGCGGGGCGGAGCATGATCCGGCCATTTTCGAGCAGGTGGTGGCGGTCAACCTGACCGGCACCATGCGCGTGTGCAGCGCCGCCCGCGAGCGCCTGGCGCGGCGTGGCGGCTGCATCGTGAATACGGCCTCCATGCTGAGCTTCTTCGGCGGTTCGCTGGTGCCGGCCTACGCCGCCAGCAAGGGAGGCGTCGCGCAGCTGACCAAGTCGTTGGCGCTGGCCTATGCGGCGGACGGCATCCGCGTGAATGCCGTGGCGCCGGGCTGGATCGCCACGCCGCTGACCCAAGCGCTGCAGGACGATCCCGAGCGCTCGGGGCCTATCCTGCAGCGCACTCCGCTCGGGCGCTGGGGCCTGCCGGAGGACGTGGCGGACGGCGTCGCGTTCCTGTGCGCGCCCGCGGCCGCGTTCATGACGGGCGTGATCCTGCCGATCGACGGCGGCTACCTGGCGGTGTGACCATGAAAAATTCCCAGGCCGTTGCCAGGCCGCCCGCCGCGCAGGTGGCGGGGACCGCCGCCTTTTCGAAGTTCATGCACGTGCTGCAGGTGGTGGCCGATACGCCCGAATCCATGACCGTGGCCGAGCTGAGCAAGCGCAGCGGCTATCCGCGTCCTACCGTCTACCGCACGGTGGCTGCGCTGGTTGCAGAGCGGCTGCTGGCCGAGCATCCGGGCACCGGCAAACTGACGCTGGGCCCGCGCCTGATCCAGCTGGCCAGCCGCAGCTGGGGGCGCTCCGAGATGCGCCTTGCCGCCGTCGAAGACCTGAAGCGCCTGCGCGACGTCACTGGCGAAACCGTCCACCTGGCCGTGCCCAACGGGCCGCACATGGTCTATATCGAGAAGCTGGAAAGCCCCAGCGTGGTGCAGATGAATTCGCGCATCGGCACCAATGTCTCCATGCACTCGACGGCCGTCGGCAAGGCTTATCTGGCCATGCTGGACGAGGCCGGGCTGCAGGCCGCGCTGGACCTGCTGCCGCAACCCTTTGCCCGCCATACGCCTCATACGGTGAAAGACATAGCGGACCTGCGCCGGCAGCTCGAACGCGTGCGCAAACAGGGCTGGGCCGCGGACGAAGAAGAGAACGAGGCGGGGATCCATTGCTTCGGGGCGCCCATTTACGGGCAGAACGGCATGCCGGTGGCGGCCATCAGCGTCAGCACGCTGCGTTTCCGCCAGAAGCCCGATCCCGATGCGGCCTATGTGGCGCCGCTGCTGGAAGCCTGCCGCGCTATCACGCAGCGCATCGCCGGCAGCCCCATGCTGTCCGCCAGCGACGCGTTGTAACGCGGCCCCCGGGTTCCGGGGCCGCGGTTTACCGTTTATTCAGGCTGGATGCCTGCCTTTTTGATGATCTCGCCCCACTTCTTCGATTCGGCCCGCTGGAACTGCGCGAGCTCGTCGGGCGTGGACGTGGCGGGGTCGGTGCCCGTCTGCGAATAGAACTGCTTGGCGGGCGCCGTCTGCGTGGCTTTCACCAGCAGTTCGTTCAGGCGCTTGACCACTTCGGGCGGCGTGCCGGCTGGCGCATAGGCGGCGAACCAGTAACCCATCTCGTAGCCCGGCACGCCCGATTCGGCAATGGTGGGCACGTCCGGCGCCAGCGCGGACCGGGCCTGGCCGGTGACGCCCAGGGCGCGCAGCTTGTCCGACTTGACCTGGGGCAGGCCGGTGGCGGTGTCGGTGATCATCATGTCGATCTGGCCGCCCAGCAGGTCGGTGATCGCCAGCGGGTTGCTCTTGTATGGCACGTGCAGCAGCTGGATGTTCGCCATCTGCTGCAGCAGTTCCCCGGCGATGCGGCTGCTGGAGCTGCCGCTGCCGAAGCTCAGCTTGCCCGGCTGTTGCTTGGCCTGCGCCAGGAATTCGCCAACCGTCTTGGCGGACGACTTGGGGTTGACCACCATGATCTGGCCACCCTTGCCCAGCAGCGTCAGCGGCGCATAGTCCTTGACCGGATCGTAGGTCAGGCTCTTGTACAGGTGTTCATTGGCGGCGTGCGTGGTGTTGGTGGTGATCAGCACGGTGTAGCCGTCCGGGGCCGCGCGGGCGCCGGCGGCCGCGCCGATCATGGCGCTGGCGCCGGGCTTGTTCTCGATGACAACGGCCTGGCCGGTCTGTTCGGTGACCCCCTGGCCGATCGCGCGGCCGATCTGGTCGGTGGCGCTGCCTGCCGCGAAGGGCACGATGAACGTGATGGGTTTCGTGGGGAACTGCGCCAGGGCGGGCAGGGGTAGGGCGGCAGCCAGCAGCAGGGCCAGCCGGCCTTTGAAAGCGATGCGCATGTGTGTCTCCTGTGGGGTTTTCTTATAGGGAACGGTGGAATCAGGCGGCCGCGGGACGGTCGCCCGGTATGTCTGGCAGACGGCTGGCCAGCGCGGGGCTGACCTCCACCGTCATATCCAGCAATCTGAAAGATAGGCTCTTGCCGTGCGTGTCGAGGTTCAGGGCGTCGTTGACGCCGCCGTCCAGCACGCCGTCGAGCACGAAGTTCATGGCGTGCAGCATCGGCAACAGGTAGCGCGTGACGCGCCGGGGGTGGCGGTAGGCAAACCAGGCCGCGACGCGTTCCTCGGTCACCTGCGCGGCCAGCACGTCATAGCATTCCGGGTCCCAGGCGATGAGGCTGAGATTCGAAATGTCGCCTTTGTCTCCCGAGCGGCTGTGGCCGAGTCGGTAGAGGGGAACGGAAATCGATTGGGAGCTCATTGCGCGGCTTCCTCCAGGAAGGTCCAGCCGCTGGGCACGGCGTCGCGGGGCAGGGTGCAGGACAGCATGTTCAGCCGCGGGCGCAGCGCGGTGCGCACGCCGCCGCCGCCGGCCGGGCCGCAGGTATAGAGCGCGTTCACTTCGCGCAGCACGCTCTCCGCCAGTTTGCGGTCGGGATGTTCCGTGGCGATGCGCAGCCGCACATCGCGGGCAAGGCCGGCGGGCAAGGCGTCGCGCATCTCGCCCGCGTCGTCGGCCAGGATGCTGATGGCGCCGATCAGGTCGGCCCGCAGGCGCAGCGCCGGGTCCACGCGCTTGCGGACGATGTCGGCGGCCAGCCGGGCGCGCGCCTCGGCCTGAACCCCCGCGTAGGAGATTTCCGCCTCGGCCAGCCAGCCGCCGCGGTAGCAGACATTGACCTTGAGTTCTTCGGGGCGCGCATGGCCGGTGACGCCGCGCACCGCCACGCGATCCGCGCCCAGCTCGGCCACGCTGGCCTGGCTGAGGTCCGCGACGACATCCGGCGTCAGATAGCGCGCGGGATCGTGCACTTCATACAGCAGCTGTTCCTTGACGGTGCGGGCATCGACCATGCCGCCGGTGCCGTCCGCCTTGCCGATGACGAACTCGCCGTCGGCGTGGATCTCGGCTATCGGGAAGCCGGCGGCGTGCACGTCGGGCACGTCCTTCAGGCCCGGTACGCAGAAGTAGCCGCCCGTCACTTGCAGGCCGCATTCCAGCATGTGGCCGGCCATGGTGGCGCGTCCCAGGCGGGGCCAGTCGTCCAGGCGCCAACCGAAGTGGGCAAGCGCGGGGCCAAGGGTGAGCGAGGGATCCGCCACGCGGCCCGCCACCACGATCTGGGCGCCCGCGGCCAGCGCTTGCGCGATTTCGGCCGCGCCCAGGTAGGCGTTGGCGCTGACCACATCCAGTCCGTCCAGCGCGCCGGCCAGGCGCTGCCGCAGCAAATCGCGCTGCGCCGCGCTGGACAGCGCGTCGCCGTGCACCACCGCGATGCGGGGCGCGGGCAGCCCCTGCTGGCGCGCGAGTTCGGCGATGCGCCGGGCGGCGCCAACCGGGTTGGCGGCTCCAAAGTTGCCGACAATGCTGATGCCATGGCGCAGGCATTCGCCGAGCACCGGCCCGACCAGCTCATCCAGCAGCGGCTCATAGCCGCGTGCCGGGTCGTCGTTGCGGGCCAGTTGCGCCAGCGCCAGCGTGCGCTCGGCCAGCGTTTCGAAGATCAACGCGCCGCCGCCGCGCGCGGCCAGCGTGCGCACCACGGCCGCGGCGCCGTCGCTGCGGTCTCCGGAAAAACCGGAGGCGCAGCCGATGAGCAGGGGAGATTGAGGCATGGGGAGTCTGGGTCTGTGCTTGAAATCGGGGTCCGGAATCACTATAGGCACAGCCGGATGATCAGTAAAATAGAAAGATCGGATCAATTCATAGAGAAAAGCCATGAATCTGTCTGCCCGCCAGCTGCGCGCTTTCGTGGCCCTGGCCGACGAAAAGCACTTCACGCGAGCGGCCCAGCGCTGCCATCTGACGCAGCCGGCCTTCAGCGCCTTGATCCGGCAGCTGGAAGACAGCGCCGGCCTGCGCCTCTTTGATCGCAACACCCGCAACGTGGAGCTGACCGCGGAAGGCCGGGTCCTGGACGCCACGGCCCGCCGGCTGCTGGCCGACATGGAACTGGTCATGGAAGACCTGCGCGACCACGCGGCGCGCCGGCGCGGACGCGTGGCCCTGGCGGCCTTGCCGTCGCTGGCGGCGGGCTGGCTGCCGGGGCTGCTGGCCCGCTTTCGCGACGCGCATCCGGGGATCGTGGTCGACCTGCGCGACGCCTTGCTGGATCCCTGCCTGGACATGGTGCATGGCGGGCAAGTGGATTTCGCGGTGGCGTCCCGTCGCCCGGACATGAGCGAACTGGACAGCGAGTTCCTGCACGCCGACCGCTATTACCTCGTGTGTCGCGCGGACCACCCCCTGGCGGACGCCGGCGAGGTCCGGTTGCGCGATATCCTGCGCTATCCTGTGATTCAGCTAGCGCGCGGCAGCAGCGTGCGCAAGCATCTGGACGAAGCGTTCGGGGCGGATGCGCCCGCGCCGGTCTTCGAGGTGGAACATCTGGCCACGGCGACCGGGCTGGTGCGAGCGGGCCTGGGCATCTCGGTGGTGCCGGCCATGACGCTATTCCATTTCGGGGGCCCGGACCTGCGCATCGTGCCCCTGGCCGGCAAGGCCCTCACGCGGCCGCTTTACCTGGTGCAGCGCAAGGGGCGCACGCTCTCGGTCGCCGCGCAGGCCCTGTACGACCTGCTGCGCGAGCACCGTGGAGACATCGACGGACCGGGAATCCGGCATCCGTCCTACGGCATCCCGCCACTTTCGCAAATGTCTATTGCTGTTTAAACTTCGATAGTTGTAGCTTCTATCCGTCATCTGAAGGATTCCGCCCATGAGCAAGCAAATCATCCATACCGACACCGCGCCCGCCGCAGTCGGCCCTTACTCGCAAGCGGTTGCCGCAAGCGGCACCAAGACTGTCTACCTTTCGGGTCAGATCGGCCTGGAACCGGGCACCGGCGATCTGGTTTCCGAAAACTTCGACGCCCAGGTGCGCCAGGCGTTCGCCAACATGCAGGAAGTCATCACGGCTGCGGGCGGCACGTTGGATAACGTCGTCAAGCTCACGCTGTTCCTGACCGACCTGGGCAAGTTCACGGCCGCCAACGCCATCATGGCCGAGATCATTCCCCAGCCGTTCCCGGCGCGCTCCACTATCGGCGTGGCCAGCCTGCCCAAGGGCGCGCAGTTCGAGGTCGAGGCCATCCTGGTCCTGTAGGGCACGCCCGGGACGTTTCGAATCAGGGGTTCGTTCCTTCATGCCGGCCGCGGCCGCGGCTTCCAAGCGACCCGGCGCCGATAGCAAAGGCGCCGGCAAGGCCATGACGGATACGGAGCGCAAGCTCCGTAACCTGGGTTTGGTGCTGCCCGAGGATTTCGTGCTGCACCTGCCGCTGCGCTACGAAGACGAAACCCGCGTCGTCCCCATCAACTCCCTGAGGCCGGGCTTCGCCGCCCAGGTCGAAGGCGAGATCACCAAATCCGAGGTGCTGTACCGGCCTCGGCGCCAGCTTACCGCCACCCTGGCGGACGACAGCGGCGAACTCCAATTGCGCTGGCTGAATTTCTACCCCAGCCAGCAAAAGCAAGTCACCGTGGGCAAACGCCTGCGCGCGCGCGGCGAGGTCCGGGGCGGCCTCTTCGGCCGCGAGATGGTCCATCCCCGCATGACGAACGCGGACGCGCCGTTGCCCACCGCGCTGACTCCGGTCTATCCCAGCACCGAAGGGCTGCCGCAGCTGACCCTGCGCCGCGCCATCGCGCAGGCGCTGGACCGCGCCGACCTGTCCGACACCTTGCCCGACGAGGCGCGCGCCCGCTACGACCTGCCGCCATTCGAGCCTGCCATCCGGGCCTTGCACACCCCGGCCCAGGGCGAATCCGAAGCGGCCCTGCTGGACCGCGTGCATCCGGCCTGGCGGCGCATCAAGTTCGACGAGTTGCTGGCGCAGCAGCTGTCGCTGGCGGCCGCGAGGGCGGCGCGCCGGGTCAAGGAAGCCGAGCCGCTGCCGGCGCGCGCCGAACCCGGCGGGCTGGTCGCCCGACTGTATGAAATACTGCCGTTCAAACTGACCGGCGCGCAGGAGCGCGTCGTCCAGGAAGTCTCCGCGGATCTCGCCAAGCCGTATCCCATGCATCGCTTGCTGCAGGGCGACGTGGGCAGCGGCAAGACCGTGGTGGCGGCCATCGCCGCGGCGCAGGCCATCGCCGGCGGCGCCCAGGTCGCGCTGATGGCGCCTACCGAAATCCTCGCTGAACAGCACTTCCGCAAGCTGGTGTCCTGGCTGCAGCCGCTGGGCGTGAACGTGACCTGGCTGAGCGGCAGCCTCAGCGCCAAGGCGCGCCGAGAAGCCGCGGCGGCCGCCGCCGACGGCAGCGTGCAATTGGTCGTGGGCACGCAGGCGCTGATCCAGGATCACGTCGAATTCCACCGCTTGGGCCTGTCCATCGTCGACGAGCAGCACCGCTTCGGCGTGGGGCAGCGCCTGGCGCTCACGCGCAAGGGCGAGACCGTGCGCGGCCGCATCGTCCCGCACCAGCTCAACATGAGCGCCACGCCGATCCCCCGCACCCTGGCCATGACCTTCTTCGCCGACCTGGACGTTTCCGTCATCGACGAACTGCCGCCGGGGCGCACGCCGGTCGTGACCAAGCTCGTGTCGGATGCGCGGCGCGAAGAAGTCATCGCCCACATCGCCCAGGCCGCGCGCGGCGGGCAACAGGCCTATTGGGTCTGCCCGCTGGTCGAGGAAAGCGAGGCCCTGGAGCTGCAGACCGCCGTGGACACCTATGAGGGCATGCGGGTAGACCTGCCGGACCTGCGCATCGGTCTGGTGCACGGCCGCCTGCCTCAGGCCGAGAAAGCCGCCGTGATGCAGGCGTTCCGCGACGGCGAAGTGGACCTTTTGGTGGCCACCACCGTCATCGAAGTCGGCGTCGACGTGCCGAACGCCTCGCTCATGGTGATCGAACACGCCGAGCGTTTCGGGCTGGCCCAACTGCACCAGCTGCGCGGGCGGGTAGGGCGGGGCACCGCCGAATCGGTCTGTGTGCTGCTGTACCAGACGCCGCTGTCGCAAGTGGCCCGCGAACGCCTGCGGGCCATGTTCGAAACCTCCGACGGCTTCGAGATCGCCCGGCGCGACCTGGAGCAGCGCGGCCCGGGCGAATTCCTGGGCACGCGGCAATCCGGCATGGCGCTGCTGCGCTTCGCCGACCTGGAAACCGACGCCGCTATCGCGGAGGATGCGCGCGACGCCGCCGTGTGGCTGCGCGCAGAACACCCGGCGGCCGTCGAGGCCCACCTGGCGCGCTGGATGCGCGGGCGCGAAGACTTCCTGCGCACATGACCATGCCGCCAGCCATGAACCTTTATCTATCGAGCGCCGGCGATGTTGCCGGCGCGCAACCCGCGGGGGCGTAGTCCACCATGACTCTCACCGAACTCAAGTACATCGTCGCGGTAGCGCGAGAGCGGCACTTCGGCCGGGCTGCCGAGGCCTGTTTCGTCAGCCAGCCCACGCTCTCGGTCGCGATCCGCAAGCTGGAGGACGAATTGGGCGTGACCCTGTTCGAGCGCGGCGGCGCCGAGGTGGGCGTCACCCCCATCGGCCAGCGCATTGTCGCGCAGGCGCAGAAGGTGCTTGAAGAAAGCGCCAGCATCAAGGAAATCGCGCGCCAGGGCCACGATCCGCTGGCGGGGCCGCTGCGCGTCGGCGTCATCCATACCATCGGCCCGTACCTGCTGCCCAAGCTGGTCCCGGTGCAGATCGGACGCACGCCGCAGATGCCGCTGCTGCTGCAGGAGAACTTCACCGTCCGCCTGGTGGAACTGCTGCGCCAAGGCGAAATCGACTGCGCCATCATGGCCTTGCCGTTGCCCGAGGCTGGCCTGGTGATGCAGCCGTTGTACGACGAGCCCTTCATCGTCGCCGTGCCCAACGACCACGAACTGGCGCGCCGCAAAGCCATCGACGCGCAGGACCTGAAGCAGCAGACCATGCTGCTGCTGGGCAGCGGCCATTGCTTCCGCGACCAGGTGCTTGAGGTCTGTCCCGAACTGTCGCGCTTCTCGGCCGCCAGCGACGGCATCCAGCGCACGTTCGAGGGATCCTCGCTCGAAACCATCCGCCACATGGTCGCGGCCGGCATCGGCGTCACCGTCCTGCCCGTCACGGCCGTGCCCGAGCAGCCCCCCGCCAACAGCCTGCTGCGCTACCTGTCGTTCGAAGGGCACGTGCCCGAACGCCGCGTAGTCCTGGCCTGGCGCCGCAGCTTCCCGCGCCTGGCCGCCATCGAGGCGCTCGCGCAGGCGGTCTATGCGTGCGAACTGCCCGGCGTCAAAATGCTGACGGAAGAGGTCGCGGCGGTACAGGATTGATGCGGGAGTGTCCGGCACCCCAGTGTCTGACACTCAGTCCGTGTCAGACACCCGGGTGGCACTGCGGCACACCGAAAGCCATCCCGTAAGGATGTCAGACACTCAGCGCAGGCCAGTGTCTGACACCCTTACGAGACACCGCCACGACTTCAAAAGGTGCTCCCGGGTGTCTGACACAAGCATCAAGGATGCCACTGCCGCCGTGGGTGTCAGACACCCGGGCAGCACCGCGGCACACCGAAAGCCATCCCGTAAGGGTGTCAGACACTCAGCGCAGGCCAGTGTCTGACACCCTTACGAGACACCGCCACGACTTCAAATGGTGCTCCCGGGTGTCTGACACAAGCATCAAGGATGCCACTGCCGCAGTGGATGTCAGACACCCGGGCAGCACCGCGGTACACCGAAAGCCATCCCGTAAGGGTGTCAGACACTCGGTACGGGCAGGATGCCTGGCTCGTGACACCCGCCGTTCCACCAATCCTTGAGCCCGATCAACAACCCCCATCCCCGTTGGCGCGAACCTCCGGCAACCCCTCAATTCGCAGCACTTGGGGTGGTATCCTTGGTTTGCACTTTCATCCATAGGAGCTAGCAATGGCCAAGTCCCCCAAGAAGACCTCAAGCGTTCCGCGCATCAATATCGGTATCTCGGACAAGGACCGCGCCGCCGTCGCCGGTGAACTGTCCAAGCTGCTGGCCGACTCGTACACGCTGTACCTGATGACGCACAATTTCCACTGGAACGTCACGGGGCCCATGTTCAATACGCTGCACCTGATGTTCATGACGCAGTACACGGAAGAGTGGAACGCGCTGGACAGCATCGCTGAACGCATCCGCGCCCTGGGCCACTACGCGCCCGGCACCTATCGCGAATTCAGCAAGCTGTCGTCGATCTCCGAGCCGGATACTGTGCCGGAAGCCCTGGAAATGGTGCGCCTGCTGGTCACCGCGAACGAATCCGTCGCCAAGACCGCCCGCGCCGCCTTCGAAAAGGCCGACGCCGCCAACGACCAGCCCACGGCCGACCTGCTGACCCAACGCCTGGACGTACACGAAAAGAACGCCTGGATGCTTCGTAGCTTGTTGCAATAAACAGGTATTGCACTTCGCTTACAATGGCCGGCCGTCTTTCCAATCAGGGAAGGCGGCCGGATCTTTGTGAACACCGACAATGGCCGCCGAGAGGCGGCCATGTCTATGCCACGTGCCAAAGAAAACGCCCCAGACGCCACCTTCTGCCATCCTTTCTTGCGCCGCGCACTCGTTGCGTTGGCTGCGCGCGCCGGTGTGGTTGCTGGCGCTGGCGACCGAAGCCAAATCCTTCAAAGACAATCCCATCCTCGGCAGCCCCACGCTGAACCGGGCCGGCCTGCACATCGCGCGCGTCCGGTTGGCGCACCGCATGGCGGACTTCCGGCGCAAACGGCTCAGGCATCTGCTGAGCCAACAGGATCGCAGCGACTTCGACCGCAACGGATTCATCCTCAAGCCGGACTTTCTGCCCCCGGAAGTCCTGGCCGCGGTCGAGGAAGAACTGGCCGGCTCCCAAGGCCAGGTGCGCGAGATGACGCAGGGCGACACCATCACCCGCCGCATGTCGCTGGACGCCGGGACGCTCAAGCACATGCCCGCGACACGGCATCTGCTGCAGAGCGCGCCCTGGCTCGGGCTGCTCAGCTATGCCAGTTCGTTCCGGTGCCATCCCATGAACTATCTGCAGACCATCCTGGCGCGCGTGCACGAGGGAGCGCCGCCCGACCCGCAGGTCGAGCTGCATTCCGACACGTTCCATCCCACGGTCAAGGCCTGGCTGTTCCTGACCGACGTGGGGCCGGACGATGGCCCCTTCGTCTATGTGCCCGGCTCGCACCGGATCAACCGCCGCCGGCTTGCCTGGCTGCGGCGCCAGTCCATGGAAGCCGGCACGCTGGACCGTCTGAGCACGAGGGGTTCCTTGAGGGTTACCCGGACGGCCCTCCACCGCATGGGCTATCCCGAGCCGCGAGCCTTCGCCGTCAAGAAAAATACTCTGGTCGTTGCCGACACGTCGGGCTTTCATGCGCGCGGCGAGAGCCGCCACGCCTGTACCCGAATTGAAATCTGGGGCTACGGCCGCCGCAACCCCTTCCTGCCCTGGACCGGCTGGGACATCCAAGGCCTGCCCGGGCTGAAGGGCAGGGCCGTTCCTCTTTATTGGCGCGCCCGGGACATCGGCGAAGCCCTGGGCCTGCGCCGCAACCCGTGGCGCCGCGTCCGACCCAACAAGGCAGGCCATGAATAGCAGCGAAGTCCGCGAACCCGGGTTCCCGCGTTGCGTGCTGATTACCGGCGCAACCGGCGGCATAGGCGGCGCCCTGGCGCTCGAATACGCGGCGTCCGGCGCCAAAACCCTCATTCTGCAAGGCCGCAACGTCGAGCGCCTGAGCGAATTGCGCGAAGCTTGCCAGGCGCGCGGCGCGCGCGTCCTCACGCACGAACTCGACGTGCGCGACCACGACGCGCTAATGGCCTGGCTGGCCGCCGTGTGCGAAGCTGAAATGCCGGAACTCGTCATCGCCAACGCCGGCGTCAACATCAACACGGGGCCTCAGGGCCAAGGCGAGGACTGGCAGGACGTACACCGTCTGCTCGACGTCAACGTCAAGGCGGTATTCGCCACCGTGCACGGCGTGCTGCCCGCCATGCGCAAGCGGGGCCACGGCCAGATCGGCCTCGTCAGCTCGCTTGCCGCCTGGCGCGGCCTGCCGGAGACCCCCAGCTACAGCGCCAGCAAAGCCGCCGTCAAAGTGTACGGAGAAGCCATGCGCGATGCGCTGGGCGATGAAGGCATCCGCTTCAACGTCATCATGCCCGGCTACGTCGAATCCCAGATGTGCTTCGACATGCCCGGCCCCAAACCCTTTCTGTGGAAGGCCGACAAGGCCGCCCGTGTCATCCGCCGCGGACTGCAGGCCAACCGTGCCCGGATCAGCTTCCCGTTCCCTTTGAACCTGGGATGCTTCCTGCTATCGGTCATCCACCCCGCGGTATCAGGATGGATACTGAAAAGGCTGGGCTACGGTGATTGAGGCGTTCTGGATACCGCTGCTGCCGCCGTATTTGATCGGGTTGGCCTTGTCGTGGGCGATCGAGGCCATGCTGACCCCGCGCCCCGTCGCCCCATGGCGCCGGCCCGCTGCCGCGATTGGCGTGCACGTGGGGGTCTGGACGCTGGCCTTCGCGCTGGAACTGGCCCTGTTCCGGCGGCCGTATTTCGGCGTGGCCAACGTGTTGGCCATCCAGTTGCTGATCGTGCTGGTCAGCAACGCGAAGTACCAGGCCTTGCGCGAGCCCTTTGTCTATCCGGACTTTGAATACTTCACCGACGCAATCAAGCATCCCCGGCTGTATCTGCCATTCTTCGGCCTGGCGCGCGCCCTGGCCGCGGGGGGAGGGTACGGCGCTGCATTGTGGGCGGGGCTGGCATTGGAAGACTCAGTCACGGCCGGCGCCGGGATATGGCTGGTGTCGTTCGTCGAATTGCCCCAGGAACACATGTTCGATCCCACGGCGCCCCTCATGCCGTTCTTCGCCCATACCTTCGGCCTGGCGGCGGCGGGGCTGGCGGTTGCCATCCTGGCCGGCCGCCGCAATCCTGTCGTCTTCGACGCCACGCAGGACCTACGCCGCCTTGGCCTGGTGGCCGCGCTCTGGGCCTACGGCCGCAGCGAGCGGCAGCCCGCCGACGACTTGCGCCGCCGCGCCCCGTTCGCCACGGCCAAGCCGCCAGAGGTCTTGCCCGACCCATTGCCCGACCTTGTCGTCATCCAGAGCGAATCCTTCTTCGACGCGCGGCGCGCCTACCCGCAGCTGCTGCGCCAAGACATATTGGCCAACTTCGACTTGCTCAAATCCGAAGCCGTCGCGCACGGGCAACTAACCGTGGCCGCCTGGGGCGCCAACACGGTGCGCACCGAATTTGCATTTCTTGCGGGCATGGGTCCGGACGCCCTGGGCGTCCATCAATACAATCCGTACCGCAAGCTGGCGGAGCAGGGCTTCCCCACTATCGCGTCGTACCTGAAATCGCTCGGCTACCGCACTGTGTGCGTGCATCCCTATCACCGGAGTTTCTATCGCCGGGATAAGGTCTTGCCGCTGCTGGGATTCGATGAGTTCATCGGGATTGAAGCATTTCAGGGCGCCAGGCGCGATGGCTCCTATGTAGGTGACAAGGCGCTGGGGCAGTACGTTGCTCACATGTTGCAAGAGAAAACGGACCGGCCTCTGTATCTGCACGTAATTACGATGGAGAACCATGGGCCGCTGCACTGGGAAAGTGTGGACCCGGATGATGTGGCGGACGTTTTTCGGGCTCCGATGCCGGAGGGGTGTCGGGACCTGGTGGCCTATTCCCGGCACCTACGTAACGCGGATGCGATGTTCGGCGATCTGCGGCAAGCCTTGATGGGCCGAGAAAAACCGGCTTCTTTGTGCATCTTCGGGGATCATGTGCCGATCATGCCCGGAGTATATGCGGAGTTGGGGGAGGTTGAAGGGACAACGGACTATGTGCTGTGGCGGACGGGTAAGAGCCAGAAAGAAAAAGAGCGTGATGAAGATGTGACCCTGCTAGCCTGCAGGTATTTGCAGGCAACCGGAACATATGAAAGATATGACGCTTCAAAACCGGTAACTGCATATGTCAGTAAAAATGCTGAAATAGATGCATTTTGAAACAAATTGTATATTTTTCACTGTGACCGGAGAGTCGTGCTATAGGGCGTGGCTTAAATACCGGTACAATCTGCCCCGCTTTTGTCTGTACAAACAAGTTTTAGTCGGAAATTGTAAAAATAGTGCAAGCTCTGCTGCATTTTGTAGGGTTCTAAAATATTAAATGATAAATCTGAGAAATTTCACGTCTAAGCGTCTGTTACTGGCATTAGTCGGTATTCCAATGGTTCTTGCATTGGTCTACTACAGTTTCTTTGCGCTTGACCGCTATGTAAGTTCAGCGCAGGTCGCCGTACGGCAAGTCGGCAACAATGAGACGCCACAGATACCAGGCCTAGCTGTGATGCTAAGTGGTTTGAACCCTACGTCACGTGAAGAGACGCTGTATCTTCGAGAGTTCCTGGTGTCGCAAGATATGCTGAACGTTCTCCAGGAAAAGCTGAACTGGTCTGAGCATTACGCCCAGCGATGGCGTGATCCAGCATTTTGGCTGTTAGCAGACGCTCGCCAAGAGGACGTCTTGGCATATTTTCAGCGGTTGGTTACGGCCCATTTTGACGAGCAAACCGGCCTACTAACGGTTCAAGTGCAGGCATTTAATCCAGATTTTGCTGAGCAGACCTTGCAGATAATGTTGAAGGAAAGCGAACGATTTGTGAATGAGCTTTCTCACCGCATGGCTCGCGATCAAATGCAATTTGCGCAGAGTGAGTTAGCGAAAGCACGCAAAGTTTATGAGGAACGAAGGCAAGACATGCTAGCGTTTCAAAGTAATAGCAATTTGCTTGATGCCGAAGCAGCAGCGAAAGCTCGTGCGGAGATGATTTCTGAATTGGAAGGGAATTTAACCAAGGAAAGAACAACCCTGAAAGGGTTACTTGCAACACTCGATACAAACACCCCACAAGTGCGGCAACAGCGGAACCGGATTCGGGCGCTTGAACAACAGCTAGCAGTGGAATCGCAAAGACTAGTGTCTGAGAAGAACGGTGACAAGCTAAATGTTGTTGCATCACAGTATCGAAATTTGATGATTGACGCTGCGATTGCAGAAGAAGCATATAAATTTGCGGTGGGATCGGTAGAATCGGCTCGAATAGAAGCCAGTAAGAAACTGCGTAGCCTGGTGACGGTAGTATCTCCCAATAGGCCTGATCGCGCGATCTATCCGGAGAGAATCTATAACCTCATAACTCTACTTTTCATTTTGGTTATTCTTTATGGCATCGTAAAATTTATAATTGCGACTATCGAAGACCATCGCGATTGAGGGCAAGAGAAATTATGAGCGTTATAAAAGTGAAGCACGTGTTTCGAATGGGGGCAATATGCGCGTTACTTGCGTTAGCTGGGTGTGGGAGCTTGCTTTCCTCAGCTGGGCCGTCTCGTTACGCAGTAATGTCCAGCGCCGACGAGCAAGATTATAAGCTTATTGATATTAGTGCGAAGACGATTGCTCCATACATGCGATCACCAGATGCTGCGCCTAGTTCTTTTGTTGCATTGCCTACTGTGCCTGAAATCCGTTTGGTCCCAGGAGACGTGCTTCGAATTATGATCGCGGATAGTGCAACAGAAGGCACTCTCTTCGCGCCTTTGTCAACTGGTGGAACCGTATTTGATAACGTTCGGGTTGACAGCAAGGGATTTATTTCTTTGCCATACGTTGGGAGGCAGATGGTAAAGAACCTAACCCTGGAAGAATTGGAGATACATGTACGTAAAAAGCTTCGAGGCATAACCTCTGACGTACAGGTGCAAATTGGTCTGACCGGAGATTTATCCGGATCGGTGCTTGTTGCTGGGGCAGTAAAGGCTCCCGGCCGTTTTTCAGCGCTGGAAGGGCCTTTGACGTTATTAGATGCGATCAACAGGGCCGGTGGACCAGTGCTCGAACCGCATTTGATAAAAGTATTAGTCAGAACTGGAAAAAAATCATATGAATTTGGCTATCAGGATCTGCTAGCCGGGAAGAATCAAGTTGTCCCTCCCGGAGCCGAAATTGTTGTGGAGCGAGCACGAAAACGATTTGTTGCTATGGGAGCGGTTGGCGATCCTGGATTGCATGATCTTCCTTCAGAGAATCCTAGTCTGCTTGAGGTTCTTGGCTCCGTGAAGGGGTTAAGCGAGGCTAAAGCTGACTCCGCTGGTGTGTTTATTTTTCGTTTGAAAGAAGAAAAAAAGCTTGATACAGGTGAGATAGTCAAAGAGGCCGAAGTCTTTAGGCTAAACATGAAAGAGCCTGCAGCGATATTCTTGGCTAGACAGTTTCTAGTCCAGCCGGAGGATGCCATTTATGTTACTAATGCGGCAGTCTACGAATGGCAGAAAATCATCTCGCCCATAGTGCAGGTCCTATTGTTGGGTCGAACCATAGATGGTCTTTGAGTTGTTATTGAGATGATCCAAAGAAGCTCCTTTGATGTAACGCGCTCTGTTATCTTCGCTCTGATCGTTCGGGAGATGCACGGTCGCATAAACGCTCGACGCCTTGGAGCTTTCTGGCTATTTTTTGAGCCTGTTTCTCATGTAATAGGAATCGTTCTTCTCATTGCAATAGTTCGCGGCCGTTCGATTCCGGGATTTGATGTGCCGGTATTTCTGGTGGTCGGCATCGTACCATTCCTGATGATGAAGAATATGTGCCTAAAGATTATGGAGGCAATAGCATCAAACAAGGCCCTATTTGCTTACAGACAGATAAAGCCGGTGGATACGATGATAGCGCGTGCTGTAGTCGAGTTCACGCTGTCGGCATGCGTATACGTTTTATTGATGTTTGCTATGGGATTCTTTCTGGATTACACGATTTCGATCGCTAGGCCGTTGGAATGGCTATTTTCAATATTTATTGGTGTCATTCTGTCATTTTCGATCGGGATGATAATGTGCATTATCGTGGAAGAAGTGCCAGAAATGAGATCGTTTTTTCGGTTGCTTTTTCTGCCGTTGTATTTCATTTCGGGCGCTGTATATCCTACCTGGGCAATGCCAAATAATCTCCTGCCTTGGATCGATTGGAACCCGTTTTTGCATGTTATTGACAGTGTCAGATGGGCAACATTTGAATGGTATCCGAAGACTGCAGGAATTGGGATTGGATATGCTGCAGAGGTGTCCTATGTACTGCTATTTTTGGCGATTTCGCTGTATCGCATACACCGTCATAGACTGATAGCACTATGATTGAACTTCGCAATATAACTAAGTTTTATAGGTCCATACATGGCCGGCATTATGTATTTCGCGATCTCAGTTTTGTCATTCCGGGTGGAAAAAATGTGGCGATCATTGGAAGAAACGGGGCGGGAAAATCTACGCTAATGCGATTGTTGGGGGGTATCGATATTCCTGACGCCGGGCGTATTGTTACCTCAAAATCTATTTCATGGCCGGTGGGGCTTAGTGGCGGATTTCAAGGTTCTTTGTCCGCTCGCGATAATGTCAAATTTGTTTGCCGCGTATACGGAAAAAAAGGTGAAGAGCTGAGGGAGCGCATGGCATTTGTTCGCGAGTTTGCAGACATTGGCCATCATTTCGACCAGCCTGTGAAGACATACTCTACTGGTATGAAGGCTAGGGTGGGTTTTGGCCTAAGCCTAGCGTTTGATTTTGACTATTATCTCGTGGATGAAGCAATGTCTGTGGGAGATGCTCACTTCAAAGCAAAGGCTACAGCAGCGTTCCAGGACCGAATTGATGGCGCCAAGATCATACTTGTCACACATGGCATGTCACAGGTCAGAAAACTATGTGATTACGTCTTGGTAGTGGACGATGGTAAGTTACATGCTTACGAAGACGTTGAAGAAGGTATTGCAGAGTATCTAAAATTGGGGTAGAGATATTCCTAAAAAAACTTACCGTTTAACCGAAATTTAAGCTCGCTGAGTTTCTATGAATAACCGAATGGAAATTGGTAGCGCCGACGCTACGTATCAGGCTTTCGACTTGTTGCTGAGCCGCCTTTCTTTCTCAAATCAACTGACCGTTGAAGCAGCTTCGCAACTACGGCTCCAATATAATCAGGCATCGGAGGAAGCGGCTCGGATGCACGCCGTGGAAATTTCGGCAATTCAACTAGAGAACGAGTCGAATTTCGCAAGGTGCAAGGCCGAATTCAGTCAAAGAATAGAGAGCCTCCAAGCCGAACTGATGGATTTGCGAGGCGGCGTAGACCAAGATTCCGTCGTTTTTCGCCGGACGAATGAGCTTCAGGATATTTTTGACACGATAGGTACGTTGAAGGAGCAGCTTTCGGGCGAACTTTCCAGATTAGGAGCGATGCAGCAACCTAAGCACGAAAATTCCTCTGACGAGAAGCATGTATTCTCAGCTCTCTCATATGTCGCGCGCACAGCGCAAGCACACGTAAGTGAACCAGTCGATGGACAAAAGGCAGGGTCTGCTACCTCTGCGGGTACTGCGAGTCCGTCTCAGAATATTGAGCAGTTGGCATCAGCGGCTGACACATATCGGCGGAAAGCTCGAAATTTAGCAAAGAGACTGGAAGTCGTATGCAATGAGAAACAAAAAGAAATTGACGCATTGAATGCTGCGATTGAAGTGGCCGAGGATAGGATTAAATTACTCGCGCGTGCGCTCATATCGCAATATCGTGATCTATTGGTAGCATCTGGTGATGCTGGCGAATATAAAACTAAATATGAGCGGATTAAGGAGCATTTGTCGTACCGTATCGGAACTGCGGTAGTTCAAAGTTCGAAGACTCTACAAGGCTGGTTTAAAATGCCCGCAGCGATGTTGAAAGCTCGTCGGGAATATTATGAGGCCAAGGAATTACCAAAAAAGATCGTTTTGCACGCTCCGCCGCTTACTATTAAGAATGATCAGAAAAGTGGAGTTTTTGCCAGTTCTACCGATTGGACTCGTATCGTAATTGAAGCTGCCGGAACTGATCGGCTGCTCACGTTGGGGGCGATACCACTTGGAGAGGATGGGGATCTTCGTATTAGCTATCGAATTAGTGGCATTTCTGGTGAAGTTATTTCTCAGGGAGATGCCGAGATATCAGCTAAGAAGGTCGGTTTAGGTGAGCTGCCCCGGGGATTGACCTATGAGTTTTCGTTTAGGAAAACCAATCGATCCACAGGGATGCTTGTTGTTACTCTTCGTACAGTAAAGACGGTCGGCAATAAGAAAGGAAGTGCTTCAGAACCGGTTGTACGTCCGAATGAGGGATCCATACGAGATGCAACACAGATTGTGTCTAGCAAACGGAAGAAGCCGGTGGCAGACGTGTTGCGGAAAGTAAAAGCAATGCTCGATATAGGACAGGTTGATGAAGGATTTGCGTTCGGCGAAAGATACGTTAATGATCTCGAGCGGCCTGCGCTTGAGTTACTCCGAGCTAACTACCTTTTAGAGAATGAAGCGGCATGGCTAAAAGTGCTTAACAACTATGTTGCACGTTTCGGCATTGCCCATATCAAGCTAGTGCCGGGAAATGCGCCAAAGTACCTTCGTTTGAAGACCGGCACAGTGCCACCGATAAAAACCGGGCCGCTTATTAGCGTAATAATGCCTGCGTTCAATTGTGAAAAAACGCTGTTTTTTGCGGCTAATTCGATATTGACTCAGCAGTGGCGTCGCTTAGAATTGATCATCATTGATGATTGCAGTTCTGATGGGACATGGCAAGTCATGAAGAACTTGGCTCTGCAAGATTCACGGGTAAAAATATTTCGCAATAAACGAAATTGTGGTCCTTACGTGTGCAAGAACATCGGGCTGTACATGGCAGAAGGGGAGTACATTACCGGCCATGATTCCGACGATTGGGCGCATCCTGAACGCTTGTCTAAGCATATCCAAGCAGTTTTGGATCTCGGCGATACGGCTCCGCGTGCTAGTGCGATCAAGATGTTGCGTATGCGGCTAGATGGCGAGTTCGACCGCGTTTCGAATGTTACGCAGAATACATATGATGGTCTTCTACAGACGGCGTTTATAGGCGTGCTATTTGAAGCTCAGTTTTTGAAACAAAAATTGGGCCATTGGGACAGTATTAGATTTGGCGCGGATAGCGAAATGATCAATCGTTGCCGGCATATTCTAGGGGACGAGTTTGTGGTGTTTGATCAACTGGCGATGATATGTCTGGATTCTGACGACGGCCTGACTGCACACCCCGTATTTGGGGTTCGGGGTAGGACTTCGGATCTGCGTAAGGCATATAAGCAACAGTTCTTGCAACATCATGAATCATTGCTCGCAAATAACAAGTCCCTCTATATGCCGTTCCCACACTTTCCCCGAGTGTTTCCTGTCGGAGAAGGAGCTGCATTGACTGGGAGCGATCTGAACGCAGCATATGAGGTGATTACTGCGCGAAGGGATTTGCGAAATCTCGATGTATGCATTATTACCGATTTGCGATTCCCGGGGGGGAATGCTTCATCGACACTGGATGAGGTTGACTCGTGCGTCAAGGCGGGCCTCCGAGTTCGCATTATTCATAGTCCGTCTTCGGTAAGTGAAGGTAAACCAATCAGTGACCGTTACCATCGAATTGCGGACCTGCTGGAACTTCAGCAATGTGATATTGGTCAAATAGAAACCAAATTACTTATTGTCCGGCATCCACGCGTTATTTGTTCGGAACGATTTAGGTTGTTGGCAGAAAGAGTAACGGCTCAGCATGCGGTTTACTTGATAAACAACTCTATTTTTAATGGCTCGGAAGAGGCAATCTATGACGTTGAAAGCCTAAATAGAAATACTGTTATCGTTTCGGCAGAATCCTCCGCCATCTATCCGTTAGGCCCGAGAATTCGGAGGGAATTGGCAGATTTTGAATTTTCGGTGGCGCTGGCAGATAACGATTGGCATCCTTTATTCGATGCATCATATTATGCGGATGTATCGAAGGAGAGCGTCGCAGTTATTCCTACGATTGGTCGGCATGGACGTGATCATAAGGATAAATGGCCGACAACTCGGGATAGGTTGCTAAAGATTTACCCTGACAATTCGGAAGTGCGGGTTGCTATTTTGGGCGGAGCAGATTTTGCTACTGAATTGATTGGATACCGGCCCAAAAATTGGAATGTGCACCCGTTTGGGTCAATGTCTCCTCCCGATTTTTTGAGTTCTCTTGATTTTTTTGTATATTTTCCCGCCGAAAACTTAAACGAAGCATTCGGAAGAACGGTCATGGAGGCGATTTTTTCTGGTATCCCATGTATTCTTCCTGAATCGTTTAAAGACAGTTTTGGTGATTTTGCCTTTTACGTAGGGCCAGAGGATGTACTAGCAGCTATTGCTCGAATTCGACAAAGAAATAATCTTCGGTATGAGTTTGTGCGGTGGGCGAGGGAAGCCGCTTTGGCTACATTTGACTCAAGCGCTTTCTTCCGTAGAATGCGAAGACTCAACTTGGACATTGATACGGCGACAGTGTCGGGTAGCCAAAATGATTCGGTTAGCGAGCTGCCTGATCATTTGCGTGATTTTAAACAGTGGGTGGAAGGTAATCAGGGGTATTCCACTCTATGCGACCAGCAGTCAGTGAATAGATAAGATGAAGATAATATATTCAGATGTGGACGGTTTCATTGAATTCAATATTCAGACGTCCGAACGAGAAGACGCAATAGAGAAAAAGGTCCATTTGGATCGGAGATCTGCGCGTGTTGCCTCGTCACTCGGATGGCGCGATGTGCATCCCGACTTATTAGCACTAAGCGCTTTTTTGATAGCGGCTCCCTTTGCGAAGAAAGTGTTGACGTTTGGTGCTGGAATTAGCCAAGCAATGGTTGCAGCGTTTCAGCAGGTACGGCCCGATTTGAGTTGTGGCCCCGTCGACTATGAGCTTAAACCTCGTGCGCGCCCGCAAAACGGGCGGATTGGATTGAGTTTTAGCGGTGGTGCAGATTCGTTCGCCGCAGTCGAATTACTGCCGGCCAATACGGAAATGTTTTTTCTCAAACGCTTAGTGCCGGCTGAAAATGAGAGGGAGAGCACAAAGCAGACATCTGCTGGGGAACGGGCATGTTTCGCTTTGAAGGATGCTGGACGACATGTTTTCATCGTTGAGTCGGACTTAGAATTTGTCAGACATCCCATAGGATTCGCTGATCACATGGCGTGCGCCGTGCCTCTTATCGTGGCGGCAGAGCAGAGAGATTTGGATGGAGTGGCCTGGGGGACTATCGCGGAGGCTGCTTATCGCTTTGGTTCCAGCGAATATGTTGATTTTTCCGAAAGGCCGCAATATATTGACTATCAAAACCTCTTCACTCAAGTTGGCCTCCCCTTCTGTAATCCTGTGATTGGCATGAGTGAAGTAATTACTAGTGCCGTAATGAGTAAGTCGCCCTTTAGATCATACGTCCAGTCTTGCATGTATGGTGGTATAGAGGCATGTGGCATGTGCAAAAAGTGCTTTAGAAAAGCATTGCTTGATGCGTCCATCTCTGGGCAGTGGCCTTCCGACGATGAATTGGATAGCTATTTTGCTCAAAATGGAATTATTAAGTATATATCGATGTTGCCGATAAAGCTGGAGAATATTTACGCGTATGTTACATCTAAGTATATGGGCGATCATCCCTTAATGCTTGCCTTAAAGAAGCGCGTTCGCGGCGGAGAACTGTCAGTGGCCTGGATGGAACGTTATATTCCCAGTTATATTGATCAAGCTCCCGTCGATCGCCGTGAACAGTTGCTCCAGTTAGCAAAGCCTTACGCGGAGCCTATGGACCAAGACGACATCCGTAGTATGCTTAAATGGTCGGTTGTCGGGCACGCGACAGACCCGCTTATGATCGATTCGGCCGCTCAATTTCGTGAGCAGCTGCTGATACATCGAAAAAAATATTTGGCTACTATGGCTAAGTAGAGTGTGATCTGTTGTTATTGATTTGATATGAAATGCGTTGCGGGAGCCCCAATGTCCTAGCTCAGTAGGGGCAGCACGCATTTCAAGCGAGTCATAAGGCGAGATCGTTAGAATTGTTATTTCGCTAAAATTGCTGACAAAAGTACGTATTTTACACTCGGATGGCGAGCAGAAGATATCTAGAGAGGCATTCGTAGATTTTGGCTGGATTCTATGGATTGTAGTATTTTTTCAGCAGATTTTTCTCGATAAGCTATTCTTGTCGAGGAATATCCTGTAGCGTCCGGTCCGGTATTTGGATTGTGCATAAGTGACGTGGGTAGGGACATTGCGAGTAGGGCTACGTGATTTTGTATGGCAATTCGCTTGTCTCCGAATACTGCACGGATTCGTTCAAAATATTCTGTATCGGCGCCAACTTGGACTGTATCAAAACCTCCAATTTTACTAAGGACTTCTCGTCGTCGAAAAACCAATGTATTGGGCGACCATTGCCGCATCGGCCAGATGGCAGGAGAATGGAATATGGAATCTTCGTTGAGGCGTACGTAGCGGCATGTGACTGCTACCCTCTGGGACGACTTCTGTAGCCACGTAATCGCACGTTTCAATCGCTCGGGATGTGACCAGTCGTCCGCGTCTTGAAAGGCGATATAATCACTTCGACAAAGCCGCAGCCCAATATTTTTTGCGTTATATGTGCCAATGTTGGTAATTAGCCTTTTGCAACGAATGTGGGTTGGGTGTTCCTGTTGTAATTCGCAGATAATTTTCCAGGTGTTATCGGTGCTGCCGTCGTCGATGATAATTAGCTCTGTATTGACGTCGATCTGTTGAATGACGGAAAGTGCGGCGGCGCGAATGTATTTGTGGCCATTAAATACGGTCATCACCACAGATACTGTGGGCCTGCTTTTAGGCGATCGGTTTGTGTTTGTGGAAATATTTCCAATATCGATTTTTTTCTTGTTGTCAATAAGACTAACAGGCAGAAGCCCCATGCTCTCAAAGTAGAGATTCAATTGAATCAGCTTTTCTTGTGGCTCTGACACGGAATTTGCAATTAACAGGTGCTCATCCCCGCTGGGAATATATGGTGCAAGTAGTTGAACAGCTCGTTTTGGCGTCATCACGGCATTTATCTGAGCGCTTAAACGGGAATTCCCTGTTTCGAACCAATACTCTGCGGCCTCTTGCGGTGAAAGTCGTGTCAGCAACTTTAGGGTCCGCTTTGTTTCTGCTGACTCAATAGAGAGAGAACTGATAGCATTCCGAAGATATAGGAGGGCGAGCTCCCGCTCACCCCCTAAGAGAGCCAACTTCGCCTGCACGACCGAGTGCATCGGGAGGGTTTTCAATAGCTGCGACGCACGGGAAATGAAGCCAAAATCTAATAGTCTGTGTATTGTGGCGAGTTTTGGACGTGCAGTGAGTTCATATGCAATTCGGTGATAGGGTGAGCGCCAACGGCATCCCAAGAGGAGCCAGTGCCGAAACAGAAACTCAATTTTCTTGTTTACATTCATTATTACAGCGAATCACTGACTCTGCTTGTCGGAATAATGGGGATGGCGATAGCCGGATGGCAAGGAGTTAGAGGCGTAAATCGGCTTGTTCTTGCGCCAGAACATATTTTAAGTCGAATAGCACGTGACCTTCTGGCTTTCCAAGCGCGTGTATGTCTTTTGCTCCCATCTCTACAAACTGTGCATGGGAAACTGCAATAACGATCCCGTCGTAGGTTCCATTTTTCAGGCTGTTTGTTACTTTTATTCCATACTCTTCGAGAGCCGCATTCGGGTCAATCCAAGGGTCATAGACGTCTACTTGAGCGTTGTACTCTACAAGCTCCTTATAAATGTCTATAACGCGTGTGTTGCGTAAATCTGGGCAGTTTTCCTTGAACGTTAGGCCCATGATAAGCACGCGAGCTCCATCGACATGAATGCGCCGGCGCGTCATTTCTTTTGCGAGTCTATCAGCTACATAACCTCCCATCGAATCGTTGATTCGCCGGCCAGCCAGAATAACCTCGGGATGGTATCCAATCGATTGCGCCTTGTGGGTCAGGTAGTACGGATCCACGCCAATGCAGTGGCCGCCCACCAGGCCCGGACGGAACGGCAG
>NZ_UFQB01000015.1 GCF_900496965.1 Achromobacter agilis
GGCGGCGCCGATGACCACAGCGCGGGCGACGACTCCGTGCGCGACCTGTTCCAGGTCTCGGTCAAGGACCTGGCCGGTCAGACCCACAGCGATGACCTGGTCATCCAGATCATCGACACCGTGCCGGAAGCCAAGGACGACAACGGCGGTACGGTCACCGAAGATGCAGCTGTGGATACCCTCAGCGGCAACGTCGTGGACAACGACGTCAAGGGCGCCGACGCCATCAGCGGCGTCACCTGGAACGTCTCCGACGCCCAGCGCGCCGAGATCGAACAGTACGGCTCGCTCACGCTCAACGCCGACGGCACCTGGCAGTTCACGCTGGACAACAGCAAGCCGGCCGTCCAGGCGCTCGGCGCCACCGACAAGCTGAACTTCACGCTGAACTACACCGTCAAGGACGCCGACAACGACACCTCCGACGCCAAGCTCAGCTTCAGCATCCAGGGCCAGGCCGATACGCCGCCGGTCATCACCCCGGAAGACAGCGACGGCAACGTCACCGGCGCGCATAACAGCGTGGTCGAAGGCACCGGCGACACCGTGACGGGTTCCGTCACTGTCTCCGCGGAAGCCGGCATCGCCGGCGTCACCGTGGGTGGCCTGGATATCACCGGCGCCACCGCCGCCGATCCGGTCGTCATCACCACCGGCAAGGGGGTGCTCAGCATCACCGGCTACGACGCGGCCACCGGCACCATCACCTACTCCTACCAGGAGACCGGCGGCGCCGATGACCACAGCGCGGGCGACGACTCCGTGCGCGACCTGTTCCAGGTCTCGGTCAAGGACCTGGCCGGCCAGACCCACAGCGATGACCTGGTCATCCAGATCATCGACACCGCGCCCAAGGCCGAGGACGACACGGCATCGGTCGACGAGGGCGCCACCGGCGCGATCACTGGCAACGTGCTCGCCAATGACACGCTGGGCGCCGACGCCAGCACCGTGACCATTACGGCGGGCGACGCCAAGTACGGCACTCTGATCGACAATGGCGACGGCACCTGGTCGTACCAACTGGACAACAGCCTGGCCGCGGTCCGGGCGCTCGGCAACGACCAGACCCTGACCGAGGAGATCCACTACACCATCACTGATGCCGACGGCGACATCAGTGAAGCGGTGATCGTCATCACCATCAACGGCACGAACGAAGCGCCGGTCCTCGAGACCCACACCAATCAGATCCTGGAAGACCAGATCGCCAGCGGCAACGTGCTTACGGGCGCGACGGATGCCGACAACGACGCGCTGTCCGTCACCGAGTTCTCGATCAACGGCACGAAGTACGATGCGGGCCAGACGGCGACCATTGCCGGCGTCGGCACTATCGTCGTAAATGCCAATGGCGGCTATGTCTTCACGCCTGATGCGAACTGGAACGGGGACGTCCCGCAGATCACTTATACCGTGACGGACGGCTCGGAAACGACCTCTTCCACGCTGGACATCGACGTCCTGCCCGTCAATGACGCTCCGGTTTCGGCGGATGCCTCGGGCAACGTGACGGAGGGCCGGGACTACGTGTTCGACATGGACGACTTCGAGTTCTCCGACCCGGTGGAGGGGCATTCGATGGAGTCGGTGATCATCGACTCCCTGCCGTCCGGCGGCACGCTGCTCATCGATGGGCAGCCGGTGACTCAGGGCCAGGAAATCAGCGTTGCGGACCTCACGGACGGCAAGCTGGTGTTCCGCCCCGACGCCACCAACGTGGGTGAAAACGCCGGCTCGTCCTTCGAGTTCCGCGTCAAGGATTCCGGCGGCACCGCCAACGGCGGCCAGGACACCTCGGAGCAGCAGACGTTCGAGTTGCGCGTGGACCAATTCACGGGCGGCGGCAACAACAACGACACCGTCAAGGGCGGCTCGGGCGACGACGTGCTGCTGGGCGACCAGGGCGGCATGCTGAAGAACGTGACCCCCGGCACCAGCTACAACATCGCACTGGTGCTCGATCTGTCGGGCTCGATGGACTACTACTGGGGCAGCGGTTCCAATCAGGAGCGACGCCTCGAGACCGCCAAGAAGGCTCTCAAGGCGCTGCTGGAGAATCAGTTGGCCCTCCACGATGGCACCATCAACGTGTCGCTGATCACGTTCGAAGGCAGCAGCGCGAAGCTGCAGAAGGAAATCTCCGGCCTGACGACCGACAATGTCGACGAAATGGTCGACATCCTGATGGGCCTCCGGTCTGGTGGCAGCACGCCGTATGGCGCGGCCTTCAACGAGACCAAGGACTGGTTCGACGGTCAGCCCACCGAGGATGCCGATGGTAATGCATACAAGAACCTGACGTTCTTCCTCACGGACGGCGAACCCACCTCCGAGTGGCAGTACAACCGCGACAACGAGTTCAATTCCCTGGCTGGCGTCAGCGAAGTGCACGGCATCGGCATCGGCTCGGGTGTCTCCACCTCCACGCTCAACAAGTACGACAACACCGGCGGCCGCTTCACCACTGGCGGCGAGGTTTATGTGAACTTCTCCGGAAACTCGCCTGCAGGAGCGAACAACGTCGCAAACTGGCAGAAGGACGGCGACGGCACGGTGACGCGGACGGGCAACAATAACAACAGCTACAAGATGCGTATCTCGGATACGACGTCGGATGGCAACGCATTCACCGTCACCATGAGGGATTCCGACAAGATCACGGTAACGAACCCCGCCGGCGCGTCGTTCGGCTTCGATGCCTCCGTTGCGGACAAGAATTCCGCCGACACGTTCAAGTGGGTCCTGCTGAAGTGGAATGGTTCGGAATGGAAGGAAGTCGAGTCCGGTACCGAGGCCAATACCAAGACGGTAGGTGTCTACGGCCCTGGGGACTACCTGTACCAGTTCATCCTCAACGACAAGAGTTCGAGCGGCGCGTTCCGCGTAGACATTGACAACATCCGCACGTACACCACGGGCCGCACCGACAACTCGCAGGTCGTGCTGAACCCGTCGGATCTGGAGTCGGCTCTCGTTGGCGGCAGCACGACCAACGAACTGGCTCCTGTCGGCGACGACAAGATCTTCGGCGGTGACGGCAACGACATCCTGTTCGGCGATACGATCAATACCGATCACTTGCCGTGGGGCGTGGATGGCAATCCGGCCAAGCCGACCGACCTGGCGGATGGAGCGGGCCTGGATGCGCTCAAGCAGTTCCTGCTGCTCAAGAACGGCACGCAGCCCACGGACGCCGACCTGCACAAGTTCATCTCGGACAACCACGGGATGTTCGATGTCCAGGGCGACACGCGTGGCGGCAATGACGAACTGCACGGGGGCAAGGGCGACGACATCATCTACGGACAGGGCGGCAACGACGTCCTGTGGGGCGATGACGGCAACGACAAGCTCTACGGCGGTACCGGCAACGACGAACTGCATGGTGGCGCCGGTAACGACATCCTGGTCGGCGGCAAGGGCAACGACACGCTGTGGGGCGACGGCGGCAGCGACACCTTCAAGTGGCAGCTCGGCGACGAAGGCACCACCGCGCAGCCCGCAATCGACACGATCAAGGACTTCTCGAAGGCCTTGGTCGCCGACGGCGGCGACGTGCTGGACCTGAAGGACCTGCTCGTGGGCGAAAAGGACGGCAACCTGTCGCAGTACCTGAACTTCAAGCAGGATCCGGCCAACGCCAACAACACGATCCTCGAGATCAACACCAAGGGCCAGATCGGCCAGGGTGCGGACCAGAAGATCGTGCTGGAGAACGTTGACCTCATGCATGACGCCAACGGCCAGCTGATGAGCAACCAGGCCATCATCAACGACCTGCTGCAGAAGGGGAAGCTGAACGTCGACCACAACTAAGCGGTAGCGGCGGGAAGGGCCTGGCCGGCCCTTCCCCGGACGACACATTTTTCAGACATTTCATCTGAAACGTTCGGAAACATGTGAAAATCCGTCGCATGCCATCGCTTCCCCGTTTCCGCCCCGCGCTGACGTTGTGCCGATGGGCTTTGTTGTGTCTGGCCTGTGCCTGGGGCGGCAGTTTTGCCCTGGAGATCGATGCCGGCAAACTGCAAAGCCTGTCGGCCAGCCGCTATGGGGCCAAAGGCGCCCGCGCGGTGGGCTCGTGGCTCGATCTGCTGCGAGCCCCCACCCCGGGCCAGGAGCGGGATGCGCTGGTGATGGCCAACGATTTCTGGAATCGCAGCCTGATGTCCGGGGAAGACTCGGTCATCTGGCGCCAGCCCGACTACTGGGCCACGCCGCTGGAATCCCTGGGCAAGGGAGCCGGCGACTGTGAAGACTACGTCATCGGCAAGTACTTCACGCTGCTCAAGCTGGGCGTCCCGGCCAACAAGCTGCGCTTCATCTACGTGCGCGCGCGCATCGGCGGCGCCGCCAGCAGCAGCCAGGTCGCCCACATGGTGCTCGGCTACTACGAAACCCCGAATGCCGTGCCGCTGGTGCTGGACAGCCTGATCTCGACCATCCTGCCGGCCTCGCAGCGCCGCGACCTGACGCCGGTGTTCAGTTTCAACGCCGACGGCGTGTACGTTGACGGCAAACCCGCCGCCCCGGTTGACCGCCTCAGCCGCTGGCGTGATCTACTTCAACGCATGGAACGGGAAGGCCTGCGCCCCTGATGTCCGGAAATAAGACCATGTCCATACTTCGACAGCTTCTGCTCAGCGTTACCCTCGCGATCGGCGTCATCCTGCTGGGCACGCTGGCGCTCAGCGTCAATACGGCCCGGGAATACCTGTCGGGCCAGTTGCAGGTGCAGAGCACCGACGCCGCCGTATCGCTGGCCCTGTCCCTCTCGCAGCCCGCCAACAATGATCCCGTGGTCCAGGAATTGCTGGTGTCGGCGCTGTACGACGGCGGGCATTTCTCGCTGGTGCGCCTGTCCGATCCGGAAGGCAAGGTCCTCATCGAGCGCCGCTCCACGGCGACGGCCGCGTCGGTGCCCGCCTGGTTCCAGGCGCTGGCGCCGTTGAACTCGGAGCCGGCCACCCACGCGGTCAGCGATGGCTGGCGCCAGATCGGCGAAGTCACGCTGGTCGCCAACGACGCCTACGCCTGGGAAGCCCTGTGGCGCAGCAGCCTGAAGATGATTGCCCTGGTGGTGGGCGCGGGCATTCTGTGGGCGGTGTTCGCCTTCCTGCTGGTGGGATGGATCAAGAACCGCCTGCTGCGCGAAATCAGCGATCACGTGCGCGGCATCGGCCAGGAATCCCCGTCCGAGCAGGTCGAGGCGCGCGTGCCCGAGCTGTCCGGCGTGGTCCAGGCCCTGAACCAGACGCGCGAACGCGTCTACGCCAGCGTCGAAGAGCAGAACGCCAAGATCGAATCGCTGGAAGTGGAGCTCAACCAGGATCCGGTCACCGGCCTGCCGAACCGCAAGTACTTCGTCAACGAATTCCGCCGCGCGCTCGAAGCGCCGCCGGCCGTTGCCGGGCGCGCCGTCGATGGCGGCCATATCCTGGTGTTCCGCCAGCGCGACCTGGCGGACCTGAACCGCCACATGCCCCGCGAATTCATCGACCAATGGCTGCGCACGGCGTGCGAACGCATCAACAGTACGCTCAGGCGCCTGCATGTGGCCTCGCCGCTGCTGGCCCGCCTGAACGGATCGGATTTCGCCCTGCTGCTGCCCGGCTGCGCGGCGCCGCAGGCGATGATGGTCGCGGAGCAGGTGCGGGCCGACCTGCACGCGTCGCGCATCCCCGTCGGCGAGGGCCACCTGTGCCGCTGGGCGCAAGCCATGACGGACTACGGCCACGGCAATCAGGCCGGCCCGGTGCTCGCGCGGCTGGACTTCGGGCTGATGCGGGCGGAAAGCGCCGGCAACGACCAAGTCGTGATCGCCGGCGCGACCGACATGCAATCCCCCTCGGAATCCGGCGAACGGGCCTGGAAGGACGCCATCGTGTCCGCCCTCGAAGACCATCGCTTCGAACTGTCCACCGAACGCCTGCAGGCCGCGGACGGCAGCACGGTCCGCATCGAAGCCATGCTGATGCTGCGCACCGCCGCCGGCGAGGAGCCGATCCCGGCAACGCTGTTCATCCCGCCGGCCGTGCGCCTGGACCTGGTGGCCGATTGCGACCTGGAAGCCGTAAGCCTGGGGCTGGACTGGCTGGCCGCCAACCCCGGCGAACTGGCCGTACGCGTGGCCCTGCCCTCGTTGCGGGGCCAGAAATTCTTCCGCCAGCTGGCCCTGCTGCTGACGGAGCACCGCCCGCTGGCGCCGCGCCTGTACCTCGAAGTCGATGCGCACGGCCTGGTGGAATGCCACGAACAGATCGCCACGCTGGCCCGCGTCGCCTCGGAGTTCGGCGCGCATATCGGCGTGCGCCGCCTGGCGCAGCAGTTCGGCGCCGTTGCGCAATTGCACACCCTGCCCCTGTCCTACGTGAAGCTGGGCGGCGGCTTCGTGGGCGGCATGTCGCAAAGCCCGGGCAGCCAGCAACTGACCGCATCGGTGCTGGAAACGGCCCGGAACTTGAAAATCGCGGTCTATGCCGAGGATGTGCCCGACGCGGAAACGCAACGGATCCTGGCCAACCTGGGCATCGGCATCATGCGGGGCCCTGGCGTCAAGATGGCCGCAGGCGGGGCCTAAGAACGCCCCGCTGCGGTGGGCGGGCTCAGCGCGCGGCGGCCTTGCCCTTGGATTGTTCGTACAGCGGCAGCACTTGCTGCGCCGCCGACTGGAGATCGCTGATGCGCGAGGCCGCAGACGGATGGGTCGACAGGAATTCGGGCGGCGCGCTGCCCTGTTCGGCGGCGCCCATTTTCTGCCACAGGGTCACGGCAGCCCGCGGGTCGTAACCCGCCCGGGCCGCCAGCTCCACCCCCATGCGGTCGGCCTCGGTTTCGTGGGTGCGGCTGTTGGGCAGCGTGAACATCACACTCGTGAGTTGCCCGCCCAGGTCGGATGCCGCACTGGACCCCGTCGCGATGGACAGCACGGACAGCCCCAGATTGGTCGCCATCTGCTGCGATACCCGTTCACGCGCATGCTCGCGCAGCGCATGGGAGATCTCGTGGCCCAGCACTGCCGCCAGTTCGGCGTCCGTGGGCTTGATCTTGGAGATCAGGCCCGTGTAGACGGCGATCTTGCCGCCCGGCATGCACCAGGCGTTGATCTCGTCGCTGGACAGCACGTGCACTTCCCATTTCCAGCCGGACGCATCCGGCCGGAACACCGGCGCCTGCGCGATCAGCCGCTGCGAAATCGCGCGCACCCGCGCCAGCTGCTGGGCGTCGCGGTCCAGCAGCCCCTTGGCCTTCGCCTGCTGAAGGATCTCGGCGTACTGCTGGTTCGCTTCCTGCTCCAGCGCCTGCGAAGGCACCATGCTGGACATGTACTGCGTCCTGTTGACACCGATCGCGCCGGACTGCGTGGTATTCATGCCCGTGCAGCCAGCCAGGGCGGCCAGCGCGAGCGCCGCGCCCGCGTTGCGAAGCAGATAACGTTTCCGGATCATGTCGGCCTCCAAGGTATTCGAAGAGCGTCAGCGTATCAGACCGGATCGCCGCATTGCCCGCGATGGCGCAGGGCGTGGTCGATCAGCACCAGCGCGAGCATCGCCTCGGCGATGGGCGTTGCGCGGATGCCGACGCAGGGATCATGGCGGCCCAGCGTCTGCACCATGACCGGTTCGTTGGCGCGGTTCACCGAGCGGCGCTCGACCCGGATGCTGGACGTGGGCTTGATAGCCAGCGACACGGTGATGGGCTGGCCGGTGGAAATGCCGCCCAGCACCCCGCCCGCATGATTGGTCAGGAAGCCGTCAGGCGTGATCTCGTCGCCGTGCTCCGAACCGCGCTGGGCGATGCTGTCGAAGCCCGCCCCGATCGACACGCCCTTGACCGCGTTCAGGCCCATCATCACATGCGCGATATCGGCGTCCAGGCGGTCGTAGATGGGTTCGCCCCAGCCCGCGGGCAGGTTTTCCGCCACGACCTCGATGCGGGCCCCGACCGAGTCGCCGTCGCGGCGCAACTGGTCCATATAGGCTTCGAGTTCCGGGACGACCTCGGCATTGGGCGCGTAGAACGGATTGTTGGGGACTTCATCCCAGGATACGAAGGGGATGGCGACCGGGCCGAGCTGGCTCATGTAGCCGCGGACCTTGACGCCATATTGCTCGGCCAGCCATTTCTTGGCGATGGCGCCCGCGGCCACGGTGGGTGCGGTCAGGCGCGCCGACGAACGGCCGCCGCCGCGCGGGTCGCGCACGCCGAACTTGCGCCAATAGGCGTAATCGGCATGGCCCGGCCGGAAGGTATCGGCAATGTTGGAGTAGTCCTTGCTGCGCGCGTCCGTGTTGCGGATCAGCAGGCCGATCGGCGTGCCCGTCGTCACCCCTTCATACACCCCGGATAGGATCTCGACCTGATCGGCTTCCTGGCGCTGCGTAACGTGACGCGAAGTGCCGGGACGGCGGCGGTCCAGTTCGAGCTGGATGTCGGAAGCGTCCAGGGACAACCCGGGAGGACAGCCGTCCACGACGCAGCCGATGGCCGGTCCGTGGGATTCGCCGAAATTGGTGACGGTAAAGAAGGTACCTAGGGTGTTGCCGGGCATAGGGAGTCAACGGGTCGGGTTTGCGAGCAACCCCGATTATGACACCGCCGAGGCCAAAGCCTGGATTTCCGACGCCGGCGCGGGGCGCCCCAGCAGGAATCCCTGCATGACCCTGCATCCCAGGGACTTGAGTATCTCGCGCTGGCCCTCTGTTTCGACGCCTTCCGCCACCACGGGCAAATGCATCGCCTGGCACAGCCCGAACAGTGCGGACACAACCTCGCGGCTGCCGGCGTCCGATTCCAAGGCGGAAATGAAGCTGCGATCGATCTTGACCCAATCGATGGGCAACGAACGCAGATGATTCAGGCTGGAATAGCCACAGCCGAAGTCGTCCAGCGCCACGCCAATGCCCGTGGCCCTCAGCGCATTCAATACCTTCACGTGCTGCTCGTAGTGCAGGATGAAGATGGATTCCGTGATCTCCAGCACCAGCTTGCGCGGCGCCAGGCTCGCTGCGGCCAGCACGTTCGACACCAGGTCGACCAGGCCGTCTTCGTTCATCTGCTTGACCGACAGGTTCACGTGCACGCGCCAAGCCGCCGGCCACTGCGCCGCCTGGGTGCAGGCCCGTTCCAGTATCCAGGCGCCCAACGGCACGATCAGGCCACTGCGCTCGGCCAGCTCGATGGTCACGGCGGGTGATACGCTGCCCAGCACCGGGTGATGCCAGCGCAACAGCGCCTCGCATCCCTGCACCACCCCTGTGCCGCTATCGCAGACCGGTTGGTAATACAGTTCGAACTGATCCATGGACTGCGTGGTCAGCGCCAGGCGCAAATCGTTTTCCAGGCCCTGCCGGTCGCGCTGGTGCGCAAGCATGCGGAAGTCGAACAGGCTCCAGCCTGGGCCCCCGCGCTCCTTCAGCGGGACCAGGGCCACCTGTACGCAACGCTGCAGCTCTTCCACGCTGCGTCCGTGCTCGGGGTACAGGGCCGCGCCGACGCGGAATACGGCAATCAGCGGACGGCCGCCCAATTCGTAGGGCGCGCTCAGGTCTTCCAGGAGCTTGGCCGACACCTGCGCCGCGCCCTCTTCGTCCACCTCGGGCACGCAAATGGTGAACGCGTCGGACCCCGTGCGCGCGACCATGCCGCCCAGGGCGCGGGCAATCAAGCTGAGCCGGCCGCCCACCTGCACCAGCAAAGCCTGGTCTTCCCCGGCGCGCAGCATGGCGCTGATCTCGGCGTACTGCTCGAAACCGACCAGGAAGAAAGCGCCCCGGCGCGAGCGCTCACCGCCGCTGCCGAGCCAGGCGCGCGCGCGCCGGTGCAGTTCCTGCTGGCTGAGAACACCGGTCAATTCATCGCACGTCAGGCGGCGGCGCAGCACACGCTCCCTGCGCGCGAAGATCAGGCATATCACAACAAGCGCGACCGCCAGCACGAGGCACAGTGCGAGCAGGTAACTCTCACGCACGGAGCCCCCTATCCATAAGCCCCCGGCGTTGCGGTTCGACAAGGAACCCAAGGGCTGTAACATTTTTTAAATTATGCATTAGTTTCGCAAAAAAACGCCACACTTCAGAGGCAACGCGCCTCTTTTTCCTTGTATTCCTACGGTTCTCTGATTGCCCGCGAACGAGGAAGATAGCCCATGCATGGCGTTCCCCGTCCCTTGCGGCATGCTTCGTCCTTACTTCTACGACAGCCAGACCCAAAAAATTAATACGCCTTGTCTCGATAGTTGTCATTCGAAAAACGGCCGGGTCCGAAATAATTGCACAGCTTGTCTGATCTCGGCACGGATTTAGTAATATTCTGTACGTTATGTGACATGTAGAATTACAGTACACAAGGCGCCGCTGATGTATTAGTAACGTGTGTCACGTTTCTTATCCAGCTTTTCTTGGACGCTTTCTGTTCGATGCCCCGCTGACCGGACACCGGGCAGCTCCGCGCCCCCGGGGCGCGGCGCCGGGCAGGAAGGGAACCTTCAAATACATGTCCACTTTCCGCCGGCTACTTTTCTTCACCACCTTCCTGATCGGCCTTGTTCTGGCCGGCGCGCAAGCGTTGGGAATGATGGCCGCGCACCGGTACCTGGAAACGCAGTTGGCGCAGCGCAGCGAAGAAGGCGCCACCACGCTCGCCTGGGCGCTGTCGCGTTCAAGCAACGCCCCCGAAGAACAGGCCGCGCTCGCGGATGAGCTGTTCGGCCAGGGCCGATACGCACTGGTGCGCATCACGGACGCAAAAGGAGGGCCCGGCCTTGACCGGCAGGCCCGGCCTGAAGACGTACCGGGCCGTGAACACGATTGGCGCAACGCCTGGCTGGACATGGAAGCGCCCGCCGTCTCGCGCCCTTACGCCACCGCGAACGGCGCCCTGCGGGGCACCGTCACGGTCCAGGCCGATTCGCGCCAGGCGCGCGACACCCTCTGGCAAGGCGGCGTGCGGCTGCTCGGCCTGCTGCTGGCCGCGGGCGCCTTATGGCTATTGTTTACCCTGTACCTGGTCCGGCGGATGGAAGCGCAGGCTTCGCGCGATATCTGCGAACGCGTGCGTGCGCTGGCGCCGGGCAACGATGCGGCCTTGAGCGGCGCTTGCGCGCTGGCCGGCGTGGATCAGGCGCTGGTCGACGCGCAGCGCATGGTTGCCGCCACGGTGCAGGAACAGAACGCCCGCATTGAATCGCTGCAAAGCGAAGTCTACCGGGACCCCGTCACCCGCCTGAGCAACCGCCGGTACTTCGTCGAACAGTTCAGGCTGGCGCTGGCAGACAAGGAATCCGAGGCGGGCGGACATCTCCTGATGTTCCGCCAACGCGACCTGGCCCAGATCAACCGGCATCTCTCCCGCGCTTTCACCGACCAGTGGCTGCGCTCCTCTTCCGACCGGCTGCAGAAACTCGTGACCGAGTTCGGCGGCCAGGCTGCGTTCATCGCCCGCCTGAGCGGCTCCGACTTCGCGCTATTGCTGCCCCGCACATCGGCGCCGCAAGCCGGCCTGCTGGCCGAACGCGTGCGGCGCGAACTGCGTTCGCTGCGCGTGCCCATGGACAAGCACGGGTGGTGCCGCTGGGCGATGGCGATGACCGCCTACGCGCCGGGAGACAATATGAGCGAGACGCTCGCCCGCCTGGACCATGCGCTGATGTGCGCCGAAAGCGCCGACGACGACCAGGTCACGCCGGCCAACCGCGCGCCCGACAGCACCCACATCGGCGAATACAGCTGGCACGATGCCCTGATCACGGCACTGGAGCAGCACCGGTTCTCGCTCGCCGTGCAGCCGCTGCACGATATGTCCGGCGCCCTGCTGCACCAGGAGGCCAGCCTGACCTTGCACGACACCGCCGACGCGAGCCCGGTGCCGGCGTCCATCTTCATGCCGCCCGCGGTGCGGCTCGGGCTTTCCGCGGAATGCGACGTGCAGGCCATCAGGCTGGGACTGGACTGGCTGTACGCCCGCACTGGCGCGCTCGCGGTACCCATCGCCCTGGCGTCGCTTGCGCAGCCCTCGTTCCTGTCCCGGCTGGAACGCATGCTGGCCGATCGCCCGGCATTGACGGCGCGCCTTATCATCGAGGTCGACGCGGCGGCGCTCGTGGAGCAGGAAGCCGACCTGCGCCAACTTTGCGTCATCGCCACGGCGGCCGGCAGCCGGGTCGGCGTGGCGCGCCTGTCGCACCAGTTCGGCGCCATGGAGCGCCTGCATGAGTTTCCCCTGTCCTACCTGAAACTGAGCGGCGGCTTCATTACCGGCCTGCTGCACAGCCCGGGCAGCCGCCACCTGGCCGCCACCGTGGTGGCGACGGCCACGACGCTGCATATGGCGGTCTATGCGGAAGATGTGCCCGACATCGCAACGCAGAACATCCTGGAAGGCCTGGGCGTCCACGCCATACGCGGCGCTGGCGTAAACTGCGCCCAGGCTCACGACCTTGCATCCGAACATCCATGGGTTTCTAGTTGACGGAAGGATCTCCTCTTCGCATCCGCGGGCCTCGCCGCCCCAGCGGCGCGCGCCGCGCGAACAGCGGGCGGCAAGCCATCCTGCCGCGGCTGGGGCTACTGCTGTTGTACGCCCTGTTCTTTCCCGCCGCCGCCCTGGCCTACGCCCCAGGCGCCCCCTATGAAGACATCCACCTGGGCCTGACCGCGGGCGTGGCGATGGCTTGCGGCGTAGCCTGTGCCGTCGCCTGGGCCGCCACGCGCAACGCGATGCAGGGCGCAGGCCTGGCGTTCATGCTGGTCGAAGGCGTGCTCCGCGCCACCCCCTCTTTGCTGCCGCCCGGCGCGCTGCAGGCCGGCTCCTACGCCGCCCTGCTTGCCCTCACCGTCCCGTTCCTGACCGGCTCGCCCGCCGCATCCCGGCTGGCGGCAGCCTGCCGCTGGGCCAGCGTCATCGTGGCGGCCGTCGCGGCATTGGCGCTGATCTTCGCCTACGAACCCGGCAACGGCGTGGTCCCCACCGCGATCGCAGGCGCCTGCGCCGCCGCCAGCCTGCCCCTGGCCGGGTGGCTCCTGGCGCGCGCCGCGCGCCGCACACCCGGAAGCGCGCCAGCACTGGCCCTGGCCCTGGCGTATGGCGTTTCGGCCTGGATGCTCGCGCACGACGCCTTGCGACCCGAAGGCGCCAACGGCGTGGGCACCACCGTTGAACTCGTGCGATTGCTGCTGGTATCGAGCGCCTTGCTGCTGCAGGCCATCGGCAGGCAAGCGCCTGGCCAGCCCGCGGCACGCGGCAGCCACACGCCCAGCGATGCGGAACATCTCGCGCAGGGCGAACTCAGGCTGGCCGAACTGGCCGGCGCGCTGGATACGCAGCGCCAGATGAACGCGCTGATCTCCCACGAATTGCGCGCGCCGCTTGCCACCGTCAGCGCGGCGGCTCAATCGCTGGACATGATTCTCTCCGACGGCAGCGAGGCCGTGGGCAACCGCCTGGCGCGCATCCACCGCTCGGTCGCCCGGATGACCGAACTCATGGACCAACTGCTGAACCAGGACCGGCTGGGCGAGCAGGCCTGGATGCCGCGGGGCGAGCAAACAGACATGGCGGAACTGGCGCGGGACGTCGTGGCATCGATGCAACCGGACACCGCCCACGCGCTGGTGCTGCAGGCCGAAGGCCCTCTGCCCGTCTATTGCGACCAGCCCCTGACCAGCGTGGTGCTGCGCAACCTGATCCACAATGCCATCAAGTATTCGCCGGCCAACGAAACGGTCCGCATCGAGACGGGCGAGAGCCGCGCGGGCGATGTCCCGATGGCGTGGGTGGCCGTCACCGACCGCGGCCCGGGGATTGGGGAAGAAGAACAGGCCCGGATATTCGAGCCGCATTTCCGGCGCGCCGCGCATCGGGAAACACAGGGGATGGGGATCGGCCTCTATCTGGCCCGGCGCATCTGCCAGAACCAGGGTGGCTCGCTGACGATGCAAAGCAAGGTCGGCGTAGGCACGCGCTTTGTCGTCACGTTGCCTTCCAGGACACCGGCCGCCTGACGGCCGGCAGCGGACTCATGCGGCAAAGACGTAACCTTGGCCGCGCACCGACAGCACCGGCAATTTGAGGCCCGCGCTCTGCGCCTTGGCGCGCAGGCGGCTGACCAGCACATCGATGCGGCGCAATTCAAAACCGCCCGGGCTGTCGGGCAGGAACAATTCCGCCAAAACCTGCCGGCTGACGGCGCTTCCGGCCGCATCCATCAGCGCCACCAGGAAAGTGCGTTCCTGGGCGCTGAGGTGCAGCGAAGCCCCGTCCGGCGCCACCAGGATCCAGCCGCCGTCCTGCAAGGACCACGAACTGTCCGGCGAGGCCCGCGTTTCCGCATCTGCGGGGCGCGGCGCCTTGGCCAGGCGCATCCGCCGGGCCAGGCTGCGGATGACCGAACTGAGTTCCAGCAGGTCCACGGGCTTGGTCATGTAGACGTCGGCGCCGCCCTCCAGGCCGCGCACCCGGTCTTCCAGGGCGCTGCGGCCGGTCAGCATGACAATACCGACCGGGCTCAAGGCGCGCAGGCGGGTTGCCACGGAAAAACCATCTTCGCCGGGAAGATGGGCATCAAGAATGACGATATCGCACGGCTGTTCCTGCAACCGGCGATAAAACGCCGCCGCATTATCACAGGCAAATGCCACCCGGAAACCATAGCCACCCAAGCCTAACGCCAATTCCTCCCGGAAATCGGCGTCATCCTCAAGCAGACCGATACACAGCAAACCATCTGCGCCAGCCATAATTTAGAGTGCTTTATATTTAAGAGTATCGACAAATGCCCCGCGGACGCTCGGCCCCCGGGGTGTCCCGTTGGCGACAATCTTACGACTTTTACAATGGAAACGAATGATTGCAGTGAAAAAAACTGCGATATTCCTTTTCTAAATCGTTATTTTCGCGTAAATCCCCTGAAAATCGCTTTCGGTTTGGCGCGCAGTATTCAAGATGAGCAACTGACCTCGATGCCGCCAGCCCAATCCGGCGGCAATCCGGCATACCGTTCATGGCCCGGCTGCGCGACGTACGGGTTGCGCAACAGCTTCATCAGCGTATCGATTTCACTGGCATCCCCCGATTTCGCCGCGCGGATCGCCTCTTCCGCCAGGTGATTGCGCAGCACATAGAGGGGGTTGACGCCGTTCATGCCCGCGGCCACTTCGAGCACGGGCCGCCCGTCCTGCGCATGGCGGGCCAGCAGCCGGTCCAGCCAGGCCGCCGCCGCCGGACGGTCGATGAACAGATCCTCGAACGCGTTGCGCTGCCCTGAGAGCACATCGGCCAGGCGCCGCCAGGCGAGGGTGAAATCGGCCTGGTTGGCGTCCATCAGCTTGAGCAGATCGTCCAGCAGCGGTTCGTCCTCCGGCCGCCACGCGGCCAGGCCCATTTTGGCCGCCATCCGGTCATGGAAGGCGCGCGTGAACACCGGCTCGAACTCGTCCAGCACGGCCCGCAGGCCGTCCACGTCCGGCACCAGCGCATGCAGGCTGCCGCCCAGGCGGTACAGGTTCCACAAGGCCACGGACGGCTGGCGGTTCCACGAATACCGCCCTTCCGTGTCGGAATGGTTGCAAACGTGCCCCAGGCTGAAGCCGTCCATGAAACCGTAGGGGCCATAGTCCAGCGTCAACCCCAGAATGGACATATTGTCCGTATTCATCACGCCATGGCAAAAGCCCACCGCCTGCCAGTCCGCCATCAGGAGCGCCGTGCGGCGCGTGACCGCGCGCAGCAGGTTCAGGATGGTGGCGGAGTCGTCCTGGGGGTCGCGGCAATCCGGGTAATAACGGTCGATGACGTAGTCCGTCAGGGTCTTGAGCTGATCGGGCTGGCGGCGCGACGACCAGTGTTCGAACGAGCCGAAACGCACGAAACTGGGCGACATGCGAGTCACGATGGCGGCCGTCTCGACGGTTTCGCGCATGACCGGGTCATCGGAAACCACCAGCGCCAGCGCGCGCGTCGTGGGAACGCCCAGGCCGTGCATGGCCTCGCTGGCCAGGTATTCACGCACGGACGAACGCAGTACCGCGCGGCCGTCGCCCATGCGCGAATAGGGTGTCATGCCGGAGCCCTTGAGCTGCAGTTCCCAGGCGCCTTCCGGCCCGTCGACCTCGCCCAGCAGGTGGGCGCGCCCGTCGCCCAGCTGGCCGGCCCAGACGCCGAACTGGTGGCCGCTATAGACGGCCGCCAGCGTGTCGCCGCCAGGCAGCGGCTGGGCGCCGGAAAACACATTCAGGAATTCGGACGTGGACAGGACGGAAGCATCCAGGCCGATCAGGCGCGCCGCGTCGGCATTGGCGTGGAGCAGGCGCGGATTGTTCAAGGGCTGGGGCGCCAGCCGGGTATGGAAAGCCGCCGGCAAGGCGGCAAAGGAATTGACCGTACGAAGATCGGACAGCGAATGGGCGCTCATGCGCGTTGCCTCCTGGCGGCCCGCTTGGCGGGCCGTACATAGAAAATGGCGCTCAGGAAGAAGACCGTCGACAGCAGGATCTCTCCCCACGCCATCCCGGCGGACAGCGGAGCCGGATCGGACATGGCGCGCACGGCCCCTTCCATCAGGTACAGCAGCGACAGCATGGACGCCCATTGGTAGGTATAGACATTGCCGCGCAGGATGCCGCGCAGCGGGAACGCAAGCGGCAAAGCCTTCAGCAACATCCAGGAACCGCCTGGCCGCACCGGCGCCACCACGGTCTCCCAGGTAACGCAAAGCACGATCAGGGCAAATAGCGAAACCGAGGCCAGCAGGCGCAAACGGGGGTTGAGTTCAGGGTTCATACTGCTATTATCGCCTGATGAATAGCCCCGCCGAGCCCGCCGCCGCGCCGGCGGCCACCGAGCCCTCGACATCGCGCTCTTCATGGGGCGCGAGGGTCGGACGCGTCGTCCGCTTCACTGCCGAACGCGCCGGTGAAGAAAAACTGCTTCAGGTCGCCTCCAGCCTCACCTTCACGACCGTGCTCGCCATCGTGCCCATGCTGGCCGTGGTGCTGTCGCTGTTCACCGCCTTTCCGGTATTCCAGGAATTCCGCGTTGCGCTCGAGGATTTCCTGACCAACAGCCTGATGCCCCCGTCCGTTTCGGACAACATCATGAACTACCTGAACCAGTTCGCGCGCCAGGCCTCCCGCCTGACCGCGATCGGCGGCGCGTTCCTGCTGGTCACCTCGCTGTTGCTGATCATGACGATCGACAAGGCGTTCAACGACATCTGGCACGTATCGCGCCAGAGGCCGCTGCGGCAGCGCGCGCTGGTGTACTGGGCGCTCATCACGCTCGGGCCGGTCGTGGCCGGCGCCAGCCTGTGGGCGACGTCGTTCGTGGCGCGCGAATCGCTGGGGCTGGTCCGGGACGTGCCGGAAATCGTCAGCGTCGCCATTTCCTTCATCCCGCTGATCCTGACCGCGCTGGGCTTTGCCGCGCTGTTCGTGGTGGTCCCGAACCGCGAAGTCCTGTGGCGCGACGCGCTGGTCGGCGGCGGCGTGACCGCCATTGCGCTGGAAATCATGAAATCGGCCTTCGCGTACTACCTGACGCGCTTCCCCACCTACACCGTCATCTATGGCGCCTTCGCCACCCTGCCGATCTTCCTGCTCTGGATCTATCTGTCGTGGCTGGCCGTGCTGCTGGGCGCCACGCTGGCATCCAGCGCGCCGCTGATCCGTCTGGGCCGCTGGGAGATCAACCGCTACCCCGGCGCGCCCTTCGTCGACGCCCTGGACGCCCTGCGCGCCTTGCGCAAGGCGCAGGCCGCCAATCCGCCCGGATTGCCTGCCAACGTGCTGGCCTCGCAGCTGCGCCTGCACCAGGACGAATTGAACGAAGTGCTGGAAACGCTGAGCGGCATGGGGCTGGCAACGCGCACGCCCGACGAGAACTGGGTGCTTACCTGCGACGCCCGGCAGACTTCAATGGCGCCCGTGGTGGACCATTTCCTGCTGGATCGGACCCAGCCCAGGGTCCGCAACGACCCGGAAATACTGCGAGTCGCCTCGGCCGTAATTTCCCAGCAAAATACGCCCACGCTGGAAGAAGTCTGCGGAGAAGCGCAAAATACTGAAAATGGAATCGCTCCCATACTTCAATTGGAAGCGAACAAGAAATAGTAAATAGCATTCGGGCGTAGTCCGCCCAGGAGGAACCGATGTTGAAGGTCAGCGAGATTTTGCGCGTCAAGGGCGATACGCTCTATACGGCGTCGCCCGACATGCCTGTATCCCAGGCCGTACAGACAATGAGTGAACAGGATATCGGCTCGCTCGTGATCATGGAATTCGGCACGCTGACCGGCATGCTCACCTTCCGCGAGATCATCCGCCACATGCATGCGCATGGCGGCGCCGGCGAAACCACCATCCGCTCGATCATGGACGACGCGCCGGTCAGCGTGTCGCCCAACACCAGCGCGGAAGAAGTGCAGCGCCTGATGCTCGAAAAGCATGCGCGCTACATCCCGGTCATGGACGGCCCCACCCTGATGGGCGTGATTTCGTTCTACGACATGGCCCAGGCCATCGTCGCGGCCCAGCAATTCGAAAACAACATGCTGAAGGCCTACATCCGCGACTGGCCCACCGAAAGCGCCGAACCGGCCAAGTCCTGACCCGCCGCGCTAGCGGCGCCCGCCGCTGATCATGCTCCCGCCGGCGCCGCCTCACATGCGGCGCCGCGCAGGTCAGGCGCATGCCGCTGGCTGCGCCACGCGTCATAGATGAGTTCCGGCCTATTGGCCGCCAGCAAGGCCGGATCGGACAGCATCCGGCGCCAGCGGCGCGCGCCCGACTGCCCGTTTACCAGCCCCAGCATTGGCCGCGTCATCACGCGCAGGGGCACGCCCCGCGTGACCTGGCGCGCGGCGTATGCGGTCATGGCGTCCACGACCTGCGCATCGCTGGGCAGCCGCAAGGACGGCCACAGCTGCAGGGAAACCTCCGACAACACGCGCGGCGTATGCCATGCGGCGCGGCCCAGCATGACGCCATCGAAATCGCCCGCGGCGCGCACCGATTGCTCGGCATCGGCCAGGCCGCCGTTCAGCACGAAGGTGCAATCCGGAAAGTCGCGCTTGAGCTGCTTGACCACGTCGTAGCGCAGGGGCGGGATCTCGCGGTTGTCCTTCGGCGTCAGGCCCTTGAGCACCGCATTGCGGGCATGGGCGACGAACACCCGGCATCCGGTGTCGTAGACCTTGCCGACGAAATCCCGCACGAATTCATAGGACTCGTCGTAATCCAGCCCCAGCCGGTGCTTGACGGTAACGGGGATATCCACGGCATCCTGCATGGCCTTGATGCAATCCGCGACCAGCGCGGGCTCGGCCATCAAGCAGGCGCCGAACGCCCCCTTCTGCACCCGTTCCGAGGGGCAGCCGCAATTCAGGTTGATCTCGTCATAGCCCCACTGCCGGCCCAGCCGGGCCGATTGAGCCAGCGCGTCCGGCTCACTGCCGCCCAGCTGCAGTGCCACGGGATGCTCGGCCTCGTCGAAATCCAGGTGACGCTCGACATTGCCATGCAGCAGCGCGCCCGTGGTAATCATTTCCGTGTACAGGCGCGCGCGCGGCGCCAGCAGCCGATGGAAATAGCGGCAGTGGCGGTCGGTCACATCGATCATCGGGGCGACGCACAGCCGCCAGTCGGGGGAGTCCAAGAATCACTCTACAAAACAAGGGGATGCGGTATTTTACGGTGCTTGGCGGGATTATGTCCGGCGGCCGGTTCCGTCCGCCCCCCGAACGCCGGAAAGGCCCGCCCGCCATGTGGTCTAAAATTGCGCCGCCGCACAGGCATGTCCAAGCGTCCGTTAACCCTTAACTCCCGCATATCAATGGCCGTATTCACTCCCGTATCCGAAGACGACGCGCGCGCCCTCCTGGCGCATTTCGACCTGGGCGAGTTCGTCTCGCTGCGGGGGATTACGGCGGGTATCGAGAACACCAATTATTTCCTGTATACGACTCGCGGCGAGTATGTCCTGACGCTGTTCGAGGTCCTGACGCAGGCCCAGCTGCCGTTCTATATCGAATTGATGTACCACCTGGCCGAACGCGGCATCCCTGTGCCGCGCCCCCAGACCCTGAAGGACGGCACGCGCCTGACCACGCTGCACGGCAAGCCCTGCGCCATCGTGTCGCGCCTGCCCGGCGGCTACGAACCCGCCCCCGGCGCCGCGCATTGCGCCCTGGCCGGCGCCACGCTGGCCCGCGCCCATCTGGCCGCCCAGGGCTTCCCGCTGCACCAGCCCAATTTGCGCGGGCTGTCGTGGTGGCTGGAAACCGCGCCCAAGGTCATGCCTTTCCTGGAACCGGCCCAGGCCCAATTGCTGAGTTCGGAGCTGGCCGCCCAGCAGGCCGCCGCGGCAACGCCGGCCTGGCGGGCGCTGCAGACCGGCCCGGCCCACTGCGACCTTTTCCGGGACAATGTGCTGTTCGCCGGCACGTTCGAGGATCCGCTCATGGGCGGAATCATCGACTTCTATTTCGCCGGTTGCGACACCTGGCTGTTCGACGTGGCGGTCAGCGTCAACGACTGGTGCATCGAGCGGGACACGGGTGAGTTCGTCCCCGAATTGGTGGAATCCTGGCTGGGCGCCTACGCCGCCGAACGGCCCTTCACGGACGCCGAACGCGAAGTCTGGCCCCTGATGCTGCGCGCGGCCGCGCTGCGTTTCTGGATATCGCGCCTGTACGACTTTTTCGTGCCCCGGCCGGCCCAGACCCTCAAGCCGCATGACCCACGACACTTCGAAAGAGTGTTGCAGGCACGCCACCGCCCGGGGCTGCCCATATTGCCGTAACCGTCGTGCCCCCCATAATGGCATATAGCGTCCCTTTTTGAGAGATTCCCCCTTCTAGAGAGCCATGCAAGCAGCATTCCTTCCCGCGGCATCCGGCTGGCAATGGGTTCGAGACGGCTTCCGTCTGTTCCGCAAGCAACCCCTGGCCATGTTCACCTGGGCCATGGCCATCAGCCTACTGGTCATTTTCGCCACCGCGACGCCGCCCATCGGGCCGATCCTGGTCGTGGCGCTGATGCCCATCATCACCCTGATGACTTTGTCCGCATGCAAGCATGTCGAGGCGGACCGCGTCATGCTGCCCTCGATGTGGGCCAAACCGCTCAAGCAGCCCGGCGTCTTCAGAAAGCTGTTCCTGATGGGGCTGCTGTATGCCGCGCTGTGCATGGTGGCCGGCCTCGTCATTTTCCTGCCGTTCACCGACGCAATGGTCGAGGGGATGCGCATCGCCTCCGTCGAGAAAAGCATGGAGCCGATCCTGTCGGCGATGGCCGTTCCTCTCACGCTGTTCGCCATCGTCTACGTCGTGATCGCGGCCCTCTTCTGGCACGCGCCCGTTCTGGTCGCCTGGCACGGGCTGCGCCTGGTCCAGGCGTTGTTCTTCTCCGGCATCGCCTGCTGGCGCAACAAATTGCCGTTCCTGGTCTACGGCGCCACCTGGGTTCTGGTATTCCTGTTCATCGACCTCTGCGCCGGCCTGCTGGTGGCCATCGGCCTGTCTCCGCAGTTCGCGGGCACGCTGCAGATCCCGTTCAATATCGCCGCGGGCGGCGTGCTGTATTGCAGCTTCTACCCCGCCTATACCTCCGTATTCGGCATCGAAAACACCGGCGCGCATCTCGACGACGGCAACGGCGCGCAAGCATAAAGCCACCCGCCAGGGCGCCAGCGCCCTGCGCACCCCCACCACCCTGCCTGCCGCCGAGACGAACGCCACGTCGATGGCATGGCGCATGCCGAAGGTATGCACGGCGGCGCAAGGCGCCAGCAAGATGCCCGAACGCGGCCCCGGCGGCGGCCTGCCCAGCAGCCCCCGCATCCGGCCGCGCCAGCGCGTGACCTTCAATAACCGGAGGCGGCCCCACGGCAAAGGCGCGCGGCCGCTCATTGCACGCTCTGCAGCAACTGAACCGCGATCGGGAAGGCCAGCACGATGAACGTGCACGGGAAAATGCAGCCGATCAGGGGCAGCAGCATTTTGACCGGCGCCTGCATCGCCAGTTGCTCCGCCCGCACGTGGCGATCGCTGCGGCACTGCGCCGCCTGCGCCCGCAGCACCGGACCCAGACTGATCCCCAGCGCCTCGGCCTGTGCCACGGCGGCGGCCCAGTTGCGCGCAAGCGGGCTGTTGCTGCGTTCCGCCAAGGCCTTGATCGCCGCGCCGCGCGAGACACCCGCCCGCATCTCCGCCAAGGCGTCCGCCAACGCATCGCGCAAGACACCGGGCGGCCCGCTCTGCGCTGCCAATTGCAGGGCCCCCTGCACGCTCAGCCCCGCTTCGACGCACAGTGTCATCATGTCCAACACGAAGGGCAGATCGCGTTCGATGCCGCGGCGCCGCTGCCGGCCGAGATCCCGAAGCCACAGCCCCGGCGCGGCGGCGGCGGCCAACGCAGCCGCCGCCGCCCAAGCGCCCCACTCCCAAGGCTGCGCCTGCGTCATGGCGATGGCGCACGCCGCCGTCACCCCGGCCGCCGCCACGGCCGCGCTCCAGCACAGCGCCGCCAGATGGGCATAGCCGATGCCGGCGGGCAGTGATGCCTGCTCGATGGCGCGAGTCAGGCGCAGGCGCCAGCGCCACGAGCACAAAGGGCCCGCCAGCGGCGCCACGGCCGACACCCATGGCCAGGCCGCCCGCCACCACCAGGGCAGCGCCCCGGAAGCCCCCTGGTTTTCCAGCAATAGCGGCTGCAGCGCCACCCACGCCAGCCAGCTCGCGCCGAGCCCGGCGGCCAACAGCCCCAGATACAGCCACACGGCAGTTCTCCCGTCAGATATCGATCCGGATGATGCGCCGGATCAACAGCACCCCGACGATCTCCAGCACGGCCACGACCGCCAGCACCGCCCATCCCATGGGCGTGCTCCATAGCAAACCCATGATTTCTGGCTCCAGGCGATTCAGCACCGCCAGCAGCAGAATCGGCAGCGCGCCCACGATCCAAGCCTGCAAGCGGCCCTGCGAGGTCAATGCCAGCAGCTTCGCCTGTAATTGCAGCCTGGCGCGCAGAGTGTGGGCGATGCTCTCGAGCGCCTCGGCAAGATTGCCGCCCGTCTGCGCGGCAATGCGCATGGCGGCCACCACCAGCGAGGTCGAATCGGCCGGCATGCGGCCGTGCAGGTTTTCCAGCGCGGCATCCCAGGGCACGCCCATGCGCTGTTCGCGCAGCATCAGCCCGAACTCCTGGGCCAACGGCGCATGGCTTTGCTCGACAACGTGGCGCAGGCCCGTTGCCAGCGCCACGCCCGCGCGCAAGGCCGACGCGAGCATCAACAGGGCCATCGGCAACTGCTGTTCGAAGCGGCGCGCGCGCCTGCGCCGCAGCGCATCGACAAGCCCGCGAGGCACGCGCGCGGCCAGCACCGCGCCTATCGCGGCCGCGACGCCGCTGCCTGTGATGGAAAAGATCAATGCCGCAGCCAGGGCCGCGCACGCCACGGCGCCCACCCAAAGCTGGGCAGGATCGATGAACAGGAACACTTCGCTCAGCCTCAGGCCTGCCTCTTGGGTGTAGACCTCCCGGTAGCGCCGCAATGCGGGCGCAAACCAGGCCTGCGCCCGCCACGCCAGCACGACCGCACAGACCATCGCCCCCCCTGCCGCCAGCCAGATCATGGCAGAGCCTGCGTAAAAGCCGATGCGCCGGCCTCCTGCCCAGCCGCGTCAGAGAACCAGGCGGCGTCAACGCCCGCGCCTCCGTCCGTCCATTCCCGGGCGAAACCAGGCAGTGCCCCGCACCCCGCGAAACCACGGTGGCGGTCATACAGGAACAAGTCCTGCAGCTGTATGCGACCGCTTTCCATGCCGGCGACCTCGGCGATCGACGTCACGACGCGCCGCCCGTCGGCCAGCCTTGCCTGCTGGATGACGATATCCACGCTGGCGGCGATGTGTTCGCGCACGGCCGCCAGCGGCAAGTCCAGGCCGGCCATCAGGATCATCGATTCCAGCCGCCCCAGGGCGTCACGCGGAGAGTTTGCATGCAAGGTCGTCAATGACCCTTCATGGCCGGTATTCATGGCGGTCAGCATGTCGAATGCCTCCGGACCACGGCATTCGCCCACGACGATCCGGTCGGGCCGCATGCGCAACGCGTTGCGCACGAGTTCGCGAATATCGATGCGCCCGCGGCCTTCCTGGTTGGCGGGCCGCGCTTCCAGTGCGACCAGATGGTCGTGGTTCAGGCAAAGCTCCGCCGCGTCTTCAATGGTGACGACGCGCTCGCCATCCGGAATCTCGTTGGACAGGATGTTCAGCAACGTCGTCTTGCCGGAACCCGTCCCGCCGGAAACCACGAGGTTCTTGCGCATTTTCACGCAGAGCGCCAGGAATTGGGCCATGGCGCCGCTCAATGAGCCTGCCGCGATCAGATCGGGCATGCGGGGACGCTGCCGTGGGAACTTGCGTATGGTCAGGCTGGCGCCCTTCATGGCAACGGGCGGAATAATGGCGTGCACACGGGATCCGTCCGAAAGCCGGGCATCCACCATCGGCGAACTCTCGTCGATGCGCCGGCCCAAGGGCGTTACGATGCGCTCGATCGCCCAGCGCACCGACTGCTCGCTGGTGAATGCCGCCTGATGGCGGGACAGCCTGCCGCCGCGTTCCACGTAGATCTCGTCGTAGCGATTGACCATGATCTCGGTAATGTCGTTCGCCGCCAGCAGGGGCTCCAACGGCCCCAGGCCGACCGCTTCGTCCAGCACCTCGCGGCACAGCGCCGCCCGGTCCGCGTCCGGAGGAAGATCCGCATCGGTCGCGACGATATGGGTCAGCAGGCGTTCGGCCTCGGCGCGCAGCATGCCGTCGCTCATGCCTGCCACGTCGCGCCGGCGCAAATCCAGCGCGTCAAGCAGGGCGGCATGCAGGCGCCGGCGCTCCTGCTGCTGATGCTGCGGCACCCAGGCCGGCACCGGCGTGGGCGAAAGATCCGGAACCACATCCGCCTGTACACGTCCGACGGCCGTGCCGTTGGAGGCTGGGCGCGCCTCCTCGGGAACGGACTGTTCCTCCTGCGGCAGCGAGACGCGCAGTTTGCATGGCCCGATCAGGATTTCATCGCCGGGCAGCACGGGAGCATGGCGCACCACCCGGACGCCGTTGACCATCGTGCCCGCCAGCGTGCCGAGGTCTTCCAGAACGATGCCGGCGTCTTCGCGGAGCAGACGGGCATGCTGCCGCCCCACCCGCCAGTTCGCGATGCGCAGTCCGCACTGCGCGGCCCTCCCTATCAATAGCGGCGCTGCGGCCTCCATCCGGCGCACGGCGGCGTCCTCGAAAGTCATTTCTATGACAAGCATGGCCTCATTCCTTGTGCAAGACGCGGGCGTCTTCTGGCGCGGCCCATTGAGAACCCGCGCCCGAATAGGGATCCCAGCCGCTGGCAGCAGGCACTGCCGTCCCCAGCCGGGGCGGCGCGGGAAAGGCCGCGTCCAGCGTGTCGCGGCCCCGCCGCACCCGGTCCGCCATGGCCGGCTCGCCCTGCGAGATGATCTTGGGCGTCACGAATATCGCCAGCTCGGTTTCGCGCAATTGGTAGCGGCGCGACGAGAACAAGGCGCCCAGGATGGGGATATCCTGCAGCCACGGCAGGCCATTGATCTCGCTGACGCGCTCGCGCGACAGGAACCCGCCGATGACCAGCGTGTTGCCGGAGCGGACGTTGAATTCGGTGGATGCGCGGCGCGTCCGCAGCGCGGGGCCGCCGGCCACGCTCAAGGAGGGATCCACCGAGCTGGCCTCCACCTCGATCAAGGAGCGGATGACCCCGTTTCGGTCGATGCGAGGCGTGATCCTGAGCGACACGCCGTACGGCTTGAACAGCGTGGTGGAGTTGCCACGGGAATCAGTCGACGCATAGGGCACTTCTCCCCCCGCCAGGAAGGTTGCGCTTGCGCCGCTGCGCGCAAGCAATTGAGGTTGGGCCAGCATGACGGCTTCACCGCTCTGGGCCAACGCGGCAATGCGGGCCGACAACAGCGCATTGACGCCGAAGTAGCCTGCCGCTGCGGAGGCCTGGCCGGCGGTCTCGATCACGGCTTCGCCAGGACGGTTCAGGCGCCCCAGGGATCCCGCGTCCCACGCCAGCCCCGCATTGATGCCGCCCTGGCTCATGCCGTCCCAGCGCACGCCCATTTCCTTCAGCCTGGACGTAGGAATCTCGACCACCTGCACATCCAGCAGCACCATGCGGTCCCACCCCACCTGCCCCGTGAAATCCAGCACGGCAGGATAGCGCTCGGCCAGCGCTGCTATCCGGGAACGGTCGTCGTCGGAAAGATCGTCGCCTTCGATCAGGATGCGTCCGCCGACTTCTGAACTGCGTGCCCCCGGAATGCGGGCCAGCAGTGCCTGGACCTCGGCCCGCAAGCGCGGTGCCCCGGCCGGGACGACCCGCAGCTCGTAGGCCTTGGCCCGGCCGGCTCCAGTCCAGACATGCATCGACGACACGCCTTCGGCACGGGCGAATACCACGACATCGCGCCCTTCTGCCGCGACCGCTCCAAGCACCTGACCATTGCCGATGGCCACCCGCCGGACGCCGGGATGCGACAGGATCCGCGTTTCTCCGACTTGAAGTTCGAGCATTTCGGCCGCGGCGTGCGCGGAAGCGCCGGCCAGACACACCACCAACCCTGCCAGTGCTGCAAGAATGCGGATCATGGCGTTCCTCCTTGGATGCCCGTGGGGGTTGAACCGGCAGAATCCTGCAGAAGTTCGCCTGCCTGCCCGTCCAGCCGGTCTCCGTAAAGGATGGCGACGCCGGGCGCTGCCTTGGCTTCCGGGTCCAGCCCGATCAACGAGGCAAGATCACTTTGGGCCGCGCGGCCGACCGCCGCTGCGTCGTCGCGATGGCGCAGTAGAGCCGTCAACGCACCGGCCTGGCGCGCCGCCACGAAACGCATGGCCTCATCGGGGCTGGCGGCCAGCGTGATGTTGCCGGCGCCCCTGCCGTCATCCCCCTCGGTCTCTCTGCCCGCAGCCAGCACGCGCATGCCTTGCAGCACGGGCACCGTGAGCTCCCGCTGCCGGTGCGAAAAACTGACGTAGATATCGATGGCGTCCCCGGCGCGGAGCATCTCTCCCAGCCCGCCCAGATCGGCCGCCGCCACGGTCAGCGCCCGCTGCCCGGCCTTCAACCGCGACGCCAGGGACGGAACCGGCGCATTGAATGTCAAGTGGGAGCGAAGCAACGGTTCGCCATTGGCAGCATCGGCCAACAACGTGGCGCCTACAACGGCCGCCACGTCCAGCGGATCGATGCTAGCCCGGGGCGCCCATTGCTCGGGGATCTCGCGCACGGCCAGATGCGCTTCGTCAAGGAGCGTACCCGCGGGCAGGTCATATGCCGCAACCAGGCGGCTTACCTGAGGCACGCGCGCCTTGGCTTCCAGCACCTGGATCCGCTGCTGCACGTGCTCGCGCACCGCCCACGCCGAGACCAGACCCGCGGCCAGGGCCAATGCGTACACGCTGGTCCTGCGCAGCCGCTGGGCGACCAGTACGATCCGGCTTGTCATTGCGCCCACCCGCTGGCCAACAGCCCGCTGCCGGCATCCAGCGGCATCAGCGAAATGCGTAGCCTCGCCTTCCCCCGGGTCCACCATTGCGATCCGCCATCGGCGGCGGGACTCGCCTCCCAGCCATCCTGTTTCAAAGCGGCCTCCAGGCGCGGAGCCACGCGTTCGGGCGGAGAATCGTATTGCCAGATGCGCTCCGTGACCTTCACGCCCTGGTCCAGCACCCCGATATCCAGCCGGAGCCGAGCGCCCGCGGGCAGCCACGACGGCTCGGGCGGACCCGCCGCGGCGTCAAGCCTGATCGTGGAAATACTGCCGACCGTGCGGCGCGGGCCCAGGCCTTCCATCTGCACGACCCACTGCTCATGCCCGACCTGCCCCGACAGGATCGCCTGGCCGGGCAGCACGTTCAGGTCGGCCAGCGCAGGCTGCCGGCCTGAAAGAAAGCGGATCAGTTCCGGAGCGCTATGCGGCGCATCGAACACCAACACTTGAGCCGGCATGCCATGCAGCCACACGCGTTCCCCCAGCAGTTCGTGACGGGTTCCGGCAGGCAGGCGCAGCGCCGCCAACGACACCGGCCCGGAAGCTGCCCGCGCCGATCGGCCCTCGTCGTTGAGGCTTGCCGGGAAGTCCGCCCCCGAGACCGTCGCGGGGCACGCGCCTGCCGCTGCCAGCATGCAGGCCAGCAGCACGCGGGCCGCGCGGGCAGCCGCAAGGCGCCGCTCCGGTACGCTGACGCGGCAGCCGATGAAGAAGAGAGGTGCGGGCCACATAGTCACTTGCTCCAACTTCCGCGCGAACCCAACCGGTCCGCCGGCACGACGTCCGACCAGGCCGACAACCAGTCCAGCGACAGCCTCGGCCGCTGCCAAGGGCGATCCAGACGGTCGACAAGGGAGCTCAGGCGCCGGGCCTGGGCCAACGAGGCGGTTTCCGCCCGGCGCCAGGATTCGGGCGCCTGACCGACACGGCGTTGCGCGTCGGCGTCCCCGTGCGCATGGCCCGCTCCGGTTGCGACGTGCGTATGGCGGGAAATTCTCAGGGAATCCGGCCCGGCTTGGCGGGCCTCCGCCGACAACAGCTGCAAGCCCGCGTCGAACCAAGCGTCCTGCAAGGCGGCCACGCGCTGCGGCGCAACGCCGGCCAATGGCCTCGCGCCGCCCGACACAGTCGGGCCCGCCGCCGCAGCGCCAAGATCTTTTAGAGGCTGCCCCAAGGCGACGGCCATCACGGCCTTGCGGCTGGCCTGCGCCATTTCCAGCGCCGAAAACTGCAACCCGCCGATCCTCGAAATGGCCCATGGCAGCAGCGCCAACAACGGCAGCATCAGCAGCGCTTCGACGACGGCCTGGCCGCGTTGCCGCAATGAGAACCGGTTCATGGCGCCTCCCCTGCCCGCGTGGCCTCCTGCGGCGTAACGGCGGACAGCCGCGCCTGCCAATAGGGCCGAAAAAGCGTTGCAAGCTCACCGCGCCCATCGGACCGGCGCTCCGGGCGGACGAAATAGGTTTCGGCGGCCGAAACCACGGAAACACCGCCAGCCTTACCCAGCGCGGCGTAAGCGAACCGGCCTGAAGATGCGGCGACCGAACTGCCAGCGTCCGTGGTTTTCAAGGCTGCCCCCGGCAACCTGACCGCCACCGCGAAACGGAGAGGTGCGCCATGCCGCGCCAGCGCGATTTCGCGGTACGCGGGCAAGCCCCGGGACGGCCAGCGCTGCGCGCCGGCCATGGCGTAGGAGTTGGCCATGGGATTGGTCGCGCCGCCGAAAATGTCCCAAGACGTGGACTGCTCGACCCAACGCCAGAAGTCTTGCTGCGAAAAATCGAGGGGCGGCTCTTCCACATACTCCAGCCCCTGCGGAGCCTTGCTTTTCTCGCCCTGCGCCGTTCCCCATCCCATCGCATACTCGCGAAAATAGCAGCCGACCCAGCGATTGGAACGCAGCGCATGGTACGACTGGGTATCCAAGGCGCCCCAGCGCCCGTCTGGACCCAGCCAGGTATAGCCGCGGCGGCGCAGCTCATGCCGATGCAACGGGCAGCGGGGAGAGACCATCCAGGTATTGCGGCGAGTGGCGCTGCGGCTGTCCAGGAAGCCATAGCGCCCCGCGGCCTGCTCGACGGCCGGCCACAGGCCCGCCTTGCGTGTGGCCAGGCCCCGCTCGACATACCCTTGCCATCCATCGGACAGCAGGCGCAGCACCGGACCTTGACGCCCCCCGCCACCCGCGACGCCCTGCGAGACCGTTTCAGGAAAATTGGCGGACAGCACCTTGCGCATGATGCGCTCGCGCGACTTGGGGAGTTCGCCGATAGCGGTGGCCGCCGCCGCTTCCAGCACCTGATGGACGATACGGTCGTGCTGGTCGAACGCGGCGGCCAACCCCCGTTCGACATCGGGCACCGCTTGCCCCGCCTGATAGGCAAGCCCCGCATCGGGGCCGAACAGCATGGCGACCAGGCCGGCGGGCGGGTTGCCGCGGCTGCGCTGCGCCTGCATGGTGCGAGCGTACTGGGCGGACGCGGCCAACGTAACCAGGTGCGCCATAGCCACCTGATGCGCGATCTGCGTGCGGTTGACGTAGGCCAGCGTATTGAGCGTGCGAGCCTGTTCGAGTGCGCCGCTATACACGGCGGCGTCTGCGGCATGCGTCAACCGCTCCCGCGATTCCACGGTTTGGCCCAGGTTGTAAAGGACGACCAGAGACACGGTGGCGGCCGTTGCCATCAGCATGCCCAGCACCAGTGCCTGCCCCTGCTGACGACTCGGCGATGCGCAGATGAACCCGATCACTTCGCGTCCGCGGCGTTGCCGGTAAATGACTTGAGCGAACGGGCCTTGGTTTGCGCGGCCGCTTTTTTCGCCGCCTGCTGCGCCGCGCGCGCCTCCGTGCCGCCGTCTTCTCCGGCGAGTTCACGCGCCATGGCGGCTGTCTGCGACCGCACGACCTGGCCGAAATACTGGTAGACCGCGATGGCCGCCACGGCCACCAAAGCCACGACGACGATGTATTCGGTCATGCCTTGACCCAACTGACGTTTCCGAAACCCTGGCATATCCGCCCCCGACACAGTGAAAGAAGGCTTCAGTGTCGATTTCCGGGCCGCGCGCGACAATTCGCGGATACCGAGGCGGACAAAAGTGTCGCCGTCTCATTGCCGGGGACCGGCGTGCTCAGAGGACGGATCTGAAGAACGCCTCGTACGGCGCGGGAAAATCTTGTAACCCTTTAATTTTCCAGGGTTTTCCCTATTGTTCGGCCTACCGCCCAGCAGTAGATTTGAGTTGCCGGGCTGTCTGACACCCATCGCGTGCGAAGCCGGGCAGGAGCGCCTCAGACTCACCATGAGCTGGGGCGCTCTTCCATTTCCGGCCCCATGTTGCTGGCTGCCGCAACGCTTGGCGTGATCGGCTAGCCGGCTGCCTTGCCTGATGCCGCGCGCAGACTTGCCATATCCAGGTGCCGAAAAATCCAGGCCGACAACAGCGTGATCGCCCCCACGCACAGACCGTTCCCGCAATCGCCGCGGGCAGCATCATCAGGCCGGACTGCAAGGGCGTGTAGCCCAGCTGAAGCTGCAGCAGTAGCGGCAGCAAGAAAGGCACTGCGCTGCTGCCGATCCTGCACACCAGATTGCCCGCCAGCCCCACACTGAAATTGGGCTCGCCGAACAGGCGTAGCTGGAACAGCGGATTCTCGCGCCGCCAGGCGTGAAGCACGTAAAGCAGCACCGTCAGCGCACTGGTCCCGAAAAGCGCCGCCGACCACGCCATGCGGGCCTCACCCGCAGGCAGATCCAGCCCCAGCGAAAATGCCACCATGCACAGGGACAGCAGACCGCAGCCCAGCACATCGAACGGCGCCACATCGCTCAAAGCGTCTTCGGGCAGATAGCGCCGGACCGCAAGTAGGCCAGCGATCCCAATGGGCACGTTGAACATGAAAATCCAGTGCCAGCTCGCCGCCTGCTGAAAAAGCAGGCCGCGACGACCCTGAGCAGGGCTTGCTGCGACGGAGGTTTCGGCATGACATGCATCGTACCCCTGCCATGCCGACGGGCCGCTGACAACCGCAAGGCGCGCGCCCCACAGGAAGCCTCACCCCATCCGCATCAACCCATTGTCAATCACCATCAACCCGCGTTCGACGACCCGCGCCCGGAAGGAACCGTCCCGCCAGACTTCCACCGTCAGCGTCTCGCCCGGGAACACCGGGCCCGAAAAACGCAAGGACAGCGAGCGCAGGGAGCCGCCGGCCACGGACAGCAACTGCCGGGACACGGCATGGGCCACCATACCGAAGGTGCACATGCCATGCAGGATGGGTCGGGGAAATCCCGCCGCCCGCGCCACCTCGGGATCGCTGTGCAGGGGGTTGTAGTCGCCGTTCAGCCGGTAGACCAGCGCCTGTTCGGGCCGCGTGCTCACCAACACGCTCCATTGCGGCGCGGACTCCGGCATGGCATGGGCGGGACGCGCCTGCCTGCCGGCATTGGGCATGCCGCCGTCGCCGCGCAATACGTGGGTCGCGGAGGTTCGCGCGATGAGCCGTCCCGACTCCGCTTCCGTCAACGACTTCTCCGAGTACAACAACAGCCCTTTCTCGCCCTTGTCCACGACCTCGACGACACGGGTCTTGCCGATCAGTTCGCCCTCGGGCGGGATCGGGTGGAAGAGTTCCATCCCCTGCTCGCCATGCAGCAGTTTCACCGTATCGGCTCCGATCTCTGGCGCCTTCAGCCAGAATCCCGGATACCCCAGCACCACGGCCATCCACGGTAGCGCCAGCGGGTCGTGCTGCCTGCCCACATACGCCAGGTCGGCCTGATCGAGGGGGTCCTGCCCCAGGCCGACCGACAGCGCGTACAGCATTGTGTCGCGCGCGGTGTAGCGCTGCCGGACTTCAGGCAGCTCGTAATTCAGCAATTGCTCATAGCTCAGGCGCATGGCGCTCCTCCCTGTTGCCCGGAAATCGTTTGCGCGGCGGTCGAAGCGGGATCAGATGGGATCCCAGCTCATCACGTCGGGAGAGCGCTCCAGGGGATAGAAGTGCTTCTGCATCGCGGGGATGGCGATCTCCGCAATGCGCTGAGGCGTCCAGCCTTCGCTGAAGTGCACCGAGCGCAAGGGGCGCGGCTGGCTCATCAGCATGATCTCGTTGGCGCGCACGGCGAATATCTGCCCGCTCACTTCACGCGCTGCGTCGCTGAGCAGGTACACGGCCATCGGCGCGATCTTTCCCGCCTCCATTTTCTTGAGCTTTTCGACGCGGTCCCGCTGCTGTGGCGTGTCGGTGGGAATGGAGCTGGTCATGCGGCTCCAGGCGGACGGCGCGATGCAGTTGGAGCGCACGTTGTACCGGCCCATGTCCAGCGCGATCATCTTGGACAACGCCACGATGCCCAGCTTGGCCGCGCCGTAGTTGGCCTGGCCGTAGTTGCCGATCAGCCCCGAGGTCGATGTCATGTGGACCATCGCCCCGCCCTCCTGCTCGCGGAAATGCGCGGCCGCCGAGCGGCTGACGAAAAACGTGCCGTCGAGGTGGACCGCGATCACCGAGCGCCACTCGTCTTCGCTCATTTTGTGGAACGAACGGTCGCGCAGGTTGCCCGCATTGTTGACCACGCCGTCGATGCGGCCGAATTCATCCATGGCGCATTGAATGATGGCGTTGGCCGATGCGTGCGCCGCGACCGAGTCGAAATTCGCCACCGCCGTGCCGCCCGCCGCGCGGATCTCGGCGACGACGCCGTCGGCCGGCGCCACCGGCGTCTCGTCAGCGGACAGGTTGTCGCCGTTGAGCGCGACGCCGATGTCGTTGACCACCACCTTCGCGCCCTCCGCGGCCAACTGCAGCGCGATTTCGCGGCCAATGCCCCCGCCCGCGCCGGTCACCACCACCACCTTGCCTTCCATCATGCGTTCCATGCTTCTGTCTCCTCGAAGCCGGTCCGCCGGAAACGCCGGCGGACTCGGCGGCAAACGTCGTTGTCCTACTCGGTCGTTACGTTGGCGCGGCGCACCATCTCGGCCCACTTCTTGCTTTCGCTGCTGATGAACGCGGCGAACTCGGCGGGCGAGTCCGGCTGGGGCACGGCCCCCTGGTCCCGGATCTGCTTCTGCATATCGGGCGTCCGGATGATGTCGACCACCTGCTTGTTGATTTCCGCAACGATCGCGTCAGGCGTCTTGGCAGGCGCCCACAGCCCGAACCACGAGACGACCTCGTACCCCGGAACGCCGGCTTCCGCCACGGTCGGCACATCCGGCAGTTGCTCGCTGCGTTGGGCGGAGGTCACCGCCAGGACCTTCAGGCGGCCTGCCTTGATGTGCGGCAGCGCCGACGGCAGGTTGTCGAAGATCATGGATATCTGCCCGCCCAGCAGGTCCGTCACCGCGGGGGTGCTGCCCTTGTACGGCACGTGCACCATGTCGACGCCGGTCATCATCTTGAAGGTCTCGCCCGACATGTGCAGCGTGCTGCCATGGCCGGACGAGCCGAAGGTGAGTTTCCCGGGGTGGCTCTTGCCGTAGGCGATCAGCTCCTTGACGGTGTTGTACGGCGCGTCCTTGGGCACCACCAGGGCGTTGGGCACCATGGCCGTGCGAGTGATCGGCGCAAAGTCCTTGATGGCGTCGTACGGCATGGATTTGTACAGGCTGGGGTTGATCGCATGCGTGCCGATTGTGCCCATCACCAGCGTGTAGCCGTCCGGCGCGGCGCGCGCCACCTGCGCGGTGCCGATATTGCCGCCGGCGCCCGGCTTGTTCTCGACCACGACGGATACGCCCCACCGCTCGCTCAGGCGCTGGCCGATCACGCGCGCCAGGATATCGGTGGTTCCCCCGGCGGAGAACGGGACGCTGATGGTGATCGGCTTGCCGGGATAGCCCTGTGCGCCTTGCGCCTCGGCCGCGTTCGCGGTACCCAGCGCCACCGCCAATCCCAGAATGGCCAAGGCCTTCAGGGATGCCTTTCGCGCCAGGGATGCGGGCGCGTCGCTACGGATTGTTTTGAACATTGTCTCCTCGCTTGTTGTCAGTTTTTTCTGGAGCGGCCCGCTTTAGTCCAGCAATGCGAGCTCCTGCCCCTCTTCCACCTCGTCTCCGACCGCCACCAGAACTTTGGCGATACGGCCGCTTGCTTCGCTCTCGACGGGAATCTCCATTTTCATGGACTCGACCTTGAACGCCTCGTCGCCCGGTCCGACCTGCGCTCCCTCCTCTACGCAACAAGCCACCACGCGGCCCGCCACGTTCGACACAATCTTCTTCATGCTTGCTCCTTTATCGCCTCGGTTGAGATCAATGCCTGCAAGCCGTCCACGGTCATCGCGCCCGCCTGGAACCGCTCGGACCGGAGCACCTGCAGAATCATCGGAATATTGGTCTTGATGCCCTCTACCCGCGTATTGCCCAACGCGTCGATCAGCGCGCGGGTGGCGGCTTCGCGGGTCTCGGCATGCGTGACGATCTTCGCGACCATGGGGTCGTAATGGCTGGAAACCCGGTTGCCCGCGGCATAGCCGGTTTCGATCCGCAGCCCCGGCCGCGCGGCCGGCAGGTCGAACGCCTTCAAGACGCCAGGCGACGGCAGGAAACGCACCGGGTCCTCCGCATACACGCGCGCTTCGATGGCATGCCCCTTCAGGACCGGTTTCTGCCCGATCACCGCCGACAGCGTCTCGCCCGCGGCCAGGCGGATCTGGGCCTGCACGATGTCCACGCCGGTAACCGCCTCGGTAATGGCATGCTCCACCTGCAGGCGGGTATTGACCTCCAGGAAGGAAAAGCCGCTGTCGGGCGTGTAGAGCATCTCCACCGTGCCGATGACGTCATAGCCGATCTCGCCCAGGATCGCCGACAACCGGCTGGCCATGTCCGCCACGGCCTGGCGGTCGATCGCGGGCGCAGGCGCCTCCTCGATCACCTTCTGGTAGCGGCGCTGAGTGGAGCAATCGCGTTCGTACAGGGACAGGACGTTCCCGTACCGGTCCGCCAGAAACTGGAATTCGATGTGCCGCGGCGCCTGGATGAACCGCTCCAGATACAGGGAAGCGTCGCCGAATGCCTTCTCGGCCATGCCGCGGGCGCGCTCCCAGCAAACCGCCAGGGAGCCGGCATCTTCGACCGGAACCATACCGATGCCGCCCCCTCCTCCCGCCGGCTTGATCAGGACCGGAAATCCCAGCGCTTCGGCGGCGCGGCGGACGGCTGCCAAGTTGGCTCCGGGCAGGATGCCCGTGCTGCCGCCCGCAGGCAGCCCATGCCGCTGCATCAGCGACCGCGCCGCGGCCTTGTTGCCCAGCGCGTCGATCCATTGGGAGGAAGGGCCGATGAAGCAGTGTCCGGCCGCTTCGACGCGGCGGGCGAATTGCGCGTTCTCCGATAGGAATCCATAGCCGGGATGCAGCGCATCGGCGCCGCTGCGCGCCATGACGCCGAGCAGCGCATCCTGGTTGAGATAGCTGTCCCGGGCCGGCGCCGGGCCGACGCAGAAGCGCTCGTCGGCCTGCCGCACATAGGGCAGATCGGCGTCGGCCTCGGAATACACCGCGACGGACTGCAGGCCCAGCGCCTTCACGGCGCGCAAGATGCGCGCGGCCGCGGCGCCACGGTTGGCGATCAGTATTTTTTTCATGGACGTCGCCTCAAGGCCGGTATCCCGTGGCCACCTGCCCCGGCTTGCGCAGCGGCGCGGCCAGGTTCGCGAATTCGACCAGGCGCGCGCGGGTCGCCGCCGGATCGATGATGTCCTCGATCACAAAGGCTTCGGCGCTGCGGAACGGAGACGTCAGGCTGCGCACCTTTGCCTCGATCTCCGCCCGCTTGGCCTCGGGATCGTCGGACGCCTCGATTTCCGACCGGTAGGCCACCTCCAGGCCGCCCTCGATGGGCAACGACCCCCACTGGGCCGAGGGCCAGGCATAGCGGAAGTTGAACCGGCTGGAATTCTGGTGGCCGCCGGCGGCCACCCCGAAGGCGCGCCGCATGATGAGGGAGAACCACGGCACCGTCGACTGCGACACCGCCGTCAGGGCGCGCACCCCGGCGCGCATCACGCCGTCCTTTTCCGCTTCCAGGCCGATCTGGAAACCCGCGATATCCACCAGGTTCACCACCGGCAGGTGGAAGGTTTCGGCCAGATCAACCAGGCGGATGAATTTCTCGGCGGTCTGCCGGTCCCAGCCGCCGCCGTAGTGATAAGGATTGCTGGCGGCGAACAGCACGGGCCAGCCATCGATCCTTGCCAGGCCGCCGACGATCGCCTTGCCCCAATGCCGCCCGATCTCGAACACGCTGCCGGGATCGAACAGGGTGTCCAGTATCGGCCGGATCTTGTAGACCTTGCGCGTGTCCTTCGGAATGGCCGTTCTCAGCCATTCCTGCTCCGCGGCGGCCGCCGGGACCTCGCCCCGGGGCGGCACGTCGTACACCGAAGCGGGCAGATACGACAGGAAGCGGCGGGCGGCCAGGAACGCCTCGTCCTCGCTGTCTACCTCATCATCCACCACGCCGTTGCGCGTGTGGATGGCGCTTCCGCCCAGCTCGTTCTTGCTCAGGTGCTGGCCGATCTTGGCCACCACCGGCGGCCCCGCGATGAACAGCTGCGACGTGTCCTTCACCATCACCGAATAATGGCTGCCCGCGACCCGCGCCGCGCCCTGCCCCGCCACCGATCCCAGCGCCAGCGACACCACGGGCACCTGGGTCAGGTTGCGGGCCACGTAGGGCCATATCTTCATTTTGGGCAGCAAGGCATGGCCCATCTTCTCGATGTTCTTGACCGACCCGCCGCCGCCCGTGCCATCGATCAGGCGCACAAGAGGAAGCCGCAGGTCGAACGCCATCTGTTCGGCGAACATCATCTTGTCGCCGACGGCTCCGTCGTTCGCCCCGCCGCGCACCGTGAAGTCGTCGCCCACCACCACGACGCTTTTCCGGTCGAGCGTCGCGCGCCCCATGATCACGTTGGACGGCACCACGTTCGTGAGTTGCCCGTGCTCGTCATACTCGCCGCTGCCGGCCAGTCCGCCCACTTCGAGAAACGACCCGCCATCGACCAGCCGCTCGATGCGCTGGCGGATGTCCAGCTTGCCCGCGTCATGCTGGCGCTTGATCTTCTCCGGACCGCCCATGCGCAGGGAATATTCCTTGCGGCGTTCCAGCTCTTCCAACTCGTGAGTCCAACTCATTACCGCCTCCAATAGCGGCGCCCGCCTGCCGGCTCAAGGCGCCAATTCGATCCACGCATCGTCCAGGGTCAAGGCCACGGCGGTTCGCGCCTGCAGCGTGGCGAAATCCAGCCCCCCTGCCATCGCCCGCACGCGCAGCCCGTCCGGCGTCACGTCGATGACGGCGAGGTCGCTGTAGATGCGGTCGACCACGCCCTTGCCGGTGAGCGGATAGGTGCATTCGGGCACGATCTTCGGCCGGCCGTCCCGGTCCATGTGCTGCATCATCACGAAGATGCGCTTGGCCCCCGCCACCAGGTCCATGGCGCCGCCCACGGCCGGGATCGAGTCCTCGCTTCCGGTATCCCAGTTGGCCAGGTCTCCCTCGGCCGAGACCTGGAATGCGCCCAGCACCGTCAGGTCGATATGGCCGCCGCGCATCATGGCGAAGGACACGACGTGGTCGGTGATGGATGCCCCGGTGTCCAGCGCGACCGGGTCCTTGCTGGCATTGAGCAGGTCGCCGTCGACCGCCTGGCCCGGCGCCAGGCCTTTCATGCCCAGGATGCCGTTCTCGCTGTGCAGGACGATGCCGCGCTCGGGCGACAGGTAATCGGCTACCAGGGTCGGCATGCCGATGCCCAGGTTGACGTAGGAAGCGGGCGCGATGTCGCCGGCGACGATCTGCGCCATGCGTTCGCGCGATAAGGGTTCAATTGGCATGGCGGCACTCGACGATGCGTTGCACGAATATTCCCGGCGTCATTACATGCTCCGGCGCCAGGTCTCCCAAGGGCATGATCTCGTCGACCTGGGCGACAGCCAGCCGGGCGGCCATGCACATCACCGGCCCGAAATTGCGGCTGGCGTAGCGGTAGGTCAGGTTGCCGGCGCGATCGCCGTACTGGGCCTTTACGAACGCCACGTCGCCCGGCAGCGGTGTTTCCAGCACGTAGCCGCGCCCATCGATGCTGCGAGTTTCCTTCCCCTCCGCCAGGCGGGTGCCATAGGCCGTAGGCGTGAAAAAGGGGCCGATGCCCGCGCCGGCGGCACGCAGCCGTTCGGCCAGCGTGCCCTGCGGCACGACCTCCAGCTCGATACGGCCGGCGGCATACCATTCCCCGAACGCGGCCGCGTTCGGCTTCTTCGGATTCGACGAACGCGCGAAAGAGCAGATCACCTTCCGCACGCGTCCGGCCCGGATCAGCTGGCTCAGGCCCTGCTCGCCATTGCCCGCGTTGTTGTTGACGATGGTCAGCTCGCGGGCGCCCGTCTCCAGCAGCGCCTGCAGCAGTTCCGTCGGCACGCCCGACGCCCCGAAGCCGCCGATCAGCAGCGTCGCGCCGTCCGCCACTCCGGCGACCGCGGCCTCCAGGGAAGGTACGATTTTGTTCAGCATGGATATTCCCAAGTCGATGGACCCGGCGGCGCCTACAGCGCCTGCCCCGTACCGAGGATCGCGGTGGACTGGCTGGACAAGGTGCCGCCGTTGCCGTGCACCAGCGCCAGGTTCGGCTCCTTCAGCTGGCGCGCGCCGCACTCGCCGCGCAACTGCCGCACCGCCTCCACCATGAGAAACACGCCGTACATGCCAGGGTGCACGCAAGACAGGCCGCCGCCGTTGGTATTGACCGCCAGGCGCCCGCCAGGCGCGATCGCGCCGTCGTCGACGAAGGCTCCGCCCTCGCCTTTCCCGCAAAAGCCCAGGTCCTCGAGGAACAGGATCGTGTTGATGGTGAAAGCGTCGTACAGCATGGCCAGGTCCATATCCTTCGCGCTCACCCCGGCCATCTCGTAGCAGCGCTTGCCCGACTCCAGGGCCGCCGTCACCGTCAGGTCGTGCATGGACGACACCTGGCGGTTCCACACGGCGGTGGCGTTGCCCAGCACGTAGACGGGCGGCTTGGCGCAGTCCCGCGCCCGGTCCGACCGCGTCATGACGAATGCACCGGCGCCGTCGCTCACCATGCAGCAGTCGCGCACCGTAAAGGGTTCGCACACCGAGCGGGCGCTGGCCACGTCATCCAGCGACAAGGGATCCCTCATGGTGGCTTCGGGGTTCAATTGCGCCCATTTGCGCGCCGCCACCGCCACCTCCGACAACTGCTTGCGCGTCGTGCCGTACTGATGCATGTGGCGGCTTGCCGCCAACGCGTAGGCAGCCACCGGCATGGGCGGGTCGTAGGGGGTCTCGTAGGGCTGGGGATCCAGGAATTTCCGGACCCGGGTCAGGTCGGCGCGGTTGAACTTGGCCGTGCGCTGCGTGCTGCCGTAGCACACCAGGACGGCATTGCATTGCCCGGAGGCCAGCGCGTGCATAGCCGGCAGCAGGTGCGCCACATAACTGGACCCGCCTATCATGGTGCTGTCCAGGAACGTGGGCCGGATGCCGAGATACTCGGCAACCGACATCCCCCACATGGTCGACAGGGAGCTGCAGGTGGTGATCCCGTCGATGTCCTTGAGGCTCAGGCCGGCATCGGCAATGGCTGTCATTGCCGCCTGCGCAAGCACCTCCTGCTCGGTGTAGCCCGCGGCCTGCCCCAGCCCGGCCTGCCCCACCCCGACGATAGCCGCGCGGCCCCGCAAATCGTGCAGGTTCATGCCGTTTCCTCCGAGGGTTCGAACACGATTTGCGCGGCATCGCCCAGGGCGGCGATGCGGGCCGCCACGCGCATCCCGATCCGCACGCGCTCGGGCGCGATCGTCCTGACCTGGCTCATCATCCGCACGCCTTCCTGCAGATCGACGAGGCATACGTTGTAGTCGCCGCCCTGCTCCGGTTTGCGATACACGGTGGTGGTGGCATAGACCACGCCCTTGCCGGACGGCGCGAACCATTCCAATGCCGTGCCGCCGCAATGCGGGCACATCCAGCGCGGATAGAAAATCGCCTGGCCGCAACCGGCACAGCGTTGAATCTCGAACCGGCCCGCCGCCAGGCCGTCTAGATAGATCTGCTCGGGTCCTGCCCCGGCCCGTGCACTGCTCTGGATCTCCACCCTCGTCTCCTGTTATGTCCAGCATTGCGGGCCAGTGTAGGGAGGTGGATTCCAGAGATAAACGGATCCTAGGGCAAATCACCTTTAACTTTCTGCGAAGGAATCGCTAAGATGGCGTGGATTCCCACGCCCGGCCGCCATGTACATCCTGATCGAGCATCTCAAGCACGTCCTCAATTTCGTGCGTGTCGCGGACAGCGGCAGCTTCACCGCCGCCGCGCACCGGCTCGGCGTGTCGCCGGCCGCCGTCAGCAAAAGCGTTTCCCTGCTGGAGGGCAAGCTGGGCGTGAAGCTGCTGAACCGCACCACGCGCAGCCTGTCGTTGACCGACGACGGAGAGCTGCTGCTGCAGCGTTGCCGTCTCATCCTGCTGGAGGTAGAGGCCACGGAAGCGGAAGTAACGGGCGCCAGCCTGACGCCCCGCGGCAAGCTGCGCGTGCATGCGCCCGTCGGCATGGGAAGAAAAGTCATCATGCCCGCCCTGCTGTCGCTGACGGCACGCTACCCCGGCCTATCGATCAATTCCGATTTCAGCGACCGCGTTCCCAACCTGGCCGAAGAAGGGCTCGACGCCACCATCCGGATCGGCGTCACCGCCGACTCGCGGGTCATCGCCAAGACGCTCTCGCGGCTGCGCTACGTCACGTGCGCCAGCCCTGCCTACCTGAATGCGCACGGCACGCCGGCCACGCCGGCCGACCTGGAACGGCACAACTGCCTGGCCTACGTCCAGTGGCAGACCGGCCGCTACCACGAATGGGACTTCCAGAAAGGAGAAGAGCGCTACACGATCACGCCCGGCGGCAACCTGAACGTCAACCACCCGGAGGCGATCCTGGACGCCGTGGTAGCCGGAGCCGGCATCGCGCGTATGGCGAGTTTCATCGCGGAGTCGGCCGTCATGGACGGACGCCTCAAACTCGTCCTGACCGACTGGATCGCGCCCGGCACGCCGGTGCAGCTGGTTTACCTACCCAACCGGCACCTATCGCCGCGCATCCGCGCGTTCGTCGATGCAATGACCGAAGCCCTGCCCCCCAAATTGCCCTGGGAAACGGCCATGGGCCTGTAGAAACGGTTGGGGCGCCTCGAAAGGCGCCCCGGTTTGTCATCCCCGCGCGGCCCGGTTACAGAAGCAGCGGCGAGATTTTGCTGCCATCGACCGACACGCCAGCCATCAGACCGCCATTGTTCAGGACGAAGCCGACGATGGGCTGCTGGGCAGTATTCGTGTCGATGCTGCCGTTGACGCCGACGTTGGCCACGGCGACCGTCGCGTCCGCGCCTACCGTCCAGCCGCTGCTGTTGCGGAACTGGGCCAGGGCGCCGTCCGTCATGAACAGGAGCACCATGGCCTTGGACTGGGCGCCTGCCTGCAGCCCGATGGAGCCTCCGGTGACGCTGTAGTAGCCGCTGTCCGCGCCTTCCACGCGCAATACGCCCGTTCCGTGCTGGGCCCCCACGATGAAGCTTGCGCTCAGCACGGCGGGAAACACCAGCACGCCGCGCGCGCGCTCCACCAATTGCTTGGCCTGGGGCGAGGACTCGTAGAGCTTGGATAAGGTGGCGTTCGCGGCGGCGTCCAGCTCCTGCCTTTTCTCGGCGGCCGTGGCCGTCGACTGAGAGGTGGTTGTCGTGCAGCCCGCGAAAAGCAGGCTGGCCACGCTGAGCATTGCTGCGGCCACGCCGGCCCGGCGCAACTTCGGAAACGTATCAAGCATCTAGCGCTCCTTTCTTTTTATCGATCCTGACTGCCCGGAACAGCCCGGGCGGGCGTTGCAATCCTACCCTGTTTTGGGCTCGATGCCTTGGCCGCGGCTTCGTCACGTCCGTGGCACACAGCAGTTGGCGATGCGCGCTAGGAAGACTGCCAGACAAGAAAGCCCGCGAGAGCTTTCGTTTGCACTCGGCGCCCGAGCACCGGACAACGCGCATTGCGCACCGCAAGAACACGGTCGATCCGCCGGATCGCCTGGCTGCGCCTTGTCACGGCCGCGTCACTGGCGCGGTCTATAAAACAGGCCCTCGTGTCCAATCAGGATGTTTTTGCAATGTCGAAGTTTGATGAAGCCAAGGGCCAGCAGGCTGTTACCCCGAGCGTTCCCACGCGCCGCACTTTCTTGCGTGGCGGCTTGGCCGCAGCCCTGATCCCTGGCGCTGGCCTGCTGACCGCTTGCGGCGGCGGAGACGATGATGATGACGGCGATGATGCCCCTGTCACGGGTGAAACGCCCCAGCCGGGCCCCATCGAAGATTCCAGCAAAGGTTCCCGCTTTGCCCTGGCCGTCCTGCCGGATACGCAGTTCTACGCCCGCTACGCCACCGTGGCTGAGAACAGCCAATACAGCCGCAAGTTCGGTAGCGAGCCGTTCATGGCGCAAACATACTGGATCGCTGCCAATGCCGCGGCATTGAACATCCCGTTCGTGACGCATCTCGGCGACGTAGTAGACCAGGCGAGCAAGCCGGATCAATGGAAGGTGGCCGATCAGGCCATGCGGGTGCTGGAAACCGCCAAGGTCCCCTACTCGGTCCTGGCCGGCAATCACGACGTGCTTCAATCGCTGGAGTATGTTGATGCCTCCAGCCAATCCAGCGGCACCGATGCGCAGCGCAACCTGGGCAACGAGCCCTATCTGCAATGGTTCAACACCGCGCGCGCCAAACGCATGTCGACTTTTGGCGGCCGCGATACCACCGGCTTCCATGAATACCATGTCTTCGAAGCCGAAGGGCAGAAGTTCATGGTCCTGTCCCTATCCTGGCGCATCTCGGATGATGGCATTGCGTGGGCGCGGCGCATCATCGGCGAGAATCCGGGCCTGCCTGTCATTCTCGTCAATCACCAGCTTCTCAATATCGACCGGGATGGCGTCAGCCCGCTGGACACCGAATACGGCAACATGCTGTGGGAGCGCCTGATCCGGGACAACGACCAGATTTTCATGACACTCAATGGCCATCACCATGGCGCCGCGCACAGAACGCGCACCAATGACTTCGGCAACAAGGTCGAGCTGATGGTCGTCGATTACCAAATGGCCTACCAGGGCGGAAACGGCCTGATGCGCTTGTACGAGTTCGACCTCACCCACAACAAGATCCATGTCTTGTCGTTCTCGCCCTGGGTCGTGCAGAAGCCGCGCGACACGTTGACGCAGTTCGACCAGGCCGTGCTGAAGACCGGGAACGAACAGTTCTCCATCGACATGGATTTTGCCTCCCGCTTTTCGGGATTCAACAAGACGTTCGGGCCGAGCTCCGAGCTGCGGGCCTCGCTCGTAGACGCCGCCAGCGCGATGATTCTCGCCGGCTACACCGAACCCGATGTCGCGGCTTCGCGCGCGCCGGTGGATACCGAAGACTATCCGAAGGTGGGCAGCACCGTCGCGCACTGGCGTTTCGTCGGCGGCGCGGCCGGACAAACCGTTGCCGCGGGCCAGGTGATTGAAGATCGCGCCGGCCTGAATCCGCTGCGCCGCGCCGCGCTGAATTCCGAGGCCGGCGTGCAGGCGGCGCAGCTGGACGATCTGCTCTGGACCAGCGACAAGCACTACCTGTCGGCCGCCCCGGGCTCCGTGCGCTTTGCCAACACGGACAAGAATGCCAAGCGCCTCAGCTACTTCCTGACCGAAGCATCGGCGCCGCTCAACGCTATGGATTTCGCGGGCACGGGCTATACCGTGGAAGCGTTCGTGAAGATCGACAAGGACTGGAGCTCCAGCCTGCATGCGTGGATGAATATCATGACCCGCGATGGCCGGCGCGACACGATCCCGGGCTTCTCCGGCGGCGACGGCGAATCGCCTCCCCTGTTGTTCGCGGTATCCAGCCTGCGCGAAATCCAGTGGGAAGTGGTCACCCCGCAAGCCGGAACCCGTTCTCCCCAAGCCAGCTGGTCCGGAGAGATCATGGCCGACAGCTGGGTGCACATCGCGCTCGTCGCCGATCCGGCGGCGCAGGAAAGCATTATGTACATCGAAGGCGCTCCCGTCCTGCGCAATTCGGGCAATGCCTCGGGCCTGGCCTCAGTGTCGGCCGCCATGCCCTGGGTGGTCGGCGCGGGCTCCTGGGACGGCGAGCGCGCCGACGGGTTCTTGGGCAACATCGGTGAAATCCGGATCGCGAGCGAACCGCTGCCGTCCAGCCAATGGCTGACCGCCCGGCGTAGTTAGCGCGCATCCCCCCACGGGCAACGGCCGCCATCGCCGGCGGCCGTTGTGCCGGCACTTCCGCGCGTTTCGGCGGGCAGGCGCGCACGCTATGCCATCTGCATTGCCCGCCTTGCCTGCTTATCGGCATACATGAGCTGATCGGCGTCCTTGAGCACGGTTTCCAGCGAACTGGCGGAGGGATCGACGCTTACGATGCCAAAGCTCGCGCCCGGATAGTGGAAACTGCACTCGTCAAAGGTATACGTGCCGCTCAGCAGCGGCGCGAGCCGCTTGCGCATCGCTTCGACAACTGCGTCCGGGTCATGGGCGCTCGATGAAGCCACCAGGCCGGCAACGACAAACTCATCGCCTCCCCATCGCCCCAGAATGTCGCCCGCACGCAGGCCGGCCGACAGGCGCCGGCCGACCTCGATCAGGAACTTATCGCCGATGTCGTGCCCGTAGGTGTCGTTAATTGCCTTGAACCCATCCAGATCGATAAATGCGACCAGCACAGACCGTTGCGTCCGCTTCGCCAGGGAGAAATACCGATCCAGCTCGGCCACGACCGCACGCCGGTTCAGCAAGCCGGTCAGCGCGTCATGGTTGGCCGCGTGCCGTTCATCCTGGCGGCGCATCACCAGTTGCCCCACGGCGTGGCTGGAAAGAAAGATCAGGACCAGGCCCAACATGGCCACCAATGCGGCCGCCAGGATGTGCTGCCTGCGCATCGGAGCCACTTCGTCCAGCGAGGCGAGCGCAAGCAACTGATACTGGGAATTCGACAGCGGCTGGCGCCGCACCAGATACGGCTTGCCGTCGATCAACCATTGATCGGCATGACTGGAATCCGCAATAGCGCGCACATCCATCGGGTCGCCCGGATCTTCGTCTCCATCCGAGGGCAGTACCATATCTGGCGGCAGAAGCGCCGCCACATTGCGCAGCATGAAGGGCGCGGAAGAGGCCGTCGTTACTCGCCCCTGGCGATTCACCACCAATGCGATATGCCGCCCGGCCAGATATAGCGCGACATCAGGCGCATCGAACTTCACGGTCACCGAGCCTTGCGGCACGTCGTCCGCGTCTTCGATACGGCTGGCGACGAAATAGGACGGGCTTTTATTGAGACGGGCGATACCGAAGTAACTACCGTTGCCGTTGCGCAATGCGTCGTTGAGATAGGCCCGGCCCGAATAGATCATGCCCACGATGCTATCGTCCTCGGCCCAGTTGCTGGCCGTCACCGTATCATCGGACATGTTGTTCATGTAGATGCGGGCGTATCGCAGATCGCTGGCCAGCAGGTTCATGAAATCGCCGACCTTGCGCACCAACGGGTCGCGCGTGAACAGCTCGGCCCGCTCCTCTCGAGTCAGCTCGGCGGCGCCAGGCGGATCGGTGCGGTATCGCATGGCAAGTTGAATCACCTGGCCCTGGCGCGCCACCATGTTCGCCACGCTGATCATTTCCGTGAACAAGCGATCCATCACGCGCGCAGTGATTTTGACCTCGTATTCGGCGCTGGCCGCCAGGCTGTCCAGCCGTGATGCCACGACCTCCTGGGACAGCCATCGAGCGACGCCAGCCACCAGCACCAGCCAAGCGACCACCAGGCCCAGCGTCGCTCGGCGCACCATGGCACACCGTTGTCGTCCACGTCGGCCCCGCCGCGGCAAATCGTCGCTCACACCGTCCCCTGGTTCGAAACCCTTTTCTCGCGATCGCCGGCCCCGACCGCCCACCGCAGCCTGGAGGCCTGGGTCGATCGGTTTGGCATGGCGCACATGCTGTCACGCACCATCATATGTCCATTCGCGCAGGGGCGGCACCAATGCGGGAAGCAAGCTACCAAAGCGAGCGCGACGGACAGATCGACGTGCTTTCTTCGTTCTGCTCGTTCTGCGGCAAGCCCGCGAAGCAGAACAGGCAGCAGCCTGACACCCCAACACTGAGGAAATGCCCAAGAAGACGTATGTCAGATACCGAGCCAAGTTAACAGCGGTGACAGCGACAGTAGAACGCCGGCCCACGCTATCTTGCTCTCGTTCTGGTGAATGGCATAGACACCGGAAGCCACCCCAGGCAGCCCAGGAATCAATTCGAAGATGATGTAAGGCCATAGCCCTTGGTGCATTACCACCCACCAGTGCAGCCAGGCAGTCACAACGCCGCAAATCAGCGCAAAGACACTGTAGAAAGACCAACCCAAGTCGCGAAACATGCGATTCCCTCTGACGGTTGACGCGATCCGGATGTGAACGGACGCCCAGTCTATCGGTATGGAAGTTACGTGGGAGTTCAAGGCCACCGCCGTCGCTGTCGGCATGGGCCACCTGCGCTTTCACGACCTAGGGTATAGCGCCGCCGCAAAAGAAAACGCGGGTTGCATGAATCTCATGCAAACCCGCGTCAATACTTGGTAGGCCCCCCGAGAGTCGAACTCGGCACCAACGGATTATGAGTCCGCTGCTCTAACCAGGCATGAGCTAGAGGCCCAGGAAACGATTACTGCCCTTCCAGGAAGCTCTTGAGCTTATCGGCCCGGCTGGGGTGACGCAGCTTGCGCAGTGCCTTTGCCTCTATTTGGCGAATGCGCTCGCGCGTCACGTCGAATTGCTTGCCCACTTCTTCCAGGGTCTGGTCGGTGCTCATTTCGATGCCGAAACGCATGCGCAGGACCTTGGCTTCACGCGGGGTCAGAGAGTCTAGCACTTCCTTGACCACATCGCGCATGGAACCATGCAGCGCCGCATCCGAAGGCGCCAGCGTGGAGGTGTCCTCGATGAAGTCGCCCAGGTGCGAATCGTCGTCGTCGCCGATCGGCGTTTCCATGGAGATCGGTTCCTTGGCGATCTTCAGGATCTTGCGGATCTTGTCTTCCGGCATGTCCATCTTCTGCGCCAGGGTCGCGGGATCCGGCTCGGCGCCGGTTTCCTGCAGGATCTGGCGGCTGATCCGGTTCATCTTGTTGATCGTTTCGATCATGTGGACCGGAATACGGATGGTGCGCGCCTGGTCGGCGATGGAACGGGTGATGGCCTGGCGGATCCACCACGTCGCGTAGGTCGAGAACTTGTAGCCCCGGCGGTACTCGAACTTGTCCACGGCCTTCATCAGGCCGATGTTGCCTTCCTGGATCAGGTCCAGGAACTGCAGGCCGCGGTTCGTGTACTTCTTGGCGATCGAGATCACCAGGCGCAGGTTGGCCTCGGTCATTTCGCGCTTGGCCTTGCGGGCCTTGGCTTCGCCGGTGGCCATGCGCTTGTTGACGTCCTTCAGGTCCTTCAGCGGCAGCACGACGCGCGTTTGCAGGTCGATCAGCTTCTGCTGCAGTTCCTGCACGGCGGGGATCTGGCGCTCCAGCGTTTCAGCGTACGGATGGCCGGCGGCCACTTCGTCCACGACCCACTGCAGATTCGTTTCGTTGCCCGGGAAGACCTTGATGAAGTGCGTGCGCGGCATGCCGGCACGGTCCACACACGTATGCAGGACGGCGCGCTCGAGCTGGCGCACTTCCTCGACCTGCTGGCGCAGCGTGTCGGCCAGCTTCTCGACCATCTTGGCGGTGAAGCGGATGCCCATCAGTTCGTTCTGGATGGACTCCTGGGCGCGCACGTAGATGTCCGACTTGTAGCCGTCCTTTTCGTAGGACTGGCGCATCTTGTCGAACTGCTTGCCGACCTCGTCGAACTTGGCCAGGGCCTTCACGCGCAAGTCTTCCAGCTGCTTGCTGGACATGCCGCCGGCGGGGCCGTCGTCGCTTTCGTCTTCGTCCGCGGTGACGCCGGCGCCGGCGTATTCTTCGCCGTCTTCCGGATCAACCAGGCCGTCGACCACTTCGTCGATCTGCGCCTGCCCTTCCCGCACGCGCAGGATGTGGGCCAGGATCTCGTTGATCGTGGTGGGGCAGGCCGAGATGGCCATGACCATGTGCTTCAGGCCGTCTTCGATGCGCTTGGCGATTTCGATTTCGCCTTCGCGCGTCAGCAGTTCCACCGAACCCATTTCGCGCATGTACATGCGGACGGGGTCCGTGGTGCGGCCGAAGTCGGAATCCACCGTGGTCAGCGCGGCTTCGGCTTCGTCTTCGACGTCGTCGTCATTGGACGCGACCGGCGCGTTCTCGCTCATCAGCAGCGTTTCGGCGTCGGGGGCCTGGTCGTAGACCGCGATGCCCATGTCGCTGAAGGTGCTGATGATGCCGTCGATCGCTTCCGCGTCGACCAGGTCGTCGGGCAGATGGTCGTTGATTTCGCCGTACGTCAGGTAGCCGCGGTCCTTGCCCAGCTTGATCAGCTGCTTCAGGCGGTTGCGGCGGGCTTCGTATTCTTCCGGGCTCACCGGGCCGCGAGCGATCAGGTCCTTGGGATCGGCCTTGCCGCGCTTGCCGCCACGCTTCGGCGGCTTCAGGTCGGGCAGGACTTCGCCTTCGCCGTCCATCGTATCGTCGAAGCCATCGGAATCATTGTTGGCGTTCTTCGCGGGACGGCCCGGGCGACGGCCGCTAGGCGCCGGACGCGCGCTGCCGACCAGGTCGGCCAGCTTGTCTTCGGCCTTCTTGGCGCGAGCCTTCGTTACCTTTTCAGGCTTATCAGCGCCGGCAGCAGTCTTGGCAGCCTTCTTGGCGGCCGTCTTGGCAGCGGGCTTGGCGACCTTCACCGCCGTCTTGGCGGGTGCTTTTTCCGCCGCCATGCTTACCGCACGCTTGGCCGTCTTGGCCGCGGTTTCGGTCGCATCAATTGCAGAGGAGGATTTGCCGGTGGATGTGGTCATAGTCGCTTCCGTGGTCGTCGCAACCCGATTGGGCATGTTGCACCGCATAAAGCCACCCTGGACGGCTGCCCAGCGCGGCGGTATTACGGGTAAAACTGGTGAACCGGCCGAAACCATGCGGCTGCGTTGTTCGCAGCGCCAGCTCTGTCGAGCCCGCCTTGCGCCGTTCCGGTGCATGACCGTAGTGGCGCTTGGCGTGCATGGCATCATTCGCCGGTGGGTTTTCCGGGCGTTGGGGGGGCTGCCTGCCTATAAATAGGCGTTGCTTGCTTGTCGGGTCATCGCCCCAAGCAGCTAAGTAGACACAGCACCCAAACCACTAACGCTACGCGGAAAACAACCGCCGCCGAACTGCCTGATCCACCGCTATATTAATTAACCATGTAACAAATTTGACGCACGCATCCGCATTTATTTTGGTCGACTACCCCAGGTGCCGCGTCAAACCCTTACACCAATTAGATTCCGGCTGCCGGAATAGATTCCGCCGGCCGGATACATTCGTACTGCCAACTTATCCGCCAATGGCCTGCAGAGCCAGGATTAGCACCAAATTCAGCACGAATCCGGCACCAATCGACTGCAAACACCACAATCCATGGGCTCAACTTCTTCGCAGAGTCCGCGAGAGTCTTTGGGGCCAAACCCCAAGGCCAAGCGCTCCGCCTCGCGGAAAACCCTTGATTTTAGCGCATTTAGCGTATTCCAGCACCTTTGAGCACGGTCATGCGGCTGGAAAGCTCCAAATAGCGCTTGCGACCCTCTTCGGTCGTCAAGCCGCTGGCAGCCAACTTGGCCATCTCGGACTTGGCGGCGTCGAATTCGATGCGGCGCAGCGCGTCGTCCCATTCGGTTTGTGGATCGGGAAGATCCTCCTGGGACAGGATGTCTGCCCTCAGGCCCTTCAGCACGGTCGCCAGGTCCGAATCGGGATCCGCCGCTTCCAGCAAAGCACCAACATGGCGCGCGCCGCTGGATTGCGCCAGCATGATCAGGTCTCTTACAAGACCTAGATGGGGGCCATGGTCGATGACTTCAAGCTGCTGATCTCCCATGGAGTCCACCAGTTCGGGGTGTGCAAGGAGCAAACCCAGCAGGCGCTTGGCCAGCGACGGCATGGTGCGGCGGCCTTCGAATCCGCCCACGTCGTTATCGCGCCGCCCCTTCCAATTGCCCTTGCCGCCCTTCCAGTCGCCCTTGCCTTTCCAGTCGCTCTTGCCCTTCCATTCCTGCCGGGCCGGGCGCGCGGCGCCAGCCCCGGCGGGTTCACCGTCCTGGGACGGGAAATGGCCGTAGTCCGCGTAATCGGACTCTTCGGCCGGAATGTCGTGGAAATCGTGTCCACCGAAGTCATAGCCGATGTCCGGCGGGCCTACATCCTGGCTGGCCCCTTGCCCGGCCGCCGGCGCCGCTTCGCCCGGCCGGGAGGCTGGCGCGAAAGGCTTCGCTGGCTGTTGCGCCAGCACCTGGGCCATTTCCTCGGGTGTCAGCTGGACCAGCTTGGCCATTTCCCGTTCGATCTGCACGCGCAGCGCGCATTCGGGAATGGAGGCCAGCAATGGCTTGGCCTCGTGCAGGCAGCTTGCCCGGCCTTCCGCCTCATCCATGTTGTGGCGCGAGGCGAGCTCATCCAGCAGGAAGCGCGACAGCGCCACCGCATCACCCAGGCAGGCGCGGAACGCCTCCGATCCCAATTCGCGCACGTACGAGTCGGGATCGTGCTCCGACGGCAGGAACAGGAAGCGGATCGCGATGTCGTCGCGCAGCACCGGCAGGCAAGCCTGCAGCGCACGCCAGGCGGCGCGGCGCCCCGCCCCGTCTCCGTCGAAGCTGAAGATCACCTTGTCGCTGGTGCGCAGCAGCTTCTTTACGTGGTCCGGCGTAGTGGCGGTACCCAGCGTGGCCACCGCGTTCGCGATGCCCTGTTGCGCCAGGCCGACGACATCCATGTAGCCTTCGACCACGATCACCTGCCCTTCCTGGCGGATGGCCTGGCGCGCCTCCCACAGCCCGTAGAGCTCGTGGCCCTTCGAAAAAAGCGGAGTTTCCGGCGAATTCAGGTACTTGGGCTCGCCCTTGCCGATGATGCGGCCGCCGAACCCGATCAGGCTGCCCCGCGCATTGCGGATCGGGAACATGATGCGTTCCCGGAAACGGTCGTAGCGGCGCCCGTCTTCCGATTCGATGACCAGGCCCGATTCCACCAGGACAGGATCTTCGTAGCTGGGAAAGACATGCGACAGACCGTGGCGGTCCGTGCCGGACCAACCAAGGCCGAAATGCGCTGCGATTTCGCCGGTCAGGCCGCGCTGCTTCAGGTAGCGGATCGCCGCGGGCGACGCCCGCAACTGCTTGAGGTAATGCGCCTGGGCGGCATCCAGCACCTGCGTATGGCGGGACTCCTCGGCCTTGCGACGCGCGGATTCCTGCTGCTGGCGTGGACTGCGGTTTTCTTCGGGGACCGTCATTCCCACCGAGCCGGCGAGCGTGCGCACGGCCTCGGGGAAACTGGCGCCCGTGTGTTCCATCAGGAAGGTGATGGCGCTGCCATGTGCTCCGCAGCCGAAGCAGTGATAAAACTGCTTGGTGGGACTGACAGTGAACGACGGGCTTTTTTCGTTATGAAAAGGGCACAGGCCAAGCAAGTTGGCCCCGCCCTTTCTCAACTGCACGTATCGCCCGACTATGTCGACGACGTCGACTCGGGCGAGCAAATCCTGGATGAATGATTCTGGAATCAATAGATTCGGGAATCAAAAATCAATACAGGCGCGGGGGCAGTTGTTGGCTACGGATGCGCTTGTAGTGGCGCTTCACGGCGGCGGCGTGCTTGCGCTTGCGCTCAGCCGTGGGCTTCTCATAGAACTCGCGCGAACGCAGCTCGGTGAGCAAACCGGTCTTTTCGATGGTGCGCTTGAAGCGGCGCAGAGCGGCTTCAAACGGTTCGTTTTCCTTCAGTCGAACGATAGGCATAAAGTGATTGGCCTGCTTGTAGGGTAACAAAAGTTGATGACAAACCTGGCTTGCTTACCAGCAACGCTGCGCGGGCCCAGGTACGCGAAGACCGCCCTCGATGACACGAAAATCATACCAACAGAGGCAAGTGCCGCGAACTGGGAACCGGGTTCCAGCTGGCTGTTTCCGTTACCCAAAGACTACCCAAAGAGTAACAAGCCAAGTTCGGTTTAGCGATAACCAGCGATTCTAGCACGGGCACGGCCATTTTGACTACTAGGAGGACAGTCCGGCGCCTGAACGCCGCCAGGCACCCCTCCCTGCCCGGCCGCCGGGCTCAAGCCTGGGAACCCTTGCGGATCCAGGCCTCGAGCTGGTGCGGACGCAGGCTGTCGTAATCCTCGAAAGGCTGGTGGATCCACGGGTTCGTAGGAAGCTTGTCGACGTAGTAGTCGGGCGTGGCCTGGGAATGCCCCTTCCACCACAGCACGGCGCTGCGCAGTTCGGTAATGTCGGTGAACTGGCTCTTGAGGTGATCGTAGACCTTGCTGAAGGTCTTGCCGGTATCGACCATGTCGTCCACCAGCAACACACGCCCGGACAGGGTGCCGCGCGTGATGGTGATGAACTGGGCGATATCCATATCACCCTGCTTGGTGCCGGCCGCTTCGCGATAGCTGCTGGTGGCCAGAATGCCCAACGGCACGTCAAAAATCCGGGACATAACATCGCCTACGCGCATGCCGCCGCGCGCCAGGCAAAGAATCTTGTCGAACTTCCAACCCGATTGATGCACCTGCAAGGACAGGCGCTCGATCAGGCGGTTGTAGTCGTCCCACGTCACCCACAGATGGCTGTCATCATTGGTCGGCGTGCTCATAGGCAAGCATCTCCTGCTTAAAGATACGAAAAGGCCGCCGCCGGTGTGAGACCGGCGGCGGCCTTACGAATAATAACCCGATGTCAGCCCTTCAGGGGATGACGCAGCACAATGGTTTCGTTGCGGTCGGGGCCGGTCGACACCAGGTCGATAGGCACGCCGCAGACTTCGGCCACGCGCTCCAGGTAACGGCGGGCCGCCTGGGGCAGCTTGTCGTATTCGGTGATACCGACGGTGGATTCGCTCCAGCCGGGCAGCTCTTCCAGCACCGGCTGCGCCTGCGCCACGGCGTGCGCGCCGTAGGGCAGCACGTCGCGGAATTCACCGTTGACGCGGTAGCCGACGCCCAGCTGGATCGTTTCCAGGCCGTCGAGCACGTCCAGCTTGGTGATGCACAGGCCGGAAATGCCGTTCAGGCGGACCGAGCGCTTCAGCGCAGCGCCGTCGAACCAGCCGCAGCGGCGCGGACGGCCGGTGACCGAACCGAATTCCTTGCCGATGGTGGCCAGGCGCGTGCCGATCTCGTCGACCAGTTCCGTGGGGAACGGGCCCGAGCCGACGCGGGTCGTGTAAGCCTTGGTGATGCCCAGGACGTAGTCGAGCTGCTGGGGGCCGACGCCGGCGCCGGCCGAGGCCGCGCCTGCAACACAATTGCTGCTGGTGACGAAGGGATAGGTGCCGTGATCGACGTCCAGCAGAGCGCCCTGCGCACCTTCGAACAGCAGACGCTGGCCTGCCTGCTGCATGGCGAACAGGTTGCTCGACACGTCCTTGACCATCGGGGCGATAGCCGGGGCCAGCGCCATGGCCTGGTCGCGCACTTCGTTGGCGGAAACCGCCTCGGCGCCCAGGTACTTGGTCAGCACGAAGTTGTGGTAATCCAGCACCTCGGCGAGCTTTTCGTCGAACAAGGCGGGATTGAACAGGTCCTGCACGCGCAGCGCGCGGCGGGCGACCTTGTCTTCGTACGCGGGGCCGATGCCGCGACCGGTCGTGCCGATCTTGCCTTCGCCCTTGCGCGCTTCGCGCGCCTTGTCGATGGCAACGTGGTACGGCAGGATCAGCGGGCAGATTTCGGAAATCTGCAGGCGCGAACGCACGTCCAGGCCGGCGGCCTCAAGCTCTTCGATTTCCTTGAGCAGGGCTTCCGGGGACAGCACGACGCCGTTGCCGATGAAGCAGGTGACGCCGGGATGCATGATGCCCGACGGGATCAGGCGAAGAATCGTCTTCTTGCCGTTGATCCACAGCGTATGGCCGGCGTTGTGACCGCCTTGGAAGCGGACCACGCCCTGGACGGATTCCGCCAGCCAGTCGACGATCTTGCCCTTGCCCTCGTCACCCCACTGGGTGCCGATTACGACTACGTTCTTGCTCATGTTACGAATCAATATCGAGTTTCTCGGGAAATCCGGAAATCTCCCCGCGGCCCCCTCGTTTCCGAGAGGGAGTTAGTCACAGCGTTCTGACCGTCCAGGCGCCATCTTCCAGCGCCAGCTCGCGATCGCAAACGAATTCGTCCTGATCCTGCTCGTGGCCGGGCAATACCTGAACGACAATTTCCCCCGACCGGCGCAGACGGCGAACCGCCTCGGTCAAGGCGGGGGCTTGCCCCCAGGGCGCGCGAACCGCGCGTGCCCGTTCCGCCGGCGCCAAACCCGCCGCCAGCTTGCGTAAATCAAGACTGAAACCCGTGGCCGGACGCGCACGCCCGAATGCACGGCTGACGTCGTCATAACGCCCGCCGCTGACCAGCGCATCGCGCCAGCCTTCAGCGTACAGCGCGAACTTCACGCCGGAATGGTAGCCATAGCCCCCGACATCGGCCAGATCGACGCCGAACGACACGTTGGGCATCGCATCCACCACGGCCTGCAGCGCGTCCAGCGCGGCGGCCACGCCAGGCAGCAAGGGCAGATCGCGGCGGGCTTCCTGCAGCACTTCCGGACCGCCGTACAGATTGGGCAGCAGCTTCAAGGCCTGCAGCGTCTCGGCGCGCATGCCGCGCGCGCGCGCCGACAGTTCGACCAGGCCGGGAACGTCCTTTTCGCGCATCAGGAGGATGACCTCTTCCGACAGCGCGGCCAGGGCGGAGTCCGACTCCAGGATGGCGCGGAGCACGCCGGGATGGCAAAGATCCAGCCGCGGATTGCGCACGCCGGCGATGGCCACCGTTTCCAGCACGAGCTGGATGATTTCCAGGTCGGCCTCGGAGCCGGCATGGCCGTAGATCTCGGCGCCGATCTGCAGCAGCTCGCGGCTGGACAGCAGATCCGCCGGACGGGCATGCAGCACGTTGCCGCAATAGCACAGGCGGGTGACGCCCGCGCGGTTCAACAAGTGCGCGTCGATGCGCGTGACCTGAGGAGTCATGTCAGCGCGCACGCCCAGCGTGCGGCCGGACAGCTGGTCGACCAGTTTGCACGTACGCAGATCCAGATCGCTGCCGGTACCGGACAGCAACGAATCGATGTATTCGACCAGGGGCGGCGCGACCAGTTCGAAGCCGTACGTGCGGTACAGATCGAGAAGTTCGCGGCGCAATTCCTCGATGCGCCGGGCCTCTGCCGGAAGTACGTCGGCAAGGCTCTCGGGCAGCAACCAGTTACCCATGAATATTTACCTGAATAACGCCAAGTGATGCATGGGCGTCGCCCAAACGAAAAGCGGCTGAGGGGCGTAAGCCCGCTCAGCCGCTGCGGAATGTTTTCTAGCTTACGCGGTATTGTACATGGTTCGGCGCCCAGCGCCAGCCGGAATTGCCCGCGCGCGAAACCGTCCCCCATAATCTGGCAGAGCGGTGCCCTGCCCGCCGGAAAGTGAAAAGCCCCTTGGAAATCCAAGGGGCTTTGCTTACCGCATTGCCGGTGCCGCCTTACTTGGCCGGCACGGTGACCGGAGCCAGGGCGGCGCCGGCCGGGTCCTTCATGAACTGGAAGAAGCTGGAGCTGGGGTCGACCACCAGCACGTCGCCCGGCTTCGAGAACGAAGCGCGGTAGGCTTCCAGGCTCTTGTAGTACGTGTAGAACTGCGGGTTCTTGCCGTAGGCCTGCGCGTAGATCGCTGCCGCGGCGGCATCGCCCTCGCCCATGACGCCCTGGGCCTTGGCATACGCCTGGGCCACGATCACTTCGCGCTGGCGATCGGCTTCGGCGCGGATCTTCTCGCCTTCGGCGGCACCGATGGAACGCAGCTCGTTGGCGACGCGGGTACGCTCCGCTTCCATGCGGCGATACACCGATTCCGAAATTTCCGGCGCGAATTCGATACGGCGCAGGCGCACGTCGACAATCTGCACGCCGATGGGCTCGGCGCGCTTGGCCACGTTGGTCAGGATCTCGGCCATGATCTTGTCGCGCTCGGTCGAGACCACGTCGCGCACCGTGCGCACGTTGACCGATGCGTTGAGCGCGTCGCGGATCAGCGCTTGCAGGCGTTCTTGCGCCACGCGCTCGTTGCCGCCCGTCGAGACGTAGTATTGGCGGGGGTCCGCAATACGCCACTTGACGTAGGAATCGATCAGCAGGTTCTTCTTTTCGGAAGTCTGGATGCGTTCGGCTTCGTTGGTTTCGATGGTCAGAATGCGCTTGTCGAGCGTCACCACATTCTGGAACGGCGGCGGGGCCTTGAAGTACAGGCCGGGTTCACTAATGGTCTTGCGCACTTCACCCAGCGAGAACACGAGGGCGTAGTCGCGCTCGCGCACGACGAAGACGCAGGAAGAAAGGGCGGCCAGCACGATGAGCAGGCCGACCAGGACAGGCATGAGACGTTGCATGATCAGGACTCCTCCGGGTTAGCGCGACGTACGGTCGCGGGGCAGCGTGTTGCTATTGCTGCTGCCGGAAGACTGGGGCACCGGCGCGGCGCTGCCACGCAGCGGCGACTGGACGGGCTGGCTCGACAAGCCGGACGACCCGGCGCTGCCGGCGCTGGACTTGCTGGCGTCCTGGGCGGCCAGATGCATGATCTTGTCCAAGGGCAGATACAACATGTTGTTGTTGCTCTTGGTGTCGACCATGACCTTGCTGGCGCGCGTGAAGATCTCCTGCATGCTATCCAGGTACATGCGCTGGCGCATGACCGCCGGCGCCTTCTCGTATTCGCCGAGAATGCTCGTGAAGCGCGACGTATTACCCTGGGCGTCGCCGACGACCTTGGCCTTGTAGCCTTCGGCCTGCTCGAGCATCCGGGAAGCCTGGCCGCTGGCGAGCGGCACGACCTGGTTGGCGTACGCCTGGCCTTCGTTGATCTGGCGCTCGCGGTCCTGGCCTGCCTTGACGGCGTCGTCGAACGCGGCCTGAACCTGCTCGGGCGGCTGCACGTTCTGGATGGCGACGGTGCTGATCTGCACGCCGGTCTGGTAGCGGTCCAGGATCTGCTGCATCAGGGTCTGCACTTGCGAGGCGACCGCGGTACGGCCCTCGTAGAGCACGAAGTCCATCGACTGCTTGCCCACGATTTCGCGCATGGCCGTTTCGGAGGCCTGGCGGACGGATTCATCCGGATCGCGGGTCATGAACAGGTAGTCGGGCGCGCCGTCGGCGCGCAGGCGGTACTGGACGACGAACTGCATGTCGACGATGTTCTCGTCCGTCGTGAGCATCAGCGCTTCGGGCAAGACCTTGTTGCGCGCGCCGCCGCGGAAACCGACCTCGAACGTGCGCAGTTGCGACACGTTGACCATCTCGTGGCCCTGGATCGGGTAAGGCATGCGCCACTGGAAGCCGGCTTGGGACGTGCTCTTGTATTTGCCGAACTGGGTCACGACGGCGACCTGACCTTCCTGCACGATGTAGAAGCCGCTGGCCAGCCAGATGCCGACTGCGACCAGAGCGACGACGCCCAGGCCGATGCGCGCTCCACGCGGCGAAGGCGGCGTCATGCCGCCCCGGTTGCCGGGGCGATTGTTGCCGCCCCCGCCCTTGCGCCCGAACAAGGACCCGATGCGATTATTGAAATCGCGCCAGACCTCGTCCAGATCGGGAGGACCGTCTCCGTTGCCTTGCGGCCGCTTCGGCGGCGGCTCGGAGCCGTTATTGTTCCCACGACCCCAGCCGGGGTCATTCAGATTGAAGAGTTTGATAATTCGCGGCATTGTTTCCCACAATCTGTCCGGTCTCCGCAATTGCCCCGCGCAACGCGTCCAAACCGGCGCGCTCGGTGGCGCTTACAAATACTCGCGCAATCGTACCATGTGCATCGCGCTCTACCCGGGGTTCCAATCCCGCCCGGTCAATCTTGTTGTATACAAGAATGGTGGGAATGGACGCCGCGCCGATTTCCGCCAGCACTTTATTGACCTCGAAAATCTGCTCATCACGCTGCGGGCTGGCAGCATCGACCACGTGCAGCAGCAGATCGGCATGCACGGTTTCTTCCAGGGTGGCGCGGAACGCCGCGATCAGGCCGTGAGGCAGATCGCGGATGAACCCTACCGTATCGGACACCACGACCGACCCTGCCCCTTCTATCCAGATGCGGCGTGTGGTCGTGTCCAGGGTGGCGAAAAGCTGGTCCGCGGCATAGCTGTCGGCCCGGGTCAGCGCATTGAACAGCGTGGACTTGCCGGCGTTGGTATACCCGACCAGCGACACCGACAGGGCGCCGCCCCGGGCGCGCGCGCGGCGCTGGGTCACGCGCTGGCGCTCGACCTTGTCCAGGCGTTCGCGCAGCACCTTGACCTTGGCGCCGATCATGCGCCGGTCCATTTCCAGCTGGGATTCGCCCGGCCCTCGCATGCCGATACCGCCGCGCTGCCGTTCCAAGTGGGACCACAGGCGGGTCAGGCGCGTGGCCAGATGCTGCAGCTGGGCCAGCTCGACCTGCAGCTTGCCCTCATGGCTCTTGGCCCGCAGGGCGAAAATGTCGAGGATGAGCGCGACGCGATCCACCACGCGCAGGTTGAAAGCGCGTTCCAGGTTGCGTTGCTGGGCGGGCGACAAGGGCTGGTCGAACAGGACGATATCGGCCAGCAGCGCCTGCGCCATGGCGACGCCCTCGTCGGCCTTGCCCGAACCAATGAAGAACTTCGCGTCGGGCCGGTCGCGCCGCGCGGTCAGGGTGCCGACGATTTCCGCGCCAGCGCCCTTGGCCAGCATCGCGAATTCCTCCGCATGGGCCGCGAAGTCCGGATTTCCCAGATCCACGCTGATGATCAAAGCGCGCATACATGCACCATATTGGAGCCAAAGCGAAAATGCCCGCCGACGTCAGCCGTCTGGCGGGCAATAAAAGGTAAAGCTGGAGCGAGATTACTCAGCAGGGACTTCCACCTGAAAATTCACGGCGCGCGCGGGAACGACGGTGGAAATGGCATGCTTGTAAACCATTTGCGTGACCGTATTGCGCAGCAGCACCACGTACTGGTCGAAGGATTCGATTTGCCCTTGAAGCTTGATGCCGTTCACCAGATAGATCGACACGGGGACATGGTCCTTGCGCAGCGTGTTCAGGAACGGATCTTGCAGAGTTTGCCCTTTATTGCTCATTGGCCAGGCTCCATTTGTTTGTTATTGAATGATGGCGTACTTGTGAACTGGTGGGGTACGCCGAAACATGTACTCTACAGGGTTTTCCCGGCCCGTGCTACTTGGCCAGGATGCAAAAAGTGACACCAGAGTTTTCCGGCTGGAACGCTCCGGCCCTCACGCCTGCAGGACCTCCGCAAGCGCGTTCAGCAACAGTTCGGACTGTGCCTCGGTGCCCACGGTAATGCGCAGAAACTGATCGATGCGCGCTTGGCGGAAATGGCGCACGATGATGCTGCGCTCGCGCAAGGCGGCGGCCAGGCCCGCAGCGTCCTTCGACGGGTGCCGCGCGAACACGAAATTCGCGGAAGAAGGCAGCACCTCAAAGCCCAGCGCCTGCAGGCCCGCCGTCATCCGCGACCGGGTTTCGATCACGGCCAGGCGAGTCTTCTCAAAGTACTCTGTATCCTCCAGGGCCGCCACCGCGCCGGCAGACGCCAGACGGTCGATGGGGTAGGAGTTGAAACTGTTCTTTACCCGTTCCAGCCCTTCGATGAGCGCGGCGCTGCCCACGGCGAAACCGACCCGCAGCCCGGCCAGCGAGCGCGATTTGGACAGCGTCTGCACGACGAGCAGGTTGTCGTAGCGGGTGACCAAAGGAATGACGGACTCTCCGCCAAAATCCACGTAGGCCTCATCCACCACGACGACGGCGTCGGGGTTGCCGGCCACGATGCGCTCGATCTCGGCCGCGTCCAGCGCGCGGCCGGTGGGCGCATTGGGATTCGGGAAAATGATGGCGCCGGCCTGCCCGTTGCGCCCAGGCAGATAGTCATCGACGTCGATGCGGAAATCGGACGTCAGCGGAACCGTTTCGTACTCGATCCCGTACAGGCCGCAATAGACCGGATAGAAGCTGTACGTGATGTCCGGAAAGCGCAGCGGACGGTCATGCTTGAGCAGCGCCAGGAACACGTGCGCCAGCACCTCGTCGGAGCCGTTGCCCACGAATACCTGCCCGGGCTGCACGCCAGCCGTTTCGGCGATGGCCTGGCGCAGCCGGTCGGACGACGGGTCCGGGTAGAGCTTGAGCGCGTCGTCGCAGGCCGCGCGGATCGCATCGAGCACCTTCGGCGACGGACCGTAGGGGTGCTCGTTGGTGTTCAGCTTGACCAGGTTCTGAAGTTTGGGCTGCTCGCCCGGAACGTACGGACTGAGCGTCCCGACCACGGGACTCCAGAAGCGGCTCATGGATCAGCTTTCCTGCGTGTAAGGGTTGTGCGAAGACTTGAATTCGATGCGCAACGGCGTGCCGGCCAGGTCGAACGCGTTGCGGAAACGCGTTTCCAGGTAACGGCGGTAAGAGTCCGGAACGGCGTCCAGCGCATTGCCATGAATGATGACCAGCGGAGGATTCTGCCCGCCCTGGTGCGCATAGCGCATTTTCGGACGGAAAATACCCTTGCGGGGAGGCGGCTGCTGCTCGACCGCCGCCTGCAGCTCGCGCGTCAGCTTGGGCGTGGAGAGCTTGGCGAACGCCGCGGCATGCGCCGCATTGATGGACTTCAGCAAGGGCTTCACGCCCTGCCCCCGCAACGCCGAAATAGTGTGCATGCGGGCAAACGACAGAAAGCGCAGCTTGCGCTGGAATTCGCGTTCGATGCGTTCCTTGGCCTCGCCGTCCAGGCCGTCCCATTTGTTGATGGCCACGACCACGGCGCGCCCCGTTTCCAGCACGAAGCCGGCGATATGCGCGTCCTGTTCGGAGATCTCGGTCTGGGCGTCCAGCATGAGCAACACGACATTGCTGGCCTCGATGGCCTGCAGCGTCTTGATGACGGAGAATTTCTCGACGGCTTCAAACACCTTGCCGCGCTTGCGCAGGCCCGCGGTGTCGATCAGCGTATAGCGGCGGCCGTCGCGCTCGAAATCGATCTCGATGGCGTCGCGGGTGGTGCCGGGCATGTCGAACGCGATCACGCGCTCTTCGCCCATCAGGGTGTTGATGAGCGTGGACTTGCCCACGTTGGGGCGCCCCACGATCGCCAGCTTGATGCGATGGTCGTGTTCGCCCTCTTCTTCCGGCTCTTCTTCGGAGGGAGGCTCGACCAGATCCGCGAGGGCCAGCTCGATCAGGTCGACGATACCGTCGCCGTGCGCCGCCGAAATGGGATAGGGCGACCCCAGCCCCAGCTCGTGGAACTCGGACACCGCGGCGCCGGCGCCCATGCCTTCCGCCTTGTTCACGGCCAGCAGCACACGCTGCTGGCCGGATTTGCGCAGCAGCTTGGCGATCTCGTGATCATGGGCGTTGATGCCCGCCCGGGCATCCACCAGGAACACCACCACATCGGCCTCGGCGATGGCCTGCCGGGTCTGGCGCGCCATCTCCAGCAGGATGCCGTCCTTGGCGACGGGCTCGAAACCACCCGTATCGATGACGATGAAGGGGGTCTCGCCCACTCTGCCCTCGCCATAGTGGCGATCGCGGGTCAGACCGGAATAATCGGCCACCAGCGCGGCGCGCGATCGCGTCAGGCGGTTGAAAAGGGTCGACTTGCCCACATTGGGGCGACCGACCAGGGCGACGACAGGCTTGAAAGACACGGTGTAAGGCTTTTCTATAGGATTAGTTGGCGCCGATCAGGACGAGATTGCCATTGCCCGTCTGGACCAGCACACCTTGGGGGGTGGTTTGCGGCGGCGACACGACCGGGCCTCCGCCCACCGACAGGCGAGCCATCAGGCTGCCGTCGCTGCGCGACAGGAAATGCACGTAACCATCCAGGTCGCCGACGGCAAGCGCACCGCCCAGCAAGGCCGGAGCGGTGAGCTGGCGGTTCTTCAGGGCAGCCTGCTTCCAGACGTTGCCGCCGTTGTCCAGGGCGAACGCGTTGAGCACGCCGTTCTGGTCCGGCGCATAGGCGAAACGATCGTCGAGGGTCAGGCCGCTGACGCTGGAGAAGTCCTTGGCCCACAGCGGACGGCCGCCGGCCGTCACGTCGAAGCAGACGATGCGGCCTTGGTAGGCCACGGCGCAAAGCAGGTTGCCGGCGAGGCGCGGCGCGCCGACCACGTCGGTCAGGCGTTCGAGGTCGCTGGCGCCGCGCGGCGTCGCCACGGTGCCTTCCCATTGCACGTTGCCGCTATTGGAAGCAATGGCCATCAGCTTGCCGCCGGGCAGGCCGGTGATGATCAGGCCTTCGGCCAGGACCATCTGCGACACGCTGCGCAAGGCCAGCGAGGGGCCGGGACGCTGCACGTTCCAGACCCGTTCGCCGTTGTTGGCGTCGAATGCCTGGATGCGGTAGTCGCCGCTGCGGACCACGACGATACCGAAGCCCACGACGGGCGGAATCGTCACATCGCTGGTGGCGCGGACTTTCCATTTTTCCTTGCCGGTGTCATCGAAGGCAATCACATCGCCGTCGGGCGTGGCCACCGCGGTGGTCGTGCCGTCGCTACCCGCGCCGGCGGACAGCTTGCTCTCGGTCTTGGCCTTCCAGATGACACGGCCGCTTTGCAGGTCGAACTTGCCGACCGAACCGTCCGGCGTGGCGGCGTAGATGGCGTCGCCCAGGACCGTGGGGGCAAAGCCCAGGCCCGACCCACTGCCGATCGACGTGGACCAGACCTGGCGCACGGACATGCCGGCCTTGTATTCGGTCAGGGGCGCGGGATCGTAGCGGCCGTCGTCGCTGGAAAACATGCCGCATCCGCCCAGGGCGAGCAGGCTCGCCAGGCAAACGGCGCCACGCCACGTACGGCCAGGTGCAAATTTACGCATTACAGTCACGCTCCGCTCAGGGCATCCAGTTTCAGTTGCACAACCTGGGTCAAGGGATTCGCCGTGCCCAGGCCATCGATGGCGCTTTGCCATGCCGCCCGGGCCTCTTCACGCTTGCCCTGCGCAGCGAGAATATCGCCACGGCGGTCCGCGTACAAGGCGGCGAAGGCCGGCGGCGGGTTGTTGAGCTGCCCCAGTGCGGCATCGTACTGCTTCTGATCCAGCAGCATGCCGGCCAGGCGCAGGCGCGCCACGGACTGCATGGAGGGGTTCTTGCCCTGGGCCGCCAGCCATTCCAGCTGCTCGCGGGCGCCGGCCTCGTCCTTTTGGGCCTGCAGAGCCTGGGCGGCCACCAGCGCGCCGCGCGCGGCGTAGCCCGTGGCCGGATATTCTTCGCGCAGCGTGGCCGCCGCGGTCTTGATGCGCACCGCCGAATCGGCGCCGCCCAGACGGGCCGCATCTTCCAGCGCTTCAAAGTAGCCCATGGCCTGGTTGGCGCGATGCGCCTGGTAGGCCTTCCAGCCCCACCATCCGCCCCAGGCCAGCGCAACCGCCGCCGCCAGCGTGACGACGAGGGTGCCGTAACGGGCCCACCACGCCTTGATCGCGTCCAGTTTTTCCTGTTCTTCCAGATCGTATGCCATGCATTAACCCTTGATGTTCAATACGTCGGCCAATCCCGCCAATGGGACCTGCTGCTGCGCGGTTTCGCCCTGCGCATCGCTGCGCAGGTACTTGACGCTCGCGGCCTGTGCAGCCACTTCATCGGCGCCAAGGATAACCGCAACCCGGGCGCCGCTGGCATCGGCGCGCTTGAATTGGGACTTGAAGCTCGCCGGACCGGCATGCACGATGACCGACAGGCCAGCGTCGCGCAGGTCTTCGCCGACGCGGGCGGCCAGGCGCTGGGCCTCTTCGCCCTGGTGCACGACGTAGACGTCGCATTCGGCCGGCGCCGGCATCTGCACGCTCTGTTCCCAGAGGTCCAGCAGGCGCTCCATGCCGATCGCGAAGCCGACGGCGGGCGCCGGCTTGCCGCCCAGCAATTCGACCAGGCCGTCGTAGCGGCCGCCGCCGCAGACCGTGCCCTGAGAGCCGAGCCTGTCGGTCACCCACTCGAACACGGTGAGGTTGTAGTAATCCAGCCCGCGCACCAGCCGCGGATTCAGGCGGTATTCGATGCCGGCTTCCGCCAGGCGCTGGCACACGCCGTCGAAGTGCGCGCGGGACTCATCGCCCAGGAAATCGAACAGGCGCGGCGCGCTGTCGGCCATTTCCTGCATGGCGGGGTTCTTCGTGTCCAGCACGCGCAGCGGATTGCTGTACATGCGGCGCTGGCCGTCTTCGTCGAGGACGTCGCGGTGCTTTTCCAGGTGCTCGATCAGCGCGGCGCGATGCGCCGCGCGTTCGGCCGGCTGGCCCAGCGAATTCAGTTCGAGGCGCACGTCGGTCAGCCCCAGCAGCTTCCACAGACGGGCCAGCATGACGATCAGTTCCGCATCCACGTCCGGACCGGAGAAGCCCAGCGCCTCGACGTCGATCTGATGAAACTGGCGGTAGCGGCCGCGCTGCGGGCGCTCGTGGCGGAAGACCGGACCGATGGAGTAGACGCGCTGCGGGCGGTCGTAGAGCATATTGTGCTCGATCGACGCGCGCACGATGCCGGCCGTCATTTCCGGGCGCATGGTCAGCGATTCGCCGTTCAGCGCATCGGTAAAGGTGTACATCTCTTTTTCGACGATATCGGTCACTTCGCCGATGCCGCGCGCAAACAGGCGCGTATGCTCAAGCACGGGCGTACGCACATTGCGGTAGCCGTAGCCGCGCAGCCAGCCGCGCACGATTTCCTCGAATTGCTCCCAGCGGGCGCTCGCCCCCGGCAACAGGTCATTCATGCCGCGTATGGCGGCGACTTTCTGGAAAGCTTGAGTCATCTTGATCATGCCGCGTCGCGCGCCGGCAAGCGCGCTAGCGGCTACACCCTTACTTTAATGAGAGGCGGGCGCGCCGTAGCGGCGCGCGACGTAGTCTTCGACGATGGCCTGGAACTCTTCGGCAATATGGTCGCCCTTGAGCGTGACCGTGCGCTCGCCGTCGACGAACACCGGCGCGGCCGGCACTTCGCCGGTGCCCGGCAGGCTGATGCCGATATCGGCATGACGGCTTTCGCCCGGCCCGTTGACCACACAGCCCATCACGGCGACGTTCATGCTTTCGACGCCGGGATACTGCGCGCGCCAGAGCGGCATCTGGCGGCGCAGATACCCCTGGATGCTGTCCGCCAGTTCCTGGAAAAACGTGCTGCTGGTACGGCCGCAGCCGGGGCACGCGACCACCATCGGCGTGAAGGCGCGCAGGCCCATGGTCTGCAGGATTTCCTGCGCCACGATGGCTTCGCGGCTGCGGTCGCCGCCGGGTTCGGGCGTGAGCGAAATGCGGATGGTGTCGCCGATGCCCTGTTGCAGCAGTACGGCCAGCGCGGCCGTGGATGCCACGATGCCCTTGCTGCCCATGCCGGCTTCGGTCAGGCCCAGGTGCAGCGGGTAGTCGCAACGTGCGGACAGGTCGCGGTAGACGGCGATCAAGTCCTGCACGTGGCTGACCTTGCACGACAGGACGATGGCGTCGCGGCGCAGGCCGAGCTCTTCAGCGCGCTCGGCGTTGCTGATGGCAGACACGACCAGCGCATCGCGCATCACCGCCTGGGCCTCCCAGGGCTGCGCGCGGCGGCTGTTTTCGTCCATCTTGCGCGCCATCAGCTCGTGATCCAAGCTGCCCCAGTTCACGCCGATGCGCACGGGCTTGTCGTAACGGCAGGCCACTTCGATCATCTGGGCAAAATTGTCGTCGCGGCGCTTGCCGCCACCCATGTTGCCCGGGTTGATCCGGTACTTGGACAGCGCCTGGGCGCATTCGGGAAACTGCGTCAGCAGCTTGTGGCCGTTGTAGTGGAAATCGCCCACCAGCGGCACGTCCACGCCCATCCGGTCGAGCTGTTCGCGGATGGCCGCGACTTCACGGGCCGCCTCGGGCGTGTTCACCGTGATCCGCACGAGCTCGGAGCCGGCCTGGGCCAGCTCCTTGATTTGTATCGCCGTGGCGATGGCGTCCGCCGTGTCGGTGTTGGTCATGGACTGGACCACGACCGGGGCATCGCCGCCCACCGTCACGACACGGTCGCCCCACTTCACCGCCACCGAACGCGTGGCGCGGCGCACTGCGGCCCCCACGTCGGGAGGCGGCGCATCCTGGCAAGGCAGAGAAGATTCTTGCATCGGTGGAACCGGGTTACTTGGTCGGCTTCGGCAGCCAGTCGAACGGCAGCCAGTGCTGCGGCAACCAGCCTTGCCAGAAGGCATACGCCACGCCAGCGGCCAGCACCAGCACGATGGCGATGAGCCACCCCCAGGAGGTCGAGGACGAACGGTCGTCGTCGGCGCCCGACTGGGGGATGGAGTGCGCCGAATGCAAGGCGCCAGGGCTGAGCTTCACCGGGCCGGTGACGCGGGCCTTGGGGTCCAGCGAGTCGACGATGGCTTGAGCGTCGGCGCCCAGCAGGCGCGCGTAATTGCGGACCAGGCCACGCAATGAAACGCCGGTGGGCAAAGTCGCCCACTCTTCATTTTCAAGGGCTTCGATCTGCTTCGTGGAGAACTTGATGCGGCTGGACACTTCGTCGAGCGACCAGCCCTTGGACTGGCGCAGCGCGCGCAATGCCGAGCCCACGCTGCCTGCGGCGCCGGCGGGCGTCTCTGAAACTGCAGAAGCGAAATCCTGCGTCATGCATGCACCTGTTTAATGGGTATGGTCTGGCGCTGTGCGGCGTTGCGCTCGGTAATCCGGGTGCGGTCGCGCACTTCTCCGGCCAACTGGCCGCAAGCCGCATCGATGTCGTCGCCCCGGGTCTTGCGAACGGTGGTGATGATGCCGGCGTCCATCAGACGCTGGGCAAACACCTTCACCCGCGCCGAGTTCGAACGCTTCAGGCCGGACTCGGGAAAGGGGTTGAACGGAATCAGATTGAGCTTGCACCGCAGCTGGCGTGCAATGTGGATCAATTCCTTGGCGTGCTGATCGGTATCGTTGATGCCGTCCAGCATGCAGTATTCAAACGTGATGAAGTCGCGCGGCGCGAACGCGAGGTAGCGTTCGCAAGCGGCCAGCAGCTCCTTCAGCGGGTACTTCTTGTTCAGCGGCACCAGCTCGTCGCGCAGCGCGTCGTTGGGCGCGTGCAGCGAAACGGCCAGGGCCACGGGACAGTCCTGCGACAGGCGGTCCATCATGGGGACCACGCCGGAGGTGGACACCGTGACGCGGCGGCGCGACAGCCCGTAGGCGTTGTCGTCCAGCATCAGGCGCAGAGCCGGCAGGACCTGGTCGTAGTTGAGCAGGGGTTCGCCCATGCCCATCATGACCACATTGCTGACGACGCGGGTATCTTCGGACGCCTTGGCGCTTTCCAGGCGGGCGGTGCCGATATCGGCCTCCAGCACGCGCTTGGCCCACCACAGCTGGCCGATGATCTCGCTGGTCTTCAGATTGCGGTTGAATCCCTGGTGCCCGGTCGAGCAGAAGCGGCAGTTCACGACGCACCCAGCCTGGCTGGACACGCACAGCGTGCCGCGGTCGTCTTCGGGGATGAAGACGGTCTCGATGGCGTTGCCCTGCCCCACGTCGAACAGCCACTTGCGGGTGCCGTCGGACGAGCGCTGCTCGATATTGACGGGCAATGCCTCGATGCGGCAATGCGTAGCAAGCTGGCTGCGGAAATCGCGGGCCAGGTCGGTCATGGCGTCGAACGAATCGGCGCCGCGCTGATGCATCCAGCGCTGCAGCTGGCGGGCGCGAAACGGCTTGCCCCCCCACTGCCCCACGAGCTCGGACAGGGCGGAGCCGTCAAGCCCCAGCAGATTGATTCGTTCGGCGGTTTCCATGACCTGGGTAAAACTCGAAAAGCTAAAACAGTTCCGCGAAAATCAACGGCTGTGGATGTTCATTTCGGGGAAGAAGAAGGCGATTTCGACAGCAGCCGTTTCCGGAGCGTCCGAACCGTGCACGGCGTTGGCGTCGATGCTGTCGGCGAAATCGGCGCGAATGGTGCCGGGGGCAGCCTTCTTGGGATCCGTGGCGCCCATCAGGTCGCGATTCTTCAGGATGGCTTCTTCGCCTTCCAGCACTTGCACGAACACGGGGCCCGAGACCATGAAGTCGACCAGGTCCTTGAAGAAGGGGCGTTCCTTGTGCACGGCGTAGAAACGCTCGGCGTCGGCGCGCGACAGCTGAGCCAGGCGGGCGGCGATGACCTTCAGGCCGGCTTGCTCGAAACGGCTGACGATCTGGCCGATCACGTTCTTGGCAACGGCGTCGGGCTTGATGATCGAGAGGGTGCGTTGAATGGACATAAGAACTCCGAAAGCTGATTTCTGACTGGTTTCTGATCAATTGCCTGGCGCGGCTCTGCGCTTGTCGGTGTCACCCTTGAAGCGTCATCGCGCTGTTGGCGCACAGGCGGTCCGAAACGGGGGATGTTTCGGGCCGGCCTGAACCGCTGGGCCAAGGCAGGGATTCGACACTGCCCACCTGTCGGACTCGACCCAGATTTCCATCGGGGCCCCCGGATACGCGTTTTCATGTGCGTGTTTCCGAAGGAATCCTCAATGAATTCAGGGACTTCTAAAAGGTTTACAGTAACCCGGTATTCTAACACGCTGAGAAGACCGCATTACATCTTAAAATGAGCGGTTTGCTGCCCGCATCTTTAGCCCGGGCGCCCCTGTCTGCCGGAACCCTGTAATGACTCAAGCCGCCTCCCCGAACGCCGCGACACCCGCGAGCGACACCCAGGAACTCTCCAAGAGCTTCGAACCCGCCGAACTGGAATCCCGCTGGTACGCCGAGTGGGAAAAGCGCGGCTACTTCCAGGCGGGCCAGCACGTAAAAACGGGGACGGAAGGCAAGCCGTATGTCATCCAGTTCCCGCCCCCCAACGTGACGGGCACCCTGCACATGGGCCACGCGTTCAACCAGACCATCATGGACGGCCTGGTGCGCTACCACCGGATGCTGGGCGACGACACCGTATTCATCCCCGGCACCGACCACGCCGGCATCGCCACGCAGATCGTGGTTGAAAGACAGCTGGACGCCCAGAAGGTTTCTCGCCACGACCTCGGCCGCGAAAAATTCGTGGAAAAAGTGTGGGAATGGAAGGAAAAGTCCGGCAACGCCATCACCGGCCAGGTCCGCCGCCTGGGCGCCTCGGCCGACTGGCCGCGCGAATACTTCACCATGGACGACCGCATGTCGCGCGGCGTCGTCGAGACCTTCGTCCGCCTGCATAAACAGGGACTGATCTACCGCGGCAAGCGCCTGGTCAATTGGGATCCGAAGCTGCTGACCGCCGTTTCCGACCTGGAAGTCCAGTCCGAAGAGACCGATGGCCACATGTGGCACATCCTCTACCCCTTCGTGGACGGCCCGCAGACCATCGTCGACAAGGACGGCCAGACCGTCACGCTGCGCGGCCTGACCATCGCCACCACCCGCCCCGAAACGATGCTGGCGGACGGCGCGCTGTGCGTTCATCCAGAAGACCCCCGCTACCGGCACCTGGTCGGCAAGGAAGTCGAACTGCCCCTGTGCGACCGCAACATCCCGATCATCGCGGACGATTTCGTCGACCCCGCATTCGGCACTGGCTGCGTGAAGATCACCGGCGCGCACGACTTCAACGACTACGCCTGCGCGATGCGCCACGATCTGCCCCTGATCGTGATCTTCACGCTGGACGCGCACATCAATGAAAACGGCCCGAAGCAATTCCAGGGCATGGAGCGCTACGAGGCCCGCAAGGCCGTAGTGGCCCAGCTGGAGGCCGAAGGCTATCTGGTCAAGGTCGAGCCCCACAAGATGATGCAGCCCAAGGGCGACCGCACCGGCGTCGTCCTGGAGCCCATGCTGACGGACCAATGGTTCGTGGCCATGAGCAAGCCCGCGCCCGAAGGCACGCTGAACCCGGGCAAGAGCATTACCGAGGTCGCGCTGGATGTCGTGGCCGACGGCCGCATCCAGTTCTACCCCGACAACTGGACCACCATCTACAACCAGTGGCTGAACAACATCCAGGACTGGTGCATTTCGCGCCAGCTCTGGTGGGGCCACCAGATTCCGGCCTGGTACTCGGACGACGGCCAGGTGTTCGTGGCCCACGACGAAGCCGAAGCCACCGCACAGGCCCGCGCGGCCGGCGTGACGGGCGAACTCAAGCGCGACCCGGACGTGCTGGACACCTGGTTCTCCTCCGGCCTGGTGCCCTTCACCACGCTGGGCTGGCCGGAAAACACCCCGGACCTGCAGCGTTACCTGCCGTCCAGCGTGCTGGTCACGGGCTTTGACATCATTTTCTTCTGGGTGGCGCGCATGGTCATGCTGACCACGCACCTGACCGGCCAGATCCCGTTCAAGCACGTCTACGTGCACGGCCTGATCCGCGATGCCGACGGCCAGAAGATGAGCAAGTCCAAGGGCAACACCCTGGACCCCGTTGACCTGATCGACGGCATCGACCTGGACGGCCTGGTCGCCAAGCGCACCTACGGGCTGATGAATCCCAAGCAGGCCGGCGCCATCGAAAAGGCCACCCGCCGCCAGTATCCAGACGGCATCCCCGCCTTCGGCACCGATGCGCTGCGCTTCACGATGGCCGCCTATGCCACCCTGGGCCGCAACATCAACTTCGACCTGAAGCGCTGCGAGGGCTACCGCAATTTCTGCAACAAGCTCTGGAACGCCACGCGCTTCGTGCTGATGAACACCGAAGGCCATGACCTGACGGGCCCGGACGCCGGCGAGCTGTCCTTCGTGGACCGCTGGATCGTCAGCCAGATGCAGACGCTGGAAGCGGACGTGGCGCGCGGCTTCGCCGACTACCGCTTCGACAACGTCGCCAACGCGCTCTACCGTTACGTCTGGGACGAATACTGCGACTGGTACCTGGAACTGGCCAAGGTGCAGATCCAGACCGGCACGCCGGCCCAGCAGCTGGGCACGCGCCGCACGCTGATCCGCGTGCTGGAAGGCGTGCTGCGCCTTGCGCACCCCATCATTCCCTTCATCACCGAAGAGCTGTGGCAGAAGGTGTCGCTGGTGGCCGGCAAGCGCAAGGAAGGCGCGGCGGACAGCGTCAGCGTCCAACCCTACCCGCAGGCCAACCCGGCAGCGGTCGACGCCGCCGCCGAAGCCGACGTGGCCGAACTGAAGGCCCAGGTCGAGGCCGTGCGCGCGCTGCGCGGCGAGATGAACCTGTCGCCGGCACAGAAGGTGCCGCTGTGCGCCCAGGGCGACGCGCCGGCGCTCAAGCGCAATGCGCCTTACCTGGCGGCGCTGGCCAAGCTGAGCGAAGTCGAGGTGCTGGACGCTCTGCCCGACGCGGGCGCGCCGGTCCAGGTCGTGGGCACCAGCCGCCTGATGCTGCACGTCGAAATCGACGTGGCCGCGGAACGCGTCCGCCTGGACAAGGAAATCGCCCGCCTGGAAGGCGAAATGGCCAAGGCCAACGGCAAGCTGTCGAATGCCAGCTTCGTCGAGCGCGCGCCGGCGGCCGTGGTCGAACAGGAGAAGGCGCGCCTGGCGCAGTTCGGCGAAACCTTGCAGAAGGTGCGCGAACAGCGCGCCAAGCTGGGCAACTGACCGCAGTGCCTGCCTGAACGAAAAAATCCCCGGACGGAGCTCCGGGGATTTTTTTGTCTTGCTTCACCCTCCAGGCTACACACCGCCGTCGGTCATGCGGTACCAGCTCACGACCGCATTCACGTACAGGCGCCGCAGGCCATACAACGGAAACGGCACCACCGGCGAAAGCGGCACCGGCAAAGCGTTGGCGTCACCCGTGGCCACGTACTGCGCCATGGCGCGGCCCATGCTGGTCTGCAGCCCCACCCCGCGCCCTTGGCAGCCAATATCCACCAGCAGGCCGGGCTCGGGCTCATGCAGGTGCGGAAGGTAGTCTCGGGTGACCGCGACCCTGCCGCACCAGCGGTACTCGAACGGCGAGCCCGCGACCTGCGGAAACAACTTCAGCATCACGCGCTCCAGGTGCGCCCAGTCCTGTTGCCCCTTGGGTTCACGGAACGGGCCGCGCCCGCCCATCAGCAGCCGGCCCTGGTGGTCCAGCCGGAAGTACAGCAACAGATTGCGCGTGTCGGACGTGACGTGCCCCTCGGGCAAGATGCCGGCGCGTACCGCCTCGGGCAGCGGCGCGGTAGCCACCTGGAAGGTATTGGCGTCGATGATCGACGCCTTCAGCCCGGGCAGCAGGTCTCCGCCGTAGGCGTTCGTGCACATCACCACGCGGTCGGCGGTGACGGCCGGCCCGCCGGCCGTGGCCGCGGTCCACTTACCTCCCGCGCGCGTCAGCCCGGTGACGGGCGAGCCGGTGTGGATCACGGCGCCGGCGCTCAACGCGGCGCGGGCCAGGCCGCGCACGTAGCTCAACGGCTGGATGGCGCCGGCGCGGCGGTCGACCCAGCCGCCCTGGTAGCGGTCGGTGCCGATCAGCCGGGCCACCTGCGCGCGATCCAGCGGCTGGACATCGGCGCCGAGCCGCGCCCACTGGGCCGCCCGGTCATGCGCCAGCCGCAAGGCCTTGGCGGTATGTGCACCCTGGATCCAGCCGCCCCGCACGTGCGGCACGTCCATGCCATGCCGCTCGATCAGGTTGAATACCGTATCCGCCGTCGAGCCGGCAAAACGGATCAGCCGTTCGCCGCGCTCGGCGCCGAACAGGGAGATCAGCGCGTCGGGATCGTACTTCAGGCCGGGAATGACCTGGCCGCCGTTACGGCCCGACCCGCCGAAGCCGATCTCGCGCGCTTCCAGCAACACGACCCTGACGCCGCGCTCCGCCAGGTGCAGCGCCGTACTCAAGCCGGCATAGCCGCCGCCCACCACCAGCACGTCGGCCTGCGCGGACGCCGCCAGCGGCTGCGTGGGAGGAGGCGCCGCCGCCGTGGCGGCCCATAACGAAGGGGAAAGCGGAAATGGCGCTTGCGGCATGATCCTTCCTCACATGGGGTGCAACACCCGATGCAGGAAATCCTGCGTCCGGGGATGCTGCGGATGATTCAGCACTTCGCGGGCAGCACCCTGCTCCACCATGACACCGCCGTCGAAAAACATGACGCGGTCCGCCACCTCGCGGGCAAAACTCATTTCGTGGGTCACGACGACCATCGTCATGCCGGCCTCGGCCAGTTTGCGCATGACGCCCAGCACGTCGCCGACCAGTTCAGGATCCAGGGCGGAAGTCGGTTCATCGAAGAGAATGGCCTTGGGCTGCATCGCCAGCGCCCGCGCGATCGCCACGCGCTGCTGCTGGCCGCCCGACAGTTGCGGCGGGTGCGCATGTTCTTTGTCCGCCAGCCCCACGCTGGCCAGCAGTTCGCGCCCCCGCTCCACCGCTTGCGCGCGCGGCTCCTTCTTTACGTAGATCGGACCTTCGATCACGTTCTCCAGCGCCGTGCGGTGGGGAAACAGGTTGAAGCGCTGGAACACCATTGCCACCTGCGTGCGAATGGAGACGATGGACGGCGCGTCGCAGTCGACCAATTCTCCATCCACGGTGATGCGGCCGGCGTTGTAGCGCTCCAACCCGTTGATGCATCGCAGGATGGTGGACTTGCCGGAACCCGACGGGCCGATCACGCACACGACCTCGCCCTTCGTGACCTCGGCGTCGATGCCCTTGAGCACTTCGAGCGAGCCGAAGCTCTTGCGCACCCCTTGAAGCTCGATCATTTCGCGGCGCTCCTTTTTTCCAGATGACGCACCAGCAGGATCAGCGGCACGCACATCACCAGGTACATCAGCGCCACCAGCGTGAACACGGTGGCGTTCTTGAACGTGGAGACGGCGATCAGCTTGCCCTGCAAGGCCAGTTCCGCCACGGTGATAGTCGACGCCTGCGAGGAATCCTTGAGCATCATGATCATGATGTTGCCGTAGGGCGGCAGCACGATCTTCACCGCCTGCGGCAGCACCACGCGCCGCATCGTCATGCTCCAGCTCATGCCCATGGCCATGGCGGCTTCGATCTGGCCGCGGTCGATGGCCTGGATGCCCGCGCGGAAATTCTCGGCCTGGTAGGCCGAATACGCCACGCCCAGGCCGATGATGGCCGCCTGCACCGCCGTCAGCGACACGCCCATGTCCGGCATTACGAAGTAGATGTAGAACAGCAGCACGATGATAGGAATGCCGCGCAGCAGGTTGATCACCCCGGCGCTGAACTTGGACAGGTAGCGGTTTCCGGAAACGCGCATCAGCGCCCATACCAGGCCCAACACCGTGGACAGGGCCAGCGAACCCAGCGTCACCAGAATCGTGAGCTTCGCGCCTTGCAGCAATATCGGCAGGTACTCCGCCGCATCCTTGAAGAATTCCGTCATGACTCACCCACCCCAACAAGACAGCCTGCGGGAACGCGGCATGCGTCCCGCCCGCCGGCGCGCGAAGGCGTGCCGGACGGGCAACCGCAGTGGCGTTCGGTTGCTCGAGGCCTGACCGGCATCAAGCGCCGGACAGCCCCCACTTCTTCAGGATGGCGTCGATGGCGCCGTCCGCCTTCAGCTTGGTCAGTGCCTTGTTGATCCGGTCGAGCAGCGCGGTGTCTTCCTTGCGCGTCGCCAGACCCAGACTGCCCATTACCGTCGGCTGGTAGGCCTGCGCCATCTTCAGGTTGGGATAGTTCCCCTGCGTCAGGATGTAGGCCGCGATGGGGTAGTCCATGAAGCCGCCCTGGATGCGGCCCGCATTGGCGTCGCGCATCATGTCGGGCGGATTGTCGTAGAGCTTGACCTCTTTGAATACGCCGCTCTTCTGTATCGGTTCGACGAAGGCCGTGCCGACCTGCACGCCGACGGTCATGCCCTTCATGTCGGCGAAGGATTTGTATTCCTTGTTGTCGGTCTTGAGCACCATGAGCCCCTCGCCATAGCGATACACGGGCTCCGAAAAGCTCACCACCTGCTGGCGCTGCGGCGTGATGAACATCGCCGCCGACACGATATCGATGCGCTTGGACGTCAGCGAGCCGATCAGCGCGGAAAACGCCATGGGTTCGATCTGCACCTCGAATCCCGCTTCTTTGCCGACCGCTTTCACGATGTCGACCATCACGCCTTCAATGCTATTGGTCTTGGTGTCGAGAAACGTGAACGGACTGCCGGTGGGCGTGGAGCCCACTTTCAACACCGTTTGGGCTTGCGCGCCCGCGGCCATGGACAATGCAGCAATTACAGAGACAGCCAGAGTCTTGAATTTCATGACATTTCCTCGTCGTGGCAAAGAAACCCGGACGGCGCCTTGCGCGTCCGGTGGCGCGACGATCCCCTGCGTCATCGCGCCGCTGTGGATGCTATGCGCTCATGGCGCCTGTTGCGTATCGCCCCCCGCGACTTGAGTGATGTTGGAAATGGCCCAGATGACCTCGGTCGTCTGCGACCCGGGATTGCGCCAGCGGCGAGGCGTGCTGCTGGCATAGCAAAAACTGTCGCCTTCATTGAGCAGCACGACCCGGTCGCCCACCCACAATTCGAGCACCCCCTTGACCACCACGCCGATCTGCTCGCCCTGCCCGGTCACGAAGAGTTCATTGCCGGTGGATCCGCCCGGTTCAATGGTGGCGCGGCACAGGTCCATGCTGCGGCAGGCCGGCGGCGTGTACATCTCTTTGCTGATGCCTTTTTCGCTCAAGTCGATATAGCGGTGCGTGCCCGCGCGGGCGACCCGCCCACCGTCCTCGAGCTGCGTATGCTCGGCGTTGCGCAGCAGCGAATTCACCGATACGTGGAATTCGCGGGCCAGCAGATGCAGGATCTTTACCGAGACGGAACTGAGGCCCCGCTCGATCTGGCTCAGCAGCCCCAGCGAGATGCCACAGGCGTGAGCCACGTCCGCCAGTGAGCGGCCCTGCTGCTTGCGCAGCTGGCGCAGCTGCTGGCCCAGCCACAAGTCAACGGCGGATTCCGGCCGGCCAGACTGAAGCTTCGCCTGCCGTAGCGAATCGGCGGCGTGGCTCGCGGGTCGGGCGAGATTGGAGTGGCTCATATGAAAATTTCATTTCCATGTAATTTTCAATGCTAGAGAGCAGCCAAAAGGCCCACAAGCTAGGAACATCCCTAGCGCTTGCGGGCCTAATCAGAGGGGGAAGTCAGGACGCGTCGGGCGCCTTGGCGGGCCGGGCGGGCCTGCGCCTGCGTTTGGGCGCTTCTGCGGCGGGATCCCAGGTACCGGCCAGTTCGGCCAGGTAGCGCTCGTCCGCCTTGTCGAGCCAACCCTTGGCGCGGGCGGATTCGATCAGTTCGGGCCGCCGGGCGGCCGTCAGCGCAAGCGAGCGCTCGCGCCGCCAACGGGCGATATTGGCATGGTGGCCGCTGAGCAGCACGGCAGGCACCGATTCGCCCTCGTACACTTCGGGGCGCGTGTAGTGGGGGCTGTCCAGCAAGCCGGAGAGCGTGTCGTTAAAGGAATCCTGCAAGGCGGAATCGCCGTCGTTGAGGACGCCAGGCAAAAGCCGCACGGCGGCGTCGATCACCGCGAGCGCCGCGATCTCGCCGCCGGACAGCACGAAGTCGCCCAGGGAGATTTCCTGCGTGACGCAGCGGTCGATAAACCGCTGGTCGACGCCTTCGTAGCGGCCACAAATGAGGATGATGCCCTCGCTTGCGGCCAGGGATTCAGCGCCGGTCTGGTCGTAGCGCCGGCCGACCGGCGCCAGCAGGGCGACGGGCGCGCGGCCCAGGCCCTGCGCGGCACGCGACGCCTGGGCGGCGTTGACGGCGGCTTCCAGCGGCCCCGCCATCATCACCATCCCAGGGCCACCGCCGTATGGGCGGTCGTCCACGGTGCGGTGCACGTCCTGCGTGAAATCGCGCGGATTCCAGGCATGCAGGGACCACCGGCCCTGGGCATGCGCCCGGCCGGTGACGCCCAGGTCCCGCACTACCCCGAACATTTCGGGAAAGAGCGTAACGACGTCGAATCGCATCAGAAATCCGCGGGCCAGTCGCTGTCGATACGGCGGGCAGCCAGGTCGACAGCGTGGATGTGCGCGCGCACGAACGGAACAAGCATTTCGGCGGGCCGGCCCTTGGCGTCCAGGACAGGTTCGGGACCTTGGGCCCCTGCCGTCTGGCACCGGACCTTCAGGACGGCGTGAGCGCCGTTGTCCAGGACCTCGTCGACCACGCCCAGGAGCGCGGGTTCGCCGTTGGCGCTGGAATACAGCGCGCAACCGATGAGATCGACCCAGTAGTATTCGTCTTCCTCGGTCGCGGGGAAAGCTCCCCGCGGCGCCCGCACGGAGCAACCGCGCAGGGCTTCGGCCTGGTCGCGATCGGCAATGCCCGCCAGCTGAGCCACCACAGTGGCCCCTTGCGAACGGGATTGCACGACCTTGTATGCGACAGGCGCAGACGCGACAGCGCCCCGCGCCAATTCAGGCACAGGGCGAGTCAACCACCATTGAGATGCTGAGAGCAGCACTTCGGCATTGGCCGAATGCGGCTGCACTTTAACCCAGCCTTTCACGCCGTAGGCTGCACTGATGCGGCCCAGCTCGATCAAATCCGTCGGCGCCGCGTTGGAGGTTGCGGCATCAGGCATGTATCGTGCTCTTGGTAGCTATGAAGCAGCTATGAATGGTAGCTTTAAAGCGTAGTAAAGCTAGCAGGGCTTAAGGCTTAGCGACGCGGGCAATTAAGCCGCGGCGGAAACCTTGGCCGAGTAGTCTTTGACCAGACGCTCGACAGCGGGCGACAGTTGGGCGCCGTTGCTGGTCCAGTGCTGCACGCGATCCAGCGCGATGCGCAGGTTTTCCGTGCCTTCGCTGGCGACGGGGTTGTAGAAACCCACACGCTCAATGAAGCGGCCGTCGCGACGGTTACGCGAATCGGTGGCCACCAGGTTGTAAAACGGACGCTTCTTGGACCCACCGCGGGCCAGGCGAATCACCACCATAGGTAATCCCTTGAATTAGTTGTGAAAAACGGGAAATTCTAGCACTTAAACCAGCCAGCTGGCAAATGGAAGTGCGGGAATCTTGCATAGCGGCAGGATTTGTATCCTAAAACACCACATCCGGGTATTCTACAAAAACGGGCCGGAGCCCGCCGCAGCACAAAGTGTAGCCGCCCGGCCGCGCTTGTGTCCGTCTCAGTGCGTTCAAAGTCAGTGCGTTTGAAGAAAAACCCGATTTTGGAGATCGGATTTATGTCATCGTACGCAAGATCCCGCGCTTTGCTCCCCCCTGCTGCAACACTGCGGCGCTGTTACCGCGCCGTCTTCAAGCCATTCCCCTGAGGACGGGTTCCCCGCTCCTCGTCGCCGTCCCCTCTTCCCCGCGCTTTTCCCCCAAACTTCCTCTACTCGGAGGGTGCAACATCATGAAGAAACAGAACTCGGTCTTCACCCCTGTCGCGCGCCTGGCCCTAGCGGGCTTGCTGGCGGGTTCACTGGCGATGCCGCTGACGGCCTCCGCCCGCATCGTCGGCGCCGCCCTGACGACGGCCACGGGCAAGGTCACCGCAGTGGACCCGGCCACCCGGACCATCACGCTGCAAGGCGAGAACGGCAATACCCTGAACATCCTTGCCGGCCCCAACGTGCGCAACTTCCAGCAGATCAAGCCGGGCGACTCGCTGACGCTCGACTACTACGAATCCGTGGCAGTGGCCGTGCGGCCGGCCGGATCGGGCGCGCCCGAGGTCGTCACGGAATCGGCCGGCACGCGCAACCCCAAGGGAGCCATGCCCGGCGGCGCCGCCGGCCGTCAGACCACGATCACCGCCGAGATCTGGCACATCAACAAGAGCGCCAACCTGGTCACGCTGAAGGGCCCGCAAGGCGGCATGCGTACCATCCAGGTGCAGGACCCCGCCCTGCAGGCGCGGCTCCAGCAACTGAAGGAAGGCGATCTCGTCGACTTCACGATCACCCAGGCCGTCGCCGCCGCCATCCACAAGTAGCGGGCTCGGGCAGCCAAAACAAAAGGGCCCGCCGGAAGGCGGGCCCTTTTGGCTGAATGGCTCGGCCGGCTTGCCGGTCAGCGCCGCCGCAGGAAATGCACCCCGCGGCCATCGACCTCTTGCTGCGCGACCAGGGTATTGCCGGTCTGGCGGGCGAAGGCCTGGAAGTCCCGGATCGCGTTGCGGTCCGTGGTGATGACGCGCAGCACCTCGCCGCTGGCCATCTGCGCCAGGGCCTTCTTGGCGCGCAGGATGGGCAAGGGGCAGGTCAGGCCGCTGGCGTCGACCTCTTGCTCGAAGGACGGCGCTTCGGCGCTCGCGTCAGGGCCGCTCATCACAGACGCTCGTCCACCCATTTCTGCACGCTGGCGATCGCCGCGGGCAAGGCGCTGACGTCGGTGCCGCCGCCCATGGCCATGTCCGGACGGCCGCCGCCCTTGCCGCCCACCTGAGCCGCCACGAAGCCGACCAGATCGCCGGCCTTGATGCGGTCGGTCAGGTCGGCGGTGACGCCGCCCACCACGCTGATTTTGCCATCGGCAGAACCCGTGGCCAGCAGCACGACAGCCGGCTTCAGGCGGTCTTTCAGGTTGTCGACCATGCCGCGCAACGCCTTGGGATCCACGTCGCCGATGCCGGCGGCCAGGACCTTAATGCCCTTGACGTCGACCGCGGCGCTGGAGGCCAGGTCATTGCCCGCGCTGGCAGCAAGTTTGCTGCGCGATTGCTCCAGGTCTTTCTCGAGCGCCTTGACCTGGTCCTGCACCTGCGCGATGCGCGCGGGCAGGTCCGCCGGGGTGGAACGCAGCATGCCCGCGACTTGCGTCAGCAGGGCATTCTGGTTCTGCACCCAGACCAGGGCGTTGTCGCCGGTAATGGCCTCGATGCGGCGCACGCCCGCGGCCACTCCGCCTTCGGAAACGATCTTGAACAGGCCGATATCGCCGGTGCGGCCGACGTGCGTGCCGCCACAAAGTTCGCGCGAGAAGCCGATGTCGAGCACACGGACGGTATCGCCGTACTTTTCGCCGAACAGCGCCATGGCGCCGCCCTTGACGGCGTCGTCGTAGGCCATGACCTGCGCCACGGTGGGCTGGTTGGCCAGGATTTCAGCGTTGACGATAGCCTCGACGCGGGCGATCTGCTCGGCAGTCAGCGGCGCATCCTGGGCAAAGTCGAAACGGGTCTTGTCGGGATCCACCAGCGAGCCGCGCTGCTGCACGTGGGCGCCCAGCACTTGGCGCAGGGCCTTGTGCATCAGGTGGGTCGCGGAGTGGTTGCGCACTGTGCGGGCGCGGCGCACCGCGTCCACGCGCGCCAGCAGCGTGTCGCCCACGGACAGGGCGCCGGACTCCAGCTGGCCGTGATGGCCGAAGACGCCGGCCTGGATCTTCAGGGTGTCGGCGACGGCGAATCGCACGCCATCCGCCTCGAGCAGGCCGGTATCACCCACCTGGCCGCCCGATTCCGCGTAGAACGGCGTAGCGTCCAGCACGACGACCGCGTTCTGGCCGGCCTTGACCTGCTGGACCTGCGTGCCGTCGACGTACAGGGCCGTGACCTTGACGTCGTCGAGCTCGAGCTTTTCGTAGCCTTCGAAACGCGTATCGGCGCCTTCGTAGCTCAGGCCTTCGGCCATCTTGAACTTGCCCGCGGCGCGCGCCTGGTCGCGCTGGCGTTCCATGGCGACTTCGAAGCCGGCCATGTCCACGTCTACTTCGCGCTCGCGGCAGATGTCGGCGGTCAAGTCCACCGGGAAGCCGTAGGTGTCGTACAGCGTGAACAGCGTGGTGCCGTCCAGCAGACCGCCCTTGGGCACATTGGCCAGGGCGGAATCCAGGATGCGCATGCCGTGTTCCAGCGTTTCGCCGAAACGTTCTTCTTCCTGCTTGAGGACCTGGGCGACACGGTCGGCCGTGGCGGCCAGCTCCGGATAGGCTTCGCCCATTTCAGCGACCAGATCCGGCACCAGGCGGTGGAAGAACGGTTTGGTCTGCCCCAGCTTGTAGCCATGGCGCAGCGCGCGGCGGACGATGCGGCGCAGCACGTAGCCGCGGCCTTCGTTGCTGGGGATCACGCCGTCGACGATCAGGAACGAGCAGGCGCGGATGTGGTCGGCAATGACCTTCAGGGAATTGTCTTCCAGGTCCTTGATGCCGGTTTCACGCGCGGCGGCGGCGATCAGGTGCTGGAACAGATCGATTTCATAGTTGGAGTGCACGCCTTGCAGCACGGCGGCGATACGCTCCAGCCCCATGCCGGTATCGACACAGGGACGCGGCAGGCGCGGCATGTTGCCGGCGGCGTCGCGCTCGAACTGCATGAACACCAGGTTCCAGATCTCGATGTAGCGGTCGCCGTCCTCCTCGGGGGATCCCGGAGGGCCGCCCCAGATTTCGGGGCCGTGGTCGTAGAAGATTTCCGAGCAAGGACCGCAGGGGCCGGTATCGGCCATCTGCCAGAAGTTGTCCGACGCGTAGCGCGCGCCCTTGTTGTCGCCGATGCGGATGATGCGCTCGGCCGGCACCCCGACTTCCTTGGCCCAGATGTCGTAAGCCTCGTCGTCTTCCTGGTATACGGTGACCCAGAGCTTCTCGGCCGGCAGCTTGTAGACCTGAGTCAGGAGCTCCCAGGCGTACTGGATGGCGTCGCGCTTGAAATAGTCGCCAAAGCTGAAGTTGCCCAGCATTTCGAAGAACGTATGGTGGCGGGCGGTATAGCCCACATTCTCCAGGTCATTGTGCTTGCCGCCCGCGCGCACGCTGCGCTGCGAGGAGGTGGCACGCGTATAGGACCGCGATTCCTTGCCCGTGAAGACGTCCTTGAACTGGACCATGCCCGAATTGGTGAAGAGCAAAGTCGGGTCGTTGCCCGGGACGAGCGACGACGACGGGACGATGGTGTGTCCCTTGGACTTGAAGAATTGCAGGAACTGCTGGCGAATCTCGGAGGATTTCATCGTGGATGAAGCAGGATTTAGGCGAATTTTTGATTATAGAGGGTTGGCGGGCATACGCGGCAACGGGCGGGAGCGGGCTCAGCGCACGCAGACATAGCCGGTGGTCCAGCCTTCCGTTTCGGTCCATTTTCCACCCGCTGAAACGACCACCGAGTGGAACCCTACCGGGCACGAGCAGGAGCCCGTGCGTGGATTGGCCGTGGACACACCCGTGTAATGGTAGCAACCCAGGGGGTAATTCACGCTGTACGCCCCGCCGAAGCCCCCGCTGGCCTGCGCCCAGACATGGGATTGGCAGGTCAGCAGCTCTCCCTGGGCCGAGTTGGCTACCGTTCCGTTGGCAAGGCCGCAGTACTGCCCCGCCGCGGCCTGCGCGCCGACGGAAAGGTATGCGCCGACCGACGCCGAGGACGCGACGCTCAGCGTTCCCTGGAGTTGGGGGTCGCGCGTGTCGCGGATCTGCACGAAGCGGTCCAGGTCCGGGCCGCCGGGCCCTGTTCCGTCGCCCGCCCCTTCCCCCGCCCACAGCGCCAGGGTACCGGGCGCATGGGCCGGCCCGCCCACCATCAATGGATTCGCGAAGTCGAATGCCGCCCCCCGCAGCCGCCCCGGCGAACCGGGCCACACCGCACCGCCATAGCCGCCCGCGGCCTCGATGATGGCGGCCATGCCGACCAGGTCCGGCGCTTGCGTCCCTGTTTTCAGCACAGGCTGGGCGCTGTAGACCAGCCCGTCCAGCCGGCACGGCGCGCCGGGGCAGGCCGGCGCCCTGGCGATCCGCAGCTGCGCCCCAAAACCCATGGTGGACCGGTCGGGAAAGCCGGCGGGCAGGAACCCCGCGCCGCGCAATTCGCCCAAGGTCGGCGCCAGAGGATCCGCGAACAGCGGCGTTCCCTGGGTGTTGCGCGGCGTCTCTCCCTTGGCCAGCGCCGCGAAATGGCTGGACAGCATCTGGGCCACGGCCATCCGGATCTGGGTGAGCCACACCCCCGTCGAACGCGCCGCCGCGTCCTCGATCCTCTGCGCCAACTGGTTGGAGGCCCAGATGGCGGCCATGACGGTCAGGGCCAGAGCCACCACCAGGCCCAGCACCGAGAATCCGCGCTGGCGGCGCGGACGCGCGCCCCGGCTCATTTGGCGGTGAACACAAAAGTATTGACGTCGCCCTTGCTGCACTGCGCCTGGGCCTGGGCGGCCCGGTACGGCACCTCGGGCGTGGCCAGCGAGTTTTTCACGACCCGGCCCCCGCCCGCCGCCCCGATGGAGATGGTTTCGGACATCCGCTGCAGCACCGAGGCCAGCGCCGGGCACGCCGCATGGCTGACGTTGGTCAGCGTGATGGAAAACGCGGAACCCAGCCCTGCGCTGCCGACCGCGGCGGCCGCCACCTCGATGACGCCATTGCTGCCCACGCCGGTGCCGCCCAAGCCATGCACGACGCGCGCCCCCGCTCCCGAGCCCTGCACGGACAGGACGCTGGAATCCCGCAGGGCGTTGGCCATGGCGCCGGTGTCCAGGCCTGCATAAGGCGTGACGCCGCCACCCAGCCCGTTGATCTTCATACTGGCGATGAAGCGCTGCAATTCCTCGCCCACTTTGGGCACCTTGTTTTCAATGACGTAGGCGCCGATGGCCGGAATGCCGACGATCGCGATCAGCAGGACGATGGCGGTGACGATAGAAACTTCCATCAGTGAAAAACCCCGTTGCCGGATGACGTTGGACGGGAATGCATGGCAAAGTCGCATGGTTATCTCCTAGGTGAAATGAAGCGCCGGCTGCGGGCAAGCAGCCGGCCCCAGCCGCTTACCGGCTGGCATAGAAATTGGTGAGCCCCTGGCGCAATTCGTCGATCACGCCGTAGTGCCAGAGCGTGATCCCCAGAACGGCCGACACGGACGCGATCAGCAGCGACCAGCGCAACACCGAAGCCTGCCGCCTCACACGCGCAAGAAGACGCCCCTCCACGCGCTGGCGCGCGCGGGCCAGCCCCGCCTCCATGCCCAAAGCGTCGATCATGTCGGCGAGGTACCACCAGGTATCCGCCTCCAGCAGGCCCGTGCCGAATATCTCCGGGCCAGCGAGGCCGGCGTCGATGCGCCCCAGCATGTCCTGCAGGTGCGCGAACAGCCACGGCGGCGCTTCGCGCGCCTGCACGGCCAGGGCTCGCCGCAGGCGGGTGTCGGCCGATCCGTGCTGCCTGACCAGCACGGCCAGCAGGGAAAGAAAGCGGATGGCTTGGAAATCGCGATACAGCCGCCAGAGCAGCCAGCGGTCGAGCCGTGCCCTGACCGGACCGGTGAAGTACGGAAGCGACCACAGGCTCAGCGCGGCCAGGCCGAAGACGAGCACCAGCCACAGGGGCAGCCATGCCTTCAGGCCCCGGGCAAGCGAGAACAACGCGCGGGTCAGGCGAGCGTAGTCTTCCACCGCCACAGCCATGAACACCTGCTGCAGCCGCGGCACGGTGAAGAAAGGAATGGCGCACAGCACTGCGAAGGCGACGGCCGCAGCCGCCACGCCCGCCGCGGCCGCGGACACGAGGGCCAGCCACGCGTCTTCGGCCAGCCGCACGGCGCGCGCCAGATCCCGCAGCGCCGCGGGCAGGTCCCCGCCCTCTTCCTGCACACAGCTGAGCATCAGGCATTCGCTGGCTGGCAGCGTATCGGACCATGCCGCGCCCAGGTCTCCGCCAGCTTCCTGGTACGCGGCCGCCCATCGCTGCGACAGGCGTCCGCGCACCGTATCCTGGCCATACCGGCGTGCATCGTCTTCGAAGATGTCGCGCAGGCTCTTGCGCCCTTGCATTCCCTCGATCAGGTCCGCGAGGTATTCGTAGTAGTCCGCGCGATGGGAGCGGAAGCGGGCGGCATCCAGGCGTAGCAGCGGCGCGCGGCCGGCACGCCAGCGCCAGGCGAACGCGTGCGCGAGAGGCTCAGCCATGAGCCCTCCTGCGCGATGCCGCGTCCGCCGGAAGGTCGAAGCGGCGCAACAGGGAGCGCGGATCGATGTCGCCGAGGCTGACCCGGTACAGGGCGCTGTCCAGCGCCTGCGCGCCGCGCGTGGATTCATCGCGCCACGCCGCCGGGCCAGCCGCCTGGGCCTGCCGTTTCAGGCCCAGGTTGTCGCGTGTGCGCACGCATTCGAGAAAACCGTCGATGCGTTCAGGCTCGACCATCTCGGCCGCGACGCAGCGGCCCGCCGTTCCGTTCAGCTCCGGCAAGTGAAGGCGCCTGCAATCGGCGCAACCCGCCGGATTCCGGATCCGCAGCGCGCTGGCGTCCAACTGGAATCTGGCGGCCATCGTATGGATCCACTTGCGCCAATCGATGTCCACCACCACCTTGGGCAATCCGGCGGACGCCGCCCACAGGCTGTCCGCCGGCAACGCGCAGCGGGCGCACAGGCGCGGCAGCAAGGTTTGGTAGACGAGGAGCTTGAGGATGCCGGGCGAGGCCAGGAAATCCCGCGACACGCCGATCGCGTCCGAGGCCAGCCGCTCGGGGATCATCACGGCGCAGGCCGCATGCGTCGTGGTGTACAGGCTGACGCCGGAACTGGCCAGGTCCATGAACGCGCGGCCGGTGTCGGCATCGCGGATTTCCCCGATGAGCAGATCGTTCATCGCGGACCGCTTGATGGTCTTGAGTTTGGCGTCGAACGCGGACCAGGCGGATTCCGCCAAGGTGCTTCCCAAGGTGTTCTGCAAGGCGTTGCCGATGAGGTATTCGACCGGATCTTCGAGCGTAATGACCTTGCGGGTGGAGGCGATTCCGCGCATCAGCGCCGCGATGGTCGTGGATTTACCCGAGCCCACCACGCCCGCCAGCACGATGGCCCCGCCCTCGCGTTCGCGGGCGCGTACCAGGGTCTCAACCTGCGCCGGCAGATAACCCAGCGCGAGCAGGTCGCCGTCGGCAGTTGCATCCAGCCGCAGGATACGCAGGCAGACCGATGGGCCCGTGTCGGCGGCCAGCGAAGCCCAGCGCAACACGATGGGAATGCCGTCGATGTCCAGCCCGATGCGCCCCTGCTGTTCCAGCGCCGGATCGAACACCGCGCCGTTGCCGCCCCTGACGTCCATCCAGGCCACCGCCAGGACTTCCAGCAACGTTGCGTTGGACAGGCCAGCAAAGCGCTCGGTGCCGATGTATTCCCCACCGATGGTGTAGCGGATCTCGCACGCTTCGCGCCGCCGGTCGACATTGATGTGCACATCGCTCGCCCCCTGGGCCACGCCCCAGCGCACGATGTCCAGGAAGAGCGCGGCAAGCGCCGAGGTACGCGCTTCCTGTTGAGCCCTGCCCCGGCTGGCCAGGCCTGGCGCCGCCAACTGGCCCCGGGCAACCATCAGCAGCAGCGGCGCGGGCACCTGATAGCGCGGTACCTGCGCCATCCGGTACCCCTCCGCCTTGACCATGCGCTCGATTTCGTCGATCTGGTCTCCCAGCATGTAGTCCTTCACGGCGAAGACGGCGACCTCGCCGTTTTCCATCAGCACCGGACACAGCCTGCCCGCCAAGGCCGCCAGATCGAACTCGCGGCCGAGGGCGCGCACGAAGGCCGGCGCCATGCGGGCGATGTCTTCCGGCGTCCGCAGCTCAGGCGGATGCCATGCCGCGACGGCAGGCAGCAAGGTGGATGGATTCATGGATAGGCCCTGCCGAGATCAAGGCAGGCGGTGCGTTCGAGATCGTCGCGCCGCAGCCGTACGCAGGCGTCCTCGATGGCGAGCAACTGGTAGGCGCCCGTTACGGCGGAACCCGCCACAGGCGCGCCGCGGCCGGACTGGTAGCGCAGCACCGCGCCGTTGACGTCGAGGTCGACTCGCAGGCTGCGGGCGACGCCGAATATGGCCAGCACGCGGATGTCGTCGGATGGGCGGGCGGAGGATGCCGCCAACCCCGGCGGAGATGCGGCCCCCGAACCCGCCGCGCAGATACCGGGAACGCGGCAATCCGCCAAGGCGGCAGCGGCATCCGCGCGCAGCAGCGTGCGCACGGTTTCCGTTTCCGGCCAGGCTTGAGGATCTTCCGCGGCCGCCGGCGGAAGCTGGGCGCGAACGCATGGCGCCAGCGCGGCTGACAACGCAAGGCTGCAGGCGACCCGGGCCGCAACCGCGCGGCAGACGGCCTTCGCGCTATTCCTGTTCATAGAGTTCTCCCTGCAGTTCGGCGGTGAGCATGCTCGCGGCCAGGCTGGGCCGCGGCTGTGGCTGGATCTCCAGCGATAAACGTGACCACCGCGCCGTTGAAATGGCGTCCGGCAGCAGCGCGAATGAACGCAATGGCCCTCGCAAAGTGATGGACCGGCGGCGGATGCCCGGCCGGCCCGGCGCAGCGGCGACGGCCCCTTCAGCCTCGGGCGGCGCAGGCACTGGCACCGGCAAGGCCGCCGCCAGTGCGATGGCGGAAAATGCTGGCTGCAGCCGCTGCAAGGCCGCGACCAGTTCGGTATCGACCTGGATGCCCGTGGGCAGGGACAAATCCGCGAGCCAAGCCTGCCCCGAGGACATCCGCCAGGACAGCGTCGCGGCTTCCATCGGCTGAAAGGACAGATTCCAACCGGCGGGCTGCAGCGCATGCAGCATCTGGTTCGTGGCGTAGGGATGGGCCCTGACGTAGGCCGCGGAACACGTCCAGGCCTGCGGTTCGGCAAGACAATGCGCGCGGCTCAGCGCCCAACCCTGGACCTGTATGGGCAGCCTGCCCATGCCTGCCAATAGACGGCGCACCTCGGACGGGCCATGGGCTGCGGTGGTCTGCAACAAGGCAAGATAGGGATCCTGCCTCGGCGTGCCTTCGTCGGGGCCGTCAGGCACAGCCGCTTCGCGCCCGGGCCATTGCGCCGCCAGGAGGCTCCAGAGCGAAGGCGCTGCGGCAGCGAGCCCCACGCAGGCCAGGAACAGCCTCAGGGCGAGCGGCAATTCAGCCCAGCGGCTCGGCAGCGTGTTCAGGCGAGAGGCGGGATCCACCGCCTGCAGCAGCGCCGCCCAGACGGCGTCGGCCTCAAGCAAGGGCAAGGCAGGCCGCTGGGCAAGCAAGAGCGCCTGCTCGCGCAAGGCCTCGTCCCGGGACGCGAATACGCGATCGGTCTGCGACAGCACGGTGCCGCGCTGGGCCGCCACCAGCCAATGCCTGCCATCCGGCAGGCGGATCAGACTGTGCCCGCCGTCGGGGTGGAGCAAGGCATAGAGCTGCGCTGCGGCCTGGATGTGAGGCGCGCCGCGCCCGTACCCGCGCGTGGCGCGCAACCGGCCCAGCCGTGGTGGCCGCAGGCGACCATAGCCGGCCATCGTGGCGGGCGCTCCGCCCACGACATAATGGCTGGCGCGCAGGCGCCGACCGCGCGAACGGGCCAGCGCCGGCGCGTTGGAACCGATGAGCGCGAACCAGCGCAGCCCGAACGCGAGCAGCCGCCCGGAGCCCGGACAATCGAGCAGCAGCGAGTGAGGAACGCGGTCCATGCCTAGTACCCCTCTTCGACCTGGGCCGTCACGAGCACTAGCGTCGTCGTGCGTTCCGAGGCGCCGCTGTCCTGACCGCCCGCGATCAGCGGCGCTCCGGGCGCGAGCCGTCGGCGTTCGTGCTGGTCCTGCTTGCGGTCGAAGCCGGAAACGATGACGGGCTGACCGGGGCGCAGTTCGATCTGCTGTACGGTGCCGTTGCCATCGATGGTGATCTGCTGGACCTGGACCTGATTGCCGCGTTCGCCGAAGGTAATGGTCTTCAAGGGTTGCGCAACCGCATTGTCGTAGGCGAGGGACAGCAGGATCTGGCCGTCTTCCTGGATGTCGGGCAGCAGCGTCAGGAACGAACCGACCGTTTCTTCCTTCTGGCTGATGGACACCGCGGGCAGCGTGCCATTGGCGCCACCTGCCGTGGAGCCGGGGACGGCGGTGCTCTGCACCCGGTCGATGTAGGAAAACGTAGTTCTTACGGCATGGGTGACGGGCCGGCGGTTCAACGTCAGGACGGGGACCTTGCTGTGCCGCACGACCGCCCCCATTGCGCTGAGCGCGGACACGATGGCTTGCGAGCCCTGGAACGGCCCCTCGCGCACCGCCGCGTCGAACACGCCGTCGCCGCCGCCCGGCAGCGCCAGCCGGGCAGCCGCCCCGGCGGCGGCGTAGACGGCATTCCAGTCGATGCCGCCCGACACCGCCTCGTTGGCGATGACGGTGATTTCCTCGAAGACCAGCCTGACCCGGCGCGTCAACGCCTTGTTCTCGCGCTCGAGGTAGCGGGCGACGCGTTCCAGCGCCTCGGGGGTGTCCGTGACGACGATGGAAGTGGCCCCCTCGACGGCATCGGCCACGACGCCGGAGCGGGTCAGGAACGGCACGATGTTGGCGCGCAGGATGGCCAGCGCATCGTGCTGGCCGGCAGACAGCGAGGTATTGGAGGCGCTTTCGAAGCCCTCGCCTTCCGGGCTGCCCGAACGGCCCAGCCGGATGTCGACCTTGCTGGCGAGCGAAAGCGCCCGAAGATCGAACACCCGGCTTTCGATGCGATAGAACTCCAGGGCATTGCGCTCGTAGCGCCAATGCACGGAATAGCGCGCCGCCAGCGCATCGAGCAGATCGGCCAGCGGCTGCCCGCCCGCACGGATCTCGATATTGGCCGGCGCGGGGACCGCCAGCGCACCGCTGACGGCAAGGCGCGGCAGGAACAAGTCCAGCGGCAGCAAGGCATCCGGTTGCACCCGCACGGCAATGCCCGTTGCGGCAGTGAGACGTTGCGCCACCGTGGACAGGTCGGCGTCGTCCGCCAACATCAGCGTGGTCCGCACGTTTTCGCGCAAAGCGGGAGGCAACAGCACCTCGCGCGCCAGGGGCTGGGGTTTGCCGGCCAGCCAGGGCGTGGCCACCTCTTGCGCGGCCATGCGTGCCGCGCGATCCGACAGGCTGTCGGCGAACGCCTGATGACGGGCGGTGACGCCGGCTTGCCGGTCGCTGGCGCCGCGGCGCAGGTCGGAGACCTGCTGCGATATCGAGCAGCCGCCCAACACCCCGGACGCTACGGCGCACAAAAGCAGTCTGCGTGTCATGCGGTTCCTCCCGGCGCGGCCATGCGCGTGCAGGACTGGGCCAGCGGGACGACGCGCAGCACCTTGTTTCCATAGAAGCAAGGCTGCAGCGGCCGTTCGGCGAGCTCGGTGGCGCCGAGCAGGTCGCGCACGGCCGATTTGAAATCGCCGGGAAATTCCGCCGTGGCGGACAAGGGGATATCCACGTCCACCGCCCAATGCTGCGGCTGGAATGTCCACCCCGCCATGCCTGCCCAGCGCGCCAGGACGGCCCGCAGCGTGGCGTCCGGCGGAGCCGCGCGGTAAAGCGTGGCCGGCACGGCCGGGCTATCCGGCGCGATCGGCAATGGCGGCGCGGCGGCGCCAGGATCGGCGGCGGGCGCGCCTGCTTCTGCCGGCGCCGCGGCCAGGGCCAGCGGGCCGCCGGCCGCCAGGCCGCCCACGGCCGCCGGCGGTGGCCCGATACGTTGCGCGACGGCTTGCTGCGCGGACGGCGCCGGTTCGGCCCCGGCAACCGCGTGCAGACGCTGCGCCCGCGCCATCAGGCGCCCTCCCCGGAACGAAAGGCTGTTCCATCCGCCCGTCAGCACCACATAGGGATCGCGCCGGAAATACGGCAAGGCCCGTTCGCCGTCGCTGCCGACGCCGAAGATCGCAGGCAGCGCCTGGCCGGGCGCGAACTGCAGCCAGGTTTCCTTGCCGTCGTCGAACACCTGCATGGGCGCCACGGCCGGATCGCCGGACAGTTGCCAATCGAAACGAAAGCCTTGCGCTGCCGGCCGCGCGCCCTGCCAGGACGATCCGGCGGGGACCTTGTCGGACCATGTGCAAGCCCCCAGGCAGGACAGGCCTGCCGCCATGAAGAAGAGTCGAACCATGCCTCACCGCGAACAAAGGGCGCACCGGAAGCGATGCGCATGAACGCATGGTGGATGAGCGCCTCCTGCCTCGCCAGACTGGCATGTACGCATGGATGGTTTGGTCCCCTCCTCTCGTGCTACCGCCGGACGAAAAAAAACCCGGTCCGAGGACCGGGTTTTCCCAGAAGCCGGCAGCGCCGGCCCGCATTGCTGCGATCAGCGCTGCGCGGCGATGCTGCGCGCTTGCGACGCGGCATTGTTCAGCGCCGCGACCGGCGGCACCTTGCCGTCGAACGCATCGTTGAGCTGCTGGTTGAGCACGGGTTCGATGCGCTGGTAGTTCGCCATGCGGAAGCCGCGGCTGTTGGTGGCCGGCTGGGTACGCATGGAGGCGATCAGCGCCTGGACGCCCGGGATGCGGTTGTAGAACGACACGTCCGAGGCACGGAAGGCGGCTTCCGTCAGCGGGAGATAGCCGGTGCGCTGGTGCCATTCCGCCGCGATGACGGGCTTGGACAACCAGGCCAGGAATTGCGCGGTGGCCTTTTCCTCTGCTTGGGGATGGCCCTCGAGCGCCCACAGCGCCGAGCCGCTCACGAACGGCTTGCCGCCGTCCTTGGTGACCTGGTCGTAGTAAGGCAGCGGCGCCACGCCGAAAGACAGCGACTTGGTGTTGATGAACTGACCGAAGGCGCCCGTATTGGAGGTCAGCACGGCGCATTCGCCCTTGGCGAACAGCTTGTCGCTGGCGTTGTCGCCCGAGTGCGCCATGAACAACAGCGAACGCTTCCAGCTCACCATCAGCGAGATGTGGCGCATGTAGAGCGTATCGAACTGCATGGCCGGCGCGGCGGATTTCTTGGAGACCGCGTCCAGCCCGTTGTTGTTGCTGGTGAACAGCTGGTTGTTGATCGGCGCCAGGTTCTCGAGGTGGACCGTGACCTGCTCGCTGGATGCGTACGGGCAGTCGATGTCGGCCACATCGCGCAGTTTCAGCAGTTCGCCTTGCAGGGCGGTCCAGGTGCGGGCAGGCTTGTTGGGATCCAGCCCGGCCTTCTTGTAGGCGGCGGTGTTGTAGAACATCACCGGCACTTCGGCCATCCAGGGGAAAGCCAGCAGACGGCCCTTGCTGTCGCGCGTGAAGCTGCTGGTGGCCGGCACGAACCAGTTCAGGTCCTTGATCGGATACTTGGCCAGCAATTCGTACAGCGGCAGCACCGCCTTGTGCTGGGCCACGACCTCGGGCGAATGGTTGTCGGTCAGCTGCAGCAGGTTCGGGCCCTTCTTGGCCTTGACCGCGGACACGGCTTCCTGTTCCAGCGCGGCGGGCGAGGCAAAGCCGCGCAACGTTACGCGGACCTGGTCCTGTTCCTTGTTGTATTGCTTGGCGAGTTTCTCGAACTCAGCCTTGTTTGCGTCGCCCAGCGTGTGCCAGACCTGTATTTCGACGGCGGCGGCATTCGCCGCTCCGGCCACCGCCATGGCGGCGCCGAATACCCATGCCCGCCGGTTGGCGAACATCGCGCGGGCAATGCCCGCCAATTGCAGATTCTTCATAGGTTCACAGACCAAGAAAAGGAAATTCCGGTTCTGGCCGCCGTCCGCTGAGCAGATCGGCCAATGCCCGGCCCGAGCCAACGCCCATCGTCCAGCCCAGCGTTCCGTGGCCTGTATTGACATACAGGTTGGGAATGCGGCTGCGGCCGATGATGGGCACGTTCGAGGGAGTGGACGGGCGCAAGCCCGACCAATAGCTGACGCGCTCGAAATCGAGCGCGTCGGGAAAAAGTTCGCGCGCCAGGCGGCTCATCGCTTCGCAGCGCCCCGTATTCAGGCTGCGGGAATAACCCGACAGTTCCGCGGTGCCCGCCATGCGCAGGCGGTCGCCCAACCGGGAAAAGACGACTTTATGGCTGCTGTCCGTCAGGCTGACCGTGGGCGCGGCCTCGGGCTTGAGTACCGGGAAAGTCGCGGAATAGCCCTTGGCCGGGTAGACGTTGCAGGCGATGCCCAGCGGGCGCAGCAGGGCGGGACTGAAACTGCCCATCGCCACGACATAGGCATCGGCCAATAGGGTGCCATAGCGGCCGTCCGGCCCGATGAGTTCGACGCCCTGCACCGTGCCGCCCGTCGTGAGCAGGCGTGTGGCGCGGGTGCTGTACTGGAATTCCACGCCGGCGCGGACGCAGCGTTCCGCCAGGGCCACCGTGAACAGGTGCACATCGCCGCTCTCGTCTTCGGGGGTGTAGTCGCCCCCGACGATCGTCTGGCGGTGCGGGGCCAGGGCAGGTTCGATGGCGATCACTTCGTCCGTGGACACCACGCGCCGCTCCACGCCGAAATCGCGCATCAGGCCGGCCGCGCGTTGCGAATTCTCGAATTCGTGCTGGTCGCGGTAGAAATTCAGGATGCCGCGCTCCAGGTGGTCGTACTGGATACCCAGGTCCGCGCGCATGCCGCGCAGGGTAGCGCGGCTGTATTCCGCCATGCGGACCATGGCGCGGATGTTGGGTGCCAGGCGGCCCGGCAGGCATTCGCGCAGGAACGCCAGCCCCCACATCCATTGCCGCCAGTCGAGCTGCGGACGGAACAGCAGCGGGGCGTTGTCCTGGAACATCCATTTGAGCAGTTTGAGGGGCGCCTGCGGATTGGCCCAGGGCTCGGCATACGACACCGAGATCTGGGCGCCGTTGGCCAAGCTGGTTTCCTGCGCGGGACCGGTGCAGCGATCGATGACCACGACGTCATGGCCCGCCTGGTTCAGCCACCAGGCGCTGGAGATTCCGATGATGCCGCCACCCAATACCGCTACTTTCATGCCCGCATTGCTCCTTGCGTGCCAGCTCGGTTCCCGGACCCGATGTCCGCGACCCATGGCAAGCTGCTGCCACGGCAGTTTACCCCGGCGATTTGCACGCGCCTACGGAATAAAAAGGGGCGGAAGTCACAAACCTTTCCAGGCCCGTTCGTTCCACCCCTTTCGTTCACGCCCTGTTACTCAGGACGCGGCTTTCGCCAGGTCGGCTTCGGACGTGAAGGCGTCCGCATAGAACTCTTCCGGCGGCAGCCCGTTCTGGGTGCTGAACTCGCGCCTGGCCGCATCCACCATCAGCGGCGTGCCGCAGGCATAGACCTGGTGGCCCGACAGGTCCGCGATGTCCTGGAGGACGGCTTCGTGGACGAAACCGGTGCGCCCGGTCCAGCCGTCTTCCTGAAGGGCGTTGGACACCACGGGCACATAGCGGAAATCCGGCAGTTGGGCCGACCAGGATTGCGCCAGCTCATGCATATAGAGATCGCGCGGACGGCGTCCGCCCCAATACAGCGCGACGGGACGGTTGATGTTCTTGTGGATCATGTGCTCGACGATCGCCTTGACCGGGGCGAAACCCGTTCCGCTGGCCAGCAGCACGACGGGCTTATCGCTGTCTTCGCGCAGGAAGAAGGAGCCGAACGGCCCTTCCAGGCGCAAGATTTCGCGCTCTTTCATCTGCGTGTCGCCCGCGCCGAACACGTGGTCGGTGAAGACGCCGCCCGGCATGTGGCGGATGTGCAGTTCGAGAGGGCTGCCGGTATGCGGCGCGCCCGCCATGGAATAGCTGCGGCGGCGCCCGTCCTTCAGGATGACTTCGATGTATTGGCCGGCGTAGTAGCGGAACTGCTCGGATGCCGGCAGCTGCAGCTTGACCACCGTTACGTCGGGCGCCACACGCTCCAGCGTCTGCACGCGCGAAGGCAGTTTGCGGATCTGGATGTCGCTGGCCAGCCGGACCTCGGTGGACTCGACCACCATGTCGGACGCGGGACGGGCCTGGCAGAACAGCGTATAGCCGTCGGCCAGCTCCTCGGGCGAAAGGATCTGCGCCGGATACTGCCCGGCATCGAACTCCCCGGAAACCACGCGGCCCTTGCAGGTGGAACACGCGCCGTTGCGACAGCTGTAGGGCAGGACGATGCCCGCGGCCAGGGCGGCATCGAGCACGGTCTGGCCGGGCTCGACCGGGAATTGATGCTGGCTGGGTTGGATGATGACCTGGAAGCTCATGATGAAACGGGTTCAGGGTTTACGCGGCGCCGGCCGGCAAGGCTGGCGCCGCGCGCGGCCCGGCGTCAGGCCGGGAACTTGCGGATTTCCTTGACGCGGTTCGCGTCGTCCACCAGCACGACCTGCGGCTTGTGCACGGCCGAATCGGCCTCGGACATCGGGCCGTAGGTGCAGATGATCAGCAGATCGCCGACCTGGGCCCGGCGCGCGGCGGCGCCGTTCAAGGAGATGGCGCCGCTGCCGCGGGCCGCCTTGATGATGTAGGTGTCGAAGCGTTCGCCGTTGGTGACGTTGTAGAGTTCGATGCGTTCGAACTCGCGCATGCCGGCAGCGTCCAGCAGGTCTTCGTCGATGCCACAAGATCCTTCGTAGTGGAGGTCGGCTTCGGTGACCGTGACGCGGTGCAGCTTTGCCCGCAGCATAATGCGTTGCATGATGGGAATATCCTGGTTTCGCGCCCGGACCGCGAAGTGTTGCAAGAGTTGATGCCCGGCACCCGGTTTTGCCGTCGGAAGCCCGTATTCTATAATTTTTGCCGCAGCGGGACGGCCCGCTGCCGCGCGCGGCCACACGGCCGGCATGCCCTTTTCCGGGGACGACCCCTAGGCCGGCGCCTTGCCGGCAATGCAATAGGAGTCGTACATGACCTGGATCATCCTGGTACTTGCAGGCCTGTTTGAAATCGTCTGGGCGGTGGGCCTGAAGTACACCCATGGATTCACCCGCTTCTGGCCATCTCTCGTTACCGCGGGCGGCATGGCCATCAGCGTCTGGCTGCTGGCGGTCGCCATGAAATCCCTGCCCCTGGGCACCGCCTACGCGGTCTGGGTGGGCATCGGTACGATCGGCGCCTTTGTGGCCGGCATCGTGCTGTTCGGCGAATCCACCAGCTGGATGCGGATCGCCAGCGTCACCCTCATCGTGCTCGGCCTGGTGGGCCTGAAGCTGTCCTCGGCCTGAGGCCCCCAGCCTTGGCGGCGGGCTAGAAATCCAGTTCGATCTCTACCCCGTCCCCGACCTTCAGGCGCGCCCCGGCGGGCGCGTCGAGAATGGCGTTCTGGCCGAATACGACGCCTATTTCCAGATTGCGGTAGCCCGCCAGGGTGCGGCCCGGTTCCTCGTGGCGCTGGGCGGTGCGCTGGTCGATATCGGGAATCGAGCAGCGCGTGCAGGGTTTGACGAAAGCCATCTTCACGCCCGCCGCCGAGATCATGGCGGTCTGGTCTTCCTCGAAGGCTTCCCACTCGCCCTGAACCACGATATTGGGACGGAATCGGTCCATCGGCACCGGCGCCACGCCCTTGGCCTGCAGGCGGGCGTTCAGATCGTCCAGCGAGGCCTGATTGGCGATCAGCAGCGGAAAGCCGTCGGCAAAGCCGAAATAGTGATCTCCGACGAAGCTGTCCGCGAGGTCGGGATGCGCCTCGGTCCAGCGCGATACCCAGTCCGGCTTGGCCGGACGGTGCGCGGCGGGATCCACCTTGTAGAGTCGGCAAGGCGTTTTGAGAAACTCGGTAAACCAGCGCCCGGCGGCCTCGCTTTCGCGCCGGGCCGCAATCGTGTCGCTCCAGACCGGAACGTCCGCCGAGCCCGACGCCAGGCCCGAACCGTCCAGGGCGACGTCCAGATCGGGCATGCCGGGCGCGGACAGGCGCAAGGCGTCCGCCATGATCGCCGTGCGGATCAGCGCCATGGCCGGCCATTGGCGCTGCGTCATGAACTGCCCGTCGTCCCCGATCAGCATCCAGCGGCGGTCATAGGCCAGGCCGGCACGATCGATAGGGGATTCGCTCAGGTCGATGCCCGCACAGGATTTGAGCGGGTAAATGTGCAGGCTGAGAATGCGGGCAGGCATGGCGGACCGGGTTCCAAGGTTGCGGAATGCGCCAAGAATAGCAAAGAAAAAACCCGGGGCGGGCCCGGGCTTTCCTACTGGCGGATCAACCGCCGACCAGCTTCAGCGTGTCCAGCGGCGTGACCGCCTTGAACCCCTTGCGCGTCGCGATATGTTCCGGACGCGGCGTCAGCCCATACTTGGGCGGACTCAAGGTGTTCTCCATGCTGTTGTAGACCATGAACACATTGGCGCGCGGCCACGGCGAGATGTTGCTGTTGGAGCCGTGCATCGTGTTGCAGTCGAAGAACACCACCGAACCGGCCTTGGCCGTCATGGAGCGGATGCCGCCCTGCTCCACCAGCAGTTGCAGGCTGACCGGATCCGGCACGCCATACTCCTGCTTTTTCAGCGACTGCTTGTAATGCTCGTTGGGCGTCTCGCCCACGCACGAGATGAACTGCCGGTGCGATCCGGGCACGAGCATCAAGGGGCCGTTGCACTCATTGTTGTCGGTCAGCAGCACCGAGCAGCTCAGGGCGCGCATCGAGGGCATGCCGTCTTCGACGTGCCAGGTCTCGAAATCGGAGTGCCAGTAGAACTCCTTGCCCTTGAAGCCGGGCTTCATGTTGGCGCGCGACTGGTGGATGTACACCTCGGATCCGAGGATCTGACGCGCCACGTTGACCAGCCGGGGATCGCGCACCAGGCGCGCCAGGATGGGATTGAGCACGTGCACCATGAAGATAGAGCGCACGGCGTTGCTGCCCGGCTCGGTAATGGACTCTTCCCGGCGAACGATCGAGGGATCGCGCGTCATGCGCTCGACCTCGGAGGACAGCGCGCGGATTTCATCGTCGGAGAACAGGTTTTCCAACAGGATGAAACCTTCGCGCTCGTACTGCCCGAGCTGCTCGGCATTCAGCGCGCTGGCGTACTGGCCGTTCTCGTAGACCACCGGATCCTGGCGGGCGATGATGGCGGAACTTCGATCCGTACGCGAGGCGTACGGATCCTGTGCAGGTGAGATCATGCGAACCTCCTTGTATCAGGCGACCTGGGCCTCGGCTTCGGGCAGCGCATAGACGCCTTCCTTGTCATGCACTTCCTGGCCGGTCAGCGGCGGGTTGAACACGCAGATGACGCGCAGCGGCTCCTTGCCGCCGCACAGCCAGTGCTCGTCGTTCTCGTTCAGGGCATAGACCACGCCGGGCCCCAGGTCGTACTTCTTTCCGTCGGCAATGGTTTCGATGGAGCCGTCGCCCTCGATGCACCACACCGCTTCAAGATGGTTCTTGTAGTGGATATGGGTGCGGCCGCCCGGGAAGATGGTGGTTTCGTGGAAGGAAAAACCCATCCCGTCCTTCTTCAGCAGCACGCGGCGGCTGACCCAGGTATCGGTGCGGACTTCATCGGCGGTGCCGATCACATCTTTGACATTGCGTACGATCATTGACGCTTTCCTCCAAATTTCAGGATGCGGGCGGACTGCCCTTCTTCGGCGAGCGCTTCCGCGACGCTGGCTTCGATCACTTCCAGGCCCTTGCTCAGCAGCTCTTCTTCGATCGTCAGCGCGGGCAGCAGCTTCAGCACTTCGTCCTGCGCTCCCGAGGTTTCGATCACGACGCCCTTCTTGAAAGCGTTCTGCGCGATCTGGTTGGCCAGGGCGGGCGTGGCGTTGCACACCAGGCCCTGGATCAGGCCGCGGCCGCGCACCGACAGGCCGGCGTTCGGGTAGCTGTGCACCAGGTTCTCCAGCCAGTCGCGCACCTGGCGCTCCTTGCGCTGGATGTCGGCGGTGAAGGCGCTGTTGGTCCAGTAGGTTTCCAGCGCCTGAGTCGCCGTGACAAAGGCCAGGTTGTTGCCCCGGAACGTGCCGCTGTGGGCGCCCGGCTTCCAGATGTCCAGCTCGGGCTTCATCAGCACCAGCGACATCGGCAGCCCGAAACCGGACAGCGACTTGGACAAGGTGATGATGTCGGGCCGGATGCCCGCGGCCTCGAAGCTGAAGAACGTGCCGGTCCGGCCGCAGCCGACCTGGATGTCGTCCACGATGAGCAGCATGTCGTGGCGCTTGCAGAGCTTTTCCAGCTCTTTCAGCCAGCGCAAGGTGGCGACGTTGACGCCGCCCTCGCCCTGCACCGTTTCCACGATGACGGCGGCGGGCTTGTCCATGCCGCTGCTGGGATCCTCGAGCATACGTTCGAGATAGGCCATGGTATCCACGTCCGGACCGAAGTATCCGTCGTAGGGCATGAAGGTCGTATTGCCCAGCGCATAGCCGGAGGCTTCGCGGAACTTCATGTTGGCGGTCACCGCCAGCGAGCCGCCGCTCACGCCATGAAAGCCGTGCGTGAACGAAATCACGTTCGGACGCCCCTTGACCTGCCTGGCGATCTTCAGCGCGGCCTCGACCGCGTTGGTTCCCGTCGGGCCGGTGAACTGCAAGGTGTACTGCCAATTGCGCGGCTTGAGCAGCACGCGTTCCACGGTCTCCAGGAAACGCTTCTTCGCGCTGGTGGCCATGTCCAGGCCATGGACGACCCCGTCCGATTGCACATACTCCAGCAGCTTTTCCTTGAGAACAGGATTGTTGTGGCCGTAGTTGAGGGTGCCGGCGCCGCTGAAGAAATCGATGTACTCGGTGCCGTCCTCATCGATCAGCGTCGAACCCCTGGCCTGGCTGAAGATCACGGGAAACGACCGGATGTAGCCCCGCACCTCCGACTCCATCCGGTCAAAGATTTTCAAGTCCATATGATTAATCCTCCCTTCATCTCATAAGTTGATAGACGGCCAGCGCCCTCCGGACGCGTATGCGCATCCGGATCGGCCAACCATCCCGGTAATCGATAAGACCGCTGGGCTTGCACTACCCCTAGGGGGTCGGCAAGGCGAACGGACCTATCCTCAACAACATCTCGTCGTCATGGTCCGCGCCGCCGAAGAGGTGCCGGTCGAAGAACGGCTGTTCGGAGACGTGGGCGCCCAGTTCGCCGGCCAGGCCGGCAAAGCTGCGGCGCGATGCCTGGTTGTCAGGCCCCACCGTGGTTTCGAGATAGCGGACATGCTCGAGACCCTTGCGGCGCAAGAGCTCGCGGAGCATGGAGCGGCCCAACCGATGGCCGCGTGCGCGGGTGTGCACCGCGACCTGCCAGACGAACAGAACGTCGGGCCGGGTCGGGATCACATAAGCGGAGATAAAACCGTCGATACGTCCGCCGTTGCTTTCGGCCAGGACGCAGGTGTCGCGGAAGTGCTCAGCGAGGAGCAGGTACGCGTAGAGGGAATTCAGGTCGAGCGGCGGGCACTCGGAAATGAGGCGGTGGATGGCGGCGCCGTCTTTGCGGTCGGGCAGACGCATGGTATGGGTCTGCGCGCTGACCGCCGGCGCCACGGCACTTGAGAGAGTTGGGTTATCCAGTTCGTTTTTCTTCATGCGACGATTCCCGATTCTGGGGGTGCCCCGCCCGTGGGCACTTCAAGGATGGGCGACGACACATCGCCATGCGTGTCGACGGCGGCCTGGCCGTCCTGTTCCATGAGCGTCACGATGCGCTCCAGGGACAGCGTGATAGTGGCCTGTTCGAGTTCCGGCAGCGCATTGAGCGCGTCGGCCAGATGTTTCTGCAGCGGCGAAGGCGCGCCTTGCGCCAGTTCGCGCCCGGCTTCCGTGGCCGTGACGAACACGATGCGGCGATCTTCGCGGCCGCGTTCGCGGCGGATCAAGCCCTTGTCTTCCAGGCGGTCCAGGATGCCCACCACCGTGCTGGGGCTGACGTGCATCTCGCGGCTGATCGCCGTGGCCGTCATGGGGCCATTGCCGATCACGGTGCGCAGGCACATCAGTTGCGGCGCGGTGATATGACTGACGGCGGACAGTTGGCGCGAATGCAGCGCGATCGAACGCGTGATGCGGCGCAGGGCCCGCAAAATGCGCAGGTCGTACTGCTGTGCAGGATCGGATTTCGCGGCGTCAGTCATGGAAGAAGTGGGTTGGCTGAAATTCATTTCTACACAAATGATATGCGCACGATCCATTTGAGTCAAACAAAAACCCCGGCGCACGATGTAAATAAATGAATACGTATTTGCAGTGGATGACCGCAAGATTCGTGGACTTGCGGACGGAGACGCAATCGCGGGGTTTTGCTTCCGAGCCATAAGGGGAAGCCCCTACAAAAAACATATGTTTTTTCATTGTTTGCAGATTTATCATGTGTTTTTTCCATGATACCGCCTGATATGTCCCTGCCGTCGGACCTGCTTCTCGCCCTCCAGGAAAAACTGGAACACCTGCCCCCGGAACTCCAGCGGGCGGCGCGGTGGGTGGTGGCGCACCCTGCCGAAGTGGGGCTGTGGTCGATGCGGCGCCAGGCCCAGGCGCTGGGCGTCGCGCCCGCCACAATGCTGCGGCTGGCGCGGGCCGTGGGGTTCTCCAGCTACGAGGATTTCCGCCTTCCCTTCCAGCAGGCGTTGGCAGGCAAAGGAAAGCCGGGGCTGCGCGACCGTGCCGCCGCCCTGCAGGCCGCGGCGGGCGAGCCCGCGCCGCCCGGACACGACGTGCTGACCGAATATCAGATCCAGGCCATGAGTTCCGTGTGCGCGCTGAATCCGCCTTCGGCCTTCGATGCGGCGGTACAGACCCTGCTGGAAGCCAGGCAGGTCGGTTTCCTGGGAACCCGCTCCGCGTTCGGCATTGCCTTCCAGATGCGCTACGCCTACCAACTGGTGCGCCGCAACAGCGTACTGATCGACGGCCTGGGCGGCGCGCCCGCCGAGCAGGCCGACAACCTGGGCGCCAGCGATGCGCTGATCGTGATTTCGCAGGCCCCCTATCCAACCGCCACCGTCCAGCTGGCGCGCCAGGCAGCCCAGCGCGGCGTGGCGATCATCGCGCTGACCGACGATCCGCTGTCGCCGCTGGCCGTGGACGCCCGCCACACGCTGCGCTTCGCCCCGCCGGACCGCGACGGCGTGCAGGCGCGGCCGGCGCGCCAGGGCCCTGGATCGTTCTTCCACACCACCGCCGGCCTGCTGGGCCTGGCCGAACACCTGATCGCGCGCCTGACGGCCCGTGGCGGAGACGAAGTGCTCAGCCGCCTGACCGAAGTGGAACAGCGCCTGCTTACCGACAACATCTACTGGGCCGGCGGCCGGGGCCGACGGCCCGCGGCCTGACGCCTCCCGATTCGTCTTCAACTCCTGTATTGCGGAATCGCCCCATGAGCCACACCCACGTCCTGCATCGTTCCCTACGCCAGACGCCCCCTGTCGCCGTACGCGGCCAGGGCGTGTGGGTCTATGACAGCACCGGCCGCGCCTATCTCGACGGCTCGGGCGGCGCTGCCGTTTCCTGCCTGGGGCACAACCACCCCGACATCCAGGCCGCCATGCATGCGCAGATCGACGCGCTGTCCTACGCGCACACCAGCTTCTTCACCACCGAGGTCGCCGAGCGCCTGGCCGACCGCCTGGTCGCCGACGCGCCAGCGGGCATTTCGCACGCCTACTTCGTGTCGGGCGGTTCGGAAGCCGTGGAAGCCGCGCTGAAGATGGCCCGCCAGTATTTCGTCGAAATCGGCCAGCCCGAGCGCCGCCACATCGTGGCGCGGCGCCAGAGCTACCACGGCAATACGCTGGGCGCGCTGGCGGTGGGCGGCAACGCCTGGCGCCGCGCGCAATTCGCGCCGCTGCTGATCGAGGTGGAGCACGTCTCGCCCTGCTATGCCTACCGCGACCAGCGCGACGGCGAAAGCGCCGAGCAGTACGGCGAACGCCTGGCCCAGGAACTGGAGCAGACATTCGAACGGCTGGGCCCCGGCACGGTCATGGCGTTCGTGGCCGAACCCGTGGTCGGCGCCACCGCGGGCGCGGTTACGGCGGTACCCGGCTACTTCCGCCGCATGCGCGAAGTGTGCGACCGCCACGGCGTGCTGCTGATCGCCGACGAAGTGATGTGCGGCATGGGCCGCACCGGCACGCTGTACGCGATCGAACAGGAAGGCGTGACGCCCGACCTGATCACCATCGCCAAGGGCCTGGGCGGCGGCTACCAGCCGATCGGCGCCGTGATGGCGCAACGGCGCATCGTGGAAGCGATGCAGCAAGGCAGCGGCTTTTTCCAGCACGGCCACACCTATCTGGGCCATGCGGTCGCCTGCGCGGCATCGCTCGCCGTGCAGGACGTGATCCGCCGCGACGGCCTGCTGGCGCGCGTGCGCGAACAAGGCGCCGGCCTGCGCGAACGGCTCGAGCGCGCGCTGGGCGGCCACCCGCAGGTGGGCGACATCCGGGGCCGGGGCCTTTTCATGGGCATCGAGCTCGTGCAGGACCGGGCAACCAGGCAGACCTTCGACCCCGCGCTCTCGCTGCATGCGCGTGTCAAGCGCGAAGCCATGGCGCGCGGGCTGATGGTCTATCCGATGGGCGGCACCATCGACGGCCGCCAGGGCGACCACGTGCTGCTCGCGCCCCCCCTTCATCATCACGGAAGACGAACTGGACCAATTGACCGAACGCCTGGCCGGCGCCATCGACGCCGCCATCGCGCAGACGCGCGCCTAAGCGCGGCGCCTGCCGGCGCAGCGGGGGGAATCCGCTGCGCACCTCCGCCCGCCTTGCGCGGGTACGTGACGATTCGCACAGGGCGTTCCGCGGCTCGCGGGATGCGCCAACCGCCGGCAAAGACCGGCAATCTCACGGGGAAAAACCCCAAAAGGAGTTTGCATGACCACGTCCGTCAAACACCCCTTGGGCCATCGCAGTGGCTGGTCGCTCGCCGCGGCGGGCCTGGCCACGGCATTGCTGTCCGCGGCGCCGGCTCCTGCCGCCGCTCAACAGAAGTTCGTCAGTATCGGCACGGGCGGCGTCACCGGCGTCTACTATGCCGCCGGCGGCGCCATCTGCCGTCTCGTCAACAAGGATCGTTCCACCCACGGCATCCGCTGCTCGGTCGAATCGACCGGCGGTTCGGTCTTCAACGCCAACACCATCAAGGCTGGCGAGCTGGACCTGGGCGTCGTGCAGTCCGACGTCGGCTTCAACGCCTATAACGGCCAGGGCCAGTTCAAGCAGGCGGGTCCATATCCCAAGCTGCGCTCCGTCTTCTCTATCCACCCCGAGCCGTTCACCGTTGTGACGCGCAAGGAGGCCAACATCAAGTCGTTCGAGGATCTGAAAGGCAAGCGCTTCAACGTCGGCAACCCCGGCTCGGGCACCCGCGCCTCGATGGAAGAGCTGCTGGCCACCATGGGCTGGACGATGAAGGATTTCTCGCTGGCGTCCGAACTGCGCCCCGATGAGCACGGCTCCGCGCTGTGCGACGGCAAGATCGACGGCTTCTTCTATGGCGTCGGCCACCCGTCGGCCAACATCCAGGATCCCACCACCAGCTGCGGCGCCAAGCTCGTGTCGCTGACCGGCCCCGCGGTGGACAAACTGGTCGAGAAATACCCCTACTACGCCCACGCCACGATTCCGGGCGGGCTGTACCCGAACAACCCCGACGACACCAAGACGTACGGCGTGACCGCCACTTTCGTCACGTCGGCCGATGTGCCGGACGCCACCGTCTATACCGTGGTCAAGGCCGTATTCGACAACTTCGACGACTTCAAAAAGCTGCACCCGGCCTTCGCCAACCTGAAGGCCGCCGACATGGTGAAGAACGGGCTGTCGGCGCCCCTGCATCCGGGCGCCGAGAAGTACTTCAAGGAAAAGGGCCTGCTCTAAAGCTGCCCGGCCGCTTGCCCGGCAACCGCGGGGGGCGCCACGCGCAACCCCGCGGCTGCCGCCCTTGGGCGCCTCTGACGCGCGCAGGGACACAACGCGCGCCGTTCCATGGCGCGCGCTATGACACGTAGGGGAATTTCATGACAAAAGAGCCGCACTCGCCGGCCCCGGACCTGGAACAGCTGGTCGCAGACGCCGACCGCGGAGGCCGCAACGTCGGTGGCGTTGCAGGCGCCACGCTGGCCGTGGGCGCGCTGATCTGGTCCGTTTTTCAGCTCTGGTACGCCTCCCCGCTGCCGTTCGCGCTGAACTGGGGCATTTTCAACGACACCGAGGCGCGCGCCCTGCACCTGGGCATCGCCATGTTCCTGGGCTACCTCGCGTATCCGGCCAGCAAACGGTCCGCGCGCGACCGCATGCCCTGGTACGACTGGGCGCTGGCGCTGACGGCCGGCTTCTGCGGCAGCTATCTGTACCTGTTCTATAACGAGCTCGCCGGCCGCCCCGGGCAGCCCACGACGATGGACGTGGCCACGGCGGCCATCGGCCTGGCCCTGCTGCTGGAAGTGACGCGGCGCGCGCTGGGCCTGCCCATGACGGTGCTGGGCCTGGTGTTCGTCGCCTACGCGCTGGCCGGTCCCTGGCTGCCCGACGTGCTGGCGCATCGTGGCGCGTCGCTGGAACGCCTGATGTCCCATATGTGGCTCACCACCGAAGGCGTCTACGGCGTGGCGCTTGGGGTGTCGGTGTCGTACATCTTCATCTTCGTGCTGCTGGGCTCCATGCTGGACAAGTGCGGCGCCGGCAACTACATGATGCAGGTGTCGTTCGCGCTGCTGGGTCACCTCCGGGGCGGCCCGGCCAAGGTGGCCGTGGTGTCCTCCGCGGTCAACGGCCTGGTATCGGCGTCATCGGTGGCCAATGTGGTGACGGGCGGCATCTTCACGATTCCGCTCATGAAGAAGGCCGGATACGGCGGCGTGCGCGCCGGCGCGATCGAAACCTCCTCGTCGGTCAACGGCCAGATCATGCCGCCCGTCATGGGCGCGGCCGCCTTCCTGATGATCGAATACGTCGGCATCCCCTATACCGACATCATCCGTCACGCGATCCTGCCAGCCGCGATTTCCTACATCGCCCTCTTCTACATCGTCCACCTGGAAGCCCTGAAGCTCGGGATCCAGCCGATGATGGCCTCCGGCCCTTCGCGCACGCCGCTGCAGAAGCTGGCAGGCTGGGGCATGGGCATCAGCGGCACGCTGGTGGTCATGGGCGCGGTTTACTGGATCGGCACCGGGCATACAGGCGCTGGCGGGCGCCGCCGCCACCTGGCTGCTGCTGGCCATCCTGGCGGCGCTCTATCTGTGGCTGCTGCGCATTGCGGCGCGCCACCCCGACCTGCCGCAGGATATCGACATCAACCATCCGGTGCGGCCGCAGCCCTGGCCGACGGTGCGCGCCGGGCTGTATTTCCTGATCCCCATCGGCATCCTGGTCTGGTGCCTGAGCGTTGAGGAGCTTTCCGCGGGCCTGTCCGCGTTCTGGGCGGCGATGGCGATGCTGTTCCAGATGGTGACGCAGCGCCCGCTGATCGCGTGGTTCCGCCAGCAGCCGGCGGGGCCAGCCTGGCGCCAGGGCTGGCGCGACGCCATCGGCGGCCTGGAGGACGGCGCCCGCAACATGATCGGCATCGCCATCGCCTGCGGCACCGCGGGGCTGATCGTCGGCGCCATCACCCTGACCGGCCTGGGCCTGCGCATGACGGCGTTCGTCGAGTTGGTGTCGATGGGCAACGTGCTGCTGATGCTGATCTTCACGGCGCTGGTGTGCCTGATCCTGGGCCTGGGCATGCCCACGACGGCCAACTACATCCTGATGGCGACGCTGATGGCGCCGGTGGTGGTGGAGCTGGGCGCCCAGAGCGGGCTGGTCATCCCCTTGATCGCGGTCCACATGTTCGTTTTCTACTACGGCATCATGGCGGACATCACGCCGCCGGTGGGCCTGGCCACCTTCGCGGCCGCCGCGATCTCGGGCGAGGACCCGATCAAGACCGGCATTCAGGGCGTCATCTACGCGGCGCGCACGGCCATCCTACCGTTCATGTTCGTGTTCAACCCCATGCTACTGCTGATCGACGTCAACTACGGCTGGGAGCTGGCGCTGGTCGTGACGGGCGCCACCCTGGCCTCGCTGACCTTCGCCGCGGCCACCATGAGGTGGTTCCGCACGCGCTGCACGCTGCTCGAAGTCGGCGTCCTACTGCTGGTGACGTTCATGCTCTTTCGCCCGGACTGGTTCATGGACCATTTTGCGGCGCGCCACGAGAGCCGTCCGGTATCCGAATTGCAGGCTATCGCCGCCACGCTGCCGGACAACGGCCGCCTGACCGTCGTGCTGCGCGGGATCAATCTGGAAGGCGACGAACTGACCAAGACCGTCGCCGTCGCCCTGTCCGAGCTGTCGGGGGATGCCGGCGCGCCGGACGCGGGCCGCAAGCGCCTGGCCGAAGCCGGCCTGACGCTGATGAGCCTGGGCGACCAGACGCAGATCGGCGGCTTGCGCTTCGGCAGCCGCGCCCAGCGCGCCGGCTGGGAACAGGGCTGGGACGTGGTCGAGGTGAAAATGCCGAACCCGCAACGCTGGTCCGAATTCTGGGTGTACGTGCCCGCGCTGCTGTTGCTGGCAGGCATGTGGGTGCGCCAGGGGCGTCGGGACGGCGGCGCCCCCGCTCGCCGGTTGCACACGACGCCGGCCTGATCAGCCGGCCCGCGCGCGCCGCCAGGCCGGCCAGGCGCCAATGGTGAGCGCGCGCAGGAACCACTCCACCGGGCCGTAGGCATGCCGCCGCAACCACCAGGCGGACAGCGGTAGCTGCGCCGCGAAAATGGCCGCGGCCATTCCGAAGGCCGCCAGCGGCGACACCGTGGCGAACAGCCGCAAGCCCCAGGCGGTGAAAATGAAGGCGCAGACGATGGACTGCATCAGGTAATTGGTCAGCGCCATGCGCCCCGCTGGCGCGAGCACGGCGCCGAGCCACCCGCCCAGCCGCGTACGCCAGGCCAGGAGGAACGCCGCGGCATATGACATGCTGAGCAGCGGCGCGGTCAGCAGATCGGCCGCCAGCCCCGGCAATTCCCAGGCCGAGCCCGCGAAAGGCAGCGCGGTCGTGGCATACACCGCCGAGCCGGCAAGGCCCGGCAGCAACCCCAGTGCGCACAGCAAGCCCAGCGCGCGCGGCTGGCGCCAGGGATCGACCAGCGCCTCGCGGCGGCCCAGCGCGTAGCCGGCCAGGAACATGGCGAAGACGAACGGCCCCTGCACGAAAAGCACCGTGAACCAGACGGCCTCGAGCAGTTCTTTCACGTGCTGGGCGATGGTCGTGCCGATGGTGCCCCGATAAGCCTCGATGGCCGACAGCGCATCCGCCCGGTACTGTGCCGAGTAATCGGCAGGCACCGGGTCCAGGAAGGCCAGCGCGCCCAGCAAGGCCCATACCAGGGACGCCAGCACGATGAGCCACAGCGCGATGCGCAGCGCCCGCCCTGGGTCCATGCGCCGGCACAGCAGCAGCCCCAGGCCCAGCAACGCGTATGTGAGGAGGATGTCGCCCTGATAGAAAAGCACGGCATGCGCGCCGCCCAGCACGGCCAGCCCCGCCAGCCGGCGCAGGAACTGGGGCGTGAACGCGGCCTCGCCGCGTTCCGCGGTCGCCATCTGCAAGGTGAAGCTATAGCCGAACAGGAACGAAAACAACAGGTAGAACTTGGTCTCGAACAGCCAGGCGATCAGCCATCGCACGGCCAGGTCCAAGGGCCGCGAGTACACCGGATCGGCGACACCGGCGCCGTAGAACGGCGAGGCGAACACCCCGATGTTGACCACCAGGATGCCGAACAGCGCAAAGCCGCGAAGCGCGTCCACCTGGGCCAGCCGCTCGGAAGCCCCCATGGCGCCGGCCGCCGGTTGGACGCGCATTGCCGGGCTAGCCCAGTACCGGAGACAACACGGGCTGCTTGGGCCGGACGTCCAGCGCGCGTCCCTTGCGGGCGCGTTTGCCGACGTAGGGCGCCAGCGCCTCGCCCGCCAGGATGTCCTCGGTCTGCTTGTTGCGGTAGATGCCCGTCGCGCGCAGGCCGCCCGCGCCGATGGGCACGGTCTGCTCCAGCTTGTCGGAGGCATCCAGGCCCATCAGGATGGTGCCGCGTCCGCCGCCCGACAGGTTCTTGACTTCGTCCAGGCCGAAGACCAGGAACTTGCCCTTGTGCGACAGCAGCGCAAGCTGGATGGCGCCCGCGAACAGCGGCACCGGACGCAGCAGCTCGTCGCCTTCTTCCAGCGTGATGAACTGCTTGCCCGCGCGCTGCCGGCTGACCATGTCGGAGAGCTTGGCCGCGAAGCCGTAACCGCCGCGCGTCGCCAGCAGCCAGCGGCTGTCGGCGGCCGCGGCGATCGTGTGGACGATGCGCGTGCCCGACCCCAGGTCGATCATGGTGGTGACCGGCTGGCCGTCGCCGCGCGCCGAAGGCAGGCCGGAAACCGGCACGGAATAGACGCGGCCGTTGTCGCCCACGGCGATCAGCGTGTCGGTGGTGCGGCACTCGAACGCGCCGTACAGGTCATCGCCCTGCTTGAAGCCGAATTGCGCGGCGTCGTGGCCGTGGCCCTGGCGGGCGCGCAGCCAGCCCTTCTGCGACACCACCACGGTGACCGGTTCGTCCAGCACCTTGGTTTCGAGCACGGCGCGCTCCGCCGTTTCGATCAGCGTGCGGCGGTCGTCGCCGTATTGCTTGGCGTCGGCCTCGATCTCCTTGATCAGGAGGCGCTTGAGCGCGGAAGGATTGTCCAGCAATTCCTGCAGGTTGAGCTGCTCTTTGCGCTTGTCGGCCAGTTCCTGCTCGATCTTGAAGCCTTCCAGGCGGGCCAGCTGGCGCAGGCGCATTTCGAGGATGTCCTCGGCCTGCCGCTCGGACAGCTTGAAGCGTTCCATCAGCGCGGCGCGCGGCTCGTCCGATTCGCGGATCGTCTGGATCACTTCGTCCACGTTCAGATAGACGACCATCCGGCCTTCCAGCACGTGGATGCGGTCGATGACCTTGTCCAGGCGGAAGCGCGTGCGGCGTACCACGGTATTGGTGCGGAACGCCAGCCATTCGACCAGGATGTCGCGCAGGCCCTTCTGGCGCGGCCGGCCGTCGGTGCCGATGCACACCAGGTTGATCGACGCGCTGCTTTCCATGCTGGTCTGCGCCAGCAGCGTGTTGACGAATTCGTCGCGGTCCACGCGCGAGGTCTTGGGTTCGAAGACCAGGCGCACCGCGGCGTCCTTGCCCGACTCGTCGCGTACCGCGTCCAGCAGGTTCAGCATGACCGCCTTGGCCTGGGTCTGCTCGGGCGTCAGGCTCTTCTTGCCGGTCTTGACCTTGGGATTGGTGATTTCCTCGATTTCTTCGAGCACCTTCTGGCCTGACGTGCCCGGCGGCAGTTCGGTGACCACCAACTGCCACTGGCCGCGTGCCATTTCCTCGAACTGCCAGCGGGCGCGCACTTTCAGCGAACCGCGGCCGGACGAGTAGATCTGGACGATGTCCTCGGGCGGGGTGATGATCTGGCCGCCGCCCGCGAAGTCCGGGCCGGGAACCAGCGCGTGCAGCTCGGCGTCCGGCATCTGGGGATGGCGGATGAGCGCCACGCAGGCCTGGGCCACTTCGCGCAGGTTGTGCGGCGGAATTTCGGTGGCCATGCCGACCGCGATACCCGAGGCGCCGTTGAGCAGCATCACGGGCAGCCGCGCCGGCAGCATCTGGGGCTCTTGCTGACTGCCGTCGTAGTTGGGCACGAAATCCACGGTGCCCTCGTCCAGCTCGTCCAGCAGCAGTTTGGCGATGGGCGTCAGGCGGGCTTCCGTATAACGCATGGCGGCCGCGTTGTCGCCGTCGCGCGAGCCGAAGTTGCCCTGGCCGTCGATCAGCGGGTAGCGCAGCGAAAAATCCTGCGCCATGCGCACCATGGCGTCATAGGCGGCCTGGTCGCCGTGCGGGTGGTACTTGCCCAGCACGTCGCCCACGACGCGTGCGGACTTCACCGGCTTGGCGCCGGCGGACAGGCCCATCGCCTGCATGGCGAACAGGATGCGGCGCTGCACGGGTTTCTGCCCGTCGCCGACGTCCGGCAGGGCGCGGCCCCGCACCACGGAAACGGCGTAGTCCAGATAGGCCTGTTCCGCGTAGCGCGCCAGGGTGATGGCGGCATCGCCCTCGCCATCGGGCGGGGTGGGGTCGAACAGGCCGGGTTGATTGCTGTCGGTCATGATGGTTTCAGGTAGACAAATTCATCGAAACGGCGTCAATGCGCCTGCGCGGACGGCATCAGCTGCGTGTCGGCGACATGCGCGCGCAGTTGGCCGCGCACCGCGTCCAGCGTGGCCGCGTCCTGGCCGCGCTTGGGAATGATCACGCCCTGCAGGGTGCCGAGAATGACGTAGAGGTGTTCCGGGGTTTCTTCGACCCGCCGCACATCGGACCAGTCCATGCGCCCAGAGGCCGCGGCGGTGGAATCCGAAATGCCCTCGGGGCCGAAATCCAGCTGATGCCGCCCCAGGAAGAGGTCGTCGGGCTGCCTGGCGAGCATGCGCCGCGTGTTCATTTTCACCAGGGCGGGCAGCACGTATTCGTAGGCCAGCGCCAGCACCGCGAGGATGCCCAGCCCCACCGCCAGCCCCTGGAAATACACCGGAAGCAGTTGACCCCAGTTCGGGCCCTTGCCATCCCAGGTCTGCCAGACCAGATAGGCCAGCAGCGCCACGACCATCAGGATGGCGAAGCGCAGGTGCGACCGGTAGCGGCGGCGGCGCAGCTCCGGGCGTTTGTACACGTAGACGGCGAAGTCGGCATAGTCGTCGGCCGTCAGGTCGACGTCCATGCGGGCCTGCCCGGACGCGGATCCGGCCATCAGATGTCCAGCTCCGCCAGGTTGCCCTTTTCTTCGATCCAGGAACGGCGCTGCGAGGACTCGCCCTTGCCCATCAGCATGTCGAACATGCGGGTGGTATCTTCGGGAGTCTGGTCGCCGTAGCCCACCGGCAGCAGGCGGCGCGTGTCCGGGTTCATGGTGGTTTCCCACAGCTGCTCGGGATTCATTTCGCCCAGGCCCTTGAAGCGGCTGACCGCCCAGGCGCCTTCACGCACGCCTTCCTTGCGCAGCTTGTCCTGCGCGGCCTCGAGTTCGCCTTCGTCCAGGCAGTAGATCTTGCGCGCCGGGCGCTTGCCCTGCGCGGGTACGTCCAGGCGAAAGAGCGGCGGCTTGGCCACATAGACGTTCCCGGCTTCCACCAGCTTGGGGAAATGCTTGTAGAACAGCGTCAGCAGCAGCACCTGGATGTGCGATCCGTCGACGTCCGCGTCGGACAGGATGCAGATGCGGCCGTAGCGCAGGCCGGACAGGTCCGGCGTATCGCCGGGGCCGTGCGGGTCCACGCCGATAGCGACGGAAATGTCGTGGATTTCGTTGTTGGCGAACAGCCGGTCGCGATCCACTTCCCAGGAATTGAGCACCTTGCCGCGCAGCGGCAGGATGGCCTGGAATTCCTTGTCGCGGCCCATCTTGGCGGAGCCGCCGGCGGAGTCGCCCTCGACCAGGAACACCTCGGTGCGCGACGAATCGCTGGATTCGCAATCGGTCAGCTTGCCCGGCAGCACGGCCACGCCCGAACTCTTGCGCTTTTCCACCTTCTGCGCGGAGCGCTGGCGCGCCTGCGCCTGGCGAATGGCCAGTTCGGCCAGCTTTTTGCCGTACTCGACGTTGCTGTGCAGCCACAAGTCGAGCGCGCTCTTGGAAAAGCCGCCCACCAGGCGCACCGCGTCGCGGCTGTTCAGGCGCTCTTTGATCTGGCCCTGGAATTGCGGGTCCAGCACCTTGGCCGACAGCACGAAGCTTGCGCGCGCAAAGACGTCCTCGGGCAGCAGCTTCACGCCCTTGGGCAGCAGGCTGTGCAGTTCGGCGAAGCCCTTGACCGCGCCGAACAGGCCTTCGCGCAGGCCGGACTCGTGGGTGCCGCCGGCCGGCGTGGGAATCAGGTTGACGTAGGACTCGCGCACGGCATTGCCGTCTTCCGTCCAGGCCACCACCCATTGGGCGCCCTCGCCTTCGGCGAAATTCTCGTGGTCGGCGCCGGCGTACTGCTGGCCCTCGAAGAACGGCACCATCAGCTCGGCCCCCGACAGCGCCTCGGACAGATAGCCGCGCAAGCCGTCCTGGTACTGCCAGGTGCGGGTGTCGCCGGTCTTCTCGTTGATGAGGGACACCTTCACGCCGGGCAGCAGCACGGCCTTGCTGCGCAACAGATGCGTCAGCTCGCCCAGTGGAATGTTGGGGCTGTCGAAGTATTTGGCGTCCGGCCAGACGCGCACGCGGGTGCCGGACTTCTTGCGGCCGCCCTGGTCGTAGGGCGCCAGGGGCTCGGCGACATCGCCGCCCTTGAAAACCAGACGGTTGACCGCGCCATCGCGCCACACCACGACTTCCAGGCGCGTAGCCAGGGCGTTGGTGACGGAAACGCCAACGCCGTGCAGGCCGCCGGAGAAGGCGTAGGCGCCGCCGCCCGCCTTGTCGAACTTGCCGCCCGCGTGCAGGCGGGTGAACACCAGTTCCACGACGGGAGCGTGTTCTTCGGGATGCAGGCCGACGGGAATGCCGCGCCCGTCGTCCTCGACGGAAACGCTGCCGTCCGCGTGCAGCGTGACCTGGATCTGCTTGCCGTAGCCGGCCAATGCCTCGTCTGCGGCGTTATCAATGACCTCCTGCACGACGTGCAGGGGGTTTTCGGTTCGGGTGTACATGCCCGGGCGCTGGCGCACGGGCTCCAGCCCCTTCAGGACGCGAATGGACGCCTCGGTGTAACGTGGAGTGGCCAAGTTATCCCCAACATCTGTGGAAAAAAACCGACATTTTACGGATAAGCCCAGGTTCTGCGCGGCTCCCGGTGGGATGCGCACGACCTGACCACCTCCGAATTCGGTAGGATGACGACAATCACAGCCGGCGCATCGGGGCCACACGGCCCGGATCGCGACAACTGCGCCGCAACATCCTACACAAATCCGGCAAACCCTGTTGTTATTAACAGTGGTAGTGCCTGTTGTTATTGACAGTGGTATGCTTTAATCCATTCCACAAACAAGAACAACGGCAAGGCGCATCCTTTTTTTGCGCGCCTTTTGCTGCCGAACCGAGAATCACCATCATGAGCGACCAAATCAAGAACGTCAGTGACGCCAGCTTCGATGCCGATGTGTTGAAGTCCGGCCAGCCGGTGCTGGTGGACTACTGGGCTGCCTGGTGCGGCCCCTGCAAGATGATTGCCCCAATCCTGGAAGAAGTCGCCAGCGAATACGCCGGCCGCCTGACGATCGCCAAACTGAACGTGGACGAAAACCAGGGCACCGCCGCCAAGTACGGCATCCGTGGCATTCCCACCCTTATGCTCTTTAAAGACGGCCAAGCCGCCGCCACCAAAGTTGGCGCGCTGTCGAAGTCGCAACTCACCGCATTCCTGGACGGCGCGTTGTAAACTGCGTGCTGTGAACGAAGGCGCCGTCCAGGTGGCGGCGCTCATTCAATACCGCGCGAGCCCGTCCGTGGCGCGCCGCCAGAACCCTCCTTTACTTTTCCCCCAACACTCACCGCGATGCACCTCAACGAACTGAAGGCGCTGCACGTCTCGCAGCTGCTGGAAATGGCCGCCGGCCTGGAAATCGAGAACGCCAACCGCCTGCGCAAGCAGGAACTGATGTTCGCCATCATGAAACGGCGCGCCAAACAGGGCGAGCAGATCTTCGGCGACGGCGTGCTTGAAGTCCTCCCCGATGGCTTCGGCTTCCTGCGCTCGCCCGAGACCTCGTATCTGGCCAGCACGGACGATATCTATATCTCTCCTTCGCAGATCCGCCGCTTCAACCTGCATACCGGCGACTCGATCGAAGGCGAAGTGCGCACGCCCAAGGATGGCGAGCGCTATTTCGCCCTGGTGAAGGTGGACAAGGTCAACGGCGTGGCGCCCGAAGCGATCAAGCATCGCATCATGTTCGAAAACCTGACGCCGCTGCATCCGAACCGGACCATGCGCCTGGAACGCGACATCAAGAGCGAGGAAAACCTCACGGGCCGCATTCTGGACGTCTTCGCCCCCATCGGCATGGGCCAGCGCGGCCTGATCGTCGCCAGCCCCAAGTCCGGCAAGACGGTGATGATGCAGCACATCGCGCACGCCATCACCACGAACTACCCCGACGCGGTCATGATCGTCCTGCTGGTGGACGAGCGCCCCGAGGAAGTGACCGAAATGCAACGCACGGTGCGCGGCGAAGTGGTGGCGTCGACCTTCGACGAACCCGCCACCCGCCACGTGCAAGTCGCGGAAATGGTCATCGAGAAGGCCAAGCGCCTGGTCGAAATGAAGAAAGACGTCGTGATCCTGCTGGACTCGATCACCCGTCTGGCGCGCGCCTACAACACCGTGGTGCCGGCCTCCGGCAAGGTGTTGACCGGTGGCGTGGATGCCAACGCCCTGCAACGTCCCAAGCGCTTCTTCGGCGCGGCCCGCAACCTGGAAGAAGGCGGTTCGCTGACCATCCTGGGCACGGCGCTGATCGAAACCGGCAGCCGCATGGACGAAGTCATCTACGAAGAGTTCAAGGGCACCGGCAACTCCGAAGTCCACCTCGAGCGCCGCCTGGCCGAAAAGCGCGTCTACCCGTCGATCAACCTGAACAAGTCGGGCACCCGCCGCGAAGAGCTGCTGATCGCTCCGGATCTGCTGCAGAAGGTCTGGGTGCTGCGCAAGTTCATCCACGACATGGACGAAGTCCAATCCATGGAATTCATCCTGGACAAGATGCGCGCCACCAAGACCAACGCCGAATTCTTCGACATGATGAAGAAGAAGTGATCCCCCCCGAAGCGCTGCGCGCTTCCCCCCCAGGGGGGCGCCGCTACGGACCGGCCGAGCCGGCTCCGTGCGGCCTGGCTCTTGGAACATCCTCTTTTTATTGCCTTGGGACCGGCGCTCGGCCGAGGGCTTAGTTCCCGAGGAAGTCTTCCAGCTTGCCGGGCGCCTCGGGGCGCTTCGTCTGCTTGTCCGCGGCCACGGACTTGCCGGCCGAGTCGATCGGCTCGATTTTCGGGTCGTCCCAACTGCCTGTCACGGCGTATTCCATGGTCATGGCGCGCGCCAGCGGCTGCTTCAGCAGCCACTGCGTCACGAATGCGCCCAGGCCGATCAGCGGATTGACCGCCAGCGCCGTCACCATGGCCGCGCCGCTGGCATCCAGGTTGGGAATCACCACCGCTTTCAGATCCCAGCGTTCCCGGATGATGTTGACGCCCCCCGCCAGCACGATCGCGGCGACGGGTCCGTTGATCTTGTAGCCTTCCGTGGACGCCACGCCGTCCTTGACGTTCACCCGGCCGCGTATGGTGTCGAAGGGAAAGCCGTCGCGCAGCAGATTGGTCGGATTCACGTCCAGCCGCGCCAGCCGTTGCAGCGATTGCAGGGACAGCAGTTCCAGCAATCGGGCCGTGCGGGAATTGACGTGCATGAAGCGGCCCTTGTCCAGGCTGACGTCGACCTCGCCCGCCAGGTCTTCGATCTTGTGGGTCCAGGGCAGGTTGCGCCACGTCGCCTTGCCCGTCATCGTGCCCTGCCCGGCGGAGACCACCTTCTCGAAGCCGATGCGGTCCATGAACTTTCCGATGTCGTCGTACTTCACCGACGCGTCAACGGTCAGCCCCCGGTCCGCGCCCTCCAGCCGCCAGTTGCCCGTCGCGTTCAGGGAAGCCGCCTCATTGACGATGGATAGCTTGTCCAGCCGCCATTGGCGGCCGCGTTCCAGGTTGGTGCCCTGCACCTGAAGCTCGCCCAGGTTCTTGCCATAGAGCCGGAATTCCTTGGCCTGCAGGTCTATCGCGGGGATGTCCGACAGATCGCTGGTGGACGACAAGGCCTCGTCCGCGTCGTTGGTGTCGCCCTCGCCGGCCAGCGACAGGTGCTTCAGGCGCGCGGTAATCTGCCCGGCGATGGCGCCCGACGCCTCCCGCCATTCCAGCGAACCCGCAGCCTGGCGGGACTGCAGTTCCACGCGCCATTGCGCCGGCCCGGGCCGCGTGGCGTACAGCGTCAGGTCGTTCAGGGAGTAGCCGCCGGTGCGCAACAAGCCCGTCGCCAGGCTGATACGCTCGGCCGCGGGCAGCATCGGCCGGGCGGCGGCCTTGCCCTTGGCGCCGCCCTTGCCGGCGGCTGGGCTGAAGCCGTCGGACACTTTTTCCCAGGCGTCGAGGTCCAGTTCCGGCAGGCTGGCGTTCAGGCTCACGCCCCGCTCCGGCAGGCTGGCCGGACGGCCGATGCCCAATGCGCCGCGCGCGAAATAGGACGGCGCACCCTCGGACGGGGCACGCTCGAGCAGCACATTGACCCCGTCGCCCAGGCTGGCCGTCAGCCAGCGGCGGTTCTGGGCGCCCCGGTCCTGGGCGGGCGACCATTGCACTTTCAGCAACTGCGACGCCTGTGCCGGCTTGCCCACCGGGGCGGGCATGTCGATGGCCATCCCCACCAGATCGGACTCGACGGAGATATCCACCGCGCCGCCCCGCTGATAGCCCACCTTGCCTTTGTAGGCGGCCTTGCCCGAAAAGCGCGACATCGACGGCGTATTGCTCAACTGGGTCAGCGCCGGCCCCGCCAGCGTGCCCTCGAACCGCAACGCGTCCGAACCCTGGACCAGCCGGCCGGAGATCCTGGCGGGGCCGCCCAGGAATTGCGCCCGGATCTCCTTGGTCTCGACGCCCTTCTCCGAAAACTCCAGGTCTCCGTGCATCTGGCTGAGCAAGGGCATTTCTGGCATGAACGTGAAACTGTTGTCAGCAAAGCGGATGCGCCCCTGGACCTGCGTATCGTCGGTATTCAGCAAAGGCACTTTCAGCTTGAGGCCCACCCGCCAGTCGCCGGTTCCCCGGGCCTCTTCCAGGGCGCCGTCCAGCAGGGCCCCCAAGGGCGAATTCGCCGACAGCGCCAGGTACGCCGGCACCGTTCCGGACGTTTCCCCATTGAGCAGCAATTCGGAGTTTTCCTCCATGTTGGGAATGGTGGCGGAAACGGCCCCCAGCGTCACGGTCTGGCCCGGGCCCACATGCGCCACCGCGCCGCCCGGGCTGTCCAGCGTCAGGCTGACCTTGTCGATGCGGAAACTGCCGGACAGGTTCTCCAGCATCGGCCAGCCCTTGCTGTGCCCCCGCGCCGGCGCGTAGTCGACCTTGGCGCCGGTATACGCGCCCGCAATGACGAACTCGCCCTGCGAGGCGGGATCGGCGTAGGGGAAATCGTCCAGGTCGCCCTTGAGCGTGATGGAGGCGGATTGCATCTCGCCGGCCGGCAGGCCGGTTGCCAGCCATTCGCGCGCATCCGCGTTGACCTCCAGCGGCAGGTAGCGGTGGATCGCGGGCATGGAGCCGCGGACCATCGTGCCGCGCATGTCGACGCTGCCCGCCGCCGTCTTGCCTTCGCGCTGCCATTGGCCCTGCAAGCGCACGTCGATGTCGTCGTTGGCCAGGTGCAATTGGGCGACGTCCACGAACCAGTGTTTCGCATCCGGCCCCTTGATGCTGGCGTCTAGCTCGATCTCGCGCGCGTTCAGCGTGGGATCGGCGAACACGCCCGGCAGCGTCACGGCCAGTTGCTCGGCCTTTCCGGTGATGGACAGGTCCGCGGCCCCCGGGCTGCGCGCCAGCGGCACATCGTCAAGCTGGACGAAATCGCCGGGCAGGCCCTGGATACGCGCTTGCGCATAGCCCGCCCGGAAGCCGGGGCCATCCGGCGCAGCCGCCCAACGCGCGCCACGCACTGCCGTATCCGCGGTCAGCACCGTGAATTTGCCCCGTTCGAGCTGCAGCCAGGCGCGCGCGCTCAGGCGGCCCACCACGGTGGGAAGGTCGAACCACGGCGCCCAGGCCAGCGGCTCTGCATCGTCCACCTGGGCATAGAGCTGACCGCTCCAGTTGCCGGGATTCGCGGCGTTCACCGCGAACAGGCTGCGGTTGAATTCGCCGCGCAGTTCGATCTTGCGCGCCAGCGCATCGCCGGCGGCGGCCCGGAGCACGAAACGATGCGACAGGCTGCCGTTGCGCGCCAGGAAATCCACCCCCGAGAGCGTCAGCGCGGGCGCCTGGCGCAGGTCGTCCTGCCAGCGGATGGTGGCGCCGCGGACCCGCAGCTCCCGCTGCGCGGCCAGCCAGCGCAAGGCGGGATGGTTCAGGTCGGAGCCATGCTCGCTGGCATTCAGGTCGATGTCCTGGCCCGCCACCCACAGATGGTTCGAAGCATCGCGCCGCAGCGTAATCTCGGGCCGTTCGACCTGCAGCCTCGCCAGCTTGGGGGACAGCGCCAGGATGCTGCGCCAGCCCATCACGGCGGAGACGGACGGCAAGGTCAGCACCGGGTCGACCTCGTCGTCGTAGACCTGCACGGACGTCAGGTCCAGCCGGGGATTCAGCCCCTGCCAGTCCGCCTGAATGGCGCCGATCGCAACCCGCGAGCCCAGCGCCTTGCTGGCGTAGGCTTCGATCTGGGGCCGCCATTGGTCTATTCTTGGAAGAACCCAATAGCGCACGCCCAGCACGCCGACGGCCGCGACGCCATAAACGGCCAGCACCACCCAGAACAGGCAGCAGATCGTTTTTCTTGCCGCCGGGCCAGCCCAGGACGAACGGCCCCCATTGGGGGCGACAGGCCCGCTTTGCGGGTCCGATGTGGGGGCCTTTTTTGAAACAGACACGGATCAGTGGGCAGGAGAATTGTCTTGCGGTATCGTCCCCACTTATACCTGAAACGAGCCTATTCCGCCGCCCCTTTCGCCATGTCCACGCCCTCCCTGCCCGCCCCCGCCCTTGCCTGGTCCGGCTATCTGCGCCGCCGACTCGACGCCCATCCGGATCTGGCTGTCTGGCTCGAACAGGCCGTGCTCCAGCCGGTCACGCCCGCCCGCATCGCCGAATGGCAGACCGAGCTGGCCGGGCCTGGCGCGCCTGATGTGCTGCCCGTCGACGCCTGCCGCAGGGTATTGCGCAAACTGCGCGAACGCATCTTCAACACCCTCATCGTGCGCGACCTGGCTGGCAACGCCCCGATCGAGGAAGTCGTGGGCGCCATGACCGCGCTGGCCGATGCCGCCGTGGCCGCGGCGTACCGCAGCGTGGCGGCCGACCTGGCCGCCGTCCACGGCGTGCCCCGGGACCCCGCCACCGGCAAACCGCAGGAAATGCTGATCGTGGGCATGGGCAAGCTCGGCGGCTGCGAACTGAACGTGTCCTCCGACATCGACCTGATCATGCTGTACGGCGAGGAAGGCGAGACCGACGGCCCGCGCCGCATCAGCCACCACGAGTTCTACGGCCGCCTGACGCGGCGCATGATGCCCGTGCTGTCGGAAGTGGACGCCGACGGGCAGGTCTTCCGGACCGACTTGCGGCTGCGCCCCGATGGCGATTCCGGCCCCCTGGCATGGAGCCTGGACGCGCTGGAGCACTACCTGATCGGCCAGGGCCGCGAATGGGAACGTTATGCGTGGCTCAAGGCGCGGCTGATGCCGGCCCAGGCGTTCGAAGGCAGCGATAGCGCCGCCCAGGCGCGGCAGCTGGAAAGCCTGCGCGTGCCCTTCGTCTACCGCAAGTATTTCGATTTCGATGCCCTGGCCGCCCTGCGCGCCCTGCGAGAACGCATCCGCCAGGACTGGCAGCGGCGCGCCCAGGCGCGCAGCGGCATCGACAGCGCGAACAACATCAAGCTGGGCGACGGCGGCATCCGCGAGATTGAATTCGTGGTGCAGCTTGCCCAGCTGATCCGCGGCGGCCGCATGCCCGCCCTGCAGAAGCGCGGCCTGCTGGAAGCGCTGCATGCGGAAAGCGTCGCGGGCCTGATGCCCGAGCAAGACGCCCGGCGCCTGGAGGAAGCTTACCGCTACCTGCGGCGCACCGAACATGCCCTGCAGTACCGCGAGGACGCGCAAACCCATCTGCTGCCGGGCGATCCCGCGCAGCGCGCCGACCTGGCCGCGGCGCTGGGCATGAGCCCCGAAGACTTCGAAAGCACGCTGGCCGCGCACCGCGAATTCGTGTCGCAGACGTTCCGCAACGTGTTCCGCATCATGGGCATGGGCGAAACCGAGGACCCGCCGCCCGCGCCGGGCGCAACCGAACCCTCGTCCTGCGAGGACGATACGGACGGCAACAGCGAACTGGCCCAACAGATCCGGCAAGCCTTCGGCGATGCCGGGCAAGACCTGTTGCGCCGCACCGAAACCCTGCTCAACAGCCATCGGGTGCGCAGTCTGCCCGAGAGCAGCCGCAAGCGGATGGACGTGCTGCTGCCCGCCGCGCTGCGCGCCGCTTTGCAGACCCCGGCCCCGCTGGAGGCCACCGTGCGCCTGTTCGACCTGATCGAAAAGATCGCGCAGCGCAGCGCCTACCTGGCCCTGCTGGCCGAGTACCCGGACACCCTGGCCCGCGTCGCCCGCATGGTCGCCGCCAGCCCCTGGGCCGCCCAGTACCTGACGCAGCATCCCCTGCTGCTCGACAGCCTGATCGACTGGCGCACCCTGTTCGAACCGCTGGACTTCGTCCAGATCGCGCGCCAGCTGACCGCGGACCTGGACGCGTGCCGCCTGCCTGACGGCGATCCCGACATCGAACGGCAAATGAACCTGATGCGCGACGTGCAGCGCCAGGCCAGTTTCCAGCTGCTGGCGCAGGACCTGGAAGGCGAGCTCACCGTGGAAAAACTGGCCGACCAGCTGTCCGCGCTGGCCGACCTCCTGCTGACCGAAACCATCCGCCGCGCCTGGCCGCTGGTGAACCGCCAGGAAGGCGCCGCCGCCCGTTTCGCCGTGATTGCCTACGGCAAGCTGGGCGGCAAGGAACTGGGCTATGCCTCAGACCTGGACCTGGTGTTCCTGTTCGACGACCCGCGCGAGGATGCCGCCGAGGTCTATGCCAAGCTGGGCCGGCGCATGACCTCCTGGCTTTCGACCATGACGTCCTCGGGCCGGCTGTACGAGGTGGACCTGCGCCTGCGGCCGGACGGCGACGCCGGCCTGCTGGCGGTCTCCGTCGAAGCCTTCGAGCAATACCAGCACAAGCACGCCTGGGCCTGGGAGCACCAGGCGCTGACCCGCGCACGCCACGCCGCCGGCGATGCCGGCATCGGCGCCCGGTTCGAACGGATCCGCGAAGACATCCTGGTGCTGCCCCGCGACGCCGCGGCGCTGCGCGACGAGGTGCTGGCGATGCGCGAAAAGATCAACGCGGGCCATCCCAACACCAGCCAGCTATTCGACCTGAAACATGATCGGGGCGGCATGGTCGACGTGGAATTCGTCACCCAGTACCTGGTGCTCTGCCATTCGGGCACGCACCCGGAACTGGTGCGCAATCTGGGCAACATCGCGCTGCTGCGGCTGGCGGGCGAGGCGGGCCTGATCGCGCCGGAACTTGCCGCCCGCGCCGGCGACGCCTATCGCACGCTGCGCCGCGCCCAGCACCAGTTGCGCCTGCAAGGGGTGGAAAAGGCGCGCGTCGCGCCCGATCAGCTGCAGGACGAGCGGGCCGCCGTACGCGAGCTCTGGACGGCGGTACTGGGATGAGCGCCGCCGGGCACCGCGCTCGCGGCAACTCGTCGTAAAATAAGGGGTTTTCCGAATTTTCCTGTCCGCAAGCCATGTCCGATCTCGTGCGCCCCCAACTCGACCTGCCCACCGGCCGCAGCAAAGTGCTGCTGCACTCGTGCTGCGCGCCCTGTTCCGGTGAAGTCATGGAGGCCATGACGGCCTCGGGCATCGATTACTCGATCTACTTCTACAACCCGAATATCCATCCGGTCAAAGAGTACGAAATCCGTAAACAGGAGAACATCCGGTTCGCCGAACAGCACGGCATCGAGTTCATCGACGCCGACTACGACATGGACAACTGGTTCGACCGCGTCAAGGGTCTGGAAGATTCGCCCGAACGCGGCGAGCGCTGCACGGTCTGTTTCGACATGCGTTTCGAGCGCACCGCGCTCTATGCGCACGAGCACGGTTTCGACACGATCACGAGCTCGCTGGGCATCTCGCGCTGGAAGGACATGAACCAGATCAACGGCTGCGGCGAGCGCGCCGCGGCCCGCTACGACGACCTGGTCTACTGGACCTACAACTGGCGCAAAGGCGGCGGCTCGTCCCGCATGATCGAAATCAGCAAACGCGAGAATTTCTATCAGCAGGAATATTGCGGCTGCGTCTATTCGCTGCGCGACACCAACCGCCACCGTCGCTCGCAAGGCCGCGACCGCATCTACATCGGCGTGAAGTTCTACGGCAAAGAAGACCTGATCAACGACGAACAGCTCTGATCGGCCGGCCGGGGCGGCCCGCCCTGGAAAGCGCCCGGCGTGGGCGCTAGCGCTCCTGGCGCCGGTATTCCGACGGCGACGCGCCGAAGCGTTTGCGAAACGCGTGGCTGAAGCGCGCGGCGTCCGAAAATCCGAAGCGGTAGGCAATATCCCCGATCGACCGGGCGGACTGGGCCACGTCGCAAAGCGTGTCCCGGCAGCGCTCCAGCCGCGCGCTGAGGATGAAGTCGGCAGGCGTGGTGGACGCCTGCGCAAAGAGGTTGTACAGGTACCGCCGCGACACCCGGAAGGCCGCTGCGGCGCTGGCGGGAGACAGCGCCGGATCATGCAGGTTTTCGAGTATGTGCTGCTGCACGCGGCGCAATTGCGCCTGGCGCAGCTCGGCCTGGTCTTGTTCGGCCAGCGCGCCGGCCTGTTCGCTGATGTCCAGGCCCATCATCTGCAATACCGCGTTGGCGGCGTCGCGCGACGCGCTTTCCGACAGGTGAGCGTGTTCGGTCATCGCCACGCGCAGGAGGTCCATGGCCATGCGGCCGCAGCCCTGGCGGGCGCTGAAGCGGCGAGCCACTGCGTTCTGCATGAACGGCTGCCAGGCCTCGACGTGCTTGCCGGGCACTTGCATCACCAGGAAATGCGCCCCATCGTCCACATCGACTTCGTACGGGCGGGTGGTGTCGTAGATGCCCCATTCACCGGGCATCAGCAAGGCGCTGCGCCGGGCTTGGCGGATTTCGCTGCGGCCCGACAGTTGCAGCGTCACTTTGTAGCCCGCCGCCACGGACTGGTCGGCCTGCAGCTTGCTGCGGCGCACGCGCTGCGCGCTGCTGCGCAGCTCGCTGACCTGCATCCAGCCCAGAGAATCCACCGCCACGCTGTTGCGGAAACGCGCGGGAAACACGGCGGACACTTCCAGGGGAACGAAGGTATCGCTGACACTTTCCTGCCAGCTGGCGCAATCCAGGAAGTGCCTGGGCGCGCTGCGCAAAAGAGACTGAGACATGGCGACTCCGGAATGCTGCCTCTTTCTAGCATCGGGCGGCGGAGGGGAGTATCGGTAACAACCCCTAAGTTGCCACCCCGCTAGGGTTTTCTGTCGCTGCCATAGGAATAATCGGCCAGATTGAACCCTTGCTCCGACAGCGCCTTCGCCAGCGCGTGGCGCACCGGCACCACGTCCTCGTAGCGACGCTGCCTTGCCGCGGCCACCTCCTCTTCAGCATACGGACGGAAATCCGCGGGCAATTGCGCCGGGCTGAATGCTTCGAGCACCCAGTTCAGCACGGCCGCGAGCTCGGCATTGCTCAGCTGCGACTGCGCGGCGCCCGGCACGCGGATCAGGTATTCACGGCCCGCCGGCAGACGCACGAAAGCGCCGACGGAATTGCGGAAATCGGGAATGCCGTGGCGGCTGCTGCCGCGGCCGTCCACGCGATGGCAGCCTGCGCACTGCAATACGTAATCGGCACGGGCGTCCTGCCGCAACTGCGCTGCCGCGGGGTCGCCCGGCGCGACGCTTCCTGCGGCGGCGGCCCGCGTCGCGCACAGCAGGAGGGCGGCGGCGCAACGCCACCGCCATCCCCGCGCCGGCCGCCGCATCCCGCGCCTCATGGCTTCGGCTTCGCCTTGGCCAGGCCCACGATCACGGAGGTAGTGCAGTGGAAGATGGAGGACTCGTTGGACATGCACCAGTTCACGTCGTTGTGCAGGAACATCTGATAACCGGGGCGCTCGCGCTCGGCGGACGCGCACATGCACTTGCCGCAAGCCGCCTTGCCGCAGCAGTCGTTATAGCTGATGAGGTAGTCCTTGCCGTCCAGCGGATTGTGGCAGGTTCCCACCCACGACACCGCCGACGGCGACGTGCCCGGCGGGCAGGACGTCATGCTGCCGCCGCAGCAGGAACACAGGAAGCCGTCCACCGCGCAATACCGCCAGTAGTCGCAGGCGGTATCGTCCATTTGCGGCTTCTTGGGGTCCGCGGGCGCAGAACGCGCCACGGGCAGCACCGGCATCAGGAAGGCCGTTCCGACCAGCGCCTTGCCGATGCGGTTGAGCACGCTGCGCCGGGACGTGGCGTGCGCGACGGAGCGCGTGGCGCGCTCTCCAAGTTTATCCAGCCAGTGCATTGCCGCTCTCCTTGCGGGAAATCCGGGTTTCTTCCGGCGTGCCGGCGGCCAGGAACTCCTGCACCGACGCCACGCCCAGCTCCTTCGCCGTGAACAGGCTTTCCAGCTGTTCGCGGGAATTGATCAGGCCTTTCGCGCGCAACGTTCCGGTCTCGTCGATCAGCACCGCGTAGGGCAGCTTGCTGATCTGAAACTTCATGCCCAGTTCGGCTGACAGCAGGTACGGAAAGCGCTCGAGTCCGGCCTGCTTGTAGAACGCCAGGTGTTCGGGCATTTCGCCATCGCTGGCCAGGACGATGCGCAGCCATGCGCTTTCGGTGCCGGCCACCGATTTCAGGATGGGCAGCAGCTTCTTGCACACCGGGCAGGTCGGCGAAAGAAAGAACAGCAGCTGGCTGTGCTGGCCGCGTTCGCCGACGGTGATGCGGCGGCCCAGCAGATCGGCGAGTTCGAAGCGCGGCGCGGGTTCGCCGACGCCGGGCCCTTTGTCCATTGTGAGCGCCCCCATCGGCGCCACGCGCTCGTACAGCACACCGATCTGCCGGGCCAGGGCCAGGATGACCAGCACCAGGCAAAGCACCACGCCCCAAAGCAGGAAATTGGAAATGATCAAGGCATCCATGTGAAACTCCTTCAAAGATTCCGCAGCTTGAGATGCGAAGCCAAGAGGTGATTGGCGATGTAGTAAAGGCCCACGGCGGAGATCGCGAGCCCGAAGACGGCGGCGGCGTCCACCCACTGCAGGCCGCGGGAACCGCCCGCCGCGGCAGTGAGCGCGGGCGCCGTCCACAGCGCCAGGGCCGCATTGCGCAGGACCAGCCACCACGACAGCCCGCCGCCGTGGCCGCCTCGCCCCGGGCCGACCGCTGCCGGGCCGCCACAGCCGCAATCGATGTCGCGATGGCCCCGGAGCAGGTTGAACGCCAGCGCCGCCGTGGCCGCCGCCAGCACGAGCAAGGCCAGCTCCGCGCCCGCCGCCTGGCGCGACGGCGCCAGCAGCAAGGCGCCGGCCGCGACCTCGGCCAGTGCGTAGGCCCAGGCGAACGCGCCGCTCCAGCCCTCGGGCAGGATCTGGTAGGCCGACACCGCGGCCGAGAACCTTGCCATATCCCTCAGTTTTTCCAGCGCGCCCAGGAGCAGCACGCAGGCCAGCGCCGCGCTTGCGGCATAGAGCAGAACGGGATCGTTCATGGCGCGCCCCTGGGTTGCGGCTCGACCTGCAGCGCAGTCTCGCCCGCGGCCTCGATCGTGCCCTTGAGAACGGGCGCGGCCGGCGCGGCGTCGTAGATATTCACGTTGCCGCCGTCCAGGGTGTAGAGGCGCGGGTTGTCGTCCTGCGATACCGACATCGACAACGCATTCTTGCCCGGCACCCGCGCCACCCGCTTGTGCGTGGACAGGTCGTAGACCCAGATCTCGGACGCGGGCGTTTTGTGCGAGCCCTCGGCGCCGTTCGGATGCATGCCGACGTAGAGGCGCTTGCCTGCCTGGCTCACGGCCAGCAGGTTGTAGCCGCCGGGCCGCCAGCCCTTGTCTTTGCCCGATGCATCCAGCAGGGACCAGGGCTTGCCGAAGACGGCGTCCTGGCCGCTGAAGTCCGCGCTGTAGACATTGCCGTTGTAGGAGACGAAATAGAACGTGTTGCCGAGGTTTTCGGTGTGCGTGAAGATCGGATCCTTTTCCGGATCGAACATCGGCTGGCTGCGCTGCTGGCCCGCCGGCTTGCCTGCCGGATCCAGGTCGACGGTCAGCAGTGCGCCGTCGCCGCAGATGCTCGCGAAGCTGCGCGGGCGCGACGGCAGGACGATGATGCTCCAGCAGCCCGCGGCGGCCGTGATTTCGTCCGTGAACTGCCGCGTCTTCAAATCCACCACCGTAACCGAGGATGCGGGCGTGGCGTTCTGCACGAACAGCAGCCCGCCGTCGGTGCTCTGCCGCAGGTAGTTCCGGTAGTTCAGCGCCTGCGCGCGCTTCTGCGGAATGGGCACCTCGAACTTGGGCGTCAGCGTTTCGGCGTCCCAGGCTTCGATCAGGTCGGTCCGCTTGCCGCGGTTGAGCCGCTCGTAGTAGGTCGTCATCACGTAGATGTCCTTGCCGTCCGCGGACACGGTCATGTGGCCGTTGAACGACGTGGGCACCAGTCCCAGGAATTTCCGGGTGTCGCCGTCGTAGATGTTGACCCGGCTGTCGACCAGGTGATTGAAGACGGCATCCATCACGTACAGCCGGTGGGGTGTGGCCGGCGGCAGGCGGGCACCGCCCTTGAGCTCCTCCACGGGCAGGTCCGCCCGGGCTAGCCCGGCCGAGGCCGCCAAGACGGCGCACAGCGCCCACCGCCCGGCCCGCGATGCGCGTGATCTGGCACGAAGCGCATTCATCGATATTCTCCTGGTCTCATGATCCGATCTCCTAGAACGCATAGACGTAGCGCAACTGCACGCCACGCATTCGCGGCCCGTTCTCGACCTTCAGGTCGTGGATGTACTGCATCTGAATCTGGTTGGCGTCGTTGATCTGGTGCGTGAGCTCGACGGCCAATTGATGGTTGCGCGCCCGGGTGGCGACGGTTTCGCCCGAGGACGTTTCCCGTCCGCCCGTTTCATAGCGGTAGCGCACCCCTGTATAGGTGTCGGGCGTCAGGTTGGTCGAGGCCAGGGCGAAGAAGCGGAACGAAGGGTCCTTCTTCAGCGTCTGCCCGTACCAATCGGTGTTGCGGCCGTAGATTTCCACTTCCGCGATGGCTTCGAGATAGGTGGATTCGCCGATCCCCTTCACGAAGGAAAAATCCTGGATGGTGGACCAGCGGTTCTTGCCGGGCGACACATCGGGGCGCGAGCCGTCGTAGCGGCCCACCGGCGCCACGATAAACGGCTCCCAGGCGAACCAGGTCTTGGTCTGCTCGTTGTTGTAGAACCAGATCGCCGACCCGAGGGTCACGTCGCCGATGCCCGTCTGGTGATCGCCCGGCACGCCGGGCAGGTCCATCGAGGTGCGGTACATCGGCACGATGAATTCGAGCTGCACCGTCTTGCCGTAAAAATCGCGGTAGTGCATCTGGCGATACACCAGCGCGTTCACGTCGACCGAGGCGCCCTTCACCCGCTGGCCTTCGGCGTAGAGCCCCGACGAACGCAGCCCCGCCAGATACCCGGCGATGAGGTTGGTGCCTACCGGTGCGGGTATCCAGTCACGCGCGCTGGGGTCTCCCGCCCATGCCGCCTGCGCCGCGCCCACGCATGCCAACAGCAGCGCGGCGCGCGTCCGGATCCGGCAAACCTTGTTGCCTGCCATGCCTTTCCCCTTGGTTCCATGACGGCGCGGCTGCCGGTATCTCCCGGCTTGGGCCGCGCTGCCGTTGTTCTAGTACGCCATGCAAACGGACTTCTTCTCCAGGTACAGATCCAGCACGGCGCGGCCGTGCTCGCGGCCGATGCCTGATTGCTTGAACCCGCCGAATGGCATGTTGGGATCCAGCATGTTGTGGGTGTTTACCCAGATCGTGCCGGCATCGATGCGCGGGATCAGGCCTTGGACGCGGGCAAGATCATTGCTCCAGAGGCTCGCGCCCAGGCCGAAGGCGCTGTCGTTGGCCAGCAGCACCGCATCGTCCAGGCTGTCGAAGGGCTGCGCCACGACGACGGGCCCGAAGATCTCTTCGCGCACGATCCGGGCATCCGGCCGCAGGCCGGTAAAGACGGTGGGCTGCACGAAATAACCTGCTCCCTCGCCTGCGCCGCCGCCCGCCAGGACGCGGCCGCCTTCTGCGCGCCCGATACCGATGTAGTCCATCACGCGCTTCTGGTGGCGGGCGGATACCAATGGGCCGACCTGCGTGGCCGGATCGAACCCCGAGCCCAGCGTCATGCCGGCGGCCAGGTCGGCCAGCCCCTGCACGACCTTGGCGTAAAGGCCCTTCTGCACGTACAGGCGCGAGCCGGCCGTGCACACCTGCCCCTGATTGAAGAAAATGGCGGCCGCGGCGCCTTGCACGGCACGGTCGACGTCGCAATCGTCCAGCACGATCACCGGAGACTTGCCGCCCAGCTCCAGCGACACCCGCTTCATGCCGTCCATCGCGGCGCGGCCAATCAGCTTGCCCACTTCGGTGGAGCCGGTGAACGCGATCTTGTCGACGCCGGGATGCGCAACCAACGCCGCACCCGCGGTTTCTCCCCGGCCCGTCACGACATTGACCACGCCGGGCGGGAAGCCCGCTTCCAGCACGAGCTCGGCCAGGCGCAGCGCGGTCAGGGGGGTTTCCTCGGCGGGCTTGAGCACCACGGTGCAGCCGGCCGCCAGGGCGGGCGCGATCTTCCAGATCGCCATCAGCAGCGGGAAATTCCAGGGGATGATCGCGCCGACCACACCCACGGGCTGCGGCAAGGTCTGGGCGCTGTACCGGACGCCGGGCGGAAACGGAATGGACAGCGACAGCGTGTCGCCGGTGATCTTGGTGGCCCAGCCCGCCATGTACCGCAGCCACTGCGCGCCGGACTCGACTTCCAGACCCTGCGCCACGCCCAGCAGCTTGCCGCTGTTGAGCGTTTCCAGGCGGGCCAGCTCATTGCCGTGCTGTTCGACGAGGTCGGCCAGCTTCAGCAGCAGGCGCTCGCGCCCGGCGGGCAGCATGCCGCGCCATGGTCCGGAATCGAACGCGCGCCTTGCCGCCTGCACGGCCAGGTCGATTTGGACCGGACCGGCATCGGGCTGGTGCGCAATCACCTGGCCGGTGGCGGGATCGTACACGGCGACGGGCTCGCCCTGCCCTTCGCGCACGGGCTTGCCATCGATGAGCATGGACTCGCGGATGGCGCCCAGTTCCGGACGGTCGGCCCCGGCATGGCCGGCGGAGGAAACGCTTGCAGCAGGCATTCGGAACTCCAACGAAAAGGTCGGAGCCAGAATAGCAACGGTATCTGCGGCTGGCTTGTCGGGCCGTGCATGGCGATTTGTCATTCTGCGCACGGATGTTAGCCCCCACGCTGCGCATGCTACGCATGCTGGCTGCCCCCCAAGGGGGCTGCCCCGCCTTGAGGCGGCTCGGCGGCGGGGCCGGCCCCCACGCTGCGCATGCTACGCATGCTTGCTGCCCCCCGCGGAGGCTGGCCCGCCTTGAGGCGGCTCGGCGGCGGGGCGGGCCCCCACGTTGCCCATGCTTGCTGCCCCCCGCGGGGGCTGGCTGGCCCGCCTTGGGACGGCCCGGCGGCGAAAAGACTCCCCACGGCCGCGCCAGGCGAAAAAAAGCCCGGCGCGACGCGGGCTGCGCGTTCGTGCCGGGCCTGCGCGGCCCCTTCCCGGGGCCGCGCGGCGTCATGCGCCGGTCAGTCCAGCATCAGCACCGTGGCGCCGGTGGTCTTGCGCGCGGCCAGGGCGGTCTGCGCCTCGCCGGCCTGTTCCAGCGAATAGCGCTGGTCGATGCGAACCTTGATCTTCTTCTTCAGGACCAGGTCGAACAGCTCTTCGGAGGCGGCCTGGAGCTTTTCCAGCGTGTTCACGTGGATGCCCAGCGACGGACGCGTCACGTACAGGCTGCCCTTCTGGTTCAGCGTCGCCAGGTTGACGCCCGCCACCGGACCGGAGGCGTTGCCGAAGCTCACCATCAGGCCGCGCGGCTCGATGCAGTCCAGCGAGGTTTCCCAGGTGTCCTTGCCCACGCCGTCGTACACCACCGGCACCTTCTTGCCGCCGGTGAGCGCCAGCACGCGCTCGGCCACGTTTTCGCGCGAGTAGTCGATGGTTTCCCAGGCGCCGTTGGCGCGGGCCAGCTCAGCCTTCTCGGGGCTGGAGACCGTACCGATCAGCTTCACGCCCAGCGCCTTGGCCCATTGGCAGGCGATCAGGCCGACGCCGCCGGCGGCGGCATGGAACAGGATGGTTTCCCCGCCCTGCAGGCGATAGGTCTGGCGGAACAGGTACTGCACCGTCAGGCCCTTGAGCATCAGCGCGGCGGCCTCGTCAAAGCCGATGCCCTTGGGCACCTTGACGACCTGCGCGGCCGGCACGTTGCGCGCCTGGGCGTAGGCGCCGATGGGGCTCTGGCCGTAGGCGACCCGGTCGCCCTTCTTCAGGTGCTTGACGTCGGCGCCCACGGCGGTCACGACCCCCGCGCCCTCGAAGCCCAGGCCATGGGGCAGCGGATGGGGATACAAGCCCGTGCGGAAATAGATATCGATGAAGTTCAGGCCGGCAGCGTGCTGCTGGATCGTGACTTCATTGGCGGCAGGCGGCGGAACTTCCACCTCGGCCAGCTTCAGGACTTCGGGACCACCGTGCTGCTCGATACGAATTGCCTTGACGAGATTGCTGGCCATGCTGGCCTCCTTTTATTGATTGGAAATAATGCAGACTGAGCGGGAAAACCGGATTCAACGGGGCGGCCGCGCATCGCCCTGCCTGGCGGACGCCGGCCTGCCGGCCCCGCCTCCCATCAACGCGAACACGCCGGCCAGCACCAATGCGGTCCCTGCCATCTGCCACACGGTGATGGGTTCATGCAGGAACCACGACGCCAGGAACAGCACCGAGACCGGCCCGATCATGCCCAGCAGCGAGGCGGTCGGCGCGCCGATGAGCGCCACCGCCCACATCAGCATGAACACCGGCACCACGGTGTTCAGCGTGGCGTGGATCACAGAATATCCGTAGACCCCCGCAGGCTGGATCAGCATCGATGGCGGATGCACGGCAAAAAACTGAATGATGCAGGCCACGCACGACACCAGCATGGCATAGGCCACCAGACGCGTCGCGCCTACGCGCTTGATCAGCTCCCCTGAACAAATCAGGTACACAGAATAGCTTGCAGCGGACCCGAAAACGAATAAAGACCCTAACAGCACCTCGCTTCCGCCGAAGGACAGATCGTGGGCGAACACCAGCACCACCCCAGCATAGGACAGCACCATGGCCATCCATTGGCGACGCTCGACCGGGCGCTTGAACCAGAGCGCCGACAGCAGCACGACGAGCGACGGCGACAGGAAGAGGATCAGTCGTTCCAGGCTGGCGGTGACATAGCGCAGGCCCAGGAAGTCCAGGAAGCTGGACAGGTAGTAGCCCAGGAGCCCCAGCACGCAGACCTGCAGGCGCTCCTTGCGCGTCAGGGTGACGATCTCGCCGCGCGCGGCGCGGCGCGACTGGTGCCAGGCCACGGCCGCGAAGAACGGCATGGCGAACAGCATGCGGAAGGCGATGAGGGTGACCGCGTCAATGCCGTAGCGGTAGGTGAATTTGACGACGATGGCCTTGGCGGAAAACAGGATCGCGCCGAGGGTCGCCAGGAAGAAACCGGCCGCGCGGCTGGAGGGACGAAGGAGCGGCGAAAACTCGGCAAGGCGATTCATGCGATGATTTTATGTTCAGTGCAAAAATAAATGCACGTCTCGCCCTCCGCTTTCTTCCGCCGCCGGGCCGCCCCACGACAAATCTCGCATGACTCGACACCGCGCCCTGACCTATATCCACATTGCCGCCGTACTTTTCGGGCTGACCGGCGTATTCGGCGAACTGATCCAGGCCAGCGCCGCCGTGATCACCTTGGGGCGCGCCGTCTTCGCGGTCATTTCGCTGGGGCTCTTCGCCCGCATGCGCCGCAAACCGCTGCTGGGCTCCCTGACGCCAGCGCAGCTGTTCGTGCTGGTGGTGGCCGGCGCCCTGCTGGCGGGGCACTGGGTCACGTTCTTCATTTCGGTCAAGGTCGGCGGCATCGCCATCGCAACACTGGGTTTCGCCAGTTTCCCGGCCTTCATCACGCTCTTCGAGGGCCTGATCTTCCGCGAGCGCGTCCGCCCGGCCGAATGGATGCTGCTGGGGCTGGTGACCGCCGGGCTGGTGCTGGTCACGCCCTCGTTCGACCTGGCCGACCAGGGCACCGTCGGCCTGGCCTGGGGCCTGTTGTCGGGCCTGAGCTTCGCGCTGCTGGCGCTGAGCAACCGCCGCTCGGCGTCGGGCATGGATCCGATGCAAGTAGCGTGCTGGCAGAACCTGGTCGTCGCGCTGGTGATGCTGCCCTTCGCCGCCGGCCAGCTGCCTGCCCTGCCGGCCCTGGACCTCTTCTGGCTGGCGCTGCTGGGTATCTTCTGCACAGGCCTGTCCCACTATCTGTTCGTGTCCAGCCTGACCCGGCTCAATGCCCGCAGCGCCGGGCTCGTCATCGCGCTGGAGCCGGTATACGCCATCGCATTCGCCTGGATGCTGTTCAGCCAGCAGCCCACGCCGCGCATGATGGCGGGCGCCGCCCTCATCGTGGCGGCCATCGTCTGCTCGGGCCTGCGCAAGCAGGCGCCGACCAGCCCGCCGGCTCAAGCGCAAACGAAAATACAGCCTTGACAATAACTGACTAGGCAGTAAAATCTGCCGCATGAATGCCGCGCCTCCCCCCTCTACGCCCGATACGCCCGTCCATTACCGCAGCGACGCCCGCTGCCTGATGGAAGACAACGCCGGTTTCCTGATCAAGCAGGTCTACAACTCCCTGAACCGGATGCTGGACCAGGAAATGGCCCCGCTGGACCTCACCGCCATGCAATGGCGCCCCATCGCCATGGTGTTCCTGGGCCGCGCCGATACGCCGGCGGAACTGGCTCGCCTCAACGGCATGGACACCGGCGCCATGACCCGCGCGCTGGACCGGCTGGAGGCCAAGGGCCTGCTGCGGCGCAGCCGCAGCCAGGAAGACCGCCGCGTGGTCAAGATCGAGCTCACCGAGCTGGGCGAAGCCAAGGCGCGCGAGATTCCCGCCAATATCGCCCGCTCGCTCAATCATCACCTGCGCGGCTTCTCGACCGACGAGGTCTCCCAGCTCATGCACTACCTGCGCCGCATGCTCGCCAACGGCTCCGCCTGACGCGCGCTTTCGGCGCACATGCCCCCCATCTAATGGGGTTTTATTTGGCATAATAATTGCCTAGGCAAATACAGATTAATCAATTACTTTCAGCAAACAGTCAGGATGAAACGCCTTCTATCTACCGTATTGGTGCTGGCCCTGAGCGGTTGCGCGCTGATGGAATCCGGGCCCGAGCCCGTGGCGGCGCTGGATGCGGCCAAGCTTGGGCTGACCGCTCAAGACACCGCCTGGCCCGACACGCAATGGTGGCAGCGCTACGGCGATCCGCAACTCAACGCCCTGCTCGACGAGGCATTGGCGAACAACCCCTCGATGAGCGCTGCCCAGGCCCGCCTGGCCAAGGCCAATGCGACCGTCAGTTCTGCCCGCGCGCCGCTGCTGCCGCGCGTGGACGCCAACTACTCGCTGACCCGCGAACACCTGTCCAAGGACTACGTCTACCCCGCCCCGATGGGCGGATCGGTCGTCAGTGACAACCGGCTGGCGCTGGACTTCAGCTACGAGCTGGATTTCTGGGGCAAGAATCGCTCGCGCCTGAAGTCGGCGGTGTCGGCGCAACAGGCCGCCGCGGCCGACGCGCAAGCAGCCCGCAACCTGCTGGCCAGCGCCACGGTGCGCGCCTACCTGAACCTGCAGAACGCCTTCGCGCAGCGCGACGTCCTGAACCGCGTGCTGGCCCAGCGCGCCGAAGTGCTGTCGCTAACGCAGGGCCGCTACAAGGCCGGGCTGGACACCCAGGTTGAGGTCAAGCAGGCGGAATCGTCGCTGGCCGCCGGCAAGGTCGAACTGACCCAGACCGAAACCACGATCGCGCAACTGCGCAACCAGGTCGCGGCCCTGGCGGGCGCCGGCCCGCAGCGCGGCCAATCCCTGGCGCCGGTAGCCTTGACCGCGCCGGCCGGCGGCGTGCCCGCCAGCGTGCCGCTGGACCTGCTGGGCCACCGCCCCGACGTCACGGCCGCGAAATGGCGCGCCGAGGCCGCCCGCCATGCCATCGACAGCGCCAAGGCCGAGTTCTACCCCAACGTGAACCTGGTGGCGTTCGCCGGCTTCCAGGCCATGGGCACCGGCAACCTGCCGGGCCCGGACGCCCGCATGGCCGGCATCGGCCCGGCCATCACGCTGCCGATCTTCCACGGCGGCGAGCTGAACGCCAATCTGGCGGGACGCCGGGCCGACGCGGACCTCGCGGTGTCGGATTACAACCAGACCGTGCTGGACGCCGTGCACCAAGTCGCCGATGCGCTCGACGGCCTGCGCCTGCTGGACCAGGAAAAGGCCGAGCAGCGCCAGGCACGCGAGGCGATCGACGCGGCCTATGACCTAGCCGTCAAGCGCTACCGGGCCGGCATGGGCAACTACATCTCCGTGCTCATCGCGCAAACCGGCGTGCTGACCCAGGCCCGCCTGGACACCGACCTGCGCATCCGCGCCTATCAGCTCGACGCCAGCCTGGCGAACGCGCTGGGCGGCGGCTACGTCCCCCCGGCCGGGTCCGAGCCCGCCACGAACTCCACCCATTGAACGATCCCCGGATTCAGACGTCATGAACGCTGCTACCCCCGCCGCCAATCCCGCCCGTAAACGCCTGCTGCTGCTGGCCACCGGGGCCTTCATTCTTGTCGCGATCGCGTACGGCATCTGGTGGGCCCTGTTCGGCGCCCACTTCGAAAGCACCGACGATGCCTACGTGCACGGCAACCTCGTGCAGATCACGCCCCAGGTGCCCGGCACCGTCATCGCCATCGAAGCCGACGATACGGAAACCGTCGCCGCCGGCCAGCCGCTGGTGCGCCTGGATCCGGCCGACACCGACGTGGCCCTGCAACAGGCCCAGGCCAAGCTGGCGCAGACGGTGCGTCAGGTGCGCACCATCTATGTCCAGAACGATGCCCTGGCCGCCGACGTCGACCTGCGCAACGCCGACATCCTGCGCGCGCAGGCCGAGCTGACCCGCGCGCAAAGCGACGTCAACCGCCGCCAGCAGCTGGCCAAGTCCGGCGGCGTCAGCGGCGAAGAGATCCTGCACGCCGAAGCCGCGCTGAAGTCCGCGCAATCGGGCCTGGCCCAGGCACGCGCCGCGCTGGCGGCCTCGCGCGCCAAGCTGGCGACCAACCAGGCGCTGACCCAGGGCACCACGGTGGCCGACCACCCCGACGTGCGGCAGGCGGCGGCCGGCCTGCGCAATGCCTGGCTCGCCCAGTCGCGCACGGTGCTGCCCGCTCCGGTGGGTGGCGTCGTCGCCCGCCGCAGCGTGCAGGTCGGCCAGCGCGTCGCCCCCGGCTCGGCCCTGATGACGGTGGTGCCGCTCGACCAGGTCTGGGTAGAAGCGAACTTCAAGGAAGGCCAGCTGCGCAAGATGCGCATCGGCCAGCCGGCCAAGCTGGTGGCCGATCTGTACGGCAGCTCGGTGACCTATCACGGCACCATCGCCGGACTGGACGCCGGCACGGGCAGCGCCTTTGCCCTGTTGCCCGCCCAGAACGCCACCGGCAACTGGATCAAGGTGGTGCAGCGCGTGCCGGTGCGCATCGCGCTGGACCCCGAGGACCTGAAAACGCACCCGCTGCGTGTCGGCCTGTCCATGGACGTGGAAGTCGATGTGGGCAAGCAGGAAGGCGAGCCGCTGACGCAGGCAGAGCGCAAGGAGCCCGCCTGGTCGACGCGTGCCTTTGAGCCCGCCCACGACGAGGTCGACGCCATGATCGCAAAGATCATCGAAGCCAACCTCGCATCATGAACGCATCCGCCCAGCCCGCGAACGCGGGAGCGTCTCCCCAGGCCTCGCGTCCGCCGGGCACCCACCCGCCGCTGGAAGGCGCGACCCGCATCATCGGTTCGATCGCGCTGTCCACGGCGGTCTTCATGAACGTGCTGGATACGTCGATCGCGAACGTGTCCATCCCCACCATCTCGGGCGACCTGGGCGTCAGCACCAGCCAGGGCACCTGGGTCATTACGTCCTTCGCCGTCGCCAACGCGATCACGGTGCCGCTCACGGGCTGGCTGACGCAGCGTTTCGGGCAGGTACGCCTGTTCCTGATTTCGACGCTGCTGTTCGTGCTGGCGTCGTGGCTGTGCGGATTCTCGCCGTCCCTGGAAGCACTGATCGCGTTCCGCGTGCTGCAAGGCGCGGTCGCCGGGCCGATGATTCCCCTGTCGCAGGCGCTGATGCTGGCCAGCTTCCCCAAGTCCAAGGCAGGCATGGCACTGGCGGTCTGGTCCATGACCACACTGGTCGCCCCCGTCGCCGGCCCCCTGCTGGGCGGCTGGATCTCCGACAACTACACCTGGCCCTGGATCTTCTACATCAACGTACCGGTGGGCCTGCTGGCCGCATGGATCAGCTGGCGCATTTACGGCGGCCGGGAATCGGTCACGCGCAAGCTGCCGATCGACAAGGTCGGCCTGGCGCTGCTGGTGGTCTGGGTGGGCGCGCTGCAGATCATGCTGGACAAGGGCAAGGAACTGGACTGGTTCGCCAGCCCCACCATCATCGCGCTGGCGGCGACCGCCTTCGTAGCCTTCGTCTTCTTCCTGATCTGGGAACTGACGGACGCCCACCCCGTGGTGGACCTGCGGCTGTTCAAGCTGCGCAACTTCACGGTGGGCGCGCTGACGCTGGCGGTGGCCTATGGCGTCTTCTTCGGCAACGTCGTGCTGCTGCCCCTGTGGCTGCAAAGCAATATGGGCTACACGGCCACGTACGCGGGCCTGGTGACCGCCCCGGTCGGCTTGCTGGCCATCCTGCTGACGCCCATCGTCGGCAAGATGCTGGCCACGCGCGATCCGCGGCAGATCGTGACGGTGGCGTTCCTGATCTTCGCCCTCGTGTGCTTCATGCGGTCCGGGTTCAATACGCAGACCGACGTGCGCACCCTGATGATCCCGACCATCATCCAGGGCGCGGCCATGGCGGCCTTCTTCGTGCCCCTCACGTCGATCACGCTCGCCAGCATCGAACCGTGGCGCATCCCGGCGGCCTCGGGCCTGTCGAACTTCCTGCGCCTGACCGCGGGCGCGTTCGGCACGTCGATCGCCACCACGCTCTGGGAAAATCGGGCCACCATGCACCATGCCCAGTTGACCGAAGCGGCCAAGCCCGGCCAGCAGGCGTTCGACCACACCCTGAACACCCTGCAGAACGGGGTAGGCATGACGCACCAGCAAGCCCTGAGTACGGTCGACGCCATGATCAACGGCCAAGCCTTCACCATGTCTGCGCTGGACGTGTTCTACGCATCCGCCATCATCTTCCTGGCGCTGACGGGGCTCGTGTGGTTCGCGAGGCCGAGGTCGGCCAAGGCGGGCGGCGGCGGAGCCGCCGAAGCAGCCGCCGGCGCGCATTGACGCGCCGCGCGGGGGCCGGGCGCCTTGCGCGCTGGCCCCCGGCTGCCATTCTCTTCTTATTCCTTCAGCAGGGCCTGCCAGTCCAGGCGTTCGATGATGTCGGCCGGCAGCGCACTGATCGGCGACAGATTGAACACGGACACGCCGCGGGTGCGCCATTGCGCGGCGGCGAACCGGAAAGACGGCTCGATCAATTGCGAGAAATTGCGCACCAGCCTGCTGGCCTGGGGGGTCGGCCCCTCGTCATAGAAGCGCAGGCCGTTCTGCAGTGTCAGGTCCAGCCCGTGCACGTACACATGGCGGGCGCCGCCCGACACCAGCACCTGCAGGGCCGCATAGGCCACGGTATCGGCGTCGAACACCCCCAGCGCGACATCAAAGCTGTATCCCAGCCCCTGCTTGGCATCCAGCAGCTTCACGTCGGGCGTCGCCGCCGCCATGCGCTTGAGCACGGCCGGCGCCGCGCTGCGCTGATAGGCGCGTTCGGAAATCAATTCGATGATGCAGATGCGGCAGCGGATCAATTCCTGCGGAATGCCCTGCATGATGTAGCGCAGCACTTCAGGCAACACGTACAGGGTCAGGTCTCGCGACACGATTTCCCGCACCTGGTCGATGCGGTCCCTGACGAAATTCTGGTCAATGATGCAGTAGTACTTGAACGGCAGGTCGAACTTGCGCGCCAGCGCGATCGCGCCGTTCACGCCCATCGCCGCGCGGATGTCGAGCCGGTCGTACGGGATCTGGGCGACGGACGGGCCGCTCAGGATCAAGTGCACCTCTTCGTCGGCGGGGTCGTACCCCTCTTGCAGCGGCGTAATCGGCAGCGAACGGCCAAACGCGCGGAATCCGCAAATGGCGCCCGAGCGATCCCGCCAGATCCTGACGAAAGGCCACAGGTGCTGATTGTGCCTCTGCGTGCGCGATCGCAACAAGCGGAACAGCTTGCGCACAAAACGATCGGCCCGTCCGCCGCCCACATGGGCGGCGGGGGAGGAAAAAGCTGAATCTTCCATCTACTAGCCTGACAGGCCTTATTCGCGAATTGCCCTTAGCCGGCCGCGATCAGCGACGCGATCGCGCTGCCGACATCGGCGGTAGAAGCGGTGCCTTGCATGCCCCGCGTGCGCGGGCCTTCCGCCAAGACCGTCTCGATCGCCTTCACGACGGCGGCGGACGCATCGGGATAACCGAGGAAATCGAGCATCAGGGCGCCGCTCCAGATCTGGCCGATCGGGTTGGCGATGCCCTTGCCATAGATATCCGGCGCGGAACCGTGCACCGGTTCGAACAGGGACGGGAACTTGCGGTCGGGATTCAGGTTCGCCGACGGCGCGATGCCGATCGTTCCCGTGCAGGCCGGGCCCAGGTCGGACAGGATGTCGCCGAACAGATTGGAAGCCACCACCACGTCGAACCAATCGGGATGCTGCACGAAATGCGCGCAGAGGATATCGATATGATATTTGTCCCAGCGCACGTCGGGGTAGTTCCCCGCCACGTCCGCCACGCGCTCGTCCCACCACGGCATCGAAATGGAAATGCCGTTCGACTTGGTGGCCGCGGTCAGGTGCTTGCCGCGCTTTTGTGCCAATTCGAACGCGAACTTGAGGACGCGGTCGGCGCCGATGCGGGTAAACACGCTTTCCTGGATGACCACTTCGCGCTCGGTGCCGGCAAACAGGCGGCCGCCGCTGTTGGAATACTCGCCTTCGGTATTCTCGCGCACGATGAAGAAATCGATCTCGCCGGGCTTGCGGTCCTTGAGCGGCGACGGCACACCGGGCATCAGGCGCACCGGGCGCAGGTTGATGTACTGATCGAACTCGCGGCGGAACTTGAACAGCGAGCCCCACAGCGCCTCGTGATCGGGCACCGTGGCGGGCCAGCCGATGGCGCCGAAGAAAATGGCCTCATGCTGGCCGATCTGCGCCTGCCAGTCATCCGGCATCATCTTGCCGTGCCTGGCGTAATAGTCGCAGCTCCAGTCGAAATGGTCCCACTGGAAGTCGATGCCGAAGCGGGATGCCACCGCGTCCAGCACTTTCAGGCCCTCCGGGACGACCTCCTTGCCGATCCCGTCCCCGGGAATTACTGCAATCTTATGTTTCTTCGACACGCGTCTTCCTCTGTTCTCTGGGGGATGCACAACCCGGAATCATAGGCATAAACGGGCCTGCCGCAACACCCCTGCTTACAAATAGATAGGCCCCCGCAGCGCATCGTTACAAACGAGAAATTTCAAGTAACAACAAAACCGGCCTTGCGGCCGAGTTTTGTTTGAAGTGGAATCAGCGGCGGCCCTTGGACCCCAGCAACGACCCCAGAATGCCGCGGGTCAGTTCGCGCGCGATCGACCGCACCGTGCTCTTGGCCATGGTCTGGACGACGCCATCGCGCTTGCCGCCGCGCGGCCCGGTCGACCCGAACAGCACTTCGTTCAGGCTGTCCATCAGCCCCCCGCCCGCATTGTCGGCCGGCGCCTGGCCCCCGGATTGCCCGGACGCGCCGTCCGCCGTTCCGGCCGGGTCCACAGGCTTGGCCGCGCGCCCCGCCAGCACCTCGTAGGCCGACTCGCGGTCGATGGTTTTTTCATACTTGGCGGCCAACGGGCTGCCTTGGCGCAGCGATTGCCGCTCGGCGTCCGTCGCGGGGCCGATCCGGCTCGCCGGGGGCAGGATGTAGGCGCGCTCGGTCGGCATCGGACGGCCCTTGGGATCCAGCAGCGATACCAGGGCCTCGCCCACGCCCAGCTCGGTAATGGCCGCCTCGATGTCCAGGCCCGGGTTGGGCCGCATGGTCTGGGCTGCGGTCTTCACGGCCTTCTGGTCGCGCGGCGTAAACGCCCGCAAAGCGTGCTGGACCCGGTTGCCGAGCTGCCCAAGCACCGTATCCGGAATGTCCAGCGGATTCTGCGTCACGAAATAGACGCCCACGCCCTTGGAACGGACCAGGCGCACCACCTGCTCGATCTTGTTCAGCAGCGCGGGCGGCGCGTCATTGAACAACAGGTGGGCTTCGTCGAAGAAAAACACCAGTTTGGGCTGGTCCATATCGCCCACTTCGGGCAGCTTCTCGTAGAGATCCGCCAGCAGCCACAGCAGGAAAATGGCATACAGGCGGGGCGCCTGCATGAGTTTGTCGGCAGCCAGCACGTTCACCATGCCGCGGCCCTGCGCGTCCGTACGCATCAGGTCGGCCACGTCCAGCATGGGTTCGCCGAAGAATTTCTCCGCCCCCTGGGACTCCAGGGCCAGCAGGCCGCGCTGAATGGCGCCGATGCTGGCCGACGAAACATTGCCGTAGCGGGTCTTCAGTTCCGCCGCGCGGTCGGCGACGTTCTGGAGCATGGCCCGCAGATCCTTCAGGTCCAGCAAGAGCTGCCCTTCGTCGTCGGCCACCTTGAACACCAGGGCCAGCACCCCTTCCTGGGTGTCGTTCAGCTCCAGGATGCGGGAAAGCAGCAAGGGCCCCATGTCCGACACGGTGGCGCGGACCGGCAGGCCCTGCTCGCCGAACACGTCCCAGAGCGTGACCGGGCTCGCGGCCCAGGCCGGCTCGTCCAGGCCGAGGTTCTTCAGGCGCTCCAGCAGCTTGGGGCTGGCCGTTCCTGCCTGGGAAATACCAGTCAGGTCGCCTTTGACGTCGGCCATGAAAACCGGGGTGCCGATACGGGAAAAGGACTCGGCCAGGACCTGCAGCGTGACCGTCTTGCCCGTGCCGGTAGCCCCGGTAATGCACCCGTGCCGGTTGGCCAGGGCAGGCAGCAGGGCCAACTCGGTCTGTGCATTCTTGGCGATGGCGATGGGGTTGGGCATGTGCAGCTCTCCGGACCAGGGAATCAGATGGATGCCCAAGTGTAGAGCCTGCCGCGCCGATTGTGCGCGTGGCAATAAGGACACATACGGCGCCCGCCCGGACGCATGGCCCGCCGTCACGGTAAAATGCCTTTTTTGCACACAATTACTCCTGGGAAGCCATGGCCGGACACAGCAAATGGGCCAATATTCAGCACCGCAAAGGGCGCCAAGACGCCAAGCGCGGAAAGCTCTGGACCAAGATCATTCGTGAAATCACCGTGGCGGCGCGCGCCGGCGGCCCCGACCCGGACAGCAATCCGCGTCTGCGCATGGCCTGGGACAAGGCCACCGACGCCAACATGCCCAAGGACAACATCCAGCGCGCCATCCAGCGCGGCGCGGGCGGCGCGGACGGCGACGCCTACGAGGAAGTGCGGTACGAAGGCTACGGCATCGGCGGCGCGGCGGTGATCGTCGACTGCATGACCGACAACCGCACCCGCACCGTCGCTGAAGTGCGCCACGCTTTCGCCAAGAACGGCGGCAACCTGGGCCAGGAAGGCTCGGTGGCCTTCATGTTCAAGCATTGCGGCCAGTTCGTCTTCGCGCCGGGCACCTCGGAAGACAAGGTCATGGAAGCCGCCCTCGAGGCCGGCGCCGAAGATGTGACCACCGACGAGGAAGGCGTGATCGAAGTCGTCTGCTCGCCGGCCGACTACGCCGCGGTGCGCAGCGCCTTCGACGCCGCAGGCCTGAAGGCCGAAGTCGACGGCATCGTCATGAAGGCTTTGAACGAAACCGAACTGGCCGGCGAAGACGCCATCAAGATGCAGAAACTGCTCGACGCCCTGGAAGGCCTGGACGACGTGCAGGAAGTCTATACGAACGTCGTTTTCGACGAAGCGCAGTAAATCCTCCTGGCCTGGGGCTTCGGCGGCATCGGCCGCTCCGGCGCCAGGGTGTAATTCGGGGCCGTTCATCCGGCTCCGAGTGGCAACCTTCAGAATCACGCAACATGAAACTCCTGGTAATTGGCTCGGGCGGCCGCGAACATGCCCTCGCCTGGCGGCTGGCCCGCTCCCCGCGCGTACACAAGGTGTACGTCGCTCCGGGCAACGGTGGCACGCAACGGGCCGAGCAGATGGAAAACATCCCGCTCACCAATGCCGAGGAACTGGCCGATTTCGTGCAGCGCGAAGGCGTTGCCCTGACCGTCGTCGGCCCCGAAGCGCCGCTGGCCGCCGGCGTCGTGGACGTGTTCCGCGCCCGCGGCCTGAAGATCTTCGGCCCCACCAAGGCTGCCGCCCAGCTGGAAAGCTCCAAGGATTACGCCAAGGCCTTCATGGTCCGGCACAGCATCCCGACCGCCCGCTACGAAACCTTCACCGACCCGGCCAAGGCGCATGCCTATATCGACCAGGAAGGCGCTCCCATCGTGATCAAGGCCGACGGCCTGGCCGCGGGCAAGGGCGTCGTGGTCGCCGCGACGCTGGAAGAGGCGCACGCCGCGGTGGACGCCATGCTGGGCGACGGCTCCATGGGCGCGGCCGGCGCGCGCGTCGTCATCGAGGAATGCCTGGTCGGCGAGGAAGCCAGCTTCATCGTCATGTGCGACGGCCGCAACGTGCTGGCCCTGGCCACCAGCCAGGACCACAAGCGCCTGCAAGACGGCGACCAGGGCCCCAACACCGGCGGCATGGGCGCCTACTCGCCCGCGCCCATTGTCACCCCGGAACTGCACCACCGCATCATGCGCGAAATCATCCTGCCGACCGTGCAGGGCATGGCGCGCGACGGCATTCCGTACACCGGCTTCCTGTATGCGGGCCTGATGATCGCCCCGGGCGACGACCCCGACCGCGAAATCAAGACCCTGGAATTCAACTGCCGCATGGGCGACCCGGAAACGCAGCCCATCATGATGCGCGTGAAGAGCGACCTGCTCGACGCCCTGGAACACGCCGTCGACGGCACGCTCGACCAGGCCGACATCGTCTGGGACCGCCGCACCGCCCTCGGCGCCGTGCTCGCCGCGCACAACTACCCGAACACGCCCCGCACCGGCGACGTCATCCGCGGCCTGCCCGCCGACGCCGAAGACTGCATGGTGTTCCACGCCGCCACCAAAATCGATGGCGACGACACCAAGACCACCGGCGGCCGCGTGCTGTGCGTCACGGCGCTGGGCGACTCGGTCAAGATGGCCCGCGACCGCGTGTACGAAGCCATCAACGGCATCCACTTCGACGGCCGCCAGTACCGCAGCGATATCGGCTGGCGTGCGCTCAAGCCCTCGCAACAGAAACCCAAGTCCAACGCCTAGCCGGAACCGCAGATGCCCGCCTTGCCCGTCTCCGCAGTCAGGGATTACCTCACCGGTTTGCAGGCCCGCATCGTCGGCGGCCTGGAAGCCGCCGAGGGCTCGGCCTTCCGCGCCGATGAATGGGTGCGTCCGGAAGGCGGAGGCGGCCTGTCGCGGCTGCTGGAAGGCGGCGAACTCTTCGAACGGGCCGGCGTGCTGTTCAGCCACGTCCAGGGCATCAAGCTGCCGCCTTCGGCCAGCGCGCACCGGCCGGAACTTGCCGGCCGCCCATGGGAAGCCATGGGCGTCTCGATGGTGCTGCACCCGCGCAACCCTTATGTGCCCACCACGCACATGAACGTGCGGATGTTCATCGCGGCGGCCCGGCCCGGCCACGACGAAGCCGACATCTTCTGGTTCGGCGGCGGCCTCGACCTGACCCCCTACTATCCGTTCGAAGAAGACGCCCGCCACTTCCACACCGTGTGCCGGGACGCCCTGGCCGGCCACGGGGCCGAATACTATCCGCGCTACAAGCGCTGGTGCGACGACTATTTCTTCCTGAAGCACCGCAATGAAACGCGCGGCATCGGCGGCGTCTTCTTCGATGACCTGAACGCCCCCGGCTTCGACGCCTCGTTCGCCCTGACCCGCTCTGTCGGCGATGCCTTCCTCGGCAGCTACATGCCGATCGTGGAACGCCGCCGCGGCATGCCCTATGGCGAACGCGAGCGCGATTTCCAGGCTTATCGCCGCGGCCGCTACGTCGAATTCAACCTGGTCTTCGACCGCGGCACGCTGTTCGGCCTGCAATCGGGCGGACGCACCGAGTCGATCCTGCTGTCCATGCCCCCTCTGGCCCAATGGCGCTACGACTGGCATCCCGAAGTCGGCACGCCAGAGGCCGAACTGGCCGCCTACCTCAAGCCGCGGGACTGGGTTTGAAGCGCATCGGACTCCTGGGCGGCAGTTTCGACCCCGTCCACGTTGCGCACATCGCGCTCGCGCAAACCGCGCTGCGGGCGCTGGGCCTGGCCGAGGTGCAACTCATCCCGGCGGCCAATCCCTGGCAGCGCGCCGCGCTGCACGCCACGGCCGAACAGCGCCGCGACATGCTGGGGCTGGCGATCGCCGGCCATGCCGGCCTAGCCGTCAACCCAATCGAAATCGAACGCGGCGGCGCCACCTACACGATCGACACGCTGCGTGCCCTGCCGCAGGACGCGCGCTATGTCTGGCTGTTGGGCGCGGACCAATTGGCGAACTTCTGCACCTGGCGCGACTGGCAGGAAATCTCCCGTCTGGTGGACCTGGCCGTCGCCACCCGCCCCGGCACGGCGCTCACCTCCCCGCCGGCGCTTGCCGACCACCTGCGCGCCCTGGGCCGCGAGCTCCAGGAACTGCCTTTTGCCCCCATGCCGGTGTCGGCTTCCCAAATTCGCCAGCGCCTGGCGCAAGGCGAGTCCACCGAGGGCCTGCTTGCCGCTCCCGTCGCCGCGTATATTGCGGCGCACCATCTCTATCGATAACCTCACCCGCCGGGCGCCGAAAGCGCCTCGGAGCCAGCATCCTGCTGACCGTGCGCGGGTTATATTTACAACTATGGATATACAAAAACTCCAACGCGCCGTCATCGACGCCCTCGAAGACGTCAAAGCGCAAGACATCAAGGTTTTCAACACCACGCATCTGACCAGCCTGTTCGATCGCGTCGTGATTGCAAGCGCCACCTCCAACCGGCAAACCCGCGCTCTGGCCTCCAGCGTGGCCGACCGCGGGCGCGCGCTCAGCCTGTCGGGCATCACCATCGAAGGTGAAGACACGGGCGAATGGGTCGTCGTCGACCTGGGCGACGTGGTCGTGCACATCATGCAGCCCGCCATCCGCCAGTACTACAACCTGGAAGAGATCTGGGGCGACAAGCCGGTGCGCGTGAAGCTCCTGCCGGAATCCACCCGGCCCGCACCGATCGCCAGCGACAGCGCCTACGACGGCACCGATTACTGAGCACGCCGTGAAACTCATCGTCGTGGCCGTGGGCACGCGGATGCCGGATTGGGTGCAGACCGCCTGGGACGACTACGCCAAGCGCCTGCCGGCCGATTGCGCGCTGGAACTGCGCGAGATCAAGCCCGAACCCCGCACCACCGGCAAGACGCCCGCGCAGATGATGGCGGCGGAAGCCAAGCGCATAGAAGCCGCGCTGCCCGCCAGCGCCCTGCGCCTGGCGCTGGACGAACGCGGCCGCGACCTCACCACCATGGCGCTGTCGCAAAAACTCGAACAATGGCGGGCAGGCGGACAGGACGTCGCCTTTCTCGTCGGCGGCCCCGACGGCCTGGATGCCGACCTGAAAGCGTCCTGCAGCGGGCAGCTGCGGCTGTCTTCCCTGACCCTGCCGCACCCCATGGTCCGCGTGGTGCTGGCCGAACAGCTCTACCGCGCCTGGGCCATCATGACCAATCATCCCTATCACCGCGCCTAGGCCGCACCTGGCCTCTGGCCGGGCGGGCGCCTTTTCCGACTACGCATGACCGACACTGCCGCCACCCAAGCCTCTCCCGCGCATCTGTACCTCGCCTCGGCCAGCCCGAGGCGGCGCGAACTGCTGACCCAGATCGGCCTGGCCCACGAAGTCCTGCTCGTGCCCGCCCCGCCCGGCGAGGACGAACCCCAGCACCCGGGCGAAAGCGCCGCCGACTATGTCCAGCGCACCGCGCGGGACAAGGCGCTTCGCGGACGCGACTGGATGCGCGATCGCGACCTGCCGCGCCTGCCCCTGCTGGCCGCGGACACGACCGTCATCCTGGCGGGCCTGGTCCTGGGCAAGCCCGTGGACCGGGACGACGCCGCGCGGATCCTGCGCACGCTGTCCGGCGCCGCGCACGAAGTGCGCACCGCCGTCGCCGTCTGGACCGGCGACCAGCTGCTCGAGGCCGTTTCCATTACCGAAGTCCGCATGCGTGCGCTCACGGACGACGAGATCGGCCGCTATTGCGACAGCGGCGAGCCGTTCGGCAAGGCCGGCGCCTATGGCATCCAGGGCCTTGCGGGCGCCTTCATTTCGCACATCGCCGGCAGCTACACGGGCGTGATGGGGCTGCCCGTGTTCGAAACCGCCAACCTGCTGCGCGCGGCGGGCATCCAGGTTCCCTGAACCGTCGCCCTCCGCGCCATGAAAAAATCCCCCGAGGACTCACGGCTCGGGGGATTTTTCTTGTTATACGGCCATTCAGCCCTGGCGCACCGGTTCACCCAGGATGATTTGCGGCTCGGCTGCGGCAACGGCCGGCGCAACCTCGCCTTCCAGCGCGGCATGCAACTGCTCCTGGTCCAGTTCGCCTTCCCAGCGCGCAACAACCACCGCGGCGGTCGCGTTGCCGACCAGGTTGGTCAGGGCGCGGCACTCCGACATGAAGCGGTCGACGCCCAGAATCAGCGCCATGCCAGCGACGGGCACCGAAGGCACCACCGACAAAGTGGCGGCCAGCGTAATGAATCCCGCGCCCGTCACGCCCGCCGCGCCCTTGGAACTCAGCATCGCAACGAGCAGCAGCAGGATCTGATCGCCCAGCGACAGCGGGATATCGCAAGCCTGCGCGATGAATAGCGCGGCCATCGTCATGTAGATGTTCGTGCCGTCCAGGTTGAACGAATAGCCCGTGGGAACCACCAGGCCCACCACGGACTTCGAGCATCCGGCGCGTTCCATTTTCTGCATCAGGGTAGGCAGCGCCGCTTCCGACGAACTCGTGCCCAGCACCAGCAGCAATTCCTCGCGGATGTAGCGGACCAGCTTCAGGATCGAAAAACCGTTGTAGCGGGCAACCAGTCCCAGCACGACGACCACGAACAGAACGGACGTGGCGTAGAACGTGCCTACCAGCATGGCAAGATTGACGACGGACTTGATGCCGTACTTGCCGATGGTGAATGCCATGGCGCCGAAGGCGCCGATGGGCGCGGCCTTCATCAGAATGGCGACGAGCTTGAAGATCGGCTGGGCCAGCGCCGTCATGAACGTCAGTATCGGCTTGCCGCGTTCGCCCACGATGGCGAGCGAAATGCCGAACAGCACGGCCACGAACAGCACCTGCAGGATGTCGCCACCCACGAAAGGACTGAAGATGGTCGTGGGAATCACGTTCATCAGGAAGCCGGTGATGGTCGAGTCATGCGCCTTGGCCACATAGCCCGACACCGCCTTCTCGTCCAGGGTCCTGGGATCGATGTGCATGCCGGCGCCGGGCTGGACGATATGGCTGACGATCATGCCCACGATCAGCGCGAATGTGGAGAAGATCAGGAAGTACAGCATGGCCTTGCCCGCAACCCGGCCGACCTTCTTCAGGTCGCTCATGGCGGCGATGCCCGTGGCCACGGTCAGGAAGATCACCGGCGCGATGATCATTTTCACCAGCTTGATGAAGGCATCGCCCAGCGGCTGCATCTGCTGGCCGAGCTCCGGCTTCAGGGCACCCAAGACGATTCCGACCACAATGGCGAAAATCACCTGCACATAAAGGATTTGATAGAACTTGAGCTTGCGCGCGGGCGCGACTTGATCCACGTCGATCATTGGGATTTGTCCCCACCAAGGCCCCTTGCTCCGGGCGGCGTTGCGCGACGGGCGACGGGGCGTTATCTGTTTTATGGCCATGCGCCACTGCCGCAGGCCAATGTCACCGCGCGGAGGCGCCACGCGGCTTGCCCATCCTTATGCAAGACCTGTGCCAACCCTATCCAGCCCCGAAAGCAGAGTTCAAGCCATTGATTAATAATGGATTTACTATTTTCCAGGCATGCGAGACCTCGCAGGAAAGGCGAAAATCCGCACAAAAAAGATATAGAATGTGCGAAAACTCGCACACATCATGTCCCACCCCGCTTCTCCCCCGCCCCGGACTTCCCATGTCCGTGAGCCAACGGTCCTGCCAGGCGCAAAGCGGCGCACGCTCGCCTGGCCCTGGCGCGTGGCGGGGATCGTGCTGGGCGTGGCCATCGTGGCCGGCGTTCTGCATGCCGCCACCCTTTGGGCGCGCGACGGCGCACTGAAGAACGCGGCGGCGCAAGCCCGCAGCGCGGCCCAGGTCAACGCTGCCCTGCTGCGCAACAACCTCGATAAATTCAGGGCGCTGCCCTTCGTCCTCACCCGCGACGTCGACGTGCGCGCCGCGCTGCAAACTCCTGCGCCCGGGCAGATCGCATCCCTCGACGAAAAGCTCGACACGCTCAGCCGCGGCGTCGGGGCCTCCGCGATCTACGTGCTGGACAAGAAGGGTTTTGCGATCGCCGCCAGCAACTGGCGGGAACCCGCCACCTTCGTCGGCGTGGACTACCAGTTCCGCCCCTACTTCCAGGGATCGGTCGCCCATGGCTCGGCCGAGCACTTCGCCCTGGGCACGGTCAGCCACGAGGCCGGGCTGTACCTGTCGCGGCGGGTGGACGACGTCGGCGGCGCGATGCTGGGCGTCGTCGTGCTGAAAGTGGATTTCCGCGACCTGGAGGCGGACTGGCGCCAGTCCAACGCACCCATTTTCGTCACCGACCAGCACGGCGTGGTCCTGCTGGGCAGCATCGCCGCCTGGCGCTTCGACGTGCTGGCGCCGCTGACGCCCGCCCTGGCCCAGACGCTGCGCACCAGCCTGCAATTCGGCGATGCCCTCTTCCAGCCGCTGCCCCTGCAACCGCCGCTGCAGGCGGTCAGCACCGGCCAACTGGTCCGGCCCGACACCGCCCTGCCCCAGATACCCGCCGGCGCTCCCCTCTTGCACACGACGCTGCCCATCGTGGAATCGCCCGGCTGGACGCTGCATTTGCTGTCGCCCGTGCAGTCGGCCATCAACCAGGCGACAGCGAATGCACAGCTGGGCGCGCTGCTGGCGCTGCTCGCGTTGGCCGCACTCATCAGCATCATCCTGCTGCGCCGCCATCGCCAGCGCGAACGCGCAAACCAGCAGGCCGCCATCCACGAACAGCTGACTGCCCTGGTCGATGAACGCACCTCGCAATTGCTCCAGGTCAACGAACAGCTCGTCGACGAAATGGACGAACGCCAACGCACCGCAGCCCGCCTGCACAGCATGCAGGAAGAATTGGTCCAGGCCAGCAAGCTTGCCCTGGTGGGCCAGGTCGCGGCGGGCGTCGCCCACGAGATCAATCAGCCGGTGGCCGCGATACGCGCCTACGCCGACAACGCCGCGGAATTCCTGCGGCGGCACGACGACGGCTCCGCGCAGGAAAACCTGGGCACCATCGCCGCGCTCACCGAGCGCATCGGCCACATCACCGGCGAACTCCGGGCGTTTTCGCGCAAGGCCGGGGCGTCGGTGGGGCCGACCAGCCTGAAGGACTGCCTGGAAGGCGCCTTGCTGCTGCTGGGCCCCCGCGCCCGGCGCCAGGGCGTCGCCCTGCAACGTCCGCCGGAAGAGCAGAACGTCCTGGTGCAGGCCAATCGCATCCGGTTGGAACAGGTGCTGGTCAATCTGCTGCAAAACGCCCTGGAAGCCCTGGAAGGCCGGCTGGACGGGCGCATCGCCGTAACGCTGCAGGACCACGGCGACACCGTCCGGATCCTGGTCAGCGACAACGGCCCGGGCCTGTCGGCGCAAGCCCGTGCCCGTCTGTTCACCCCCTTTCATACCACCAAGCCGGAAGGGCTGGGCCTGGGCCTGGTCATCTGCCGCGACATCGTCGCCGAGTTCGGCGGCGAACTCGACGTGGCGCGCCCCGCCGATGGCGCTTCCGACCCGCACGCGCCAGCAAGCGGCGCCCTCTTCATCCTGACCTTGCGCAAGGCGCCAGGCCAGGACATCGCTTCGAGCCTACCCCATGACCCGAGCCTCTGAATTTCCGCTTTCCGCGCCTGAGCCGGCCGACGATCGCCTTCGCCAGCCGTTCCAGCCCCACGCCGTGTTCATCGACGACGACGAGGAACTGCGCCGCGCCAATGCCCAGACGCTCAAGCTGCACGGAATTTCTGTGGATGCGCACGACAGCGCGCGTTCCGCATTGCCCGCGCTGACTCGCGCATTCGACGGCGTGGTCGTGAGCGACATCCGCATGCCCGACATCGACGGCCTGCAGCTGTTCCGCCGCGTGCGCGACATCGATCCCGACATTCCCGTCATCCTCATCACCGGCCACGGAGACATCGCGACCGCCGTGCAATGCATGCAAGACGGCGCCTACGATTTCCTGGCCAAACCCTACGCGGCCGACAGGCTGATCACAGCGATCACGCATGCCGCGGAAAAGCGCCATCTGGTGCTGGAAAATCGCCGCCTGCGCGAGGCCGCGTTCGCGGTGGAGGCCGACGAAGTCCCTTTCATCGGCGCAACCCCTGCCATGCAGCGCATCAAGCAGACGCTGCGCCATATCGCGGACGCGGATGTGGACGTGCTGGTCGAAGGCGAAACCGGGACGGGCAAAGAGGTCGTGGCCACGGCGCTGCATCGCCTGAGCCGCCGCCGCGACCGGCCGCTCGTCGCGATCAACTGCGGAGCCCTGCCTGAAAGCGTCATCGAAAGCGAACTCTTCGGCCATGAAGCGGGCGCGTTCACCGGCGCGCAAAAGAAGCGTATCGGACGCATCGAACATGCAAGCGGCGGCACGCTCTTCCTGGACGAGATAGAAAGCATGCCCCTGGCCGTTCAGGTGAAGCTGCTGCGTGTGCTCGAATCACGCCAGATCACGCCCTTGGGCAGCAACGACGTGCGCAATCTGGATCTACGCGTGGTCGCCGCCACCAAGGAAGACCTGGGCAGCCCCGCCATACGGGCAAAGTTCCGCGAAGACCTGTTCTACCGGCTCAATGTGGTCACCATCCGCATCCCGCCCCTGCGCGAGCGCCGGGAAGACATCCCGCTGTTGTTCGCCCATTATCTCGGCCATGCGTCACGACGCTTTCAACGCGACATTCCCGAAATGCCGGCCGCCATCAAGCAATATGTAATGACGCACGATTGGCCTGGCAACGTACGCGAACTCGCGCATTTCGCCGAACGGGTAGTCCTTGGCGTGCTGAATGCGCCAGTGCCCGACACAGCCGCGGTTTCCGCCAGCACGCAAAGCCTGCCGGAACGGATGGAGCGTTTCGAGGCGCAGCTCATCCGTGAAACGCTCGAAGCGCACCGGGGCGACATCAAGGCCACCCTCGAATCGCTGGGGATTCCTCGCAAGACCTTCTACGACAAGCTGCAGCGGCACGGAATCGATCGCCAACAGTACATGCCGCAATAGGCCGGGCCGCCGCCAGCGTTATGGCGCGCCCAAAACAAAACCCCTCGTCGATAATCCGGCGAGGGGTTTTTTGCATGGGGCCGCGCGCGCATGGCGGCGCCCCAAAGACAAAACCCCACAGGGTGTACCTGTGGGGTTTTGCGGAATAAAAGCCTGACGATGACCTACTTTCACAGACGTCCGTCCACTATCATCGGCGCAAAGTCGTTTCACTGTCCTGT
>NZ_UFQB01000009.1 GCF_900496965.1 Achromobacter agilis
TTTTGCCGTGGTCAACGTGACCAATCGTACCCACGTTCACGTGCGGCTTGGTACGTTCAAACTTGCCTTTTGCCATGGCTGACTCCTGACCTGGATTGCGCTTCTGACTGAAGAAAAGAACTTTGGAAATTAGTGGTGCCCATGGCGCGGATCGAACGCGCGACCTCTCCCTTACCAAGGGAGTGCTCTACCACTGAGCCACATGGGCATATAAAGCTTGGAGCGGGTGAAGGGAATCGAACCCTCGTCGTAAGCTTGGAAGGCTTCTGCTCTACCATTGAGCTACACCCGCGGCATACCCTTTCACCTTCTCTTTCCCAAACCCTTCAACTTCAAGCCCGGAAAACCTTGAGACCTTCTTTGCAAAGGCCATCTGGCGTTCCGAACCCTACATTGTAAATCCAGGCCAACTGCGCCTGGATTCGAGGAATGGGTCTCTGGTGGAGGAGGTTGGATTCGAACCAACGTAGGCGCAAGGCCAACAGATTTACAGTCTGCCCCCTTTAACCACTCGGGCACTCCTCCAGAGGAGAATTCGAGATTATGAACACTTTCAAATCCGCTGTCAAACGATTCGGACGAAATATTCAGAATTCTTGTTCAGCCACCCCCGCGTTTGCGCGCAGAGGGGGCGAAGCTTACAGGTTTCCGCGAATCGCTGCACGAAAAAGCTCGGCGTACTGCCCAGCCGTGTAATCGACCGGGTTGGTGCCGGCCGACGGATCCTCCGCCGCCATGCGCCCCACCCGCTCCGCCTGGGCCTCGTCGATGCCGATTTCCGCCAGCGTATGAGGGATGCCGACGGCCTCGCGCAGGGACAACACCCAGTCCAGCACGGCGCCGGGACCCGGCCGCGGCAGATCCAGATAGCGCGCCAGCGCCTCCAGCCGCGGCGCCACCGCCTGTTGGTTGGCCTTCAACACGTAGGGCATGAGGATGGCGTTCAGCGTGCCGTGGTGCGCGTCGTACAGTGCACCCAGCGGGTGCGCCAGCGCATGCATGGCGCCCAGCCCGCGCTGGAACGCCGTGGCCCCCATGCTGGAAGCCACCAGCATCTGCTGGCGCGCCTGCAGGTCGCTCCCGTTTGCCACCGCCTGGGGCAGGTACTCCTTGATCAGACGCATACCCTCGATCGCGATACCGGCCGCCATCGGGTGGAAGAACGGCGAACAGTACGCCTCGAGATTGTGCGAAAGCGCATCCATGCCGGTCGCGGCCGTTATCTTCGGCGGCAGGCCGACCGTGAGCTCCGGGTCCAGGATCACGATGGCCGGCAGCATGCGCGCGTGGAAAATGATGCGTTTGACCTCCGCGGACTCGTCGGTGATGACGGAAGCGCGCCCCACTTCGGATCCCGTGCCGGCGGTGGTCGGCACCGCCACCACCGGCGCCATGCCGGCCAGGTCGACCCTCAGGTAGTTGTCGCCGACGTCCTCGAAATCCCACAAGGGCCGCGTCTGCCCCGCCATCAGCGCGATGGCCTTCGCCGCATCCAGCGCCGACCCGCCCCCCATTGCGATCACGCCGTCATGGCGCCCTTGCCTGTAGGCCTTTACCCCGTCCTCGACGTTGCGGCCCGTGGGATTGCCCTTGATCTCGTGGAACAGGCCGCAATCGAGGCCCGCCTGCCCGCATGCGGCCACCGCGCCGCTCACCATCGGCAGGGCCGCAAGCCCGGGATCCGTCACGAGGAGGGGCCGCGCCATGCCGAGTTCACGGCACCAGTCTGGCAATTCCTTGATGCGGCCGGGGCCGGCCTTGATGGCGGTCGGGTAGTTCCAATTTACGCTGGGCACGGTCATGGTTCTGTTCCTGTGGGCCGCGTGTCAGACGCTGCGCAGATGAAAGGATTTGGCTTGCGTCAACTGTTCGTATCCGACCGCCGACAGCGATACGCCTCGCCCCGAATTCTTGACGCCGGTCCAGGCCAGAGCAGGATCGAGGTAATCGCAACGGTTCATGAAAAACGTGCCCGTGCGGACCTGGCGGCCGATGCGCAGGGCGGCCTCCTCGTCCTGCGTGAAGGCCGCCGCCGTCAGGCCATAGGGGCTGTCGTTCATCAGGGCAATGGCTTCCTCGTCGCTGTCGACCGCCATGATGCCGACGACCGGCCCGAAACATTCGTCGCTCATGACGCGCATACGGTGATCGACTTGCGTCAGCAAGGCTGGCGCCACATAAGGCGAGTTTTTACTCGCCTTATCGAAATGCGAGGAATCCATCAGGTTCCTAGCGCCGGCGGAAACGGCCTCATCGACGATATCCCGGATCTCGGCGGCGGCCCGCGCACGCACGACGGGTCCGAGCGTCGTGTCGGCATGCAGTGGATCGCCCAGCACATAACGACGCGTCAACGCGGCGGCCCGTTCCACGAAGTCGTCGTACCGGGACCGTGCCACATAGATACGCTGAATGCCGCAGCAGGACTGACCCGAGTTGAAGTAGGCACCGTCCACCAGCGTTTCGACCGCATGGTCGATCTTGGCATCCGCCCGCACGTATGCCGGATCATTGCCGCCAAGCTCCAGGCCGACGCCGATGAACCGTCCGGCCGCGCCCTCCTCCACGGCGCGCCCGCCTCGCACCGATCCGGTGAACGACACATAACCGATTTCCGGCGCGCGGATCAGCCGCTGCGCAATATCGTGGTTCGCATGCAGGTACTGGAACACGCCCTTGGGGGCACCTGCCTCGCGAAACGCGCGTTCGATGAATTCCGCGCACAACGGTGTCTGGTCCGAATGCTTGAGGATGACGGCGTTTCCCGCCATCAACGCCGCAACGATGCTGTTCACCGCAGTCAGCAAGGGATAGTTCCATGGCGCGATCGTAAGCGCGACGCCGATGGGCTCGCGGCTGATGAAGCGCGTGAAACCCGTCTGCGCCGGAACCTGGATGGGCGCCAGCGCGTCGCCCGCGATCGCGATCATGTGGCGCGCGCGGGCTTCGAAGCCCGCCACTTCGCCAGGGGTGTAGCGCAAGGGCCGCCCCATCTGGATCGTAATGGCGCGCGCGATCTCATCCTTGGACGCGACGAAACGGTCCACGGCTTCCGACACGATGCGCCCCCGCGCTTCCACGCCCAGCGCCTGCCAGCCCAGCTGCGCGGCCTGGGCGTCGGCAAGCGCCCGCGCAATCTGGGCTTCGCTGGCGTAGGGGCGGCGGACGACTTCGCGCCCGTCGATGGGGCTGATGGTGATGAGTTCCTGGGTCATGGCTGCCCTGTGCAAGCGAATGGATGGGGATCAGATGATTTCGAAATAGCGCGCCAGTTCCCAGTCGGTTACGTGGCGCCGGAACTGCCTTTCTTCCCATTCGCGCGTCGCCACGTAATGCTCGACGAAGGCGTCGCCGAACAGATGGCGCGCGGCCTCGGATTCGCGCAGCCGCTGGGCGGCCTCCCACAACGTGCTCGGCAGCCGCAGATGCGCGGGAAACTGCTGTGTATAGGCATTGCCCTGCACCATCGGCTCGGGCGCCAGGCCCTGTTCGATACCGTGCAGGCCGGAAGCCAGCGCGGCCGACAGGGCCAGGTAGGGATTGGCGTCGGCCGACCCGATGCGCACTTCGACGCGCTGCGATTTGTCGCTCCCCGGAATGAGCCGCAGCGCGGTGGTACGGTTCTCCATGCCCCAGGTGGCATCCAGCGGCGCCCAGTACCCGGGCACGAGGCGCGAATAGCTGTTGACCGTCTGGGCATACAGGGACATGAACTCGGGCAGGTAGCGCTGCACCCCCGCCATGAAGGACGCCTGCGTCGCGCTCATGCCGTGCGGCCGCGACTCGTCGTGAAAGGCGGAGCGCCCGGTTTTCCTGTCACGCAGGGACAGATGGATGTGGCCGCTTTGGCCCGGATGATCGTGCGACCATTTCGCCATGAAGGTCGCCATCAGGCCGTTCTGCTGCGCCAGGGCCTTGGTGAAGGTCTTGAAGAGGAACGCCTTGTCGCCGGCGGCCGCGGCCAGGTCGACTGCGATGGCGGCCTCCAGCACGCCCGGCCCGGTCTCGGTATGCAGGCCCTCGATGGGCATGTCCATGCGTTCGCACATGTCCAGGAGCTTGCGGTAGAAATCGCCTTCGACCGTGCTGCGCAACACGGAATAGCCGAAATTGCCCGGGGTCCAGTTCTCGAGGTTGCGGTAGTTTTTCGCGCGCACGGAGTGCGGCGTTTCGCGGAACATGAAGAATTCGTACTCGAGGGCGGCGTAGGCCTCATAGCCCATGGCCGCCGCGCGATCGAGGACCCTGTGCAACAAGCGCCGCGGGCAGATGGCGCCCGCGTCTCCCTCGAATTCGGCCAGAAACAGCAACATGTCTTCGCCCCCCGGGCCCTGCTCCAGAGGCAGCCTGCGGCCGGTCTGCGGAAGAATCCTGAGTTTGGCGTCGGGATAGGCCGTATGCCAGCCCGTGTACTGGGTGTTGTCGTAGAGCTGATCATCCAGGTCCCAGCCGAATACGACGTCGCAAAATGCCAGCCCCGAACGCAGCGCGCCCAGAAACTTGTCGCGGCGCAGGTACTTGCCCACCATGACGCCGTCGATGTCGGACAAACCGACCTTGATATGCGAGAGCGAGCTGGCTTGCACCAGCCGCTCTGCGTCCTCCACCGTTGCTACCCCTAGTGCATGCATGCTCGTTCACCTTGCTGTGGCTGAAGCGTTGCGTTGACCTGCGGGCGGGCGGCGCGGCGTTCAGGTCACGGCCGCCCCCAGCACCCGCATCGCCTGGCGATGCAGTTGCGGCGTGGCGGCCGCGACGACGCGGCCCTGCGATTCGAGGCCGAGGGGCTGCCCCGACCAATCGGTAATGACGCCGCCGGCCCCTTCGATCACGGGCATCAGCGCCAGGTAGTCATACGGTTGCAGGCCAGCCTCGACCACCAGGTCGACATGGCCGCTGGCCAGGAGCCCGTAGCTGTAGCAGTCGCCGCCGAAGCGGCGCATGCGCGCGGCCTGCGCCAGTGCGTCGAAGGCAGCCAGTTCGGCGCCGGCGAAGATGTCGGGCGAAGTGGCGTAAAGGATGGCCTGGCGCAATTCAGAGCACCCGCTGACGCGGCAGGCCTCGCCATTCAGGCTTGCCGGCACGCCGGCCGCCCCCACCCAACGTTCATCCAGCATGGGAATGTCGATCAGCCCCAACACGGGCTTGCCCTTGTGCAGCAGCGCCAGCAGGGTGCCCCACAGCGGGTTGCCGGAAATGAAGGCGCGCGTGCCGTCTATCGGGTCCAGCGACCACATCAGCTCGGCCTCGGCGTGCGAGACGCCGAATTCTTCGCCGAAGATGCCGTGATCGGGGTAGTCCCGGGCGATGGCCTCGCGCAAGGCAGCCTCGACCTCCCTGTCGGCCTGGGTGACCGGGCTGTCGTCCGCCTTGGTGTCGACCGCCAGCGGATGCCGGAACCACTTGCGCGACAAAGGCCGGACCCGGTCCGCCAAGGTGTGGGCGAACGAAGAATAGGCGGCCAGCTGCGTCGCGGATAACGGCAATGAGGTTTGCATCGACGATGCCTCCGGGCGTGGCGCGGGCTTGCAGCCCCTGGGGGGCAATTTCGGATTGGGGCGGCCCTACGCCAAAAAAACCCCTCATACAGGTTTTTCCAGTCTAGACACGTTGCCACAAATTTGCAAACATACCTAAAACTGCAACCCGCCTCCCTGTTTTGCTGGCCGCAGTCCGCATACGTAGCTCGCCACCGTTGCCGTGTATTCCAACCGGAGTCCCATCATGCAATGTATGAAGAAGCTCAGTCTTGTGGTTGCAGTAATTTCCCTAGGTTATGCGCAGGCGCATGCCGGCTCGATCACCGTTTACACCGCGCTCGAGGAAGACGAGATCGCGGCCTACCTGAAGGCGGCCAACGCAGCCATGCCCGATCTGAAAGTGAATGTGCTGCGCCTGTCCACAGGCGATCTGGGCGCACGCCTGATCGCCGAGGCCTCGAACCCGCAGCAGGACGTCATCTGGGGATTTGCCGTCAGCAACATGCTGGACCCGCGCCTGCAAAACCTCCTTGAGCCGTATGCGGCCAAAGGCATCGACGCGCTGCCCGCCCGTTACAAGGGCGCGGACAACAAGTGGTTCGCGGCCACCGGCTACGTCGCCGCCTTCTGCGTCAATACCGACAGGCTGAAATCCAAGAACCTGCCGATGCCCACGTCCTGGGAAGACCTGACCAAACCCGTCTACAAGGGCGAAATCGTCATTCCCAGCCCCGCCGCGTCCGGCACCGGGTATCTCCAGATCGTCGCGCTGCTGCAGGGCCTGGGCCAGGAGAAGGGCTGGGCGCTGCTGAAAGACCTCGACAAGAACGTGGCGCAGTACACGCCCTCCGGCTCGCGCCCCTGCAAAATGGCGCGCGCCGGCGAATACGCGATCGGCGTGTCCTTCGCCTTCCCCGCCATGCAGTCCATCGAGGAAGGCTACCCCATCAAGATGGTGATTCCATCCAAATGGGTGGGCTACGAGCTCGAGGCGTCCGGGCTGATGAAAACGGCGAAGAATCCGGCGGACGCCAAGCGCTTCCTGGACTGGACCCTGTCGGCACAGGCGGGCGGCCTGTACAGCAAGTACAAGGAGCTCGTCACCATCCCCGGCGCCGCTCCCAACAAGGCGGCGCAAGCCGCGGGCCTGCCCAAGGACCTGGGCACGGTGCTGTACCCCGTGGACTTCCAGAAGTCGGCGGCGGAACGCGACGCCACGATCAAGACCTGGCAGCAAACCATCAAGCGTTGACGGCAGCGCCGGCCGCCGCCCGTCCTGGAGACGCCATGTACCTGGAATTGCGCGGGATACGCAAGACTTTCGACGGCTCGGCCGCGCTGGAAGACATCGACCTGTCCGTGGGCGAGCACGAGTTCGTCTGCCTGCTTGGCCCCAGCGGCTGCGGCAAGACCACGTTGCTGCGCATCGTGGCGGGGCTGCTACCGTTCGACCGGGGCGCCATCACCCTGGGCGGGCGGGACCTCAGCGCGCTGCCGGCGCGCAAGCGCGGCTTCGGCATCGTGTTCCAGTCGTACTCGCTGTTTCCCAACATGACCGTGGCCGAGAACGTGGGCTACGGCCTGCGCATCCGCGGCGAAAGCCGCGACCGCATCGCGTCGCGGGTGCAGGAGTTGCTGGCGCTGATCAAACTGCCCGATCATGCCGGACGCTATCCGCATCAGCTGTCGGGCGGCCAGCAGCAGCGCGTGGCCCTGGCCCGCGCGCTGGCCGTGGACCCGGCCCTGATCCTGCTGGACGAACCCTTGTCCGCGCTGGACGCACGCGTGCGCACCGACATGCGCGCCGAGATCCACGAGGTGCAGCGCCGCCTGAAGATCCCCACGATTATGGTGACGCATGACCAGGAAGAAGCGCTGACGCTGGCGGACAAGATCGTCTGCATGAATGATGGGCGCATCGAGCAGGTAGGGTCGCCGGCCGACCTGTACCTGCGGCCCCGCACGCGCTTCGTGGCGAATTTCGTCGGGCTGAGCAATCTGTTGCCCACCGATTGGGTACGTGACGCGATGCCCGAACTGCTGGCGACGCGGCCCGAAGGCGCCAGCGAGCGCTATGAAGCCTGCCTGCGGCCCGAAAACCTGCGCGTGGCGGCGGACGAGCGTGGCGCGGGCCGGGTGCAGGACATGACCTTCATGGGCAACCTCACCCGCTTGCGCGTCGCCTGGCGCGGGCGCGAGCTGGTCGTGGAACAGCACGGCGCGGCCGGCCTGTCGCGCGGCGCCCCCGTACGCCTGGATGCGGAGCCCGGCCAATGCGCCTGGGTGAGCGTATGAGGGACGCATCCATTCGTGCCGGAGCCCCCGCGTGAGCGCGGCCCACGCGAGCACGGCCGTCGCCGCGCCGGCAGGCCGCGCCCCCTGGTCCGCGGACCGCCTGCTGCTGTGGACCTGCGTCGGCATCCCGATGGCGGGCTTGGCGCTGTTCTTCCTCTATCCGCTGGCGACCGTCGCCTGGCATAGCCTGGTCGAAAAGGACGGCTCGATCGGCCTGGGCAACTATGCTGAGGTCTTCGCCACCCGGGGAATCCTGACGGCCACGCTGAACAGCCTGGTCATGAGCTTCGCCACCACGGCCGTCAGCATCGTGCTGGGCTTCGCCATTGCCTATGGCCTGGACCGCAGTTGCATGCGCGGCAAGGCCGCCGTGCGGGTGGCGCTGGTGCTGCCCTTGCTGGCCCCGTCGCTGGTGCAGGGCCTGGGGCTGATATTCCTGCTGGGGCGCAACGGCCTGGTGCATCGCTGGACTGGCTGGGAAATCGATATCTATGGCTTCTGGGGCCTGCTGATCTCCAACGTGTTCTATGCCCTGCCCCAGGCCGTCCTGATCCTGCAGGCGGCCTTGCGCAACATGGACGCGCGCTATTACGACGCGGCGGAAGTCATGGGCGCATCCGGCGCCCGCCAGTTCTTCGACATCACCCTGCCCAACTGCAAGTTCGGCCTGCTCAGCGCGGCCTTCGTCGTGTTCGTCATCACCATCACCGATTTCGGCAATGCGGCCGTGATCGGCGGCAACTACCGGGTGCTGGCCACCGAGATCTACAGCCAGGTCTCCGGACAGATGAATTTCGGCATGGGCTCCGTGGTGGGCATCCTGCTGTTGCTGCCGTCGCTGATCTCCGTGCAGATCGAACGCGTGGCCTCGCAGCGCCAGTTCGGTTCGGCCTCGCCCAGCGGGCTGAAGGTCGCGCCGCAGCCCGCCCGGGGGCGCGACGCCGCCTTCTGCGCCGGCGTGCTGCTGGCGAGCAGCACAATCATCGTCACGGTGGCCACGGTGGTCTTCGCCAGCTTCATGCGGCTCTGGCCCTATCGCATGGAATGGACGCTGAAGCACTACGACATCACGGTCAGCGGCGGCTACACGCCGCTCTGGACATCCCTGTACCTGTCCCTGGCCGCCGCGGGCGGCGGGGTGCTGCTGCTGTTCTTCCTGAGCTTCGGCGTGTGCCGTATCCCGCGCGCCTGGGCCAAGCCGGTGTATATGCTGTCGGTGCTGCCGGTGGGGGTGCCGGGCCTGGTCCTGGGCCTGTCGTACATCTTCGCCTTCAACGCGCCGGGCACGCCGCTGTATGCGCTGTATGGCAGCGCTGCGCTGATCGCCCTGTGCAACTTCTACCACTACCACACGCAGGGCTTCCTGACGATGATGACGGGCATGCGCGCCGTGCCGCAGGCGTTGGAGGAAGCGATCAGCTGTCTGGGCGGGGGCACGCTGCGGGTGCTGCGCGACGCCGTGCTGCCGCTGATCGGCCCGACCGTGCTGGGCGTCTTTTTCTTTTTGTTCATGCGGTCGATGGTCACCCTGTCGGCAGTGATCTTCCTGGTTACCCCTTCCATCAGCGTGGCGCCGGTTTCTGTCCTGCGCCTGGACGAAGCCGGGTTCGTATCGCAGGCGGCGGCCTATTCAACGCTTATCATGCTGGTCGTTGGAGGATCCCTGATGGTATTGCGCGGGCTGATTGCCTGGGCCGCCCGGCAGCGGACATAGACTAGGAAACATCGGACATGTGGCAAGAAGAGCGGTATCAGAGAATCCGCGCCCTGCTGTCGTCATTGCAGCAGGTATCGACCGACCGTATCGTCGGCGAACTCGGGGTATCCCGAGAAACGGTCAGGCGGGATCTGCTGGAACTGGAAGCATTGGGGGAATTGCGCCGTGTGCATGGCGGCGCGGTACCCATCCACAGCGAACCGCCCATCGCAGAGCGCGTGCATACCCGCGTCAAGTACAAGCGCGCCATCGCCCGCGCCGCCGCGGGCCTGGTATCCAGCGGCCAGACCCTGTTCCTGGACGCCGGCAGCACCACCAGCGTGCTGGCCGACGAACTGGCCAAGCTGTCGGGCCTGACCATCATTACCAATTCGTTCGACGTGGCCCTGAAGGTGGGCACCGCGGGCAGCGGCGCGAACCAGCTGATCATGCTGGGCGGCTCGGTGGACGGCCCGGTATGCGCCACCGCCGGCGATATCACGATCGGCGAGATCCACCGCTACCGCGCCGACCTGGCCCTGCTGTCCCCGGTGGGCGTGGATGCCGAATGCGGCGCCACCAACTACGACCTGCGTGAAGCCGAGGTGGCGCGCGCCATGACCGCCAGCGCCAAGCAACTGGTGCTGTTGGCCGATTTCAGCAAGATCGGCCTGTGCAGCCGCGTTTCCTACTGTAGCGCCGACCGCATAGACCATCTGGTCACCAACGCCAGCGCGCAGAAATCGCCGGCGTACGCCGCCTTGAAATCGGCGGTCGGGCGCATCCTGGCGGTGTGAAGCGGAATCTCAATCCAGCGACACGCCCGCGGCCTTCACCATGCCGGCCCAGTAGACCGTGTCTTCCTGCAGCCGCGTCTTGAACGCGTCGGGCTGGCTGCCCACCGCCCAGCTGCCGCCACTGTTGATCTTCGCGACAACGCTGGGCGACTTCATCGCCTGCCCCACCGCCTGCGCCAGATAGGCGATGCGTTCGGGCGGGGTGCCCGAAGGCGCGAAAAGGCCGTACCAGTCGTCGGCGGTGATGCCCTCCATGCCCGCCTGCTTGAGCGTGGGCGCCCCCTTGAACAGGCCGATGCTGTTCTCGTGGCTGAGCGCCAGGATGCGCAGCTTGCCCGCCGCCACCATGGGCTCGGCCGACGCCGGCGAAGTGATCAGCATGTCCACGGTGCCGCCCATCAGATCGGTGATGGCGGGCGCGGCGCCCCGGTATGGCACGTGCACGAGCTTCACGCCGGCCTTCTGCGACACCAGCGCCCCCATTAGATGGCTCATGGTGCCGTTTCCTGGCGTCGCGTAGGTGATGACGCCGGGCTGCTTGCGCGCGGCATCCAGGTAGTCGTTCAGGGTCTTGTACGGGCTCTCGGTGCGCGCCACGAGCACCAGCGGGGCGGACGTGATCTGCGAGATGGGCACGAAGTCCTTGACGGGATCGAAGCCCACGTTCTTATACAGGCGCGGATTGACCGCCATCACGCTGGTTTGCGACATCACCAGGGTGTAGCCATCAGGCTTGGCCCGCGACACCTGCGCGGTGCCGACATTGCCGCCGGCGCCCGAGCGGTTTTCCACCACCACACTCTGGCCCGTGATGGCGCCCAGTTCCTGCGCGAGGAGACGCGCGACGCCGTCATTGCCGCCGCCCGGCGGGAACGGCGACACGATGGTGATGGCCTGCTTGGGATAGTCGGCCAATGGCGCGGGCGCCTGGGCATGGGCTGCGCCCGCGCACAACAAGCCGGCAAAGGCCGCGGTCCTGCAAACGTATGCGATCTGCTTCATCTGGATTTCCCCTTGTGTTGGCGGCCGGATACTCGGCCGTCCGTTGCATTTCGGTTCGCAATGAACCGCCCGCACCCCGGCGGCGTCGGCCGCGGGGCGTACTGTCTGGATGAATGCGTTTGCCGCGCCGCAGGCCTGCATTGGCCCGCGGCGCTACTTCTCAGCGGACCGGAAAGCGGTAAGCCGCGCGTTCGCGATCGTCGATCTGCCTGACCAGATTGGTTTCCCAGGCCAGGTACTGGCGCGCCGCGGCCTTGTTGCCGTCGTGGCGGTCATGCACGAAAAACAGGTAGTCGATGCAATCCGCGTCGGCAGGCGCATCGGGGGTGGATTCCAGCGCGATACCCTGTGCGGACCAGCTGGCCGGCGTGCCGGCATTGGCGCTGATGTCGTTCACGCCCAGCGCCAGCAGGTCTTGCGCCGCCCAGGCGGCCAGCGCGGCGTCTTCGGCCAGCAGCACCACCGGACGCGAAACGTCCAGGCGCAGGCGGTCGAAGCGCGGGCGGATGGCCCAGCGCGCGCCGGCGATATGCTTGGCGCGATAACGCATCCCGGGACGGATATCGACGAGCTGCGCGCCTTGCGCCATCGCGGCGGCCAGTTCGGCTTGGCCCAGCACGCGGATCTCCGGCGCCGGGGTCTCTTTCGCGCCGGTCTCCAGCCGGGCGTGCACGCCTTCCTTCAGCACGCTAGCATCCCAGCCCATCTGCCGCAGCCAGCTGGCGATGACCGGCGCGCGCACGCCTTCGGAATCGAAGACGACGATGCGCGCACCTCGCACGGCCACGTACTGGTCCGTGGCCTGGATCAGCTGGCCCCCGGGCGTATGCTGCGCGCCGGGCAGGGAGCCCTGGAGGTACTCTTCCGCGCTGCGCACATCGCACAGGAACGTGCTGCGTGCCGTGTCGCGCAGCCAGGCCTGAACCGCTTGCGCGGAAACCGTGGGCACGCTGTGGCGCTCGGCCAGCGCCGCGGAACGCTGCGCCAGCGCGGGCACGTCCTGCGGCGCGATGTCGTCGCCGTAGCGGCGGAGCGCGCCGTGCTCCAGTTGCAGGTCTTCCAGATACCAGCCCTGCGTGCCATTTTCCAGGGCATACACGGGATTGGGCACGCCCAGATTAATCAGCGTCTGCGCGCCGATGATGCTGCGCGTGCGGCCCGCGCAGTTGATGACAATAGTGGTCTGCGGGCTCTTGGCCAGCGTATGGGCGCGCAGCGCCAGCTCGCCGTTGGGGCAGCAGACGCCGCCCGGAATGCTCATCTTCTGGTATTCGGCATAGGGCCTGCCGTCCAGCACGATCAGGTCGTCGCCGCGCCGCTGGCGCTCGGCCAGCTCGCGGGCGCCGATGCGCGGGGTGTGGAAGACTTCTTCGGCCAGCTCGCCGAATGTTTTGCTGGGCACGTTCACGCCGGCGAAGGCGGCGTAGCCGTCTTGCCGCCATTGCGCGATGCCGCCCGCCAGGCGGTGCACATTGGTGTAGCCCAACGCGGCCAACGCACGCCCCGCGCGCGCCGCCGTGCCGTCGGCGCCGCCCTCGTCGTAGATCGCCATCCGCACGTCGCGCCGCGGCGCCAGGCGCGTGATATCCACCTCCAGACGGCTGTAGGGAACCGGCACGGCGTAGAACAGGTGGGACTCGCCGTATTGGCCGTGTTCGCGCACGTCCAGCAACGCGATTTCGCCGCCATCATGCAGCCATTGCTTGAGCGTGTGCGAATCAATGTCGGCGACTGAATGGTCTTGGGTGGGATGCATCATCGGATTCAGAGGGGACGGGAAACAGGGGAAAGCGCGGACAGCGCGTGTTCGAGATCGGCGATGAGGTCTTCGGGATCCTCGAGGCCGATATGCAGGCGCGCCATGACGCCGCGCCGCCCGGTATCGGGCAACGACCGGCTGGTGTCCAGCCGCACGGGGATCACTAGGCTTTCAAAGCCGCCCCACGAGGCGCCGATGCCGAAGAGCCGCAGGCTGTCGATTAGGCGTTCGACATCCGCCTCGCCGAATTCGCCCGAGAACTCCACCGTCAACAGGCCATTGGCGCCGCTGCAGTCGCGCTTCCAGATGGCATGCGAGGGATCGCCGGGCAAGGCCGGGCACAGGACGCGCGCCACTTCCTGGCGGCCCAGGAGCCAATCCGCTACGCGCAGCGCGCTGCGCGCATGCTGCGCCATGCGCAGAGGCAGCGAGCGCATGCCGCGCAGCACCAGGAACGCATCGTCGGCGCCGACTGTCTGGCCCAGGTCGATGGTGGCGCGTTCCAGCGCGCGCCAGGCGCGCGCATTGGTCACGACGGCGCCCATCATCACGTCGGCGTGTCCGCCCAGGTATTTGGTGGCCGCCAGGATGGAGATATCTGCGCCGAGCGTCAGCGGCTTGTAGAGCAGGCCGGACGCCCAGGTGTTATCCACAGCCAGCCAGCAATCATGCCGGCGGGCCCGTTCCGCGAGCCCGGGCAGGTCCGGCATCTCGTAGGTCAGCGACCCGGGCGACTCCGCATAGATCATCCGCGTGTTGGGGCGGATGAGCGCGGCAATGCCCGTGGCATCCGGCCGGTAGTACGTATATTCGATACCCAGCCGCGACAGGTGCTCGGCGCAGAAACGGCGCACGGGCTCGTAGACGGCATCGGTAAGAAGCACGTGGTCGCCCGCCCGCAGGTAGGCGAGCAGCACGGTGGCGATCGCGGCCTGGCCGGTGGGATACAGCTTGGCGCGATGGCCGGCCTCGAGTTCGACCAGCGCGTCTTCGAGCGCGTGCGTGCTGTCGGTGCCGCGCGCGCCATAAGAAGGCAGGCGTTCCTCTTCGCGGCGGGCGCGCGTATCGCGCCAGGCCTGCACGCTGTCGAAGACATAGGTGCTGGCGCGCGTGACGGGGGTATTGACCCAGCCTCGGTGGGGACGCCCGGCGCGCAGCAGGCGCGTCGCGGGCCGAAAGGGCTTGTCCATGGTCAGCGGCGGGTTTGCACGCCGATCGGCATGACCTTGCACGTGCCGGACTCCAGATCGAACGCCAGGCGCTCGGTCAGCGTCTCCAGCGCGCGTCCGTACATATGCAGATGGCGGATGACGCTGTCTCCCTGGATTTCCACAGCGTGGATATCGTCAGGCATCAGGGCGATGCCCGCGCCCGGGCCCACCACGACGGTTCCGGTCTTTTCCAGGCGGCCAACGCCCGGCTTGGAACCATCGTCGACGCGATCGTAGACGTAGTTGTATTCCACGCCCTCAACGGCGGCGATACAGGCCCACGTCGTGTGATTGTGCGGAACGATCTGTTTGCCGGGGCGCATGACGTTCAGGTACAGCGCGTAGCGCTTGTCGGCATCTTCGGCGATCAGGTAGCGCGCCTGGCGCTCGCCGTCCTCCGGCGCGGGATAGCGGTCCGCCGCCCACCAGTCGGTGTGGCCGGCCAGCCCGACCAACTCGTCGAGCACGACCTTCAGGCTGTCTCGGTTCAGCCCCTTATTTCCTACAGTTTTCTTAATATTTCCGATGGCGTCGTCGATGCCAGCCTGATGAGGATGCGGATTGCTCACTTTGGTTTTCCCTGAGTTCAGTCGTTATTGGATTTAATGTATCCCCCCGCCCGACCTCGAACAATTTAAATTGCCTTAATATCCCATTAGCGTTCCTAATACTTTTGAGCCCTCAATGCGCAACCTGGATCTGGACCTGCTCCGTACCCTGACCGCCATCGCCCAGTACGAGACGTTCTCGGAAGCGGCCAATCGGCTCTATAAGACGCAGTCGGCCGTTACACAGCAGATGCAGCGGCTGGAATCCACCATCGGCCAGCCCTTGTTCGAAAAGCAGGGCCGCAACAAGGTGCTGTCGTCGCACGGCCGGCGCCTCGTCGCGTACGCCCGCCATATGCTGGCCATCAACGACGAGGCCCTGCGCGCCCTTCAGGACGGGCCGCTGGAAGGCGACCTGCGGCTGGGCGCGCCGCTGGACGTGGCGGACACCATACTTCCCACGCTGCTCATGCACATCGCGCGCTCCGCGCCACGCGTGAAACTGGAGATCCGCACCGATCGCAGCCCCTTCCTGATGGACGCGCTGCGGGCCGGCGAGATCGATCTCACGATCTCCACCCGCTTCGATCAAGACTTCGAGGGCGTTGCGCTGCGGACATCCCCTACGGTGTGGCTGGCGTCCGCGGACTATGTCCACGACGTGCACGCGCCCGTGCCGCTGGTACTGGCCGACGAACCCAGCATCTTCCGCCGCCTGGCCCTCAATGCGCTGGAACAGGCGCAAGTGCGCTGGCACACCAACTACGTGGCGCCGAATCTGGTGGGGATAAAGGCGGCGCTGCGCGCCCGCCTGGGCGTGACGGCGCGCAGCGTGGAATTGCTGGGGCCGGAGATGCGCGTGCTGGGCGAGAAGGAAGGATTGCCTCCCCTTCCCGACGTGACGTACTTCCTGTGGATAAGGCGTGACCTGATCAATCCGCTGACGCGGCAGGTCTATGACATGCTCAGGGCCAACCTCGGCCTCGCGCAGCAGGGCGACGTGACGGCCTAGCCGCGACGGTGTTCAATAGCGGTCGAACAGGCGCTGCAAGGCCGCCGGATCGCGCGTAACGGACAGGCCGAGCATCAGCAGGATGCGTGCCTTTTGCGGGTTCAGGTCGCGCGCGGCGACAAACCCCATCCCGGCATCGTCCAGCTCGACATCGCGCGCCACGAATCCGCTGCCGGTGCGGCTGGAACGCACGACCGCGACGCCGCTCGCGGCGGCCCGCAGCAGGCCGTCAATGGCCAGGTCGGTTGCGTTGCCGTCCCCGACACCCGCCAGCACGATGCCGTCCGCGGCGCCGGCCAGGAAATCGATCAGGTCGGCCTGCAGATTGGCGTGGGCGTAGACAATGTCCACGCGGGGCCATCCCGCCCTTTCCAGCAATGCGAGTGAAAACTCGCTTTCTGCCGTGTGCGTGGTGGTGTTGCGGGAGTAGAAGAACGGCGCGGCGCCGTGCATGACGCCGGCACGGCCGCGATTGGGCGACGAAAACGCGCACAGGCCCGCGCTGGCGATCTTCTGGATTTCGCGGGCGTAATGCACGTCTTCGTTCATGACAACCAGCGGCCCGCGGCCGCGGGCCTCGGGATGGCGCGCCAGCGCCACGGCGTTATACAGATTGGCCGGCCCCTCGGCGCCCAGCGCGGTGGCGGGGCGCATGGCGCCCACCAACACGATGGGCTTGTCGTGGCGGATGACCAGGCTCAGGAAGTACGCCGTTTCCTCCAGTGTGTCGGTGCCATGCGTGATAACGATACCGGCCACCGACGCGTCCTGGCACAAGGCGTCCACGCGCATGGCCAGCGCGCGCCATACGTCGTGCGTCATGTTCTGGCTGCCGACGTTGGCGATCTGCTCGGCGCGGATGTCGGCAATGCCGGCCAGCTGCGGCACGGCGGCCAGCAGGTCGCCGACTGAAAACGAACCCGCCTTGTAGCCCGCGGAGGTCGCGTTGGCCTGGGCGCCCGCGATCGTGCCGCCCGTCGCCAATACTGCGATGACAGGCAGCGCGCGATCAGGCATCCACCACTCCGGAGAGGCCTTGGCGTTCCAACAGAGAATTCAGGTGTTCCCAACCGTGGAAGTCGATGACGATCTGGCCCTTTTCCTTGGCGCCCACCTTGAGCGCGACGCGCGTGCCGAGATGATCGGACAAGGCCTCTTCCAGACGGGTCAGGTCGCGCGACGCGCCGTTGGCCTTTTTCTTGGGCGAGGCGGATGCATCGGCGTCCTTGGCGGTCTTGGTGACCAGCTTTTCGGCTTCGCGCACCGACAGGCGACGCGCGATGATCAGGTTGGCAAGCTGGATCTGCGTGGCAGCGTCCACCGCCAGCAGCGCGCGCGCATGGCCCATGTCTACGTCGCCGGCCAGCAGCATGGTCTGCACCGGCGCGGCCAGGTTGAGAAGGCGCAGCAGGTTGCTGGTGGCGGAGCGCGAACGGCCGATCGCTTGCGCGGCCTGCTCGTGCGTAAGGCCGAATTCGTCCAGCAGCCGGCGCACGCCCTGCGCCTCTTCCAGGGGGTTCAGGTCTTCCCGCTGGATGTTTTCGATCAGCGCCATGACGGCCGCGTTCTCGTCGGCCACTTCACGCACTAGCACCGGCACTTCTTTCAGGCCGGCGATCTGGGCGGCGCGGAAACGGCGCTCGCCCGCGATGATTTCGTAGTGGCCGGGAGCGGCCTCGCCCAATGCGCGCACAAGAATGGGTTGCATGATGCCTTGCGTGCGGATCGATTCGGCCAGCTCGCCCAATGCGCCCTCGTCCATGCGCGTGCGCGGCTGGTATTTGCCGGCGCGCATCTTCGATACGGGCAAGGTGGACGGCGGACCCTCGGGCTTGGCCACGGCCTTGCCGATATTTTCGATGGCGGGCGCGTCTGCTCCGAGCAAGGCGTCCAGTCCGCGACCCAATCCCTTGGGTTTCTTGGTGGCCATAGTTAAATCCTCTTTCCTTCTGTTTTTGTATCTCGAGCTGGGCTCAGGCGTCCGCGTGCTCGGCGGGCAAGCGGTACCAATACGCGTAACAGTCTTTGAAACCGTAGCGGCCGTACAAGGCGCGCGCGGCTGAATTTTCCGGCTCAACCTGCAAATAGGCTGTCGTGGCGCCGCCGGTAGCGCCCTCTGCCAATAAATGTTCCACCAGGGCGCCGGCGTAGCCTTTGCGCCGCTGCCCCGGATCGGTGACGATGTCGAACAGGCCCAGCAGGTCGCCGTCCCGGACACCCAGGCCCGCGGCGACGCGTCTTCCCGCGGCGTCCGTCGCCAGCACCGGCAGGATATCCACAGCCAGTCCTTGGAGACGCTTGCGGTGTTCATCGACGTGCTCGGGCAATGAGCCGCGCATCTCTCCTACCACCGCCGCGAAGCGATCGGCATCGACCGAAAGAAATAGCAGGTCGCCCCTGACGCTGGGCCTGGGGACGAGCGGCATGCACATGACTCGGGTCTCGTCGGTGAAGGTATAACCGCGGGACTCCAACTCGGCGTCGAGGGAAAAATCGGGGCCGATGGAGGTAAGGCGCAACACCATGGGCAAGCCATGGCGCGCATACAACGAAGAACAATACGCCAGCCGCTCGTCCAACGTACGTGTGGATAACCCCAGCACATTCACGCTGCGGACGCGTTTGACAGGCGAATGCGCAAAACGCACCAGCCAGCCATCATAAAGCACCTGCGCGCCGACCGCCGTCGCATTCAACGCGGCCTCTTCCAGACGCACGCGCAGGCTGTCGCGCACGTCGACGGACGGCGTACGCGTGGCGGTTGTCTGCATCGGAGCAAAGAGCGCGGTGGCGTGCATGGATACGGCTTACTTCAGATCCTTCTTTACGCGCTCGATCATTTCGGCACCAAATGAAATGTAGGCCTGCGCGCCGCGTGACGCGCGGTCGTAGATCACACCGGGCATGCCGTAACTGGGTGCTTCGGCCAGGCGCACATTGCGCGGCACGACGGTCTTGAAGACCTTGTCGCCGAAGTGCGCTTCGAGCTGGGCAGACACTTGCTGTTGCAGTGTCATGCGTGGATCGAACATCACGCGCAGCAGGCCGATGACGCGCAGGTCGTCGTTGATGTTGCGATGCACGCGCTTGATGGTATTGACCAGATCGGACAGGCCTTCCAGCGCGAAGTACTCGCACTGCATCGGAATGATGACGCCATGGGCGGCGGCCAGCCCGTTGAGAGTCAGCAGGGACAGCGTGGGCGGGCAGTCGATCAGGACGAAGTCGTACTGACCCGTAACGGTATCGATTGCGGCCTTCAGCTGGCGCTCGCGCTGTTCCATCTGCACCAGGTCGATCTCGGCGCCGGAGAGTTCCCGGTTGGCAGGCAGCACGTCGTAGCCGCCGGATTCGGATCGCACGCGGGCCTGCTCGATGCCGGCTTCGCCGATCAACACCTGATACAGGTTCGACTCGAGTGAGTTCTTGTCGATGCCGCTGCCCATCGTGGCGTTGCCTTGAGGGTCCAGGTCCACCAGCAGCACGCGTTGGTTGTGCGTCGCAAGGCCCGCCGCCAAATTGATGGCGGTCGTCGTCTTGCCCACTCCGCCCTTCTGGTTGGCAATGCAGAATACGCGGGCGGTTGTGCTGGGGGGTATGTTCTTCATAGGGTTCCTTGACTACGGCGCATCCAGATCAGGCAGCGTTCCGCTTGCAGCTCCGGCACGTTCAGCGGCTGAATATGGTCGACTTGCCATTCCCCACGCGCATGCAGCGCCTGGATCTCATCCTCGGGGAGCTTGCCCTTCATGGCGACGAGGGTACCATCGTTGCGCACGTGACGACCTGCGAGTTGAGCAAAATCGTCCAAGGACGCGAAGGCCCGCGAGGTCACAATGTTGCACTCGGCCGGGGCCAGCGTTTCGATGCGCGCGTGTTGCGCCTGCAGGTTGGGTAAAGCCAGGACTCCGCTCATCTGGCGCACGAATGCGGTCTTCTTTTCAACCGCGTCCACGCAGGTCACGGACCAATTGGGCCTCATGATCGCCAGAACAACGCCAGGCAGGCCTCCGCCCGATCCGACGTCGTAGACCTTGGCCGCAGCGCCGGACGCGCCCAGCGCCTCGCTGAAGGGCCCTACGGCGGCCAGGCTATCGAAGAGATGCTGGACCAGCATCTGTTGCGGATCGCGAATCGCCGTGAGGTTGTAGGTGCGGTTCCAGCGCTGCATCTGGGACAGATATTCCAGCAGCTTTGCCATGGCGCCCGCGTCGGCGTCCAGCTCCAATTGCTCGCATGCGCGAGCAAGGCGGCTGGCCATATCGGCGCCGGTCTGATCGGTGCGGCCTTCGTGCTGCGCACTGCGGTATTCGCCCTTGGGGCGGCCCGGCGGGCTGATGGGATCGCCTTCGTGCTGCGCACTGCGGTATTCGCCCTTGGGGCGGCCCGGCGGGCTCATGCCGCTTGCTTGCGCGAGCCGTAATGCAGGCGCTTCAAGTGGATGAGGAGCAGCGAGATGGCAGCGGGTGTGACGCCGGAAATCCGGGCGGCCTGGCCGATGGTCTCAGGACGATGCGTCTTGAGTTTCTGACGCACTTCGAACGACAGGCTGGTCACCGCCTCGTAGTCGACGTCTACAGGGATCGGCTGCTGTTCGTGCGCAATGTGCTTCTGCACTTCGTCCTGCTGGCGGGCGATATAGCCGGCGTACTTGACCTGGATCTCAACCTGCTCGGCGAGCACCTCATCGTCCGCCACGCCGGGACCGGCAAGCAGCGTGCCGTCCGTATTGCGGGCCGCCATCAGCGCTTCATAGGAAACGTTCGGCCGTTTCAGGAGATCTGCTAGTGAGTACTCACGTTCAATCGCCTTGCCCAGCAGAGGTTCCGCCACTTCCGCAGGCAGCACCCGCGGGTTCACCCACGAAGATTTCAGGCGTTCGACCTCGGCAGCCACCGCGTCGCGCTTGCGGTTGAAAGTATCCCAGCGCACATCGTCGACGATGCCCAGCTGGCGGCCAATTTCAGTCAAGCGCAGGTCGGCATTGTCTTCGCGCAGGCTCAGGCGGTATTCGGCCCGCGAAGTGAACATGCGATAGGGTTCGGTCACGCCGCGCGTGACCAGGTCGTCCACCAGCACGCCCAAATAGGCTTCGTCGCGTCGCGGCGTCCATTGCTCGCGGTCCAGCGACAGAAGCGCCGCGTTGGTGCCCGCCAGCAAACCTTGGGCCGCTGCCTCTTCGTAGCCCGTTGTGCCATTGATCTGGCCGGCAAAAAACAGGCCCTCTATCGCTTTGGTTTCGAGCGTGCTCTTCAATCCACGTGGATCGAAGTAATCGTATTCGATGGCATAGCCGGGGCGCAGAATGTGCGCATTCTCGAGACCGGGCAGGGAATGGATCAGATCCAGCTGCACATCGAACGGCAGGCTGGTCGACACACCATTCGGATAGACCTCGTGCGTATCCAGGCCTTCCGGTTCGAGGAAGACCTGGTGCGACTCCTTGTCCGCGAAGCGGTGAATCTTGTCTTCAATCGACGGGCAATACCGCGGGCCCACGCCTTCTATCACGCCGCTGTACATCGGCGAACGGTCCAGGCCGCCGCGGATGATGTCGTGCGTACGGGAATTGGTGTGGGTGATCCAGCAAGGCAGTTGCTGAGGATGCATCCCGACATTGCCCAGATAGGAAAACACGGGGATGGGATTCAGATCGCCCGGCTGCTCCTCCAGCACGCTGTAGTTGATGGAACGGCCATCAATACGCGGAGGCGTGCCGGTCTTCAGGCGCCCTTGCGGAAGCTTGAGCTCTTTCAGGCGCTGGCCCAGGGAGATTGCGGGAGGATCCCCTGCCCGGCCGCCCGAGTAATTCTGCAGGCCCACGTGGATCAGGCCGTTCAAGAAGGTACCGGCGGTGAGCACCACGGTCTTGGCCCGGAACTTCAGGCCAATCTGGGTAACGGCACCCACGACACGGTCGCCCTCTACCATCAGATCCTCGACGGCCTGCTGGAACAGCCAGAGGTTTGGCTGGTTCTCCAGGCGGCCACGGATGGCTTTACGGTACAGCACGCGATCGGCCTGGGCACGGGTCGCGCGCACCGCCGGCCCCTTGGACCCATTCAGGATGCGGAACTGAATCCCCGCTTCGTCGGTAGCCAAAGCCATCGCGCCGCCCAGGGCGTCGACTTCTTTGACGAGATGGCCTTTGCCGATCCCACCAATGGAGGGATTGCAAGACATTTGACCTAGGGTTTCGATGTTGTGCGTGAGCAGCAGCGTCTGGGCGCCAGTGCGGGCAGCTGCCAATGCCGCTTCAGTGCCGGCGTGGCCGCCACCGACAACGATGACATCGAATGCGCGGGGATAGTCCATGATGGGGAGGTAAGAGAGCGTTCGGTGTTCATTATAGAGGCAGGCATTGCATGTTTCACGTGAAACATGTTTCGGTGCAGCAAAGGAGCCCCCCGAGTGTCTTGCGGCGTAGGCAAATGGCAACGGCGTACGTCGGATTCCGCACAATATGTCGGCATTTGCCGGTGTTTCCCTGGGATGTTCCACGTGAAACAACGGCACCGGCATGGCCTCCACGCCATCGACTGCGCTGTCAGTATGTGAAGCCGCCAGCCTATCGCGGTTGACGCGTTGATCCGATTGGCCCAGCAACCGCCGACGTTGGCCAACAGTCTGTTCCACCTGAAATGTTGGCCTTCGAAACTGACCACCCGCGCGCGATCCGGCAATGCGTGGATTGTCTATCGGAGTCCGATACGAGCCTCCACCGGCCTATAACGGGCTCGCACCGATACTCTTCTCACGCCCCATCATCCCCAAGGATGGGGGTAGTGTTTCACGTGGAACATCTACCACGCGCTTATCGACCGTGCACTCGAAGCAAGGATAAGCACTCTCCTGCAGTATCTTTGGCGCTTGCGTGCGAACACATGACGCCAGGTAGGCCTAGTATCTACTCGCGCGGCATAGAGACATGGCTCGATCAGTGTTCCACGTGAAACATCGGTAGGCCTGCGTACTGTTACGCGGGTAGGCTATGCAGGTTGGCCTTTACCCCGCCGATGGAATTGCTACGTGCTCCATTCATAGTCAAAACCGTAGAAAGCGTCCGCACGAGCCAACCGAGCAGACCTGGACGTGATCATTCAATGGATGTTTCACGTGGAACATCGGAAAGGATGTATGCCTCTCCACCTCGAGCCGCTGGCAACTTGTCCCTAGAACACTACGCCCATGACACTTAATGGCTACGGAGTTCAGACCAGATTATTCAAAATTAATTGTCGCGGCGTGTTCTGATGATTGAAGGTTTGGCAGTTCGACCCGCGGATGTTCCACGTGGAACACCCTTTTGCGCAAGAAATCGTGTCACTCAGAAGTGCAATTCACGTGAAATTTCTGCTTGGAGCCAGAGTCAGCACGGTGCTCCCTAAAAAATGCATGCCTATGTTTCACGTGAAACAGCGGATCTGAATAAGTAGGATCCGCGCAAGCATGTCAGACCCAGTGCAAATAGATAAAAGAAACTGCCTAATCGCTGCTCCCTTCTGTGCAAGAAATACGAAAAAAAACTGACATTTTTCCCCCTACCCTACCCCTACCCCTAAACAAACCACTTTTTCTCAGTTTCACGTGAAACATGAACAGACCCAACGGTCGACCAGAAGCGCGAACAAGGTATTCTGAGGAGCCGGCAAAGTCGCATCGAAGAATCTGGACGACGACCGATATCTCGACGATGGGCCTGGCCGAGACATCCAACCGTTCGCAACAGCTTGTCGATGAAGCCCATCATCGGAGAAATTCACTGCCCGCTGAACTTCTTAGCCGAAACCATGCCACTGCGGAACCCATCATCCAGTCGCGTGGCTACCTGCAGATTCTCCGAGAGGTTGGCCTATGCTCTCCGAATCCTGGCCATCAAGTTCATAACAGAGTTATCAACAAACCCTTTATGCCCTGCGTTGCCTGAAAGGCGTTTCACGTGGAACAACTCTGGGGATAAGTCGGCAGGGCAGATCCAAATCCGGCAGGCCAGACGACGAAAGCTGCCGCACCTGTAAACAACCCAGATCCATGAAAATGCACAAATGCGCAACGCCTTCCCTATGGGGCGCGCTGTGCACACATTCAAGAAAGGAAGAAATGGTTTGCCAGAAATGGCTGCTTGGACTGCGCGCTTAAAGCACGAATCACCGTGGAAAACTTTGTGGATAAGATGAAGTGAGCGGCCAACATGTCTCAAGATCCGGGGTAGGCCGCGAGGGACAGCAGGGAACCTGGCGTGTCTTCCAAGGTCAAAATCGCCAACCATGCGATTTGTCTGACTTATCCCCAGCGTTATCAGATGTGGTATTTATCCTGCGGACTTGCCGAGTTCGTGGATCCCGCCCCGTCGCACGATTCGTTGACCAAGCAAGCATCTTGCGCTTCCCGCCAATGCCGCACCATCATCCATTTGGCTGAGATCCAGGTTATCCTCAGCGCGCTGTGGAAAACCCGTAGAACAGCACCCGCGTCGAAGCCAGGTTCTCATGCGTCACCCAGCCGCGCTCGGCCGGCCTGCGCCGCTTCGCTTGACTGGCGGTGGCGACCGCCAATCTTTCCTCGCTCCGCCCCGGCGTTATCCGAAAGTCTGAATCGGCCTTCCTATCCCCATTTCTATCCACAGGCGCAGGCCTCGAATATGGAGGCCGAAAGGCGTAATTCTGTGCATAACCGGGATGGGGATATCTTTGTGAACAACCGTCCCCGGTTGGCCCAAAATCGAAGCGATACCGATTGGGAAGATAAGGCTGCCCTGCCCTGGGCTTACCGCAGATTCCAGCCAAAATCGTGCCAAACACATGTATTTGCTAGGGAAATATCGTGTTTTCCCTTCGGCATGACCGAGGCCGCACTGGTTCAACGACGAACCATGGCGCGCGGAAATCGATTCAAGAAAATAGGGATAACTGTGCAAAACCCAGGGCAAGATAACCCGCTTGCTTCATTACTGAGCACCAAAAGCCTCATGCCCAAAAATAATTATCCACAAACTTATCCACGGGTCGAGGATATGTTAGTAAACACTAACAATCCGCGCATGCGGAGAGAAAATCAGGGCCGCAAATGAAACAACGCCCCAGACCCGAAGGTCTTGGGGCGTTGTAGCCAGGTCGAACCTGGCGGACGGGAAATTGGGATTTCCCGATTTAGAGCGGGCGAATTTCGGCCGCTTGAGGTCCTTTCGGACCATCCTTAACTTCGAATTCGACTTCCTGGCCTTCGTTCAGGCTGCGATAGCCGCGGCCCTGGATGGCAGAAAAGTGTGCGAAAACATCGGTACCACCGACGTCCGGCGTAATGAAACCGTAACCCTTGTCAGCGTTGAACCACTTAACTTTGCCCTTCTGAGCCATTTTTTCTAGCGTCCTGTAATTAACTCGAAATGCAATGAATCAAGGACGCCGTGAGAACTGAACGACCGGTAGCGATACCTGCGTTGCTGCTGCGTTCCCGCTTGCTGCCAAGCTGCAGAACGAGTCCGCGCGCTGCTTGAATCAACTGCCTGACCAGCATACTCACCACGCATTACAGACTCATATAGTTGTTTTCCCCAATGTCGTATTTTTCAGACTTGAACACGTCTGATTCACGCAGATTCCGCCTGCCGCGCGGCCAGGACGGCATAGAGCGGCCCGGTAACAATCACGACGAATACCATCCGAGTTACATGGAATGCCGTCACCACCGGCACGCCCAGCTGCAACACTTTGGCGGTAATGGCCATCTCGGCAATGCCCCCCGGCGTGGTGCCCAGGATCAAGGTGGGAATAGGCGCGGCAGACCACCACGATAGCAACGCGCCCAAACCGAATGCCAGCGCCAGGGCGGTAATCGTGAAGGCCGCAACCGCCGCAATGAAACGCGGCGCCGCCCGGAAAAAATCCGGCCGGTAACGGTCGCCCAACGACCAACCGATAAACAACTGCCCCACCTTCGGCACATAGTCCGGCAGAGCCGACAACTCGATACCGGAGGCCGTCAGCATCATGGCGACAAGCATCGGGCCCAGCACCCAGGGATTTGGCAGCCGCAGCTTCATGAAGGCCGTTCCGCCGATGCAGGTCAGGGCAATCAGCAGCGCCAATCCGGCACCGTGAACCTCGCGCGGGCCCGGAATGGTGGGATCCAGCCCCGCAACGCCCCACCACTGAAAAATGAACGGCACCGTGACGACGACAAGCAGCACCCGCACACTGTGCGCCGTCGCCACCCGGTCTATGCGCGCGCCGTGGCGTTCCGCGAGGCTGGCCATCTCGCTTGCGCCGCCGATCGCCGACGCGAACCACGCCGTCTTGAAATCCACGTCGGTGTAACGGCGCAGGATCGCCGTGCCCATGAAAGCCAGCGCCAGCGCGAACAGCATGCCGACGATGATGGGCCCCGCGTTGCTGCCGATGTGTCCGATCACCTGGGGTGTGAAATAGAGGCCCAGCGACGTTCCGATTACCCACTGCCCGCCATTGCGCGCCGGCCTGGGGCAAGCCGTGCCCAGGCCTCCGATGCGCGTCGCGGCCGTCAGCAGCAGCGCGCCAAGCATCCATGGCAGGGGAATATGCGCCCGCACCGCCAGCAACGCTCCGATCAGCGCAATCGCAAAACCACCCAGCACCCTCCACCCTATATTCCGCACCACGTCCCCTTCCGCGCCCTAAGCTCACGAGAAAACCGAATTATGAGTTAGTGGGATACTTACGAAAACTCTCTTTGCTAGCAGCGTCCACTTCTCCGTTCACCATGATCCGATCCAAACTTCCCGACGTTGGCACCACCATCTTTACCGTGATGAGCCGCCTGGCCATCGAACACAAGGCGATCAACCTGGGCCAGGGGTTTCCCGATTTCGATCCGGATCCTGCCCTGTGCGAGCTGGTCTCCAAGGCCATGGCCGACGGCCATAACCAGTATCCCTACATGCCCGGCGTCGCGCCCCTGCGCGAAGCCATCGCCGCCAAGACGCGCGAACTCTACGGCCATGCCTACGACCCCGAAACCGAAATCACGGTTACCAGCGGCGCCACGGAAGCGTTGATGGCCACCGTGCTGGCGGCCGTGGGCAGCGGGGACGAAGTCGTCGTCATCGAACCTTGCTACGACTCCTACCTGCCCGCGATCCGGCTGGCGGGCGGCACGGCGGTGCCGGTGCCGCTGCGGGCGCCCATCGAAGACGACCCGTACTACCGCATCGACTGGCAGCGCGTGCGCGACGCCATCACGTCGAAAACGCGTCTCCTGATGCTGAACTTCCCGCACAACCCCACTGGCGCGGTGCTCGACGACAGCGACCTGGATGCCCTGGAAGCCATCGTGCGCGACACCGGCGTCCTGCTGGTCTCCGACGAGGTCTATGAGCACATCGTGTTCGACGGCAAACCGCATGCCAGCATCGCGCGCCGCCCCCTGCTGGCCGAGCACGCCTTCGTGATTTCTTCCTTCGGCAAGACCTATCACACTACCGGCTGGAAGATCGGCTATTGCTGCGCCCCGCGCCAGCTCAGCGCCGAGCTGCGCAAAGTGCACCAATTCATGGTCTTCACCGTGCCCTCGCCCATGCAGTTCGCGCTGGCCGAATTCATGCGCGATCCCAAGCCCTACCTGGATCTTCCGGCCTTCTACCAGGCCAAGCGCGACCGCTTGGCGCGGGGTCTGGAGAAGACCCGGTTCCGCCCGCTGCCCAGCCCCGGAACGTTCTTCCTGCTGGCCGACTACAGCCACATTTCCAAGCAGAACGAGGCCGATTTCGCGCGCGATCTCACCGTGAAAAACGGCGTCACCGTGATACCCGTATCGGCGTTCTACCGCCAGCCCGACGCGCCCGAATCGAACCACCGCATCGTGCGATTCTGTTTCGCCAAAAAGGATGCCACGCTGGACGCCGCATTGGAACGCCTGGCGCAAGTCTGATCCATTCAGAATTGCGTTTCACCCCCTGAAAACAGCATCATTTCTTCAAATATCGAGTAAAAGCTCATATTTAAATTCTGCTGCTTTCAAGCTATAAAAAAGGGGCGCCGCGAGGCGCCCCATGCAATTTCCGGTGACGATCCGGCGCGTCTGCGGGCTCTCCAGCGGACGCGCCGGCATCCCATCAAACCGGATCGGCGGCAACCTTTCTCGCGGCCCGTGCCCGGCGCATGATCTGCGGCACGATCACGACGGCGGCCGCGCCTGCCCACAAGGCGATCGCGACAGGGCTGGCGAACAGCACGCTCACGTCTCCGTCCGTAATCGACAAGGCGCGGCGCAGATTTTGCTCCATCATGTCGCCCAACACCACGCCCAACACCAGCGGCGCCATCGGCACACCGAACTTGCGCAGGAAGTAGCCCAGCGTCCCGATACCGGCGACCAGCAGCAGATCGAAGGTACCCGCGTTGATCGCGTACACGCCGATGTAGCTGATGCAGAGAATGCCAGGCACCATCAGCCAGCCCGGTACCGACAGCACCTTCGAAAACAGGCGCACGAGCGGCACGTTCATGATGAACAGCAGAACGTTGGCGACGAACAGCGAAGCGATCAATCCCCACACCAGGTCGGGCTTGGATTCGAACAGGACAGGGCCCGGCGTGATGTTGTAGAGGGTCAGCGCGCCCATCATTACCGCGGTGGTGCCCGAACCGGGCACGCCCAAGGTCAGCATGGGAACGAAAGAGCCGATGGCCGACGCAGTCGCGGCGGCTTCAGGCGCCACCAGGCCGCGCATATCGCCCTTGCCGAACTTCGCCTCCGGGTCTTTGGCTTCGATGATGCGCTTCTCTTGCGAGTAGGCTACGGCCGCGGCGACGCTGGCTCCCGCCCCCGGCAGCACGCCGACGCCGAAACCGACGAACGCGCTACGCACGACGCTCCACCAGGTGAATATCAGCTCTTTCAGGTTGAAGATCTTGCGGCCACTGGGCTTGACCTCGACGCTGTGGCCCGCCATCACTTTTTCGAGCATTTCCAGCATCTCGCTGACCGCGAACAACGCGATCACGACGACGACGAAATCGATGCCGTCGGCCAGGTGCACCGACTCGAAGGTATAGCGGTAGACGCCCGAATTCGCATCCACGCCCACGACCGAAATCGACAGCCCGATCATCGCGGCGAGCACGCCCTTCACAGGCTGCTTGCCCAGCAAGCTGGTCAGGCAGCAGAACGCGAAAATCATCAGCACGAAGTACTCGGCGGGGCCGAATGCGAGCGCCCATTTCGCCAGGAGCGGCGCCAGCAGGATGATGCCAACCACCGACACGATGGCGCCGAAGAACGCCGACCAGGCAGACAGCGACAAGGCGACGTTGGCCAGGCCCTGGCGCGCCAGCGGATAGCCGTCCAGCGTCGTCATGATGGCGCTGGCCTCGCCGGGCACGTTCAGCAGGATGGAGGTGATGCGGCCGCCGTACTCGGCGCCCACATACACCGCCGCCAGCAGGATCAGCGCCGTCTCGGGCGGCAGGTTCATGGCGAAGGCGATCGGAATCAGCATCGCCACGCCGTTGATGGGACCCAGCCCCGGCAACACGCCCACCATGGTTCCGAAGAAGGAGCCGATGGCGGCCACCAGGAGGTTCGTCAGCGAAAAGGCGACGCCGAAGCCAATGGTCAAATGATCGAGAATGGCGCTCATATCAGGCTCCCCAGCAGTCCGCCCGGCAGGACGACGTCCAGCACTTTGTCGAACAGCACGAAAAAGAAAAGGCTCATGACGACGCCGCCGATGGCGCATTTGATCCAGCCGCCCCCGAACAGGCGTCCGACAAATACCGTCATCAACGACGTGGCGATCACGAAGCCCAGCCACTGGAACAGGAAGGCATAGGCGGCGGCAAACACCACCATCAGCGCAATGCGGCCGTTGGCGCCCGGAGGATTCGCCTCGACCGCATGGCCGCCCTTGTAGACGAGCCACAGGCCGCACAACCCGATGATCAGCGCCAGCAGCAGGGGGAAGGCGCGCGGGCCCACCGGTTCATAGGCGAATGGGGCTTCGATTCCCCATCCCGCCGCGGTCATGAAGACAGAAAGCGCCAACGCCGCCAGCCCCAATATTCGATCGTTCATGATCACTTTTCCGTTGTAGTCGCATCGCGCGGCGCAGCGTCCCCCGCCGCCGCGGAAAAAACCGCGGCGGGAGAGCCCTGTCGGGCGCAATCCTGGGAGAAAAGGCCTGGCGCTTACTTCTTGACCAGACCGAAGGAATCAGCCAGTTCGCCGTACCGTTTGACCTGATCCTTCACGTACGCGTCCAGTTCGGGACCGGTCTTGTTGAACGGAAACAGGCCCTGCTGTTCGCGCAGCTTGCCAAACTCGGGGGAGTTGCTTGCCTTCTCGAAGGCGTTGATCCAGAACTGGTAGTCGCTGTCGGACACCTTGGGACCCACGTAGAAGCCGCGGATGATCGGCCACACGATGTCGTAGCCCTGCTCCTTGGCCGTGGGCACGGTGCCCAGCTTGCCCGGCAGGCGCTGATCGTTGAACACGGCCAGCACGCGGATCGGAGCGCCGCCCTCGAGCATGGTGAACGCTTCGGCCGCGTCGCCCATGTAGGCCTGGATATGGCCGCCGCGCAGCGCCGTCACGGCCTCGCCGCCGCCTTCAAAGGCAACGAAGCGCATTTTCTTGAAATCCACGCCGGCCGCCTTGGCGGTCAGCGCGGCCTTCATCCAGTCCTGGCTGCCCACGGTACCGCCTGCGCCCAGCACGATCTTGGTCGGATCCTGCTTGAAGGCTTCCATCAGGCCTTTCAGGTCGGTGTACGGGGAATCGTTGCGAACCACCGCAACACCGTAGTCCGTGCCGATAGCGGCCAGCCAGCGCACATCGTTGACGTTGTACTTGCCGAACTTGCCCTGGGCGAGGTTCAGCAGCGAACCGCCCGAAAACGCCACGATGGTGCCCGGCTCGTTGGGATGCTGGGCCACGATGTTGTTGTAGGCCACGGCGCCGATGCCGCCAGGCATGTAGACGATGCGCATGGCGGTCTTGAGCGCGCCGCTTTGCTTCAGGCCTTCCGTGGCCAGGCGGCAGGTCAGGTCGAAACCCCCGCCGGGCTGGGCCGGCGCGATGCATTCCGGGCGGCGGGGCTCTTCGGCTGCCTGGGCGGCGCCCAGGGACAGGGTAATCGCGCCAAGCGCCGCAACGGCGGCCAGGCGCAGCTTCAGACTCGTCTGCATTCTTGCGTCTCCGAGATTTATAGGTCTAGGTATGGCTGGAAGCCCCGCCCTGACGGTTTTCCGCAATGGCTGCCCCAGTGGACGCAACCGTACAAAATCGAAGCTTTCCAATACCTTTCAAAAGCTGTCGTTTTAATGACGCATCGCAGCATCCGGCGTTGATTCGAGGGTAAACACCAAGGCAGCCCTCAAGCCGGGCAACGGCGCCCGGTTTTCCAGGACGAGGCGCGCGCCCAGGATTTCGGCAATGGTGCCCACAATGGCCAGCCCCAGGCCGGCGCCAGGCTTGTTCTTGCCGGCCGCTCCCCGGCGGAAGCGGACGCAAGCGCGGGCGATGTCTTCCGCGGACATGCCCGGGCCGCTGTCCTCGACAACCAGCCGGGCCTGCCCGGCATCGGCCTGGATCCGCACGGTGACCTCCCCTGTGGGCGAGGTGTAGCGGATGGCGTTGTCCACCAGGTTGCTGACCGCCTCGCGCAGCAGCCAGTCGGCCCCCTGTACGACCACCGGCCGCTGTTCGGCCTCCAGGCCGATGTCCAGCTGGCGGACCCGGGCCGTGGGAAGCAGAGTCCGGATGACGCCATCGGCCAGGTCGACCAGGTCGACGGATTCAGGGACGAAACCGCCTTCGGCCAGGGAAGCGTCCTTAGCGCGCGCCAGAGCGAGCATTTGGTTGGTGGTACGTACGGCCCTGTCCAGGCCCTCCTGCATCGCCAGAAGGGCTGTACGGACCTCCTGGGGGTCTGTTTCTCGCAGGGCATAGGCCGTCTGGGTACGCAAAACGGACAGCGGCGTGCGCAATTGGTGCGAGGCGTCGTCCAAGAACTGGCTCTGGACCCTCGCCTGAGCCGCAAAACGGGCCATGTGGAGGTTTACGGCCGCAACCAGGGGTAGGACCTCCCCTGGCATGTCGGACGCGCTGACGGGGCTTAAATCGTCTGCAGACCGCCCTTCCACTTCCTGCCGTAATCGGACCAGGGGCCGCAAGGCCATGAAAACGCCCAGGATGATCAGCAGGACGCTGATGAGGATCACGGCCAGGTCCCGCTCCACGGAGCGCACCAGGACCTGGTGGAGGAACGCCTGGCGGGTATCCAGGCCTTCCGCGACCTGCACAATAACTCGTCCCCCTTTGTTTGCGTACAGGGGGGGATCCATGGGGCGCGCGAGCGCCGCGACGCGGACCGGGGTTCCCTGGTAGGTCGCATAGAAAAAACGCGGCTCGCCGGAAACCAGCGGTTCCGCGGGCATGGGCAGGTCGGGATGGCCGATTTCCGCCAGCCCATCTTCGGTCGCGACCCGGTAGAACACGCTGCCATTGGCTGTCAGCTCGAAAAATTCCAGCATCAGGTACGGCTGCTCCATGGCTAATCCACCGCTGGCTGTGGATATGTTGTGGTCGATGGCGCGCAGCGCTCCGGAAAGCGAACGGTCATAGGCAATGTCGACTTGGTTCCGCAACTGGTGGTTGGACAGCCAGAGCGCGCCCATCATCACGAAAACCAGCGTCGGAATCAGCCACCAGAGCAACTGGGTCTTCAGGGTCCGGTTCCGTTTTTGCCCGGTTTTTTTCGCACTTCTAGTTGTCAACAGCGTTCTCCAGGCAGTAGCCCATGCCCCGCATGGTCACAATCTGCACGCCGGTATCTGCCAATTTTTTGCGCAAGCGGTGTACCAGGACCTCGATCGCCTCCAGGTTGATGTCCGCGTCGTCCGTAAGGATGCGGTCCAGGATCTGCTGCTTGTTGATGGGTTCGCCGCTTTTCTGGATCAGCACCCGAAGTACGGAATGTTCACGTGGGGATAACTGCAGGGGCTGTCCGTTGACCGTGAATTTTTGCGCAGCAGTTTCGAAAACCAGGTTTCCCAGGGTAAGCCGCGGATGTTCGCGTCCACGGCTGCGCCGGATCAGCGCAATCAACCGTGCTTCCAACTCTTCCACAACGAACGGTTTCGGCAGGAAATCGTCAGCGCCCTGGTGAAGGGTCCCGATTTTTTCGGCCAGCGAATCGCGCGCGGTCAAGACCAGCACCGGCGTACGGTCGTCCCGCGCGCGGATCTTCGCCAGCAAGGTATGGCCATCCATGCCGGGAAGTCCGAGATCCAGGATGACGGCATCGAATTCTTCGATCGCCAACCGCCGTTCTGCAACCAGCCCGTCATCAGCCCATTCGACAACGAAGCCGGCATGCCTGGCGAGGCTTCTGGAAAGCCAGCGGGCAAGTTCGGCTTCGTCTTCTATCAGAAGGATGCGCATGGACGGAGTCCGGGGGGGGATGGCTGGGCGGAATGGGAAAACATGTTTGGCTTTTCCTTTATTTCTCTTTATATAAAGACTAATGATTAATAAGGGCTGTGGATAACTACCTTAACCTTGAAAACCTCTTTTTTTTCATGAGCTTGGAGCCGTTTTTGCCTGTGCAAGAACTCTGTGTGGGAAAAAAGTTGAAGTTGGACAAGATTTTGACCCCTGCCCGAAACCCCTGCTTGTTCAACTTGCCTCCACAAAATGTGCACAACCAGCCGCCTTAGGAGTTATCCACAGGCCGATTTCCGGAATCGGGTGGCAAAAGTGGCACTTTTACCCCGAAAAACGCGCTTTGGCACCCCCCGCTTTTTTGCCCTTCCAGAGGCCTGCAGAGGCTCCGTAAGCCGTCTTCGCAACCCGGGATCAGGGGGGAGGCATCTGGCCTTTCTTTACAGGGGACTGAACAAAAAGTGAGCAGGTTTCGCCGTAGAATCGCGCCATGGCGAGAGAAATCAGAATCAAGAATTCGGGCTGGGCGACCTGGCTGAGAAGCCGTCTGCTGGCCGACAATCTGCCGGTTACGGTGTGTGCAGCGGCGTTGATGGGCCTGTTTGGCGCGCTGGCCACTGTCGTCTTCCGGGAATTGCTGGGCTGGACGCAAATATTGCTCGGCGGGGGCGATGTTCCCCACGGCATGGTGTCCCTGGCGCGTGGACTCAGTCCCTGGCAGCGGTTTCTGATGCCGGCTGTCGGGGGCGCGATCGCAGGCGCGATCCTGCAGCTGGCCGCGAAACGGTTGCCCAGGCGTGGCGCGGCGGACTACATGGAAGCCATTGCGGTTGGGCGTGGCATCATCGGGTTCCGCCAGACGGTGGCCCGCAGCCTGTCATCCATTTTTTCCATCGGATCGGGCGCTTCTATCGGGCGAGAAGGCCCCATGGTGCAGCTCGCGGCGATGCTGTCGTCCTTGGCGGGCCGATACCTGGTCCTGCCGCCCAGGCATTTGCGGCTGTTGGTCGCCTGCGGCGCCACCGCGGGCATCACGTCCGCCTACAACGCGCCGATCGCCGGCGCGTTATTCATTTCCGAGATCGTCTATGGCGCGATTTCGTCCGCGACGCTGGTGCCGCTGATCGTATCGTCCGTCGTGGCCAACATCGTGACGCGCCAGATCCTGCATTACGATGCCGTGTTCCATATGCCGCCCTTCGATTTCGTGTCCGGCTGGGAAGTCATCAACTATCTGGGACTGGGCCTGATCGCCGGCCTGGCGGCGCCGCAATTCCTGCGGTTCCTGGACGTGGCGCGCAGCGCCTTCGGCCGGCTGCCATTGCCGTTGTGGGCCAGGATGGCCATGGGCGGCCTGATCGTGGGCGCCTTGTCGGTGGTGAATCCCGAGGTCTGGGGGAATGGCTATAGCGTGGTCAACAGCATGCTGCATACGCAGTGGGCGTGGCAGGCCGTTGCCGCCATTCTGTTGCTGAAGACGCTGGCGACCGCGGCCAGCGTCGGTTCGGGCGCGGTGGGCGGCGTCTTCACGCCCACGCTGTTCGTGGGGGCGGCGCTGGGCGCTTTGTATGGCACCGGCCTGCAGGCCTTGTTTCCCGCCGGCGATCTGTCGGCGGTATCCAGCTATGCCATCGTCGGCATGGGGGCGCTGCTGGCGGCCACCACCTATGCGCCGTTGATGTCGATCTTGATGATATTCGAGATGACGCTCAGCTACGAAGTGATGTTGCCGCTCATGTTGGCGTGCGTGACCGGCTATGTGATCGCGCATCGTATCCGGCCAGATTCCGTCTACGCGAAATCGCTGGCCAGCAACCGGCGCGCGCGGCTTGCAGCAGCTGGCGGGAAAGACGAAGAAAAGTCCTCACTATGAATTACGAGTAAATACTCGTATTTTTTAACGAAGAAAAAGACCTTCAGGAAAGCGCTTTCTTCATGAAGACGCGCTTCAGGCCGATCTCTTCGGCACGGTGCGTTTCAACGTAACCATGGCCGCGGTAAATGCTGATGTTCTCGGTCATCTTTTCCTGCGTGTACAGGCGGATGCTGGCGTAGCCGAGGCGGCGCGCCTCGTCTTCCGCGAACCGGAGCAGGCGGCTTCCATAACCTTTGCCTTGGGCGTCGGGCGACACGGCAATATTGTCCAGCAGCAGGCAGTCCGCCTCGGGAATCAGCACCAGGATGGCCTGGATGCCATCTTGCGTTTCCAGCACGCTGACCACGCCCTGCGCGACGCGGGCGCGGTAGTCGTCCAGCATGGGGCCTGGCGTCGCGCCGATGCGCAAGATATAAGGCGCGTATGCGCGCTCGACGATCTGTTCGATCGCGGATAGGTCGTCGGCGGTGGCGGGACGGATGTCGAATGGCACGGGGATCCTGGACGCAAGGAAAACCATCGAATCGCCGGCCCGCATGCCGTCCGGGCGCGGGCTGGCGAACCCAGAATATACGGAGGTTTCGCCCCCGCGGGAATGCCCGGCAAAATAGTTATAAAATTTATAATAAAAATGTCGCGTCACGCTTCTTTTGAAGTATGCGGCCCCAGGAAAAATTGCTGCGCGGTTCCCCACAGGAGCGTTCATGGCATCCGGAAAGTCCGTTCCGGCGGGTAGCGGCCCGCCCAATCTCTGGGAGGAGTTCTCCAGGTTCCACGGGGCGTGCGCGGCCGTTCTGGGCCGCGCCGAGCGCTGCCTGGATCAGGGCGAAGCGCTCTCGGAAAGCGAGAAGTCGGAACTGCGGACCATGGCGCTGAACCTTGGCGCGCTTGGCCGGTTGCTGCATGGCAAAAGAGGCCGCGATATGCGCCTGCTGGCGGAACGCCTGGACCAGGTTTTGAAACGCTGCGGCTTGGAAGCTGCGGCGCGGGACCTGGACGGCGAAGAGCCGGAACGGGATCCGGCGACGATGGCGAACTGAGCGTTCAGTCGGCCGCGTTCTCCTTGACTGCGCTTGCCCGCGGCCCGGCGGGGAGCCACCGCAGCAATGCCACGACGGTCTTCAGCGCGTACAGCACGAACAGCGACCCCGTTACGTCTCCCGTGAACATCGCTACGAATCCGCCCGGCAGCGCGGCTCGTTCCCCCTGGAAGAAAAACCAGGGGTGGTGGATCGTCGTGTTTACCAGCGCATAGACGACCGCGCAGACGACCAGGCGCCAGGCCGTGAGGTTACCGAGGTCCGGCCGCAGATGCAGCGCCGCCCGCGCCCAGCGATAAGCCAGGTAGGGAGCCGCCGCGGCCATGATGCCGCCGGCCAGGGAGCGCACGACATCGTCAGGGAAGTAGTAGAAAAAGCAGGCGATCCAGGACCCGATCAACAAGCCGATCGCGGCCGGCAAGCCGAGCAGCAGCGTGCCGACAAGACGTACGCCCGCAGGCAGATAGATCCAGTTGATGCCCCGGACGAACTCCAGGTTCGTGAATACCCACTCGTTGACTGCAAGACTTGCAAGGAACAGGATAGCCGTCGTCAGGGCCCATTTTGCCTGACCTAGAATGTTGTCCATATCCTAAGTATCATCGTCCACTTTTCGCCCTGGCATCGGTCGCCGCACGCATTATCCATGAAAGAACGAAAGAGGCCCGCCGACATCTATATGCGCTTCCTGCGTCTTGCAGAAGCGCTGCGCGGCTTGCCTTCCCTGCCATCGTTGGACCCGGTGGAGGAACGCATCCTGACGCTCGTCGCCCGCGCCTCCCAGGAAGAACGCCGCCTGTCCGTGCGCGATGTCATGGCCGTGGACAGCATCGGCTCGCCTGCGACACTGCATGCCCGCCTGAAGTCCATGCGTGAAAAGGGCTGGGTCCTGCTCGTGGATACCGAGGATGCCCGCCGCAAGCAGGTCGAATTGAGCCAGGCCGCGCTGCAGCATTTCGACCGCTTGTCGGAATGCCTGGTGGAAGCGGCCCGCAAACCGTAGCGGCATGCGCTCGGTGGCGCGACCTATTTCCCGATGCAGAAGCTGGAAAAAATCTCGCCCAGCAGGTCGTCGCTGGTGAACTTGCCGGTGATGCTGGACAGGCTGTCGTGAGCCAGGCGCAGCTCTTCCGCGAAGAGGTCCAGGACCCGGTCGTCCTGTCCGGCATGTTCGCCCGCGAGCGCCAGGTGCTCCGCGGCATCCTGCAGGGCGCGTAGATGCCGTTCGCGCGCCAGCCATGGGGATTCGGCCCCCGGGTTCCAGCCTGCGATCTGCAGCAATTCCGCGCGCAGCGCATCCAGGCCGATGCCGCTCTTGGCTGAAATGCCCAGGTCGCCCGGGCCCGCGGCGAAGGCGGTGGACAGCAGGTCTACCTTGTTGAACACCTTGAGGACGGGCGTGCGGGGCGGCAGACGGGCGGTGATCTGGGCGTCCAGCTCGTCGCCGGGCTGGGTGGCGTCCTGCAGGTGGAGGATGACGTCCGCGCGCTCGATTTCCTGCCAGGTGCGGGCAATGCCGATGCTCTCGACGGTATCCTCGGTTTCCCTGAGGCCGGCCGTGTCCACGATGTGCAGCGGCACGCCGTCGATGTGGATCTCTTGCACCACCTTGTCCCGGGTGGTGCCCGCGATCGGCGTGACGATGGCGATGTCGTCACCGGCCAGTGCATTGAGCAGGCTGGATTTCCCGACGTTGGGCTGCCCGGCGAGAACGACATGAAGGCCTTCGCGCAGGATCACGCCCTGGCGGGCCTGCGCGATCAGCCCAGCCAGGTCGGCGGCCAGCGCTTCGAGGGTGGGCCGCGCCTGGTACTTTTCCAGGAAATCGATTTCCTCTTCGGGGAAATCGAGTGTGGCTTCGACCAGCATGCGCAAATGGATGATGCGGTCGGACAGGTCGTTCACGCGGGCTGAGAACTCCCCTGACAGGGAGGCCATGGCGCCGCGCGCAGCCGCCACCGACGATGCGTCGATCAGGTCGGCCACGGCCTCGGCCTGGGCCAGATCCATGCGGTCGTTCAGGAAGGCGCGGCGCGTGAATTCACCGGGTTCGGCCAGCCGGACGCCGAGGTCTCGGCCGGCGGCCAGGCAGCTTTCCAGCACGCGCCGCAACACGGCGGGACCGCCGTGGCCTTGCAATTCCAGCACGTCTTCGCCGGTGTACGAATGAGGCGCCTGAAAGTAGATGGCGATACCTTCGTCCAGCAGTTCCCCGGTTTCGGCCTTGAACGGCAGGTAGTGCGCGTGGCGCGGGGTGAGCTCGCGCTGGAACAGGTGGCGCATCAGCCCGGAGAGGTCCGCGCCGGAGACGCGCACGACGCCGATGCCGCCTCTTCCGGGGGCGGTGGCAATGGCGGCGATGGGGGCGTAGGCGGACATATTTCAGCGAAGGCGAAGCGAGAACAATAAGGGAATATAACTGTTGCGCGGGGGCTTGTTTGGTGGTTACTGTGGCCCGGAGGTTCAAAACCCGAAACAACTCTGGGAGATCACAATGGCATCTCGGTTTTCGCGTGTCTTGGCCTGCGGCTCGGCCGCGGTGATTCTGGCGTTTGGCACACTCAGTTCGGCCATGGCCCGCGATCTGGTGATCGCCTTGAAGACCGAACCTTCTTCCATGGATCCGCAGTACCACGCGCTCACGCCCAATACGCAGATCTCCCAGACTATCTTCGACACCTTGGTCGCGACCGACGCGCAACTCAAACCGCAGCCCGCGCTTGCCGAATCCTGGACCGTGGACGGCAAGGTCTGGACGTTCAAGCTGCGCCCCAACGTGAAGTTCTCCGATGGCACGCCGTTCACGGCGGAAGACGTCGTCTTCACCTATGCGCGCGTGCCGAAGGTTCCAAACAGCCCGTCGCCGTTCACGCTGTACCTGGGGTCGGTCGAGAAGACCGAAGCGGTGGACCCGCAAACCGTGCGCATCACGACCAAGGACGTGGCGCCGAACCTGCTGGTCAACCTGGCCCAGTTGCCCATCATGTCCAAGAAGGCGGCGTCGGGGCCGGCCGCCGAAGGCAAGACGACCACCGAACTGAACAGCGGCGATGGCCTGATCGGGACCGGCCCGTACAAGTTTGTGTCATGGAAGCGGGGCGCGGAGTTCGTGCTGGCGCGTAACGATAACTACTGGGGCAAGAAGCCCGAATGGGACCGCGTGGTCTACCGTCCGATCAGCAACGCGGCGGCGCGCGTGGCGGCGCTGCTGGCCGGCGACGTCGATATGATCGAGGATCCTCCCACCGATGACCTGCCCAAGCTGAAGGCCGACAAGAAACTCTTCGTCGAAGAAACGCCGTCGGTGCGCGTGGTGTACGTCGCGCTCGACCAGTTCGCGGAGCCCTCGCCCGGCGTACAGGGCACGGACAAGAACCCCATGAAGGACAAGCGCGTGCGCGAGGCGCTGTCGTTGGCCATCAACCGCCAGGCGCTGGTCGAGCGCGTGATGGGCGGCGTGGCGCTGCCGGCGGGCAATTTGCTGCCCTATCCCATGTTCGGTTCGAGCAAAGAGCATTCGAAGGCGCCCAAGGCCGATGTCGAAAAGGCCAAGGCCCTGCTGAAGGAAGCCGGCTATCCCAACGGTTTCTCGATCACGCTGGGTTCGCCGTCGGGGCGCTACGTCAACGATTCGAAGGTGGCGCAGGCAATCGCCTCGATGTGGACCCGTATCGGCGTGAAGACCAGCGTGGACGCCCTGGCGCCCCCGGTGTTCTTCAAGAACCGCGACAGCTACGCGTTCTCGGCGTACCTGGCGGGCTGGTCAGTGACGAGCGGCGAAATGTCCAACGCGTTGACGTCGTTGCTGGTGACGCGCAATCCCGAAGCGGGTCTGGGCACCACCAACCGAAGCCGCTACTCGAATCCCAAAATGGATGCGCTGGTGAAGGAAGCGTCGTCCACCATGGATGAGGCCAAGCGCGCCCAACTGCTGTCCCAGGCCAGCAATATTGCCATGGACGACTACGCGATGCTGCCCATCCATTTCGAGCTGTCGGTGTGGGCCATGAAGAACGACATCCGCTATCAGGGCCGGCCGGACCAGGTCACGCTCTCGCAGTTCGCGACCCTGAAGAAGTAACGCGGGCGGCGGGCGGCATCTCGTGCTTGCAACGATCGTAAGAAGGCTGCTGCAGACCATCGTCGTCATGCTCGTCATGTCGGCGCTGGTCTTCGCCGGCATCTACATGGTGGGCGATCCGGTGTCGATGCTGGCCAGCCCGGAGGCCACCGAGGCGCAGCGCGCCGCGGTGCGCGCGTCGCTGGGCCTGGATCTGCCGCTGTGGCGGCAGTATCTGATCTTCATGGGCCAGGCGGTGCGCGGCGATTTCGGCAACAGCTTCCTGACGGGCGAGCCCGCCATGCACCTGATCCTGGAGCGTATGCCGGCCACGGTGGAGCTGGCATGCGTGGCCATGCTGTTGTCGGTGCTGATCGGCGTGCCGCTGGGCATCCGCGCCGGCCTGAAGCCGAACGCGCCCGCGTCGCGCGCGATCATGACGGGATCGGTGCTGGGCTTCTCGCTGCCGAATTTCTGGGTCGGCCTGATGTTCATCATGGTGTTCGCGGTGATGCTGGGCTGGGTGCCGGCGGGCGGGCGAGGACAGACGGTCAGCATCGGCTCCCTGCAGCTGAGCGTGCTGACGCTCGACGGCTGGCTGAGCCTGGCGCTGCCTGCGGCCACGATCGCATTCGCCAAGTGCGCGATGATCATCCGTGTGACCCGGGCCGCCACGCGCGAGGCCCTGCCCATGGATTACATCAAGTTCGCGCGCGCCAAGGGCCTGTCGGAAAGACGCGTGCTGGGCGTGCACCTATTGAAGAACATCCTGATCCCGGTGGTGACGGTTGCGGGCCTGGAGTTCGGCCAGGTGATGGCGTTCGCCGTCGTGACCGAGACCGTGTTTTCGTGGCCGGGCATGGGCAAGCTGCTGATCGATTCCATCATCAACCTGGACCGTCCGGTGGTGGTGGCTTACCTGCTTCTGATTGTGTTCTTCCTGGTCATGCTGAACCTCGTGGTGGACATCATCTATACGGTGCTGGACCCCCGCGTACGCCTGGATAGCCGCCGATGAATACGCCTGCCTCCATCGCCGCCGCGCCGGCAAAATCCAAGGAGCAGACGCCCTGGCGCCGCTTCCTGTCGGATTTCTTTGCGAGCAAGCTGGCCACGGTGGGCCTGGTCATGCTGGTCGTTATCGTGGGCGCTGCGCTGCTGGCGCCGTGGATCGCGCCGCAGAATCCGTACGACCTGGCCGTGCTGGACATCATGGATTCCAAGCTCGCGCCCGGCAGCGAAAGCGGCGACGGCGCCATGCATTACTGGCTGGGCACCGACGGCCAGGCGCGCGACCTGCTGTCGGCCATCCTCTATGGCATGCGCACGAGCTTGCTGGTGGCGACCGTGTCGGTGCTCGCCGCCTTCGGCATCGGCGCTACCGTGGGGCTGATCGCGGCCTATTTCGGCGGCCGCATCGATGCCCTGCTGATGCGGATTGTGGATATCCAGCTGTCGTTTCCGGCGATCCTCGTTGCGCTGATGCTTCTGGCGATCCTGGGCAAAGGTGTGGATAAGGTGATCATCGCGCTGATCGTCGTGCAGTGGGCGTATTTTGCGCGGGCGGCGCGGGGCGCGGCGTTGGTCGAGCGCGGCAAGGAATACGTGGAGGCGGCGCGCTGCATGTCCCTGTCGTGGGGGCGCGTGCTGTTTCGCCATGTGTTGCCGAACTGCATGCCGCCGCTGATCGTGATCGCCACCATCGACCTGGCGCACGCCATCGCGCTGGAAGCGACGCTGTCGTTCCTGGGCGTGGGCGTGCCGGTGACCGAGCCTTCGCTGGGCATGCTGATCTACAACGGCTTCGAATACCTGCTGTCCGGCCAGTACTGGATTTCCTTCTTTCCCGGCATCGCCCTGGCGCTGGCCATCATCGCCATCAATCTGGTGGGTGACCACCTGCGCGATGTGCTCAACCCGCGCCACGAGAATTGAGGGGCGGCGCCATGCAGACATCGCTTGTGGAAAAACCATCGGCAGCGCCCAAACCGATTCTCGAGGTGCATGGGCTGAAGACGCACTTTTTCACGCGCAACGGCGTGGTGAAGGCGGTGGACGGTGTGGACCTGACACTGGCCGAAGGCGAAATCCTGGGGCTGGTGGGCGAATCGGGGTCGGGCAAGAGCATTACGGGCTTTTCGCTGATGGGGCTGCTGGACGCGCCGGGCCGCATCGTGGAAGGCCAGCTGTTGCTGAACGGGGAAGACCTGCGTTGCGCCACGCCCGCGCGCTGGCGCCAGTTGCGGGGCCAGGAGATCGCGATGATCTTCCAGGACCCGATGATGACCCTGAACCCGGTATTGCGCGTAGACACGCAGATGATCGAGGCGGTCCAGGCGCACAGCAATGCGACGCGCGCACAGGCGCGCCAGCGTGCGCTGCAGACCCTGGCGATGGTGGGCATCCCATCGCCCGAAGAACGTCTGCGGACCTATCCGCACCAGTTGTCGGGCGGCATGCGGCAGCGCGTGGCGATCGCCATCGCCCTCTTGAACTCGCCGCGCCTGATCATTGCGGACGAACCGACGACCGCGCTGGACGTGACGATACAGGGGCAGATCCTGTTCGAAGTGCAGAAGCTGTGCCGCGAGACCGGCACCGGGCTGATCTGGATCACGCACGACCTGGCGGTGGTGGCCGGGCTGGCGGACCGCGTGTCCGTCATGTATGCGGGCCGTGTGGTGGAAACCGGAAGCACCGAGGCCGTGATCAGCCATCCCATGCATCCGTACACGCATGGTCTGATCGCCTCCATTCCCACGCCGGAATCCCGCGGCCAGCCCTTAGTGCCGATTCCCGGGATGACGCCGTCGCTGCTCAACCTGCCGCAAGGCTGTGCGTTCCGGGGGCGATGTCCACGCGCGACCGAGGCCTGTCTGGCCGAGCCGCAGCCCGTGGAAGTCCGTCCGGCGCAATGGGTGCGCTGCTGGCATGCAGGAGGCCCAGACATCAAATGAGCGCAGCGGAACACGACACCGCCCATCCCATCCTGTCGCTGCGGCAGGTCGAGCTGCGCTTCGTGCAGCACGTGGACCTGGCCGGCCGCATTGCCAACCTGCTGGGGGCGGGCCTGAAGACACAGGTCGTGCATGCCGTGGCCGGCGTGGACCTCGACGTGATGCCGGGCGAAGTGATTGGCATCGTGGGCGAATCGGGCTGTGGAAAATCCACCCTGGGCCGCATCGTGTCGGGGATCCTGCCGCCGACCGCCGGAGAAGTGCACTACCGGGGAAAGCCGGTACGGGAACTGACGGGGCCGCAACGGCGCGCCTACGAACTGGGCGTGCAGATGATTTTCCAGGACCCCTATGCTTCCCTGAATCCGCGCATGCGCGTGCGGGAAATCATCGGCGAAGCTCCCGTGGCCCATGGCCTGGTCCGGGCGCGGGACAAGGCGGAGTACGTAGCCGGGCTGATGCGCCAGGTTGGCCTGGATGCGAGTTTTTCACAGCGTTATCCCCATCAATTCTCGGGCGGCCAGAGGCAGCGCATCGGCATTGCGCGGGCCCTGGCGCTCAAGCCGTCCGTCATCGTTTGCGATGAAGCCGTCGCGGCGCTGGATGTATCGATCCAGGCCCAGGTGCTGAACCTGTTCGAAGCATTGCGCGCGGAACTGGACCTGACCTATCTTTTCATCAGCCACAATCTCAGCGTCGTCAGCCATATTTCGGATCGTGTGGCTATCATGTACTTGGGACGCGTGGTGGAACTGGCGCCCACCGATACCGTTTTCCGGCACGCCAACCATCCATACACCCAGGCCTTGCTGAAAGAACTGCCCACGCTGAAGCCCGGGCGGCGCACCTACCTGCCGATCAAGGGCGAACTGCCCTCGCCGCTGGATCCGCCGACGGGCTGCGCGTTCCATCCGCGTTGTCCACATGCCATGCCGCGCTGCAAGACAGAGCGGCCGTTGCTGAAGGAAGTCGCGCCGGAGCAACTCAGCGCCTGTCATTTGAATGATGCGGCCTAGGCCCTGGCCAGGGCCGGCGAACCGCCAATTTCCACACTTACCGATTATCCACAGCCATCATGAAAACCATCGACGAAATCGAACGCGTGCACGGCGATCTGACCGCGCTGCGCCGGGATATCCACGCGCATCCCGAACTGGCGTTCCAGGAAACGCGTACCTCCACGCTGGTGGCCGAGCGCTTGCGCGGCTGGGGGCTGGAAGTCCACACCGGCCTGGGGAAAACCGGCGTGGTGGGGGTGCTGCGCGCAGGCAGCGGCAAAAAGACGATCGGCCTGCGCGCCGACATGGACGCCCTGCCCATGCCGGAGCACAACCGCTTCGCGCACAAGTCCACCATCAGCGGACGCATGCACGGTTGCGGCCATGACGGCCATACGACCATGCTGCTGGGCGCGGCGCAATACCTGTCCACGCACCGGGATTTCGATGGCACGGTCGTGTTCATTTTCCAGCCGGCCGAGGAAGGCGGCAACGCCGGCGCGCGCGCAATGATGCAGGACGGCCTGTTCGACCGCTTCCCGTGCGATGCGGTGTTCGGCATCCACAACATGCCCGGCATGCCGGTCAACCAGTTCGGGTTCCGGGCCGGGCCGACCATGGCTTCCAGCAACCGCTGGGACATCGTCATCAAAGGCGTGGGCGGCCACGCGGCGCAGCCGCATGCATCGGTGGATCCGATCATCGTGGCCGCCGATATGGTGCATGCCCTGCAGACCGTGATCTCGCGCAGCAAGAATCCGCTGGACCAGGCGGTGCTGTCGATCACGCAGATTCACGCGGGCGACGCGTACAACGTGATTCCGGGCGAAGCCGTGCTGCGCGGCACCGTGCGCACGTATACGGTGGAGGCGCTGGACAAGATCGAGGCGGACATGCGGCGCATCGTCACCACCCTGCCGCAGGTATATGGCGGCACGGGCGAACTGGACTTCGTGAGGGCCTATCCCCCGCTGGTGAACTGGGAGAATGAAACGGCCTTCGCCGCCCAGGTCGCGGAGGACGCATTCGGCGCCAAAAATGTGCTGCGGGACATGCCGCCCTTCATGGGCGCCGAGGACTTCTCCTTCTTTCTGGAAGCCATCCCCGGCACCTATCTGTTCCTGGGCAATGGGGATGGCGGACATCGGCTGGAAAGCTACCATGGCATGGGCCCGTGCCAGCTGCATAACCCGAATTACGACTTCAACGACGCCCTGCTGCCAGTTGGCGCAACCTATTGGGTGAAATTGGTGCAGGCCTTCCTGTCCAAGGCCTGATTCTCGCAAGCTATTGATTTTAAAGGCGCAGGCTGTCATGGCTTGGCGCCTTTTCTTCTGTCCGGGCCAAGTTGTGCACCGGCTATCCACTGGCTGTCCACTGCCTATCCACCGGGATATCCCCTGGCTATCCACCGGTTTTCCCTGGCTTGTCACTAGGCTTATCCCTAGAGTTATCCACAGGCCGGAAATTTCTCTTTATGACGCAAGGGCTTGAACAAACGCCGAATAATTCGTTTGCCCAGCGGTAACGGGTTTTCATAATGGATCGCTCCAATGCCGGCCTGGCCGGCGAGTCACTGCAAGGAGCGATCCATGTCCCAGAGCAACGCGCTGCGCCGGTCCGAAGCGTATGCGGCACCGAGGTACGCCTCCGTTCCCGCGCCTCAGGATTTCCTGGTCCGGCCCCTGGCGGGCCCGGTGGGCGCGGAGATCGTCGGCATCGATCTGTCGCAGGAACTCGACGCGGCTGACTTCGCCCGGGTGCACCAGGCGCATCTGGACCACCACCTGCTGGTGTTCCGCGACCAGCACATTACCCCGCAGCAGCACATCGATTTCAGCCGGCGCTTCGGCCGCCTGATGATCCACGTGCTGCATCAATTCCACCTGCCCGGGTATCCGGAGATCCTCGTCGTGTCCAACATCGTGGAGGATGGCAAGCCGGTGGGGCTGGGCGATGCCGGCAAATACTGGCATTCGGACATCTCGTACAAGGAATTGCCCAGCCTGGGGTCGCTCCTGCATGCGCAGGAACTGCCGGCGCAAGGAGGCGACACGCTCTTCGCCAACATGCATCTGGCGTATGACACGCTGCCCGCCGCGCTGCGCGATGCCGTCGACGGCAAGCGCGCCGTGCATTCCTACCTGGCCAAGTACGGGCAGTTGCAGAAGGAAGGCGCCTGGCGCCCCAACCTGAGCGCGCAGCAGGTGGCGCAGGTGCAGGAGGTCGTGCACCCCGTGGTGCGCACGCACCCCGAATCCGGCCGCCGGGCGCTGTTCGTCAGCGAAGGCTTCACGACGCGTATCGAAGGCCTGCCCGAAGACGAAAGCCGGCAGATACTCGACGAGCTGTTTGCGCACAGCATCCGTCCCGAGCATCTCTACCGCCACGCGTGGCAGCCCCACGATCTGGTGTTCTGGGACAACCGCTCGCTGATCCACCTGGCCGCCGGCACGCCGGACCATCTGCGTCGCAAGCTGTACCGCACCACCATCGAAGGCGATACGCCCTTCTGAAAACGCCAGCCTCCGCCCGAACAACGACTTATCCACAAGGATCGCCATGCGTTTTTCTTCCGCCCTGCGGGACCGTTTTGTCCGAATCGCCACCGGCGCAGGCCTGGCGCTGGCGCTGGCCGTTCTGGCGCTCGCCTCGCCGACCCCGGCGATGGCGGAAGGCCGTATCCGCATCGCGGAGCAATACGGCATCGTGTATTTGTTGTTGAACGTCGCCCGCGACCAGCAACTGATCGAGAAGCACGGCAAGGCCGAAGGGCTGGACATCTCGGTCGAATGGGCCAAGTTGTCCGGCGGCTCGGCGGTAAACGACGCGCTGCTGTCGGGGGCTGTGGATATCGCGGGTGCGGGCGTGGGGCCGCTGCTGACGATCTGGGATCGCACGCGCGGCAAGCAGAACGTGAAAGGCGTCGCATCGCTGGGCAACTTTCCCTACTACCTGGTCAGCAACAATCCGGACGTGAAGACGATCGCGGACTTCACGGACAAGGACCGCATCGCGGTTCCCGCGGTAGGCGTGTCGGTGCAATCGCGCGTGCTGCAGCTGGCGTCGGCCAAGCTGTGGGGCGATGCGCAATTCAATAAGCTGGACAAGCTGTCCGTCGCGTTGCCGCATCCGGACGCCGCGGCCGCGATCATCGCCGGCGGCACCGAGATCACGGCGCATTTCGGCAATCCGCCCTTCCAGGAGCAGGAACTGGCCGAGAATCCCAAGGCGCGCATCGTGCTCAAGTCGTACGACGTACTGGGCGGACCCAGTTCCTCGACGGTGCTGTTCGCGACCGAGAAATTCCGCAAGGAAAATCCCAAGACCTACAAGGCGTTCCAGGCCGCGCTGCAGGAGGCGGCAGTCTTCGCCGCCGCCCACCCGGAGCAGGCCGCGGATACGTACCTGCGCGTCACAGGGGCCAAGCTGGACCGCGGCTTCCTGATCAATGTGATCAAGAACCCCGACGTGCAATTCAAGCTGGAACCCCAGAACACCTACGCACTGGCCGAGTTCATGCACAAGGTCGGCGCGATCAAGCACGCGCCGGCGAGTTGGCGTGACTATTTCTTCGACGATCCGCTCACGGCGCAAGGCAGCTGATATGGGCCTGACCGCCGCCGCGCCTGTGGATAAACCCGAAACGGCCACGCCTTTGCTGCTTGTGGATAAGGTGTCGATCGAATACAAGACGCGCGATCGGCGGGTACGCGCCACGCACCAGGCCAGTTTCGAGGTGCATGACGGGGAACGGGCCATTTTGCTGGGGGCGTCCGGCTGCGGCAAGTCGACGTTGCTCAAGGCGATAGCGGGGTTTATCCCGCCCACCGAAGGACGCATCGAGATCGATGGACAACCCGTGCGCGGCCCCGGGCCGGACCGCATCGTGGTGTTCCAGGAATTCGACCAGTTGCCGCCCTGGAAGACGCTGCGCCAGAACGTCGCGTTTCCTCTCCTGGCTTCGCGCAAGCTGGGCCGGCGCGAAGCGGACGAACGCGCCATGCATTACCTCGACAAGGTGGGCCTGTCCGCCTTCGCCGATGCCTATCCGCACACGCTGTCGGGCGGCATGAAGCAGCGCGTGGCCATCGCCCGCGCCTTGTCCATGCAGCCGCGCGTGCTGCTGATGGACGAACCCTTCGCCGCGCTGGACGCGCTGACGCGCCGCCGCATGCAGGAAGAGCTGCTGGCGCTATGGGAAGACGTGCGATTCACGCTGGTGTTCGTTACGCATTCGATCGAGGAGGCTCTGGTGCTGGGCAGCCGCGTATTGCTGCTGTCGCCGCATCCGGGCCGGGTGCGGGCCGAATTGAATGCCCACGCCTTCGACCTGCACAGCCAGGGTTCCGCGGCGTTTCAGTCGGCCGCGCGGCGTATTCACGACTTGCTGTTCGAGCCGGCCCCGCAGCCGCGGGCCGAACTGGCCGCGGCCTGAGGGACACGTATGAGCAATGCCTATGCCGGCCCGGTTCCGGTCCGTCCGGAGATCGAGCATGATTTGCCGCCCTTGCCCGCGCAGGCGGCCGAAAGGCCGCTGCCCTGGCATGAACGCCTGTGGCAGCAGGCCGGCCTGCGCAAGCTGGTCATCCTGGCGCTCCTGGCCGGCATCTGGGAACTGGCGGCGCGTTATACCGACAATGACCTGCTGCTGCCCGGCGCCGTGCAGACGGCGCAGGCCTTCGTCCAGGGCATGGCGAGCGGCGAATTGCCGGCGCGCGCCGGGCAGTCCCTGCGAGTGCTGGTGCAGGGTTATGCCGCCGGCGTGGCGCTGGCTTTCGTGCTGACCACGCTGGCCGTGTCGACGCGCTTCGGGCGCGACCTGCTGTCGACACTGACCGCCATGTTCAACCCGCTGCCGGCCATTGCGCTGCTGCCGTTGGCGTTGCTGTGGTTCGGCCTGGGCGAAGGCAGCCTGGTGTTCGTGCTGATCCATTCCGTGCTGTGGGCGCTGGCGCTGAACATGTATGCGGGCTTCCTGGGCGTGTCGGAGACCCTGCGCATGGCGGGCCGCAACTACGGCCTCGGGGGCCTGCGCTACGTCCTGCAGATCCTGGTGCCAGCGGCGCTGCCCGCCATCCTGGCCGGGCTGCGGATAGGCTGGGCGTTCGCCTGGCGCACCTTGATTGCGGCGGAGCTGGTGTTTGGCGCTTCCAGCGGCAAGGGCGGCCTGGGCTGGTACATCTTCCAGAACCGCAACGAGTTATACACAGACCGCGTGTTCGCGGGGCTGGCCGCCGTGGTGATCATTGGCCTGCTTGTGGAAAACCTCGGGTTCGACACGCTGGAGCGGCTGACGGTCAGGCGCTGGGGCATGCAGCGTTGACGCCGGGCCCGGCCGCATAGCGGGGCGCGACGGTGTTGCTGGACAGATGGCCCGCCATGGCCTGGCGCGCGGCCTCGTAGGCATCCCACTTTTCGCCGGCGTGCAGTGAGGGGATGGTGGCCGCCATAGACGCCATTCAGCGTTTCCGGAGAAACGGCGACGATGGACGCGATGTTGATGATCGCGCCGCGGCCGCGCGCCACCACGCACTGGCATTGGGCCGAGGCCTTGCAGCGGCGCCACCCGGGCATACAGGTCGAGGCCGACCGCATTTACATCGCCGATGGGCCGGTATGGACTTCCGCCGGCATGACGGCGGAGCTGGATCTGGCGCTGGCGCTCGTGGAAAAGGACCTGGCCGGCGTCGCACGCCTGAGCCCGCGCCAGTTCAGCCGGGTATTCACCGCCGAAACGGGCCAGTCGCCGGCCAAGGCCATCGAGGGGCTGCGGCTCGAGGCGGCCCGAACGGGGCCACCCCTCTTGCGGACGCGGGGAGGTTACAGCTTGAGTCCCAGCGCCTTGGCCACGCCGGCCGCGTAGGCCGGATCCGCCTTCCGGAAGTGTTCCAGCTGGCGGCGCTGGATTTCCTCGGGCACGCCCGCCATGTGGCGGCCGATGTTGCCGAACAGCAGTTCCTGCTGGGCCGGCGTCATCAGGCGGAACAAGGCGCCCGGCTGCGAGTAGTAGTCACTGTCCTCGCGGTGGTTCCAGCGATCGGCGGCCTGGCCGTCCAGCGCCAGCGGCGGCTCGGCCGCGGACGGGGTTTCCTTCCATTCGCCGAAGCTGTTGGGCTCGTAGTTCAGGGTCCCGCCCGCATTGCCGTCGACGCGCCCGGCGCCGTCGCGATGGAAGCTGTGGAACGGGCAGCGCGGCGCGTTCACGGGGATCTGATGATGGTTGATGCCCAGGCGGTAGCGGTGCGTATCGCCGTAGGAGAACAAGCGGCCCTGAAGCATCTTGTCCGGCGAGAAGCCGATGCCCGGGACCACGTTGGCAGGCGTAAAGGCGGCCTGCTCCACTTCGGCGAAGTAGTTCTCCGGGTTCTTGTTCAGCTCCAGCACCCCGACCTCGATCAGGGGGTAGTCGCCGTGCGGCCAGACCTTGGTCAGGTCGAAGGGGTTGATGTGGTAGGTCGCCGCTTCGGCTTCGGGCATGATCTGCACCTTCAGCGTCCACTTCGGGAAGTTGCCCTGTTCAATGTTGTTGAACAGGTCGCGCTGCGAGCTTTCCCGGTCGCGCGCGACGACTTGCGCCGCTTCCTCGTCGGTCAGACAGGCGATGCCCTGCTGCGACTTGAAGTGGAATTTCACGTAGAAGCGTTCGCCGTCCTTGTTGATGAAGCTGAACGTGTGCGAGCCGAAGCCGTGCTGCTGGCGCAGGTTGGCCGGGATGCCGCGATCGCTCATCAGGGTGGTGATCTGGTGTAGCGACTCGGGGTTGAGCGACCAGAAGTCCCAGGCGGCGGTGGCGCTGCGCAGGTTGGACTTGGGCTCGCGCTTCTGCGTGTGGATGAAATCGGGGAATTTCAACGGGTCGCGGATGAAGAAGACGGGCGTGTTGTTGCCCACGAGATCCCAGTTGCCCTCATCGGTGTAGAACTTGATGGCGAAGCCGCGCACGTCGCGTTCGGCGTCCGCCGCGCCGCGCTCGCCGGCCACGGTGGAGAAGCGCAGGAACAGGGGCGTCTGCTTGCCTACCTTGGAAAAAATGCTGGCGCGGGTATAGCGCGAGATGTCGTGGGTGACGGTGAAGGTGCCGTAGGCGCCCGAGCCCTTCGCATGCACGACGCGTTCGGGGATGCGTTCGCGGTCGAAGTGGGCGAGCTTTTCGATCAGCCAGAAGTCCTGCAACAGCGCCGGGCCGCGAGGACCCGCCGTTAGTGTGTTGTTGTTGTCCGCCACCGGCGCGCCCGAGGCGGTGGTCAGATGCTTCTTGTCGTTCATAGCACACTCCCTATGTCGTTCCTGGAACGCGGAGCCGTTCGTGGCCCGCGCCGTGTCCTCGACTGCCCGGCGTTGCCGGCCGGGCACATCGCCAACACATCATAGGTGGCTTACTTTACGTTGTGAAGTTGATTGATCCATCAGTTTTGATAAATAATAACTATCGATAGAGACGTTGCCGGCCAGGGCCGCCGTTGCCGCGGGCATAAAAAAACCGGCCCATCGGGGCCGGTTTTCTGGTGGAGCCGGGGATCAGCGGTTCGCCGCGGCTTCCGTCTTGCGCTGCAAGGCGCGGGTGATGGACCACTGCTGGGCGATCGACAGGGTGTTGTTGACGCACCAGTACAACACCAGGCCGGCCGGGAAGAAGAACATCATCCCGCCGAACACCAGCGGCATGATCATCATGACCTTGGCCTGGACGGGGTCCGGAGGCGTCGGGTTCAGTTTGATCTGCAGGAACATGGTGGCCATCATGATGGCGGGCAGAATGAAGAACGGGTCGCGGATCGACAGGTCGTGCACCCACAGGATCCACGGCGCGCCGCGCATTTCCACGCTGGCCAGCAGCACCCAGTACAGCGAGATGAACACCGGGATCTGCACCACCATCGGCAGGCAGCCGCCCAGCGGGTTGATCTTCTCGGTGCGGTACATCTCCATCATGGCCGCATTGAGCTTCTGCTTGTCGTCGCCGTACTTTTCCTTCAGGGCCTGCAACCGCGGTGCTACCTGCTTCATGCGGGCCATGGAGCGGTAGCTGGCGGCGGCCAGGGGGTAGAACACGGCCTTGATCAGCACGGTCAGGGCCACGATGGTCCAGCCCCAGTTGCCCAGGATGGAATGCAGCCACGTCATCAGCGTGAACAGCGGCTTGGCGATGATGGTCAGCCAGCCGTAGTCGACGACCAGTTCCAGGCCGGGGGCGAGCGCAGCCATGGCTTTCTGGTCTTGCGGGCCGACCCACAGGTGCGAATCGACGCGCGCGGCGGCGCCCGGGGCGACTTCGCCGACGGCTTCGATGCTGCGGGCGGCGTACAGGTTCTTCTGCACTTCCAGCAGTTCGTTGTTGCGCGGCTTGCCCTGCGGCGGCACCCAGGCGGTGGCGAAATAGTGCTGGACCACGGCGATCCAGCCGTTATCCGCCTGCTTGATGTAGCTCGCCTTCTTCTTTTCGATGTCGCTGAAGGTGATCTTCTGGAACTTGTCCTGTTCCGAGTAGACGGCGAAACCGGTGAACGTGTGATAGAAGCTGGACGTGTCGGCGGGGTCGTTGCCGTCGCGCTCGAGCTGCAGGTACAGCGCGGGCGTCACGGGGGCGGCGCCGACGTTGGCCAGGTCGTGGCGCACATCGATGTCGTAGCGACCGCGATGCAGCGTGAACGTCTTGGTGACCTTCATGCCGCCCGATTCGCTTTCGAATGCGACGACCAGGTTGTCGCCGGTCAGTTGGCGCTCGGAGGAGACGAGGCGGAACGGCGTCTGGTGCGTGGGGAAGCTCTGGCCGTTGGGCGCGCCAACGACACCGGTCTGCACGACGTAGTTCAGGCCGGCGGAGCGGTCCAGCAGCACCGTGGGCTTGTCCGGCTGGCCGGTGGCCGGGTACTTCAGAAGCTCGGCGCGCACGAGCTGGGCGCCCATTGTGTCGAACGTCAGGCGCAGAACGTCGGTCGTGATGACGATCTCTTCCGAGCGCGCGGTAGCGGGCGCGGCGGCGCCGGGAACGGCGGACGACGGAGCAGCTGCTGCCGGAGCGGGAGAGCTGGGCACCGAGGGCGTCGCGTTGTTCGCGGCAGCCTGCGGTTCGCTCGTGCTGGCCGCGGGCGTGGGGCCCCCGAACAGCGACGGCTTGCCGTTATGGATTTGCCAGTTGTTCCATAGGAGCAACAGCGAGAAGGAAAAAATCATCCAGAGGACGGTTCGTCGGATATCCATGGTGCCTACTGAAGTGAATACGGGCCAGCAAAGCCCGCCAGTTTAGCGTCAATCATGCTCGATGCGGTGGCTGTGGGAACAGCAATGGGTGCCATTGGTTCCCTTGGCCGGCGGAACCGGATCCAGCCCGCCCGGCGACCACGGGTGACAGCGGCCGATACGCCGGACCGCGAGCCAGAAGCCGCGCCAGGCGCCGTGGCATTCGATCGCTTCGATCGCATACGCCGAGCAGGTGGGGGTAAAGCGGCACTGCCTGCCGATCCAGGGACTCAGGAAGAACCTGTAGAACCGGATCGGGGCAATGAGTAAAGCAGCCCCTGGCTTGCGGGTTCGCCCGGTCATCGCGCGATGCGCCCAAAGTGAGCGTCCACTTCGGCTCTGACGCCGCGTTTAAGCGCGGTGAGCGTGGCGGGCGCGACTTTGCTATGCAAGCGCACGACGTAATCCTTCGCCGGCAGGTCAAGCCGCCGATGGCGGAACGCTTCGCGGATGACCCGCTTGATGGCGTTGCGCGTGCTGGCATGGGCGGCGAACCGTTTGGCGATCACCAGGCCCAGGCGGGCACAGGCATCCTGGCCAGGGGGCAGGTCATTGGAAGCGGCGCTCACAATGAAGAACGCCCCTCGGGCAAGACGCCGGCCTTTGAGGGCGGCGGCGAACTCGGAGGGGCGATGCAGCCGCGCCTCCGGGGGAAGCGTGGCGCGCGGCATGGACAGCGGATCGGGCGTCAGGTTTTTCCGGAAAATCCGGAAAGACCCGGACTTAGACGGCCAGACGCTTGCGGCCCTTGGCGCGACGGGCGCTCAGGATGGCGCGGCCAGCGCGGGTTTTCATGCGCACGCGAAAGCCATGGGTGCGCTTGCGGCGGGTAACGGAAGGTTGGTAGGTACGTTTCATGGACGATCCACAAAAAGAACAAAAGTCAGAAGGGACCTGCCCGGAGGGTTCCAGATCGCGCATTCAGGAAGCGGGTATCTAGCGGGCATTTTTGCAACATAGGCAAAAAACAACTCGTAGACGGGGCTCTGACCGGGAAAAACCCAGGCGACCTATAGAAGCTAGAACCGGCCAGTTGCCATGTCGATATGGGTGAAAACACCCCGACACGGCGAGCGCGGTCAAGCTCTCTGTGAAACCTTCTGACAGACAGAATTCGGAAAAGCCCACCATTTCAGCAAGTTTTCCCTGTCTTGTCAAACAGTTAAGCCTGCGCCGTCTGGACACTTATGCCCTACCCTGTGGATAACCCCAGCCTAGGCAAGGTAGAATCGAGGTTTGAATAAGAGCGACATGAAAGAATTCTGGCAGACCTGCGTCAGTCGTCTTGAGCAGGAACTCCCCCCCCAACAAATCAGCGCGTGGATACGACCGCTGGTCCCGCTTGCGTATGACGAGACGCAGGCGGTGCTGCGCGTTGCCGCACCCAACCGCTTCAAGCTGGACTGGGTGCGCAAGAACTTTTCCCACCAGATCGAAGCGTTGGCCGCGGAGTGGTTCGAGCGCCCGGTGCAGGTCCTGTTCGAGTTGCCTTCCCATGGCGCCGCGCCCCGCATGCCGGTCGCGCCCGTGCGGGCCGTGCAACCCGGTCAACCGCATCTGTCCGGTGCTTCCCCTTCAGGCGGCGCACCGCCGATGAGTGCCGCGGCTGTTCCCGCGGCGCCCGCCCCCGCGCCGGCCACGACGGTCGCCGCGCAGGCGGTGAACGCGGATGCGGCCAATATCGTGTACGAGCGCTCGCGCCTGAACACCGATCTGACCTTCGAAAACTTCGTGACCGGCAAGGCGAACCAGCTGGCGCGCGCCGCCGCGCTGCAGGTTGCCGAGAACCCGGGCACGTCGTACAACCCGCTGTTCCTGTACGGCGGCGTAGGCCTGGGCAAGACCCACCTGATCCACGCCATCGGCAATGCGATGGTGGCGGCGGGCACCGGCGTGCGCGTGCGCTACGTGCATGCGGACCAATACGTGTCGGACGTGGTGAAGGCGTACCAGCGCAAGGCCTTCGACGATTTCAAGCGCTATTACCATTCGCTGGACTTGCTGCTGATCGACGATATCCAGTTCTTCTCCGGCAAGAACCGCACGCAGGAAGAATTCTTCTACGCGTTCGAGGCCATGGTGGCGCAGCGCAAGCAGATCATCATCACCAGCGATACGTACCCGAAGGAACTGTCGGGCATCGACAGCCGGCTGATTTCGCGCTTCGATTCCGGCCTGACGGTGGCCATCGAGCCGCCGGAGCTGGAGATGCGCGTGGCGATTCTGCTGCGCAAGGCGGAATCCGAAGGCGTGCCCATGCCCGAGGAAGTGGCGTTCTTCATCGCCAAGCATCTGCGCAGCAACGTGCGCGAACTGGAAGGCGCGCTGCGCAAGGTCCTGGCCTATGCGCGCTTCCACGGCCGCGACGTGCTGACGGTGGATGTCTGCAAGGAAGCCCTGAAGGACCTCCTGTCCGTGTCCAATGGACAGATCACCGTGGAAAACATCCAGAAGACGGTGGCGGATTTCTACAAGATCAAAGTGGCCGACATGTACTCGAAACGCCGGCCCGCCAATATCGCCTTGCCGCGTCAGGTCGCGATGTACCTGGCGAAGGAGCTGACCCAGAAAAGCCTGCCGGAAATCGGCGATCTGTTCGGTGGTCGTGATCACACCACCGTCCTGCATGCCGTACGCAAGATTTCCGACGCCCGCGCTAAGCAAGCGGAGCTCAACCATACCCTGCACGTGTTGGAACAAACTCTAAAAGGATGAACATGCAACTCGTACAAACCACACGCGATGCATTGCTGAAACCGCTGTCGACTGTGGCGGGCATCGTCGAAAGACGCCATACCCTGCCCATCCTCGCGAACATCCTGATGCGCAAGGAAGGCAACAAAGTCGCCTTCATTGCGACCGACCTGGAAGTACAGATCACCACGCATGCCGACTTCGGCGTGGGCCAGGACAACGAGTCCACCACGGTCGCCGCGCGCAAGCTGCTGGACATCCTGAAGGCGCTGCCGGACACGGGCGACGTGCGCCTGGCGCTGGCCAGCAACAAGCTGTCGGTGCAATCGGCCAAGAGCCGCTTCGCGCTGCAGACGCTCGCCGCCAGCGAATTCCCCACCGTGGCCCAGCCCGAACAATGGGACGTTTCGCTGACCATGCCGCAGCGCACGCTGCGCCACCTGTTCAACATGGTGCACTTCGCCATGGCGCAGCAGGACATCCGCTACTACCTGAACGGCATGCTGCTGGTGTTCGAACCGGGCCGCGTGCGTGCGGTCGCCACCGACGGCCACCGCCTGGCGCACTGCTCGACAGAAGCCGACGGCATCAGCGAACGCCATGAAGTGATCGTTCCGCGCAAGACCGTGCTGGAAATGCAGCGCCTGCTGGAAGACTCCGACGAGCCCGTCTCCATCGACGTGGCGCCGGGCCAGATCCGTTTCCGCTTTGGCGACGTAGAGCTGGTTTCCAAGCTGGTCGAAGGCAAATTCCCCGATTTCACGCGCGTGATTCCGACGAACTACACGCGCCATTTCCTGGTCGGCCGCGAAGCGCTCCAGGGCAGCCTGCAGCGCGCCGCCATCCTGACCACCGACAAGTTCAAGGGCGTGCGCCTGCAACTGGCGCAGAACCAGATGAAGATTTCGTCGTCCAACGCCGAGCAGGAAGAGGCGCAGGAAGAAATCGACATCGACTACGGTCATGAAGCGCTGGACGTGGGTTTCAACGTCGGCTACCTGCTCGACGTACTGTCGAACGTCAAGGTCGACAGCATCCAGTGGTCGGTCATGCCCGACGCCAATGCGTCGGCGCTGATCACCTTGCCCGAAGACGACCAGTTCAAGTACGTCGTCATGCCCATGCGGATTTGATCCGCTCGCCTATCGTGGGTTTGTGCCGCTTGCGGGCTTGATGGCTCGCGGGCGGTCCGGCCGCCAGGCCGTTCTTTAAAGCGTTATCGATACAGACATGTCAGATCAGCAGAACACCACTCCCGAGAACAGCGGCTACGGCGCTGACTCGATCAAGATGCTCAAGGGGCTGGAGGCCGTGCGCAAGCGCCCCGGCATGTACATCGGCGACACGTCCGACGGTACCGGCTTGCACCACATGGTGTTCGAAGTCGTCGACAACGCCATTGACGAAGCCCTGGCCGGCTATTGCGACGACATCGTCGTCACGATCCACACCGACAACTCCATTTCCGTGACCGACAACGGCCGCGGGATCCCCACCGACATCCACAAGGACGACGAATTCCACCGCAGCGCGGCGGAAATCGTCATGACCGAACTGCACGCCGGCGGCAAGTTCGACCAGAACTCCTACAAGGTGTCCGGCGGCCTGCACGGCGTGGGCGTGTCTTGCGTGAACGCGCTGTCGGAATGGCTGCGGCTGACCATCCGCCGCAACGGCCAGGTGCACCAGATGGAGTTCCGCCAGGGCGAGCGCGTTGCGCCCCTGGCCGTGACGGGCACGACCGACAAGCGCGGCACCGAAGTGCGCTTCTTGGCCGACCCGATCATCTTTACCAACATCGAGTACCACTACGAGATCCTCTCGAAGCGCCTGCGCGAGCTGTCGTTCCTGAACAATGGCGTGAAGATCCGCCTGATCGACCAGCGCCAGGGCAAGGAAGAGAACTTCGCATTCTCGGGCGGTGTGAAGGGCTTTGTCGAATACATCAACCGCAGCAAGACCGTGCTGCACCCCAATGTGTTCTCGGTGTCCACCGAGTCGTCGGCGGGCGGCGTGACGGTCGGCGTCGAAGTGGCGATGCAGTGGAACGACAGCTACAGCGAAAGCGTGCTGTGCTTCACCAACAACATCCCGCAGCGTGACGGCGGCTCGCACCTGACCGGTCTGCGCGCGGCGATGACCCGCATCATCAACAAGTACATCACCGACAACGAGCTGGCGAAGAAGGCCAAGGTCGAGACGTCCGGCGACGATATGCGCGAAGGCCTGGCCTGCGTGCTGTCGGTGAAGGTGCCCGAACCCAAGTTCAGCAGCCAGACCAAGGACAAGCTCGTCTCGAGCGAAGTGCGCCCGGCCGTCGAAGAAGCCGTGGCCCGCACGCTGGAAACCTGGCTGCTGGAACATCCGAACGACGCCAAGGCGCTGTGCGGCAAGATCGTCGAGGCCGCCCGCGCGCGTGAAGCCGCCCGCAAGGCGCGCGAGATGACGCGCCGCAAGAGCGTGCTGGAAGGCGCTGGCCTGCCCGGCAAGCTCGCCGACTGCCAGGAAAAAGATCCCGCGCTGTGCGAGCTGTACATCGTCGAGGGCGACTCCGCAGGCGGCTCGGCCAAGCAGGGCCGCGATCGCAAGTTCCAGGCCATCCTGCCGCTGCGCGGCAAGGTGCTGAACGTGGAGAAGGCGCGCTTCGACCGCCTGATCGCCAGCGAACAGATCGCCACCCTGATCACGGCGCTGGGCACCAGCATCGGCCCCGATTTCAACGTCGACAAGCTGCGCTACCACCGCCTCATCATCATGACCGACGCGGACGTCGACGGCGCGCACATCCGCACGCTGCTGCTGACGCTGCTGTACCGCCAGATGCCCGAGCTGGTGCAGCGTGGCTACGTGTACATCGCGCAGCCGCCGCTGTACAAGGTCAAGGTCGGCCGCGAAGAGCGCTATCTGAAGGACGACCAGGAAGAAGCGCAGTTCATGCTGGCGCTAGCGTTGAAGGATGCCGAGATCATCTCTGGCGGCAACATCATCCGCGGCGAAGAGCTGAGCGAGCTGGCGCGCCAGTACGTGGCCGCCGACGGCGTGATTGCCCGGTTGTCGCGAGTGTTCGACGTGGCTGCGCTGTCGGCCATGGCCGAAGGCGTGGAAATCAATCTGGAGACGGCCGAGTCCACCGCGGATTCCGCGCGCCGCCTGGCCGACGCCATGCGCGATCCGGTAAGCGGCAACGGCGTGGAAGTCGTGGCCCAATTCGATGAGGCGACCGAGCGCCACCGCCTGTCGGTGCAGCGCATGCACCACGGCAACGTGCGGGTGAGCATCATCGACGCGGACTTCGTGAACGGCTCGGACTACGCCATCCTGTCCAAGGCCGCGGCGAGCTTCTCCGGAAAGGTCGGCGCGCGTTCGCTGGCCGCCCGCGGCGAAGGCGAGAAGCGCAAGGAACAGGCCGTGTCGGACTTCCGCGAAGCCATGCAGTGGCTGCGCAGCGAAGCCGAACGCGGCATCTCCAAGCAGCGCTACAAGGGCCTGGGTGAAATGAACCCGGACCAGCTGTGGGAAACCACGATGGATCCGAAGGTACGCCGCCTGCTGCGCGTGCAGATCGAGGACGCCATCGCGGCGGACGAAGTCTTCACCACGCTGATGGGCGACGACGTCGAACCGCGCCGCAACTTCATCGAAACGCATGCGCTGTCGGCGGGCAATATCGACGCTTAGGCATCGCTTCGACCGCCAGCGGCACATCAAGCCGGCCCCGGAAGGGGCCGGCTTTTTTTTGCCTTTGCCATCGTCCTGCCGCGCCCGGTGCTGGCGCTCCACGAGCGCGTTCGACGTGAAAACGCTAGGGAAAACACCCATATCCCGTGCCTTCCCATTGCCGCAGAATCGCAAAAATTGTTCAACAATCCTGGTTCGGGATGCACCTCCCGGAATGGGGCAGGCCCAGTCTTGCCGCGGGTTCCAGGGCGTTCAATAGGGGAAATCATGTCCACTACGATTCTGGCGGCAACACGGCGCGGTATGGCGCGCGCACTGGCCGCTTTCATGTTGTGCGCAGCATCTCCGCTGGTTCTGGCTTCCGCCACCATCAAGGCCGATAGCCTGACGGTCGGCTCCGACCTTACCTATCCGCCCTATGCCTACATGGAAGGCGGCAAGCCTGCCGGCTTCGACGCGGACTTCTCCCGGCTGCTGGCCGCCAAGCTGTCGCTGACGCCGGTGTTCGTCGATACGCGCTTTCCCGACCTGATTCTGGGCATGCGGGCGCACCGCTTCGATACCGTCGCGTCCGCCCTGTACGTGACGCCCGAGCGCACCAAGCTGATCGACTTCATTCCGTATCTGAAGACCGGCGCTTCGCTGGTGGTGCTGGCCGCCAGCCAATACGCGCCGGCGGGCCCGGAAGCGTTGTGCGGCAAGCGGGTGGCCTCGATCAAAGGCGCGTCCTGGACGCCCAAGCTGCAGAAGGTCTCGCGCGAGACCTGCCAGCCCAAGGGGCAGGGCGAAATCAAGGTGCTCGAGTTTCCGACCTCTCCGGAGGCGATGATGGCGCTGCGGTCTCAGGCGGCCGACGCCATGATCGAGGATGCGGCGGTGGTGCACGGCATGCTGGAGCAATCCAGGGATGGCCTGAAAGTGACCTCCACCTCCCTGCTCTATCCGATCGTGATCGGGCTGGGTATCAACAAGGAATCGAAAGCGCTGCGAGAGGCGCTGGCCGGCGCGCTGCAGCGTGCCCGCGAAAGCGGCGAGTATCAGGCGCTGCTGGCCCGCTATGGGCTGGAAGCACCCTCGGCCGCCGAGATCCAGGCTGCCCTGACGGGCCAGGCCCGGTAACGTCGCGACGGAAGCCGGAACATGCATTTCGATTGGGATTACGCCGTCAGCCTGCTCTGGGATACCGACTTCTGGAAGGCGTGCTGGGTGGTGGTGAAGCTGAGCACGGCGACCTGGGTGATCGGCGTGGCGGCGGGATTCCTGCTGGCGCTGGGAAAACAGGCGAAGAATCCCGTCGTCAGCCGTCTGGCGGGCCTGTACATCTGGTTTTTCCGCAGCCTGCCGCTGCTGGTGCTGTTGGTGTTCATCTACAACCTGCCGCAGGTATTCCCGGCCGCGGGTGCGTTGCTGTCGGACCCGTTCTACGCCGGCCTGACCGCCCTGGTCGTGAGCGAGACGGCCTTCATCGCGGAAATACACCGCGGCGGAATCCTGGGCGTGCCGCGCGGACAGATCGAAGCGGGACGGGCGCTGGGCATACGCTATGCGGGCATTCAGCGCATGATCGTGATTCCGCAGGCGCTGCGTATCGCGCTGCCCGCCCTGAGCAATGAATTCATCACGATCGCCAAGCTGACCTCGCTGGTGTCGGTGATCTCTCTGGCCGAGATCCTGCTCGTGGGCCAGCGGCTGTACACGCAGAACTTCCTGGTGTTCGAGACCATGCTTGCGGTGGCGCTGTACTACGTGCTGATCGTCACGCTGTTCGACAAGCTGCTGGGATGGCTGGAATCGCACATGAACATCCTGCGGCGCGCGCCCAAGCCGCTGGCGCTGGATGAGCAGGCGCGGCGCGCGGTGCAGGAAGGCGCCTCGGGGCCCGCGATGAAGGCCCCCGGCGACGAGCCCGCGCTGGAAGTGCGGCAGGCGCGCAAGCGCTTCGGCGATCACGAGGTGCTCAAGGGCATCGACCTGACGGTCAAGGCGGGGGAAGTCATCAGCATCATCGGTCCGTCCGGATCGGGCAAGACGTCCTTGATCCGCACCTTGAACGGACTGGAGACCCTGGACGGCGGCGAGGTGCTGCTGCATGGCAAGCCCTTTCTCGGATCGCCGGGCGCGGGCGCGCAGGCCGGGCCCGGCGAGCGGATCCTCGATATCGGCATGGTGTTCCAGAGTTTCAACCTGTTCCCGCACAAGACGGTGCTGCAGAACGTGATGCTGGCGCCGGCCTACCACCGGCGCGGTAGCACCGGCGCGCTGCGCTGCGAAGCGCTGGTGCTGCTCAACAAGGTGGGCATGCTGGACCACGCCCACAAGTATCCGCATCAGCTCTCTGGCGGCCAGCAGCAGCGTGTTGCGATCGCCCGCGCCCTGGCCATGCGGCCGTCCATCATGCTCTTCGACGAGCCCACCTCGGCGCTGGACCCCGAACTGGTGGCGGAGGTGCTGAAGGTGGTTGAAACGCTGGCGCGCGAGGGCATGACTATGCTGATCGTGACGCACGAAATGGGATTCGCGTTCAAGGTGTCGGACCGCGTAGTGTTCATGGAGGCCGGCCGCGTGTTGCTGGATGCGCCTCCCGCCGAGGTGCTGGGCAGCGCGGATCCGCGCGTGAAAGACTTCCTGAGCCACGTTCATGTCTCCTGATCAATCCGATGTGTCGTTGCGGGCGGTGTCGGCGTGCCTGGCGCAGATGTCCGCGGATCCTGACGCCGCGGCGCGTGCGCTGCTCTTGCGCCGCGACGAGGTCGCCCTGGCCGAGGCGCAGGCGCGCGACGCGTTGCGCGCGCTGGCGCCCGGGGGCGAGCCGCTGGCTGGCATGGTGCTGGGCGTGAAGGCCTGCTTCGATGTGCAGGGGTGGATAACCCATGCGGGCTCGCGGGTGCTGTCAGACGCGTCGGCCGCGGCCGAAGACGCTCCCCTGGTGCGCAGGCTGCGGCGCGCGGGGGCCGTGTTGCTGGCACAGAACAACATGACCGAGTTCGCCTACGGCGCGCTCGGCCTGAATGCGACGTTCGGCACGCCGCTCACGCCATGCCTGGCCGACATGCCCCGCGTGGCGGGCGGGTCCAGCAGCGGCGGCGCGGTGGCGGTGGCGCAGGGCATGGTGAATCTGGCCGTGGTGTCGGACACCAGCGGGTCGGCGCGCATCCCCGCGGCGTTCTGCGGGGTTGCGGGTTTCAAGCCGTCCCGCGGCCGGTATCCGGACGCGGGCATGATGTATTTGTCGCCGTCGTTCGATGTGCCGGGCATCATCGCCGCAGATGCCGCGCAGTGCCTGCGTGTGGATAAGGCGCTGGCGTCTCGGGAAGCGCTGTTTCCGGCGCCGGCCGTGCGCGGCACTGGGCCGCTGGCGAGCAGGAATTTCGTGGTGCCGGACCATGTCGAGGACCTGCTGGATCCGGAAGTGCGGCGCGCTTTCTCGGCATGGCTGGAGCGGCTGATGGCCGCGGGCGCGGTACTGCGGCGCCTGCCGATGCCCTGCGTGGCGCAGGCCGGCCCTGTGGCGCGCGACGGCGGCATTATCGCGGCCGAAGCCTACATGCTGCACGCGCCGCGCCTGGCGACGGATGCGGCCCGCTACGATCCCCGCGTGGGGCCGCGCATGCTGCTGGGGGCGCAGGTTCCTGCGCATGCCTATCTTGCGGCGCAGCGGCGGCTGGCGGAATTGCGCCGGGAATACGACGCGGCGATGGCGAGCGCGGGCGCGGACGCAGTGCTGACGCCGACCGTGCCCATGCTGCCGCCGACGTTGGCGCAGCTGGAAGACAACGAGGCTTACCTGAGTGAAAACTCCCGGGCATTCAGCCTGACGGAATTCGCAAACCGCCTGGACCTGCCCAGCATTTCGCTACCGGGCGATCTTGCCGACAGAAGAGCCGTCGGCCTGATGGCGACAGGCTTACGCGGTGGCGACCGCGCGCTGCTGGCTACCGCCGTGCAGATCGAAGCGGCGCTTGGATCGGCCGCACGCCGCCGGAACTGATTTCCCCACTCATTGGCTGATTAGCATCCCATGATAGTTATCCACAGCGACGAATTGACCGACACTGAACGCCACGCCCGGGGGCCGGGCTGGGAAAGCAAGCGCATCATCGTCAAGCGCGACGGCATCGGATATTCCGTGCACGAGACCCGCGTCTTCGAAGGCGCCGAGCTGCGCCTGCACTACAAGCACCACTACGAAGCGAACTACTGCATGGAAGGCGAAGGAGAGGTCGAGGACGTGGCCACCGGCACCGTCCACGCCATCAGGCCCGGCACGCTGTACGCGCTGGACAAGAACGACCAGCACGTGCTGCGGGCCGTGAAGGGGGATCTGAGACTGGTCTGCGTCTTCAATCCGCCCTTGAGCGGGCAGGAGACGCATCGGGCGGACGGCAGCTACGCGGAGCCGGAACGAGAGCAGCGCGCCTAGGCGCATGCGGGCGCCTGGCGCGTGCCTGGCGCCCGCTATTTGGCCTGCTGCTTCAGGCGGGTCAGCACGGCCATCAGCGTGCGTTCGGAATCGTCCAGGTATTCCGTCAGGGTTTGCGCCGCCAGATCGCGGCGTCCTTCCACGAGCAAACCGTGGATGCGGCGTTCGCGTTCGATCCAGTCGGGCGTCTGGATACGGCTTTCATCGACCTCCGACGCGAACACCAGGCGCAGCTGAGCGCAAAGCGTAAGAAAGAACTCGTCCAACAGCCGGCTGCCCAGCTGCGCAACGATGTGCTGGTGCACTTGCAGGCTCAACGTGCCGACGGTGCGCCATTGTTTCCTGGACAACGCGCGTTCGGCCGCGTTGATGGTCGTGTGCATCTTGTCGAGCAGCGCGGGCTGCAGCGGCAGCCCGCCTTCGATGGCCTGAAGTTCCAGCGCGCGGCGGGCCGCATAGATCTCGCGCAGGTCCTTGCGCTCCATGCGCCGGACCACGACGCCCTTGTGGCGGATGAATGTGGCGAGCCCTTCGCGGCCGAGCTGGTGCAGGACCTCGCGGATCGTATTGCGCGACGCGCCGTAGTCCGCCGCGAGATCGACTTCGACCAGTTGCGTGCCGGGCGGCAGTTTGCCTTCCATGATGTCGTCGCGCAGCTGGTGGCTGATGCGTTCGGCGATCGAGATTCCGCTGTCGCGTTCGGCGGGCATGATGGCATGGGCTCCTATAGAAAAGCGCCGCGGCTTGGCCGCGGCGTGGGGGCAGCAAGCCGAAGGCGCGGCGTGGGGGGATTTCCCTTTATTTCCACTCGACCTTTTCAGGGTGCAGTCCGTGGACGCCCTTATACGGTGAAACCTCGGGCGCTGTCCAGCCTTGCAGCAAGGCCGGATCCAGCGCGTAGACCTCCACGCCGAGCGGACGGCAGACGTCGATGGGATCGCGCGCCTCGGGGCCCCACATCGGCACGGACAAGTCGCCGCCCGGGCAGGTGGATAGCGCGCACAGCAGGTCCATTTCGGCGAAGAACTCCAGGTAGTCGCCCGGCTTGGCGGGGCACGCCTTCATGAAGTACTTGTCGTCGTCGTTCAGACCGGTGACCTGGAACACATTGAGCACGTCGTGCACGTCGAATTCGGTCAGGCCGTGGGGCGCCACCGCGCGGGTCAGGTTGGAGTGGCAATGGAAGTGGAAATCCTCGCCGCTTAGCAGCTTGTTCACGTAAGGATCGCAACGCGTGCCGAGCAGGTCATGGACGCGGCCGCCGTCGCTGTCGATGCCGTAGCCGGCCAGCGTGTCGTCGGTGATCGTGACCATCGGACGCAGGTACGGCAGCGTGGACCAGATGCGGTCATGCGTGCTGACATGCGCTTGCTGCAGCTGGCGGGTGCGCGAGGCCCACATGCGTTCGCGCGGGTTGTGCAGGTTCCACATGTTGAAGTCCGCGACCTGCGGGCCTTCGAGGGTCACGATGCGGAATACGTGGCCGGCGGGCACCTTCCAGGCGAAGCCGCTGCGGATGGGAACGACGTGGGATTCGACAAGCTTGCGCTGCGCCGGGTCGGCGATGAGCGTGCGGTAGAAGTCCCGGTCCACATTCAATACCGAACCCTTGCCTACCTGGTACGCCGCGGGGTAATTCGACATGGTCTGCCTCCTGATTCGATCCTGGAATCCATGCCAGGATTGTTGAACAATCATGGGGCAGTATACAGGAGCCAAGAGCGGCGGAAAGCCCTTTTCAAAAGGGTTGCGAAGCACTCCCGGAGGCGTCGCAAACCTGTTTGATCGTCTGGCGCAGCCAGCGGTGGGCGGGGTCGCTGTCCAGCCGCGGCGGCCAGGCCTGCACGACGGTGACCGGGGCCAAGGGCACCGGCACTTCGAACGCGCGCAGCTTCAGGCCCAGCCGCTCCACGCCGGGCATGAGGTCCTTGGGCATGGACGGCAGGATCAGGTCGGAATCGGCCAGGGCGAACATGGCGGAGTGAAATGTAGGCGTGATGAGCGAGACGTGCCGTTCCAGGCCCCGCTCGGCCAGTGCCGTGTCGATGGGGCCGTGCGAGCGGCCGCGGCGCGATACGCTGATATGGTCGTAAGCGGCGAAGCGCTGCGGGGTGATGTTGCCTTCGAAAATGGCGTGTCCGGCGCGCGCGAGGCCGCAGAAGGCGGTGGTGAAAAGGCCTTGCACCTTGATGTCGGCGCCGAACTTCTGCGATGAGCCGATGTAGAGATCGGCGTTGCTGTCCAGGGCATCGCCATCGGCCTCGCCTTCCGAGACGAAGCGCAATACGGTGCGCGGGGCGTGGCGGCGCAGATGCTCGCGCAGGCGGCCGCCGTAGCCGCCCACGAATACGTCGTTGGCGCGCAGCGTGAAGACGCGCGCCAGAGTGGCCAGGTCGATGTCCTGGCTGAACTCGGTGAACACGGCTTGCGCCTGTTCCACCACGCTCTTCACCCGTCCGTGCAGGGCGAGTGCCCGCGGCGTGGGCGCAAGCCCCCGGCCCGAACGCACCAGCACCGGGTCGCCCAGCGTCCGACGGATGCGGGCCAGACTGCGGCTTACGGCTGGCGTGCTGAGGTTCAGCCGGCGCGCCGCGCCGGCGACGCTGCCCTCCTGAATCAGCACGTCCAGGGTCAGCAGCAGATTGAGGTCTAGCGATTTCATGCGGCCAAGCATAGCGCGGGAGGATGGGCGGCCGAGGCCTGGGAGTTGCCCGGCGTGCATTTCTGGATTGCATATGGCGGCATTCCCCGGCGTACGGGCCGGGGCCAATATGCCCATTTCGGCGGCGCCTGGGCGCCTGCCTGACGAGAACCTAGGAGAAAAAAATGGCGCTGGAAGTTCTGGAGCTGCATCATCACGCGGTGCGCATGCCGCTGGGCAAAGTCGCGGCCATGGGCGCGTTCTATGGGGAGGTGCTGGGGTTGGATACCGACCAGGGCCGATGGGAGATTCCGGGCATCGCCGGATACTTCCTGGACATGGGCAACGATTGCCAGATCCATTTGCTGGGCAGCGACGGCCCTTCGCCGTATTCCCAGGGCCCGGGGCGCGACCCGGTGGAAAACCATGTGGCGCTGGCGGTGCGCGACATCGCGGCGGCGGAAGCTGAACTGCGGCGCCTGGGCGTAGACCATTGGAAGCTGGACAACGTGGCGGCGCCCGAGCTGATGCAGCTGTTCCTGCGCGACCCGGTGGGCAACCTGATCGAACTGCACCAGATCGGCCGTTGCCGCTGCAAGCGCAGCGACCGCGTGTTTGCCGATGCGAAGGCCGCCGAAGGGGCCGCGCCCACGCCGGCGCGGGATTGAGGCGGCAGGGGATCAGCCATGTTCATCGACCTGAATGACCTGGAGGGGCCGGCCCGCTACAAGCTGCTGACCGCAACGATCGTGCCGCGGCCCATCGCCTGGATCGTGTCGCGAGACGCCCATGGAGCGACGAACGTGGCGCCGTTTTCGTTCTTCAACGTGATGTCGGGCGACCCGCCGCTGATCTGCGTCGGCATCGGCGTGCGCGGCAACGCGCCCAAGGATACGGCGCGCAATATCGCTGAACGCGGCGAGTTCACGGTGAGCCTGGTGTCGGCCCCGCTGGCCGCCAGGATGAACGTGACGGCGGTGGATTTTCCGGCCGGCGTGGACGAGTCGCTGGAAGCCGGGCTGGTCCTGTCGCCGTCGAGAAGCATCAGCGTGCCGTGGGTGGCGCAGTCGCCGGTGGCGTTCGAATGCCGCGTGCACGAGCTGATCCGCATCGATCGCCGCACCCTGGTGGTGGCCGGCGTGACGGCCATGCACGTGCGCGACGAGCTGGTGGCCGATCGGGACAACCTGTACCTGGACGGCCCCGGCATGGACCTGCTCGCCCGCCTGCACAACCCGGGCTGGTACTGCCGCCCGCAGGCCGCGTTCCAGATGCCCCAGATGACGCTGGCGCAATGGGAGGCGCTGAAACTGTCCGGCGAAGCGGACCGCTATCTGGAGCAGGATCTCACTTGAAAGGCGGCGTGCGCCCGCGCGCCGTCAGCGCGCCGCCCGCGCCTTCAGGTCGGACATCTCTTCGAGCATGAGCTGGTGGGCATAGCGCGAGAACACGCTGACCAGCCGCGTGCGGGTGTGGTACGGGGGATAGAGCAAGGCCACCGTAACCGGCACCGCCGGACTGAACGGGCGGACTTCCACGCCGTTGGCTTCGAATTCCTCGCGGGCGGCCAGCGGATTGATGAGCGCCACGCCGAGACCCGCGCCCACCAGGGCGCAAATGGACGAACCCAGTCCGGCCTCGGCCACGATCTGCCTTTCGACCCTGGCCGTCTTGAATACGTCGTCGATCCTTTCGCGCAAGGGCGTGCCGCTGGTGAACGCCACGAACGGCTCGCCGGCGAAGTCGGCGGGCTTGAGCCGTTTCAGCCGGGCCAGGTGGTGCCCCTTGGGCACCACCGCCACGCAACTCATCGAGAGCACCGGTTCCACCTGGATGCCGGGCGAGTCTCCCGACAGCATGGCCAACCCTGTATCGCAGAACCCCGAACTGATCCAGTTGTGCACCGTGCTGGCATTGCCGGAATGGATGGACACCATGACGTCCGGGTATTCCGTCTTGAAGGCGGCGACGATGCGCGCCAGTAGGCCGCCGGCCAGCCGCGGCATGGCGGCCACGCTCAGGCGGCTGGCGCTGAATGAGCGGATGCTGGCCGCCGCCGATTCCAGGCCGGCCAGGCCGATGAAGGTTTTTTCCACCTCTTGAAAGAAGCGCGATCCGTCCTGCGTGGGGGTCAGGCGGCTGCCGTTGCGGTCGAACAGGGGGAACTGGGTGATGGCTTCCAATTGCGCGATTAAGCGGCTAACGTGCGGCTGCGAGGTATGCACGCGCCGCGCGGCGGCAGTCATCGAGCCGGTCATCATGACGGCCCGGAACGCCTCGATGTGTCGCAAGCCCATCCGTGGAATGGCCATATCAAATCCGTATAGAGGAATACTCGATTGGAACTGGATAAAACCATACTGCTAGTTGATACTTTTCGCCAGCCGCGGGGCTCATCGCGGGACGAGGCGGTTTCCTGCGGGCCGGGAAACGCCGATCGTAAATATAAGCATGCGCCGCTCATCCGGCGCCAAGGGAATCAGATGAAAGCACTTGCTGTGATCTCCGTCGCCACCGCCCTGCTCGGCAGCGCCGCCTCCGCTCACGCCGCAGGCCCGAGCCGGCTGGACAAGATCAAGGAAACCGGCGTGATTACCCTCGGCCATCCCGAGACCTCGGTCCCGTTCGCCTACCTGGACGGCAACCAGAAGCCGATCGGCTACACAGTGGAAATCTGCCAGGAAGTCGCCCAGTACGTAAAGGCGGCGCTGAAGCTGCCCAAGCTGGAGGTGCGCTACAACCCGACGACGTCGGCCACGCGCATTCCGCTGTTGGCCAACGGCACCATCGACCTGGAATGCGGCAACACCACCAACAACCTCGACCGCCATAAGCTGGTGTCGTTCGCGCCCACCACATTCGTGGCGCAGGTGGTGCTGGTGGCGCGCAAGGACGGCGGCGTGGATCCCAACAACCTGGAGTCTTTCCGCGGCAAGTCCATCGCCGCGCAGGCCGGCGGGCAGACCTTCCGGCTGATCTCGCAGCTGAATGCGAAAGGCAACCTGGGCATCACCATGGCGCCCACCAAGGACACCGCGGAAACCCTCCTGATGGTGGAATCGGGCCGCGCCGCGGGGTCCGCCAACGACGACGGCATTGCCTATGGGGTGGTGGCTTCGGCGAAGAATCCGGACGTGTTCGTGATCGGCAAGAAGGGCCTGGAAGTGGCGCCCTACGGCATCATGGAACCCAAGGACGATCCGGCCTTCAAGAAGGTGGTGGACGACGCGGTGCTGGACCTGATCAAGACGGGCAAGGTGGCCGCGATCTACGACAAGTACTTCAATTCGCCGATCCCGCCCAAGCAGATCAACCTGAAATACCCCATGAGCGACGCCCTGAAGCGCGCGCTGGCCAATCCCACCGATTCCGGCGACCCCAAGGTATACGAGTAAGGGGGCGGCCCGCGGGAGGAGCTTCCTCCCGCGGGCCTTGCCGGGGCAAGAACGCCGGCAAGGCGCGGACGGCATCGCCACCGAGGGGCAGGCATGAACTACAACTGGAGTTGGGGCGTCTTCCTGGAGATGTCGCCGGACGGCGTGCATACGTTCCTGGAGACGATTCTGATCGGCGTGGGCTGGACCCTCGCGCTGGCGCTGACGGCGTGGGTGTTTTCGCTGCTGCTGGGGTCGTGGCTGGGCGTCATGCGCACTGCGCAGTCGCGCCTGATGAACGCGGTCGGCGCGACCTACGTAGAGCTCTTCCGCAACGTGCCGCTGCTGGTGCAGATGTTCCTGTGGTATTTCGTGCTGCCCGAGCTGCTGCCGCATGCCTGGGGCCTGGCCATGAAGCAGATGCCGCAGCCCTGGGGCCAGTTCGTGCCGGCCTTGCTGTGCCTGGGATTTTACGGATCGGCGCGCGTGGCCGAGCAGCTGCGCGCGGGCATCCAGTCGTTGCCGCGCGGCCAGTTCCAGGCGGGCACCGCGCTGGGCCTGACCGAGGCGCAGGTGTACCGCTACATCATCCTGCCCGAGGCGTTTCGCATCGTGCTGCCACCGCTGACTTCCGAGTTCATGGGAACCGTCAAATATTCGTCGGTGGCGCTGACGATCGGCCTTCTGGAGTTGACCGGCCAGGCGCGTTCGATGGCGGAGTTCAGCTTCCACATCTTCGAGGCTTTTTCCGCCGCGACGGTGATTTACCTGATTCTCAACGGCATCGTCGTCCTGGGCATGCGGACGATCGAACGCCGCGTGGCGGTGCCCGGCCTGATCGGCGCCGCGGCCAAGAGGCCCTAGCATCATGGGCAAATTCGATTTCGACGTCATCGGCAGCGCTCTGCCGTACCTGTTCCAGACGGGCATGACGTTCACGCTGACCCTGACCGCGCTGGCGGCGGTGATGGGGCTGGCGCTGGGCACGCTGCTGGCCATGATGCGGCTGTCGCGGTTCCGGATACTGTCGGTGCCGGCGGGCATCTACGTGAACGTGATGCGTTCGATCCCGCTGCTGCTGGTGATCTTCTGGTTCTACTTCCTGGTGCCCTACATGGCTGCTTGGGTGGTGGGCTCGCCCACGCCGTTGCGCGTGGGCGCGTTCAACTCGGCGGTGATCACGTTCACGCTTTTCGAGGCCGCGTACTTCTGCGAGATCATGCGCGCGGGCATCCAGTCGATCGCGCGGGGCCAGGTATCGGCCAGCCTGGCCTTGGGGCTGACGCCCTGGCAGGGCATGCGGTTCGTGGTGCTGCCGCAGGCGTTCCGCAACATGGTGCCCGCGCTGCTCACGCGCGTCATCATCCTGTTCCAGGACACCTCGCTGGTGTATGTGCTGTCCCTGACCGATTTCCTGGGCGCGGCGGCCAAGATCGGCCAGCGCGATGGCCGCCTGGTGGAGCTTTATCTGTTCGTGGCGGTGGTGTATTTCGTCATCTGCTTCACGGCATCCCGCCTGGTCAAGCTGCTGGAAAAGCGCACGCGGGTGCTGCGCTAGCCGGCCGTTTCCGTCCTCTCCAAGTTATCCACAGGTTCAACGATGCAACTTACCCCCAAGCCCCCGATGATCGAGATCAGGCAGGTCAGCAAGTGGTACGGCGCGTTCCAGGTGCTCGATGATTGTTCGACGACCGTCGGCCGGGGCGAGGTCGTGGTGGTCTGCGGGCCGTCCGGGTCCGGCAAGTCCACGCTGATCAAGACCGTCAATGCGCTGGAACCCTTCCAGAAGGGGGACATCGTGGTCAACGGCATTTCGGTGGGCGACCGGCGCACCAACCTGCCCAAGCTGCGCGCCGTGGCCGGCATGGTGTTCCAGCATTTCGAGCTGTTCCCGCACCTGTCGGTGACCGAGAACCTGTGTCTGGGCCAGGTCAAGGTACTCAAGCGCGGCAAGGATGAGGCCCGCCAGCGCGCGCTGGCCCTGCTGGAGCGCGTGGGCCTGTCCGCGCACAAAGACAAGCATCCGGGCGAATTGTCCGGCGGCCAGCAACAGCGCGTGGCGATCGCCCGCGCACTGTCGATGGATCCGGTGGTGATGCTGTTCGACGAACCGACGTCGGCCCTGGACCCCGAGATGGTCAACGAGGTGCTGGATGTGATGACCGACCTGGCGGGCGACGGTATGACGATGATGGTGGTGACCCATGAAATGGGATTCGCCCGCCGTGTGGCCGACCGCGTGATCTTCATGGACGGCGGCAAGATCGTGGAGGACTGCGCGAAGGAGCAGTTCTTCGGCAATGTGGAGGAGCGTGCCCCGCGCACGCGCCAGTTCCTTTCCAAAATTCTGCAGCACTGATAGCCATGACCCAGCATACCCCCGCCGCCCAGCGCGCGCCCGTCGACCTGCGCAGCGATACCGTTACCCACCCCACCGAGGCCATGTACGAGCGCATGCGCGCCGCGCCGATCGGCGACGACGGCCTGGATGGCGATCCCACCGTGCGTGAGCTGGAGGCGCATGTGGCCGCCAGCCTGGGCAAGGACGCCGGGCTGTTCGTGCCCAGCTGCACCATGGCCAACCTGCTGGCCGTGCTGGCGCAGACGCAGCGCAACGAGCAGGTCGTGCTGGAATCTGCGGCCCACATGTACACCTCGGAACGCGGCGCCGCCACCTTCACCGGGCTCTTCTACCTGGGCGTGGCCGGTACCGACGGCGCGATGGACCTGGGGCGCCTGGAGGAAGCGCTGCTGACAGGCGGACACCGGCTGAAAACCTCGCTGGTGGCGATGGAAACGTCGCACAACAATGCGGGCGGCACCGTGCTGCCCCTGGATCATATGCAGGCGGTCCATGGCATGGCTAGCGCCGTCGGCGCGGCGGTGCACCTGGACGGCGCCCGCCTGTTCAACGCGGCCGTGGCGCTGGGCGTGGCGCCCGGCGACATCGCCCGCCATGCCGACACCGTGTCGTTGTGCCTGTCCAAGGGCCTGAGCGCCCCAGTGGGCGCCGTGCTGGCCGGCGGCGCGCCCGTCATGGCCAGGGCGCGGGTGCTGCGCCGCATGCTGGGCGGCACGCAGCGCCAGTCCGGCATCATGGCGGCGGCCGGCCTGGAGGGCGTGCGGACGATGGGCGGCCGGCTGGCCGAGGACCACGTCCGCGCCCGCCGCCTGAGCGACGGCCTGAATCGGCTTGCGCCAGCGCTGTCGGCGACCGTGCCCCAGACCAATATCGTGCAAGTGGAGACGGCCGCAAGCGGCATGAACAACGCGCAGTGGGTCGCGGCGCTGCAGGCGGCCGGCCTGCTGGCCCGCCCCTGGGGCCGGACGCGGCTGCGCTGCGTGACCCACCGCCATATCCGCGACGAGGACATCGATGCGGCCGTGCTGGCCTTCGAAACGGTGCTGAACCGCCACTGATCTGCTCCGTTCCGGCGCCTGCGGCCGATGCGATAATGCCGCATGTCCACGACCCACCTTTCCCGAAAAGACTATCTCTGCGCATTGGCGGTCGTTGTCATCTGGGGTTCGAACTTCGTCGTCATGAAGATCGGCATGCGGGGCCTTTCCCCCATGATGCTCGGCGCCTTGCGGTTCGCCCTGGCGGCCTTCCCCCTGATCCTCTTCGTGCGTCCGCCGAAGCTGCCCTGGCGCTGGATCGCGGCCTATGGGCTGGTGCAGGGCCTGGGCCAGTTCGGGCTGCTTTTCACCGCGCTGAAATTCGGCATGCCCGCGGGCATGGCCTCGCTGGTCATCCAGACCCAGGCGTTCTTCACCTTGCTGCTGGCCGCGCCCCTGCTGCATGAGCGCGCGCAGCGCCATCATTGGATCGGGCTGTCCGTGGCCGCGCTGGGGCTGGCGGTCATTGCCGGCGGCCGCGGCGAAGGGCCGGGTCAGATGACGATGCTGGGCTTTGTCCTGACCCTGGGCGCTGCGTTCATGTGGGCCGTGTCCAATATCATCGTGCGCCTGGCCAGCCGCAAGGCGCCCGGCTACGACCCGTTTGCCTTCATCGCCTGGAGCAGCGCCGCGCCGGTGCTGCCCTTCCTGCTGCTGGCCGTGCTGATCGACGGCTGGGAGCCGGTGGTCGGCATGGTGGCCGGCATGGGCTGGGGCGAGGCGCTGTCGGTGCTGTACCTGGCGGTGCTGGCGACCTTGCTTGCCTACACCTTGTGGACGCAGTTGCTGACGCGCCACGCGGCGGCCAAGGTTGCGCCGTTTTCGCTGCTGGTGCCGGTGGTGGGGTTGTGGGCGGCGTCCATGGCCTTCGGCGAAAGCCTGCTGCCCCTGCAATGGCTGGGAGCGGCCGGCGTCCTGGCCGGCCTGGTGCTCAACCAGTTGGGTGGGCGCTGGCTGCGCACCCGCTGAGCCTTACGGCGGATATCCTCCCCATTCTTTCCACCGTTTTTCAGCCTATCGGATTACGCCGTCCTTGCGGACCGGGCGGGCGGTCTCAGAGCTGCTCGAAGCGGATGTAACGCTTATCGGTGTACTCCCTGCGCGTCGTGAGCGCTTCCACGGCGGCCCCAGGGGGGCCGCGGCGCAGCCATTCCAGCATGTGATCGACCTGGTCGGGCGTGCCCTGAACCAGGGCTTCTACCGTGCCGTCCGGCAGGTTCTGCACCCACCCGGTCGCGCCCAGCAGGTGGGCGCGGCGGACGGTGGCGTGGCGGTAGCCCACGCCCTGCACGGTACCGCTGATGGTGACGAGGACGGTTTCGAGGTAGGGGGCGGATTTGGGGTCTTGCATGCGGTTTCCTTCGGATGATGCGCCGCCCTTCGCAACGAGCGTAGGCGGTATTGGCTACAGCGGATGATCTATAGGCCCGACGGGCATCGAAGCGATACGTTAGAGCTCATGTCAAAACGTGCCAACGGGAACACCCGCTACCAGAGCTTGGAGAAGCCATTATGGAAGAGACCAGTTTGTTGTCGGAAGTTGAGACAGCGCGCTACAGGGAACAGGGGTATCTGGCCCTGAAGGACATCTGCCCGCAAGACGAAGTGGGCTACATCCGCAGGACCCTGATGGAGCTGTTCACGAACAAGACCGGCTACAACGAGGGCGCGCAGTACGACTTCGTCAGCCGCGACGATCCATCCAAGCCCGCCAAGTTTCCCAGTTTGCACGATCCGCGCCATTATGCCCCGGGCCTCCTGAAGACCGTGTATCACGAGCGCACCCTGGAGCTGGCCCGCCAGCTGCTGGGCGAGGACGCCGCCCTTTACGGCGAGCACGCCCTGCTCAAGCCGGGCCCGGACGGCCCCGAGACGCCATGGCACCAGGACGAGGCGTTCCGGTCGCCGGATTTCATCTACAACGAACTGAGCATCTGGCTGGCGTTGCAGCCCGCCACGATGGAGAACGGCTGCATGCAGTTCATCCCGGGCTCGAACAAGTGGGAGGTGCTGGAGCACCGTTCGCCGGGCGGGGACAAGAGCCTGCATCCGCTCGAATGCTGCGGCGATTTTCCCCGCGAGCAGGCGGTGCCCGAGCCGCTGCAGCCGGGCGGCATCACGGTGCATGACGCCCGGACCCTGCACTTCACCGGCCCCAATATTTCGCAGGCGCCGCGCCTGGCGTATATCCTCATCTACAACACGCCGCCGGTCTACAAGCCGGGCCGCCGCGAGTTCCCGTGGCTGGAAGGCCGCTGGACCGATAGCCAGACCCGCAAGAAGCAATGGCACAAGCGCGGCGGGCTGGCCGTGGACGTCATGCGCCGCCTGCCGGGCGCGCGCCTGACCAGTCCGCGCTGGGTGGCGTGGGCCACGATCCGGGCCGTCTCCAAGGTCTGGCCACGATAGGGGGCGCAGGGGCCGGAAGAGCCCTTGCGACAGGGGGGGCGACCGAGGCCGGCAAGCGACGCTTGCCGGCCTCGGCGCGTATACTGGGCGGCGCCGCGGGGTGCGTGAGCCCGGCGGACCCGCCACGGGCCATCCGCAGCCGGTGCCCGGGATCTAAAAATAACGAGTCGCAGCTGGCGCCCCACATCACTCCATAGATCACTCCATGACCGCTAACCTTTCTACGATCACCTGCATCGAAGATTTGCGCGCCATTGCGCAGAAGCGCGTGCCGCGCATGTTCTACGATTACGCGGATTCCGGCGCCTGGACCGAAGGCACCTATCGCGCCAACGAAAGCGACTTCCAGAAGATCAAGCTGCGCCAGCGTGTGGCGGTGAACATGGAAGGGCGGTCGCTGCGCACCACCCTGGTGGGCCAGGACGTAGTCATGCCGCTGGCCATTTCGCCCACGGGCCTGACCGGCATGCAACATGCCGACGGCGAAATCCTGGCGGCCAAGGCGGCGGCGGACTTCGGCGTGCCCTTCACGCTGTCCACCATGAGCATCTGCTCCCTGGAAGACGTGGCGGCGGCCACCGGCAAGCCCTTCTGGTTCCAGCTCTACGTGATGCGCGACCGCGAATTCGTGGGCAACCTCATCGACCGTGCCAAGGCCGCCGGCTGCTCGGCGCTGGTGCTCACCCTGGACCTGCAGATCCTGGGCCAGCGCCACAAGGACATCAAGAACGGCCTGTCGACGCCGCCCAAACCTACCCTGCGCAACCTCATCAACCTGGCGACCAAGCCGCGCTGGTGCATGGGCATGCTGGGCACCAAGCGCCGCACTTTCGGCAATATCGTCGGGCACGCCAAGGGCGTGAGCGACCTGTCGTCCCTGTCGTCGTGGACGGCCGAGCAGTTCGACCCGCGCCTGAGCTGGGACGACGTCGAATGGATCAAGCAGCGCTGGGGCGGCAAGCTCATCATCAAGGGCATTCTCGATGTCGAGGACGCGCAGTTGGCCGCCAACAGCGGCGCCGATGCGCTCATCGTCAGCAACCATGGCGGCCGCCAGCTCGACGGCGCCATGTCGTCCATCGCCGCCCTGCCCTCGATTGCCGACGCCGTCGGCGACAAGATCGAGGTGTGGATGGACGGCGGCATCCGTTCGGGCCAGGACATCCTGAAGGCCGTGGCGCTGGGCGCGCGCGGCACGATGATCGGCCGCGCCTTCCTGTACGGCCTGGGCGCCTACGGCCAGGCCGGCGTGAAGCGCACGCTGGAAATCCTGTACAAGGAAATGGACACCACCATGGCGTTGTGCGGCCGCCGCTCGATCGCGCCGGGCGACCGCAGCATCCTGCTGCCGGGGACCTACCCGACCTGAATGGGTCGGCATGGATGAGAAAGCCTGGACGCCTGGCAAGCGTCCGGGCTTTTTTGTTGAAGGGCGCGCTCCGGAAGAATGACGCCCGATCGCGCTGATAGAGGCTCAAACGCTGGAGTCACCATGACGGACAAGAAACAGGGCGCGGCGCGCCGCCGTGGCGCGGGAAAATGGCTGCTGGGCGCCGCGTTGGCGGCGCTGTCGCCGGCGGGCGCCATGGCGCAGCAGAAGACGCTGTACGTCGGCATGAACGGCGGCGAGATGGAGCGCGCGTTCACGCAATACGTGTTTCCGGATTTCGAGCGCGCCAATGACGTGAAGATCGTGGTGGTGCCAGGCACGTCCACGGACGTGCTGGCCCGCGCGCAGGCCCACAAGGACAAGCCGCAGATGCACGTCATGTTCCTGGACGACGGCGTCATGGCGCGCGCGATCTCCATGGGCCTGTGCGAGCCGCTTATGGACGATCCGGTGCTGAAAGAGCTGTACCCCACCGCATTGATGAAGGGCCGCATGGCCGCGGGCATCGACGTCGGCATGACCGGCCTGGGCTACAACACGCGGGTATTCGCGGAGCGCGGCTGGGCGCCGCCGACTTCCTGGATGGATCTGGCAGACCCGAAGTACAAGGGCGGCGTCGTTTTCCAGTCGGCCTCGAGCAGCACCTTCGGCCTGCACGCCTTCCTGATGTTCAACCGCATCCAGGGCGGCGGCGACCGGAACGTCGAACCGGGCTTCCGGCAATGGCCGGTTTTGGTCGGCCCCAATGTGCGGGAGTACATCCCCAACTCGGCCAGGCTGGCCGAGATGATCCAGTCCGGCGCCGCCGAGATCTTCCCGCTTACGCCGACCGCCATCGCCCGGCTAAAGCGGCGCGGTATTCCCGTGGAGTACGCGCATCCCAGGGAAGGGGCGGTGATCCTGATGGTAGGGGAATGCGTCGTCGCGAAGAACAGCGAGCCGGAACTGTCGCAGAAGCTGGCGCTGTACCTGCTGTCGGCGCAGGCGCAGGCGAAGGCGCTGGAATGGGCGGGGAACTTCCCGTCCAACAAGAACGTCCAGGCGCCGGCCGACAACGCCGAAGCGCTGAAACGCTTCCAAGGGTATATGGCGAACGCTAAGATCGTGGACTGGGATCCGATCAACGCGGCCCGGCCGGCTTTCAACGCCCGCTGGAACCGCATGATCGAACATTGAACACGACGCGCGCCGCGCCGCCTGTGGAAAAACCGCAGGCGCGCGGCGCGCCTTCCTAAGGACCGACATGCGGCTCATCATCAATTCCGGCGGAGCTCAGGCGATCGACGACTGGCGCTTGCATTTTCAGGCGTTCGCGCCCGGGCTGGAGGTGGCGGGCTGGGACGAGAGCGTCGACCCCGCCAGCGTGGACTATGCCCTCGTCTGGGAGCCCGATCCGGGCCGGCTGGCCACGTTTCCGAACCTCAAGCTCATTATCAGCGCCGGCGCCGGCGTCGACCACATCCTGGCCGATCCGCAGTGGCCGCGGCACGTGCCGATCGCCCGCATGATGACCTCGCGCACGCAGACCGAAATGGCCGAGTTCGTGCTGACGTCAGCGCTGATGCTGACCCGCGACATCAAGCGGGCTGTGGACAACCAGGCCCGTCGCCATTGGGAGTTTTTCGACGCCGTGCGTATCGCCGCCGACCTGCGGGTCGGCATCATGGGCCTGGGGCTTCTGGGCGTGTCCTCCGCGCAGCTGCTGTCGCGCGTCGGCTTCAAGGTCAGCGGGTGGTCCCGCGGCGCCAGCCGGCTCGAAGGCCTGCCGACTTACGCCGGCCAGGAGCAGTTCGGCGCCTTTCTGGCCGCGACGGATATTCTCGTCTGCCTGTTGCCCGCCACCGATGCCACCCGCGGCATCCTCAACGCCGCGACCCTGTCGCAGCTGCCGCGGGGCGCCTGCCTGATCAATGCCGGCCGCGGGGCGCACATGGTGGCGCGGGACGTGATCGCGGCCCTGGACAGCGGCCAGCTGCGCCAGGCCGTCCTGGACGTGTTCGAAGAGGAACCCCTGGCGCCTGAGTCCCCGCTGTGGTCGCATCCCGGCATCATCGTCACGCCGCATTGCGCGGCGATCCCGGACCGCAGGGAACGCGCGCGGCACGCGGCATTCCTGATCGCCGCCAACGAGCGCGGCGAGGCGCTGCCGAACATCTACGACGCGCAACGGGGCTATTGAAGCGGCGTACGCCGGCCGCGAAACCGCAAAATCTGCAAACGTCCCTTCGCTACATTGCACTCCAAGGAGCTCGCATGAAGCCAGGAACCCTGACCCAATACGCCCGGCGCCTGGACCCCGTCCTGCGCTGGCTGGCAAGCCACCCGGATGCCGATCCCGACCTGCATCAGCTGGCGGACCTGGCTTGCCTGTCGCCATACCACTTCCATCGGGTCTATCGCGCCATGATGGGGGAAACCGTGAACGCGACGGTGCAGCGCATCCGCATGCATCGCGCTGCGGCCGCGTTGGCGGGGACACAGGCTCCATTGCGAGAGGTGGCGCAGCGTGCCGGCTACGAGTCGGACGCGGCGTTCAACCGGGCGTTCGGCGCGGTCTTCGGCATTCCGCCGGGGCGCTATCGCACTGCCCGCTCCCGTCCCTTCGACCCTCAGGAGCTCGGTATGTATCCCATCACCATCGAAAACTTTCCCGGCGTCATTCTTGCGGCCCTGCCGCATCGGGGCGACTACCAGGACATCGGACCCGTGTTCGACCGCGCCTTCATGCTGGCGGGCAGCCGCGGCCTGGCCACGCCCGCCACCTGCGGATACGGCGTGTACTTCGACGATCCCGAACAGGTGCCGGTCCGGGATTTGCGTTCGCTGGCCGGCGTGCCGGTGGCTGCCGACGCGGCGCTGGGCGATGGGTGGGAACGCTTCGAAATTCCCGCAGGCCGTTGCGCCGTGCTCGTGCATACCGGCCCCTACAGCGAGATGGGCAAGGCCTACAACTGGATGTTCTCGGAATGGCTGCCGGGCAGCGGCATGGTGCCCGCCGACTTCCCCATGTTCGAGCAATACATGAACGACCCGCGCAGCACGCCGCCCGCGCAGCTGGTGACCCGCATCCATCTGCCGTTGAAGTAGGAGGCTGCCCTAGCCGAGCACGCCTGCCAGATACTGCCGCAGCCAGGCGTGCGCGGGATCGTCCTGGTAGCGCTCGTGCCAGTAGAGCGATACCGCGATGGGCGGCAGCGTCAGCGGCACTTTCTGCGTGACGATGCGCGCGCTGCCGGCCATGGCGCGGGCGATGCTGACGGGCATGGTCGCGATCAGGTCGGAGCCCTCCACGATGAACGGGCACACCAGATAGCTGGACAGGGTCGCCACGATCTTGCGGCTGCGGTTGTGTCCCATCAGGATGCGGTCGATCGCGGTGCTGAAGTAGCGTGTGTGCGCGGCCAGGTCCAGGTGCCCGTAGCTCAGGTAGGCGTCCAGGTTCCAGCGCTTGCGCAGGCAGGGATGCCCTTCGCGCACGATGCATACCGCCGGTTCCTGGTACAGGAAGCGCGTGCGCAGGTCGGGCGCCGGATCCGGGAAATAGCCCGCGATCAATTCCACATGGTTCGTGTCCAGCATGCTCAGGCCATGCTGCGGCCGCGCGGGCACGATCTGCAGCTGGAAGTGCGGCGCGTCCACGGCCAGCCGGGGAATCAGCTTGGGCAGCAAGGTGTACTGCACGTAGTCGGTGGCATAGAACGACAGCATGCGCGACGAGTGCGCCGGGTCGAACGCCTCGCGCGTGCGCGTGGCGCGATGCCAGCTTTCCAGCAGCGGTTTGAAGTTCTGATGCAGCTCCAGCGCGCGCGGCGTGGGCTGCCAGGCGCCGCCTTCGCGCACCAGCAAGGGATCGCCGAACAACTGGCGCAGCCGGTTCATCGCCGCGCTCATGGCCGGCTGGCTGATGTCGAGCTGTTCGGCCGCGCGCGATACGTTGCGGCACGCCATCAGCGCGTCGAAATGCAAAAGCAGGTTCAGGTCCGGATTCTTCACGGGGCGCCCTTATAAATGGCGTTTATAAAAATATAAACCTGCAGGACTGCTGTCATCGAATCCGCAGGCCTAGCATGGCCTTGTTGTTGCAGCGAACGAGGGTGTGGCGGCTCTGTCCGAGACGCCGGATCCAACGCCGGACACGCATGATCCGGCCACAAGGAAGTTCTATCAACAAGGGGAAACCAAGCCATGAAAAAGGGGCTGTTACGCAGTTGCTGTCGCCTCGCCGCCGGGGCCGCATTATTCGCGGCGGCCGGCTCGGCCAGCGCCGCCTGGCCGGACAAAGTGATCCGCATCGTGGTGCCGTTCGCCGCGGGCGGATCCACCGACCTGATTGCGCGCAAGATCGCTGAAGGGCTGGGCCAGCGCCTGTCCGCCAACGTCATCGTCGAGAACCGTCCGGGCGCGGGCGGCACCGTGGGCACGGAATACGTGGCCCGCCAGCCGGCCGACGGCTACACCATCCTGATGGGGTCGGTCAGCACGCACGGCAGCGCGCCCTGCGTCTATTCCAAGCTGCCCTACGACGCCATCAAGGACTTCACGCCGCTGACCGTGGTGGCCACGATTCCCAACGTGATGTCGGTAAACCGGTCGGTGCCCGCCAATACCCTGCAGGAGTTCGTGGCGCTGTTGAAGAAGGATCCCGAGAAGTACTCCTTCGCGTCCAACGGCCAGGGCACGTCCAACCACCTGGCGGCGGAGTTGTTCAAGACGACCGCCGGCGTATCCATCGTGCACGTGCCTTACCGCGGTTCCGGACCGGCGTTGATCGATCTGGTGGGCGGGCAGATCAACATGATGATGGACGTGGTGATGACGTCCTATCCCTACATCAAGGACGGCAAGATCAAGGCGCTGGCGGTGACGTCTCCGCAGCGCTCGGCCATGCTGCCGGACGTGCCCACGGTCGCGGAATCCGGCTACCCGGGCTACGAAGCCATGGTGTGGTTCGGCATGCTGGCGCCGGCGAATATGCCCGAGCCGTTGCGCCAGAAGCTCACCGATGGCCTGGTGCAGACCCTGCATACGCCCGCCATGAAAACCTATCTGGAGCAGCAGGGCGCCCAGGTGTCCGACGTGGCGGGGCCGGCGTTCGGCGCCATGATCAAGGACGAAATCAGCAAGTGGTGCAAGGTGGTGAAGCAGGCCAACATCCACCTGGACTGATCCCCGTTTGCGCGCGCTGCCGGCACGGAACAGGGTTGCGTCCGGCATCGGACCCGCCGGCACGCACGGCGGCCGGGGAGGAATTTTTTCGCGAGGCCGGCCCAGGCGGCCTGACAAGACTTTATCTGGAATGAAAACATGTATCGCATAGGGATAGACGTCGGAGGCACGTTTACCGATTTCACGATGATCGACGAGGACGCCGGCGTGGTGCACTTTCACAAAGTGCCCTCCACGCCGCACGACCCCTCGGAGGCCATCGCCACCGGCATCGGCCAGATGCTGGCGGAGCGCGGCGTATCGCCGGCGCAGGTATCGCACGTGGGCCATGGCACGACGGTGGCTACCAACCTCATCATCGAGCGCAAGGGCGCGCGTGTCGGGCTGATCACCACGCGCGGGTTTCGCGACGTTCTGGAGATCGGACGCCAGACGCGCCCGCACCTGTACGACTACAGCGTGGGCAAGCCGCCGGTGGCCGTGCCGCGCGAATTCCGCGCCGAAGTGGACGAGCGCGTGAATGCCGCGGGCGAGGTGCTTACGCCCCTGGACGAAGCGCAGGTGCGCGCCGTGGCCAGCCGGTATGCGCAGGCCGGCATCGAGGCCGTGACCATCTGCTTCCTGCATGCCTACCGCAATCCGGCGCATGAGCGCCGCGCGGCGCAGATCGTGGCCGAAGTCATGCCGGACGCCTACATCAGCCTGTCTTCCGACGTGCTGCCCGAGTTCCGTGAATACGAACGCCTGTCCACCACCGTGCTGAACGCCGCGGTGGGGCCGAAGATGGCGCGTTACCTGGAACGCTTCTTGCAGCGGGTGCGCGACCTGGATATCCGCCACGAGCCGCACACCATCCATTCCAACGGCGGCCTGATGTCGATCGCCACGGTGCGCCAGTACCCCGTGCGTACCTGCCTGTCCGGCCCGGCCGCGGGCGTGGTCGGCGCCGCGGCGGTCGGGCGCGCGATCGGCAGCCTGGACCTGGTCACCTTCGACGTGGGCGGCACCAGCACCGACGTATCGCTGGTGTGCGACGGCCGTCCGCTGTTCACGTCGCACCGGCAGGTGGCGGGGTATCCCGTCAAGACGCCGATGGTCGACATCCACGTGATCGGCGCGGGCGGCGGCAGCATTGCATGGCTGGACGACGCGGGCGCGCTGAAGGTGGGCCCGCACAGCGCGGGCGCGGTGCCGGGACCCGTGGGCTATGGCCGCGGCGGCGAGGAGCCGACCATTACCGATGCGGAGATCGCCCTGCAGCGCCTGAACCCCGTGGCCCTGCTGAACGGCCGCATGCCGGTGCATGCGCAAGCCGCCCGCGAGGTCATCGAGCAGCGCGTGGCCGAGCCGCTGGGGCTGGGCATGGAGGCGGCGGCCGAAGGCATCCTGCGCATCGCGGCGGCGAACATGAGCCGCGCCATCCGCGCGGTGTCGACCGAGCGCGGCTACGACTTGTCGCGTTTCGCCCTGTACGCCTACGGCGGCGCGGGGCCGCTGCACGCGGTGGAGGTGGCCGAGGAATGCGGCATCCCGACAGTCATCGTGCCGCAGGAGCCAGGCACCATGTGCGCGCGCGGCATTCTGCTCAGCGACATTTCGTTCGACTTCGTGCAAAGCGAGATCTCGCTTGCCAGTGCCGAGCGCTGGGGAGCGATCTCCGCGCTCTTCGAGGAATTGCGTGTCCAGGCCGGGAACTGGCTGGCCGAAGAGCGCGTGGATCCGGCCTTGCGCGTCTGCCACAGCGCGATCGATGCGCGCTACGAGGGCCAGAACTTCGAGGTGCAGGTCAACCTGGACGACACCGGCCCCGGCGGCTATGCCGAGTTCGCGCGCCGCTTCGCCGAGGCGCACGAGCGCGAGTACGGCTACACGGTGGATGACCGGAAGGTGCAGATCATCAATTGCCGCATGCAGGCCGTGGGTCAGGTGGTGAAGGCGCCGCTGGCGCCGCGCCACGTGGGCGGCGCGCTGGAAGATGCCAGGCTGGGCGTGCGCAAGACCTATTTCGGCGCCGGGCACGGCTGGCTGGATACGCCGGTCTACGACCGCGACCGCGTGCCCACCGGCGCCCGCTTTACCGGCCCCGCGCTGCTCGAGGAAATGAGTTCCACCACCGTCGTGGGTGTGGGGCACGACGCGATCGTGGACGAATACGGCAACCTGATCATCCGCTTGCAGGGAGGCTTGCATGACCAAACCCAATAATCCCGGCGCCGGCGTTGCGCTGGCGGATCCCATCGGCATGGAGGTGTTCTGCAACCGCCTGCTGTCCATTACCGAGGACATGAACAACACGCTGGTGCGCGCCTCGTTCTCGACCAACATCAAGGAACGCAAGGACTGCTCTGTGGCGCTATTCGACGTCCAGGGCAGGCTGGTGGCGCAAGGCACGCAGATCCCCTTGCACCTGGGCTCGCTGGACGGCGCGATGGGGGCGATCCTGCGCACGTATCCCGTCGGCCAGATCCGCGAAGGCGATGTCTTCATCTGCAACGACCCCTATCTGGCCGACGGCAGCCACCTGCCCGACATCAACGTCGTGACCCCCGTTTTCTGGGGCGACGAACTGCGCTTTTTCGCGGCCAATATCGCGCACCATTCCGACGTGGGCGGCGCAGTGCCGGGGTCGATCGCCGGCGGGCTGAAATCCATCTTCGAGGAAGGCATCCGCATTCCCGCCTGCCGCATCGCGAAGCATGGCGAAGCCGACGAGGACATGCTGCGCCTGATCTGCGCCAACACCCGCGATCCCGAGGAGCGCGTGCTGGATCTGCGCGTGCAGATGGCCACGAACCGCCGCGGCGCCGCCGCCGTGCAGGGCCTGATCCGCCAGATGGGATTGGACGCGGTGCTGCGCTCGGTGGATGACGTGATCGCCTATACGCGCCGCCGCCTGCTCAACCGGATCGCCGAGCTGCGGCAGGGCAGTTATACCTTCCGCAGCGACCTGGACGACGACGGCATGGGCGGCGATCCCGTGCCCATCCAGGTGACGCTGACCGTCGGCCCGGACAACCTGCATTTCGATTTCGAAGGCTCCGGCAAGCAGGCGCGCGGCGCGATGAACCTGCCGTTCAACGCCTTGCGGGCCTGCGTGTACTACGCCGTGAAAGCCCTGCTGGATCCGGACCTGGCGCCCAATGCGGGCCTGTTCGATCCGATTTCCCTGTCCGCGCCCGTGGGCACCATCACCAACCCCGAGCATCCGGCGGCGGTGGGCGCGCGCTCCATTACCGCGCAGAAGGTGGCCGGCGCCATCTTCGGCGCCTTCCGCGGCCTGCTGCCGCCCGAGAAGATCATGGCGTCGAGCAACGACTGCTGCCCGGCGATCGTGTTTTCGGGCCGCTGGCGCGGACGCCCCGGGCATTTCGTGTACCTGGAAACCTTGGGCGGCGGCGCGGGCGCGCGCCTGGATACGGATGGTATGGACGCGGTGCACGTGCACATGACCAACACATCGAACCTGCCGGTGGAAGCGCTGGAAAACGAGTATCCGCTGCTGATGGACGAATACGCGCTGATCCCGGATTCGGGTGGCGTGGGCCGTACTCGCGGCGGCCTGGCGATCGCCAAGCAGATCCGCGCGGTGGGCCCGGGCATCGTCTTTTCGGCGCGCTCGGACAGCCATACGGTGGGCGTGGCGGCCGGCGTGGACGGCGGCGGCGACGGCCGGCGTGCGCGGCTGATCCGCAACTTCGGCACGCCGCAGGAGGAAGAGCTGTTTTCCAAGACCGCGAACATCGCGCTGGCGCCGGGTGAAAGCGTGCGCATCGAAACGCCCGGCGGCGGCGGATACGGCGCGCCGGCAGCGCGGCCCCGGGCCCGCATCGAGCGCGATATCGCGGACGGCAAGATCAGCGCGGAGGCGGCGCACGCCGCCTATGGCGGCAGCGCGGCGGTCACCCCACGTTGAGCGTCATGGAGTATTTCATCCTGTCGTGGGGGAACGTGGTGATGGTGGCCAGCAGCAGCACGCCGCCATCGCCGTAGTAGCGGCGGGTGATGACGAAGCCCGCCGTCTTGGGGTCGACCCGGAGTTGCCTGGCCATCGGCGCGCCGATGGGGGTGGCCGAGAACTCCTGGTTGACCTCGGTGATGCGGTCGCCGAAGTGGTCTTCGATCAGGCGCAGAAGCGAGATGCGCGATTTGACCTCGACCTGGACGTCCGAATGCGCAGGGTCGGTGTAGATCAGCGTGCAGGCGGCGGGGGTGTCCTGGTCGTCCAGGGTCTTGATGGAGTTGATATGCAGCCAGGACAAGCCGGGTTCGCAGCCCAGGGTTTCGGCCAGCCGCTTGCCGAGCTTGACGGTGCGCACGTCCTGCACCAGCAGCGCGGCGTTGCGCGCGTACTGCAGCAGGTCGGGGAATTGCGAAATGCGTTGCGTGAAACGGGTGCCGGCGCGCGCGGTTTCGACGCGCGTGCCCACCCCGGGGCGGCGCGAAACCATGCCGGCCACCGTCAGCATGCGGATGGCTTCGCGGATGGTGTGGCGGCTGGCGTTGAACTGGTCGCACAGCGCGTGTTCGGTGGGCAGCAGCGTCATGACCGGGTAGCGGCCAGAGCGGATGTCCTGGGAGAGCGTCTGAAAAATGCTCTTGTAGCGGGGGCCGTCAGCATTGCCGCCGGGGGCCGGCGACTCCGGCTTGCCGTGCGCTTGCCGTGCCCCGCCGGGGCCGGCCGCGCGCTCGGAGGATCGGGTCATGGGAGGGCTCCTGGGATCGTTATATGGGGTTTGTACGGACAATAACCCATTGACAAGGGCATCTCGTGAGATTCATTATTTGTCCGGACATTCATGTACGGACAAATTGTACGGCGGACATGAAGTCCAGGAACGTGGGAAGCGGTCTTTTTTGCATTGCGCCCGATCGCGCGACCCTCCCGTGTCCCTGGCGGCATTCGGCAGTTCTTGCAGTTCTCTTCCAATACTCGGGGGTTCTCATGGGCAAGGTACTTGCAGTGCTCGCGGCGGCAACGGTGGCCGCCGGACTCACCGCCAATGCGGCGGCGCAGAAACTGGTGGTGGCCGGATACGGCGGCTCGTTCGAAGACATCATGCGCAAAGACATCTTCCCGCCTTTCGCCAAGCAGCATGGCGTCGAGCTGGACTATGTGGCGGGCAACTCCACCAACACGGTGGCGCGCCTGCAGGCGCAGAAGAGCAATCAGCAGATCGACGTGGCCATCATCGATGACGGCCCCATGTACCAGGCCATCGCGCTGGGCTTTTGCGAACCCATCAAAGGCCTGCCGGCCGACGATATCTACGGCACGGCCCGCTACAAGGACGACAAAGCGGTGGCCATCGGCATCGTGGCCACCGGCATCATGTACAACAAGAAGGTCTTCGACGAAAAGAAATGGGCGCCGCCTGTTTCGTGGAAGGACCTGAAGGATCCCAAATACAAAAAGCAGCTGGTGATTCCGCCGCTGAACAACACCTACGGCCTGCACGCGCTGGTGGAGTATGCGCGCGAAGGCGGCGGCGGCGAAAAGAAGATCGAACCCGGCTTCGCCACCTTCAAGAACGAAGTGGGCCCCAACGTGCTGGTCTATGAGCCGTCGCCGGGCAAAATGACAGAACTGTTCTCCAGCGGCCAGGCGGTGATCTCGGTCTGGGGCAGCGGCCGCGTGAAGGCGTTTGCCGACACCGGCTTCCCGGTGGGCTTTGTGTATCCGCAGGAAGGCGCGTACGCGCTGCTGTCGTCGGTGTGTCCGGTGGCCAAGGCCAACGCCAATCCCCTTGCCCAGGCCTTCGTGCAGTACCTGGTCTCGCCCGAGGTGCAGGAGAAGCTGGCGTCCGCCTACGGCTATGGCCCGGTCAACAAGAAGGCCAAGGTCACGGACGACCCCCGCGTGCCGCTGCCGATCGGCAAGCGCGCGGCCGACCTGATCGTGATCGATTGGGACACGGTCAACCAGAACCGCGATGACTGGAACAAGCGCTGGACGCGGGAAATCGAGCGCTGAGGACAACCAGCCATGACCTACCTAGTTTTGAACGGCCTGAGCAAGCGTTACGGCGATACCGCCGCCGTGCAGGACCTGAGCCTGTCCGTAAACCGGGGCGAATTCATTTCGCTGCTGGGGCCGTCCGGCTGCGGCAAGACGACCACCCTGCAGATGATCGCCGGCTTTGTGGAGCCCTCGGGCGGAAGCATCGTGCTGGACGGCAAGGACGTCAGCAAAGTGCCGGCCAACAAGCGGGGCCTGGGCATGGTGTTCCAGAACTATGCCCTGTTCCCGCACATGACCGCGGCGGAGAACGTGTCGTTCGGGCTGGAGATGCAGCGGGTCAGGAAGGACGAGCGCCAGGCGCGCGTGGCCGATGCGCTCAAGCTGGTAGGCCTGGCGCATCTGGCCGACCGCCATCCCGCCCGCATGTCGGGCGGCCAGCAGCAGCGCGTGGCGCTGGCGCGCGCGCTGGTTATCCGGCCCAGCGTGCTGCTGCTGGACGAGCCGCTGTCCAACCTGGACGCCAAGCTGCGCGAGGAAATGCAGCTGGAGCTGCGCAGCATCCAGCGCACGGTGGGCACCACCACCATCCTGGTCACGCACGACCAGTCCGAAGCGCTGGCGCTGTCGGACCGGATCGTGGTGATGAACCAGGGGCGAGTGGAACAGGTGGCCGAACCGTTCCAGGCATATGAAGGGCCCGCCAGCCAGTTCGTGGGCGGCTTCCTCGGCAAGGCCAATGTATTTACGCCGCGGGCCGAGCAATACGGCGGCGAAACGCGGGCCCGCATCGGCGAGGCGCACGTCTCGATGGATGGGGCCCCCGTGCCGCAGGGCGCGGTGATCGTGCGCCCCGAGAAGATCCTGTTTTCCGAGCCCGCGGCCTGTGCGCTGCCCGGCCGCATGAAGACCCGCGTTTTCCAGGGCAACCACTGGCTGTGCCAGGTGGAGACCTCGGTAGGCGAGGTGATGGTGATCCGCCAGAACGACGGCGTGCCCGTGCCGGCCGAAGGCGAGACCGTGCATCTGCGCTGGCGCGCGCAGGACATGTGCGTGGTGGCCACGCCGCCGCAAGGCCGGCCATCATGAGCGCGCGCGTCAATCCCTGGGTGCTGAGCACCCCAGCGCTGGCCGTGTACGCAACCTTTCTCGTGGTGCCGATGGCGCTGGTGATCCTGATCAGCTTCTTCGACTTCCAGTTCTACGGCGGCATGCAGGCCACGTTTACCTGGAAAAACTATTTCGAGATTCTGTCCGACGGCTACTACTACGAGATCTACGCCCGCACCTTCGGCGTGGCCGCCGCCGTGACGCTGGCCTGCCTGGTGCTGGGAACGGCAGAGGCCTATGTGCTGTCGCGCATGGCAAACCCGTGGAAGGGGCTGTTCCTGATGGTGGTACTGGGGCCGCTGCTGATCTCGGTCGTCGTGCGCACGCTGGGCTGGGCGCTGCTGTTCGGCTCCACCGGGCTGATCAACAAGGCGCTGATGGGCATCGGGCTTATCTCCACGCCGGTGGACCTGATGTACAGCAACCTGGGCGTGGCCATCGCGCTCACGCATGTTCTGGTGCCCTTCATGGTCATCTCCGTATGGGCCTCGCTGCAGCGGATCAACCCGTCGACCGAGGCCGCGGCCCTGTCGCTGGGCGCAACGCAGTTCACCGTGATCCGCCGGGTCGTCATCCCGCAGGTCATGCCGGGCATCCTGTCGGGCGCGATCATGGTGTTTGCGATGGCGGCTAGCTCGTTCGCCACGCCGGCCATCATCGGCGGGCGCCGCCTGAAGAACGTGGCCACCGCCGCCTACGACGAATTCCTGAATACGCTGAACTGGCCGCTGGGCGCGGCGCTGGCCGTGGTGCTGCTGCTGGCGACGGTCGTGGTGCTGCTGTCGGCCAACCGGATCATCGAGCGCAAGTACGGCGCGGTCTTCAATCAGGCGGGAGGCTGACATGCAATTCAAGAACGGCCCCATCGGCCTGCTGTTCCACACGCTGTTCATCCTCTTCATCCTGGCGCCCATCGTCATGGTCTGCGCGGTGGCGTTCACGTCGGAAGGGTTTATCTCCCTGCCTTCGGGCGGCCTGTCCCTGCGCTGGTTCCGGGCCATCCTGGACAACCCGCGCTTCATCGAAGCGTTCTGGTTCAGCCTGGGCCTGGGTACGCTGTCGGCCAGCCTGGCGATCGTGCTAGCGGTGCCCAGCGCGCTGGCGCTGGCCCGCAACCGCTTCCGCGGCCGCGAGGCGCTGGTGGCGTTCTTCCTGTCGCCGCTGATGATTCCGCATGTGGTGCTGGGCCTGGCCTTCCTGAAGTTCTTCACGACGGTGGACCTGGCGGGCACCTATGTGGGCCTGGTCGTGGCGCACGTGATCCTGGTCATGCCTTACGCGCTGCGCCTGGTGCTGGCGTCGGCCACGGGCATCGACCCGGCGCTGGAACGCGCCGCGCAATCGCTGGGCGCGTCCAACTGGACGGCGTTCCGGCGCGTGGTGCTGCCGTTGCTGCTGCCCGGCGTCGTCAGCGGCTGGGTGATCGCGTTCATCACGAGCTTCGATGAACTGACCATGTCCATCTTCATTGCATCGCCGTCCACGACCACGCTGCCGGTGCGCATCTTCCTGCATATCGAAGACACGATCGACCCGCTGGTGACCGCGGTGTCGGCCGTGCTGATCTACGTGACGATCATCGCCATATTCATCCTGGACCGTGTGGTCGGCCTGGAGAAGCTGTTTGTAGGAAAGGGACGCTAATGACGGACGAGAAAGAACTGGCGCCGCGCGCGCCCGCGCATCGCGGGATATACGACGCGGCGGTGATCGGCGGCGGGCTGGTCGGGTCGGCCATTGCCTATGGCCTGCGGCGCGAGCTGGACCACGTGGCCGTGCTGGACGAAGGCGACGTGGCGTATCGGGCCTCGCGCGGCAACTTCGGGCTGGTGTGGGTGCAGAGCAAGGGCATGGGCCTGCCGCGCTATGGTGTATGGACCATGACCTCGGCGTCGGGCTGGCCCCGGCTTGCCGCGCAGCTGCTCGACGAGACCGGCGTGGATGTGCACCTGGAACAGCGCGGGGGCCTGCATGCGCTGCTGAGCGAAGAAGAGCTGGAGGCCCGCGTCAAGTTCATGCAGACCCTGCTGGCGCAGCCGGGCATGGCGAAATACGACTGGAAGCTGCTCGATCGGGCGGAGGTCGCCGATCTGGTGCCGGGAATCGGCCCGGACGTGCGCGGCGCCACCTGGACGCCGGTGGACGGCATCGCCAATCCCTTGAAGCTGCTGCGCGCGCTGCACACGAGTTTTGCACAGCGGGTTGTGGATTACCTGCCGCGCCGTCCGGCGCAGCGCATCCGTCAGCGCGATGGGGTGTTCGAAATCGACACGCCCGCCGGCACCGTGCGCACGCGCAAGCTCGTGCTGGCCTCGGGCCTGTCGAACAAGGCGCTTGGCGCCCAGGTCGGCCTGGACGTGCCAGTACGCCCGCAGCGCGGCCAGATCGTGGTGCTGGAGCGCACGCGCCGCATGCTCGAGACGCCGCTGTCTACCCTGCGCCAGACCGACGAAGGCACCTGGCTGATTGGCGATTCGCAAGAAGAGGCGGGTTATGCGGACAACCAGGTCGGCCTGCCCATCCTGGGCACGCTGGCCGACCGCGCCGTGCGCACCCTGCCCGCGCTGCGCGACGTGCGCGTCGTGCGCAGCTGGGCGGCGCTGCGCGTGATGTCCAAGGACGGTTTTCCCATCTATCAGCAATCCGAAACGTGCCCGGAGGCATTCGTCGCCACCTGCCATAGCGGCGTGACGCTGGCCGCCGCGCACGCGCTCAATCTGGCGCCCATGATCGCCGCCGGCTCGCTGGCCGACGACATGGCGCCCTTCTCGACCCGGAGGTTCCATGTTCAAGAGGCTTGACGAAGCGCAGCGCCAGGCGCAGGGCGCGCCGGTGCGCGTAACGGTCAACGGGGCCGAACTGCAATGCCGCCAGGGCGACAGCGTGGCCGCGGCGTTGTTCGCCGGCGGCGTGCAGGCCTGTCGCGACACCGCTGTGAACGAGGTGCCGCGCGGGCCCTATTGCATGATGGGCGTGTGCTACGACTGCCTGGTCACCATCGACGGCCAGGCGAACCAGCAGGGCTGCATGACGGCCGTGCGCGAGGGAATGAAGATCGAGCGCCAGCTGGGCGCGCGCAAGGTGCAGGCATGATCGATACGACGCAATGCGATTTGCTGGTGGTGGGCGCGGGCCCGGCGGGACTGGCGGCGGCGACGCTGGCCGCTAAGCTGGGCGTGGACACGGTGCTGCTGGACGAACAACCGGCGCCGGGCGGCCAGATCTATCGCGCCATCACGACCACGCCCGTGACGGACCGGAACATCCTCGGCCAGGACTACTGGCACGGCGCGTCGCTGGTGGCGCCCTTTCAGCAATCCGGCGCGCGCTACGTGCCGGGCGCCACCGTGTGGGCGGTGGCCGAGCGCACCGCGCCGGAACCGGAGAAGGGCTTCGAGGTGGCTTACTCGGTGGCGGGCGAGGCGCGCATCGTGCACGCGCGCCGGCTGCTGCTGGCCACCGGCGCCCAGGAGCGCCCCTTTCCGATTCCGGGCTGGACCCTGCCCGGGGTCATTACCGCGGGCGCCGCGCAGATCCTGCTGAAGTCCGCGGGCGTCGTGCCCGCCGACCGCACGGTGCTGGCCGGCAGCGGTCCGTTGCTGTACCTGGTGGCCTGGCAATACCTGAACGCGGGGGTGAAGATCGACGCCCTGCTCGAAACCACGCCGCCGGGACGCATCAGCCAGGCTCTGCCCAAGATCTGGGGTTTCCTGCGCTCGCCCTACCTGGGCAAGGGCTTGAAGCTGTTGCGCGCGGTCAAGAATGCGGTGCCGATCACGCGCGGCGTGACGGCACTGGAGGCGATCGGCGAGGGCAAGCTGCAAAGCGTGCGCTACACGGCCGGCGGGGTCACCAGGACGCTGCCCGCGGAACAGCTGATGCTGCATCAGGGCGTGGTGCCCAATGTGAACCTGTCGCGCGCGGTGGGGGCGGAGCACCGCTGGAACGCGGCGCTGGACTGCTGGGAGCCGCAGGCCGACGAATGGGGCCTGACCTCGGTGGACGGCATCGGCATGGCGGGCGACGGCGCGGGCATCGCGGGCGCGCTGGCAGCCGAGCATCGCGGCCGCCTGGCGGCCTTGCAGGCGGCCCATCTGCTGGGCCGTATCGATGTGGCCGCGCGCGACCGCGAGGCCGCGGCGCCCCGCGGCGCGCTGGCCCGGGCCGTGCGCGGCCGCGAGTTCTTCGACACCCTGTACAGGGCGCCCGATGCCTTCCGGCGACCCACCGGCGACACCATCGTATGCCGCTGCGAAGAAGTCACCGCGGCGCAGGTGCGCGACACCGTCAAGCTGGGATGCAGCGGGCCCAACCAGATGAAGGCCTTCCTGCGTTGCGGCATGGGCCCCTGCCAGGGCCGGTTCTGCGGGCTGACGGTGTCGGAGATCATCGCCGAGGAGCGGGGCGTGCCGATGCAGGAGGTGGGTTATTACCGCCTGCGGTTCCCGACCAAGCCGCTGACCCTGGGAGAGCTTGCATCGCTGCCGCAGACGGACGATTCCCGGCAAGCCGTTGTCCGCCTGAAGAGGTAAACCCACCCCCTAAGCGCTGCGCGCGCCCCCTCGAGGGGGCGACGCCTGAAGACCGGCGGAGCCGGATCTTCGGCGTCCCCGCTGTGAACTGCGCTCCTGGGGCGAGTACTTGAAAAAGGGAATAGACATGACCGGTGCCACGCGGTCGGCGGAAGTCATCATCATCGGCGGGGGGCTGCACGGCAGTTCGGCGGCGCTGCATCTGGCGCGCGCGGGCGTGCGGGCGCTGGTGATCGAGAAAAACTACGTGGGCCGTCACGCCTCGGGCGTGAACGCGGGCGGCGTGCGCACCCTGTCGCGGCATCTGGCCGAGGTGCCGCTGGCCCTGGCCTCGCGCGAGCTCTGGTACCGCATCGGCGAGCTGGTGGACGATGATTGCGGCTTCGAGCAGCACGGCCAGGTGCGCGTGGCGGAGAACGCCGAGGATGCCGCCCTGCTGCGCGCCCGCCTGCAAACCATGACAGACCACGGCTACACCCACGAGCAGTGGATAAGTCCAGAAGACCTGCGGACGCTGATTCCGGCGCTGGCGCCCACGGTGCAAGGCGGGCTGATCGCGCGCGAGGATGCCGCCGCGGACCCCTACCGCAGCACCCTGGCTTTCCGCATGAAGGCGGCCAGCCTGGGGGCCCGCTTCCTGGAAGGCGTGCGCGTGCTTGCGGTGACGCGCCGCGACGGACAGTGGCGCGTGGAGACGGACGCCGGCACGTATACGGCGCCGCAGGTGCTGAACTGCGCGGGCGCCTGGGCCGATCGCATCGCGGCGCAATGGGGCGAACCGGTGCCGCTGACCGCGATCAGCCCCATGATGCTCGTAACGCTGCGCATGGACCATTTCCTGGATCCGGTGGTGCTGGGTACGGGCCGCGCGCTGTCGTTCAAGCAGCGCTCGAACGGCACGGTGCTGATCGGCGGCGGGCGGCGGGCCTGGGTGGACCGCGACGCGGAATGGACCGAGCTGGATTTCCGTTCGCTGGCCGAAGGCGCGCGCACGGTGTGCGACCTGTTTCCGCACATGCGGGACGCGGTGGTGAACCGGGGCTGGGCAGGCATCGAGGCGGCCATGCCGGACGAGATTCCCGTCATCGGTCGCAGCAGCCGCCACGAGACCGCCTTCCATGCTTTTGGATTTTCGGCCCACGGCTTCGAACTGGGTCCTATCGTGGGCCGCATCATGGCCGACCTGATCACGACCGGCGCGACCGGCCTGCCGATCGCGCCGTTCAGGATTGAACGTTTTACGGACCCCTCATCGGGGCCGGATTCATCCCCAAAGGAGCAAGACCAATGACTGATATCGTGCGCAAGGATTCCAACCAGCGCCTCAGCCGCATCGTGATCCACGGCGACACGGTGTACGTGGCGGGCGTAACGTCATCGGCGGCCGGCGGCATCGCCGAGCAGACGCGCGACGCGCTGGCAAAGATAGACGGCTATCTGGCGCAGGCCGGCACGGACAAATCGCGCCTGCTGTCCGTGCAGATCTGGCTGAAGGACATCGACCGCGACTTCGCCGGCATGAACGCCGTGTGGGCGGAGTGGGCATTGCCCAACGCCATGCCCACCCGCGCCACCTGCGAGGCCAAGCTCGCCGCGCCGGAACTGCTGGTCGAGATCATCGTGACCGCGGCGCGGCGGCCCGGGTTCGTCAGCGGGCCGGTGTCTGAAAGCTGACCTGGCCGGGGCGTCCGGGCAGGTTCAGGGTGGCGGTGGCGGGCGGCGTGGTCGCGATCACGTTGCCGCCGCGCATCACCATCAGGCGGGTGGCGCGCAGGCGCAGCGCCTCGACCGGGTCGCGCGCCTGCAGCAGCACCAGGTCGGCGCGCTTGCCGACCGCCAGCCCCGTTTCGTCCAACCCGAGGATCTGCGCGGGCGTGGCGGTCACCGCCTCGAAACAGGCGCGCATGGCGTCCTGGCCCGTCATCTGGGCGACGTGCAGGCCCATGTGCGCCACCTCCAGCATGTCGCCGGAGCCCAGGCTGTACCAGGGGTCCATCACGCAATCATGACCAAAGGCCACCGGCACGCCGGCGGCCAGCAGTTCCGGCACGCGCGTCATGCCGCGGCGCTTCGGATACGTGTCGTGGCGGCCCTGCAGCGTGATGTTGATCAGCGGATTGGCGATCGCGGCCACGCCGGCCTCGCGCATCAGCGGAATCAGTTTGGACACGTAGTAGTTGTCCATGGAATGCATGGACGTCAGGTGCGAGCCCGTGACGCGGCCCTGCAGCCCGAGGCGTTGCGTGTGGTAGGCCAGCGTTTCGATATGGCGTGACAGCGGATCGTCGCTTTCGTCGCAGTGCATGTCCACGCGCAGGCCGCGTTCGGCCGCCAGTTCGCACAGAATGCGCACGGATTCGGCGCCGTCCTGCATGGTGCGTTCGAAGTGGGGAATGCCGCCCACCACGTCCACGCCCATGTCCAGCGCTCGCTTCAGGTTGTCCAGCGCGCCGGGCGCGCGCAGCACGCCGTCCTGCGGGAACGCGACCAGCTGCAGATCCAGGTAGGGTTTGACGCGTTCGCGCACGTGCAGCAGCGCTTCCACGGCCAGCAGGCGCGGGTCGCACACATCGACGTGCGAGCGGATCGCCAGCAGGCCCTTTGCGGCGGCCCAGTCGCAGTACGCCAGCGCGCGTTCCACCAGCGCCTCCTGGGTCAGCAGCGGCTTGAGCTCGCCCCACAGCGCAATGCCTTCCAGCAGCGTGCCCGACTGGTTCACGCGCGGCAGGCCGAAGGACAGCGTGGAATCCATGTGGAAGTGGGCGTCCACGAAGGGCGGCGACACCAGCTGGCCGCCCGCGTCCACCGTTTGTGCGGCCTCGGCCTTCAGCGCCGGCTCCAAGGCCGCGATGCGGCCGCCGGCGATGCCGATGTCGATGTTGTGGCGGCCGTCCGGCAACGCACAGTTTCTAAGGATCAGATCGAGCATGGAGTTCTCTGTGGAAAAATTTTCAGTCGTTCATGGTAATGCGCAAGCCCTCGGCGGCATTAAACAGGTGCCCCACAATCGGGGTTGCACGGAGCCGGCTCCGCCGGTCCGTCGCGACGCCCCCTTGAGGGGGAGCGCGCAGCGCTTCGGGGGACCCTACCGTTCACCCTTGCGATAGGGCTTCATCAGGGCCTGCGGGTAGGCGGCGCGGCGCGCCATCACCACCAGGGCGAGAATGGACAGGATATAGGGCAGCATCAGATAGACCTGGTACGGCAGTTCGGGCAAGCCGGGCAAGGCCGCGCCGCCCTGCTGCATGCGCAGCTGCAAGGCGTCGAAGAAAGCGAATATCAGGGCGCCCAGCAGCGCCTTGCCGGGGCGCCACGACGCGAACACCACCAGCGCCACGCAGACCCAGCCGCGGCCGTTGACCATGTTGAAGAAGAAGGCGTTGAACGCGGCCAGCGTCAGGAAGCTGCCGGCCACGCCCATCAGCGCCGAGCCGGCCACGATGGCGCTCATGCGCAGGCGCGTCACCGACAGGCCCTGTCCTTCGGCGGCCGCCGGATTCTCGCCCACCATGCGGATCGCCAGGCCGACCGGCGTGCGGTTCAGCACCCAGGCGAGTATCGGCACGGCGGCCAGCGCGATCAGCGTCATGGGCGTCTGCCCCGCCAGCACCGGTCCAATGAGCGGAATGCCGTCCAGGAACTTCATTTCGGCGAACGGGGTGATCGTGGGCGGCGTATTTACGCTGGGGAAGGTGACGCGGTACGCGAAATAGCTGAGGCTGGTGGCCAGCAGGGTTACGCCCAGGCCGGAAACGTGTTGCGACAGGCCCAGCGGCACGGTCAGCACCGCGTGCAACAGGCCGAAGACGGCGCCCGCGAGGGCCGCGGCCAGCACGCCCACGTAGAGCGGCGCACCCAGGTACACCGCCAGCCAGCCCGTGAAGGCGCCGGCCACCATGATGCCTTCGATGCCCAGGTTGAGGACGCCGGCGCGTTCGCACAGCAGCACGCCCAGCGTCCCCAGTATCAGCGGCGTGGCCAGGCGCAGCACGGCGACCCAGAAGGCCGGGGAACTCATCAGATCCATCCATTCCATGGCGCGCTCCTCAGGCCTGGCTGCGCAGGCGGTACTGCGCGAATAACGTCGCGACCAGCATGGCGAGCAACGAGGTGGCGACGATGACGTCGGCGATGTAGTTCGGGACGGCGATGGCGCGGCTCATGCTGTCCGCGCCCACCAGCATGCCGGCGACGAAGAGGCTGGCCAGGATCACGCCCAGCGGGTGCAGGCCCGCCAGCATGGCGACCACGACGCCCGTGTAGCCATAGCCCGGCGACATGTCCAGGGTGACGTAGCTGGTGCGGCCCGCCACCTCGATCGCGCCCGCCAGGCCGGCCAGCGCGCCGGACAGCATGGCGGTGCCCAGCATGACGCGGTTCACGGGCAGCCCCAGGAAACGCGAGGCGTGGGCATTGGCGCCCACAGCGCGCATCTGGAAACCGAACACGGTGTAGCGGTTCAGCAGCCACAGGCCCAGCGCCAGGCCGGCGGCCCAGAGCAGGCCCGTATGGGCGCGCGTGCGTTCGATCAGTTTGCCCAGCTCCAGGTCGCCATTGAGCGCCACGGATTGCGGCCAGCCCATGGCCATCGGGTCTTTCATCGGGCCGTCCAGCATCATCGAGACGAACAGCAGCACGATGAAGTTGCCCAGCAGCGTAGTGACCACTTCGTCCACGCCGAGGCGGGTCTTCAGCAGCGCGGGAATGAGCAACAGCAAGGCGCCCGCGAGCGCGGCGGCCAGCATCATGCCCGCGAACAGCGCGGGCACCGGCAGGTCGAAGCCCGTGCCGTCATGCAGGCCGCCCACGGCGACCGCCGCCAGCGCGCCCAGATACAGCTGGCCCTCGGCCCCGATGTTGTAGAAGCGGGCGCGGAACGCCACGGCGCAGGCCAGGCCCGTCAGCATCAGCGGCGTGGCGCGCGTGAGCGTTTCGGACAGGGCGAAGCGCGAGCCGAACGCGCCTTCGAACAGCAGCGCGTAGGTGCGGCCCACGGGAGCGCCCGCCCACGCCACCAGCAGGGTGCAGACCGCCAGGGTAAAAAGGATGGCCGCGATGGGGGCCAAGGCCAGCGCCAGCCGGCTGGGCTCGGGGCGGCGTTCCAGGATCAGTTTCATGCGAAAAATGCTCAATAGAGAGGCGCTGACGGTCCGTCAGACGCGGGTGCCCGTCATGGCCAGGCCCACCGTGGCGGGCGTCCAGTCGGCTACCGGTTTGACGGCGACCAGCTTGCCGCCGCACAGCACGGCGATGCGGTCGGCCAGCGCGAAGATCTCTTCCAGGTCCTCGGACACCAGCAGCACGCCGGCGCCGCGCTTGCGGGCCGCCAGGAGCTGCTCGCGCACATAGGCCACCGCGCCGATGTCCAGGCCCCAGGTGGGTTGGTCGGCCACGATGAAGCGCGGCTCGCGCGCCAGCGTGCGGCCCAGGATCAGCTTCTGCATATTGCCGCCGGACAGGCTGCGCGTGCGCACGTCCAGCGAGGCCGCGCGCACGTCGAACTGTTTGGCGAGCGACGCGGCGTACGCCTTGCCCGCGCGCGCGCGGATCAGGCCGTAGCGCGCGAAGCGCTTGTCCTTCAGGTCTTCGACGATGGCGTTCTCCCACAAGGGGCTGTCGCCGATCATGCCTTCGCCGTGGCGGTCCTCCGGGATGCGGCCGACCCGCGCGGCCGTCCAGCCGGCCGGCGTCGTGGGCGCGGCAGCGTGCTCGGGGCCCAGGCGTACCGTGCCGTCGGACGGCTGGCGCAGCCCGGTCAGCACCGAGACCAGCGCCTGCTGGCCGTTGCCGGCCACGCCCGCGATGGCGACGATTTCATGTTCATGCACCACCAGGTCCAGGCCGTCCAGGCGCAGCGCGCCGTCGCGGCCGTCGCGCACGGAGACCTGCGACAGGGTGACGACGGGCGCGGTCCGCTCGGCCGCCGCCACGGCTTCGGCGTGCGGCATGACGACCTTGCGGCCCACCATCAGTTCCGCAAGCTCCGCGGGGCTGGTGCCGGCGGTATCGCGTTCGGCGACCAGCTTGCCCTGGCGCAGCACGGCCACGCGGCGCGACACGGCCATCACTTCGTCCAGCTTGTGCGAAATGAAGATCACGGCCAGGCCTTCGTCGACGAAGCCGCGCAGGGTGGCGAACAGGTCCTGCACTTCCTGCGGCGTGAGCACGGCGGTGGGCTCGTCCAGGATCAGCACGCGGGCGCCGCGGTAGAGCGCCTTCAGGATTTCGACCCGCTGTTTCTCGCCGACGGACAGCGTGCCGACCCGCGCGTCCGGATCCACGCCCAGGCCGAAACGCTGGCCCAGCTCGACCAGGCGCTTGCGCGCCCTGCCGCGGCCTGACGCCAGCTTCCACAGGGATTCCGTGCCGACCATGATGTTGTCCAGCACGGTCAGGTTGTCCGCCAGCGTGAAGTGCTGGTGCACCATGCCCACGCCGGCCGCCAGCGCGGCGTCGGGCCGGCCGGCGGGCAGGGGCTTGCCGAAGACCTCGATGCCTCCGGCGTCGGCCACGTAGTGGCCGAACAGGATCGACACCAGGGTCGATTTGCCGGCGCCGTTCTCGCCCAGCAGGGCCAACACCTCGCCCTGGGCGAGCGTAAGCGATATGCCGTCGTTGGCCGTCAGGCTGCCGAAGCGTTTGGTGATCCCCGTCAGTCGCAGGGCGAGAGGCGCTTGGTTCATCGTGCCGAGGACTTGGGTTCTTTGTCGTTGACCTTCACGCTGAAGCTGCCGTCCAGGATGGCCTTCTGCCTGGCTTCCACCTTGGCGATCAGGTCGGCCGGGATCTTGGCCGCGAACGTGCCCAGCGGCGCCAGCGACGAGCCCTTGTGCTTCATCAGCGAATACTGGCCGTAATCGTCGGCCTTGAAGGTGCCGGCCTTGACCTGCTTGAGCGCCTCGTCGATGGTCGGCTCCATGCTCCACAGGGCCGAGGCCACCACGGTCTCGGGGTACTGGGGCTGCGTGTCGATCACGTTGCCGATGGCGAGCTTGCCGCGTTCCTTCGCGGCGTCCGAGACGCCGAAACGCTCGGCGTAAAGCACGTCAGCGCCCTTGTCGATCATCGCGAAGGCGGCTTCCTTGGCCTTCGGGGGATCGAACCAGGAGCCGATGAACGTCACGGTGAATTCGGCTTGCGGATTCACTTCTTTGGCGCCGTCGATGAAGGCCTGCATCAGGCGGTTCACTTCAGGGATGGGATAGCCGCCTACCAGGCCGATCTTGCCGGTCTTGCTCATGCCGGCGGCGATCATGCCGGTCAGGTAGGCGGGTTCCTGGATGTAGTTGTCGAACACCGAGAAGTTGGGCTGCTGGGGCTTGCCGGACGAACCCATCAGGAATGCCGTCTGCGGGTAGTCCTTGGCCACCTTGCGGGCGGCGGCTTCCACCGCGAAGGCCTCGCCCACCACCAGCTTGTTGCCCTGTTCCGCGTACTGGCGCATCACACGCTCGTAGTCGGCGTTGGTGACGTTTTCCGAGAACGTGTAGTCGATCTCGCCGCGATCGCGGGCGGCCGTCAGCGCCTTGTGGATGCGCGACACCCATTGCTGTTCGACCGGCACCGTGTAGATGGCGGCGACCTTGGTCTTGGCGGGCGCCTGGGCGTGGGCAGCGCCGGAGAACAGCAGCGCGCCGGCGGCGGCGGCGGCCAGCTTGAGCAGGCCGCGGCGGGCGATGCCGCCGGACAGGGGGAACAGGGCTTTCATGCGGGTGACTCCTACGCGGGGAGGGAAAGGGATCGGGGGTGTTGCGGGCGCGCCGCGGCGGGTGCCGCGCCGCCAGGGACACGATCGCGCGCGCTGTTGCGGCCCGGCGCCAGATGGCGGCCGCCGGCGGGCAAGCCGGGACGAGCGGTCGGAAACGAGGGCGTGGGATCGGTCATTGGACGGGAGCGTACGGAGGCGCGTCCCGTCCGAAGGGGCGGATTCGCAGCCAGTCCGAGCGAAGCAAGTTGTATGCCATGGGGCATTCCCGCGACAAGTCGGGGAAACCTGATGGCCGGGCAGGATTATAGGCACCCTGGCGGGGAATCGCGGCACCGGCGTGGTGCGAGCTGTCCCAAGGGGTGGACAGCGCGCGCCTGGAACGGGCCGTTGCGGCGCGAAAGCGCGCCCGGCGCGGGTTCGCGCGTCTAAAATCCGATCATGAGCCGCGCGCGGCGCGGCGAGCTGGAAGGCCTCATGCAAGACATTCAATTGCTGCTCGAACAGTACGGCGGGTGGCTGGTGTTCGCCAATGTGCTGGTGGAGCAGGCCGGTTTGCCGGTGCCCGCCTACCCTATGCTGATCGCGGCCGGCGCCCTGGGTGGCGCGGGCGGCTGGGCCGTGCCCTGGCTGGCGGCCACGGCCGCCTGCCTGCTGGCCGACACGCTCTGGTACGTGGCCGGCCGGCGCTACGGCTCGCGCCTGCTGGGCGTGATCTGCAAGATGTCGCTGTCGCAGGACTCCTGCATCCGCCAGACGCAGCGCCTGTATCTGCGCATCGGCGTCCGGGCGCTGCTGGTCTGCAAGTTCCTGCCGGGCGCGGGGGCGCTGTCCACCGTCATGGCGGGCCTGACGGGCACCGCCTACCGCCGCTTCCTGGTCTACGACCTGGCCGGGTCCCTGATCTGGGTGGGCTCGGCCCTGCTCCTGGGCGGCCTGTTCCACAACGTCGTGAACGATGTCCTCGAGATCCTGGGCACCTATGGCGCGATGGGCCTGGGCCTGCTGGCGGCGGTGCTGGCGCTGTACATCCTGGCGCGCTTCCTGCGGCGCCGGATCCTGTTGCGCAGCCTGCGCGTCATCCCCCGCCTGTCGGTGGATGAGCTGATGCAGTGGCGCGAGGATGGCCGCAACACGCTCGTCTTCGACGTGCGGCCCGAGGCGGTGCGCGACGAGCAGCGGATCCCGGGCGCGATCGCGGTGGACCTGAAGGCGCCCCTGCCCAAGCTGGACGCCGGGGCGCTGGATTCCGACATCGTCGTCTATTGCGCCTGCCCCAACGAGGTCTCGGCGGCGCTGCTGGCGTCGCGGCTGCGCGCCGCCGGCTATCCCAACACCTGGGCCCTGCGCGGCGGATACGAGGCCTGGGCCGAGCACAAGCGCGCCGCGCCCGCGCAAGGCGCATAATTCCGCCATCGGCCCGCGCTGTCGGCGCAGGGCCCTGACAGGAGACAGACATGCGGTTGTTGTTCTTGGGCGCTGGCGGCACCGGCGGGTATTTCGGAGGGCGCGCCGCCCAGGCCGGCGCGGACGTGACATTCCTGGTGCGCGAGCCGCGCGCCGCGCGCATCCGCGAGCAGGGGTTGCGCATCCAGAGCCCGCTGGGCGATGCCACGCTGCATCCCCAACTGGCCACGCAGCAGACCCTGCAGGGCAGCTACGACGTCGTGGTGCTCAGCTGCAAGGCCTATGACCTGCCCAGCGCCATCGAAGCGATCCGCCCCGCGATCGGGCCGGACACGGCCGTGCTGCCCATCATGAACGGGGTGCTGCAATACGATGTGCTGGACCGCGAATTCGAGCCCCATCGCGTGCTGGGCGGCCTTTGCCAGATCAACGCCACGCTCGGCCCCGAGGGCGAAGTGGTGCACCTGGGCAAGCACGCCAGCATCGTCTTCGGCGAACGCGCGGGCCCGGCGCGCAGCGCGCGCTGCGAAGCGCTGGAGCAGGCGCTGGCCGGCGGCGAGTATTCCTGCCGCCTGAGCGGCGAGATCTACCAGGACATCTGGGAAAAGTACGTGTTCCTGACCACGCTGGCGGCCGCCACCTGCATGATGCGCGGGTCCGTCGGGCAAATTGCCTCCACCGATGACGGCCTCGACATCCTGCGCACGCTGCTGCAGGAATCGCAGGCCGTCGCCGCCGCGTCCGGCCACGCGGTCCGGCCCGAAGCCGACGCGTCGGCGCGCAAGATCCTGACCGATCCCACGCAGCCCATGACCGCCTCGATGTTCCGGGACCTGCGCCAGGGCCTGCCGGTCGAGGCCGACCACATCGTGGGCGACATGCTCCGCCGCGCCCGCACGCTGGGCGTGGACGCGACCTACCTGCGCACCGCTTACGCGCATCTGCAGGTCTACCAGGCGCAGCGGGCCGCCGGCTGAGCGCCCCCCGCCCCCGGTTCGCGGCCCCTGTTCAAGCGGGGCCGCGGAGCGCAAACTGGCAGGGCGGCCCGAACCGATCGATTTGCCGCCATGGCGCCCTTCTTGCTTGGTTTTCGCAAGATTGGTGCATGAAATGCAAAAAACTCTTCCGCTTTAGCGGGTTTTTTGATCGGATTTGACCGAATAGTATGGCTTTGCCTGAGCTGGACGCGCAGCGCCGCATGGTGCGGCGGCCGACCCGGCTTCCCTTTCCAAGGAGCAAGACCATGAAAGTCGCATTGATCGGAATTACCGGCCGCGTGGGTTCGCGCGTGGCGGATGAGTTGCTCAAGCGCGGCCACCAGGTCACGGGTATCGCCCGCAACCTGTCCGACGTGAATCCCCAGCCCGGCCTGACCATCAAGCAGGGCGACGCCACGGATCCGGAGGCGCTGACCTCGATCCTGGCCGGCCACGACGCCGTGATCAGCGCGTCGCGCTTTGTTTCCTCCGACGCCAAGCCCCTGCTTCATGCCGTGAAGGACGCCGGCGTGCCGCGCCTGCTGGTGGTGGGGGGCGCGGGCAGCCTGCAGGTGGCGCCCGGCAAGATGCTGATCGATACGCCCGAGTTCCCGGACGCCTACAAGCCCGAGGCTCGCGCCGGCGTGGTGTTCCTGGACGTGCTGCGCCAGGAAAAGGTGCTGAACTGGACGTTCCTGTCGCCTTCCGCGCTGTTCGAGCCGGGCGAGCGCACCGGCAAGTTCCGCGTCGGCGACGATACCCTGCTGGCCGACGATGAGGGCAAGAGCTGGATCTCCATGGAAGACTATGCGATAGCGCTGGCCGACGAACTGGAGACGCCCAAGCACTCGCGCCGCCGCTATACCGTCGGCTATTGATCCGATGGCATGCCGTCCTCGGGCGGCCGGGAAAATTGGGGCCTGGGCAAGGCCCCTTTTTCCATTGCGGGAAAGGTCACGGTGTCCGCGTATTTATTTGTAAACTGGCAGACCGCGCCAACCGGCGTCATGACCTGAGTCGTCCTGTATGCGTATGAAGTTGAAATCGTTGGCCTTCTGTATGCTGGTTGCCGCCGCCACCCTGGCGATCGCGCCCGCGCGCGCGGCCGCGCCCGAGTCCAACAAGGACATCGTGGTGGCCTTCTTCCGCATGATGTTCCAGGACCGCGACATCGACGAGGCGGTGCGCCGGTATGTCGGCCCCGGCTATACGCAGCACAATCCGTACATGCAGGACGGCATTGAGCCCATGGTGGATTTCTTCCCGGCCTACTTCGAGCAGCATCCGCAGTCCGTCGTCGAGATCAAGCGGGTGATCGCCGAGGGCGACCTGGTAATGATCCACAACCTGTGGCGCGATTCGCCGGAAGACCGCGGCCAGGCCGTGGTGGATATCTTCCGGGTGGAGAACGGCAAGATCGTCGAGCATTGGGACGTGAGCCAGGAGATTCCCGAGAATCCGGCCAACCAGAACGGCATGTTCTAGCGTCGGCCCCCCAAAGGCCCATTCGTCCTGAAAGGAAGCGGATCATGTCCCGCATCGAGCCCGTCCAACTGCCGCGCGCCTACCTGCTGCTGAACCACGGCCCCACCGTGCTGGTGACCAGCGCGCACGGCGAGGCCCGCAACGTCATGGCCGCGGCCTGGGCCATGCCCTTGGATTTCAGTCCGCCCAAGATGCTGGTGGTGGTGGACAAGAACACCTACACGCGCGAGCTGATCGAAGCGTCCGGCGAGTTCGCGCTGTGCATTCCCTCGCGCGCGCAGGCCCAGGCCACGCTGCAGGTGGGATCGCATTCCGGGCGCGGCGAAGACAAGTTCCAGGCCAGCGGCCTGGCGACGTTTCCGGCCAGCAAGATCGGCGCGCCGCTGGTCAGCGGCTGCCTGGGCTGGCTGGAGTGCCGGGTCGTGCCCGAGCCGCACAACCAGCAGGCCTACGATCTGTTCATCGGCGAAGTCGTAGCCGCCTGGGCCGCGCCGGAAGTGTTTTCGGGCAACCGCTGGCATTTCCCGGACGACGAGCGCCGCTCGGTCCATTATCTGGCCGGTGGTTCCTTCTTCGCCACGGGCGAAGCCTTCAACGTCTCCGATCCGGAGTAGTCCCATGCGCAGCGTGTATCTCGCCGGTTTCGACGTGTTCCTGCCCGATGCCCAGGCGCACGGCGAAAGGCTGAAGGCGCTGTGCGCCGCCCATGGTTTCGAAGGCCTGTTCCCCCTGGATAATCAGGCGCCCCGGGACCTGTCCGGCCCGGCGCTGGCGCAATGGATCTATCGCGAGAACGTCGCCCTGATCCGCCGCGCCGACATGGTAATGGCCAACCTGAACCCGTTCCGCGGCGCCGAGCCCGATTCCGGGACGGCGTTCGAGGTGGGCTACGCCATCGCCTGCGGCAAACCCGTCTGGGGCCATACCCGGCAGGCCGGATCGCTGATCGACCAGGTGGCTGTCGGGGCGGCGGCAGACGATGGCGTATCGCGCATGGTGGATGCGGAGGGCTACACCGTCGAAGACTTCGGGCTGGGCCTGAACCTGATGCTGGCGTGCAGCGCCCGCATCGTCCAGGGCGAGGCCGCCGACTGCCTGGCCCGCATGGCCGAGGCGCCCTAGCGGCGCACCGTTTTGGCCGCCGCCTTGCGCGGCGCCGGCCGGCCCGCGGCGGCGGGCGTGCCCAGGTATCCCATCACCGCATCGACCACCGCCTGTTCCAGCTGCTCCGGCGAGAAGCCGGCGGGCGGCTCCAGCGCCGCCGCGTGCACCAGCGATTCCATGATGCGCAGCACCACGTAGGTCGCCAGGTCGCGGTCCTGCTGCGCGATCTCGCCGCGATGGAACTCCAGCAGGTGCCGCATGCGGCGATGGATGTCCTGGTCGGCGCGGCTGTGTTCGTGCGGCTGGTCGAATAGCGGAAACTCCCGTTCCAGCACGCGGTGCAGCGCGGGTTCCAGTAAATGCGCATGCAGCATGGCCTGCACGATGGCCGCGACGCGCTCCCGCAGCGTGGCGGCGGGATTGCTGTCCAGGACCTCGTCGATGACGTCCAGCATCTGGTTGTCGTGGCGGTCGTGCAGCGCGGCGATCAGCGCGTTCTTGTTGGGAAAGTACTGGTACAGCGAACCGACGCTGACGCCGGCGGTTTCCGCGATCAGGTTGGTATTGGTGCCGGCATAGCCATGCGTGGCCAAAACGCGAGCCGTGGCTTGCAGAATCGTATCCACGGTGTGCTGGGATCTGAGCTGGCGCGGCGATTTCCGGGGCTGTGGGATGGCGGTCATGGGCGAGATAAAAGGCGAGTATAAAACATGAGCAATGGCTCATAAAATTTCCGTCAGGCGATCCCGAAGGCCGCCCCGCATGGGCGGATTATGCCATCGACGGTTTCCGTGCGATGGCGGCGGGACGCAATCACCTGTCCAAGGAATATCCATGTCGAATCTATCTGCGGCCGGGGCCATGCCCTCGGCCCACGGACCCGCGCGTTCCGTTTTCGCGCAAATCCTGCCGCTGGCGTTGGCGGTGTTCGTCGGCTTTTTCATGGTCGGCCTGCCCATGCCGGTGCTGCCTCTATACGTGGACGGCACGCTCGCCATGGGCGCGCTGGTCGTCGGCGTCGTGGCGGGCCTGCAGTTCGCCGCCGCGCTGCTGTCGCGCGCCTATGCGGGGTCCCTGGCCGATCGTCGCGGCGCCAAGCGCGCGGTAGTGGGCGGCTTCGCGCTGGGCTCGATCGCGGGGCAGTTCTATCTGCTGGCCGACGATCTGTCGGCCAGGCCGCAGGCGGCCCTGGCTGCCTTGCTTGCCGGGCGCGCACTGATGGGCTGCGCGGAAAGCCTCATCGTCACCGGCGCCTTGAGCTGGGGCGTGGGGCGCGTGGGGCCGCAGAACGCGGGCCGGGTGATGGCCTGGGTGGGCGTGGCGATCTACGCCGCCTACGCGCTGGGCGCGCCGGCCGGCATGCGGCTCTACGGCGCCGCCGGCTTCGCGGGCATCGCCTGGGCCACGGCCCTGATTCCGCTGGCGGCCCTGGCGCTGGTTTTGCCGCTGCGCGGGGTGCGCGCAGCGGGCGGCGCGCGCACGCCCTTTTATCGGGTGCTGGGACTGGTGCTCCTGCCCGGCGCGGGCCTGGCCCTGGCCAGCGTCGGCTTCGGCGTGATCACCGCGTTCGTGAGCCTGTTGTTCTCGCAGCGGGGCTGGAACGGCGCCGCTTGGATGTTCACCGCATTCGGCGCGGGTTTCATCCTGGCCCGGGTGTTCTTTGCCGGACTGCCGGATAAGCTGGGCGGCGCGCGCGTGGCGCTGGTCTGCGTGCTGATAGAAGCGGCGGGACAGTGGCTGATCTGGACCGGCTCCACGCCGGCCTGGGCCTATGCCGGGGCGCTACTGACGGGCGCGGGCTATTCGCTGGCGTTTCCGGCCTTCGGCGTGGAGGCGGTGCGCCGCGTGCCTGCGGCAAGCCGCGGCATGGCCATGGGCGCGTATGTGGCTTTCCTGGACATCGCCCTGGGGCTGAGTAGCCCGGCGGCCGGCTGGCTGGCCGGGGCGCAGGGCTACGGCGCGGTGTATGCGATGGGCGGCGCGTGCGCGCTGGCGGCGATGGTCGTGGCCGTGGCGCTCAAGGGGCGGCGCTGAGAAGCAGGGCGGCGCCGGAGCCGGCGCCGCCTTCGCAAGCATCAGGCCGTTGCAGCCATTTCCAGGATTTCATCGTCGATGGCTTCCGCCTGGCCGTCCTTCAACTGTTGCAGGTGGTCGGCCAGTTCGGCGATGGTCAGCGCCACCAGCCCGTGCAGGGCGGCATAGCGCTCCAGCGCCGCGCCGCGCATCATCGTGCCGTCGGCATTCATCAGTTCGCACAGCACGCCGGCCGGACGCAAGCCGGCCAGCACCGCCAGGTCCACGGAGCCTTCCGTGTGGCCGCGGCGGGTCAGCACGCCGCCCGGCTGGGCGCGCAGCGGGAACACGTGGCCCGGGCTGACGATGTCTTCGCTTTGCGCGGCCGGGGAAATGGCGGCGCGGATGGTGGTGACGCGGTCCACCGCCGATACGCCGGTGCTGACGCCTTCGCGCGCCTCGATGGAAACCGTGAAGGCGGTGGCGTAGCGGCTCTGGTTGCGCTGGACCATGGGCGGCAGGCCGAGGCGGTCCAGGGTTTCGCCGGGCAGGCAGAGGCAGACGATGCCGCTGCCGTCGCGGATCAGCTGGGCCATGACGGGCACGGTCAGCTTGTCGGCCGCGACGATCAGGTCGGCCTCGTTCTCGCGGTCGAAGTCGTCCATGAGAATGACCGGCCGGCCCAGGCGCAGATGATGCAGGGCGCGCTGCAGGCGGGCGGCGAAGGGCTGCGAAGCCAGGCTGGGGATGGGGGACTGCTGGGTAAGGGTAACGTTGGACATTGGAAACGCTCTCGCAAGTTGAAAGGGGCGAAAAACGTTCCAGGGCTGCTCGACAGCCGAACGCAATACCGTCGTCCGGACGCGGGCGCGCCAGGACAGGCGGAATTGTGCCGGCACATCTTCTCTCATCCGGACTATGACCGTCGGCTCTGGCATTTCACCAGATCTGCTGACCCCAGTGTCCGTGATGGACGCCGGGCGCTCGCGGGCTCGCCACATTGCATGGCATACCGCCGGTGGGGAGTTTCACCCCGCCCTGAAGACGTACTGCATGTCGTGTTAACGACCGGGTGATTGTACGCCTGTCCGGGGCGGGGCGCGGAATACGCGCGTCGCGGCCGGGGTCTTGGCCGTTCCTGGGGACGGATCCCCGCCCCGCGTTCAGGACGCGGCGTCGGCGGTTTCCGGCTTGGCGGCCTTCTGCTTTTTCTTGGGCAGCGCCAGCATCGTGCCGCGGCACGGCGGCGTGCCGCAAAGGCAGCGGTAGCCTTCCTTGAGCTTCTTGGTGATGCGGCCGTCGAGCACCAGGCCGTAGTCGTAGAACAGCTCGGTGCCGCGCGGGATATCCTGCAGCGCGACGATGTAGACGCGCTTGCCGTGCTTGCCTTCCTGGGCCTCGCAATTGGGCTCGCAGGAATGGTTGATCCAGCGCGCGTCGTTGCCTTCGTCGCCGCCGTCGATCACGCGGCCGGAGCTGAGGGCGAAGAAGAAAGTATGGAAGGGATCGTCCGGATTGGTCGGATGGCGGCGGTCTGCTTCCTTGGCGCTGATGCGCGTGCCGCCGTATTCAATGATGCGCGTACCGGCCGGGATCTTGCGTGTGGCGAAGACGCCATTGCCGTGCAGCTTGGAGCGGCGGACGACGTGCCAGGGCTTGATCGGGGTTGCTTCGGTGGTCATTGGGCGGCGGCGGTGGCGGTGAGACGAAACAGAATTATATCGGCGGCTTCTTTACAGGACGACGGGCGTATAGTGTGCGCCGCCCTGTTTCCGATCGAATACGCATCATGATCGTCCGTCCGCGTCCTTCCGCGCTGGCCCTGTTCTTTGTTCTGCGCGGTTCCATCATCCCCCGCATCCTGAGCCGCATCCTCGTCATCACGCTGCTGTCCTGTCTGGTGGTAGGGATGTACCACCGGCAATGGTTTTCGCCCGCCCATCTGTCGGCGGTGCCTTTCTCGCTGTTCGGCCTGGCCCTGTCTGTGTTCATGGGCTTTCGCAACAACGTCTGCTACGACCGCTGGTGGGAAGCCCGCAAGCAATGGGGCGAACTGATCGTGCAGGCGCGCAGCCTGGCGCGCGAGAGCGCGGTGCTGCTGGCCGCTAGCACGGCCAATCCGCTGCAGGAGCGCATCGTGCGGCGCTGCATCGGCTTTGCCTACGCGCTGGCCGCAAGGCTGCGCGAAGAGGACATGGCCGCCGCGGCGCGGCCCTGGGTGCAGCAGGACGAGGCCGAGACGCTGGCCGGATGCCGGAACGTGCCGGACGCCCTGCTCATGGCCATCAACCGCGACCTGGCCGCCTGCCTGCGGCGCGATGAGCTGAGCGACATCCTGTACGAAGGGCTGACCCGGCGCGTGGCCGCCTGCGCCGCCATCCAGGCGGCTTGCGAGCGGATCAAGTTCACGCCGTCGCCGTTCGCCTATTCGCTGCTGCTGCACCGGACGGCGTGGCTGTTCTGCCTGCTGCTGCCGTTCGGGCTGGTCGGGGCGCTGGAATACCTGATGCCGGTGGCGGTCACTATCGTGGCCTATACCTTCTTCGGCCTGGATGCCGTGGGCGACGAGCTGGAAGACCCGTTCGGCACGGACGAGAACGATCTGCCGCTGTCGGCCCTGGCCCGGGTGATCGAGATCGACCTGCTGGAAGGCCTGGGCGTGCGGCCGTTGCCCGAGCCCGCCCGGCCGGTGGATTTCGTGCTGCGCTGACGCGCCATCAATCCGACGGGCCGGTCAGCGGCAGCTGGGTTTCCTTCAGCCGGCGCAGCACGAAGCACGATTTGCTGTGCCGGATTCCCGGAATCCGGTAGAGCTGCTCGCGCAGCAGGCGTTCGTAGTCCCGGGTGTCGCGCACGGCGATGCGGATGTAATAGTCATAGTCGCCCGAGACCAGGAAGGCCTCCAGGACCTCGGGAATCTGCGCCAGCGCCCGGCCGAACTCGTACAGGGTTTCCTCGCTGTGGCTCTCCAGCGTCACGTGGACGATCACCGTATCCATGAAGCCCAGGCTGGCCGGGTCGATGTCCACGGTGTAGCCGCGGATCACCCCGGCGCTCTCCATGCGTTTGATGCGGTTCCAGCACGGCGTGGACGACAGCCCCACGGCCGCGCCGATGTCGTTCAGGCTGGCGCGCGCGTTCTCTTGCAGCACCTTCAGAATGGCGAGATCAAACTTGTCCAGGTTCATTTTCTTCGATTCCTCAAAATCAAAGATAAATTTACTGCGTCTGGCGGTTATCAGTAGAAAAGAAGATAAATATTCTTCCGATCTACGAATAAGATAGATAGCATGAACGATCGCCTGCACCCCACCGCCGCCGCCGCGCTTGCCGCCTCTGATCGCCCCGTCGAAAACGGGGCGAAAATTCTGCTCGATACGCTGATCGCCTACGGGGTGGATACGGTTTTCGGGTACCCCGGGGGCGCGGTGCTGCCCCTCTACGACGCCCTTTACGCCGAGCCGCGCCTGCGCCACGTGCTGGTGCGCCACGAGCAGGCGGCCGTGCACGCCGCCGAGGGCTACGCCCGCAGCACGGGCCGCACGGGCGTGGTCTTCGTGACCTCGGGCCCTGGCATGGCCAACACCACCTCCGGACTGCTGGACGCCATGTGCGACTCGATCCCGGTGCTGTGCATCAGCGGCCAGGTCGCCACGGCGGCCATCGGTACCGACGCCTTCCAGGAGTGCGACGCCATCGGTATCTCGCGTTCGGTGACCAAGTGGAATACGCAGATCCGCGCGGTGGACGACGTGGCGGGCGTGGTGGGACGCGCGTTCGAACTGACCCGCCAGGGCCGTCCCGGCCCGGTGCTGGTGGATTTCCCGAAGGATGTGCAGCTGGCCGTGCCGCGCGACGCGGACGACGGCATCCCGGCCGCGCCCTCGCAACAGAAGCTGGCCGCGCTGCGCGCCCGGCGCCAGGCCAGCAAGCTGGCGCCCAAGCTGCCGCAGTCGGCCGTGCGCCGCGCCGCCGCGTTGATCGCGCAGGCCAAGCGGCCCATCTTCTATGGCGGCGGCGGGTTGGTGAACGCCGGCCCCGAGGCCTGCGAGGCCTTCACAGACCTGGTGCGCCATACCGGCGCGCCCTGCACCCTGACCCTGATGGGCCTGGGCGCCTTCCCGGCCTCCAACCCGCAATTCGTCGGCATGCTGGGCATGCACGGCACGGTCGAGGCCAACCTGGCCATGCACAACGCCGACCTGGTGGTCTGCATCGGCGCCCGCTTCGACGACCGCATCACGGGCAAGCTGTCGGAGTTCTGCCCGCACGCGCGCAAGATCCATATCGACATCGATCCGGCTTCGATCAACAAGGTGGTGCGGGTGGATGTGGCACTGGTGGGCGACTGCCTGCCGCTGGTCCGTGCGCTGCGCGCGGAGCTGGGCGACCAACCGCTGGACGCCGCGCGGCTGGCGCCGTGGTGGTCGCGCATCGGCGCGTGGCGGGCCGAGGACTGCCTGGGTTACACGCCAGCGGCCGACGCCATCCTGCCGCAGCACCTGATGTCGCGCCTGAACGCGGCCCTGGCCGACCGCAACGCCATCGTCTCGACCGACGTGGGCCAGCACCAGATGTGGGCGGCGCAGTATCTGCGCTTCGACGCGCCCAACCGCTGGCTGACCTCCGGCGGCGCCGGCACCATGGGCTACGGCGTGCCCGCCGCGATCGGTGCGCAGGTCGGCCATCCCGACAAGACCGTGGTCTGCGTCAGCGGCGATGCGTCGGTGCTGATGAACATCCAGGAACTGTCCACCGCCATGCAGCACCAGACGCCCGTCAAGGTCGTGCTCTGCAACAACGGCTACATGGGGATGGTGCGCCAGTGGCAGGAACTGATCCACGGCGGCCGCTACAGCCACAGCTACAACGCGTCGCTGCCCGACTTCGTGGCCTTGGCGCGCGCCTTCGGCTGGGGCGCCGCCCGCGTGGACGATCCAGCGCGGTTGGACGAAGCGCTGGCCGAATGCCTGGCGCACGACGGTCCGTATTTCCTGGATGTCGCGGTCGCGGCGCAGGAGAACTGCTTCCCCATGATGCCCGCCGGCCATGGCCACCAGAAAATGATGCTGGCCGAGGGCGTGTGGTACCAGGACGAGACGACTTGATCTGGTTCTTGGTGTCAGACACCCGGGGAGCGCCGGCTTCAGCCTGAAAGCGCATCGCGTACGGGTGTCAGACACTTACGCAATCTGCGCCTACGCAATCGGCCTCAGGCATCTCCAGTGTCTGACACCCGCACGAGACACCCTGCCGGATTGACGCCGGCGCCCCCCGGGTGTCTGACACCCCATCGCCCGATTCAAAACTGTATCGACAGCCCCCCGTCCACCACCAGTACGTGCCCGTTCACGTACGAGGCCGCGCGCGAGGCCAGGAACACGGCCGCGCCGGCGATCTCTTCCGGTTCGCCCCAGCGGCCCATCGGGTTGCGCGAGGCGATGCGCGGCCCGAACTTCGGGTCCGCGACCATGGCCGCGTTGGTTTCCGTGGCGAAGGTGCCCGGGGCAATGGCGTTGCTGGTGATGCCATGGCCGCCGGATAGACCGCGTCGCCCGAGCGGGCCAGTTCGCCGACTACCGAGGTGATAGCGATCAGGCGCCCTGCGCCCTGGCGCACCATGCGCTCGGCGGCGAATTTGGCCAGCAGCATGCCGGCTACCAGGTCCGTGTCGATCAGGTCGCGGATCTCGGCCGGCGTGGCGGCGGCCAGCGTCTTGCGGTTGCGCGCGCCCACATTGTTCACCAGGATGTCCAGCCGGCCATGTTCGGCATCGATGCGGCCGAACGCCGCTTGCAGGGCCGCGTCGTCGCTGACGTCGAAAGCCAGCGCATGCGCATCCAGGCCGTCGCGTTTCAGCGTGTCGGCCGCGGCCTGCGCGGCGGCGGCATTGCGGCCGTTGATCAGCACGCGCGCGCCGCAGCCGGCCAGTGCCCGCGCGATGCAGAAACCCAGCCCGCGCGCCGAGCCGGTCACCAGCGCGACCTGCCCGCCCAGTTCGAAATTGCGCAGATACGGCAGCGTGTTCATGTCAGTCATTCATAGCCAACAGTATTGTTTCCTTGAGCCGCAAAAGAACCCCGGTGGCTGCCTGGCAGCAGCCCCGCCCCGACCGGGCCGGGCCGCGCGGAGCCGGCTCCGCGCGGCCCGCGGCGGCGTCCCCTTGAGGGGGAAGCGCGCAGCGCTTCGGGGGTGAACCTACCCTTCGCGGAATTCCGGCGCCCAATGCAGCAGCCGGCGTTCCAGCCAGGTCACACAATAGACCAGCGCGATGCCCACGACCGACAGCAGTGTCACCGCCGCGAACATATCGGTGGCGTTCAGGGTCGCCAGCGCCGTGATCATCAGGTAGCCCATTCCCGTCGTGGAGCCGACGAATTCGGCCAGCACCACGCCGATCAGCGCGAAGCTGATGGCGTTGGGCAGCGCCGCGAAGGTCCACGCTGCGGCGGTCGGAATCCGCACCCGCCACAGGATCTGGCGGGGGGAGCCGCCCAGCGTGCGGCAGAAATCCACGAGCTCGCGCTCCACGCTGCGGCCGCCCTTGTAGGTATTGAAGAACACCAGGAAGAACACCACGAACCACGACGTTACCACCTTGGAGGCCAGCCCCAGGCCGAAGAACATGGTGATGAGCGGCACGAAGGCGATGCGCGGCATCGAGTTGAACGCCACGATGAAGGGGTTGAATACGTCGGCCAGGAAGCGGCTGCGGCTGAGCGTCATGCCCACGATGAAGCCGCTGCCCACGCCGACCACCAGCCCGACCATCGTCGCCTGCAGGGTCAGCCACAAGTGCGGCCAGACCGAGCGGGGGCCGGGCTGCAGCCATTCCCACAAGCGCACGGCCACGCGCGAGGGCTGGCTGATGAAGAAGGGGTCGAACAGCGTGTTCTGGGCGAACCACGGGATGCGCGTCAGGATTTCCCAGGAGCCCAAAATGAAGGCGAGGATCAGCACTTGCCACAGAGTGATGCGCAGCCGGCGCGCCATGCCGGCGCGCCGGTCCAGCCGCAGCTGGTCCTGCAGGGATTCGGAAGTATCGATGGGGATCATGATTCAGGCGGCGGCGCGGAACTGCTGTCCCAGCACGCTCCAGAGGCTCTGCACGTGGGTCACGAACTGCGGCGTTTCGCGCAGGGTGAAGACATCGCGTGGATGGGGGATGGCGATGCGCTCGTCGAGCAGCACGCGGCTGGGCGGCCCGGACAGCACGACCACGCGGTCGGACAGCAGGATGGCCTCGTCCAGGTCGTGCGTGACCATAACGATGGTCTGGCCCAGCTTGCGCCAGATCTCGATGAGCTCGCGGTGCAGGTGCGTCTTGGTGTGCGTGTCCAGGGCGCCGAAGGGTTCGTCCAGCAGCAGGATGCGCGGTTCCACCGCCAGGCTCATCAGCAGCGCCACGCGCCGCCGCATGCCGCCCGACAGCTGGTGCGGGAAGGCGTCGGCGAAGGCGCTGAGATGGCCCAGTTCCAGCAGCTCGGCCACGCGCCGCTCGATCTTGCCGGCGGGCACGCCCTGGAACTTCAGGCCTAGCGCCACGTTCTTGCGCACGCTGAACCAGGGCAGCAGGGTGTCCTTCTGGAAGATGTAGCCCAGCGCGGGCGGCACCTGCCCGTCCACCAGGCGTCCGTCCACGCGGATGGTGCCCGTGGTCGGGCGCAGGAAGCCCGCGATCATGTTCAACAGCGTGCTCTTGCCGCAGCCCGAAGGCCCCACGATGGAGACGAACTCGCCTTCCGGGATCGTCAGGCTGACCTCGCCTACCGCGTGGGTCGTGGCCTGGCGTGTCTGGTACGCCTTGCCGACCTTGTCCAGCGTGATCATTACAGGCCCCGGGCGCGGCGCACGAAGCTCATGTTCACGCAGCGGTCGTAGGGCACCGTCTTGATCTCTTCGTTGGAGAATTGGCGGCCGTCGCCCATGATGGCCGTCATGCGGTCATAGGCTTCCTGGGTGATGAGGTTGTCCTTCAGGAACACCGTTTCCTTGTAGACGCCCAGCGTCTTCTGGATGGCCTCGCGCGGGAAGGCGTTGAGGTAGTCGTCGTAGATGGCGTCGGTGACGGCCGCGGCGCTGTTGGCGCTGATGAAGTCCTGCGCCCGGACCAGCCCGGTGACAAAGGCCTGCACCACTTCGGGGCGCTTCTGGATGGTGTCCTGCAGGGTCAGGGCCGCGATGCCGGGCACGTCGCCGCCCATGAATTCGTTCCACGAACTTTCGGTGGTGGCGTCGAAGATCGGCACGCCCCAGCCTTCCTGGCGCGCCTGTTCCATCATGGACATGGTCGCCATGCTGGCGGACACCGAACCCGTCTTGAGCGCGCCCAGCATGGTCGCCAGGTCGCCCAGGGGGCGGATGTCGACCTTGTCGGCCACGCCGGCCTTCTGCATCAGGTACAGGGCCATGAGCCAGGTGCTGGACTGCGGCTGGGTGGCGCCCACGCGCTTGCCGGCAAGATCCTTCAAGGACTTGATCTTGCCGCTGTCGAAGTCTTCGCGGCGCACGATGATGTTGGCGTAGGTGAGCTTGCGATCGAAGCCGAACACCAGGGTGGCAGGCTTGCCGGCCAAGGTCAGGGCGGGCGCCGCGGTGGCGGCGGTGGCGCCGAATACGATCTGGCCCGCGGCCAGCAGCTGGTTGGTGCGCGGCCCGCTCTGCGAATTCAGGTATTCGACCTCGAGCCCGCCTTCGCCGAAATAGCCCTTCTTCAGCGCGACGTAGCCGGCGGCGAAAAATGGGTCGATGCTGCCCTGGCCATAGGCCACGCGCCCGAGCTTGGGCTGCGCGAACGCGACGCGGCCGTTGACCAGGCTGATGCCGGCCAGCGCGCCTGCGGCGGCCAGCACGCGGCGGCGGGTGGTGAAGTCGGGGCTGTTGCTCATGTCATCCTCGGGATTGGTCTGGTTGCAGCTGTTTGGCGTAGACAATACCCCAGCAACTGGCGTCCAACAATGGAAAACGCCCGGTTGCCCGGGCGTTGTGGAACTGCTGGCCGCTCGTGAGGTGTCTGACACCCGATGAGACGGCCTTACCGTTCGAGTCGGCGTCTCAGGGTGTCAGACACCGGCGGCTTTCTTCGGCGCCGCCTTCTTCACCGCCTTCTTGGCGGCCGTTTTCGTGGCCGTCTTGGTTGCGGTCTTCTTCACCGCGGCCTTCTTGGCCGGCGCCTTTTTGGCGGCGGTCTTGGTCGCGGTTTTTGCCGCCGTCTTGGCCGGCGCGCGGCCCGGCTTCTCAGGACGAGGCTCGAACTCGAAGCCGATCTTGCCGTCCGTCTGGCGGACGAGGAAGGCCTTGAACTTGCGGTTGGTGCGGCTGGAGACGAAGCCGTCGAGCAGGTCGGTGCGGCCGTCGGTCAGCAGTTTTTCCATCTGCTCGCGCGAGATCTCCTGCTGCAGGATGACCTTGCCCGAACGGAAATCGCAGGTCTTCTCGGGGCCGACGGACTTCTCGCAGACGTAGCTCATGCCGTGCTCGAACACGCGCGACTGGCACTTCGGACATTTGCCGACCGGCGTGTGGCCCGAGAAGTCCACGGCCTCGTTGTCGTCCTCGTCGTTCTGGCCGAAGTCGAATTCCAGCTTGAATTCGTCGCTGATGCGCAAAATGGCGGCGAACGGCCGGCCCATCTTGCTGATGAAACCTTGCAGCGGACCGATTTCGCGCTTGGCCAGCAGTTCTTCCACTTCCGGCAGCTCGAACGTGCGGCCGCCGGGGTGCTTGCCGATGGAGAAGTCGCAGGCGGTGCAGGCAAAACGGCGGTAGTTCTCCTTCACCACCGCGCCGCACTTGGGGCACGGCGTCTGCAGCGTGGCGTAGTCGCCGGGCACTGTGTCGCGCTCGTATTCCTTGGCGCGCTTAACGATCACCTGCGTCATCTGGGCGATTTCGCGCATGAACGCGGCGCGGTCCAGGCCGCCTTGCTCGATCTGCTTGAGCTTGTGCTCCCATTCGCCGGTCAGTTCGGGCGAGGTGAGTTCGGTGACATCCAGGCCCGATAGCAGCGTCATCAGCTGGCGCGCCTTGGCGGTGGGCACCAGGTCACGGCCTTCGCGGCGCAGATAGACTTCGTTGAGCAGGCCTTCGATGATGGCCGCGCGCGTGGCCGGGGTGCCCAGGCCGCGTTCGGACATGGCTTCGCGCAGTTCTTCGTCGTCCACCAGTTTGCCGGCGCCTTCCATGGCCGACAGCAGCGTGCCTTCGTTGAAGCGCGCCGGCGGCTTGGTCGACAGGCCCACGGCTTCCACGTCCTCGGTGCGCACGGTCTCGCCGTCCGCCACGGGAACCAGGTTGGCGTCCTCGCCCTGGGCTTCCTTGCCGTAGACGGTCAGCCAGCCCGGGTTGACCAGCACCTTGCCGTCGGTGCGGAAGCGGTGCCCCTGCACTTCGGTCATGCGGGTGGTGACGCGGTACTCGGCGGCGGGGAAGAACACCGCCAGGAAACGCTTGAGCACCAGGTCGTACAGCTTGCCCTCGGCCTCGCTGAGGTCGTGCGGGATCTGCAGCGTGGGGATGATGGCAAAGTGATCCGACACCTTTTTGTTGTCGAAGATGCGGCGGTTCGGCTTCACCCATTGCCGGCTGACCACCGTCTCCGCGTGGCGGGACAGGCCGCCCACCGCGTTGGAGCCGCCCGTGGCCAGCGCCCGCATGGTTTCCTGCACCGTGGCGATGTAGTCCTCGGGGAGGTAGCGTGAATCGGTACGCGGGTAGGTCAGCGCCTTGTGGCGTTCGTACAGGGTTTGGGCCAGCGCCAGCGTGGTCTTGGCCGAAAAACCGAAGCGGCCGTTGGCCTCGCGCTGCAGGGACGTCAGGTCGTACAGGGCCGGCGACATCTGGGTCGACGGCTTGGATTCCTCGGTGACGTTGCCGGGCTGGTCGCGGCAGGCGGCCACCACGCTCTGCGCGGCGGCCTGCGACCACAGGCGCGATTCGCGCTTTTCGGGGTCGCGCTCGTCTTTCTTGAAGTCGGGGTCGATCCAGCGGCCTTCATACAGGCCGGCGGCGGCCACGAACTGCGCGCGCACTTCCCAGTAGTCGCGCGGCACGAAGCGGCGGATGCGCTCTTCGCGCTCGGCCACGATGGCCAGCGTGGGGGTTTGCACCCGGCCGACCGGCGTCTTGAAGAAGCCGCCGTCCTTGCTGTTGAAGGCGGTCATGGCGCGCGTGCCGTTGATGCCCACCAGCCAGTCGGCTTCGGCGCGCGAACGGGCGGCCGCTTCCAGCGGCTTGAGCTGGACGTCGTCGCGCAGGTTGGCGAAGGCTTCGCGGATGGCGGCCTGGGTCATCGATTGCAGCCACAGGCGCTGGATCGGCTTTTTCACGCCCGCATACTGAATGATGTAGCGGAAGATCAGTTCGCCCTCGCGTCCCGCGTCACAGGCGTTGATGATGGCGTCCACGTCCTTGCGCTTGGCGAGGCGGACCAGCAGCTTCAGGCGTTCCGCGGATTTTTTGTCGGTGGGGCCCAGTTCGAATTCAGGCGGAATCACGGGCAGGTGCGTGAAGCTCCATTTCCCCTTGACCGGATCGTTGGGCGCGACCAAGCTGAGCAAATGACCAATGCTCGATGCAAGGACGTAACGTTCGCTTTCAAAATAGTCGCCCTCGCGCGCGAAGCCTCCCAAGGCGCGTGATATATCAAGGGCCACCGAGGGCTTCTCGGCAATAATCAGCGTTTTATTCATGTGTATCCAGTGGCGGTAGACCCGCCTTAGTAGCGCGGATAATAAGATCGGAGATTCGCGAGATGCAAGTCGGCACTGAAAGACAAGCGGGATCCGAACTGCACGCTTGGCGTCAATTCCTGGCGCGGAGCACCCTCTGGCTGGGCGTTTTGCTGCTTGGCAGCGCAGCAGTCTGCTGGGTTGCCGCCAACTGGCAGGACATGACCAAAGTACAGCGTTTCGCCGGCCTGCAAGGGCTCCTGGCGGTCTGCGTGCTGGCTGCGGCCTGGGCCGGGCTGCGCCTGCGGGGCACCCCCGGCGTGCGCCGCAGCATCCCGGGCGCCCTCCTGGCGCTGGCCGGCATCCTGCTCGGCGCCCTGCTCGCGCTATTGGGCCAAACTTACCAGACCGGGGCCGATACCTGGGAACTGTTCGCCTGGTGGGCGGTGCTGCTGCTGCCCTGGGCGCTGGCGGCAGGCAGCCAGGCCGTCTGGCTGCTCTGGGCGCTGGTGCTGAACGTGGCCACGGCCCTGTGGCTGGGCGAAAGGGCCTTCGACTGGTGGATGATCTTCGGCGGCCCCGGGGCCTCCAGCCTGATCATGGCCGCCCTGAATCTCGTGCTGCTGCTGGCCTGGGAAGTCGCCGCGCGCCGCTGGCGGGCCAGCACGCTCTTCGGGCCGCGCATCCTGGCCGCCCTGACCATCAGCGTGCTGGTGCTGTCCCTGATGTTCGGCGACTACATTCTTCTTCGCGGCCTGGGCACCGCCAACGGGGTGGCCTGGCTGGCCGTCACGCTGGGCCTGGGCTTTTATTATCAGCGGGGCCGGCGCGATTTGGTCATCCTGGCGATGCTGGCCGCGGGCGTGATCTGCGTGTCGCTGCGGGTGGTGGGCGAATGGCTGCTGCGGCTCGAGCCCGGTGTGTGGGCCGCTCTGCCGCTGGCCGCGCTGCTGATGGCGGAAGCGGTCTGGGCCGCCCGCTGGCTGCGCCGGCTGGGCGCGGAACCGCCGGCGCCCGTCGCGGCGGCAGATGCCGAACCCGCCGCCGCGTCGGCGGGTAACGCCGTCGACCCGGCCGATGCGGGCGCGCCGGTGGCGCAGCTGGCCTCCGCCCCGGCGCAGGCCGATCCGCCCTGGTACGTGCAATGCCTGCTGGGCCTGAGCGCCTGGCTGGCCACCCTGCTGCTGCTGGTGTTCGTCGCCTTCTCCGGCGTGATCACGACGGAGGAAGGGGCGCTGGTGGCCGGCCTGGTGCTGTGCGCCGCGGGCGTGGCGGTGCTGCGCAGCGACGCGGGCCCCTTCTGGCGCCAGTGCGGCACGGCCATGGCCTTCACCGGCCAGATCCTGATCATCTACGGGCTGTCCAGCTCCACCTCGTTCACCAACGCCTGCCTGTTCGTGCTGCTGATGGCCGCGGCGGTCTACGCCCTGGGGCCCGACGCGATCCTGCGCTTCCTGAGCGGCCTGCTGATCGCCCTGGCGGCGGCCGGCCTGATCTGGCGCGGCCTGGTGCCGGAGCTGATGCGCGAAGACCTGCTGGATGCCTGGCTGGACTTCGACCTGGCGCAGGCCACGTTCGTCTGGCTGCCCGTCGCGGTGGCGGGGGCCTGGGCCACGGCGGTCCTGTTCAGCCTCGGCCATCGCCTGGGCGGCAAGCGCGCCCACGCGCTGCAGCCGCTGGCCTGGGCCTTCCTGCTGTCGGTCCAGGGCATGGTGTGGCTGGCGGGCGGCATTTCGGCCCAGCAATTGCCGGCGATGTGGCAGCTCAATCCGCGCACGGCGGTGCTGGTGACGGCCGGCGCCCTGCTGCCGGCGGCGGCGGCCCTGGCGGTGCTGTGGCCGCGGCGCCACGTGCTCACGGCCGGCGTGACTTGGGGCGTGCCGCTGGCGCTGCTGATCCTGGCCCTGTTCTGGCTGCCCAGCCCCGGCGTGGGCTTCGCCCTGGCCTGGCTGCTGCTGGGCTTCGGGCTGAACCAGCCGCGCCTGGCGATCTTCGGCGTGCTCAGCCTGCTGGCCTACCTGGGCGTCTATTATTACCAGCTCGATGTGCCGCTGCTGCAGAAGGCGCTGTGGCTGGGCGGCGCCGCGGTGCTGCTCTTCATCCTGCGGGGCCTGGTGTGGCTGGTGCCGCGGCTGATGCGCACGCAGGCGCCCGCCGCGCACAGGCCGCTGCCGCCCGTCTCGGGCGCGCTGCGCTGGCGCACCCTGGCCATCCTGGGCGGCCTGGCGCTGGTGCTGGCGGTGGCCAACGGCGGCATCTGGCAGCGCGAAAAACTGCTGGCTTCCGGCAAGGTGGTCATCCTGGAGCTGGCGCCGGTGGATCCGCGTTCCCTGATGCAGGGCGACTACATGGCCCTGAACTTCGCCGCGAGCCGCGAGGTTACGCGGCTGCGCCTGGGGGGCACGGACCAGCGCGAGGGCGATTCCATCCTGGGCTACGAGCCCGACGGCTACGTCATGCTGGCGCGCGACGAGCGCGGCGTATCGCAGCCGCTGCGCATCCAGCCGGAGGTGCACCCGCATAGCGATGCCGAAATACCGTTGCGCTACCGCGTGCGCAATAACGGCGTGCGCATCGTGACCAACGCGTATTTCTTCCCCGAGGGGCAGGCGGAGCGTTACCAGGTCGCGAGATACGGCGAACTGCGCGTGGCCGACAACGGCGAGGCGTTGCTGGTGCGCATGCTGGGAGAGGACCTGCAGCCGCTGTAGGTTCATAGAACCCCATCCGGTTCGGTCATCCATAGCGCCCGATCCGGAAGTGTCTGACACCCGTACGCGAGGCGCGTCAGGCTGGTGCGTGCTTTTCCCGGGTGTCAGACACCCGCGAAGCTCCCAGCAGCCCGCGGCGGCATCGCGTATGGGTGTCAGACACTTCCGCCGTCGTGGAGGATCCTAGGGAAAGCGCCGCGCCCAGCGCGCGGTGGCTTCGCGCAGGAAGGCGTCGCGGTCGACCGCCGGGAAGGGCTCGAAGCCCAGGGCCGCCCAGGCGCTCTTCAGCGCCTCCTGCGGCGTGCCGGTATCGATGGGCGGCGCGCCGTTCTGCTTGGACAGCTTGAGCCCGCTGTCCGCATCCAGGATCAACGGCACATGCAGGTAGCGCACGGGGGGCAGGCCCAGCAGGCGGCCCAGCACGCGCTGGCGCGCCGTGGAGCTCAGCAGGTCCGCGCCGCGCACCACGTCCGTGACGCCTTGCGCCGCATCGTCCACCACCACGGCCAGCTGATAGGCCCACAGGCCGTCCGCGCGCCGTAGCGCCATGTCGCCCACTGCCCGGGCCACGTCCTGTTCCTGCGGACCCAGCCAGCGGTCTTCGAAGCGTTCCACGCCTTCCGGCAGCCTCACGCGCCAGGCCCGGGCCAGGCGGCCTTCCGGCAGGCCGTTGCGGCAGGTGCCCGGGTACGGTCGTTCGCCGTCGGCGCCGGGACTGGCCTGGCCGCGCAAGGCCGAGTCGGCGATTTCCCGCCGGGTGCAGCCGCAGCCGTAGATCAGGCCCCGCGCCGCGAGCGCGTCGAAGGCGGCCTGGTAGGCATCGCCGCGGTGGGACTGCCACATGACGTCGCCGTCCCAGGACAGGCCCAGCGCCGCCAATTGCGCCATGATCCGGTCGGCCGCGCCGGGCACGGTGCGCGGCGTGTCCACGTCTTCGATGCGCAGGAGCCAGCGGCCGTCATGGGCGCGCGCGTCCAGCCAGCTCGCCAGCGCGGCTACGAGCGAGCCCGCGTGCAGCGGACCGCTGGGGCTGGGAGCGAAACGGCCTACGTAGGTCACAGGGCAATGCCCGCGCGTTTGCGCGCGGGTGGGGCGGGAAAAAGAGATCCGTTGCGGCGGCGCGCCGCGGTCAATGGAGGCGGCGCACGCCTTCGTCGTCCAACAGCTCTTCCAGGACGAGATTGTCGATCTCGGCTTCCTGGCTCCAGAGGACCATCAGGGCGATGATCTTGATCTTGGACAGCGGCACGGGCGATTCGGGCGAAGCCAGGCCCCGGTCGATGACGATTTCGCGCAGGGGCGCGGGTAGCACGCCAGCCGACTCCAGGAAGGCGATGAAGCCGATGGATTCGGTGCCGAGCTGCTGATACTCGTTATCGGTGTAGATCCGGGTGCCGGTGGTGGGCGCCTGGGCGAGATCGACGCAGCGTTCCGTGGTCTCGGCGAGGCCGTAAAGCCACCCGAGCGCATCGTCGATGTCTTCGTGCTCGAACCCCGCGGCGGCAAGCCGCTTGGCCAGCACGTCAGCCGCAGGACAGGCTTGCGGCGTGTAGTAATTCTCGTACAGATAAACCAGGATATCGAACATATGGCGCAGTTTTGTGCCTGTTTGCACAGTCGGCCCGCATATCGGCAGACCAGCAAACATGAATTTTACTTTACGCCGTTTTATAGGGGCGGGCAACCGACCGAACGCGGGAATGTTGTATGGCGTCACCCTGCCGCAACAACCCGGTCTTCTTCGGTCAATTGCTGCCAAAATACACGATTCGAGAGAAAAAGGGGCGGATCTCAATAGTCCGCCCCTTTTTTATTTCGCCGGCCGGCGCACGGCCTGGGTGTCAGGCCGCTTTCGGCGCGTTTTCCAGCTTGAGCTGCGCCAGCTGGCGCATGAACACCGGGATGCAGATCGCCAGCCCGATCAGGCCGCTGGTCAGCCCCGGCAGGATCGTGAGCAAGGCGCCGATGGTGCACAGCCAGCGTTCCCAGCTTTTCATGCCCACGAGCATATAGCGCGAGAACGCGGCCGACAGCAGCACCAGCCCGACCATGCACCCGAACAGCGTTACGAAGAAGTCGTACCAGGTGAAGCCCTGGACCGAAATCAGCAGCGACGGCGAGAACACGAACACGAAAGGCACGATGAGCTTAGTGATGCCCAGCCGGAAGGCCGTGTTGCCGGTCTTGAACGGGTCGCTGCCCGCCATGCCGGCCGCCGCGTAGGCCGCCAGCGCCACCGGAGGCGTGATGTCCGCCAGGATCCCGAAATAGAACACGAAGAAGTGCGCCGCGATCGGCTGCACGCCCAGCTGCACCAGCGTGGGGGCGGCCACGGCCACCATGATCAGGTAGTTCGCCGTGGTGGGAATGCCGCAGCCCATCAGGATGCAGACGATGCCGGTCATGACGAGCGCTGCGATCAGCGTGAGCGTTTGCGTGTTGGCGATGACGTCGGGAATCACGGTGGCCGCGCCCCCGGCGATCGTCTGGGCCGCCGAAATCACGATGTACGAGATCTTGAAGCCCACGCCGGTCAGCGTGACCACGCCGATCACGATGCCGACCGTGCCCGCGGCCGCGCCCACGGCCAGCGCATACTTCGCGCCGGTCTCGAAGGCTTCGTACAGGTCGCGCAGGCGCAGGCGCTGGAACGGATTCAGCATGCCCACCACGATGCAGCCCGTGATGCCCGCGAACGCCGCCAGGTACGGTGTGCGGCCGCTGGCCAGCACGCCGATCAGCAGCACCAGCGGAATCAGGGTTGGCCAGCGCATCTTGAACGACTGCTTCAGCTTGGGCATTTCTTCGTCGGTCAGGCCGCGCAGGCCCTCGCGCTTGGCCTCGAAGTGCACCTGCATGAACATGCCGAAGAAGTACAGGAAGGCCGGGAAAATGCCCGCGATCGCGATCTGCTGGTACGGAATGCCCAGGAATTCGATCATCAGGAAAGCGGCCGCGCCCATGATGGGCGGCGTGATCTGCCCGCCGGTGCTGCTGGCCGCCTCCACGCCCGCCGCGAAGTGCCGCGGATAGCCGATGCGGATCATGGCGGGGATCGTCAGCGAGCCCACCGTCACGGCGTTGGCCACCGAGGAACCGGACAGCATCCCGAACATGGCGGAGCCGAACACCGACACCTTGGCCGGGCCGCCGGCATAGCGCCCGGCGATGGTCGAGGCCACGTCCAGGAACAGCTGGCCCAGGCCGATGCGGGTGGCCAGCACGCCGAACAGCACAAAGTGGAACACGTAGGTCGCCACCACGCCCACCGCCACGCCGTAGACGCCCTGGCTGGTCAGGTACATATGGTTAACGACCTGGGACCAGGTGTTGCCCGCGTGTTGCAGCAGCCCGGGGAAATAAGGCCCGAACATGGCGTAGGCCATGAATACCAGCGCGATGATGGGCAGCGGCCAGCCCATGGCGCGCCGCGTGGCTTCCAGCAGGCCGATCAGCAGGATCGAGCCCATGAACACGTCGATCGGCAGCGGATTGCCGACGCGGAAGGCCAGGTCCTCGAAGATGTAGGGGATGTACAGCACCGACAGCGCCAGCGCGATGGCGATGATCCAGTCGTACAGCGGAATGCCGCCCGGCGCATACCAGGTGGATTTAGGTTCGCGGTTGTAATGCGCCTTCGAAAAGCCGAAGACGAGGAAGATAAGGCTCAGCACGAACGCCAGGTGCACGCCGCGGTGCGTGGCTTCGCGCAGCAGGCCGAAACCGGCCGTGTAGTAGTGGAAGATCGAGAGCGTGACCAGCAGGCCGGAGACGATCCAGGTAGCCGTCTTGTCCAGCGGCCGGAAGCGGATTTCCGAGTCGTACTTCTCCGCCAGCTGCTGGGTTTTTTCGTGATCAATTTCCATCGCAGTAATTCTCAGGCTGATTCAGCAAGCAGGGCCGCCCATGGCGGCCCTACTCAAGCGCGGCGCGTCGCTCCGCGGACATACATACTTCAATCTGGCCGCGCGGCACACTCGCCGCACAACCCCGCCGCCGCCCCATCGGGGTCGCGTGGATCCGGCTCCGCCGGTCCTCTGCGGCGCCCCCTTGAGGGGGAGGCGCCGCAGGCGCCTCGGGGGTGGGCCTACCCCTATTTCAGCAGCCCGATTTCCTTGTAGAACTTCTCGGCGCCCGGGTGGAACGGGATGCCGGCGCCCTTGACGGCGTTGTCCCGGGTGATGAGCTTGCCCTTGGCGTGGCCGTTGTCCAGCGTCTTGCGCGTGGCGTCGCTGTAAAGCGCCTTGGTGACGTCATACACGACCTGCTCGGGCAGCTTGGCCGACGTGACCATCTGCGCGTTGACCGAGATGGTCTTCACTTCGCCCACATTCTGGTAGGTGTTCGCGGCGATGGTGTCGGGCGTGAAGAACTCCTGCTTGGCGCGCAGCGCGTCGATTTCGGGGCCGACCAGCGGCACGATCTCGATGCCGGCGCCGCTGGAGGCCAGTTCCGCGATGGCGCCGGCCGGCGCTCCGCCCACGAAGAAGAAGGCGTCCAGGCCGCCGTCCTTGAGCTTGTCGCCAGCCTGGTTGGGCTTGAGGTATTCGGCCTTGATGTCCTTGTCGGTCATGCCATAGGCGCCCAGGATCAGGCGCACATCGACCAGCGTGCCCGAGCCCGGTTCGTCCATCGACACGCGCTTGCCCTTCAGGTCGGCCACGCTCTTGATGCCGGAACCCTTGCGGGTCACCAAGTGGATGCTCTCCGGGTACAGCGTGGAGATCAGGCGCAGGTCCTGCGCCTTGGGCTTGCCTTCAAAGGTGCCGGTGCCGCTATAGGCCCAGTAGGCCACGTCGGATTGCGTGAAGCCCGCTTCGAACGAACCGCCCAGGATGCCGTTGATGTTGGCCACCGACCCGTTGGAGGCGACCGCCGTGGCGACCAGCTTGCCGGGCTGGGACACCGCGTTGGCGATGATGCCGCCGATGGGATAGTAGGTACCGGCGGTGCCGCCCGTTCCGATGCGGAAGAATTGCTGCGCCTGCGCGGTGCCGGCGGCGCCGACCGCGGCGACGGCCAGGGTCAGGGTGGTGATCCAGTGCTTCAGTTTCATGCGGGCTTCTCCGTGATTTTGCTGACGGTTGAATATTGTTCGTTTTTGCCGCCGGGTCTTGCGCCCGGCGGCAAAAACGTGCCTCCCCTTGGGGGCTTTCTTTATGATGAAATTCTGTCATGCCGACTTCCTGTAGCCAATGCTTACCGGGCTATCGTTTACCAGGGGGTCGCATGCCCTTTAGGTTATGACCAGCCCAGGTTTGGTTATGGCGCGGTTACATCCACGCGTGCAAATAACGGAGCATTCCCGATGTCCCAGGAAGTCATACGCGGCATAGCGCTGCCCCCGGCGGCCCAGCCGGGCGATCCCTTGGCCCGAGTCGACACGCCCAGCCTGGCGCTGGACCTGACGGCCTTCGAGGCGAACCTGCGCGCGATGCAGGCCTGGGCCGATCGGCACGACGTGGCCTTGCGACCCCACGCCAAGGCGCACAAATGCCCCCAGATCGCCCTGCGCCAGCTGGCCCTGGGCGCGCGCGGCATCTGCTGCCAGAAGGTCAGCGAGGCGCTGCCCTTCGTGGCCGCCGGCATCCGCGACATCCACATCAGCAACGAGGTCGTCGGCCCGGCCAAGCTGGCGCTGCTGGGCCAGTTGGCGCGCTCCGCCAAGATGAGCGTCTGCGTGGACAACGCGGAAAACCTGGCGCAGTTGTCCGCCGCCATGGTCCAGGCGGGCGCCGAGATCGACGTGCTGGTGGAAGTGGACGTGGGCCAGGGCCGCTGCGGCGTGTCGGACGACGCCACGGTGCTGGCGCTGGCACAGCTGGCCCGCGCCTTGCCGGGCATGAATTTCGCCGGGCTGCAGGCCTACCACGGCTCGGTGCAGCACTTCCGCACGCGCGAGGAGCGCGCCAGCGTCTGCCGCCAAGCCGCGCGCATCGCCGCTTCCTATGCGCAGCTGCTTCGCGAAAGCGGCATCGCGTGCGACACCATTACCGGGGGCGGCACGGGCAGCGCGGAATTCGACGCGGCCAGCGGCGTCTACACCGAACTGCAGGCCGGCTCCTACGCCTTCATGGACGGCGACTACGGCGCCAACGAATGGGACGGCCCGCTGGCCTTCCAGAACAGCCTGTTCCTGCTGTCCACCGTGATGAGCACGCCCGCGCCCGGCCGCGTGGTGCTGGACGCCGGCCTGAAATCGGCCTCCGCCGAATGCGGCCCGCCTGCCGTCCATGGCGAATCCGGCCTGATCTGCACCGCCATCAACGACGAACACAGCGTGGTCCGCGTGGAACCCGGCGCCACGCCGCCCGCGCTGGGCAGCGTGCTGCGCCTGGTGCCCGCGCACGTGGATCCCACCTTCAACCTGCACGACGGCCTCGTGGTGTTCAAGGACGGCGTGGTGCAGGACATCTGGGAGATTTCCGCGCGTGGCTTTTCCCGCTGAGCCGTGATGCAGCAGCCCGTATCCTTCGATTGGAAGATTCTCCTGCCCGACGTGCTGGACACGCTCAGGCAAATCTATTCGACCCGCCATCCGGCGCTAGCGTCCGCGCGCCTGGACCTGCTTCGGTCCGTCATGAGCGACGACCGCGCCGAGGACTTCCTGCCCGCGCTGGGCCAGGAACTGGAGGCGTTGGGGCTGGCGCTCATCGAGCAGCGCGAAGAGGACGACGCGATTCGTCTGCTGATCGTGCCGCAGGCCCAGGCGGAAAGCCTCAAGACGCAAATACAGGCGCAGGGCTGGGAAGCCGTCGCGCATCGCCAGGATGGCGCCGCGGCTGGCGCCCAGGCGGCCCTGCCCAAGCCGGCCTCGGGTCCGCTGTGCGGCCCCGAGGACTATCTGGACATTCCCTACGCGGTAGCGGTGGCTCCGGGATGGGCCTGCGCCGTCATGGCGGACTGGGATGCCCCGGCGCTCACCGATCTGCGTGCATGGCCGGCATTGCGCGCGATAGCCGGCAAGTTTCCCGCGCGGCGTGGGCTGCTCGCCTCCTGCGTAAGCCCCAATGGCGCGCATGCCTGGATCGAACAGGGCCCGGACGGATTGTCCAGCACGCCCTATGCGCGGTTGCTGCATTCCGATCAGGTCGACCTGCCCCCTTCAAACCGGCCCGGCATGCCCCTGCCGCCGCGCGCCGCGCAAGTGCAACGCCGGACGCCGGAATTCAGCCTGGGGTTCGCGGGCGACGATCTGCTGCTGGTGGACCGTGGCATGGTCTTTCTTTATCCGGACCACGCGAGGCAGGCGGAAGACGTCGCGGCGGAGCCGTCGCTGCTGTACACGGCGCCCCCGCAACGCCGTCCCGCCAGTGACAGGTCCGCCGTCATTCCTACGCCGGACGGCCGTACCTGCGTGCTGTGCCGCGGCCAACTCCTGGAGTTTCGCGAAGGGCGGCTGCATCCCTTGCCGCTGTCTTACGCCGCGCCCTCATCGGGCGACATCTCGCACCCCGTGGCCTTGGGCGACAGTGCCATCGCGTGGCTGGAGGACGGCATGCTTTGCCACGCAGGCCTGGATGCCGGAGCCGTTCATCAACACGAGGTGGGGCATCTGCCTTCCGGCGGCATGACGCTGCAAGCGCTGCCGGGCGGCTGGCTGTTGCTGGGCCATTGGCATGCGCCGCATCGCAGCATGGATCTGGGCCAGCTCTGGCATCCGGCGTCGGGTCAGGTGCTTCGAATCCGCCACGGCGCGCTCGATCTGGATAGCGGGATACAACGGTGGATCGATCTGCCTGGCGGCGAGGTCGTGGCGGGCGGCCAGACGCGGTACGCGCGGCTAGGCCGTTTCGATGCCCTGCTGGGCCGCCTGGACGCAAAAACGCAATAGGACGCAACGCGCAATCAGCGCAAAAAGGCCGGCGCGCCGTCAGCGCGCCAGCCATTCAAGCAGGCTGCCGATGCAAGACCTACTGGGCTTTCTGCTGGATCTTCTCTCCGCCGCGTTCGATGTCCTTGCCGGCGCCTTCCATCGTGTTGCAGCCGGCCGAGATGGCGGTTATTGCCAGCATCAGCGCAAGCCAGAGTCGATGAATCATTTTTTTCTCCTTTCGGCGTTCATGGGCTAGCGGGGCCATGCCGATGGGCAGCCGCGCTATTTTTTGTTCAGCAAGTCGCGTGCCTGATCCTTGGCCTCGCCGATGTTGCGCTGCACCTTGCCCACGGTTTTCTCGGCCTTGCCCTCGGCTTCCGTCTGGCGGTTGCCGGTCAGCTTGCCGGCCGTTTCTTTGACCGTGCCTTTGACTTCCTTTGCAGCGCCCTTAATGCGGTCGTTATCCATGTTTCGCTCCTCGTTGCAGGTTGTGTGAAACCGCGCCGGACAGACCCGGAGGGGCCGGAGCTCCGGCGGCGGACGAAACCACTATAGAAAGCGCATGGCGCGCGTGTAAGAAGCGCGCATATCAGGCCGGTTGGTACTTTTCTACCGATTGCGGGCTGGCTTCTGCGCCTGCTTGCGCGCCGGCTTCTCATAGCCCACGATGCCGCGCTGCCGCGCCCAGATGATGGCGGCGCTGCGCCGATGCACGTCCAGCTTGCTGTACAGCGCGGCCACGTGATTGCGCACGGTGTTGCGCGACAGGTGCAGGCTGGACGCGATCTCGGTATCAATATGGCCCTGGCACATCAGGCCCAGGATCTCGCGTTCGCGCGGCGTCAGGTCGGCGAGTTCGGCCTGCCCTTGCGGCGTGCCCTGAGGCGCGCGGATCTGCGCCAGTTTTTCAATGACGCTGCGGCTGAACCACGAGGTATCCTGCATGACCGTCTCGATCGCCTCCATCAGCTCGACCTCGCTGCGCTTGCGCTCGGTGATGTCCTGGATCGCCGCCAGCACGCAAGGCTGGTCCTGGATGGACACCGGCGCGGCCGACACCAGGCAGTCCAGAAGCGCGCCGTCGCGCGTGCGCAGCGCCATTTCCTGGCCGTGCACGCCGGCGCCCTGCTCCAGCGATGCCATGGCGCGGTCATAAGCTTGGGGGTCTGTCCACAGCAGCGCCAGCGCGTCTTCGTCGCGAGCAAGCGTCTTGGCGTCATAGCCCGTTGTGGCGACGAAGGCATCGTTGACCTCCAGCAGCCTGCCTTCCGTGGTGCTGAGCGTCATGGGCACGGGCGCCAGCCGGAACGCCGTGGCGAAGCGCTGCTCGCTATCGCGCAGCGCCGTCTCGGCCTTGCGCCGCGGCTCCAGGTCGTTGAAGGTGAACAGCATGCAGGGCTGGTCCGCCACTTCGATGGGCTGGCCGGCCACCACCACCAGCTTGGCGCCGCCGTCCTGCACCGAAATAATGGTTTCCATCTGCGGAATCGTCGCCCCTTCCGCCAGCCGGTGCAGCGCGTCCTCGCGTTGCGGCGTGTCGCCCAGAAAGTCCAGCTGGCGCAACGTCTTGCCCAGCACCTGCTCGCGCGCGTAGCCGGTCATGGCCAGAAAGCCGTCATTGACCTTGATGTGGCGCAGGTCCGCCAGCGAGCAGATCACGGCCGGCGCGGGATTCGCGCTGAAGGTGCGTTCGAAGCGTTCTTCCGCGCTGTACCGCTCAGTCACGTCCAGCAGCACCAGCACCATGCCTTCAACCGCGCCCTGCGCATCGCGCAGCACCAGGTTGCGCACCTGCAGCATGCGGCTGAATTCCGGATCGCGCCGGCTGTTCACTTCCACCACCACATCCTTGTAGGCCTCGCCCGCCAGGGCCCGGTCCAGCGGATACTGCGCTGCGCGCAATGCGCGGCGGTTGCGGTAGCGCAGCGAGAATGCCTTGCGGTAGCCGGCGGCCGTGCCGCCCAATGCGGCCAGGTCCGTCACGCCATGCATGGCCAGCGCGGTGTCATTGGCCCAGACGATGCTGCGGTCCTGGTCCAGCAGGATGATGCCCTCGATCAGGCCGTCGATGATTTCCAGCAGATGGCGGCGTTCCGTCGTGAACGCCGTGGCGGTCTTCTTCATTCCGGCTCCTGGTTGGGCAAGAGATAAGAAGAAAGTACTAGATAAAGTCGTCCCGCGTGATCTGGGCGTGCGCGCGCGTGGCCTCTATCGTGGGCTTGCACGATACGCGTGCCGGTGCGCGTGTAGCGGCTGCATGAATCTTTCAGGAGACATCCATGAACGCGAATCAGAAGCCTGGCGACCCCGCTACCCAGCCGGGTATCGACCCGTCGCCGCGTCCCGGACAGGAGCCGGGGGACGCGCCCGAAAAGCAGGCGCCCGGCCAGGTGCCGGGCAAGCCCGGACCGGACGACACCGGGTCCGGACGCACGCCGCCGGAAGTGCCCGGCAACCCGGGTCAGCCTGGAGAAAAGCCCAGGCAACCCGGCGAGCCCGGACGCCCGGACCAGCCGGGCGGCCCCGCCTGAAGCGCGCGCCGGCCGCGCTGCATCGAGCGCGGCCGGCGCTGGTACGCTTACGTCAAACCGTCCCTGCGCCTGCGGGGGCGGTTTCAGGCAAGCATCAGTCGACCTGGGCGCCCGACTGCTTCACCGCCTTGCCCCACTTCTCGACTTCGCCGGCGATGAACGCGCCGGTGGCCTGCGGCGTCAGCGGCATGGGCTCGGCGCCGCGGTCGCGGAAGAACTTCTGCATTTCCGGGGCGTTCAGCACCTGGCCGATCTGCTGGCTCAGGTAGCCCGTGACCTCGGGCGGCGTGCCGGCCGGCGCCAGCACCGAGGCCCAGCCGATGGCCTCGAAACCCGGATAACCCGATTCCGCCACCGTCGGCACGTCCGGCAGCTGCGGCAGGCGCTTGGCCGTGGTTACCGCCAGCGCCACCGCCTTCTTGCTCTGCACGTGCGGCAGCCCCGCCGTCACCGAATCCACCATCAACGGAACCTGGTGCCCCAGGAAATCCGCCTGCGCGGGGCCGCTGCCCTTATAGGGAATGTGGCGGATATCGATATTGGCGGCCGCCTTGAACATCTCGGCCGACAAATGCTGCGTGCCGCCGATCCCGGCGCTGGCGTAAGCCAGCTCGCCCGGATTGGCGCGGGCCTGGTCCACCAGCTGCTTCAGCGAGGTAATGCCCGAGGCCGGCGTGGCCAGGAACATCAGCGGCACCGAGAACACCCCCGACACCGGCGCGAAATCCTTGGTCAGGCTGTAGTTGATGGTCTTGTACAGCGTCTGGTTCACCGCTGCGGCAGAGCCCGCGATCACCAGCGTGTAGCCGTCCGGCGTCGCGCGCGCGGCCTGCTCCATGCCGATATTGCTGCCGGCGCCGGCGCGGTTCTCCACCACGATCGGCTGCTTGACCGCCGCGCCCAGCTTTTCGGCCAGGGCGCGCGCGAAGATGTCGGTGGCCTGGCCGGGCGGGAACGGCACGATCAGGCGGATGGGGCGCTCGGGGTAGGCGGCCTGGGCGGTCGCGGCGGCCGCCGTCAGGGCCAGGCCGGCGGCCAGACTGGAAAGAATACGTTTCATGATTGGTCAGTAAAAAGCGACAAAGGGCTGCGCGCGGGGGTGCGCCTGTTGCATAAAATAGAACGCCCCGCGCTGGCAGCCCTTTTGAGGCGGCCGTGGGGCGGATCGGCAGGGGTTCGTCACGATAGCATTCCCCCTCCGGTGCTAAATTCGCGTTTTAGCGTTTCCCCATCTTTTTCAACCCCTGTTCTCTCATTCCGCAGGAACCGCCATGGAATTCAGCCAGTTCAACGTCAACACCCTCATGGAGATCACCTCCCGCCCGGACCTCGTGTTCGTGCGAGGCCAGGGATCCTGGCTGGAGGATCACGCGGGCAAGCGATACCTGGACTTCGTGCAGGGCTGGGCCGTCAACACCCTGGGCCACAGCGCCCCGGAAATGCAGAAGGCCCTGCTGGACCAGTCCAAGCTGCTGATGAACCCCTCGCCGGCCTTCTACAACGTGCCGTCGATTGAATTGGCCCAGCGCCTGACCGGCGCGTCCGACTTCGACCGCGTCTTCTTCGCCAACAGCGGCGGCGAAGCCAACGAAGGCGCCATCAAGCTGGCGCGCAAATGGGGCCAGGTGCACAAGAAGGGCGCCTACAAGATCATCACCATGAACCACGGCTTCCACGGCCGTACCCTGGCAACCATGTCCGCCTCCGGCAAGCCGGGCTGGGACAAGATGTTCGCGCCCCAGGTCGAAGGCTTCCCCAAGGCCGAACTGAACGACCTGGAATCCGTGCGCAAGCTGATCGACGACCAGACCGTCGCCATCATGCTGGAACCCGTGCAAGGCGAAGGCGGCGTGCTGCCCGCCACCAAGGAGTTCATGCAAGGCCTGCGCCAGCTGGCCGATGAGCACAAGCTGCTCTTCATCGTCGACGAAGTGCAGACCGGCATGGGCCGCACCGGCAAGATGTTCGCCTACCAGCACTCCGACGTGGTGCCGGACATCATGACGCTGGCCAAAGGCATCGGCGGCGGCGTGCCCCTGGCAGCCCTTCTGGCCCGTCAGGAAGTCTGCGTCTTCTCCCACGGCGACCAAGGCGGCACCTACAACGGCAACCCGCTCACCACCGCCGTCGGCGTTGCGGTCTTCGATGCGCTGGTCGCGCCGGGCTTCATGGAGTCCGTCAACGCGCGCTCCAAGCAGTTGTCGGAAGGCCTGCTGGCGCTGTCGGCCAAGTACGGCATGAAGGGTGAGCGCGGGGTTGGCCTGCTGCGCGCCTTGATCATGGATCGGGATGATGGTCCGGCGATTGTCGACGCTGCGCGGAATCTGACGCCGAATGGGCTGCTGCTGAATGCGCCGCGTCCGAACCTGCTGCGCTTTATGCCGGCGTTGAATGTGACGGCTGAGGAAGTGGATACGATGCTGGCGCAGTTGGACGGGTTGATTGCGCAGGTGCGCAAGGCCTGATTCAAGCTTTCGGGCAGTCATGCACAAAGGCCGCAGTCATTGCGGCCTTTGTGCATTTCGGCCAAGCGCCAGCGCTGGCGCGCCCGGCTATGCCAGAACGCTTATGGGAACCTCAGGTTTATTCATTGGGCGTTCATGTCCGATCTCCCCATAATCATCCGCAGGCTTCAACGGCCGCCGTCCATTCGCGACGTATTTGATGATTCATGGGGAACGACATGTTGAGGACATTACTGGGACGCATAAGCCGCGTCCCAATAGGGATCGCTTGCCTGCTTTTCGCTGGCATTAGCGCAAGCGCCGCCGCCTATCCGGATAAACCGATCAAGCTGGTCGTGCCGCAGGCCGCCGGCGGCGGCACGGATGTGATCGGCCGCTTGTGGGCGGACTACCTTGCACGGCAGCTCAAGATGCCAGTGGTGGTCGAGAACCGGCCGGGCGCCAATGGCATCCTGGCATCCAGCTACGTGGCCAAGCAGCCCGCCGATGGGTATACGGTGCTGGTCAGCGGGGTATCGTACCTTGCCTTTAACCCGCACATGTACAAGAACATGCCGTATCAGCCGGCGCGGGATTTCGACGGCGTGAGCCTCTTGGTGAATACGCCCTTCCTGCTCGTCGCCGGCACGCAGACGGGTATCCGTTCGTTGGACGAACTGGCCGCCCGTGCCAAAGCTGAACCCGAGTCGCTGAATTTCGCGTCGGCGGGCAAGGGCAATTCCACGCATCTGGTCGTGGAGATGTTGGCGCAGAAGACGGGCATGAAGCTCACGCATGTCCCCTACAACGGCGCGGCCGCCGGGCTGACCAGCGTGATGGCCAATCAGACCCAGATGATGGCCGACGTGTTGAACACCGGCGCCGTGCAGGCCAATGCGGGCAAGGTGGTTCCGTTGGCCGTGGTGGGCAGCAAGCGCGCGGCGAGCGTGCCGGACGTGCCGACGCTGGCCGAATTGGGCTTCAAGGATTTTCCGATGCCAGGTTGGTATGCGCTGGTGGCGCCCAAAGGCACGCCGCCGCAGGCCGTCGCGCGGCTCAACGCCGAGACCCGGCGCTTCTTCGACGATCCCGCGGTCAAGGCGCGTCTGCAGGAGCTTCAGCTCGAGCCCCTGCCCTCGTCGCCCGAGACCGTGGCCGAATGGACCGCGCGCGATAGCGCCACCTGGGGCCCGCTGATTCGCCAGCTGGGCTTGAGCAACGACTGAACACCACGACAAAGGACACACCATGCCCAAACTCACCCAGGCTGTCTGGCAATACCGGTTCGACAAGATGACGTCCATGATGGACGATCTGGCCGTCGATGCCGTCATCTTCACCTCGGCGGACTTCTTCCAGTTCGCCACCAATTTCCACACCGACGTGTTGCCCTGGGAGCGGCCGATCTTTGCCGTCGTGCCGCGCAACGGCACGCCCTTCCTGGTGATGAACGAGCTGTCCACGCATCACATGCAGTTCTCGCAGGAACAGGGCAAGGTCTGGATCACCGACATCAGCTACTACGCCGAGCATCCGCGCGTGCAGAACCGGCTGCCGTTGATCACGCAGCTTCCCGAGGTGCTGGCGGCAAGATTGAAGGCGGCAGGCCTGGCGCGCTCGCGTATCGCAGTCGAAGGCGGGAGCCCGGTGCTGGCGCAGTTGAGCCGCTTCCTGCCCGACGTCGTATTGCGCAACGCGACGCCCGAGTGCCGCGCGCTGCGTTGGCAGAAGCACGATGAAGAGCTTGCCGTGATGGCGGCCGCCGCGTCCATTTCCGATTGGATTCAGGACCGCTACCGCGAGAACATCCGGCCTGGCCGGCTGGTGCAGGAACTGGACTTCGCGATGGCGTCGCTGTTCGTGCAGGAGGCCGCCGAGCGCTTTCCGGGCGAGCATTTCGAGGTCATCCGCTGCTGGACCTTGAGCGGCCCCGCGTCGGCTTCGCCGCATGGGGACGGCGCGTCGTGCGGCGCGCGGATCAAGGAAGGCGATGTGCTGGTGAACATCGTCATTCCGCGCCTTAACGGCCTGACGATCGAGAACGAACGCACCTGGTTCTGCGGCACCCCTTCGGCCGAGCAGATGCGGCTGTGGTCGGCGGCCAAGGCGGCGAACGAGGCGGCCATTGCCGCCGCATGCACCGGCAATCCTGTCTGCGCGATCGACGCGGCCGCGCAGGCCGAGATCGAGAAGGCTGGGTACGCGGACTTCATCCGCCATCGCACCGGGCATGCCGTGGGCATCATTCACCACGAGTACCCGGAAGACATGGCCTTCAACCAGCGGCCCTTGCTGGACAACGAGGTGTATTCCGCCGAGCCGGGCATCTACGCCTATGGCATCGGCGGCTTCCGCCTGGATGACACGGTGGTGGTGGGAAGCACGCCGCGTGTGCTGACCCGCACGCCCAAGGCGCTGGAATATGCGACGGTCAAGTAGCGGCGTCGTTGGCGGCGCTGCCGTGAGAGGTGCTCTGCGCCTCCTGGCGCAGCGTTTCACGCAAAGCCGGCAGCACGATGCTGGGTGAGTCGGCCGCCCACAACATGCCGATGGGGCCGAATTCCAGGCGGGACGGCGCGCGCACGATGCTGATGAGCTGAAGCCGTTCATACATGTGCGCGACCGAGCTGGCCAAGGTGGCGATGTAATCGCGGTCCTGCAGCATCGACAACAGCGCGACGAGCGAACTGGTCTCGACGGCCGGCTTCGGCGGCGGCATGCCCGCATCCACCACGGCCTGGTCCAGCCGGGTACGCGACAGCGTGCCCAGCGGCGGCAGGATCCACGGATAACGCTGGGCGTCCTCCCAGGAGGGCGCATCCAGTTCCGCCAGCGGATGCCCGCGCCGGGCCACCACGCTGAAGGTGTCGGTCATCAGCCATTCGGTGCACAGGCCGGAGCGGCTGGCGCGCACATCCAACGGCCCGATGATGAGGTCGATTTCCCGGCGTTCGACACGTTCAATCAAGGGTTCGAGCAAGCCCTCGACCAGTTCGATCTGCACGTTGGGCGAACGCTGGTGTAGCGCGGCGATGGCGCGCGGCAGCAAGACCGGCGCGGCAGAAAGAATGGTGCCGATATGCAGATGGCCGGCCACGCCACCCTTGACCGCTTCGATCTCTTCGCCGGTGCGCGCGGTGTCGCCCAGGACGCGGCACGCGTAGCGCCAGAGCGCGCGCCCGGCCTCCGTGAGTTCAAGCGACCGGCCACGCAGGAACAGCGGCGTGCCGACCAGGTCTTCCATGTCGCTGAGCCAGTGCGAGAGCGCAGGTTGCGTCATGTGCATGGCCTTGGCGGCGCCGGTGACGCTGCGCGCGCTTTCCAGGGCGGCCAGCACTTGCAGGTGGCGAAGCTTGAGCCGGCGGGTCCAGGGCGGGTCGATCGAGGTAGCGTCCATGCGGAAATGGTAATGGATCTCTCAGGTTTATTCATTAGCCTCGTATGGCCATTGGCAGCCAAAATGCCTTTCCCGATAGACGAGGGCAAGCGGTGACGAACGCAACAGAAAACATGGCCCAGACGCGGGCGTTAACCGACATGGCGCAAGCCCTGGCTGCCGCGCCCCAACCCGAATGCGGACTGCAGGCGCTGGCCCGCGTGCTGGCCGCGCGGATCGGCTATCGGCTGTTCACGGTATTGGTGCTGGATCGAGAGGCGGAGCGGAGCCTGCGGTATTTCTCAAGCCAGCCCGAGGCCTACCCGCCAGGCGGCGCCAAGCCCATCCGCGAAAACAGCGAGTTCTACGCCACGGTCGTGCTTGGGGGAAAGGCCCGGATCTGCGTCGACCGCGCGGAATGCGCGCGCGCATTTCCAGACCATGAACTCATTCATTCACTCGGCTGCGAAAGCGCCATGAACGTGCCCGTTCGCTGGGACGGCCAGACCATCGCATCGCTGAACCTGCTGCATGAGGCCGGCTGGTATCGCCAGGACATGCTGCCGGAACTGAGCGGGTACGCCGCGATGGCCGTTCCCGTCATTCAGAAGATCATTCACACAACCCGCCCGTAGGGAGAGAAAACCATGACACGCCTCTGCACCGCTATCACCGCATTGCTGCTGTCGGCGGGATTGACGCCGGCCTACGCGGCAGACGCCTACCCCGCCAAACCGATCACGATCATCTATCCCTACGCGCCGGGATCGGCGTCCGACACGATGACCCGCCTGCTGGCAGAAGCCATGTCCAAGCGCCTGGGGCAGCCGGTGATCGTCGACGGTAAACCCGGCGCGGGCGGCTCGATCGCCACCGAGCACGTCGTGCGCGCCGCACCCGACGGCTATACGCTGCTGCTCAGCGCAAGCGGCACCATCGCCGTCAATCCGCACATCTACAAGCTGCGCTACAACCCCGTCGAAGACCTGGCGCAGATCTCGATCGCCGTGGAAGTCCCGTTCGTCTTCGTCGTGGGCAAGAATTTTCCGGCGCAGGACTACGCGGCGTTCAAGGCGCTTAGCGCCACGAAGCCCGGCGGCCTGACGTCGGCAAACGCCGGGCTCGGCACTCAGGCGCACCTGACGCAGGCGGCCTTCGCCAAGTTGGCGGGGGTGAACCTGAGCATCCTGGGCTACAAGGGGGCCGCGCCCGCCGTCAACGACATCCTGGGCGGACACGTGGATTCCATGATGGACAACGCCGCCTCGCAAATCCCGTACGTCACGTCGGGCAAGACGACTGCGCTGTTCGTCACCAGCGATTATCGGTTCGACGGTTATCCCAAGGTGCCCACCGCCAAGGAGCTGGGCATCACGGGGCTGGTTCCGACCGGGTGGTTTGGTCTGGCCGCGCCCAAGGACACGCCGCCTGCGGTCATCGAAAAAATACAGACTGTCCTCGTCGCCAGCCTCAAGGAGACCGAGATGCAGCGCAAGCTCAAGGAACTGGGCTGGGTGATCGTTGGCAATACCTCCCAACAGGCACTTGAGCGGGCACGAACGGACTATGCCCTGCTGGGGCAAGTGGCCCGCGATATCGATCTGAAGCCCAACTGACCGGTCTGCGGGAAGCGCTCGTCCTGATGCCTTCATAGGGCTACGCGGGCGCCAGATCGACCGCGCTTGTTGCTACGCCTCGACAATCTCAGCAAACGCTAATCGGGCGCGTGATTTACACCACAAATGAGTGCCTACTGCGGCCGCCCCGCCTCGATCCATTCCTGCACTTGGTCCATCGCCAATCGATACCGCGCGCAGTTGTACAGATCCAGCACCCGCAACTCCTCCGCCAACATCGGACGAAACACGCGCGCATCGTCTTCAGACAAGGCCAGCGCCGCCAGCGCAGCATCGGCGGTCTGCCGCGCACGCACTACCCGGCCGATCGCCTCGTTCAGCTTTTCGCGGAACCGCAGCCGCACGGGATCCGGCACGCCCGCCGCGTCGAGTTGAATGGCGTATTTCCGGATCGAGCGCCGATAGACCCAGATGAACAGGTCCGCCGCCAGCGCCACGTCGCAGCGTTCGTAGACGCCCATCATGGCGTAGGCATAATCCTGCGCGTCCACGTCCAGGAAGGACAGCGGCGCGCAGTTGTAGAGCATCAGCGGGATATTGGCCGACAGGCGGCTGGTGCGTTTGTTGCCGTCTTCGAAAGGCTGCAGGTAGGCAAGGTTCACCCAGAGAAAGAACGCCGCTTCCACGGGGTTCTTGATCAGCCGCGCCTTCTCCACGATGCGGTCGAACATTTCCTGCAGCAGCAGGGGTGCCTGGACGGGCAAGTAGGTTGTATCGCGAATGTTGACCACGGTCTGGCGGATGCGGCCCAGGCTTTCGGCGTCGGCCAACAGGTTCTGCATCAGGATCGCGTGCAGGTTGCCGACGACCGCGGACGCCAGGCCGTATACGGGCACCGCGTCGACCATGAACTCGATGGCTGCCTTGTGGTTGAGCAGCATCACCGCGTCCAGATCATTGCCCGCCGTGCCGCGCTGGAAGAGTTCTTGCGTGGCCAGCAGCGAATACCGGTTGCCTTCCAGCCGCGAAGACGACCAGGACAGATCGAGCAGCAGCGGCTCCAGCACGCGGCGCGCGTAGGTGCCGGCAGGTTGCTGGCCTTGCATGCGGCCCTCGTCGGCCAGGCGCTGGGCCAAGGCGGGAGGCAAAAGAGCGCTTTGGTTCGGGACGTATTCATCCACGAAGCTGCGCTGGTAGCCGACCGGCGCGCGTGACGCCAGCGGCAGCCGGAGGTGGGCCAGCAGCGCTTGCCCGGGTTCGGACCAGATCATTCCGCTGGCGTCTGGCGCGGGCTCAGCCAGACGCGTGGCGATGCCGGTTGTTGGGAGCGCCCCGGCGGACGTTGGGTCCGCGATCCGGTAGCGTGTAGCCCGGCCGCGCCCAACGCGTTGCACCATGCCGGTTTTGAGCAGGACGTCCAGTTGGCGCTTCACCGTGGACCAGCTTGTGTCGATTCCGTTGGCCAGTTCGCTGGAACTGAGCCACGGACGCGCTTCCCGCTGTCGGGCGCGGAGCATCTGGAGGATGTCTTCGGGGACGGTCATGATGTGCCTAGTCAGGTCGAATCAGCTCAATTTAACAGCAATCAGCTCATGAAATAAGCTGTATTTGGGCTTTAATGAGCTGAAATGGTCTGATTTTGAGCTGATTTCGAGCCCGGCGGCTCGGCGAAATCAGGACCCTGGCCTTCCCCTGCCACGCACTCTAAAACGTGTACTTCGCCGTTAACAAAAACGACCGCGGCGCGCCGAAGTGGTTGTTGTCCTGCGTGCTGCCTATCGCCTGGTAGTAATACTTGTCGAACAGGTTGTACACGTTCAGCTACCAGTACATCAGGGACGAAGCTCGGGTCAGAGGAGAAGTGAATTGAGGCTGAAGTCACTGCAGGTCGAGCCCTTGGGCGACGGAGGCTGGGAGAGCACGCTGTTGGAGTTTGGGCACCGAACCACGATGCTCTTCGCAGCGAATGGCAGCGGGAAATCGCCTATCGTGCGTATGCTTGCATCCGCGTTGGGGTTTCCCAACAACTTCAGGGCGGAAATCCTTGAGAAGTGCAACGCCGTCGTCTTACATGCCGAAGCGGACGGCAAGCCGCTCACGATCCGGCGTGCCCTTGAGTCGAGGGATGGACCCTTCTATGCCACGATTGACTTCGATGGCGAGAAAACTGAGCATCATTCCGAGGGGTCCTTCTCGACCGCGTTCTTTCAACTTCTTGGTCTGAAGCCGCTACGGCTGGTGTCAAACAAGGGGGAGGAAACGAAGCCCTATATAGCGACCCTGCTGCCACTCTTCTACTTGATCCAGGGCCACGGGTAGGTGTCATGATCTATGCCGAGGGGTTCTGGCTTTGACCGAAACGTCAATGCTTGGGCTCTTGCAAGCACCCCACGACACCGCAGAATCCATGGGAGGATGCCGATGAATTTGTGGGGAAACCTCAGAGTCTGACACCATTTTCTTGCTCGCATGGGGACCAGGGCGGCACGTATAACGGCAACCCGCTGATGGCGGCTGTCGGCGTGGCGGTGTTCGATGCCCTGGCCGCGCCGGGCTTCATGGAGTCGGCCAATGCCCGTGCCAAGCAACTGTCCGAAGGCCTGCTGGCGCTGTCGGCCAAGTACGGCATGAAGGGCGAGCGCGGGATGGGATTGCTGCGTGCGCTGGTGATGGATCGGGATGATGGTCCGGCGATTGTCGAGGCTGCACGGAATCTGACGCCGAATGGTTTGCTGCTGAATGCGCCGCGGGGGAATTTGCTGTGGTTTATGCCGGCGTCGAATGTGACGGCGGAAGAAATCGATACGATGCTGGGGCAGTTGGATGGGTTGATTGAGAGCGTGCGTAAGGCTTGACCTGCTTCACTTGGTAATAATCTGCAAGGGCCGCTTTATCAGCGGCCCTTTTTTGGAAATTCCTTTTCGGAAATTCCATCGCCCAAGTCAGTGTTGAATGATCGAATAAGATCGCGCGCTCTAGGGAGAAATTGGGCTGAACGGAGAAAATTCGACCTCTGGGAGTGTTGATCTTTAGACAATTAGTATTATATTGTGCCTCAAATAGGTCATATAAAAATTCTGCGGAGCGTCAGTTTTGTCGAATGTCTACAAATATGCAGGTCCCGATACGCTGGATCTGATTGTGAAAGATGATGGTATTGCGACGCTGAAATGTTCGTATCCGAAGGGTTTTAACGATCCATTTGAGCTTTTTCTCACCATTGACTATCAAACCGAGCCAGGGCTTCTAGCATATTACGAAGAAATTATCGGGGAAATTCCACAATTACCAACGACATGTTTTTCGCGTTCGCCTGCTGTCGCTCCTATGTGGGCGCATTATGCGAATAATCTTCAAGGATTTGCTATTCAGTTCGATGAGCCCTCGTTGCAGGAAGGTTTCCCAGATAGCGGATTCGGTGACGTGTCGTATTTAGATGGCCCATCAAAAGGTCTGTCAGATCTTTTGGAGAAGGCTTATGTATTACAAAAACCTAGATATATCGCGTGGTTGCAACAAGGTGCCTTCCAAGCGGCCTACTATACAAAGGCTGATTACTGGAGCTATGAGAGTGAGCGCCGCATGATCGTCGGTGAAAATGAGGTTCGATCAATTGGTAGCGTGATGTTGATGGACACGCCTAGGGGCAGTGTTACGGCCCTCATAGCAGGTCCTCGCGCAAGTGGAGAGTTGTGCCGAAAACTACAGAAAAAGGCGGATTTATTTGAGTGTGAATATTTTCAAATGAAAATAGGGCGCAGCTCCATAAATCCTTTTTTTCTAGATGCGAGTGGTATCGCCTATCAATTTGACGGGAAAGGTTTAGTACCTAGTCGTGATTTGTGCGATGCTTGCCAAGAGCCCGTGCGAGTAGGGGCAGCAACGTGTTCATGGTGCCTGATAAATAGCTCGCACCGGGATGAGGCGGCAGGCCGAAATACATTCAGGATGATGGCGCATTACGGAATTTTGGACGATTATCTGAAACGTATTCGACGGATGCATTCAAATAAATAAGCAGTTTGGCTTAGCTCTGCATTGCTTCTGTATGAGCGGTGGTGGTGGCTTAAATGCTTCGGCGAACCGCTGACTCTGGAGCGTTCGACAATTAACATTCCTCTAAAAAAGGTCGTCGAATTTCAGTCGCCAAATTGCAGGCGATATGTGTAAACTCATTGAGCTGTGAGCTGAAAGTTCTCTATGCACGGAGGCTGTGTGTACGAAAATATGGTGTCAGACTCTGAGGTTTCCCCACGGATTTCCAGGGAAACGCATTCTGAATCAATGGCTTGTTGCGCAGAGCGGGGGCAAGCTTTTAGCGTGTGGTGATCAGGGCATGCATGGCACCAGTCTTATACCCTTCATAAGGCGACCAAACCGTTTGAAGGAAGACAGGCCATGCACGCAGTCGGAGTATTGCAGAAACTGCTCCAGGATTCGATCCCCAGCCTACATTTGAACCGGCTCAAAGCCTTGATATGCACGGTGCGAAGTGCGATGACGACACGGCGGCTGACACTCAGTGGACTGGCGCGCGGCTTGCCCGCCGGTCAGGCAATCAGGCATCGCATCAAACGCGTGGACCGGCTGCTGGGCAACCGTCATCTGCATAACGAACGGCCCATGTTCTATCAACTCCTGTGCCGGCAGTTTATGGCGGGAGCCAAGTGCCCCGTTATCTTGGTGGATTGGTCCGATTTGAAGGCGGATCGGAGTTGGTTGGTATTGCGCGCGGCCCTCTGGATACGCGGCGCTGCCGTGCCCATTTACGAGAGCGTTCATCCCCTGCGCGATCAGAACTCACCGGGCATCGAGCAGACGTTTCTGAGCAAACTCAAGTCCTTGCTGCCCGAGGGTCTGCGGCCAATTGTCGTGACTGATGCGGGGTTCCGCGGTCCGTGGTTTACCTATCTGAATCAACTAGGCTGGTACTGGGTAGGACGCATCCGTGGCCGCACATTTCTTCGGTCAGGCGATGAGCGGCGGCGGCGCTGCACGACGGATTATGCGTACGCGAACTCGCGTCCCAAGGATCTGGGCGAACAGCAAATGGTACGTTCCGGCCCGGTGCAAACGCGGCTCGTGCTGTATCGAAAGCCAGCTCAACAGCGCCAGGCTCTGACTCAGTTCAAGCAACGCAAACGCAGCAGCCACAGCGAGGTCTGCGCGAGGCGAGAAAGCGAACCTTGGTTGCTGTGTGCCTCGCCGGGGTTGGTCGACACGAATGCGCGCGATATCGTCGAGGTCTACCGCAAGCGCATGAGCATTGAATGCACCTTCCGAAGTTTGAAATCCCATCAGTTCGGGTTCTCCTTCGAAGACAGTCAAAGCGCAGGCGCTGCGCGCCTGCAGATCCTGTTGTTGATCCACGCGTTGGCCACGTTCCTGTTGTGGCTGGTCGGCAAATTGGCTGAGAGCAGGAAACTGAGGCCGGCCTATGAATCCAACAACCGCAAAGGCCGGCCGACCATCTCGTTGCTTACGCTAGGTGTCATGATCTATGCCGAGAGAGTTCTGGCTTTGACCGAAACGTCAATGCTTGGGCTCTTGCAAGCACCCCACGACACCGCCGAATCCATGGGAGGATGCCGATGAATTTGTGGGGAAACCTCAGTCGCTGACTGTATTGACTGATCTCTATGAGTCAAAAACAGTCAAACAGGAAAGGCCGCTTGCGACCCTGAACGGTCGTTCTTTTTTCTCCTAATGGACACTCCGATTTGGATTCGGCAGATCTTACTAAGCACGCAGTAGTTGCAGAACCCGGTCGGATAAGTCCCGGCGCTCGATCCATCGCTGGCTCAGAGCGGCCGAAATGTCTATCGCAAGCCACTGCATCGAACCACGCTGCGAAATCCCGGTTGGCATGACATGGGCGCGCAATGGGTCTTTTTTGTCATAGCGGTAATCAACATCGCCTTCCCTCGCAGGAGTGCGAGACATGGGTACCGATGCCATTAGACTTCGGTCTTGCGCTATCTCGTGTTTCTCCATCGGTACACGCAAGAGTCGGAAATCATGTGCCAATGCCTCAAAAAAATCGCTATCGGCAATTAGCTTTCGCTCCCGGGCCAACCGGACTATTTCATAGACCTGCCCAATCCACATCTCGGAGAGCGACGCCAAGGGTTCTGCTACCCACGGGTGTATTTCTTCGCGTAAGGCAACGCTTGTGTACTCATCCTCCATGCACCTAAGTACAGCATCGAGTCTGCCTGTTCGCTGAATGGACACACTGAGCAAAGAGCCGGGCAACGCTCCCCCTAGCCTGTGCGACCCCGTAACCCACGACTGAGTAACAGTCTCTTGCTGCTTTGCTGCAAGTTGATAACCGGAAAGAATGAGCTCAGATACAGACAACACAAGCCACCTTTAGATTGTGGGAGGACGATCTTAACGGGATATCGAGCGTCTCTTACTGGCCGAAAGCAGACATCTAGTCTGTGTATAAGTAGCATTCTTGGATGGCAAACTTGTCATTCACGCCACGGTTAGCCTCAGATTTCCCCCCGTATACTCCCTCACTACCGCCACAACGGTAGCCCGGTTTGGAAGCCGGTAAATCGTCGGATTTCCCACATCGTCGGAGGAAGTCCATGCCATCCCACCCCCTCACCCAAAACCCCTGGTCCGTCGACTCCGACCCCGAGCACGGCCTGGTCCCCCTTTCCCCTCTCTACCAAATCGACCGAGCCCGCTATGCCATCGCGGCCATGGCCCGCATGGTAGGCAACAGCGCGTCCGAGCCTGACGCAACCGGCGGGCAGCCGCTAGACGCGTGGACAGTGGCGGCGTTGATGGGCGGGGTGGAAGGCTTGTGCGATCACCTGGGGACCTTGGCGGACGCCATGCTGGAGCAGGCGCGGGCTTGCCGCGTGGATGCGGACCCTTGGGGCGTGTTGCACGACGCGCCAGCGTCGTTGCAGTAGGCGCCTGCCCAAAGTAAACACCCGCCCGTGCCGGCGGGCATGGGGACGAACACCGGGCTTGGGCCGGTATTCGTCTGGATATAATGGGAACAATTCCCATTCCCAATATATCCCCATGCCCGCCACCCCCAGCGCCAGTCGCGACGCCGGTATCGCGACGCTGTACCGCGACCATCATTCCTGGCTGCACGGCTGGTTGCGGCTGAAGCTGGGCGATGCGCATCGCGCGGCGGATCTGGCGCAGGACACGTTCGTGCGCCTGCTGTCGGCAAACTCCCCCTCTGACACCGCGCTGCGCGAGCCGCGGGCCTACCTGCGCACCATCGCGAACCGTTTGCTGGTGGACCATTGGCGGCGGTTGGAGATCGAGCGCAGTTATCTGGCGGTGTTGCAGACGTATCCGCAGAGCCATTGGCCCTCGGAAGAGTCGCGGCTGTTGATTCTGGAGTCGTTGGAGCAGGTGGCGCAGATGCTGGGCCGGTTGAAGCCGGAGGTGCGCGAGGTGTTTCTGTTGGCGCAGATGGAGGGGCATACGTGCCCGCAGATTGCGCGGCAGGTGGGGAGGTCGGTGGCGACGGTGGAGCGTTATCTGGCGCAGGCGTTGCAGCACTGCTATCGGCTGGTCTATGGGGTTTGATCGGGCGGGCGTGTCGCCCGGGGCGCCAGGCGCCCGTGCGGAGAACGGCGCGGAGGGCGCGGTGGACCGGGCGATGTTGGACGAGGCGATCCGTTGGCGCATCAAGCTGCAATACAACACGGCGGACGCGTCGGCGTGGCAGGCGTTCGATGCCTGGCTGCGGGCGCAGCCCGCGCATGCGTTGGTGTGGGAGCGTTTGCAGGCGCTGGGCGCGCGTTTGCAGCGGCCGGCGGCGGAGATGCCGGCCGAGGCCGCGGCGCGGATTCTGCGGCAGACGGAGGCGGCGCAGGCGCGGCGGTCGCGCCGCAAGGCGCTGATGTCGCTGGGTGCGTTGGCGGCGGGCGGTTGGGTGGCGTGGCGGGCGGGGGATGTGCCGGTGGTTCGGCAGGCGCTGGCCGATGTGTCTACGTCGCGGGGCGAGCGGCGTCGCGTCACGCTGCCGGATGGCGGGACGCTGGTGCTGAATACGGAGACGGCGGTCGATATCGATTATGGCGGGCCGGTGCGGCGCATTCGTTTGCTGGCGGGCGAGGTGTATGTGATCTCGGGGCATGACCCGTTGTCGCGGCCGCTGTTCGTGGAGACGCGTGACGGGGGGGCGCAGGCGCTGGGCACGCGGTATCGGGTGCGGCAGTGGGACGATGGCAGCGAGGTGGCGGTGGATGAAGGCGCGGTGGCGTTGCTGCCGCGCGATGGCGCGGGCGAGGCGGCGGGCGCGACGTTGCGCGCCGGGGAGTCTGCGCGGATGACGCCGCAAGGCGTGCGGGCGCTGGCGCCGGTGGAGGGGCGCATGATGGATGGCGCGGCCTGGGTCGAGGGGGCTTTGTCGGTGCGCGATATGCCGCTGGAGGCGTTCTTGCAGGAGCTGTCGCGTTATCACGGGGCGATTGAGTGCGATCCGGCGGTGGCGCGGTTGCCGGTGTCGGGGGTGTTCCAGTTGGACGATACGCGCAAGGTGCTGGCGCTGCTGCGCCAGATTCTGCCGGTGGAGCCGCAGGCGGGACGCTTGTGGTGGGGCGGGCGGGTGACGCGGGTTCGGGCACGCGCACGGGCACCGGAACGGGCACGGGGCTGAACAAACAAAAAATGCCCCCACGCTGCGCCTGCGGCTTGCTGCCCCCCGAGGGGGCGCTTTTTGTTTTGGGGCGGCCCGGCAACAAAAAAATCTGAGGGGATGGGCGAATTCGTTCGTCATACCGGTTGTAGCAGTGCGCACTGCCCAGCACCGACCGACCCTCATTGGAGTATCCCTTTCGTGAAGACCCACCGTCTCCGGGCCGCGACGCCGTCGTCCGGCGCGCGGGCTTGCTTGCGCGCTTGCCCCCAGCCCTTCTTTACCGTGCTGTTGCCGTTGGCGGCGGCCCTGGCCGCCTTGTCGGCGCCGTCGCCCTCCTACGCCCAGGCCGCGCCGGCCACGGCGGCGCAGTCCGAATCTGCCCGCGTGTATGCGATTGCGCCGGGGCCGTTGAATGACGCGCTGGCCGCGTTTGCGCGGCAGGCGGGGATTTCGTTGGGGTATTCCTCGTCGCAGTTGAGCGGGGCGCGCAGCGCGGGCCTGAATGGCCAGTATGGCGTGGAGGATGGCTTGCGCGCGCTGTTGGCGGGCACGGGCTATCGCGCGGTGAATGTGGACGGCGGCATCCGTGTGGAGGCCGAGCCGCCGTCCGCCACCAGCACGCTGGCGCCGGTGCTGGTGACGGGCGCCTATCATGCGCAGACCGAGGGCACGCAGTCTTACGGGTCCAGCATGGCGACCATCGGCAAGACCGAGCAGGCGCTGAAGGACATTCCGCAGTCGGTCACGGTGGTGACGCGCAAGCGGTTGGATGACCAAAACCTGTCGACCATCAGCGAGGTCTTGGAGAACACCACGGGCGTGACAATCAGCGAGGTGGCCGACGGCGGGCGCAATTTCTATTCTCGCGGGTTCAAGATCACGAATATCCAGTACGACGGCGTGCCGCTGTCGCGCAGTTTCTATGCGGTGGGCAATAGCTTCACCGGCAGCACGGCGTATCTGGACCGGGTGGAGGTGTTCCGCGGCGCGCAGGGGCTGTTCGAAGGCGCGGGGCAGCCGGGCGGCTCGGTGAACCTGGTGCGCAAGCGCCCTACCGCCGAGACGCAGGTGTTGATGGAGGCGCGCGCGGGCTCGTGGGATCACGTGGGAGGCATGCTGGATGCGGGCGGGGCCTTGAACGCGGACGGCAGCCTGCGGGCGCGGGCGGTGCTGGATCTGGATTCCAAGGGTTCGTCCATCGACGTGGTGAAGGAGCGCAACACCAATCTGTACTTCGCGCTGGATTACGACCTGTCGCCCAGCACGACGGTGGGCGCGGGCGTGCTGGTGTCGCGCCTGCGGTCCACGCCGTTCTTCGGCGGCTTGCCGCGTTATAGCGATGGCAGTTCGCTGGGGCTGAAGCGGTCGACCTTTCTGGGTGCGGACTGGAACCAGTGGGATCGGGACGAGACGCAGGTGTTTGCGGACCTGACGCACCGCTTCAATGGCGATTGGCGCGTGAACGTGGCGGCCACCTACGTGAAGGAGACGAGCCTGACCTCGGCGCTGGACGCGACGGGCGCGGTGGACCCAGTGACCTTGATGCGGCCGATGCGCAACGCGTGGAATTACGACAAGTCGGCGGAGCACATCGGTTTTGATGCGAATGTGAACGGCCGCTTCACGGTGCTGGGCATGGCGCAGGACCTGACGGTGGGCGTGAGTATGTCGCGGCTGACGTCGAAGGATCGCATCGAGTACGCGTCCAACTATCTGCCGCTGGACGTGTTCCACCCCAATCCGCATGTGCCCAAGCCGGACAGCTTTCCAGATTCCCAGCGCACGTCGCGCTATGAGCCACACGTGCAGAAAGGCATTTATGCGCAGTTGCGCAGTAGCCTGACGGAAGACCTGACGCTGGTGTCGGGCGGGCGTTTCAGTTGGTTTGAAAGCCGCTACACCACGCAGGCCGCCACGTGGGACGATGTCAGTACCGCCAAGGCCAGTGCGGAGTTCACGCCTATGGTGGGGCTGGTTTACGCGTTGACGCCGCAGTGGTCGGCCTACGCCAGCTATGCGGATATCTTCGAGCCGCAAACCGCCACCACGCTGGACGGCAGCATCTTGAAGCCCATCGTCGGCGCGAACTACGAAGTGGGCGTGAAGGGCGAGTTGATGGACGGCAAGCTGAACACGTCGTTCGCTCTGTACCGCATCGACCAGAAGAACCGCGCGGTGCAGGACTACGAGGCGGGGCCGGTGTGCAACGGCGGCTACTGCTCACGCGCGGCGGGCAAGGTTCGAAGCCAGGGCTTCGAGGCGGAGATGAGCGGCGAGCTGATGCGGGGCCTGCAAGTGGCGGCGGGCTATACCTTCAACAGCAACAAGTACCTGAGCGATCCGGACCGCGAAGGCCAGACTTTCAGCGAGGAAACGCCGCGGCACCTGTTGCGCCTGTGGAGCGAATACCGCTTGCCCGGCCAGTTGAACCGCTTGAGCGTGGGCGCGGGCGTGAATTGGCAGAGCGCGCTGACCAACAGCATTTCGAAGGTGCGCCGGCCGTCGTACAGCGTGTGGAACGCGCGGGTCGCGTATGACGTGACGTCGAATTGGACGGCGGCGTTGAACGTGAACAATCTGTTCGACAAGGTGTATTACGAGTATCCGGGCTATGTCGAGAACCGCAACAACTACGGCGCGCCGCGCAGTGTGACGTTGACGTTGCGCGGGCGGTTCTGAACGCCTGGGCACCAAGGGGCAGGCGGCATGATGTGCCGCCTCGTCCTCTGGCGTTGCCCAAGAGGACGGGTGTGATACGCATCTTTTAAGATATCTCCAACCACATTGCCAGAGTCCTGATATGTCCTCCTCTCCCGCTGACGACGTGATTGCCCTGTACCAAGAGCATGCCGCCGCGTTTGAGGCGTTGCGGGGAACGGAACTGATCGAACGCGCCTGGCTGACGGCGTTTCTGGAACGGCTTCCCGTCCCGCACCCGCAGGTGCTGGATATTGGTTGCGGCAGCGGCGTTCCCATCGCGCGCCACCTGATCGAGAACGGCTGCCGCATCACCGGCGTCGACACCTCGCTGCCGCTGCTGTCCCGGGCAAGGGCGTCGTTTCCCGACCATCACTGGATCGCCGCCGACATGCGGCAATTGGCTGGTATCGGACGGTTTCATGGCTTGATCGCCTGGCACAGTTTCTTCCACCTTCGGCCCGAGGACCAGCGGCCGATGTTCTCCACGTTTCAGCGCCTTGCCGCGCCCGGCGCGCTGTTGATGTTCACCAGCGGCACGGCGCTGGGCGAAGCCATTGGAACACTGGAAGGCAAGCCTCTTTATCACGGCAGTCTGGATGCCCGCGAGTATCGCCAATTGCTGGCGGAAAGCGGATTCTCGGTGGTCCGGCATCAGCAGGAGGACCCGGCGTGCGGCGGCGCGACGGTGTGGCTGGCGACCCAGACCGGCCGTTAAGCAAGAGGCCGCGCCAACGCGATATCATGGTCCCGCCCCTCTTCGCGGGGCATTGCACGGCTCTGCCTCGCACAATGCCTCGTTCCTTCCCGCTTCGGAAACAGGAACCAAGAACGATGCCGCTTTTACCCGTGCACGCCCGCGCTTGCCTGCTCGCTTTTTTTGCCCCGGCGCTGGCGCTTGCCCAGCCCGTTGAGCCGGACTTCGCCGCGCGCACCGCCGCGCTGGTGGAGCGCCATCGCGAGAACGTGGACGCATTGCTGGGCGATGCGCGGCAGCAGGGCATGGCGCTGCTTGTGATTCCGACGCTTAACCTGGACGCCGAGCCCCAGCGCGATTTCGACGATGACGCGACCCGCGACCGTTTCGTGCGCCAGCGCAGCACGTTCGTGCACTGGAACCACAAGTCGGAAAAGGACTACGCGATCAGCGCCGGCGCAGGGGACCATGCGACGGACCCCGGGCCGCAGTTCCAGACCGTGCGCGGCAAGCTGCTGTATCAGGTGATTCCGGTGTGGCCGGGGGAATACCGGCTCAACCGCATCACCTATCACCAGCCTCGCGCCGAGTTGCCCGAAACGGTGCCGCCTCAGAGCGCCATGGAGAGGCTGAAGAAGATCGGCATTGCCACGCTGGACTACACGGTGGACCGCGAGTTCAAGAGGACCGGGCCGAAGCCGCCATCCGGGAATGAGGACGATGACGGATTGGGCAAGGGCTGCGAGGTGCTGCTGCGGGCGGGCGGCGGCTGCGACGAAGCCGCACGTGAGGTCCGCTGGCGCATCAACGGCGAGATCGCGTTCAACGCGGGAAACGCTGACGCCGCGCCAGCGCCCGGTATCGAAGCCGAACTGACTTTCTCGCCGATAGCGGCGATCACGCTCGAAGCGGGCGAGGTGGTGCTGACGGATGGCTTCGTATTGCCCGTCGATCAGCCGGTGATGACGCCGGATTCGTGCGAAGACACGTCCCTGGGCCCCACCTGCTCGATCGATTCGATTACCTTGACGCGCCTGCCCGCCAGCCTGGACGATTTCCGGCAGGCGCCGGGGGCATCCAGTTTCAACTTGCCCAAACTGGATGCGGCGCTGCGCGACCTTGCGTATCGGGCGTCCACGCTGTACTACAAGCCGGCGTCCGAGGCCGAGCCGAACGTGATCCGGGCCGTGGACAGGAACTAGGACCCGACGGGAAAAAAAAGAGCCAGACGACAATTTCTCAGCCCATCACTGCCGAAATTGTGGTCTGGCACCTTTCATGCGGGGCAGGTCTCCACGAGGTCTTCCCTACCGGGCTTTCATCTCCTCCTCCTTCTCCTCCTTCTCCTTCTTCTCCTTTTTTTCTCCATCGTAGTGAGACTTGATGGCGAGAAACATGCCCGTGCCCAACACGAGAAGCTTGAACGTACCGAAGACTACAGGGACCCAAAAATTCATTATTTCCTCAAAACGCTGCTTCAGCAGCTTCATTCACGACTCGTGGGCCAGGCAAAGACAAACGAACGATAGCGGTGTGGGCATGGCTGCCGACATTGCAGTTTGATGCCTTTCGTTGGGACGGTAGCGTGAGCGTCATGGCCTGCGCCGGGCAATACGCTCCCAATCGTACCTGCGTTGTTCGGCAATCGACCGGATCAGTTTGGACGAATTTTTAGATATCAGTGTGTTCGCGGGCACGTTCCCGGTGACGATGGAACCCGCCGTGGAAAAAACCGAGGTCTCGCCCATGAACGCCAGCTGCTCGGCGATGGCGTCATCGACGAGATGCTTCAGCAAGTTCATCGCGCAGCGGTAAGGCCAGTCCGATGGCGGACTGGCTTCCAGTACGGTTACCGCGTGCGTTGTGTACTGACCAGCATCATTCACGTGGGATTCCCCTGGCAGCCGGATCAAGCCTGTCCCTGCGCGGGCCGCGCCGCGCGCCACGCGGGGAATTTCACTCTGGCGTGGGGGAATGACAAGGTTTGGGGGGGCAGGGCTGCTCGGACAATCAGACTCAAGCGGAGCATGGCGGGCGATGTGTGGACGATTCGTTGTCCGTTCGTCCGATATCGATGCCGATGAGCGTGGAAGCGGAACGGGAAGCGCGACGATGGAAAAACGGAACCTATACGCGGAGCTTGCTGAAGGCTTCGACGCGCTGTCGCGCGCACGTCCAGAATGCTCAGACGGCATTGCTGACCCGCCTGGTGGCCAAATTTCCGTATACGGTGAGACGGCTGGCGGAAATTTAAGAGTGCTTCCCGGAAACCCAGGCGCAGGGGAACATCAGCGGTCCCTACTTTGAGATAGCTTATTTGGTATTCATATGTCATTAGTAGTATCTTAATGATACATTTATCCGTTCCCTGCGGAGGGCAGGAAGCGGCACATAACTAAGCTGATGAAGACGAATCACATGAATAAAAAGATGTTGAAGTTGGCGACCTCTGCCGTTTGCGTAATGGCGATCGCCGGTTGCGCCAATGTGCCGATGGCGCCGGCCGAGCAGAATAAGCAGGCCAAATCGTTCCCGGCGCCGGACGAAGGAAAGTCCGGCCTGTATGTCTACCGGGACAGCTTCGCGGGCAAGGCCCTGAAGAAAGACGTTTATGTTGATGGCAAGTGCCTGGGCGAAACAGCCGACCGCGTGTTTTTCTACACACAGGTGGCCGGCGACGAGCAGCACAAAGTCTCCACCGAATCGGAGTTTTCGCCGAACGATCTGATGGTGATGATGGAGGCGGGCAAGAATTACTTCGTGCGCCAATTCATCAAGATCGGCGTATTCGTGGGCGGCGCCGGCGTGGAGCAGGTCACGGAAGAGGAAGGTAAGCGGGTGATCTCCAAACCCGAAGTGAACCTGGCGGCCGAAGGCCGTTGCGATAGCTGATCGCAGTTGGCTACCGCCGCCTTCTTGAGGAAATGACGATGCGTCTTGGTCTGCTGCTGGCGGCCGTGCTGTTTGCCACGGGGGCCCATTCGGCGAACTATCCCTGTTCCGGAAAGAAGGGCGGCGTGGAGCGTTGCGTCGGAGAGCAGTTTCTGTGCCGCGACGGTTCGATCAGCGCATCGAAACGTGTGTGCTCAAATTCGGGCTCCAGCGCGTCGCCCCTTATTTCCAAGCCGTCGGCCGCAGGTTCCAATGGCGCATGTAGTTGCCGTGATGGCCAGTACTGCACAGGGCCGCGCGGCGGAACGTTCTGCTACACCGATAGCGGGAAGAAGTCCTATCTCAGGAAATGAGCGCCCGGCGGCACAGCTTGAGGCCGTCTCAATAACTGCCCGCAGGCAGCACATCCGCCAAATAGGCGTTGGTATCCGGGGCCTCGCGCAGCGCATGCCGCATCCACGCGCCGTCGCGAGGACGGTGTTAATTTGTAGTCCGACCGCCGCATCCGGCGCACTCCTGTTCAAGAGATTCTTCGATGCCCACTCTTCAGTCTTCGCGCCCCGTCGCGCTCGTCACGGGTTCGACCTCCGGCATTGGCGAGGCCATCGCCCGTCGTCTGTCGCGGGACGGCTATGCGGTAGTGGTGCATTCCCGGCGCTCGGTTGAAGCCGGCCATGCCCTGGCACGCGAGCTGGGTGCGGCGGCCTACGTGCAAGCGGATCTGGCGAACGATGCCGACAGGATCCGGCTGGTCCGCGAGGCCGTCGCGGCATGGGGGCGGCTGGATGTGCTGGTCAATAACGCGGGGATCAGCCGGGTCATTCCCCACGCGGACCTGGCGGCCGCCACGCCGGATATCTGGCATGCGTTGCATGAGGTCAACGTCGTTGCGCCGTTTCGCCTGGTGGCCGAGGCGCAGGCCGCGCTGCAAGCGGCGGCGGCGAAGGGCAGGCCCGCTTGCGTGGTCAATGTGAGTTCACACGCCGGAATCCGGCCCAAGGGCGCTTCCATTCCCTATGCGGCGACCAAGGCGGCGCTCAACCACGTGACGCGCCTGCTCGCGCTTTCGCTGGCTCCGGATATCCGCGTGAATGCGGTGGCGCCGGGCCTGGTGGATACGCCGCTGACGGCCGATTGGACGCAGGCCCAGGCGTTGTGGCGCGACAAGGCGCCGATGCGCCGGGCGGCCAGTCCGCAGGATATCGCCCAGGCGGTCTCCATGCTTGTCGCGTCGGATTATCTGACCGGCGAGGTGCTGCTTTCCGATGGCGGATTGAACCTGACGTAGTCTTGCGCGACTGCCGAAGCGTTGTTGGCAGAAGTCTAAAGAGTGCCGCGTGAGAACCCGCCCGGGTTCCGCGACTTCACAACTCCCTGGCCTGCTCCCGCAGCATGAACTTCTGTATCTTGCCGGTGGCGGTCTTGGGCAGCGGTCCGAAGACGACGGTGCGCGGGACCTTGAATCGGGCAATGTGTTCGCGGCAGTGGGCCAGGATGTCTTCGGCGCTGGCGGCGGCGCCGTCTTTCAGCGCCACGAAGGCGCAGGGCGTTTCGCCCCAGGTGGGGTCGGGGCGGGCCACTACCGCGGCTTCCAGCACATCGGGGTGGCGGTACAGCACGCCTTCGATTTCGACGGTGGAAATGTTCTCGCCGCCGGAAATGATGATGTCCTTGGCGCGGTCCTTGATTTCGATGTAGCCGTCGGGATGCACGACGCCCAGGTCGCCGGAATGGAACCAGCCGCCGGCGAAGGCGTCAGCCGTGGCGGCGGGGTCGTGCAGGTAGCCTTTCATGAGGGTGTTGCCGCGCAGCACGATTTCGCCCAGGCTGGCGCCGTCGGGGGGGACGGGCCGGCCCTCGGGGTCCCATACCTGTACTTCTTCCACGTTCAGTTTGCGCACGCCGATCCTGGCTTTGCGGGCGGCGCGCTGCGCCAGCGGCAGGGCGTCCCATTCTTCGTGCCAGGCGCAGCTGATGGATGGCCCATAGGTTTCGGTGAGGCCGTACAGGTGGGTGACGCCGATGCCCAGTTCGTCCATGGCTTCGATGATGGCGGCGGGCGGGGCGGCGCCGCCGGTCATGGCCTGCACGGGATGCGCGGCGCGCCGCCGGACGGCGGCGGGGGCGTTGACCAGCATGGTGAGCACCACAGGGGCGGCGCAGAAGAAGCCCACGCGGTGGCGTTCGATGGCTTCGAAGATGGCGGCGGGTTCCACGCGCCGCAGGCACACGCTGGTGCCGGCCAGCGCCGCGAGCGTCCACGGGAAGCACCAGCCGTTGCAATGGAACATGGGGAGTGTCCACAGGTACACCGCGTGCGGCGGCATGCCGCAGGACAGCACGTTGCCCATGGCATTGAGGTATGCCCCGCGATGGTGGTACAGCACCCCCTTGGGGTTGCCGGTGGTGCCCGAGGTGTAGTTGAGGCAGATGTTCTGCCATTCGTCGGCGGGCCGTTCCCAGCCCGTGTCGGGCGGCTGGGCGGCGAGCCAGGCTTCGTACTCGGCATCGCCCAGCGTGCCGTGTTCGCCCGTGAATTCGCGGTCTTCGATGCGCACGGTGCGCGGCGGCGTATCGAGCAGGGCCAGCACTTCGCGCACCTGTACGCTGTACTCGCTGTCGAAGAGCAGCACGGTGGCTCGGCCATGCGACAGGATGTAGGCCAGGGTGGCGGCGTCCAGCCGTGTGTTGAGCGCATTGAGGACCGCGCCAGCCATGGGCACGCCGAAATGGGCCTCGTATAGCGCGGGGGTGTTCGGCGCCAGCACGGCTACCACGTCGCCGCGCGCGACGCCCCAGCTTCGCAGCGCGGCCGCCATGCGTTGGCAGCGGTCGCGGGTGGCGCTCCAGCTCTGGCTGAAGCTTGCGCCATGCACGAGGGCCGGACGTTCCGGGAATACGCTGGCGGCCCAGTCCAGGAAGCCCAGCGGCGAGAGGGGCACGTGGTTGGCGGCGTTGCGCGGCAGGTCGTCGGCGTCGGCAATCATTGCGGTTTCTCCTGGTCCGCCGGCGCGCGGCGGGATTCGCGGCAGGCGGCCTGCCAGCCCAGCTCGGCCAGCGGGGCCACGCGCGCGCCCATTTCCAGGGCGTCCTCGGCGGCGGCGTTGCCGGCGCGGGCGCGTGCGTACACGCCTTGCAGAATGGCGGCGATGCGAAAGAAGCTGTAGGCCAGATAGAAATCCCAGTTGGGCGGCGGCGCGATGCCGCGCTCGCGGCAATAGGCGGTGACGAAGACGTCTTCGCCGGGGATGCCCAGCGCGTCCAGGTCCAGGCCCGCTATGCCGCGCCACAGGGCGGGCGGGATGCGCCAGCACATGCAGTGGTAGGCCAGGTCCGCCAGCGGGTGGCCCAGCGTGGACAATTCCCAATCGAGCAGCGCGATGGCCCGGGGTTCGGTGGGGTGGAACACCAGGTTGTCGATGCGATAGTCGCCATGCACCAGCCGGGTCTGGCCGTCGTCCTCGGGCAGGTGGCGCGGCAGCCAGTCTATGAGCGCGTCCATGGCGGCGATGGGCTCGGTCTGCGTGTCGCGGTATTGGCGGGTCCAGCGGCCCACCTGCCGCGCGAAGTAGTCGCCGCTGCGGCCGTAGTCGGACAGCCCGGCTTCGGCCGGGTCCACGGCGTGCAGCGCCGCCAGCACCCGGCCCGCCTCGGCGTAGAGGGCGGCGCGCTCGGCCGGGGCCATGGCGGGCAGCGCCGGGTCCATGAAGACGCGCCCCTGCGCAAAGCTCATCAGGTAGAACGGCGTGCCGACGATGGCGCGGTCGGCGCAGTAGTGCAGCATGCGCGGCACCGGCACGGCGCTGTCCGCCAGCGCCGACATCACGCGGTACTCGCGGTCCACCGCGTGGGCCGAGGGCAGCAGTTCGCCCGGCGGCTGCTTGCGCAGCACGCGCCGGCCGGTGGCGTCTTCAAGCAGGTAGGTGGGGTTGGACTGCCCGCCGGACAGCGGCCGCAGCGTCAGCGTGGCCGGGTCCGCCAGGCCCAGGCCGCCCAGGTAGGCGGCCAGCGCGGGCAACCACGGCGGCGCGGGAGCATGGGCGGGGCTCGTCATACCAGCGCCTTGCGCGGGGCGTCCGCGTCGTCCCAGCGCCAGTAGGCGTCGCCCTCGTCCATGAGATAGCGCGCCAGCACCATTTTGTGCACCTCGGAGGCGCCGTCCACCAGCCGGGCCTGCCGCGCGTAGCGGTAGATCCATTCCAGCGGCGTGTCCTTGGAGTAGCCGCGTGCGCCGTTGAGCTGGAGCGCCGTGTCCACCACCTTTTGCAGGGTCTCCGACACCACGATCTTGGCCATGGAGATCTCTTTGCGCGCGTAGTCGCCCTGGTCCAGCCGGACGGCGGCGCGCATGGTCAGCAGGCGGCCGATCTCGATCTGCATGGCGGCTTCGCCCAGCAGCCACTGCACGCCTTCGCGTTCGGCCAGCTTCTGGCCGAAGCTGCTGCGCTGGCCCACGTAGTCCACCGCCACCGCCATGGCGCGGCGCGCCAGGCCCAGCCAGCGCATGCAGTGGGTCAGCCGCGCCGGCCCCAGGCGGATCTGCGTGAGCTTGAGGCCGTCGCCCACTTCCATCAGCCGGTTCTCGTCGGGGATCTCCAGCCCGTCGAACACCAGTTCGCAGTGGCCGCCGTGTTCCTCCGGGCCCATGATGGGGATGCGGCGCTCGATGCGCCAGCCCGGCTGGTCGGCGTCGAACAGGAACGCGCTGAGGCCCTTGCGCGCATCGTCCGAGGTGCGGGCGATGAGGATGAAATGCCGCGCCACGCCCGCGCCGGTGATGAACCACTTGCGCCCGTTCACCACCCATTTGCCGTTCTTCAGCGTGGCGGTGGTGCGCATCATGGAAGGATCCGAGCCGCTGCCGGGATGCGGCTCGGTCATGATGAACGACGAACGCACCTTGCCGTCGACGATGGGCTGCAGCCAGCGCGCTTTCTGGTCCGGCCGGGCCACTTGCGCCAGCACGCGCATATTGCCGTCGTCCGGCGCCGCCGCGTTGAAGCACACCGGCCCGAAAATGGAGCGGTTCATTTCCTCGTAGCAGGCGGCCAGCCCCGCCATGGGCAGGCCCTGGCCGCCGAGTTCACGCGGCATCTGCAGGGCCCACAGACCGGCCTCCCGCACCCGGGCGCGAGCGCGTTCCAACGCGGCTTCGGCAATGTTCTCGTGGTCGTCGTAGTTGGCCCGGTCGGCTTCAAGGGGGATCAGTTCCCGGTCGACGAAATCGCGCACTCGGCGGCGGTAGTCTTCCAGTTCGGGCGGTAGCGAGAAATCCATGCGGCGTCTCCTAGTCGGGGCGCGCGGCCCCGGGGTGCGGGGTTGCGGGTTATAGCGAACTGGCCAGATGGCCGCCGTCCACGTCGATGACCGAGCCGGTCATGAACGCCGAGGCGTCCGACGCCAGCAACAGCAGCGGCCCGTCCAGGTCCTGCGGCTGGCCGAGCCGGCGCTGGGGGACGCGCTTGATCAGCGCCTCGCCGGCCGGCGAGGCGAAGAATTCGCGGTTGAGATCGGTGGCGATGTAGCCGGGGGCGAGCGCGTTCACGCGGATGCCGTGGCGCGCCCATTCCAGGGCGAGGGCGCGGGTCAGGTGCAGCAGGCCCGCCTTGGCGGCCGCATAGGGCGCCACGTGCGAGGCCACGCGCTGGCCCAGGATGGATGCGATGTTGACGATGGCGCCCGGCGTGCCGTGGGCGATGAAATGCCGGGCGGCCGCCTGGGCCACGCGCCAGGCGCCATTCAGGTTCACGTCCACCAGGCCGGTCCAATCGTCTTCGCTGAGCTCCAGCGCGGGCCGCGACACCGCGATGCCGGCGTTGTTGATGACGACGCTGACCGGACCCAGGGCCTCGGCCGCGGCGTCGAACGCCGCTTGCACGCTGGCCGGCTGGGTCACGTCCATGCCGATCGCGCATGCCTGCCCGCCTGCCGCGCGGATGGCGGCGGCGGCTTCTTCGCCCAGCGCCGTGCGGCGCCCGCATAGCGCCACCCGGGCGCCCGCGCCCGCCAGCACGCCGGCGAAGTGGCGCCCCAGTCCGCTGTACGCGCCTGTGATCAGCACGGTGCGGGATTTCAGGTCTTCGAACATCCGCTACCCTCCTTGGTGGGTTGGGGACCTCGCAGCAAAGGCGCCAGATCGTCCGGCACCTCCAGTTGCAACCGTAGCACGGCACTGGCCAGGGCCTTGCCGTAATTGTCGATGGCCAGGCTGCGCGACACGCCGCCGCCCAGCGCGCCATCCAGCACGAAGTTCAGCACGCCCAGGCCGTCCACCTCGTAGCGCGTGATGCCGCCGCGCACGGCCTGTTCGTTGTAGATGGCGCGCATGGCCTGCACCGTGAGCGCGTTTTTGATGTGGGGATAGAACTGCGGCTCGTAGGCAATGACCGCGATGTTCGAGGTATTGCCCTTGTCGCCGCAGCGCGTGTGCGCCACGCTTCGTAACGTAACCCGCATGAGATGCCTCCTTAGACGAATTCCACGCGGCAGGCCACGCGTTCGCGCGGGACCAGCGTGGACCAAAGGCCGATGACTTCGCGCGTGCGGTCCTGGTGCGGCACGCGCTTGCCGGTGGACGCCAGCCCGCAGACCGCCATCCCGTCCACTTCCCGGCCGATCTTCTCGGCCTGGGCGCGGCTGGCGCAGCGCGCGGCGATGCGCACCGCCACCTCGGCCGGTTCTTCGCGCAGGGCGGCCGAGGCCGCGCCGTGCACCGCGTTCACGCCGATGAAATCGATGCGCAAGTCGTCGGCCTGCAGACCGACAATGCGCAGTCGTTCGCGCAGAATGGTCTCGGCCAGCCGCGCCTTTTCCAGGCAGCCGGGGCCGGCAAAGAAAAACATGTCTTCGCCGATATGGCCTTCGGTGCAGCCGATGGATACCTTGAGCGTGGGTGTGCGCGCATGCCCCGAAATGCCGCTCACGCGGACGCGGTCCCGGGCGGCCTGTTCCAGGCGCGCCGTGGTGAAGTCCACCACTACGTCGGGTGTGATGTAGCGCGCCGGGTCGTGCACTTCGTAGAACATCTGCTCTTTCACTGTGCGCAGGTCGATGCAGCCGCCCGTGCCTGCCACCTTGCCGATTTCCGCCGTGCCGTCGGCGTCCACGTCGGCATAGGGGAATGCCAGGTTCCAGGGCTCGGGCACGTCCTTGTAGCCGGGATCGCCGAAGTAGCCGCCCGTGACCTGCGCGCCGCACTCCAGCAGATGGCCGATGCCGCTGCCCTGGCCCAGCCGCGTCCAGTCGTCCTCGCGCCAGCCATAGTGGTGCATCATGGGCGCCAGGAACAGCGAGGGGTCGGCCACGCGTCCGGTGATGACGATGTCCGCGCCCTGGTCCAGCGCCTGCACGATGGCGGCCGCGCCCGCATAGGGCTCGGCGGAAATCAGCGTGTCGCGCACGGTGGAGACCGGCGCGCCGGTCTCCATGATGCGCAGCTCGCTCGCGGCGATTTCCGCGCTCAGGTCGGTGGCCGATACGGCGGCCACGCGGGCGCCGGGCCAGCCCGCCTCTGCGCATAGCTCGGCCACGCGTCGGGCCGCGCCCTGCGGGTTGATCCAGCCCTGGTTGGAAATGATGCGGGTGCCGTTCGCCTTGCAGTGCGGCAGCACCGCGCGCATGCGGTCATCCAGCCAGGTGTCGTATCCCGCGAATGCCGGATCGCGCCGCTTGCGCACCTGCGCGGCCGAGACGGTGGCCTCGGCCATGGTCTCGAAACACAGAAAATCCAGCGCGCCGCGCTCCGCGTTCCAGCGTGCCGGGTCGATGCGGTCGCCCCACCAGCCCGCGCCCGAGCCGATGCGCAGCCTGCCTGCCTTGTCGTTCATGTCTGCCTCCTTTGTTCTGGCGCCGCCGCCTTACTGGGGCCGGATGCCGGCGTCCTGGATGACCTGCCGCCATTTGGCGGTGTCGGCGCGGATGGTCTCGGCGTATTGCGCGGGCGTGCCCGCCACGGGGATCGCGCCCAGTTCCTCGACCTGGCGGCGGGTGCCCGGCTCGGCCAGCGCCGCGGCCACCGCGTCGCGCACCTTGCCGACGATCTCGGGCGGCGTGCCGGCCGGCGCAAGCAGGCCGAACCAGGAGTTCACTTCGTAGCCGGGCAGCCCGGCCTCGGCCACCGTGGGCACGTCCGGCAGCATGGGCACGCGCTGCGTGGTCGTCACCGCCAAGGCCTTGACCGCGCCGGCCTTGATCTGGCCCATGGCCGAGGGCAGGTTGTCGTACATCAGCTGCACCTGCCCGCCCAGCAGATCCGTCATGGCGGGGGCCGAGCCCTTGTACGGAACGTGGCGGATGTCCACCTTGGCCAGCCGGTTGAACAGCTCGCCCGACAGATGCGGCGAGCCGCCCAGGCTGGTGGACGCGAAATTCAGCGAGCCCGGCGCGCGCCGCGCCTGCTCGATGAGCTGCGCCACGGAGGCGATGCCCAGCTTGGGGTTGACCAGTAGCACGTTGGGGGAGTTGGCCACCAGCGTTACCGGCGCGAAGCCCTGCGCCGAGTCATACGGCATCTGCGCGTAGATGAACTGGTTGGTGGCCTGCGTGCCCAGCGTGCCCATCAGCAGCGTGTAGCCGTCGGGCTGGGCGCGCGCCACCGCGGCTGCGCCGATGCCGCCGCCCGCGCCGGGCCGGTTTTCCACCACCACGCTCTGGCCCAGCCGCGTGCCCGCCTCGCGCGCCACCAGCCGCGCCAGCAAGTCCGTCGTGCCGCCAGGCGGAAACGGCACCACCAGCGTGATCGGGCGCGCGGGCCAGGCCGGCGCGGCCTGGGCGGCGGCGGACAGGGCCAGCGCGGCACCCAGCATCAGGGTTCTGCATAAGTGTTTTCTCATGGGTGTCTCCATCGATTTCGCCCCTCAGGCCGCGCGGCGCGCCGCCATGTCCACGCCTTCCGACAATTCCACCAGCGCGTCCAGCGCCACCGCGCCTTCGCCCTGCGCGCCCACCAGCACCGGGTTGATGTCGATGGAAGCCACATGCCCGGCCGCCGCCAGCGCGTAGCGGCCCAGGAGCGCCGCCTGCTCCGCCACGGCCCGCACATCGGCCGGGGGATCGCCGCGCACGCCGGCCAGCAGCCTGCCGATGCGCAGGCCGCGCAGCGCCTCCAACGCGTCGTCGGCCGCAAAAGGCGGCATCAGCAGCGCCACGTCGCCTAGCGCTTCCACGTATTTGCCGCCCGCGCCCAGCATCACGACGGGGCCGAATACCGGGTCGTTGCGCACGCCCAGCGCCAGCTCGTGCAGGCCGCGCTGCATGCGTGCCACGATCCAGCTTGCGTCGTCCACGCCCAGGGCGGCCAGCGTGTCCGCCTGCCGCGCCAGCGCGTCGCGCAACGCGGCCTCGTCGTTCAGGCCCAGCGCCACCAACCCGTGTTCGGACTTGTGCGGCAAGCGCGCCGAGCACGCCTTCAGCGCCACCGGCGCGCCCATCCGGCGCCACGCAGCCACCGCCGCATCGGCATCCGCACATAGCGCGTGTTCGCCGACGGCGATGCCCTGCGCGCCCAGCAAGGCCAGGCTGGCGGCTTCGGACAGGAAGCCGGGCCGCGCGCCGGCCGGCGCATCCAGGCGCGCCTCGGGCGCGGCCGGTATGGTGCGGCCACGCAGCGCATGCAGCCGCCACAGGCCGGCCATCGCTTCCACCGCCTGCTGCTCGTCCGCGTAGACCGCCACCCCGTGCGCCCGGAACGCGGCGGCGACGTTGTCCTGCCACGCCACCACCGCCACCGGCTTGGCCGCGGCCTGCGCGAAGCACGCGGTGTCCGAGGCGAACCGCGCCACGTCGTAGCCGCGGCCCGCCACCGGGATGTCGATCAGGAACATATCGGCCGCGGGATCCCGCGAAATGGGCGGCAGCACCTCGCCGAACAGGCCGTTGTTCGAGAGCAGCGCGGCGGTGATGTCCACCGGGTTGCCCGTGGTGGCAAAGCCCGGCAGCCGCCGGCCCAGCTCTTCCTGCGTGGCCTGGCCCAGCGGAGCGATCTCCAGGCCGCGCTCCACCGCCGCGTCGGCGGCCAGCACGCAGCTCGCGCCCGAATTGCTCACCACCACGACGCGCGGCCCCTGCGGCAGCGGGCCGCGCAGCGCCAGCTCGGCGTAGCGCACCAGCTCCTGGGGGTCGCGCGCCCGCAGAATGGCGTGGTGGGCAAAGAAGGCATCCACCGTGCGGTCTTCATTGGCCAGCGCGCCCGTGTGCGAGGCGGCGGCGCGCGCGCCTGCCTCCGAACGGCCCGCCTTCACCGCGATCAACGGCACGTTGCGCGCCCGCGCCAGCGCCGCCGCCTCGGCCAGCGCGCCGGCGTCGCGCAGCGACTCCAGGTACAGCAGCACGATGCGCACCTCGGGGTCGCGCAGCGCCGCGCAGGCCAGCTCGGCCACCGTCACATCGGCCTCGTTGCCCGTGGCGTGCACGTGCCGCACGCCCACGCCGCGCTGGCGCAGCAGGCCATACACCATTGCGCACATGCCGCCGCTCTGGCTGATGACCGCCACCGGGCCGTCCTGCGGTTCCACCTCCAGGAACATGGTGGAGAAACTCGCGATGGCGCCGTTGCCGAAATTGGCCAGCCCCTGCGAATTCGGCCCCACGATGCGCATGCCGGCCGCGCGCGCCCGCGCCGTCATGGCGTCCTGCCGCTGGCGGCCCGCTTCGCCGGTCTCCGAGAACCCCGCCGAGATCACGATGGCGGCCGACACGCCCAGCGCCGCGCAGCGGTCCACGGCCTGCACGGCCTGCTCGCCGGCCACCGCCACGATCGCCAGGTCCGGGGCGGCGGGCAGCGCGTCCAGGTCGGGCCACGCCCGCTCGCCCTGCACTTCGGCGCGCTGCGGATTGATGGGGTACAAGGTGCCCGCATAGCCGTGGCGCCGCATGTAATGTATGGGCCGCCCGCCGATCTTGTCGGGGTTGTCGGACGCGCCCACGATGGCGATCGATGCCGGGGCCAGCAGCCGGTCCAGCGCGGCCGCGTCGCGGTTGTCGGAAACCATGAATACTCCTTTCAATGTGTAGAGGCCCGCGCCTTCAATTGACGGTGGCCCCGGAGGCGCGCACCACCTCGGCCCATTTCCGCACCTCGTCGCTGACGAAGCGGCGCGTGTCGTCCGGCGTCATCCAGTCCGCCGCGAAACCCTGCGCCGCGAACTTCTGCTGCACGTCCGGCCGGCCCAGCACCTGCTGCAAGGACGCGCTCAGCTTTTGCACCACGGCGGGCGGCGTGCCTGCCGGCGCCATCAGGCCGTTCCATGCCGTGGCTTCGTAGTTCTTCAGCCCCGCCTCCGCCACCGTGGGCAGATCCGGCGCGGCGGGCGAACGCTGCGCGCCGGTAATGGCCAGCGCCTGCAGCTTGCCGGCCTTCACATAGGGCATGGAAGACAGCATGGTGTCGAACATCAGGTCGGCCTGTCCGCCCATCACGTCGGTAAGCGCGGGGGCGCTGCCGCGATACGGCACATGCACCATGCGCGTGCCGGCCATGGTGTTGAACAGCTCGGCCGACAGATGGGTGGATTGCCCGTTGCCCGAGGATGCAAACGTCAGCTGGCCCGCGCGCTGCTTGGCCAGGGCGATGAGTTCGCTCACGCTGTGCGCGGGCAGGTCGGGCCGCGTCACGATGACCAGCGGGCCCTTGGTCAGCAGCGACACCGGAACAAAGCTCTTCTGCGTGTCGTAGCCCAGGTTTTTGAACAGGGACATATTGATGGCGTGCGCCGTGGTGGCCAGCAGCAGCGTGTAGCCGTCCGGCGCGCTTTTGGCCACCATGTCGGCGCCGATATTGCCGCCCGCGCCCGAGCGGTTGTCCACGATCACCGTCTGGCCCAGGGCCTCGCCCAGGCCCTGCGCCACCACGCGGGCCACGATGTCGGTGGGGCCGCCAGGCGGATACGGCACCACCAGCGTCACGGGCTTCTCCGGCCAGGCCGACGCGGCCGGCGCCAGGCCCGGCGCCGAGCACGCCGCCAGGGTAAAAGCGGCCAGCGCCGCGCGCCATGCGGAAATTGCAGGCATGAGTGTCTCCTCCGTCCTCGGTGGGACGTTTTTTTCAGTGGGTTGGAAGGGGGTTACGCTTGCCGGCGGTGCATCACGGCGGCCGGCGCGCCTCGAAGCAAAGCAGGGTGTTGCCACCGTGCTCGAAATCGCGGGCGCATACCGCCTGCCCGATCGCCACGCCGGGCGTGGCATGGCCCATCAGCACCGCGCCCTCGCGCAGCCGCACCAGCGCCAGCACATAGGGGGCCAGCGCGCGCCACGAGGCGTCCGGCGCGCGGTGCACCGTGCTGTGCGCAAGTACCTCGCCCTCGCCGCTTGCGCGCGCCCATTGCAGGTCCGTGCCGCCGCAGGCCGCGCAGGCATAGGGGCGCAGCGCCCACCACGCGCCGCAATCCGCGCAGCGTCGCAAATCCAGGGGATGCCGTTCGTTCATGCCTGGTCCTCCGCCTGCAATACCAGGCTCACGTGCGCCGACAGCACGCCGCCGTCCGCGTGCACCAGCGCCCGCCTGCGCGGCGCAACTTGCCGGCTACCCGCCAGGCCCGCAAGCTGGGTCCAGGCCTCCGCCACGTGCGCCAGCCCGCCCGCCACGCCCGAATGCCCGAACGACAGCAGGCCTCCATGCGTATTGAGCGGCAGCGGCCCCGCCGCATCGAAATCACCGCGCCGCACCCGTCCGGCCGCGCCGCCGCGCGGCGCAAAACCCAGTTCTTCCAGCAGCATGGCCAGCGTGATGGTGAACGAGTCGTAGATCGCCAGATAATCGATGTCCGCGTTCGCCACGCCCGCCTGCGCCAGCGCCCGCCCGGCGGCGCGTGCCGCGCCCGTGTCCATCACGTCGCGCATGGCCGACAGATGCTGGTGGCGGTGCGCCTGGCCGGCTCCGGTAATGCGCACGGGCCCTTCGTCCGCGCCCACCACCAGCGCCACCGCGCCATCGGAAATCGGGCAGCAGTCCAGCAAATGCAGCGGCGTCGCGATCGGCTTGGAGTCCAGCACGGACTGCACGCTGATGGGCTCGCGCAGCTGCGCCAGCGGATGCCCGCCCGCGTTCCGGCGCATCAGCACCGCCAGCTGGGCCAGATCCTCCCGTCGCGTGCCGGTGGCATGCATATAGGCCGACGCCAGCAGCGCGTAATACGCCGGCACCGACGCCCCATTGGGCACCTCCACGTCCGCCTCGCCCACCTGCGCCAGCGTTTGTATGGACGCGTCCACCGCCTGCCCAGTCAGGCGGTTCTCTCCCGCCACCACCAGCACCCGACGGCAAGTGCCCGCGCGCACCAACTCGCGTGCCAGCATCACCATGCCGGCCCCCGTCGCCCCGCCCATCTGCATGCCGTGCGCGTAGTGCGGATCCAGCCCCAGCTTCTCGCTCAGGAGGCTGGCCAGCATCAGATGCGGAAAGGTCGTGGCATAACCGCACAGCACGCCATCGATGGCGCCGCGCTGGCGGGCGAGTCCGGCGTGCTCAAGGGCGGCCTCGGCCGCCTCGGCCATCAGGTCCAGCGCGCCGCGCCCCTCATGCCGGCCAAAGCGCGTCACCGCCGCGCCCTGCATATAGGCATGCGCCAGGCTAGTGTTGTCCGTGCGCTCAAGCATGCGGCATCCACGCGCGTTCGATCGCGCGCGCCTCCTCTGCCAGGGCCTGCGCCAGCTCTTGCTCGCGAGGCTCGATACGTTCGTTCAAGGCGGCCACGCTGAGCGCCCCGATCGCGCGGCCGCTCGGCCCTCGCACCGCCACGCCCAGCCCGCCCATCTTTTCCACCACCACATCCAGCAGCATCGCGTGCCCCAGTTCGCGCGCCCGCCGCGCCGCCGCGTCCAGCGCCTCGGCCGGGAACCGCGGATACCGCGCCGCCAGCCGCTCGCGCACCAGCGGCAAGAGCGCTTGCGCCTCGTCCTCGTCCAGCGCCGACAGCAACGCCAGGCTACCGGCGCCCACCCCCAGCGGCCGGCGGCTGCCCACCTCAAGGTAGTTCGCCCGTATCGGGTAATCGCCGAAGCACAGGTCCACGCACACCGACTCCCAGCCCACCGGCATCGACAGAATCACCGTATCCCCGAACCGCCGCGCCAGCCGGATCAGCGCCGGCCGCGCCAGCCCGCGCAGATCCAGCCCGTCGACCATGGCGTGGTGCATGGCGTATACCTGCGGGCCAAGCATGTAATGCTTGCTCTCGGGGTCTCGCTCTACGAAACCCTCGGATTCCAGGTCCTTCAGAATGCGCAGCGCCGTGGAGATGTCCAGGCCAGCATGCTGGGCGATATCCGTCAGCCGGTGGATGCGCCGGTCCGACAGGCTTGCCAGCACGCGGCAAGTCTTTTTCGTAGAGGAAACAACGGCGGAATCCAGGGTGGGCATGGGGCAGGCGGCGGGAAAAAGAGAACAGGGATACAAGATAAGAAAGCCGCGCGGCGCGGGTAAAGTTGCAGCGCAACAAAGTTTTATCTGGTGAAAGTCGGCGTGAATACCCCGTGGGCGAGCATGGGTGGATGAAACCCCCGGCCCCCGCGAAGGCGTAATGGCACGCAAGCCGTGCCGACCTGCGCGTTCCTGCGTAAACTTCCCGCATGCTACGAATCGACAAGCTCAGCAAACGCTACGGCGACCATCTCGTCTTCCAGGGCCTGACCCACTCCTTCACCCCCGGGTGCGTGGCGCTATGCGAAGAAGACAGCACCGGAAAATCCAGCCTCCTAGGCATCATCGCGGGCACCATTGCGCCCGATAGTGGGGACGTCTGGATCGACGGGCATTCCATGGTCCTCGCGCCCCAGCAAGCCAAGGCCCGCCTGGCCTACGTGCCCGACAACTGCCTCGCGTTTCCCACGCAGACCGGGCGCGGGCTGCTGGAACAGGTTGCTGCTGAAAAGAACGTGGCGCTGGACGAGGCCACGCTGGAGCTGGCCCATGACCTGGGGCTGGAGCCGCACCTGGACAAGCGGTTTGAACAGATGTCTACCGGGACGCGCCGCAAGGTGTTTGTGACGGCGGCGGCCCTGGGGGATCCGGCGGTGGTGATCGCGGATGGGCCTAGCAATGGGTTCGACGCGCAGGGGCGCGCGGTGTTGGCCGAGCTGTTCAGGGCCTGGGGCAAGGATCGCGTGGTGCTGTTTGCCAGCCATGACGCGGAACTGGTGGAGGCTTGTGCAGCGACCTCGGTCGATGTCGCGGCGCTACGTTAAGCCGCGGCCGCGCGGCGTTGACATGAAGCTAAGACGGCACGCGCGTCATCTAGCGCGGCTTCCAGCTAATCCCATCCTTTGACCGGTACTCCGGCGTCCCGGTGCAGCACCCTCCCGCCCCGAACGCCTGCCGCCCGATGAACGCGGTCACCACGCCCTTGCTCTCGGTCAGCGATTGGTGGATGCAGCGGGTCGGCAGCGGATAGAACTCGCCTTCCAGCACCAGGGTCCACGTCACGTTCTCGCCTTCGGCCGGCTCGACCTTGTACACCTTGCAGTCGTGGGCCAGCAGGTGCATGGGCTGGCCCGCCAGCATGCCCTTGAATTGCAGCTCCGGCGGCGTGTCGCGTGTGGCGATGGCTTCGGCATTGAGTGCCGATCCTGGCGGCGCGGGCGCCAGCGAGGAGTCGCAGCCGGCCAGCGCGCTGGCTGTGCCCAGGGTGATGGCGAACAGGCGAAGCAGGCGCATCATGCCGGTGGATTGCCGTCAGGCCACATTGGCGAAGCGTTGTTCAAGATAGGCGATGATGTCGTTGGATTCGTACATCCAGCGCGTGCCGTCCGCTGCGTCGATGCGCAGGCATGGCACTTTGACCCTGCCGCCGCCCGCCAGCAGCTGCTCGCGCGCTTCTGGATCGCCCTTGGCGTCGCGCAGCGCGATCGGTGCATTCAGTTTGTGGATAGCGCGCCGGGTCTTGACGCAGAACGGGCAGGCGTGGAATTGGTAGAGCGATAGCCTGGCGGCTTCGTCATTGACGGTGGCCTGGCCTTGGGCTGAACGCTGTTGCGGGCGCGGACGCGTGAGGGCGTCGCCAAGCACGATCATTTGACCCAGGCCGACACGCAGGGCTTTGACTAGCATGGAGGTGGACTCGATACGGGTAGACGGGCGACCAGTCTACTCCCTGCCTGACTTGTCGATGCCGAATCCGCGCCGGATCGCTCATTCCTCCACAAACCCCAGCCTTCTCAGCTCGGCAATGGCGCCTTTCTCTTCCTCGCGCCGGGCCTTGGGCGCGGCGAGCGAGGCGGCCAGCAGCAGAGAGGGTTCGTCTGACGCATCGAAGCCCCGCAGCACGCTGTCGGCAAGCGGGAAGGCTTGCGCAAAGCTTTTATCCAGGGCCTGGTGGCCCGGGTAGCGGCCCTGCTTGTCCAGGATGATCTGCGTCTGCGGGTCGCGCTTGATCAGATGCAAGGGCACGCCCAGGCAGCGCAAGCCCAGCAGGATGGGGTTGGTGGACAGGTCTTCCACCACCACGTCGTCGAAGACGCAGGGTTTGATCATCGAGTTGACGGCGCGGCACTTGGACAGCCGGACGTTTTGTACACGCGACATGCGGCCGGGGTACTTCACCATCGAGAGGCTGCAATTGTCGAAGGCGCAATCGTGAACGTGCAGATCGCGGAACTGCGCGTTGCCCTTGTCGAAGGCCAGCTTGAAGGTCGCGCCTTCTATTGTTTTCATGACGCGTGGACGTGTCTATTAGGGGGGGGGGGCAGACTACCGTTTCGCAAGCAAAATGCCGGGAAATTGTAGTCTGGCACCTGGCGCGATATTCGCGGGACGCCCCGCTAGCTGTTTGCGGCAGAGCGACGGCTCAGGCCACCAGCCGCAGATGGCGCTTGACTACCGGTACCGTGGGTTGCTGTTTGACCAGGCTGACGGGCACGAACTCCAGCGGCTTGCGGCCGGTGGTCGCGTCGCTCAGGCTGGCGGCGAGCAATACGGCGCGGGACGCGCCCAGCCCGCGCGCGCGCTGGAGGCCACGCGCCAGTTCCATCGCCTGCTGTTCGGCCATGTCCCGGGATGGCCAGACGGTGCGGCAGAAGTGCGTTTTGCACACGGGTGTCTGCGGCGAGTGATCGATAACGTCCACGTAGCCACGAAATGCGCCGTACTCGACCTCCATGACATTGGGGCGTACCGACTTGAGGGCAAGCGGTTTTTGCGAAGTAGGAGCCATGATGGGTTTCCTTGAGAGGACACGAATTCATCCTAGCTCACAATGACTGCAAACTTCGCATTGCTTTGCAGTTATTTAGATAACTATCGAGAGTTACCGAGGTGAAAGAAAATTTTTCGTGATGCGAATGTCCAACACTTTGCCGTCGGACAATAGCGCTCCGGCGCCATATTGAACTGGATTTATATGCCCGATTTTTCCTGAGGTCCCCACGATTTTCTTGATGTCCTCGGCGCGCTGCCGGTCGAGGAGGACTATGGCATTTGGGAATAATGAAAACACTCCGCATGGAGCATGTATTTCCAGATCACAATGCATGAATTATGATCAGCCGGCGTTCAAGTGTGCGCATCGCAGTACCGGCCAATTCCTAGACCATGCCAAATATTGGAGATTTCTATGAGTGGTTACTACGATTTGAAGCGCAGCGGCGATCAGTACATGTTCAACCTGAAAGCCGGAAACAACGAAGTCATTCTTACCAGCGAGCGATACACCACCAAGGCGAGCGCTCAGGATGGCATCGCATCGGTCCGTCAGAACTCGCAGGTCGACGCGAGATACCAGCTCAAGACGGCCAGCGACGGCTCGCCCTATTTCACGTTGAGCGCGGCGAACGGCCAGGCCATCGGCCGCAGCGAGATGTATTCGAGCGCGGCGGCGCGGGACAAAGGCGTTGCGTCCGTCAAGGCCAACGGGCCCACGCCTACCGTGAAAGACAACACCTGATTCCCTGCGAGCCCTGATGCCGCCGCGCCGCAAGGCGCATGGCGGCTGCGCGTTCCGGCGCGATGTTCAGTACGTCGCCCGCAGGTTCAGCATCACGCTTCGCGGCTCGCCGTAGTAGTTCGAGCCGTAGGCCGCCCATACGCGCTGGTAATAGACCTTGTCGAACAGGTTGTTCACCGTCAGGGTGGCGTCCAGGTGCTTGTTGAAGCGGTAGCCGGCCTGCGCGGACACGGTGGTGTAGGGGCGCTGCTCGAATTTCACCGGGCCGTTCAGGCGGTACATGCTGCTGACGCTGCGCACGCCCGCGCCCAGCGACAGGCCTTCCAGCGACCCCGTGGCGAAGGTGTACTTCGTCCATAGGTTGAAGGTGTGGCGCGGCGTGATGAAGGCGTATTGCTGCGACTTCTGCTCTTCCGTGCCCTTCAGGGTCTTGGTGGTGGTGTAGGCGTAGCCGGCCGTGATGTCCCAGCCCGGCGCCGGGCTGCCGCTGATTTCGGCCTCGAAGCCCTGGCTGCGCATCTTGCCCGCGGCCATGGAGAAGAGCGGATTGTCCGGGTCGGTCATGGCGCGGTTTTCGTCTTCCATGCGGAAGAGCGCGGCATGGCCGTTCAGCCGCTTGTCCAGGAACTCGCCCTTCAGGCCGATCTCGAACTGCTTGCCGGTGCGCGGGTCCAGCAACTGGCCGTTGACGTCGGTGGTGGTCTGCGGCGTGAAGATGCTGGTGTAGCTGGCATAGGCCGACAACTGTTCGTTCAGGTCCACCACCAGGCCGAGGTAGGGCGTGAACTTGCCATTGATCTTGTCGCTGGTGTCGGTGAACTGGTTGAAGTAGGCGTTGCGGTTCTGGGTGCGGTTTTCCCACCAGGTGAAGCGGCCGCCGGCGATGATGGTGGCCGCGTCGGCCACTCGCAGATTGGTGCGCGCATACAGGCCGTACTGGTCGGTCTTGCTGTCGTTGCCGTTGGTGAATTCGTAGTCCGGCTTGGGGACATCGTTGTCGGGGTGGTACAGGTTGATGTCGGCGTTGTCGCCGCCGCCGTAGCGGAAATTCTTGTGGATATTGCGGTAGTCGGCGCCCACGATCAACTCGTGCTCGCGGCCGAAGGCCTGGAACGGCGTGGCGACGAAGGCGTCCAGGCCGTAGGTTTTCCAGTGGCTGCGGTATTTCCACGAAACCAGGCAGGTGTCGCCGGTGACCGGGTCCACCGCGCAGTCGGACCAGCCGAATTCGCGGCTGGGCTCGTCCTGTTCGCGGTAGACGCCGCTGACCTTGATGCGGCCGCCGTTGGACAGCCGGTGTTCCACGTCGGCGAAGTACTCGGTGATCTCTTCGGTGATGTGGTTCCAGCTGGGATCCAGGTTGGTGGAGCGGCGCACGTCCAGCAATTGGCCGTCCTCGTAGCCGGGCAGGCCGAAGAAGGGGCGGCCCTTGTACTGCTGGTAGGTGGCGCCGGCGGTCAGCACGGTGTCGGGCGTCAGGTCGAAGCTCAGGGTGCCGTAGAACAGGGGCTTTTCGGTGTAGACGCCGTCGACGAAGGAGCGCCGGTCGTCATAGGACGCGACCAGTCGGCCGCGCAGTCGGCCATCGCTGTCCAGCGGGCCGGTGATGTCGGCCTCGGCGTAGTAGCGGTCCCAGGATCCCGTCATCACCTGCCCGCTGAAGGCGAAGTCCTTCATTGCGCGCTTGCGCACCAGGTTGACGGTGCCGCCGGGGTCGCCCGCGCCCTGGAACAGGCCGGAGGGGCCGCGCAGCACCTCGATGTGGTCGTAGATGGCCAGGCCGAAACCCGAGCTCAGGTCGTTGCCGGTGCTGGCGGGCGTGTTCACGCCGTCCACCTGGATGGTGTCCAGCGCGTAGCCGCGCGAATAGAAGTTGCCGTGGTTGCCGCCGATGCTGCCCGCTTCCACCGTGATGCCGGTCACGGTGCGCATGGCATCGTCCAGGTTCACCAGGTTCTGGTCGTCCAGCAGCTGGCGCGTGACCACGGAAACAGACTGCGGGATCTGGCGCAGGCTTTGCGCGTTCTTGCCCAGGGTGACGGCGGACGAGGTGTAGGAGCCCGTGCCTTCGGTGACGGCGAGACCGCTGCCGGTGACCGTGACCGGCGCCAGCGTCGTCGCGTCGGCGGCCGTGGAGGCCGCCGGGAAGCGCACCACGAAGCCCGTGGCGCTGGGCACCGCGACCAGGCCGCTCTTCGCCAGCAGGCGGTCCAGGGCGGCTTGCGCGCTCATCCTGCCCGACACGGCGGGCGCTCGCAGGCCCGCCACCGTGTCGGGGCTGAACAGCACCTGCACCTGCGCCTGGCGGCCCAGCGCCACCAGCGCATCGGTCAGGCTGCCGGCAGGCAGGTCGAAGGCCTGGGCGGCCGCGCCCTGGGCGTGGGCCGTGGACGGCGCGAACGCCTGGGCCGCCAGCGCGGCGCTCATCGACAGCGCGCACAGCAGCGCGTAACGGCCGGCGGTCTGCCGGCAACGGAAATGGCCTTGCGCCATGGACTTTCCCCAGTCAAGAAGTGGATCTTCATCGGGGAAGACGCGCCAGGCGCCGGAACCCGTACGTCCGAAAGAAAAATTATTCGCAATTCGAGGCGGGCAGGGTTCAGCGGCTGGCGATCACCGCCGAGCCGTCGGGGCGGCGGTTCAGCGTCACGGGCAGCAGGCCGGGCAGCGTGTCCAGGAAGGCCTCGGGATGGCGCAGGTCCAGCGTGCCGGACAGGCGCAGGCCGCGGGCGCGCTCGTCGGCGAAACGCACCGGCGCGTCGCGGTACAGGGCCAGGTAGCCGGCCAGCTGCTGCAGGGTGGCATCGTGGACGACCGCCACGCCATCCTGCCAGGCTCCGATCTCGCCGGGCGCCACCTGCTGGCGGCCCAGCAGATGGCCGCCGGCGCGCGCCAGCAGCACGGTGTCGCCGGCCCGCAGCGTGTGCTCCTTCGGGCCGTCCGCGCCGCTGGCGTCCAGCATCACCTGCCCGCTGCGCACGCCCACCTGCAGCGTGTCGGGCAGCAGCAGCACGTTGAATTCGGTGCCGATGTCGCGCAGCTCGGCGCCGCCGGCGGACACGACGAGGGGGCGGCGATCGGAGGCGGCGTCGATGTAGACCTCGCCGCCGTCGATGTCGATGCGCCGTTCGGCCAGCGTGTAGCGCACGCTGACGCGGGTGCCGACATTGGCGTGCACCCGGGTGCCGTCGGGCATGTCCAGGCTGCGGGTCTGGGTGGACGCGTTGGCGACCGATTCATAGCTGACGGGCAGGTACTGGTAGGCCGCGCCGGCGATCAGCACCAGGGCGGCCAGCGCCCCGCTCCAGCGCAGCAAGGCCGGCCGGCGCGCGGGCCGGGGCGGCGCAGGGGCCCTGGCCGGCGCCGCGGCCGGGCGCGGCAGGGAAGCCATGTCTTCCCAGACCTGGGCCAGGCGCTCGTACTCCTGCCTGTGCCGCGGCGATTCCGCCAGCCATGCCTGGAACGCCTGTTCGGCGTCCGCGTCGGACGCGCGCTCGCGGCGGCGCATAAACCATGCGCTTGCGGCCTCTTCGATGGGAGACAGGGGACGGGATCGGGTCATGATGCTTCGCCGTGCACGTGGCGCTTGCAGTGCGCCAAGGCCAGTTGCAGGTGCTTTTCCACCGCCCGCAGCGAAATGCCCATGCGGTCGGCGATCTCCTCGCAACGCAATTCATCATACCGATAAAGCAGGAAGGCCTCGCGCTGGCGCGGGGGCATGGCGTCGATGGCGGCCTGCAGCATCCGCAGGCGCTGGTTCACGTCGGCGCGCGCCTCGGGCTGCATCCCCGGGTCGGCGGCCAGGCTGCCCGCTTGCGGCGCGAATGCCTGGTCGTCCAGGCTGGCGGCCAGGTGCTCGCCGCGTACGCCTTCGCGGCGCCAGTGGTCGCGCAGCAGATTGCGGGCGATTTCGTAGAGATAGGCGCGGGGTTTTTGCGGCGGCTCGGCGCCATTGCTGGCCGCCAGCCATTTGGCGAAGGCTTCCTGCGCCAGGTCCTGGGCGGTATCCGGCGAGCGCTTGAGCTGGCGGTTCAGGAAACCGGTCAGTTCCGCGTTCCACGCTTTGTACGCCTCGGCGATCGCGCCGAAGAAACGCTCCCCCATGATGCCCCTGGAACCATGTCCGCCGCGCGGCGGGCGGGCCGGGCGCGTCGTCAGGCTTTGAATGTAATGATAATGATTCCTATTGTATCAATTTTGGCCGGCGGCGCGGAGAGGGCCGTGGGGGCGGTCCGTCCTATTTCGCGGAGACGATTTCCAGCGAACGTTCCCGCGCCATCGTGAACTGCGCCGCGTCGCCCATCGACGCGGCCACGTTGGCGATGGCCTGGTAGGCCAGCAGATCGAACGCCAGCCTGGCCGGGTCCGTGGCGGCCGGCAGTTCCTTCGCCGCGACGGCCTCGCGCGCGAGCGTTTCGAAGCGTTCGCGCGCCTCGTTCCGATGCTGGTTCACGCGGTCGCGGATCGCGCCGGGCCGGCTGCGGTATTCGCTGCTGGCCGCCGTGAGGAAACAGCCGCCGGGCAGGCTGCGCTCCTGCACGAACTGGAACCAGCCGGCGACCAGCGCGCGCAGCCGCTCGCCGGGGCTGGCGAGGGCCAGCGCGGGCGCCACCACCGCCACGCGGTAGAGGTCCACCGCGCTTTCCAGCGTGGCCAGCTGCAAGGCTTCCTTGTCGCCGAACAGCACCTGGATGTTGCCCTTGGCCACGCCCGCCTCGGTGGCCAGGCGGCCGAACGTCAGCCCTTCCAGCCCTTCGACCGATGCGATGCGCGCCGAATGGGCCAATACCCCGGCGCGCGCCTTTTCGCCCCGGAGGCGGCGGCGATCCGTTTCAACCATAAGTCCGTCCTCGCTTGTCACGATGCGATCCTTCAATTTAATATACGATCGTACGTATATTAATCCTTGCCACTCTTCGGGCCAACAACATGACCGATACCCCTTCATCCGGCGCGGGCCGCTGGTTCGCCCTGGCTGCCCTGCTTTCGGCGAATTTCCTCATCATTCTCGACCTCTTCATCGTCAATGTATCGCTGCCCAGCCTGCAAACGCGGCTGGGCGCGAGTTTCTCGCAGGTCCACCTGGTTATCGTCGCCTACGATGCCGCGCTGGCCGTGCTGCTGATCATCGGCGCGCGGCTGGGCGACCTGTTCGGCCGCCGCCGCATTTTCCTGTGGGGCATGGGGCTGTTCACGGCCTCTTCGCTGATCTGCGGGCTGGCCCCCGGTCCCGGGATTCTAATTGGCGGGCGCGTGATCCAGGGCGCCGCGGCCGCGCTGCTGATGCCGCAGGTGCTGGCCTCTATCCGCGTCATGTTCGACGGCGCCAGCCGCGCGCGGGCCTTCGGCGCGATGGGCGCGGTCCAGGGCGTGGCGGCGACCATATCGCAGCTCGCGGGCGGGTTCCTGATCGAGCAGGATTATGCCGGCCTGGGCTGGCGCACGATTTTCCTCATCAACCTGCCCATCGGGCTGGCCGCGATGCTGGCGGCCCGGCTCTGCATCCCCGAGACGCGCGCGTCCGTCTCCAGCCGGCTCGACGTGGCCGGCGCCCTGCTGGCGGCGCTGGGCCTGTTCCTGCTGCTTGTGCCCATCATGCTGGGCCACGACCACGGCTGGCCCTGGTGGTCCTACGCCGGCCCCGCAGCGGCGGTGCCGGTACTGGCCGCCTTCGTGCGCCATGAGCTCAGGCTGTCCCGGCGCGGCGGCGTGCCGCTGATCGAGATGGCCCTGTTTGCCAATCGCCGCTTCGTGACGGGCGTGAGCGCGGTGTTCCTGTTCTTTTCGGCGATCAGTTCGTTTTTTCTGTCGCTGACCATGCTGCTGCAGTTCGGGCTGGAATTGAGCCCGCTTGCCGCGGGAGCGGTATTCACACCGTCGGCCTTGGCGTTCTTTGCCGCCTCGCTCAGCGGTCCGCGGCTAGCGGAATGGCTGGGCCGCCGCGCGCTGCTGCTGGGCGTCCTGGTGTTTGGCGCGGGCATCGCGCTATCGGCGGCCGGCGCGATACTGGACGTGGCCAATATGACGCTGATCGTGGCGGCGCTGGTGCTCAATGGCGCGGGCCAGGGCATTGTGATCCCGCTGGCGTTCAACGCCGTGCTGGGGGCGGTGCGGGCGGAAGACGCGGGCATGGGGTCGGGCATCTCGTCCACCATGCAGCTGACCGGTACCACCGTCGGCGTGGCGGTGGTGGGCGTGGTGCTATTTGCCGCGATCGGGTCGCCCGATCTGCTGGACGCGGGGCGCGCGCAGCGCTATGGCCATGCGTTGGCCTGGGCCACGATCTACAACCTGGTGGCGGTGGCCGTCAGTTACCTGCTGTTTGCGCGTTTGATGGGGAGCGCGCCCGCGGCTGGCGCGGTGCCGGCGGCCCGGGTGCAAGCGGGAGGAGACTGACTCCGTCGCCGGCTCCGCGGCGGTGTCATGCCGGGGTCAGCGTGCGCAGCTTGCGCAGTTCGGGGAACCACCACATCCACAGCCCCGCTACCGCCACGGTGCCGACGCCGCCGATCACCACTGCGGGCACCGCGCCGACCAGGGCGGCGAGCATGCCGGACTCGAATTCGCCAAGCTGGTTGGAGGCGCTGACGAACAGCGTGTTGACCGCGCTGACCCGGCCCAGCATATGGTCGGGCGTATTCAGTTGCACCAGCGAGGACCGCACCACCACGCTGATGGAATCGGCTGCGCCCAGTACGACCAGCGCGCCCACCGACAGCGGGATCGAGGTGGACAGGCCGAACACGGTGGTGGCAAGGCCGAACAGGATCAGCGCGCCGAACAGCAGCCGTCCCACGTGCTCGCCCAGGCTCAGCCGCGCCAGCGTGAGGGACATGAGCATGGCGCCGCAGGCGGGGGCGGCGCGCAGCGCGCCCAGCGCCCAGGGGCCGGCGTTCAGGATGTCCTTGGCGAAGATGGGCAGCAGCGCGGTGGCGCCACCCAGTAGCACGGCGAACAGGTCCAGCGACAGGGTGCCCAGCAGCAGGCGGCGCTGGAAGATGAAAGTGATGCCCGCGAACAGCGTGCGCCAGGTGGTCGGTTCCTTGCGCGGGGGCGCGCGGTCGATGGCCATGCTGGCGATGGAGGCGAAGGCGGTCAGGTACATCGCGGCGGCCACGCAGTAGATCCAGCCCGCGCCCAGGCCGTAGCCGACGCCGCCCAGCGCGGGCCCGGCGATCTGCGCGATCTGGCCGCCCGAGGACGACAGCGCGGTGGCGCGCGGCAGCCAGGCGCGCGGCACGATGGCGGGAATCAGCGTGGTGAGGGTGGGCGCCTCGAAGGCGCGCGCCGAACTCATGACGATGAGCGTGGCGTAGATCAGCGGCCTGCCGCCCAGGCCATGGAGCGCGGCCGCCGCCAGCGTCAGCGTGGCCAGGGCCTCGATGGCCATGCAGATAGCCACGATCTTGCGGCGGTCGTAGCGGTCGGCCACGTGGCCGACCACCAGCGTCAGCGCCGCCATGGGCAGGAATTGCGCCAGCCCGATCAGGCCCAGGTCCAGCGCGCTGCCGGACAGTTCGTAGATCTGCCAGCCCACCGCGACGGACACGATCTGGAAGGCCAGCGACGCGCCCACGCGGGCGCAGAGGAAATGCAGGAAGGCGGGACGGGTAAGCGGACTGGGGGAGTCGGGGGCGGGCATGGAAGGGGTGGGAGGGATTTTGCGGCCTGGGCCGGATCCGGCATTCTAGGGACAATCCGCTGACGGGAAACTAAGAGCCTCGGGGGCGCCCAGGCGCCGTTTATGCATGAAATGGCGCCGGGATGCCTATACTTCCGTTTCACGCATTGCCACTTCCGACGGGTATTCCAGCCATGGCCACGCTTCCCGATCTGCGCTCGCGCGAGCTGCAGGCAATCTGCACACTCGCTGAATGCGGCAGCTTCGTCGCCGCGGCGTTGACGATGAATGTTTCCCAGCCGGCGCTGACGCGCACCGTGCAGCGGGTGGAGAAGGCCCTGGGGGTTGCGCTGTTTCATCGCTCCACGCGGCGCGTAGAGACCACGGCGGCGGGCCAGGAGTTCGTGACGCTGGCGCAGCGGGTGCTGGCCGATCTGCGCATTTCCGTGGAGAACATGCGCGAAATCTCCGACGAATTGCGCGGCCGCAATATTGTGTCGGCGGTAATGTCGGTGGCCTACACGCAATTGCCTCGCATCGTCGCCCGGTATCGCGAGTCGCGCCCGGGCATCGAATTGCAGGTGCGCGAAGGCGTGCACGGCACCGTGATGGATGACGTGCGCAGCGGCGTCGCGGACATGGGCATCACCTATATCGATGACGTGCCGAACGAGTTTTCGGTGGTGTCGCTGGGCCGCGAGGCTTTTCATGTGGTGATGCCGCGCAATCATCCGCTGTCCGCGCGGGCCGGGGTGACGCTGGAAGCGCTGGCGCCGTACGCCCAGGTATCGCTGCCCCGGGAGGCGCAGACCCGGCGGCTGATCGACAGCCATGCGGCGATTGCCGGCGTTCCCCTGCGGCATACGGTTACCGTGAGCCAGTTCGCTACCGTGATGCAGTTTGTCTGGGCGGGGGTGGGCGTGGCGATTGTGCCGGGCGGCGCGGTGCCGGCCGCGCTGAGCGCGGACCTGGTGGCGCGGCCGCTGACCAGGCCGGCCTTGAGCCAGGCGATCGGCGTGGTGTTTCTCAAGGACCGCGGCCTGACCCCAAGCGCCAACGGCTTCCTGGCGCAATTGCGCAGCGATTGGGTTCAGGTTGTTGCTCCGGCGCGTTCGCGGCGCCGCTAGGGCCTATTGCAGCCGGATGCCGGCAAGCTTCACGAGTTCCGCGTACCGCTTGGCCTCGCTGCGGCAGTACGCGTCGAAGTGTTCCGGCGTATCGCCTATCGGCATGGCCTGCGCCTCGATCAGGCGGGTTCGCACGTCCGGCTGCTGCAGGATGCCGCTGACCGTGCGGTAAAGGCGCGCGATCAGATTCGGGGGCGTTTTCGCCGGGACCCACATGCCGTACCAGGTGCTGAGGTTGACCGTCGGGTAGCCGAGTTCGGCGAAGGTCGGCACGTCCGGCAGCGCGGCCACGCGTTGCGGCGCGGTGACGGCCAGCGCGCGCAGCTTGCCACCCTTCACCAAGGCGATCGACGATGGCATGGAGTCCAGCATGTAGGTGACCTGGCCGCCGACGACATCCGTCAGCGCGGGGGCGCTGCCTTTGTACGGCACGTGGGTTACGTCGAGTTTGGCCGCCGCTTTGAACGCTTCGCCGGCCAGATGCCCGGGCGTGCCATTGCTGGACGAGGCGAAGTTGTGGCGGCCGGGCTGGGAGCGGACCAGGGCGATCAGGTCCGCCACCGAGCGCACCGGGGAATTGGCGCTGACGATCAATTGGATGGGCGTGGAGGCCAGGTTGGTGATGCCGCTGAAGTCCTTCAGCGGATCGTGCGACATGTTGGGGTACAGCGAAGGATTGATCAGCTGCCCCGACACATTGATGAGCAGCGTGTAGCCGTCCGGCGCGGCCTTGGCCACCATGTCGGCGCCTATCATGCCGCTGGCGCCCGGGCGGTTCTCGATGACGACGGATTGGCCGAGCTTCTCGGAGAGCGTGGCCGAGACGATGCGGCCGACGATATCGGTCGGGCCGCCGGGCGGATAGGGGATGACGACCCGCAGCGGCTTGGACGGGTAATCGCTTGCGGCCAGCGCGCGGGCGCCGCCGCCGATGACGCTCAGGGCCGCGCCGGCGGTGCCGATGAGCAGGCGGCGCCTGGTGGGACTGACGGCTGCCTTAGCGTGAACGGATGGTTCCATGGTTTGTCTCCCTTGTCGCCTTCTTGTGTGGGAACAGCTCAGGGTCCGACTGCGATCGCGCCATTGCGCCGCAGTTCGGCAAGCGCCTGCGGCGCCAGTCCGAGCACTTCGCGCAGTACCGGCTCTGTGTGGGAGCCCAGCACCGGTGGAGCGCTGCGGTATTCCACGGGTGTCGCTGAAAGATGCAGCGGGTTGCCGACCAGGTCGGCACAGCCCGCTTGCGCGTCCGGCATCGGCACGCGCATGCCGCGCTGCAGGACCTGCGGGTCGGCGAACACCTCGGCCAGGCCATTGATGGGGCCGCAAGGCACCCCCAGCGCCTCCAGCTCGCGCAGCCAGTGCGCGCTGGGATACAGCGCCATTCGCGCCTGGATCAACGGGATCAGCGTGTCGCGCGAAGCCAGCCGCGCGGTGTTGTTGGCGTAGTGCGGATCGTCCGCCAGGTCCGGCAGGCCGAGCGCGCCGCAGAACTTGCGGAACTGCGTGTCGTTGCCCACGGTAACGATGACGTAGCCGTCGCGGGTGGCGAAATCCTGGTACGGCACGATGTTGGGGTGAGCGTTGCCCAGGCGCGCCGGTTCGCGGCCGCTGGCCAGGAAGTTCATGGCCTGGTTGGCCAGCACGGCGACCTGCACGTCCAGCAGGGCCACATCGACATGCTGGCCCTCGCCCGTGCGGTCGCGGTGCGCCAGCGCCGCCTGGATGCCGGCGGTGGCGTACAGGCCGGTCAGGATGTCAGTGAGCGCCACGCCTACCTTCAACGGCCCGGCGCCGGGCTGGCCGTCTTCGCGGCCGGTGATGCTCATCAGGCCGCCCATGCCCTGGACCAGGAAGTCGTAGCCGGGGCGGCCAGCGTAAGGCCCGCTCTGCCCAAAACCCGTAATAGAGCAGTACACCAGGCCCGGATGCGCGCGCTTCAGCGTGTCGTAGTCCAGGCCGTAGGCCTGCAGGCCGCCCACTTTGAAGTTCTCGATGAAGACGTCGCACTGCGCCGCCAACGCCGCCACCAGACGCCGGCCTTCGGGCGTGGCGATGTCGACGGCGACGGATTTCTTGTTGCGGTTGGCGCCGGCGAAATAGGCCGATTGCGCCACCTCGCCCCATTGGGGATCGCTGATCCACGGCGGCCCCCAACCGCGGGTATCGTCGCCCAGGCCGGGGCGCTCGATCTTGATGACTTCCGCGCCCAGGTCGGCCAGCAACTGGCTGGCCCAGGGGCCGGCCAGCACGCGCGAAAGGTCCAGCACCCGCAAGTGCGACAGTGCGCCCATCTTTCCCCTCCCCGTTTGCGCCGCGGCGCGCCGCGATGGAACGCCGCCGCTACTGAAGCGCCACGCGCAGCGCCATTGGCGCTTTGGTTCCCAGCCAGACCTGTTGCGCCTGCTCCTTGATCTGCGCCACGCGCTGCGCGATTTCATCGGCCGTGATGGAGCTGACCGGGTGCGCGATCACGACGGGCTCCAACGTCTTCATGCCGATGGCCTGCCGCGTCAGTTCGGTTTCACGCGCGAACTCGGTGGTGATGATGACCGCGCTGGGCAGGCCCAGGCGTTCCAGCGCGATCGAGTCGCGCACGCAGGCCGAGCAGCACGAGCCGCAATCGCCGATGGCGGTCAGCACGATGTCGTTCTCGGCCGCGATGCGCGCGATCAATTCAGGCGCCGCGTCTTTGGAGAAGCTGTGCTTGACGTAGTAGTTCACCTCGGCGAATCCAATCGCTTCGCTCAAGGCGGCGACGGCGCCGCGCAACAGCTTGTTGGCATTCCATTTGGAGTTGTCCAGAATGCCCAGGCGCAGGCCGGCCAGGCTTTTCTTGCGCGCCGACACCGGCGCGTCCTCGAAGCGCAGCACGCCGCGCGGATCGAATACCGCGACTTTTTCCGCGTCATTCATCAACATGTCTCTCTCCTGGTTTCGCAGGCCGCTGCCTGGCTAGATGGCGCAGGCGCCGCTGGTGCAATCGGAACTCTCGGCGTTCGCGCCGTCGACCGCGCGCAGCACCGGCGTGCTCATGCTGCCCCAGCCCGGGATCAGCACGGAGAAGCGGCCGGCCTCGCCGCCCATCACGAATAGATGGATATGGTCGGGGCTGTGCACGATGGGGATGCGGGTGTCGTCCTCGCGCTTGTAGTACTTGGGCAGGTTGCGGTTGTAGACCTTGCCGTAGCGGTGGCCGTAAGCGAGGTCGATGAAGCGGTTGCCGTGATTGACGTACAGGTAGTTGCGCACGTCGGCGCGGGACCAGCCATATTTGCCGATGGTCTGCGCGTGCTCCAGGCCCAGCACCACGGCGATATGGCCGCCCAGCACCGCGCTGTTGGAGGCGATGGTGCTCATGGCCGAGCACATCGTATCGAGGATGCCTTCGGGGTCGTTCGAGATATGGTTGGTCACGCTGTGCGGGGCCTCGGCCGCCATCGCGAAGACGGTGGAGTCCTCGGGTTTGTAGCCGTGCTCCACGTGATACGGCGCCAGCGGGCTTTGCAGTTCGTTCTCGCAGACGCAGTAGGTGTATTTGCCGGGGTGACCCAGCGTGCTCTTGTCCAGGTCGCCGGGCCAGCCGCCGCCCACGTTGAGCATGATGAGGCGCAAGGCCCGGCCGATGGTGGCGTTGGCGCGGTTGCCGGAGCCGAAAGCGTTGACGCCGCCGTTCATGCCGATTTCGCGGGCGATCGGCCCGTTGACCACGAGCAGGGGCGAGGCCACGTGCGTGGTTGCTTGCACCCCGTTGAGGTTGAAGGCCTGGTCGGTAATGGCCTTTACGCCCGCCAGCACCACCGGCGCGTATTCGGCCTTGCAGCCGGCCATCACCATGTTGATGGCCAGGACTTCACGCGTAAGCTCGCCCCAGCGCGGTGCGACGCGGGCTTCTACGAAGTCTGCGTCCCCGCCCAGCCGGGCCACGATCTCGTCGATCTTTTCCCGGGTCGGCGGCACAACCGGCAAGCCGTCGGTGAAGCCCCGCTCGTAGTAGTACTCGACCAGGTCTATTCCGGCCGGCACCATGCTCACGGGCGATGCCTTGGTTTGCATAACCGCACTCATGGGAATCTCTCCTCGTTGCTGTCGGATGACGTTGAGACGAGCATAGGAGTGCGGGCTTATCTATAACAAGAACAATCTATTTCTCTAAATGATTGTGTAAAACGCATAAATTGATTTGCTGCGGCGCACCGACAGCAGAAAAAAACGGGGCGGCCCGTGAGCCGCCCCGATCCGTTCAAGCGGCGCTAACCGCCGCTGGCATGGGCTTATTCGCCGATCGCCACCAGCTCCGCGCCTTCCGTTACCTGGTCGCCCACGGCATAGAACACTTCCTCCACCTTGCCGTCCGCAGGGGCGGAGATGGTGTGCTCCATCTTCATGGCTTCCATGACCAGCAGGGGCTGGCCTTTCTCGACGGTGTCGCCGGCCTTGACCGAGATGGAAATGATCTTGCCCGGCATGGGCGCGGTCAGCCCGCCGCCGTGTTCGCCCTGCGTGTCTTGCGAATGCGCCAGCGGGTCGTAGAGCTCCAGCATGTGGGAGCCGGCGTCGGTGAAGACGTTGGCGCGGCCGGCATGCAGCACCACCGTGCCGGCGCTTTCGTGGCCGTCGAGCGTGATGCGCAGGCCGTAGGCGAGGTTCGGGTTGGCGCTGGCGTGGGCGCGCCACAGGAAGGCCTGCGGGCCGTCGCCGCAGTCCAGCGTCCAGGCCGCGCCGTCGCGCGCGATGACCGCCTTGCGGGCCGTGCCGTTGTCCACCCATTGCAGTTCACGGTGGTAGCGGCCGCCCAGGCGCCAGCCGTCGCGGGCGTCCCAGGGATCGGCGCCGGCCTTGCCCGTCGCGCCCAGGCCCTGGCGCACGAGCACCGCGGCGCTGGCCAGGGCCAGTACCGAAGCGCTGGCGGCTTCGGGCTCGGGCAGCAGCGTGGCGCGCTGGCGCTCGATGAGGCCGGTGTCCAGGTCGGCGGCGGCGAAGGCGCTGTCCTTCATCAGCCGCGACAGGAACGCGACGTTGGTCTGCACGCCCACGGCCTGAGTCTGCGCCAGGGCCTGCAGCATACGGGCGCGGGCCTGGTCGCGGTCCGCGCCATGCACGATCAGCTTGGCGATCATGGGGTCGTAGTAAGGCGTGATCGTGTCGCCCATGCGCACGCCGCCGTCGACCCGGATGTCGCCGTTGGTGAACGCTGTGTGCGCCGGCAGGCCCAGGTAGGCCAGGGTGCCGATGGACGGCAGGAAGCCCTTCTCGGGGTTCTCGGCGTAGATGCGGGCCTCGATGGCGTGGCCCTGGATGCGCAGGTCTTCCTGGCGCGCGGGCAGCGGCTGGCCGGCAGCCACGCGCAGCTGCCATTCCACCAGGTCGTGCCCCGTGATCATTTCAGTGACCGGGTGCTCGACCTGCAGGCGCGTGTTCATTTCCATGAAATAGAAGCGGCCATCGGGCTCGGCGATGAATTCCACCGTGCCCGCGCCCACGTAGCCCACGGCGCGCGCGGCGGCCACGGCGGCCTCGCCCATGGCGCGGCGGCGCGCTTCGGTCATGCCGGGCGCGGGGGCTTCCTCGATGACCTTCTGGTGGCGGCGCTGCACCGAGCAGTCGCGCTCGAACAGATAGACGCAGTTGCCGTGAGTGTCGGCGAACACCTGGATTTCGATGTGGCGCGGCTTTTGCAGATAGCGTTCGATCAGCACGCGGTCGTCGCCGAAGCTGGATGCGGCCTCGCGCTGGCAGGAGGCCAGCGCATCCAGGAAGGCACCCGATGATTCCACCACGCGCATGCCCTTGCCGCCGCCGCCGGCGCTGGCCTTGATCAGCACGGGATAGCCGATGGCGTCGGCCTGGGTCTTGAGGAATTGCGGGTCCTGGTTGTCGCCGTGATAGCCCGGCACCAGCGGCACGCCGGCTTTTTCCATCAGGGCCTTGGCGGCGGATTTGCTGCCCATGGCCGCGATGGCGGAAGCGGGCGGGCCGACGAAGGCGATGCCGGCGTCGGCGGCGGCTTTCGCGAAGTCTTCGTTTTCGGACAGGAAGCCATAGCCGGGGTGGATGGCCTGCGCGCCGGTGTCGCGCGCGGCTTGCAGGATGGCGTCGGCGCGCAGGTAGCTGGCGCGCGGCTCGGCGCCGCCGATGTGCACGGCCTGGTCGCAGGCGGCGACGTGACGGGCATTGGCGTCGGCGTCGGAATACACCGCGACGGTGCGGATGCCCATCCGGCGGGCGGTAGCGGCCACGCGGCAGGCAATTTCGCCGCGGTTGGCGATCAGCAAAGTGTCGAACATGGATGTCATCCAGTCTGAAATTATTTTTGAACTGCGGAGTAGGCGGCCCGGCCGCCCTACATCCGGAATACGCCGAACTTCGTGTCTTCGATGGGCGCGTTCAACGCCGCAGACAACGCCAGGCCCAGCACGCGCCGCGTGTCGGACGGCGCGATGATGCCGTCGTCCCAGAGCCGCGCGGTGGCGTAGTACGGGTGCCCTTCGCGTTCGTACTGTTCGCGGATGGGTGTCTTGAAGGCGGTTTCCTCATCCGCCGACCACTGGCCGCCGCGGGCCTCGATGCCGTCGCGCTTGACCGTGGCAAGCACGCTGGCCGCCTGTTCGCCGCCCATGACCGAGATGCGGGCGTTGGGCCACATGAACAGCATGCGCGGGGAATACGCGCGGCCGCACATGCCGTAGTTGCCGGCGCCGAACGAGCCGCCGATCAGCACGGTGAATTTCGGCACGTTGGCCGTGGCCACTGCCGTCACCATCTTGGCGCCGTGGCGGGCGATACCTTCGTTCTCGTACTTGCGGCCCACCATGAAACCGGTGATGTTCTGCAGGAAGACCAGCGGGATCTTGCGCTGCGCGCACAGCTCGATGAAGTGCGCGCCCTTCTGCGCGGACTCCGAGAACAGGATGCCGTTGTTGGCGACGATGCCCACCGGCATGCCGTGGATATGGGCGAAGCCGGTAATCAGGGTGGGGCCGAAGCGCGCCTTGAATTCATCGAACTCGGAGCCGTCCACGATGCGTGCGATGACTTCGCGCACGTCGTAGGGCTTGCGCGTGTCGGCGGGAATGATGCCGTTGAGTTCGCTCGGGTCGTAGCGTGGTTCGCGCACCGGCACGGTGGCCAGCGGCTGAGGCTTCTTGCGGTTCAGGCGCGCTACCGCGTTGCGCGCCAGCTGCAGCGCGTGCATGTCGTTGGCGGCCAGGTGGTCGGCCACGCCGGACAGGCGCGTGTGCACGTCGCCGCCGCCCAGGTCCTCGGCGCTGACTTCCTCGCCCGTGGCGGCTTTCACCAGCGGCGGGCCGCCCAGGAAGATGGTGCCCTGGTTCTTGACGATGATGGACTCGTCGCTCATGGCGGGCACGTAGGCGCCGCCGGCGGTGCAGGAGCCCATCACCACGGCGATCTGCGAGATGCCCTGCGCGGACATCTGCGCCTGGTTGTAGAAGATTCGGCCGAAGTGTTCGCGGTCGGGGAACACCTCGTCCTGTTGTGGCAGGTTGGCGCCGCCCGAATCCACCAGGTAGACGCAGGGCAAGTGGTTCTGCGCGGCGATTTCCTGCGCGCGCAGGTGCTTCTTGACCGTCATCGGATAGTAGGTGCCGCCCTTGACCGTGGCGTCGTTGCAGACGATCACGCATTCGGTGCCCGCCACGCGCCCGATGCCGGTAATGACGCCGGCGCCCGGCGCTTCGCCGCCATACATGCCGTGGGCCGCCATGGGCGACAGTTCCAGGAACGGGGTGCCCGGATCGATCAGGTTCTCGACGCGGTCGCGGGGCAGGAGCTTGCCGCGCGCCACGTGCTTGGCGCGCGCGGCTTCGCTGCCGCCCAGCGCGGTGTGCGCCAGTTTCTCGTTCAGATCGTCCAGCTGCGCCTGCATGGCACGCGCATTGTCGGTGTAGTCCTGCGACCGCGTATTGATGCGGGATTCGATGATGGGCATGGGGTTCCACCCGTCCTGCTTGTTGGAAATTTGAAGGCGCTCGTCGAGCGGTTTGTCTCGTTGCCCGGTGCGGCGGGCATGCTTGCCGGAATCGGTGCCGGAGAGGGATTTCGTTGCGCCTTTCCTGCATGGCGCGCGACCGACCCGTCGCGCACAACGCCATGCAAAAAAGGCGCAGCGGAATCCGTCTGGCGCAGGCAAGCCCCGGAGGGCCTGCCTGCGCCGATGCCGCGTTAGATCATTTCGATGGCCATCGCCACGGCTTCGCCGCCGCCGATGCACAGCGTGGCGACGCCGCGCTTGCCGCCGGTCTTGCGCAGCGCGCCGACCAGCGTAGCCATCAGGCGGGCGCCGGACGCGCCGATCGGGTGGCCCAGGGCGGTGGCGCCGCCGTGGACGTTGACCTTTTCATGCGGGAGCTTGAAATCGGCCATGGCGGCCATGGTCACCACCGCGAAGGCTTCGTTGATTTCGTACAGATCCACGTCCTCGGCCTTCCAGCCGGTCTTGGCGAATAGATTCTTCAGCGCGCCCACGGGGGCCGTGGTGAACCAGTTGGGTTCCTGCGAATGCTGGCTGTGGGCCACGATGCGGGCCAGCGGCTTCACGCCGAGTTTCTCGGCGGTGGAGGCGCGCATCAGCACCATCGCGGCGGCGCCGTCGGAGATCGAGGACGAGTTGGCGGCGGTGACCGTGCCATCCTTCTTGAACGCGGGCTTGAGCGTGGGGATCTTCTCCGGCATGGCCTTGGTGGGGGCTTCGTCGGTGTCGATCACGGTGTCGCCCTTGCGGCCGGCCACGGTGACGGGGGCGATTTCCCACTTGAAGCTGCCGTCTTCCGACGCGGCGCGGGCGCGGCGCAGCGACTCCAGCGAGAAAGCGTCCTGCTGCTCGCGGGTGAAGGAATACTTGGACGCGCAGTCTTCGGCGAACACGCCCATCGCCTTGCCCTTGTCGTAGGCGTCTTCCAGGCCGTCCAGGGCCATGTGGTCGTAAACCGTGTTGTGGCCGTAGCGGTAGCCCTGGCGGCCCTTGAGCAGCAGGTACGGCGCGTTGCTCATGCTTTCCTGGCCGCCGGCGACGACGATGTTGGCGCTGCCCGCGGCCAGCAGGTCATGGCCGAACATGGCGGCCTTCAGGCCCGATCCGCACACCTTGTGGATGGTGGTGCAAGCCACGCCCAGCGGCAGGCCCGCGCCCAGCGCGGCCTGGCGCGCGGGAGCCTGGCCCTGGCCGGCCTGCAGCACGTTGCCCATGATGACTTCTTCGACCTGCTCGGGCTTGATGCCCGCGCGTTCGACGGCGGCCTTGATGGCGACCGAGCCCAGTTCGTGCGCGGCCAGGCCGGACAAGGCGCCCAGCATGCCGCCCATGGGCGTGCGGGCGACGGAAACGATGACGATGGGATCTGACATGACTAGCTCCTGTGAGGGGCGGGACAGCTCGGGTTACGAGGCCGCGTCGGTGCCCGGCGGGCGTTCCGGACGCAGGCGTCTGTCCGTATCGTAAGGGAAAAATTCTTCAATCCGGCCTTGCGCAACGTGCGTGCGGCAGGCCTGCCACCATTGCGGCTCCAGCAGGTCCGCATGGTGACGCATGAAGGCGCCGCGCACCCGCGCGTCGCCCAGCAGGAAGCGGCCGAATTCTTCCGGAAATACGTCGTTCGGGCCGATGGCGTACCAGGGTTCCGACGCCATTTCCGCCTCTTCGTTGGGCGCGGGCGGGATACGCCGGAAATTCATTTCCGTCATGCGCTGGATTTCGTCGTAGTCATAGAAGACGACCCGCCCCAGCCGCGTCACGCCGAAGTTCTTGTACAGCATGTCGCCGGGGAAGATGTTGGCCGCGGCCAATTGCCGGATGGCGTCGCCGTACTCGCGCACGGCCGGGTCCAGCAGCGCGTCGGATGCCTGTTGCAGGTACAGGTTGAGCGGGGTCATCCGCCGTTCGATGTAGACGTGGCGGATGAGCACCGTGTCGCCCGTGACCTCGATCAGGCTGGGAACCAGCCGGAGCAGCTCATCCAGCAGCGCCGGCGCGAAACGGCCGCGCGGCAGCGCCACCTGGGAATATTCCCAGGTGTCGGCCATGCGGCCCACGCGGTCGTGCAGTTTCACCATCTGGTACTTGCGCCGCACGGTCGCGTGGTCCATGCCGTCTTTGTCGATGTGGTCCTTGATCAGCTTGAAGACGTAGGGATAGGACGGCAGCGTGAACACGCACATCACCATCCCCTTGATGCCGGGCGCGATGTCGAACGCGTCGCGCGAATGGGCCAGGTGATGCAGGAAGTCGCGGTAGAACAGCGTCTTGCCCTGCTTCTGCAGGCCGATCATGGTGTAGAGCTCGGCCTTGGGCTTGCGCGGCAGCAGGCTGGACAGGAAGTTCACCACCGCGGCCGGCGTTTCCATGTCGACCAGGAAGTAGGCGCGGGTGAAGCTGAACAGGGTGCTCAGGTCGTCCGCGCCCAGCAGCAGGGCATCCAGCCGGACCTGGCCGGCCGGATTGCGCGTGAGCGCCACGGTGAACGGATACACCGTGGATTGATTGATCAGGCGGCCGACGATGTAGGCGCCCTTGTTGCGGAAGAACAGCGAACCCAGCGCGTGGATCTGGCAATCGCTGGCGATGCGCCGGCCCACGTGGCGGGGAAGCTGGGCGCGCAGCTGCTTTACCGCCGCGCGCGCCAGCAGACGGGTGTCGCGGGGCAGGTCTTCGAAGGGCAGCGCCAGGCCGAAATCGGCCACCATGCGGATCAGGCTTTTCTGCAGGCCTTCGGCCACCGGGTAGTACACCCGGTAAGACGGCTTGTGGCTGTCCAGGTAGTCGGTGGCCACGGCCGGGCGCACGAACAGGAAATCGTTGTGGAAATAGTCGCGGTGCAGGATGCGGCACGACACTGAGTTGAAGAAGGTCTCGGCGCATTCGGGTTGCCGGTGCTCGCCCAGCAGGCCCACGTATTCCTGCTTCACTTGCTGCCAGAACGCGGTTTTCGCCGCGTCCAGCGGCGCGGGGGCGTCGGCGCCGTTCGCGCCCGGGGCTGCGCCGCCGGCCCGCCCGCGCAGCGCGCCTTCCAGTTGCGAGGCGCACTCGCGCACCCGCATGTCGTAGTACTCGATGCGCTCGCGCGACAGGTGCTGGATGCCGTGCCAGTCGCCGGATTCGAACAGCGCCTTGGCGCGCTGGGCGCTATAGCGGAACAGCGCGTAGTGGCGGTCGAACCCCGCCAGGATCAGCTGCGCGACGTCCAGCGGCGAGGGCCCCGGGGCGGGGGCCTGCTCGATGTGCTGGACGTCGGACAAGCGGATCATGGCGGCGCGCTCAGGCGGTTTCGTTGAACAGCTCGCGGCCGATCAGCATACGGCGGATTTCGCTGGTGCCGGCGCCGATCTCGTACAGCTTGGCGTCGCGCCACAGGCGGCCGACGGGGTATTCGTTGATGTAGCCGTTGCCGCCCAGGATCTGCACGCCTTCGCCCGCCATCCAGGTGGCCTTCTCGGCCGTGTACAGGATCAGCGCGGCGCAATCCTTGCGGACCTGGCGCACGTGTTCCGTCCCCAGCTTGTCCAGGTTCTTGCCGACCTGGTAGCAGAAGGCGCGGCTGGCCTGCAGCGTGGTGTACAGGTCGGCGACCTTGCCCTGGATCAGCTGGAATTCGCCGATGGCCTGGCCGAACTGCTTGCGGTCGTGGATATAGGGAACGACCACGTCCATCACGGCCTGCATGATGCCCAGCGGGCCGCCGGACAGGACGGCGCGTTCGTAGTCCAGGCCGCTCATCAGCACCTTGACGCCGCCGTTGACCTGGCCCAGCACATTTTCCTCGGGGATTTCGCAATCCTGGAACACCAGTTCGCCGGTGTGGCTGCCGCGCATGCCCAGCTTGTCCAGCTTCTGCGCCACGGAAAAGCCCTTGAAGCCCTTTTCCACCAGGAAGGCGGTGATGCCGCGCTGATGCGCCTCGGGATCGGTCTTGGCGTAGACCACCAGGGTGTCCGCGTCGGGGCCGTTGGTGATCCACATCTTGGTGCCGTTCAGCACGTAGCGGTCGCCTTTTTTCTCGGCGCGCAGCTTCATGCTGACCACGTCGGAACCGGCGCCCGGCTCGCTCATGGCCAGCGCGCCCACGTGTTCCCCGGAGATCAGCTTGGGCAGGTACCTGGCCTTCTGGGCCGCCGTGCCGTTGCGGTTGATCTGGTTCACGCACAGGTTGGAGTGGGCACCGTAGGACAGGCCGACAGACGCGCTGGCGCGGGAGATTTCCTCCATCACGACCATGTGGGCGAGATAGCCCAGGTTGGCGCCGCCGTATTCCTCGTCGGCCGTCATGCCCAGCACGCCGAGTTCGCCGAACTTGCGCCAGAGATCCATCGGGAACTGGTCGCTGCGGTCGACTTCTGCGGCGCGCGGCGCGATCTCGGCCTGCGCGAAATTGCGCACCGCGTCGCGCAGCATGTCCAGATCTTCGCCCAAGTCGAAGTTCAGGCCGGGAAGATTCATCGCTGTCTCCGTGATAGTAGGTACTTACTTTTATATGGGCGCCCGCTGTCGGCGCCAAATTGCCCCGCGTGGCTCATGATGCGCCGATCGGTCATCGCAAGGCAATGATGCACTGCAAATATTACGTTTACGTAAACGTAAATTGGAGTCGGGTTATCCCTAGGTAAATGCATTCTCCCGGGGGAGTTGCCATGGGTACTATTCCAGCCGATCCTTGAACCTTGAATGACTGCGACGGAGTTTGCTGTGCTGGAACTATCCAACCTGGACGAAATTGTGGCGCTGCGGCGCGACCTGCATGCCCACCCGGAGCTCTGCTATGAAGAGCACCGCACCGCCAAGGTGGTCGCGGACACGCTGCGTGGCTGGGGCATCGAGGTGCATACGGGCATCGCCAAGACCGGCGTGGTCGGCGTGATCCGGCGCGGCACGTCCAGCCGCGCCATCATGCTGCGGGCCGACATGGATGCGCTGCCCATGCAGGAAGAGAACCAGTTCGAGCACCGCTCGCGCCACGAGGGCAAGATGCACGGCTGCGGCCATGACGGCCACACCGCCATGCTGCTGGCGGCGGCGCAGCATCTGCAGACGGCGGGCGGCTTCGACGGCACGGTGTACCTGTGCTTCCAGCCGGCCGAGGAAGGCGGCGCGGGCGGCCGGGCCATGATCCAGGACGGCCTGTTCGAACGCTTCCCCTGCGAGGCCGTGTTCGGCATGCACAACTGGCCGGGCCTGCCCGCCGGCACCTTCGGCGCCTGCGCCGGCCCGATGATGGCGGCCGCCAACGGTTTCAAGATCACGGTGCGGGGCAAGGGCGGCCATGCCGCGGCGCCGCAGGACTGTAACGACCCGGTGCCGGCGCTGTTCGCCATCGGCCAGTCGCTGCAGACCATCCTGACGCGCAGCAAGCGCCCGCTGGACGCCGCCGTGTTGTCGATCACCCAGGTGCAGGCGGGCGGCAGCGTGATCAACGTCATCCCCAACACCGCCTGGCTGGGCGGCTCGGTGCGCGCCTACCGCAGCGAGGTGGTCGACCTGATCGAGCGCCGCATGAACGAAATCGCCGGCAACATCGCGGCCGCGCATGGCTGCGAGGCCGACGTGTTCTTCGAGCGCCGCTACCCGGCGCTCGTCAATACCGCGGCCGAAACCGAGTTCTGCATGGAAGTCATGCGTGAAGTCGCGGGCGAGGACCAGGCCCGCGTGATCGAGCCGGCCATGGCCTCGGAAGACTTCGCTTTCCTGCTGCAGGAAAAGCCCGGCTGCTACGTCTTCCTGGGCAACGGCGACGGCGAGCACCGCATGGCGGGCCACGGCCTGGGACCCTGCATGCTGCACAACGCCAGCTACGACTTCAACGATTCCCTGATTCCGTCGGGCGCCTCCTACTGGATCCGCCTGGCCCAGCGTTACCTGGCCTGAAGGTATTCAGGCCCCCGCATTTCCTGTCGCAGTGCTACGCAACATCATCATTAGGACAACATGAAAAAGAAGACTTTGTTGATCAAGGCCGTGGGGACGGCCCTGGCAATCCTGGCCGGCGGCGCGATGGCGCAAGGCTGGCCGGCCAAGCCCGTTACGCTGGTGGTGCCCTATACCGCGGGCGGCAGCGCCGACGCGATCGGACGCCGCCTGGGAGACGTGCTGCGCAAGGAAGCGAACGCGACCGTCATCGTCGAGAACAAGCCGGGCGCCGGCGCATCGGTCGGCACCGATTTCGTGGCGCGCGCGCAGCCGGACGGCACGACGCTGCTGCTGGCCTCCACCAGCCCGCTGACGATCTTCCCGCACCTGGCCAAGACCAACTACGACCCGATGAAGGACCTGACGCCGGTGGCCAGCGTGGCCGTGGCGCCCGTGGCCATCGTGGCGACCAAGGCATTGCCCGTGAAGGACTTCGCGGGCCTCGTCGATTACGCCAAGTCGCACCCGGACGGCGTGCGCTATGGCACGCCGGGCCAGGGCACCGTCGCCCACATCGGCATGGCGGCGGTCACCGCCCAGACGGGCACCAAGATGCTGCACGTGCCCTACCGCGGCAACAGCCAGGCGCTGACCGACGGACTGGGCGGCGTGGTGGAACTGCTGGTGGTCAATAGCGACGTGGTGCTGCCGCACGTCGCCAACGGCGCGCTCAAGCCGCTGGCCGTGATGGCCCCGCAGCGGCTGGCCGCCTGGCCGGACGTGCCGACCATGGCCGAACTGAAGCTGCCGCAGGCGCAGTACTACTCGAACTTCGGCGTGTTCGCACCCGCAAACCTGCCGCCGGCGGTGGCGCAGCCGCTGCAGGCGGCGCTCGCGAAGGCCGTGGCCAGCCCCGAATTCCAGGATCTGCTGGCCAAGTCGTACCTGCAACCCGGCACCGCCGCGGGCGACGCCTTCGTCAAGCAGGTGCAGGCGGAATACGCAAGCAATGCCCGCCTCATCAAGGAAGGCAACATCAAGGCGGATTGATCGCCGGGCCGCGGACGCAGCCTTGGGGCCTGCGTCCGCGCCTGGATGTTCAGGGCTTCTGAGCGAGCAGTTCGCGGCATTGCCGCTCTTGCAGCGAGATTTCCTGCAGCGTGTCTTCGATGTCGCGGCGCTGCTGTTCCAGGGTGGCGCGGTGCTGTTGCAATACGCTCAGGTACTGGCGCAGCTGGACCTCGGTGTCGCCCGGGCCGTCATACATGTCGATCAGGGTCAGGATCTCGGACAACTGCAGGCCCAGGCGCTTGCCGCGCAGGGCCAGTTTCAGGCGCGTGCGGTCGCGCGGCCCGAAGATGCGGTTGCGCCCCTCGCGCGCCGGGCTGACGATCCCCTGGTCTTCATAGAAGCGGATCGTGCGGGGCGTGACGTCGAACTCGCGCGCGAGTTCGGAGATGGTCCAGGTTGACGAGGGCATGCGAGGTGTGGCAGTTTACGTAAACGTAAATTATGATGACTTGACTCGAACGTCAAGCGTGGAGCGAGAGGCAATGAACCCCAACGAGCAGAAATTGCAGTACCCCTGGGCCGATTTCCAACCCGAGGCCGGCCGCGCGCACGTGGTGGCGGAAGGGGTCAAATGGATACGGATGCCTTTGCCGTTCGCGCTGGATCATATCAACCTCTGGCTATTGCGCGACAACATCGACGGCAAGGACGGCTGGACCATCGTCGATTGCGGCATTGCGCGCGACGAGGTCAAGGCGCTGTGGGAACAGGTCTTCGAGAACGAGCTGGAAGGCCTGCCCGTGTTGCGCGTGTTGGTCACCCACATGCACCCCGACCACGTCGGCCTGGCCCACTGGCTGTGCGAGCGCTGGAACGCCCCGCTGTGGATGACGATGACGGACTTCATGGTGGCCTCGCTGTGGTCGTCGCGCCGCGGCGACGCGGGCGCGGGCCCCGGCGGCCAGGCGGCGGTGGAGCATTTCGCCCGCCACGGCCTGACCGATCCGGACGCGCAGGAACAGATCCGCCAGCGCGCCAACTACTATCCCAATCTGGTGCCGGCGATGCCGTCGCGCTACACGCGCATCCTGCACGGCGACCAGGTCCGCATCGGCGGGCGTGACTGGCGCGTGATCGTGGGTTACGGGCATGCGCCGGAACATGCATCGCTGTTCTCGCCGGACTTGGGCGTGCTGATCTCGGGGGACATGGTGCTGCCGCGCATTTCCACCAACGTCAGCGTGTTCGACTACGAGCCCGACGCGAACCCCCTGCCGCTCTACCTGCGCTCGCTGGACCGCTATGCGGACCTGCCCGAGGACACGCTGGTGCTGCCTGCGCACGGCCGGCCGTTCAAGGGCCTGCACGAGCGCATCACCCAGCAGCACGACCATCACCGCGACCGCCTGGCGGAAGTGCTGGAAGCCTGTACGGGCCAGCCCCAGTCCACGTCGGACATCGTGCCCGTGCTCTTCAAGCGCAAACTGGACCTGCACCAGCTGACCTTCGCCATGGGCGAGGCGCTGGCGCACCTGCATGCCCTCTACTTCGAAGGCAAGCTCAAGCGTGAGCTGGGCGCGGACGGAATCATGCGGTTTTCGGCTACCTGACCGCAGCCGGCAAGGCGGCGCCGCGCCCTTAGCGCGTGGCGGTCGCCAGCCGCAGGGCCAGGCCCACGAATACCAGCGCGGCGATCCGGTTCAGCCAGCGCTTGGCGGTCGCCGAGCGCTGCAGCAGTTCGCCGAATGCGCCCGAAAAGAACGCGATGGCGCCGAACACCAGCAGCGTGGACACCATGAAGACCGCGCCCAGTTGCATGGTCTGCACGCCCACGGACCCGCGCGCGGGCGAAGTGAATTGCGGCAGGAAGGCGAAGAAGAACAGCAGCACCTTGGGGTTGGTCAGGTTCATTACGATGCCGCGGCGGTACAGCGCGCCCGGCTTCATGGGCTCCGGGCGCGTGCCGGCATCGGCCCCGACCGGCGCGCGCAGGATCTGCCAGGCCAGATAAGTCAGGTACGCGGCGCCCGCCAGTTTGAGCACGGTAAAGGCCTCGGGCGAGGCCGCGAACACGGCGGCCAATCCCACGGCTACGGCGGCGGTATGCCCCAGCAGGCCCGTGCATAGCCCCAACACCACATACATGCCCGCCTTGCGGCCCCAGATGGCCGACTGCATCAGCACGAAAATATTGTCGGGCCCGGGGGTCAGGGCCAGCAGCACGGCAATGCCGAAGAAGGTGATCAGGGTATCGATGGGCAGCATGGGTTTCGCCTGGAACGGGTCGGCCGGATACCGCGAGGCCGGAGATGGCATCATAAAGGCATTCGTATCAATGAGCGCCCTATGCGTCCCCGGCGGGACGTTCCGGGCCCGACAAGGAGAGACAAGTCCATGCCCCCCAATCTTGCGCAGCCGCGCACGGCCGATTCAACCAGCACCGATACGCGCCCGGACGCCCCGCTCGAATCCTGGCTGCACGCGCGCCACAGCTGCCGGGCGTTCCTGCCCGACCCGGTGGCCCGCGCCACCATCGAGCGCATCCTGGCCCTGGCACAGCGCACGGCCTCCTGGTGCAACTGCCAGCCCTGGCAGGTGGCGATTACCGAGGGGGCGGGCACGGACCGCTTGCGTAGCGCGTTGCAGCGCCGCGCGGATGAGGCCGGCTTCACGCCGGACTTTCCCTTCCCGCGCGAGTACCAGGGCGAGTACCTGGCGCGGCGGCGCGAGTCGGGCTTCCAGCTCTACGGCGCGGTGGGCGTCGAGCGCGGAGACCGCGAGGCGTATCGCCGCCAGGAGATGCGTAATTTCCAGCTGTTCGACGCTCCGCACGTGGCGATCATCACCACTGATGCGGCGCTGGGCGAGTACGGGGCGGTGGACTGCGGCGGCTATGTTGCCAATTTCATGCTGGCGGCCCAGGCCAATGGCGTGGCGACGGTGGCGCAGGCGTCGCTGGCCATGTACCCGGAAGTGCTGCGTTCGGAACTGGGCATCGCCGAGGGCCGCCGTGTGGTCTGCGGGATTTCCTTTGGCTACGCCGATACCGCGCATCCCGCCAACAGCTACCGAACCCGCCGGGCGGAGCAGGCCGAGACCGTTAGTTGGGTCACGGACTAGAGACAGGGCTTCGAGTTTGCGGATGTCAGGGTTCTAAACCGCCGAGGCTGCCCTGCGCCATTCCGATGCTCGGCCCCATTGGGGCTGCGCTTCGGATGGCTCCGGGGTCCTCGGCTGACAGCCGCGTCATGCGATGGTTTTTTTTGCCGCTGGGCCGCCCCAAGGCAAAAACGCCCCCTTGGGGGGCAGCAAGCCGAAGGTGCGGCGTGGAGGCCTTTTCCCCCTCTGCCGCGGGCAGATTTCGTGAGCCGGGGGCCGGGCGGAGGGATCCGAAGCGCAGCCCCACTGGGGCGAGCATCGGAATCCCGCAGTCCGGACACCGGCGGCTCAAGAACTCCAGCCTCACAAAACCCAACGTCAACAATCCAACCCAAAATGCTCTAAGGTTCATCCTATCCGTTTCTCTTTCCCGCCTTTCCACTAGCCAGCCGTCCTCCAGAAGATGCCTACGAAACACATCGACACCATCCTGCAGCATGCGGGCACCGCCCCGTTCAACCCCGAGACCGGCACTGCGCCCGTGCCGCTGCCTCCGATGCGGGCCAGCACGGTGCGCTTCGAGAACATCGCCGCGCTTGAGCAGGCGCAGCGCAGCAAGGCTGCCGGCGGCCGCGCGAGCACCTACGGTCGCATGGGCATGGACACGCATGCCGCGCTGGAGCAGGTCTTCACGCAGCTCGAAGGCGGCACGCACTGCTACCTGGCGTCGTCGGGCCTGTCGGCGATGACCATGGTCATGCTGGCCCTGTGCTCGGCGGGCGACCACGCCCTGATCTCGGACTGCGTGTACGGGCCGATGCGCGAGCTGGACGATGCCGTGTTGAAGCGCATGAACATTGAGATCACCTATTTCGCGGCCGGCGAGGACCTGGACGAGCTGGTGCGTCCGAACACCAAGCTGCTGTACGTGGAGTCGCCGGGGTCGCTGTTGTTCGAGATGCTGGACATGGGCGCGATGGCGGCCGTCGCGCAGCGCCACGGCCTGGTGCTGACCACCGACAACACCTGGGGTTCGGGCTATATCTACCGCCCGCTGACCCTGGGCGCGCAGGTGTCCGTCATCGCCGGCACCAAATACGTGGGCGGGCATTCCGACCTGATGCTGGGCGCCGTCGTCACCAACGACGAAGCGATCGCCCGCAAGCTGAACCGCACGCAGTACGCCATGGGCTACTCCATCAGCGCGGACGACGCCTGGCTGGCGTTGCGCGGCGTGCGGACCATGCCGATCCGCATGGCGCAGCACGCGCGCCATGCCATGCAGGTGTGCGAATTCCTCAAGAGCCGTCCCGAGACCGTGCGCCTGTTCCATCCGGCCTGGCCGCAGGATCCGGGCCATGCCCTGTGGCAGCGCGACTGCACGGGCTCCAACGGCATGCTCTCCGTCGAGCTGCGCCTGTCGCCAGCGGCGGCGCGCCAGTTCGTGGATGCGCTGACGCTGTTCGGCATCGGCTTTTCCTGGGGCGGCTACGAAAGCCTGGTGCAGCTGGTGTCGGGCAAGGATTTGTCCAAGCACCGCTATTGGGGCGAAGGCGATAACGCGCTGGTCCGCCTGCACATCGGCCTGGAGTCGCCCGAGGACATCATCGCCGACCTGGCGCAGGCCCTGGACAAGGCGGCGGCCGTCCAGGGGTGACGTGAAGGCGGCGCGGTCAGATGGCCGCGCCGCGTATCCAGGCGCCGATGCGCGCGGCGATGTCGCCGCTGTTGTCGTCCATCATGGGCATGTGGGAATTGCCCGCCACGCCCATGTCGGCCAGGCGCCAGGTCTCGACCCGCGCGCCGTGGCGCGCCAGTTCGTCCGCATAGGCCTTGCCCGTGACGCACAGCCGCTCCCAGAGCGGGGTGGCGTCCAGGTAGTCGCCATAGACGAACAGAAAGGGCTTGTCCGCCACGCTGGCGGCGGCCACATCGGGCGAGAACCCCGAGGGCTCGATGCCGATCACGCCGCGCACCAGCTCGGGCCTGGCGTGGAGCGCGCGGTAGGCCACTTCGCCGCCGTGGCTGTGCGCCAGCACCAGGCAAGGGCCGACGCGATCCAGCACGGCGCAAAAGCCTTGCAGGGCCGCATCGTTATTGCCCAGCCAGCGTGGCACCGCGTGACGGATGAAGTTGTCGAACTCCGCCAGCGGAAAGCGCAGTCCATCGAAGGCGCGCCGCGCGGCGTAGTCTTCGGCGCGGCCGAACCGGAACAGCGACCAGCTTTCCTCAGCGTTGCGGATGATGGGCGGCTCCGGCCAGACCTCCGTGAAGGGCGCCCAGCCCGCCCGGCCCCGCTCGACGTTGTCGACCACGTACACCGCGTGCCCCTGCCGCAGGAAATGCTGCAGCCAGCCCGGCCGGCCGTCGGGGGTCTGTTCCCACATCGCGCCCGTCATGCCGCCGCCGTGCAGCAACACGATGGGCAGGGGTTGGGCCAACTGCGCCGGGATGAAGTACTGCACGTAGGCCTGCTCGAAGTGATACAGGCCGTTGGGGTCGTAGTTCAGTGAGGCGCTCTGGGTGAACGCGATCTCGCGTTGCGGCAGGCCGGTGATGTTCACCTGCCTGCCGCCCGCGTAGAAACTGCCGAAATCGGCCAGCGCCAGGGGCGGGCTCATGGCTTGGTCAACGGGCATTGGCTTTCCGACAGCGGCCAGGCGAGCGCGTCGCCGGGAATGTTGCGCACGATGTTGTAGTAGTCCCAGGGCGCCTTGGATTGTTCAGGCGTCTTGACCTGCGCCAGCATCATGTCGCGCACCACCAGCCCGTCCTGGCGGATGCGCGCGTTCAGGCTGAAGGGGTCGTCGATGGGCAGCGACTTCATCTTCGCCATGACGGCATCGGAATCGGTTGTGCCGGCCGCCTTCACTGCTTGCAGGTAGTGGCGCACGGAGCCGTACACGCCCGCCTGCAGGAAGGTGGGAGGACGGCCGACGCGGGCCTCGAACTTCTTGGTGAAGGCGCGCGTGCCATCGTTCATGTCCCAGTAGGACGGCACGGTCAGGTAGGTTTTCTGCGCCGCCTGCAGCCCCAGGCTGTGCACGTCGGTGATCAGCAGCAGCATGGCCGCCAGGCGCTGCGTGCTGCCGATGCCGAATTCCGCCGCTTGCTTGATGGCCGAGATGGTGTCGCCGCCCGCGTTGGCGATGGCGATGATCTGCGCCTTGGAGCCCTGGGCCTGCAGCAGGAAGGACGCGAAGTCCGAGGCGTTCAAGGGGTGGTAGACCGTGCCCACCACTTCGCCGCCATTGGCCTTGACCACGGCTTCGGTGTCCGCCGCGAGCTGCTTGCCGAAGGCGTAGTCCGAGGCCAGGATGAACCAGCGTTTGTTGCCTTCGTTTACCACCGCGGTTGCTGTGCCGCGCGACAGCGCGTAGGTGGTGTAGGTCCATTGCACGCCGTAGGGCGAGCACTGCGCCTGCGTCAGCGCGGTGGTGCCGGGGCTGGAGAACAGCACCAGCTTTTTCTTTTCGCGCGCGATGCCCTGCACCGCCAGCGCGACCGACGAGTTGGGCACGTCCACGACCACGTCCACGCCGTCGGTGTCGTACCACTTGCGCACCATGCTGCTGCCGATGTCGGGGCGGTGCTGGTGGTCGCCCGATACCAGGGAGATGGGCTTGCCCAGCACGCTGCCGCCCATTTCCTCGATGGCCAGCCGGGCCGCCTCGACGGAGCCTTTTCCGGTGGCATCGGCGGTGACGCCCGCCATGTCGGTAAGGACGCCGATCTTCACGCCGTCGGCGTCGCTGGCATGGGCCAGGCCAGCGGCCAGGGCCAGGCACAGGCCCGCCGCCGCGCGGCTGCGCAGGAATCGCTGTTTCATTTGTCTTCCACCCGTTGGATGCCGCTGTCGCGGCGATTTATTGTGCGGAAAGTGTAATGCTCCCGCGCCGCGCGTACTACGTGCGCTTGCCGCTCCGCCTGGGGCGTCCGTTCTTGCCAAGGCCGGGCCACGGTTTTGCGAGGGCGCAAGATGCAAAAACGCCCCGGCCGTTGGGCTCGGGGCGTTGCCGATGCGGATGGTGGCGTATTACTGGCGCGCCATCGGGATCAGTTTGTCCACTTCCTTCAGGGCGCCTTCGTAGCTGTTGCCCGCCATGACCGGCGAGGTCATGAACTTGCCGCCGACGGCGAACGACGGGGTGCCGTCGATGCGGTAGGCGTCGGCCAGCTGGGTGGCGCGCTGCACTTGGGTCTGCACGCTGAACGAATCGAAGACCGAATCGAACTTGGCGCGGTCCACGCCCTGCGACGCGGCCCACTCGCCCATGGCCTTCTTGTCGAACAGGCGCTTGTGCTCGCCGTGGATGGCCGTGAAGACCTTGGCGTGCAGGTCGGGACGGTCCAGGGCCAGCAGCGTGTAGTAGAGCTGCTGCAGCGGCTTCATGCCGGCGTTGAACGCGATGGGGATCTGCTTGAGCACCACGTCGGGGGGCGCGGTCTTGGCCCAGTCTTCGACCAGCGGTTCGATCGCGGCGCAGTGCGGGCAGGTATAGGCGAAGAACTCCAGGACTTCCACTTTGCCCGGCGTGTCCGACGGCAGCGGCGGATTGATGGGCACGTATTGCTGCGTGCCCTGGGCGTGGCTCGCCGGGCTGAAGAAAGCCGTGGCGGTCAGCGCGGCCGCGGCCAGGATGCGAATAATCTTGGAGGACAGCATGGATGAGAGGTTCCTGAGTAAAAAGTTACAGACAGGCCCAGGGCCGGATAAGTTCAATGCCTGCGCCCGCGAGGCGCGCCCTTATTGGCGCACCACCGCGGTTTCGATCTTGTTCTCGCCCAGCCTGCCGCGGGCGCGGTTCATGTCGTCCAGGCGCGCAAACGGCCCTACCCTGACCCGGTTGATGGGCTTGCCGTTCACTTCGGCCTTTTGCACGGCGACCGGCAGGCCCAGCAGGATGATGCGGGCCTTCAGGGTTTCCGCGTCGTTTTCGCCCCGGAAGGCGCCTGCCTGCAGGTAATAGGTCCCCGTGGCCGCGGAGGCGGCAGGGGCCGGCTTGGCTGCCGCCGCCGGCGCGGCGGCCGGGGCCGCCTTCGAGATGGGCGTCGGCGCGGCGCTGGGCGCGGGGGCGGG
>NZ_UFQB01000029.1 GCF_900496965.1 Achromobacter agilis
GGCTTCGCCCGCCGCTGCCAAGATCCTGGCCGAGAAGGGCGTGGACGCCGCCAGCGTTGCCGGCACCGGCCGCGACGGCCGCGTCACCAAGGGCGACGCCCTGGCCGCCAGCGCGCCCGCCAAGGCCGCTCCGGCCGCCGCTCCCGCCGCCGCTCCCGCCCCGACCACGCTGTCGCTGGACGGCCGTCCGGAACAGCGCGTGCCGATGAGCCGCCTGCGCGCCCGCATCGCCGAACGCCTGCTGCAATCGCAGCAGGAAAACGCGATCCTGACGACGTTCAACGAAGTCAACATGCAGGCTGTCATCGACCTGCGCGCGAAGTACAAGGACAAGTTCGAGAAAGAACACGGCATCAAGCTGGGCTTCATGTCGTTCTTCGTCAAGGCCGCCGTAGCAGCCCTGAAGAAGTACCCGCTGATCAACGCCTCGATCGACGGCAAGGACATCATCTACCACGGCTACTTCGACATCGGCATCGCCGTGGGCAGCCCGCGCGGCCTGGTCGTGCCGATCCTGCGCAACGCTGACCAGCTGTCCATCGCCGACATCGAAAAGACCATCGCCGACTTCGGCCGCCGCGCTGCCGACGGCAAGCTGGGCATCGAAGAAATGACCGGTGGCACGTTCTCGATCTCCAACGGCGGCGTGTTCGGCTCGATGCTGTCGACCCCGATCATCAACCCGCCGCAATCGGCCATCCTGGGCGTGCACGCCACCAAGGACCGCGCCGTGGTGGAAAACGGCCAGATCGTCATCCGCCCGATGAACTACCTGGCGCTGTCCTACGACCACCGCATCATCGACGGCCGCGAAGCCGTGCTGGGCCTGGTCGCCATGAAGGACGCCCTGGAAGATCCGCAGCGCCTGTTGCTGGACCTGTAATCTCGACGCCCCGGCCCGGCGCCCGCGGCGGCGCCCCGGCCGGCTTCCAGCCGGCCCGCAGGGCGGGGCGTGTTTCACTCAATACCTCACTGCGAGAACACTATGTCCCAACAATTTGACGTCGTCGTGATCGGCGCCGGCCCCGGCGGCTACATCGCCGCCATCCGCGCGGCCCAACTCGGCATGTCGGTGGCGTGCATCGACGCGTGGCAGAACGGCCAAGGCGGCCCGGCCCCCGGCGGCACCTGCACCAACGTCGGCTGCATCCCGTCCAAGGCGCTGCTGCAATCGTCCGAGCATTTCGAACAGGCCAACCACCACTTCGCCGAGCACGGCATCGAAGTCAAGGGCGTCAGCCTGAAGCTCGACACGCTGATCGGCCGCAAGAACACGGTGGTCAAGCAGAACAACGACGGCATCCTGTACCTGTTCAAGAAGAACAAGGTCACCTTCTTCCATGGCAAGGGCGCGTTCACCGGCCAGGTGGAAGGCGGCTGGGCCATCAAGGTCACCGGCACCGCCGAAGCCGATCTGGTTGCCAAGCACGTGGTGGTCGCGACCGGCTCGTCGGCGCGTGAACTGCCGGGCCTGCCGTTCGACGAAAAGGTCGTGCTGTCCAACGACGGCGCGCTGAACATCGGCGCTGTGCCGAAGACACTGGGCGTGATCGGCGCTGGCGTGATCGGCCTGGAAATGGGCAGCGTGTGGCGCCGCCTGGGCGCCGAAGTCACCATCCTGGAAGCGATGCCGGAATTCCTGGCCGCCGCAGATCAGCAAGTGGCCAAGGAAGCCCTCAAGGCCTTCACCAAGCAAGGCCTGAACATCCAGATGGGCGTCAAGATCGGCGAGATCAAGGCCACTGCCAAGTCGGTGACCGTGCCCTACGTCGATGCCAAGGGCGCCGAGCAGAAGCTGGTGGTGGACAAGCTGATCGTCTCGATCGGCCGCGTGCCCTACACCGGCGGCCTGAACGCCGACGCCGTGGGCCTGAAGCTCGACGAGCGCGGCTTCGTGGCCGTGGACGGCGACTGCAAGACCAACCTGCCGAACGTTTGGGCGGTGGGCGACGTGGTGCGCGGTCCGATGCTGGCGCACAAGGCCGAGGAAGAGGGTGTGGCGGTTGCCGAGCGCATCGCCGGCCAGCACGGCCACGTCAACTTCGACACCGTGCCGTGGGTCATCTACACGTCGCCGGAAATCGCCTGGGTGGGTAAGACCGAACAGCAGCTCAAGGCCGAAGGCCGCGAGTACAAGGCCGGCAGCTTCCCCTTCCTGGCCAACGGCCGCGCCCGCGCGCTGGGCGACACCACCGGCTTCGCCAAGGTGATCGCCGATGCCAAGACCGATGAGGTCCTGGGCGTGCACATCGTGGGCCCGATGGCCTCGGAGCTGATCTCGGAAGCCGTGACCATCATGGAATTCCGCGGCGCCGCCGAAGACATCGCCCGCATCTGCCACGCTCACCCGACCCTGTCGGAAGCCGTGAAGGAAGCCGCATTGGCCGTGGACAAGCGCGCGTTGAACTTCTGATCGACGCGTAGCCGATGCAAGACGGGGGCGGGTTCACGGATCCGCCCTTTTTTCATTTTGCTTCTTACCTGCTTTCCCACATGAACGTCAGCGAATACTACGAACACGCCCTGGCCGAACGCGGCTACAAGCCCGACAGCGCCCAGAAGCTGGCGATCGACCGGCTGCAGCGCTACTACGACGATTGGGTCAGGTTCAAATCGATGCGCTCGAACGCGCTGAAGAAACTGCTGAACCGCCCTGACGTGCCGCGCGGCGTGTACCTGTGGGGCGGGGTGGGGCGGGGCAAGAGCTTCCTGATGGACGCCTTCTACGCCACGGTGCCCGTGGTGCGCAAGACGCGCCTGCACTTCCACGAATTCATGCGGGGCGTGCATCGCGAGCTGGAAGAAGTGAAGGGCATGCAGGATCCGCTGGACGAAGTGGCCCGGCGGGTGGCAAAGCGCTACCGCCTGATCTGCTTCGACGAGTTCCACGTGTCCGACGTGGCGGACGCGATGATCCTGCACCGTCTGCTGCTCAAGCTGTTCGAATACGGCACGTCATTCGTGATGACGTCCAATTACGAGCCGTCCACGCTGTACACCGACGGCCTGCACCGGGACCGCGTGCTGCCCGCGATCAAGCTGATCCAGGCGCGCATGGACGTCATGAACGTGGACGCCGGCGTCGACTACCGCCGCCGTTCGCTGGAGCAGGTGCAGTGCTATCACACGCCGCTGGATGAGCATGCCCAGCAGGCGCTGCAGAAGGCCTTCGACACGCTGGCCGATACGCCGCCCCAGGAACCGGTGCTGCACATCGAACACCGCGAAATCCGTGCGCTCGCGCTTGCGGGCTCGGTGGTGTGGTTCGACTTCGCCACGCTTTGCGGCGGTCCGCGTTCGCAGAACGACTACCTGGAACTGGCCAACCGTTTCCACGCGGTGATCCTGTCCGGCGTGCCCCGGATGGGGCCGCGCCAGGCATCCGAGGCGCGCCGCTTCACCTGGCTGATCGACGTGTTCTACGACCATCGCGTAAAGCTCATTATGTCGGCCGAATGCGAACCTGAAGAGATCTACACGGAAGGCGCGCTGGCCAATGAGTTCCACCGCACCGTTTCGCGCATTCTCGAAATGCAGTCGCGAGAATACCTCGAGTCCGAACGCCGGCAGACCGTGTCGTTGTAGTTATGCCGCATCCGCCCGGATTTTCCGGGCGGCGGGCGGATAGAATTAGTAATGCAAGTCATTATCAATTAAGATTTTGAGACTTCTGGTCCAGCGCCGCAGTCTCAACCGTGCCTTCCCCCTTCCTGTCCTCTTCGGCCCCGCGCGCGGACGCCTCGGCCGCACCCGTCGATGGCCTGTACCGCGATCACCGTCCGTGGCTGTTCGGATGGCTGCGCCGCCGGCTGGGGTGCGAGCATCGCGCCGAAGACCTTGCGCAGGACGTATTCGTCCGCGTGATCCAGGGCCGCAAGGCGGTGCGCGCCTGTGATGCCCGGGCGCTGCTGACCACGATCGCCCGGGGCCTGGTGGTGGACCACCGGCGGCACGCCGCGCTCGAGCGCGCCTACCTTGCCTACCTGGCGGCCATCCCCGAGGCTTATGCGCCTTCCCCCGAAGCGCAGGCCGAGCAGCTGCAATCGTTGGCGGAACTCGACCGCCTGCTGGATGGCTTGCCGCCCAAGGCGCGCTCGGCCTTCCTGCTGTCGCAGCTGGATGGCCTGACCTATCCCGAAATCGCCGAACGCCTGGGCGTATCCCTGAGTTCCGTGCAGCAATACATGGTGCGCGCGATATCCGCCTGCTATGCGGCCTTCTATGGATAGCGCGGGCGGCGCGCCGCCGGATGCCGTGGTGAGCCAGGCGATAGCCTGGTGGGTCCGGCTGCAGTCGGGCGTGGCCGGCGCGGACGATCGCCGATCGTGCGAGTCCTGGCTGGCGCAGGATCCCGCGCATCGCCAGGCCTGGGACCGGCTCCAGCGCATCGGCCGCGATGCGCGCCGCGTGCCTTCCGAACTGGCGCACGCGGCGCTGGCCGCGCCGCAATCGGCGGGCCGCCGGGCGGTCCTGCGCGGACTGTTGGCGGTCTCGGGCGCCGCCATGACCGGCTGGGCGGGCTACCGCCATGCGCCCTGGCAGCGCCTGGCCGCGGACCTGAGCACCCGCATCGGCGAGCGGCGCGCCGTGCAGCTGGCCGACGGACTGCACATCACCCTGAACAGCGATAGCGCGGTGCGCCTGCACCTGCAGCGCGAGGCCCGCGGCATCGATCTGCTGCGCGGCGAAATGCTGGTGCACACCGAATCGCGCCCCGGCGTCGCCGCGCTGCGCGTGGATGCCGGCTACGGCGAGTTGCGCGCCGACACCGCGCGCTTTGACCTGCGGCGCACGGACGGGGGGCGCGCATGAGCGTCTACGAAGGCAGTGTGCAACTGCTGCGCGCGGACGCGACGACGCTGGCAGCGGCGGGGGAGCGGTTGACGTTCTCGGATGGCGGCGAGATCGGCCGCGAGGCCTCGGATCGGGACGGGCTGGCCTGGGTCGACGGCATGGTGGTGGCGAAGGACTGGCGCCTGGACCATTTCGCGCGCTACCTGGCCCGCCAACGGGTCGGCATGATCCGTGTGGACCCGGCGGTGGCCGGGTTGCGGCTGTCGGGCGTCTTTCCGCTGGACGACGCCGAGCGCGCGCTCAAGGCGCTGGAGGCCGCCTTGCCCATCAGCGTAACGCGGCACACGCAGTACTTGTTGTGGGTGGGGCCCCGCGACATCTGACCGTTACAAATTTCCCGGCCTGCACCTTGCAGGTTTTCGGATCCCGTGCGGAAAGCAGGAATAGACATCACCGTACTGGGAGAGTTTCGTGTCCGCTTCACTCCACTCGCGCTTGCGCGCATCCCTGACCGCAGGCCGCCTGGCCGTGCTGGCCGCCACCTGCGCAGGCGCGTTCGCCGCCGGCATGCCGCAGGCCTGGGCGCAATCCGTTCCCGCCGCCAATGCGCAGCGCAGCTACCAGATCGCCGCGGGGCCGCTGGCCGACGCCTTGACGCAGTTCGCGCGCGGCGCCGGAGTAGTCCTGTCGTTCGATCCCGCGCTGGTGCGTGGCCGCCGCTCGGAAGGCCTGGACGGCGCCTATTCGGTGAGCGCCGGGTTTGCCCGCCTCCTGTCGGGCAGCGGCCTGCAGGCGCGCGCACAGTCGGGCAACAGCTGGACCCTGGTACAGGCGTCGTCGTTCGAGGGCGACACGACGACGCTGGCGCCCGTGACGGTGTCGGGCATGTCCGACAGCGCGCTGGCGCCGACGGTGGGCTACGTGGCCACGGCCAGCGCCAGCGCCACCAAGACCGACACGCCGCTGATCGAGACGCCGCAGTCCGTGTCCGTCGTCACCCGCGAGCAGATGACGGAGCAGGGCGCGCAGACGCTGAACCAGGTGCTGCGCTATACCGCGGGCGTGGCGACGGAGACGCGCGGCGCCACGGCTACGCGGCTGGACCAGTTCAGCGTGCGCGGATTCTCGGCCTCGACCTACCTGGACGGACTGCGGGTGTTCGGCGGCCGCGACGCCTTGCCGCAGGTGGATGCCTACCGCCTGGAGCGCGTGGACGTGCTGAAGGGGCCGGCGTCGGTCATGTACGGGCAGGGCGGCCCGGGCGGCGTGGTCAACCAGGTCAGCAAGCGCCCGCTGGATGAGACGCTGCGCGAAGTCGAAGTGCAGGTCGGCAACTACGATTACCGCCGCGCCAACTTCGACTTCGGCGGGGCGCTGGACGGCGAAGGCAAGTACCTGTACCGGCTGGTTGGCTCGGGCTATATGTCCGACGGCCAGGTCAAGGACACCAAGGAGCGCCGGTACTTCGTGTCGCCGGCCTTCACGTGGCGGCCCAATGGCGACACGTCGCTCACGGTGCTGACGAATTTCCAGCACGACCCCGATATGGGCTCGTATGGCAGCGTCTCGTCCATGCGCACGCTGCGCTCGGCGCCGGACGGCATCCGCCTGCCGGCGGACTACTACGACGGCGATGCCAACTTCGAAGAAAGCGACCGCAAGAGCTATTCGCTGGGCTACGTGCTGGAACACCGGTTCAACGACACCTTCAAGGCGTCGCAAAGCCTGCGCTGGACGCACGCCGAAGCCCGGTACCGCAGCGTCTACGGCGCGATGACCAGCAACTACGGCTATACGGACAACACCTACCTGTACCAGCAGCGCTCGTCGATCGCGACCGACGTCGACGTGGGGGCGCTGACGCTCGACAATAACCTGCAGGCGCGCTTCAACACCGGCGCCTTCGATCACACCGTGCTGCTGGGCCTCGATTACCAGCACGTGAAGACGGATACGTTGTCCGGGTTCGGCACCGCGCCGGCGCTCAACGTGCTGAATCCGGACAACCGCCAGCACATTCCCGTGCCGGCGTTCTCCACCGACGCCACCTCCAAGCAATACCAGACGGGCCTGTACTTCCAGGACCAGATCCGGATCGACCGCCTGTCGGTGCTGCTGGGCGGGCGCTACGATTGGTCGCGCACCGTCGGCGAAACCACCACGCTCGCGACCGGCCGCGTCGCGCCTTCGAAGCTGGACGCCGAGGCCTTCTCGGGCCGGCTGGGCGTCATCTACAACTTCGACAACGGCGTGGCGCCGTACTTCAGCTACTCGGAATCGTTCGAGCCGCAATCGGGAACGGGCTGGAACAATACGCCGTTCAAGCCGATCGAGGGCAAGCAGTACGAAGTGGGCATCAAGTACCAGCCTCCGGGCAGCGCCACGATGCTGACGGCGGCCGCCTTCGATATCCGCCGCGAGAACATGACGACCACCGATCCGGATCCCGCCCATATCTGCGGGACGACGGGCGGACGCTGCTCCATCCAGGCGGGCGAACTGCGCACGCAGGGCATCGAGCTGGAAGCCAAGACCGAGCCCCTGCGCGGGCTGACGCTGGTGGCGGCGTATTCGCTGATGGACAACGAGTATTCCAAGGCCTATCCCAGCGTGGCGGGGCTGAATCTGAAAGGCAAGACGCCGGTGGGCGTGCCGTCGCAACAGGCCTCCGCCTGGGCGCGCTACCAGTTGCAGGAAGGCCCGCTGGCGGGCCTGGGCGTGGGCGGCGGCGTGCGCTATATCGGTTCGTCGTACGGAGACGAGACCAACTCCCTGAAGATTCCCTCGGTCACGCTGTTCGACCTGATGCTGGACTATGACCTGGGCCGCGCCTCGCCTTCGCTGAAAGGCATGCAGGTGGCGCTCAACGTGCAGAACCTGTTCGACAAGGAGTACATCGCCTCGTGCGCGGGGGATTCCTGGTGCTGGTACGGCTATCAACGCTCGATCAGGGCCAGCCTGAGGTACCGCTGGTAGGGCAGGCATTTTCTCTCATATCGTATTGAGAATGGTTATAATTTAAGCTCAGCCGAATCGGATCCTGCCGCGGGGCAGGGTCCGGCCAGGCGCCTCGACTAAAGGAAAATCAATAATGGCATTCGCAAGGACTTTGGCCGCCATCGCTCTCCTGGGCGCGGCGGGCGCTGCGCAGGCGCATTTCGTTTGGCTGGAACGCAGCGCCCAGGGGCCGGCCAAGGCATACTTCGGCGAGTGGGCGGACGATTTGCGCGAGAAGCGCGACGGTCTGCTCGGCAAAATCATGATTTCGCCCGTGGTGACGGGCGCCGACGGCAAGGAATTGAAGGCCTCGGCCGATGGCGTGGATTTCATCGAATTCGCGGCGGCGGGCAAGGGCGACGTGCGCCTGCGCCAGCCCTATCAGTTCAAGGACACCCTGGTGCAGTACGGCGCCAAGGCCGGCCGCGAAGATACCGCCGCCAAGCTGGACCTGGAGCTCGTGCCGGCCGCCGCGGGCGCCAATGCTTTCGTGCTGCAGTTCAAGGGCAAGCCCCTGGCCAAGACGGAAGTCACCGTGTTCGGCCCGCCCAAATGGGAAAAGCGTTTCCATAGCGACGAGAACGGCCGCATCGAGATCACGACGCCCTGGCCGGGCCAATACGTGCTGGAAGCCGCCCACGTCGAAGACAAGGCGGGCGAGGCCGGCGGCAAGACCTACGCCAAGATCCGCTACGTATCCACCCTGACCTTCAACGTGTCCCAGTGAAAGCTCCCGCTGCCGGCGCAGGCATGATGCGCTACCGCCTCGCCGTCTTTTCCCGGGCGGCGGCCGCCATTCTGGGCGGCTATCTCCTGGCCTCCGCGGCCGCGGCCTGCCTGGCGGTCTGGCTGCCCATGCGGCGTCCGGACGCGGTGGTGACGGCGCAGATGTTGTCCTTTGTGTTCTATGCCTGCGGCGTGATCTGGGTATTCGCCACGCGCAACGCCTGGCGCGCCTGGGCCGGCATCCTGATGCCGGCCGCCCTGTTGGGCTTCCTGTTCCTGGCCGGGCGCACGATGGGGGTGGCATGACGGGGGCACGGACAAAAGGGCAGGGTGGCAAGGCGCAGGGCGAAGAAGGCCTGCGCCAGTCCATGTCCTGGTTGCATACCTGGTCGGGGCTGATCTTCGGCTGGGTGTTGTTCGCGATGTTCCTGACCGGCACCCTGGCGTTCTTCCGTCCCGAGATCACGCACTGGATGCAGCCCGAGATCGACGCGAAGCCCGTGCCCGCCGCGCAGGCCGTGGCGACGGCGCAGCGCTACCTCGACGCGCACGCGCCCGATGCCACCCGCTGGTTCATCACTCCCCCTTCGGACCGCGAGCCCCTCATTCAACTGCTCTATCAGGTGCCCAAGCCCAAGCCGGGCGAGCGCGGTTTCGTGCGGGCCAAGCTGGACCCCGCCACCGGGCAGGCGGTGACCGCGCGCGAGACGCGCGGCGGCGATTTCTTCTACCGATTCCATTTCGAGCTCGAAACCGCATTTCCCTGGGGCCGATGGTTGGCCAGCATCGCGGGCATGTTCATGCTGGTGGCGATCATCAGCGGCATCATCACCCACAAGAAAATATTCGCGGATTTCTTTACGTTCCGGCCAAAAAAAGGCGGTCAACGCGCCTGGATGGACGGCCACAACGCCTTGTCGGTGCTGGGGCTGCCGTTCCACCTGATGATCACCTTCAGCGGCCTGGTGCTGTTCATGACCATGCTGATGCCGGCGGGCATCCAGGCCGTCTATGAAAGCCCGCGCCAGTACACCGACGAAGTCTTCAAGTCCTTCAAGGTCACGCCCTCTCGCAAAGAACCTGCGCCCTTGTTGCCGCTCGCGCCGTTGGTAGAGCAGGCCCAGCAGCATTGGCAGGGCCGCGTGGGCCGCGTCGTCGTCAACCACCCCGGCGATGCCGGCGCGACCGTCACGTTGGTGCGCGACGCCGCCGACGGCGTCTCGTTCGGCCGCCTGGCGCCCTACATGCGCCTGGACGGCGTGAGCGGCAAGCTGCTGGAAGGCGAGGACGAGCTCAGCGCCACGGTGCGCACGGCCGGCGTGGTGAGCGGCCTGCACCTGGGCCTGTTCGCCGCGCCGCTGCTGCGCTGGCTCTATTTCCTGGTCAGCCTGGCGGGCACGGGGATGGTGGGCTCGGGCCTGGTGCTGTGGATCGCCAAGCGCCGCCAGAAGGCGCGTCCGGGAGCCCGCGAGGCGTTCTCGCTGCGCCTCGTGGATGCGCTCAACGCCGGCACCATCGCGGGCCTGTTCATCTCGGTCGCGGCCTTTTTCTGGGCCAACCGCCTGCTGCCCGCGGACATGGCCGGCCGGCAGGTCTGGGAGGTGCGCGCTTTCTTCGCCGGCTGGGGCCTGTCGCTCGTCTATGCGTTCCTGTTCCAGCAACGCAAGTGGCGCGACCTGCTCGCGGCCGGCGCGGCGGCGCTGGCGCTGGTGCCCGTGGTCAATGCGCTGACGACCTCGCGCCATCTGGGCGTGTCGCTGCCGGCGGGCGACTGGGTCATGGCGGGTTTCGACCTGACTTGCCTGGCCGGCGCGCTGTTGCTCGCTTGGATGGCCCGCAAAGCGGCCCGGGCTGGCAAGGCGCAGGCCAAGGGCCATCCCGCCGCGCCGCGCGTTCCGTCCCAACCGGCGCCTTCGCAGGCTGCCTACGAACCGAGAGGTGATACGCCATGACGCTTGCCGCCTTCTGCCTGGCTTACGCCGGCTTCTCCGCCCTGTGCCTGGGAATGGACCGCCACTACGAGGACCTCTTCGACCGCGCGTTGCCGCGGCGGCATCGCGTGCCGCTGCGGGCGTTCGGCTGGATCGCGCTGGGCCTGTCCCTGTGCGCCTCGGCGGCGGTCTGGGGCTGGAGCTACGGCACGGTCGAATGGATCGGCATCCTCAGCATCGCCGGCCTGCTGCTGATCTGGTTCCTGACGTTCCGGCCGCGCGCCGCATTGACCGCCGGCGGCCTGTGCGCGCTGGCGGCGCCGGTGCTGGCCGTTCTGTAGCGGCGAGGGCGCCGCGGCCGCCCGGCACGTTACACTGGGTGTTTTCCCCCAAACGCATCTTCGCCTCATGAATACCCGCGTCCTTACCGGCATCACCACCTCTGGAACCCCCCACCTCGGCAACTACGCGGGCGCGATCCGCCCCGCCGTCCAGGCCAGTACGCAGCCCGGCGTGGACGCATTTTTCTTCATGGCCGATTACCACGCGCTGATCAAGTGCGACGACCCCGCCCGTGTGGCGCGCTCGCGCCTTGAAATCGCCGCTACCTGGCTGGCGGTGGGGCTGGACCACGAACGCGTGACCTTCTACCGCCAGTCGGACATCCCCGAGATCCCCGAACTGACTTGGATGCTGAACTGCGTCACGGCCAAGGGCCTGATGAACCGGGCGCACGCGTACAAGGCGGCGGTGGACCAGAACGAGGCGAAGGGCGTAGAGCCGGACGACGGCGTCACCATGGGCCTGTTCTCGTATCCGGTGCTGATGGCGGCGGACATCGTCATGTTCAACGCGAACAAGGTGCCGGTAGGCCGCGACCAGATCCAGCATCTGGAGATGGCGCGCGACATCGCGCAGCGCTTCAACCACCTGTACGGCCGCGATTACTTCACGTTGCCGGAGGTGGTGATCGAGGAAGAAGTGGCGACGCTGCCGGGCTTGGACGGCCGCAAGATGTCCAAGAGCTACAACAACACGATTCCGTTGTTCGAGGGCGGCGCAAGCGCGCTGCGCGCCTCGGTGATGCGCATCGTGACCGATTCGCGCCAGCCCGGCGAACCCAAGGACGCCGAGAACTCGCACCTGTACACGATCTACCGTGCGTTCGCCACGCAGGCGCAGTCCGCGGCGTTCCGCAAGCAGCTGGAAGACGGGCTGGGCTGGGGCGACGCCAAGCAGGCCCTCTACGATCACCTGGAGAACCTGCTGGCGCCCATGCGCGAGAAGTACTTCGACCTGATGGCCAACCCCGGCCGCATCGAAGACATCCTGCAGGCAGGCGCCGCCAAGGCCCGCAAGCTGTCGGCGCCCTTCATGCACGAGCTGCGCCAGGCCGTGGGCCTGCGCAACCTGGAAGCCGCGTCCGCGGGCGGCAAGGGCGCGCCGGCCAAGAAGGAAAAGAGCAAGGGCGCGCGCTTCGTCAGCTTCCGCGACGAAGACGGCGGCTTCCGCTTCCGCCTGCTGGCCGCCGACGGCGAGGAACTGCTGCTGTCGCAGCGTTTCGCCGACCCGAAGGAAGCCGGCGCGCTGATGCGCCGCCTGCAATCGGAACCGGCGGAGACGGTGCTGCAGGCTGACGGGCAGCAAGGCTATGCCGCGGTGATCGATGGTGTGGCCGTGGCGGCCGCGCCGGCCGGCGCGCAAGTCGAAGCGGGCGCCTTGCTGGCGCGCGCGCGCGAAGCACTGGCCTCGCTGGCCCAGGAGTAAGCGGAATGCCGGGCGCTGCGGCGCCTTGAAAAAAAGCCCGGCGCATCATGCGCCGGGTTTTTTTTGGGAGCTGATCCGGCAGGCCGGACCGCGGCGTTCAGCGCTTGAGCTTGGCGAAGGCGTCGGCCATGGCGCTGTTCATCGCAGCGCCGCCAGCGGCGCCGCGGCCGCCGTCGCCTTGCGGGCGGCGGCCGGAGCGATCGCCGCCCTTGGGGGCGTCGCCGCTGCGGCGGGCGGGGGCCGCGGTGTCGTTCAGGCGCATGGTCAGCGCGACACGCTTGCGCGCGGCGTCTACTTCCAGCACCTTTACGCTGACCGTCTGGCCCACGCGCACGACGTCGCGCGGATCCTTCACGAACTTCTCGGCCAGGGCCGAGATGTGGACCAGGCCGTCCTGGTGCACGCCGATGTCGACGAACGCGCCGAAGTTGGCGACGTTGGTCACGACACCTTCCAGCACCATGCCCGGGTACAGGTCGTTCAGGGTTTCGACGCCTTCCTTGAACTGCGCCGTCTTGAATTCGGGGCGCGGGTCGCGGCCGGGCTTTTCCAGTTCGGCGAAGATGTCGCGCACCGTGGGCAAGCCGAAGCGTTCATCGGTGAAGTCGCTGGGTGAAACGCCCTTGAGCGCTTCGCGCTGGCCGATGATCTGCTTTACCTCGGCCTTGATCTTGGCGACGATGCGCTCGACCACCGGATAGGCTTCCGGGTGGACCGACGACGCGTCCAGCGGGTTGTCGCCGTTGGGGATACGCAGGAAGCCAGCCGCCTGCTCGAACGCCTTGTCGCCGAAGCGGGGCACCTTGCGCAGGATTTCGCGGGTGGGGAAGGCGCCGTTCTCGTTGCGCCAGGCCACGATGTTCTTGGCCAGGAGCGAGTTCAGGCCGGACACGCGGGCCAGCAGCGCGGCGGAGGCGGTGTTCACGTCCACGCCCACGGCGTTCACGCAGTCCTCGACGACGGCGTCCAGCGAACGAGCCAGCTCGCGCTGGTTGACGTCGTGCTGGTACTGGCCCACGCCGATGGCCTTGGGATCGATCTTGACCAGCTCGGCCAGCGGATCCTGCAGGCGGCGCGCAATGGACACGGCGCCGCGCAGGGTAACGTCCAGGTCGGGGAATTCCTGTGCGGCGGTTTCGGAAGCGGAGTACACGGACGCGCCGGCTTCGGAGACTACCACGCGGGTAACCTTGAGATCCGGGAAGCGTTCCATCATGTCGCCCACCAGCTTCTCGCTTTCGCGCGAGGCGGTGCCGTTGCCGATGGCGATCAGGTCCACCTTGTGGCGCGCGACGAGCGCGGCCAGGGTGTTGATCGTGCCCTCGCGGTCGCGGCGCGGCTCGAACGGGTAGACGGTGGTGGTGTCCACGACCTTGCCGGTCACGTCGATGACAGCGATCTTGCAGCCGGTGCGGATGCCGGGATCCAGGCCCAGCACGGCCTTGGGGCCGGCCGGCGCGGCCAGCAGCAGGTCTTTCAGGTTGGCGGCGAACACGCGGATGGCTTCGGTTTCGCCGCTTTCGCGCAGGCGGCCGATCAGTTCGCTTTCAAACGCCGTCAGCAGCTTGACGCGCCAGGTCCAGCGGCAGACTTCGCCCAGCCAGCGCGCGCGCGGTGAAGCGTCCAGCGCGAACAGGCCATTGCCCAGCTTCAGGAAGTTGGCGACGCGGGCCACGCAGGGATGCGGCAGCTGCGCTTCCAGTTCGGCTTCGAGGCCCAGGCGCAATTCCAGCACGCCTTGCTGGCGGCCGCGCAGCAGCGCCAGGATGCGGTGCGAGGGCAGGGTGCGCAGCGGCTCGTTGAAGTCGAACCAGTCGCGGAAGTTGGCGCCCTCGGCTTCCTTGCCGTCGACCATCTTGGAGTACAGCAGGCCGGTGGACCAGAGGTGTTCGCGCAGGTCGGCCAGCAGGTCCGCGTTTTCCGCGTAGCGCTCGGCCAGGATGTCGCGCGCGCCGTCGAGCGCGGCCTTGGCGTCGTTGATGGACGCTTCGGGGTTCAGGTACTGGGCGGCCAGCGCGGCGGGGTCGCAGGCCGGATCGGCCAGGATGGCATCGGCCAGCGGTTCCAGGCCGGCTTCGCGGGCGATCTGGGCGCGCGTGCGGCGCTTGGGCTTGTACGGCGCGTACAGGTCTTCGAGGCGCTGCTTGGTATCGGCGGAGCCGATCTCCTGCTGCAATTCGGGCGTGAGCTTGCCCTGCTGCGAAATGGATTCAAGAATGGCCCCGCGGCGCTCTTCGAGTTCGCGCAGATACCCCAGGCGCACTTCCAGGTTGCGCAGCACGGTATCGTCCAGGCCGCCGGTGGCTTCCTTGCGGTAGCGGGCGATGAAGGGCACGGTGGCGCCGTCGTCCAGCAGTTCCACCGCCGCGGCGATCTGGGAGGCGCGCGCTTCGAGCTCGGTGGCGAGCTGCGCGACGATGCGGGCGTTGTCGACGCCGGCGGCGACGTTCGTGATAGTGGAAGTTTCAGACATCTCTATACGACGACAAAAAGGGAAAACAAGGGGCGGATTGTGCCATAAGCCGTTGTTACGAAACGTGCCAGGGGGGCCGATATGTCCCTCTTGCGGTGCGCCGGCGGCAGCTTCGCGGCGGGAACGAGGCCTGGCAGCGGGTATCATTTGGTCCTTTCCCACATAAGTGTCTGGCGCCCGAACCGCAAGCGGCACCGGCGAGACTGTTCTGATGCTGGACCTGGATATTTCCGAATTCTTCGACGAGGACGGGCCGCTGGCCACGGCCTTGCCCGGCTACAAGCCGCGACCCGCGCAAGTGGAGTTGTCCCAGGCCATCGGCCAGGCCATCCAGGACCGCGCTACGCTGGTGGCCGAGGCGGGCACGGGCATCGGCAAGACGTGGGCCTATCTTGTACCCGCCTTCATCCAGGGCGGCAAGGTGCTGATTTCCACCGGCACGCGCACCCTGCAGGACCAGCTCTTCGCCCGCGATCTTCCGCGCGTGCGCGCTGCGCTGGCCGCGCCGGTCACCGCCGCGCTGCTCAAGGGCCGCGGCAATTACGTCTGCCACTATCACCTGGATCGCCTGCAGGGCGACGAGCGCGCCTTGAAGTCGCGCAGCGAAATCCAGCAACTGCGCCAGATCCAGGTGTTCGCGGGCATTTCCAAAACGGGCGACCGCAGCGATCTCGCGCAGGTGCCGGAAGATGCCGACATCTGGCAACGCGTGACCTCCACCCGCGAAAACTGCCTGGGGCAGGAATGTCCGCGCATCCGCGACTGCTTCGTCGTGAAGGCCCGCCGGCAGGCCCAGGAGGCCGACGTGGTGGTCGTCAACCATGCCCTGTTCATGGCCGATCTGGTGCTGCGCGAAGAGGGCGTCACCGACCTGCTGCCGGAAGCGGACACCGTGATCTTCGACGAAGCGCATCAGCTTCCCGACACCGCCACGCGCTTTCTGGGCAGCAGCGTGTCCACGCACCAGCTGATGGACTTCGGCCGCGCGCTGGAAGTCGCCGGCCTGGCCTACGCGCGCGAAGCGGCCAAATGGAGCGACGTCAGCCGCCACCTGGAGACCGCCGCGCGCGAACTCCGGCTGGTCTGTGCGCCCCTGGACAAGATGCCGGGCCGCAAGGCCACCTTCGATGCGATCCCCAATGCCGACGAGTTCGACGAGGCGCTGAAGGGGCTGCGCGAGGCCGTGGACAGCGCCGCGCAGGCCCTGGCCGCCGTATCCGAAAAGCATCCGGACCTGATGGCCGCGGCACGCAGCGGCGCGGAGATTTCCGCGCGGCTCAAGCGCTGGGCCACGCCGGGACGGGCAGGCGCCGAGCAGGCCGACGAAGGTTGGGGCCGCGACGACCAGGCGCCCGAACCGGCGGTGCAATCGGCGCTGGGCGACGGCCTGCCCACGCCGGCCGCCATCCTGGCGGGCGCCGCCGCGGCAGAGCAATGGTCCGGCCCGGCGGTGCGCTGGGTCGAGCATGGGCAGCACCACGTGCGCCTGCATTCCGCGCCGCTGTCCGTGGCGCAGGCCTTTTCCAAGTACCGCAAGCCGGGCCAGGCCTGGATCATGACCTCGGCCACGCTGTCGGTGAACGGCGAGTTCACGCACTTCACCAGCCAGCTGGGGCTGGACAAGGCCCGCACCGGCAAATGGGAGTCGCCGTTCAACTATCCGGAGCAGGCCCTGCTGTTCGTGCCGCGCGGCCTGCCCGAACCGCAGTCGCCGCAGTACCTAGAGCGCTTCGTGCAGACGCTGATGCCCTTGCTGGAGGCGAGCCCCGGCGGGACGCTGGTGCTGTGCACGACGCTGCGCGCGGTGGACAAGGTCGCCAACCTGCTGGCCGACCAGTTCGACGACGCCGGCCATGAATGGCCCCTGCTCAAGCAGGGCGACGGCACGCGCCGCGACCTGCTCGACCGCTTCTGCAAGCTCCAGCATCCCGTGCTGGTGGGCAGCGCCAGCTTCTGGGAGGGCATCGACCTGCCCGGCGACGTGCTGACCCTGGTCGCGATCGACAAACTGCCGTTCGCGCCGCCCGACGACCCCGTCATCGAGGCGCGCCTGCGGGCCTGCCGGGCGCAGGGCGGCAATCCGTTCTCGGAATACCAGCTACCCGAGGCCGCGATCTCGCTCAAGCAGGGCGCCGGCCGCCTGATCCGCACCGAATCGGATTGGGGCGTGCTCATGGTGGGCGACGGGCGGTTGGTCGAAAAACCCTACGGCAAGCGGCTGTGGCGGGGGCTGCCGCCGTTCGCGCGGACCCGCGAGCTGGAAGAAGTGCTGGCGTTCTACCGCCGCAAGGGCGAGGGCGGCGAGGGGTAGCTCACCGACCGCGCGCCCCGCGCGTGCCCGCCGCAAGCAAAAAGCCCCTCGCGAGCGAGGGGCTTTTTTTCCATGCGGGAATCGGATCAGTTGAACGGATTCCACCAGCTCTTGTCGGCCTTCAGGCCCTTGGTCCGGAATTCGCTGTTGGGGAAGTTCTTGTCGTAGACGCGCTGCGAGTCGTTCTTCAGTTCGGTCATGCCGAGCTTGTCGTAGGACTCGACCATCAGGTAGAGCGCTTCTTCGGTGGCGGGCGCGCCCTCGAAGTCGGTGATGACGGTCTGTGCGCGGTTGGCGGCGGCCACGTAGGCGCCGCGCTCGTAGTAGTAGCGGGCGACGTGCACTTCGTTCATGGCGATGGTGTTGACCAGCCAGGCCACGCGCTTTTCGGCGTCGGCCGAATACTTGCTGTCCGGGTAGCGCTTGATCAGCTCGTTGAAGGCGTCGTAGGAAGCGCGCAGGCCCTTCGGATCGCGTTCGGCGGGATCTTGGCCGGTGAGGTTGCTCATGAAGGCGCTGGCCGGCGTGAAGTTGATCAGGCCCTTCAGGTACAGCGCGTAGTCGGTGCCGGGATGGTTGGGGTAGAGCTGCTGGAAGCGGTCGATGGCGGCCAGGGCCTGCTCGTTCTCGCCGTCCTTCCAGTTGACGTAGGCCAGTTCAAGCAGGGCTTGCTGCGCATACACGCCGAAGGGGTAGCGGCTTTCGATCGCGGTGAGCCGTTCGCGGGCTTCCTTCCAGCCACCCGAGGACATTTCCGACTTGGCATCGGCGTAGAGCTGTTCGGCGCTCCAGTTCGTGGTCTTGTCGTACTTGGAGTTGGACGAGCCGCAACCGGCGATCGCGACGACGGCAACTAGCGCGATGACCACGCGCAAGATCGGCCCGCTGCGGGAGGCGGGATTCGAGGGAGCTGCGGAGTGGTGAATCACGAGAATCGTATCCTTGGTGTTAGCATGGCAGGCTGATTATATGATTTGTCTCCATGTCTGATACAGCCGCCGGCGCAGATCTCGTTTCCGACGACGAATTCCTGGGTCTTCCTGACCAAAATCCCAGGGGTGAACCGCAACTTGTAACCGTGCCTGACGGTACACGGGCCGACCGGCTGGACAAGGTGCTCGCAGGGTTGTTGCCCGACCATTCCCGCAGCCGTCTGCAAGGCTGGATCGAGGCGGGCAACGTCCAGGTGAACGGCTCGCCCGGCAAGGTCCGCCAGACCGTCGGCCCGGGCGACGAGATCGCCGTCTGGCCGCAGCCCGCTCCCGAATCGCTGGCTTTCGCGCCCGAACCCGTGGCGTTCGGGGTCGTGGACGAAAGCCCCGACTGGATTGTCGTGAACAAACCCGCGGGACTGGTCACGCATCCCGGCGCCGGCAACTGGAGCGGCACCCTTCTCAACGGCCTGCTGCACCGCTATCCCGAATTGGCCCAGGTGGCGCGCGCCGGCATCGTGCATCGCCTGGACAAGGACACGTCCGGCCTGATGGTCGTGGCGCGCAACGAAACGGCCCAGACCCATCTTGTGCGGCAATTGCAGGCGCGCAGCATGGGCCGCGAGTACGTGGCGCTGGCCCATGGCTGGCTGGCCGCGGCCGGCAAGGTCGACCGCCCGATCGGCCGGGATTCTCGCGTGCCGGTGCGCATGAGCGTAGAGCGCCCGGTGGCGCCCAAGCCGGCCGTTACCCATTATGCGCCGGCCCGCCGCGGACAGGTCGAACCGGGCGGCCGAGTCACCGAAGTCGTATGCCGGCTGGAAACCGGCCGCACCCACCAGATCCGCGTGCATCTGGCCAGCCTGGGGCATCCGCTGCTGGCCGATACGCTTTATGGCGGCAAGAACATCGCGGGCGCGCAGCGGCAGATGCTGCATGCGCGGGCCCTGCATTTCGACGATCCGGGCGGCCGCGGCGAGGTCGAGTTCACCGCCGCCCCGCCCGCCGACATGACCCTGGTACAGGACAGCATCGCATGGAACGCGTAGTGGCAGGTCTGCCGGTGGTGACCGGCCCCCAATGGACCGGCGTGAACTATTTCTGCACCACTCGCGCGGGCGGCGCGGGCGTCGCGCCGCACGACACCCTGAACCTCGGCCGCCGCGCCGGAGACGACCCGGACACCGTCACGGAGAACCGGCGCCGCGTGCGCGCGGCCGTGCCCGCCGAGCCCCTGTGGCTGCGGCAGGTCCACGGCAGCGAAGTCGTGGACGCCGATCAGCCGGACCTGCCGGACGAGCCGGCGGTCGATGCCAGCGTCACGGCGCGTCCCGGCCGCGTCCTGGCCGTCATGGTGGCGGACTGTCTGCCGGTGGTGATCTCGGACGCGCAGGGCAAGGTGCTGGGCGCGGCGCATGCCGGCTGGCGCGGCCTGTCCGGCGGCGTGCTCGAACATACGCTGGCCGCCATGCGCGCCAAGGCGCCGCAGGCCGCGGGCTGGCGCGCCTGGGTGGGCCCAGGCATCGGTCCCGAGGCATTCGAGGTGGGCCAGGACGTGCTGGATGCCTTCGAGGCGGATGATCCGGCCGCCCGGCGGTATTTCACCGAACGGCCCGGCCGGCCGGGGAAGTGGCTGGCCGACCTCGCCGGATTGGCCGATTTCCGTCTGCGCCGGGCTGGGGTACAAGAGGTGTCCTTGAGCGGGATGTGCACCGTGGCGGAGCAGGGCCGGTTCTTTTCGTACCGGCGCGATGGAGAAACCGGACGCATGGCCTTGATCGCCTGGCTCGATCCGGTTTGATCCAGCGCAAGACGGGCGCTTGCGCCTGCGGCACGCCCTGGCAGGTCTCCTTGTATACCCGCATTGACAGGCCAGGACACGGAATGCAACATCAATCGCGTAGTTTCGATAACAAGGTGTCGAAGTGAATGCCAATCTCTCCGCCGCAGGGCCCATTCCGGTGAGCGTGGCACCGGAAGTCCTGGCCGACATCCAGGCCGAGTTCTCTCGCGAATGGCAGCGCCTTTGCGATGACGCCCGCCGCGGCGCGCTCGCGCCGCCGCCAGACCGCCGTTTTGCCGGCGAGGCCTGGGCCGCCAATCATTCGCACCTGCTGCTGGCGCATACCTACCTGTTGTCCGCTCGCGCGATGTCGCGCATGGTGGATGCCGCGCAAGTCAGCGAACCCATGCGCGACCGCCTGCGCTTTTCGATCATGCAATGGGTCGACGCCTTGTCGCCGTCCAATTTCCTGGCATTGAACCCGGACGCCCAGCAATCGATCGTGGAGAGCGCGGGCCGGGCACTGAACGAAGGGCTCGCGAACCTGCTTGGCGACGTCAAGAAAGGGCGCATTACGCAGACGGACGAAACGAAGTTCGAGATCGGCCGCAACGTGGCGGTGACGCCCGGCGAGGTCGTGTACGAAAACCCCTTGTTCCAGCTCATCCAGTACGCGCCGTCGACCGCGGCCGTGCACGCGCGGCCGATCGTCATCGTGCCGCCGAACATCAACAAGTTCTACATCCTGGACCTGCAGCCCGAGAATTCCTTCGTGCGGCACGCGGTGGATCAGGGCTTCACGGTGTTCCTGATTTCGTGGCGCAATCCCGTCGCCAGCGATACCGACGGCGTGGACCGCGCCACCTGGTCCGACTACCTCGACAACGCCGTGCTGCAGGCCCTGCGGGTGGCCAGCGACATCACCGGGCAGCCGCAGGTCAACGCGCTGGGCTTCTGCGTGGGCGGCACCATGCTGGCGTCCGCGCTGGCGCTGGCCGAAGCGCGCGGCGAACACCCCGTGGCCTCGCTGACCCTGCTGACCTCGCTGCTGGATTTCCACGAGACAGGCGTGTTGAAGGTCTTCGTCGACGAGGCCCATGCGCTGCTGCGCGACCATCAACTGGGCAAGGGCGGGCTGATGCCCGGCCGCGAGCTCGCCACCACGTTCTCGTTCCTGCGGCCCAACGAATTGGTATGGAACTACGTTGTCGGCAACTACCTGAAGGGCCAGAAGCCGCCCGCCTTCGACCTGCTGTTCTGGAACGGCGACAGCACCAATCTGCCCGGGCCCTTCTTTTCCTGGTACTTCCGCAATACCTACCTGGAGAACAACCTGAAAGTGCCGGGTCGGGCGCAGGCCGCAGGTATGCCGCTGGACCTGACGCGCCTGGAAATGCCGGCCTATATCTTCGGCTCCCGCGAGGATCACATCGTGCCCTGGGTGTCGGCCTACGCGTCCACGCAGGTGCTGCGCGGGCCGCAGCGCTTCGTGCTGGGGGCGTCCGGGCATATTGCCGGCGTGGTGAATCCGCCAGCCAAGAAACGCCGCAGCTACTGGGTGGCGGATGCGTTGGAACAGTCGGGCCATCACCTGCCGGGCGATCCGAATGCATGGCTCGCGCAGGCAGCCGAAAAACCCGGCAGCTGGTGGCCGGACTGGGCCGCCTGGCTGGCCGGCCATTCGGGCAAGCAGGTCAAGGCGCGTACAAAGTTAGGCAATGCCAGGCATAGGCCGATAGAGCCGGCGCCTGGCAGGTATGTGAAAGTCCGGGCTGCCTGAAACCGCGGTTGCGGTTGGCCCAGGACAGTAAGTTAATCAACGAGGCGTCCGTCGCACACAGGAGGAAATCCAATGAGCGGAAAACTGGCTTACGTTACAGGCGGGATGGGCGGTATCGGCACCTCAATTTGCCAGCGCCTGGCCAAAGATGGCTTTCGCGTGGTGGCAGGCTGCGGCCCCAGCCGCAATTACCAGCAATGGCTGGATGAACAGGCAGCGCAGGGCTATACGTTCTACGCGTCCGTGGGCAATGTGTCCGATTGGGACTCCACGGTAGAGGCATTCGAACGGGTCAAGCGGGATATGGGCTCGGTCGACGTGCTGGTCAACAACGCAGGGATCACCCGCGACGGCCTGTTCCGCAAGATGAGCGCCGATGATTGGCGCGCGGTTATCGATACCAATTTGAACAGCCTCTTCAACGTGACCAAGCAGGTCATCGACGACATGGTCGAGCGCCAATGGGGCCGGATCGTGAACATCAGCTCGGTGAACGGGCAGAAGGGGCAGTTCGGCCAGACGAACTATTCCACGGCGAAGGCCGGCATCCATGGCTTCACCATGGCGCTGGCCCAGGAAGTGGCCAGCAAGGGCATCACCGTCAACACGGTGTCGCCCGGCTACATCGGCACGGACATGGTCCGGGCCATCCGCCCCGACGTCCTGGAAAAGATCGTTGCCACCATTCCGGTGCGCCGATTGGGCACGCCGGAGGAAATCGCGTCGATTACGTCATGGCTGGCCTCGGATGAGTCCGGCTTCTCGACTGGCGCGGACTTCTCGCTCAACGGCGGCCTGCACATGGGCTGACGCATCGTGCGTGGGCCGCCACGGGCGGCCCGCTGGCGCCGGATGGTCTCGGGGAGAGGGCCGTCCGGCATTACACTTAACCTTATCCGAAGTCTTAGAGATCGCCCGATCCGGGGACAACCATGACGCAAGCACAAACCGGCGCCAGCCTGCGCCTGATTAAAAAGTACCCCAACCGTCGTCTGTACGACACCCGGACCAGCACCTACATCACTCTCGCAGATGTCAAGCAACTGGTCCTGGCCAACGAGGAATTCCAGGTCGTCGACGCCAAGAGCGGCGAAGACCTGACCCGCAGCATCCTGCTGCAGATCATCCTCGAAGAGGAAAGCGGCGGCATGCCCATGTTCTCTTCGAACATGCTGTCGCAGATCATCCGTTTCTACGGCCATGCCATGCAGGGGATCATGGGTTCGTACCTGGAAAAGAATATCCAGGCTTTCATGGAGATCCAGCAGCGGATGGCCGAGCAGTCCAAGGGCCTGTACGGAAGCCAGTTCGGCCCCGAGGCCTGGGCGCAGTTCATGAACGTGCAGACGCCCATGCTGCAGAACATGATGAACAACTACATCGACCAGAGCAAGAACCTGTTCGTGCAAATGCAGGACCAGATGCAGGATCAGACGCGCGCGATGTTCTCGACGTTCCCGTTCACGCCCGGCGGAACGCAGGGGCCGGGCCGCAAGTAGCGGCGCAAGCAGGTCCGTTTTACGATGCGCACGCCCCTCCGGGGGCGTTTTTCATGGTTTGACCAAACGCAATGAATCGCGGATTTTCGTGCTCCTGGGTTCAGGGATATGTCAGTTGTTTTGGTTACATTAATGAAAACGGTTCTTGTTTATGTTTTCGGAGCCGTCATTTTCATTCGTGTCTCAAGGATTATGCACATGATCAAGAAAGCCTTGGCCCTGGCCATTGTCGCTCTGAGCGTTTCCGCCGCCCACGCGGCCGAATACCCCATCGGCAAGCCGGTGGAAAAGGGCGGCATGGAAATCGGCGCGGTATACCTGCAGCCGATTGAAATGGACCCGCCCGGGATGATGCGTCCCGCCAAGGATTCGGATGTGCACCTCGAGGCCGATATCCACGCGACCGCCGGCAACAAGACGGGCTTCCCCGAAGGCGAATGGGTGCCTTACCTGGTCGTCAAGTACGAGGTCCAGAAGGTCGGCAGCGACAACGTGCAGAAGGGCACCTTCATGCCCATGGTCGCCAACGACGGTCCGCACTACGGCGAAAACGTCAAGCTGGAAGGTCCGGGCAAGTACAAGCTGAAGTACACGGTCCTGCCGCCGACCGCCGACAAAATGAGCCACTTCGGCCGCCACGTCGACAAGGAAACCGGCGTCGGCCCGTGGTTCGAGCCCTTCGACCTGGAGTATGAATTCGTCTTTGCCGGCACCGGCAAGAAGGGCGGTTACTGATCGTGAACCGCCTGCTACGCGTTGCCGCAGCACTGCTGATCGGCCTGGCCGGCCTGGCCGGCACGGCGCCCGCGCAGGCGGACGAGCTGCCTACCTTTACCTTGCGGTTCAAGCCTGACGGCACGTTCGAGCCCGCCACCCTGGAAGTCCCGGCGGGCCGTTTCAAGATCGAACTCATCAACGAGAGCAACGAGCCGGTGGAATTCGAAAGCATCCCGCTGCGCAAGGAAAAAGTCCTGGGGCCGGGGGTCAAGTCCTTCGTGGTCATTACGATTTCCCGCCCGGGCGAGTATCCCTTTTTTGACGACTTTCACCAGAGCGTGAAAGGCACCTTGGTCGTCAAGCCCAAGGAATAACGCGGTACCGATACATGGAACAGGTCCTTTTCATAGTCTGGCGTGAAAGCGTCGAAGCCATGTTGGTGGTGGGCATCCTGTACACCTGGCTGCGCGCCACGCCCGAAGGCAAGCGCGGGCTGAACTATCTGTGGGGTGGCGTCGCCGCGGGCCTGGGCCTGGCCGTGGCGCTGGCACTGGTGTTGCTGGGCGTGTCCTCGTGGCTCAGCGACGAAGGCCAGGAGTGGTTCCAGGCCATCATGTCGCTGGCTGCCTGCGCGCTGGTCGTGCAGATGGTCGTATGGATGAAGAAGCATGGCCGCACGCTCAAGGGCGAACTCGAAAGCGGCGCGCGCTCATCCGTCGCCAGCGATAACTGGTGGGGCCTGTTCGTGCTGGTGGCCATCGCCGTGGCCCGCGAAGGCAGTGAAACCGTGGTGTTCCTGTATGGCACGGTGTCCGCGGGCGGCGACGGCAGCAGCATGCTGATGCTGGCGCTGGCCGGCGTCGCGGGCTTCGCCGTGGCGCTGCTGACGTTCTGGCTGCTGCAGCTGGGCGGCAAGCTGATCACCTGGCGCCGTTTCTTCCGCGTGACCGAAATCCTGCTCCTGCTGCTGGCCGGCTCACTGCTGGTGGGCGGCCTGGATCATCTGATCTCGCTGGACGTCCTGCCCACTATCATCGACCCGGTCTGGGACAGCTCGTGGCTGTTGAGCGATAGCACCGGCTTTGGCAAGGTTCTGGCCGACTTCGCCGGTTATCGCGCCTTGCCCGCCCTGATCTCGGTCTTGCTGTGGGTGGCTTACTGGGTAATTGTCTGGACCCTGCTGCGCTGGGTGGGCGGCAAACCCGCCCCGGCGGCGGCCGCGGCCCGCAGCGCTTCCTGACCCGGACTCTCACCAGACTGAAATATTCGAAGGTTTGATCATGGCAGCTGCACTCGGGAGGGCGACCTCCCGTATCGCCGACTTCCTCCGCGACCATGCCCCGCTGTTGCGCAAGCTGCAGTGGGGCATCGTCGCGATATACGCTTTCCTTTTGATCGTGCCCGCGATCCTGCCGTTGCCGGACAACGCGTCGTCGGTATTCAACAACCTGACGATTGTCGCGCAGTTCGCGTTCTGGGGCGTGTGGTGGCCGTTCGTGCTTATATCCATGCCGATCCTGGGCAGGGCCTGGTGCGGCTGGCTATGCCCCGAGGGCATGCTCACGGAGTGGGCCAGCGAACGCGGCAAAGGGCTTGCGATTCCGAAATGGATCCGCTGGGGCGGCTGGCCGTTCGTGGCGTTCGCGCTGACGACCATCTATGGGCAACTCGTCAGCGTGTACCAGTATCCGCTGGCCGTGCTGGCCGTGTTGGGCGGGTCCACGGTGGCCGCCATGATCGTCGGCTGGCGCTACGGCCGCAGCAAGCGGGTGTGGTGCAAGTACATGTGCCCGGTCAACGGTGTGTTCAACCTGCTGGCCAAGCTGGCGCCCTGGCACTTCAAGGTAGACGAGGAGAAGTGGCGCCATCCGGTCATCCGCATCGAGCCCATCAACTGCGCGCCGCTGGTGCCGCTGCGCCACATGAAGGGCGCGGGCGATTGCCACGTCTGTGGACGCTGCAGCGGCTATCGCGGCGCGATCACCCTGACGCCGCGTTCGCCGGAAGAGGAAATCGTCCGTGTCGCGCACGGCGATCCCTGGCAGACCGCGCTGCTGTGCTTCGGCCTGATGGGCATCGCGATCGGCGCCTTTCTCTGGAGCGCCAGCCCCTGGTACGTGACCGCCAAGCAATGGGCCGCGACCTGGCTGGTCGAACACGACATCATGTGGCCGTTGCTGGATAACGCGCCCTGGTTCATCCTGACGCATTATCCGGAAGTGAACGACAGTTTTTCGTGGCTGGACGGCGCGGGCATCCTGATGTTCGTCATCGGCGCCACGGTGTGCGTGGGCGGCGCGACGTTCCTCTCGCTATGGATCGCCGACCGCCTGGCGCCCGCGGCGCCCGTGGCGGGAGAGTACGCCGAGCGCTGGGGCCGGGCGGGTCTGCACAAGCTGGCCCAGGCCCTGATCCCGTCCGCCGGCATCGGCGTGTTCCTGGGCCTGTCGGCCACCACGGTCAACCTGCTCAAGCACGAAGGCGTGCAGGCGGCATGGGCCGCGCCCGTGCGTTTCACTTTGCTCAGCCTTGCTGTGCTGTGGACCCTGCGCCTGTATGCGCGGCTGCTGAAGCCGCGCGAAGCCAGCGCATGGCGCAAAGGCCTGGCATGGCTGGTGCTGCTGGCCGGCCTGGCGCCGTTCTGCCTGGCCTGGGTGCTGTTCTTCGCGGTCTGGTAGCCCGCCAGCAAGCGCTGGGATAAAGTGGAGGGCCGCGCCGGCTCAATGCCGGCCAGTCCCTTCGACCGCGCTGTCCTCCATGGCCTCCTACGCATTCCGCCTGCTCAACGTCTTCGCTTCCACCACTTTCAGCGGCAACCAGCTCTGCGTCTTCGAGGACGCCCGCGGCATGGACGACGCCACCATGCTGAACCTGGCGGCGCAATTCAATCTGTCCGAAACCACGTTCATCCTGCCGTCGGAACGGGCGGATGCGCGGGTGCGCATTTTCACGCCAGGCTACGAAATGAAGTTTGCCGGCCATCCCACCATCGGTACCTCGCAGGTCGTGCGCGATCTGTTCAAGGCCGGCGATGCGCTGACGCTGGAATTCACGGCCGGCATCGTTCCGGTGACGGCCCGCGGCGACGCCTGGACCTTCACCGCGCCTTGTCCGGACGGCGTGCGCACCGCGCAGCCCGCGCTGGACCGCGCGGAGATCGCGAGCCTGGCCGGCCTGGACGCCTCGGATCTGCTGGGCGATCCGATCTGGGTGGACACGGGCGCCGATCAGTTGTTGGTGCCGCTTGCCAGCGTGGATGCCGTGCGCCGCGCCGTGCCCGACGCCGGGCGGCTGGGCCGCTGGCAGGCCAGCAGCCTGGGCCGCAAGACCCTGTATGTCTTCGCGTTCGACGAAGGCAGGACGCAGGACGGCCGGCAGGTGGTGGTGGCCCGGTATTTCTATGCCAAGGCCGGCGGCGGCGTCAACGAAGACGCCGGCACGGGCTCGGCCTGCGCCAATCTGGGGGGATGGCTGCAGCATCGCGGCTACGCCCTGCCCGCCAGCATCCTGGTGGAGCAGGGCGACCAGATGGGCAGGCCGTGCCGGCTGTTGCTCGACGTCCTGGCCGACGGCCGGATCCAGGTGGGCGGACGCGCGCGGGAGATCGGCCGAGGCACGGTGGACGTCTGATAAGGCGCCTTCCGGAACGGCACCCATGAAAAACGGCGCCCGCGCAAACGCGGGCGCCGTTTGAGCGCCGAGACCGGCCCGGCGCGATGCAGGCCTTACCGCTTGTTCTTGGCGGGATCGACCTTGATGTTGTTCATGACCTGCTTGACGCCTTCGACGCCACGGGTCACGGTGGCCGCGTGATCGGCCTCGGCGGCGGAGCCCACGGTACCCGTCAGCGTGGTGACGCCCGCGTTGGTCTCCACGGCGATGTCGAGCGCGCTCAGCTGCTTGTCCGCCACGAAGGCGGCCTTGACCTTGGTAGTCACGGTGGCGTCGGACGCGTATTCACCTACGGACTGTTTCGGCTTGCCGTCGTCGGCGGCAAAGGCGATGGAAGTGAAGGCAGCGCCCGTGCCCAGTGCAGCGGCGGCGATCAGCTTGCGAAATTCCATAGTCATGCTCCTTGTTGGTGTGGTTCAGCGCGTTGAAGACGCAACGGCTCTCGGGAAATCTTGGGTACGGGTTCTATTTCTTGCGGAATGCGCCCCCCAGAATGGACAGCAGCGCCAGTACCAGGAAGACGAAGAACAGGATCTTGGCGATGCCCGCGGCGCCGGCGGCGATGCCGCCGAAACCCAGGACCGCCGCGATGATGGCAATAACGAAGAAAACTACGGCGTAATGCAGCATGTCAGCTTCTCCTGGTGGTGGGATGGATCAGGGATTGCGGTCGAAGAAGTCCCGGACTTCCTTCTCCGCTTGCTCCCGGGTTTTGCCATAGCGCTCCTGGATCAGGCCCGCCAGGCGTTCGGCGTTGCCCTCGGTGCGGGTCAGCTCGTCGTCGGTGAGTTCGCCCCAGGCCGCCTTGGCCTTGCCTGCCAGTTGCTTCCATTTGCCCGCGATGACGTCGTTGTTCATGGTGACCTCTCTGTCTGCATGCGGCGGCGGGTTTGCGGCCTACAAACCTTGCCCCCGCGGTTGAGTGGGACACTGATCAGTCAGGCCTGCCTGCTTTGCGAATGCGGTCGTGCAGGCCCTGGTCTTCAACGTACGAGCCGCCGCCGAGTCCTGTCAAACCTTGCTGTGGGCAAATGTAACGGCCTCGTCTTGGCGAGATGCGCGATTCACGGTGGGTAGGGGTTGCAGGCGCACTAGGGAGCAAAGTTACATTCCGGCAATGTCTTGTCCGCTTTTGCGGAGGGCTGGTAACGGGATCTGCAGGGTATAGTTGTGACGGAACCCGCTGGGCGGTTCGATCACAAAGAAGGGGAGAGGGGCACGCATGACGCAACGACTTTGCAGCGCGATCTTGTTGACGCTGGCCGCGATGGCGGCGGTGGGGTGCACGCACGTGACGGACCAGTACCAGGCTGCGGCGCCTGCGGTGTCGGCCGACGGCTGAGCCGCCAGGCGCTGCCGGCAAAAGCAAACGGGGCGCTCGAGGCGCCCCGTTTTCATTGCGCCGCGAAGGCGGCTCAGGCCTGCGAGATCCGGCTCGCGATATGGGCCAGCGCTTCTTCCACCTGGTCCACCAGGATCAGGCAAAGGTCGCCGGGCGCCAGGCGGGCGAGGGCGGTATCGATCGCCAGGAACTCGCCGTGGATTTCTTCGACGAGCTTGCTGCGCGTGGCGTTGGCCAGGCCTTGCTGCAGCAGGGCCAGTACCTCGCCATCGGCGCGGCCGCGCTGGCATTGGTCCTGGTAGAGCACCACTTCGTCGAACGCATCGCCCAGGATCTCGGTCTGCATGCGGATGTCTTCGTCGCGCCGGTCGCCCGCGCCGCTGATGACGACGGAGCGCCGCTTGGCGGGCATGGCGTCCACCGCGCGTACCAGGGCGAGGATCGCGTCGGGGTTGTGGCCGTAGTCCGCGATCACCGTGGCGCCGCGGTAGTCGAACACGTTGAAGCGTCCGGGCGCGGTCTGGGCATCGTTGACGAACGTGGCCAGGCCGCGGCGGATGACATCTTCGTCCAGGCCCAGCGCCCAGGCCGCGGCGATCGAGGCCATGGCGTTTTCGACCTGGAACGTGATCGCGCCGTTGCGCGTAAGCGGAATCGCGGCCAGCGGATAGCGGGTTTCTTCCGCGCCTTGCGCCGTCACGATCGCATCGCCATCGCGGTACACGGCGCGCAGACCCTGCGCGCGGTGCGTCGCCATCACGGGATGGTTCCGGTCTTCGGCGAAATAGGTGATCGAGCCCGGGCAGCTGACGGCCATTTCGGTCACGATCGGATCGGCCGCGTTCAGGACCGCGGTGCCCGCGGGATGCACGTGCTGTACGATCACGCGCTTGACCACGGCCAGGTCTTCGACCGTGCTGATGTAGCCCAAGCCGAGGTGATCGCCCATGCCGATGTTCGTGACGATAGCCACGTTGCAGCGGTCGAACGCCAGGCCTTCGCGCAGGATGCCGCCGCGGGCGGTTTCGAACACCGCCGCATCCACGTCCGGGTGCATGAGCACGCTGCGCGCGCTGCGGGGGCCGCTGCAGTCTCCCGTGTCGATGCGAAGGTTATCCACGTAGACGCCGTCGGAATTCGTCATACCGACGCGATTTCCGGCCGCCCCCAGGATGTGGGCGGTCAGGCGCACGGTGGTCGTCTTGCCATTGGTGCCGGCCACCGCCACCACCGGGATGCGGCCGTCGTCGCCGTCCGCGTACATGTTGGCGATGATGGCTTCGCCCACCGCGCGGCCCTTGCCGAACGACGGGTTCAAATGCATGCGCAGACCGGGCGCGGCATTCACTTCCACCACGCCGCCATGCTGGTCTTCCAGCGGATACAGCACGCTTTCGGCCACCACGTCCACGCCGCAGATGTCCAGCCCGATCATGCGGGCGGCGGACACCGCGCGCGCCGCCATCTCGGGGTGGACCTCGTCGGTCACGTCGGTGGCGGATCCGCCGGTACTCAGGTTGGCGTTGTTGCGCAGGAAGATCAGCGTGCCGGCGGGCGGCACCGAGTCGGCGTCGAAGCCCTGCTTCTTGAGCGTGGCCAGGGCGATGTCGTCGAAGCGGATCTTGGTCAGCGACGTCGCGTGGCCGTCGCCGCGCAGGGGATCGGCGTTGACCTGCTCTACCAACTGGCGGATGGTCTGCTGCCCGTCGCCCGTGACCTGCGGCGGGTCGCGGCGCGACGCCGCCACCAGCGCGCCGCCCACCACCAGCAGGCGGAAGTCATGGCCGGGAATGTAGCGTTCCACGATGACCTCGGAGCTGATCTCTTCGGCGGCTTCGAACGCCTGGATCACGCGCTCGCGCGTTTCGATGTTGACGGCGACGCCGCGTCCCTGGCTGCCGTCGCGCGGCTTGACGACGACCGGGCCGCCAAGCTCCTGGGCGGCGGCCCAGGCTTCTTCGGCGGTCGTCACCGAACGCCCCATCGGCACCGGCACGCCGGCGGCATCCAGCAGCATCTTCGTCAGGTCCTTGTCCTGCGCGATGGATTCGGAGATTGCGCTGGTCTGGTCCGTTTCGGCGGCCTGGATGCGACGCTGCTTGCTGCCCCAGCCGAACTGCACCATGCTGCCTTGCGTCAGGCGCCGGTAGGGGATGTTGCGCGCGACCGCGGCGTTCACGATCGAGCCGGTGCTGGGCCCCAGGCGTACGTCTTCGTCCAGCTCGCGCAAGCGCTTCAGGGCGTCGGCCAGATCGAACGGCGCGTCGTCCAGCGCGGCGTGCACCAGCGCTTGCGCCAGCGCCATCGCCAGCTTGCCGACGTCTTCTTCGCTATATTCGACCACCACCTGGAACACGCCGGGCTCGATGGTGGAGGCGGTGCGGCCGAACGTGACGGGGCAGCCCGCGTACGCCTGCATCGTCAGCGCGACGATCTGCAGCACGTGTGCGATGGACACCGCGTCCTGGTGGCCTTCGGGGCGCAGCAGCCCGAGCTGGGGCATGCGCGCGCGCAGGCGCGCTTCGAATTCAGGCAGGTTGTCGATGGAGCATTCGGCGTCGGCGCAAGAGACGATGGCCTCGATCGCGGTGTTCTTGCTCCACAGGTTGGGGCCGCGCAGTGCTCGGATACGGGAAACTTCCATGGCAGGTATTCCTGTCTAGCTCACGCCCGCCCGCGTTCTGGGGCGGGCGCGCGCGGATATTGTCAGTATTGCTGAATCCAGCGGCGGACCAGGTCGATGGTGGGGCCGGAGAACGCCTCGTCCGACTGCAGCAGGACGAAGTCGCCCGCGGCAATACCGTCGAGCTGGCTTTCGATGGCCTTGCCGTGGTCGGGTTCGTCCTGGATGTCCTTCACGCGGGCGCCTTGCGCCAGGCCCTGGCGCAGCAGCGCGCGCGCCTGTCCCGCGGGGCGCTTGCTGCGCACGGTGAGGTCGTCGTAGAGCACGACCCGGTCGAACGCATCGCCCAGCAGTTTGCCCTGTTCGATCAGGTCTTCGTCGCGCCGGTCGGCGCCGGCGGAATAGACGGCGGCGCGCAGGGTTGCCGGGAACTGGTCGATCGCGGCGATCAGCGGACGCAGCGCCGAGGCGTTGTGCACGTCGTCCACCACCACGGTGCTGCCGTTGCGTTCGAACAGCGTGAACTGCCAGGGCGCGTCGGCCTGGTCGATATCGAAGGTTTCGATTCCGGCACGGATCAGTTCGACGGGGATGTCCAGCGCCCAGGCCGCGCCGACCGCGGCCAGCACGTTCTCGGCCTGGAAGGCCACGCGCCCGCCATGGGTCAGCGGAATGGCGGCCACGGCGGCCAGCTTTTCCTCGCGGGTTCCTTGCGCCAGCACAATGCTGCCGTCGCGCACGAACACGGCGCGGCGATCCTGCCGCAGGTGCTCGGCGATGGCCGGCAGCGCAGGGTCGATGCCGAAGAAGATCACAGCGCCGTCGCACAGCTCAGCCATTTCCACCACGCGCGGGTCGCGCGCGTTCAGCACGGCCGCGCCGCTCGGAAGCACCACGTCCACCTGGGTGCGGAACACATTGAACATGCGCTCCGTTTCGTTGATGTCGAAGTCGCCCAGATGGTCGGCGTCGTCGATGTTGGTGACCACGCCCACCTGGCAGCGGTCATAGGCCAGGCCCTGGCCGAGGATCACGCCGCTGTCGTTCTCGATGACCGCCGCGTCAAGGTTGCGGTTCATGAGCAGGCGCGTGCCCGAGGCGAAATCGGCGCGGTCGCCCTTTTGCACCAGGCGGCGGTCCAGGTAGAGGCCTTCGCTGCAGGCCAGGCCGGTGCGCTTGCCCGACAGGTACAGCAGGCGGGCCACCAGGCGCGCCACGACGGTCTTGCCGTTGGTGCCGGCCACGCCCACGATGGGGATGCGGCCGGTGTCGCCGTCGGGGAACAGATGGTCGACGATGGCGCGGCCCACGGGGCGCGGCGCGCCGTCGGCCGGCTTCAGGTGCATGAGCAGGCCCGGACCGGCATTGACTTCGACGATGGCGCCGCGCTGTTCGTCCAGCGGGCGGGTGATGTCCTCGGCGACCAGGTCCACGCCGGCGATGTCCAGGCCCACGACCCGCGCGGCCAGGGTCACGGTGGCGGCGACGCTGGGATGCACGCGGTCGGTGACGTCGAAGGCGACGTTGCCGCTGCGCTGCACCAGCACGCGCTGGCCTTCGGCCGGGACGCCGTCCTCGGTCAGGCCCTGGCGCGCGATCTCCAGGCGGGCGGCCGAATCCAGGCGCACCGGGTTCAGCGGGTGGTTTTCGGTGCGGCCGCGGCGCGGGTCGGTGTTGATCTGGCTGTCGATCAGTTCGGTGATGGTGGACTTGCCGTCGCCCGTCACCCAGGCCGGCTCGCCCGCGGCGGCGGCAACCATACGGTCGCCGACGACCAGCAGGCGGTGCTCGTTGCCCAGCACGAAACGCTCGACGATTACGCCGCTGCCTTCGTCCACCGCCACGCGGTAGGCCGACACGACTTCATCGCGGGTGGTGAGGTTGGTGAAGACGCCGCGGCCGTGGTTGCCGTCGTAAGGCTTCACGACCACGGGCAGGCCGATGTCCTCGGCGGCTTCCCAGGCGTCTGCTTCGCTTTCGACCAGGCGTCCTTCCGGCACGGGCACGCCGCAGGTCGACAGCAGTTCCTTGGTCAGGTCCTTGTCGCGCGAAATGCCCTCGGCGATGGCGCTGGTGCGGTCGGTCTCGGCGGTCCAGATGCGGCGCTGGGCCGAGCCGTAGCCGAACTGCACGAGGTTGCCCTCGAACAGGCGGATGTAGGGAATGTCGCGGTCGTCGGCCGCGTCCACGATGCAGGCGGTGCTGGGACCCAGGCAGTGCCTGTCGATCAGGCCGCGCAGTTTCGCGATGGTGGCGGGCACGTCGAAAGGACGGTCTTCGATCGCGGCCATGACCAGGTCGCGGGCTTCATTCAGGGCGGCGCGGGTGACCTGCTCTTGCCAGGCGCGCACGACGACCTTGTAGACCCCGCGGGTGGAGGTTTCGCGGGCCTTGCCGAAACCGCCGCGCAGCCCCGCGAGGTTCTGCAGCTCCAGCGTGACATGTTCGAGGATGTGGCCCGGCCAGGTGCCTTCCTTTACGCGGGACAGGAAGCCGCCCCGCACGCCCGGGCTGCAGCGATGCTCGATCAGCGTCGGCAGCCATTCGGTCAGGCGTTCGTAGAAGCCCGGAATGGTGTTGGAGGGGTAATCTTCCAGCTCGCCGATATCCACCCATGCTTCAAGGACCGGGCGGTAAGTCCAAATGTTCGGGCCGCGCAAAGCCACGACATCGAGAAATTCAATGTCTTTCTTTTTCATGTTTTAATTTGCTGAAGAAGCAGGTTGGCACGCGCGGACGCCCCTATGCAATACCGCGAATTTATTGGGGTTGCGACTTTAGAATAATGCCAACGAGTGGGGGATCCCAGATATTCCTAATTAGAAAAATCGGCTGATACTATACGACGCCTTCAGGGCGTGAACTCGTTGTGTTGTAAGGAAGGGACACGTTTCCCGCCCCTCCCGGTGGCGAACCGGTTGCCTCGTAGGGCAGAGTCCTGGCCCGGTATGCGTTCCAATGAAAAAACCACACCTGCTTTCCGGCCTTGCCGAAGCCTTTCCTGCCCGCTGGCGGGATGACATCCGTGCCGACCTGGCGGATGGCGAAACGCTGTTGGCCTGGGTTGAAATAGACCTGGATCAGCGCCTGAAGTTCCAACCCGGCCTGGTCGCGGCCACCGACCGCCGCTTGCTGGCCCGCCGTTCCGACGATGGCGGCTGGGAATCCTGGCCATACGGCCCTCAATTAGCGCTCAGCCTGACCGACCACGCGGGCGCCGCCCAACTGGAACTGCACGACGAAACCGCCCGCCTGGGCGTGTGGCGCTTTACCCTGGCCCGCAACCCCGCCGCGCTGCGCCTGCTGGCGCAGTTCGAGGCCCAGCAGGCCATCCGCCTGTCCGGCCGGCAGGCCGAGGAACCCGAGCAGCGCCACTGCACGATCTGCAATAACGTCATTCCTTCCGGCGGGGAAGAGTGCCCCGTCTGCAACCAGGAACAGGCGGCGCCGTCGTCGACCTGGGCGCTGCTGCGCCTGTGGCGCTTTGCGCGCCCCTACCGCGGCCCGCTGCTGGCCGGATTCCTGCTGACCCTGATGGGCACGGCCGCCACCCTGGTGCCGCCGTACCTGACGATGCCGCTGATGGACGACGTGCTGATTCCGTTCCAGAACGGCGCGCCCATCGACTACGACAAAGTCCGCCTGTACCTGGGCGGCCTGCTGGCGTCGGCGTTCGTGGCCTGGGCGCTGGGCTGGGCCCGGACCTACATTCTTGCCTGGGTCAGCGAACGCATCGGCGCGGACCTGCGCACCACCACGTACGAACACCTGCAGCAGTTGTCGCTGGAGTACTTCGGCGGCAAGCGCACCGGCGACCTGATCTCGCGCATCGGCAGCGAAACCGACCGCATCTGCGTGTTCCTGTCGCTGCACCTGCTGGATTTCGCCACCGACATCCTGATGATCACCATGACGGCCATCATCCTGGTGTCCATCAATCCCTGGCTGGCGCTGGTCACGCTGGTGCCGCTGCCCTTCATCATCTGGATGATCCATGCCGTGCGCGATCGCCTGCGCCATGGGTTCGAGAAGGTCGACCGCATCTGGTCCGAGATCACCAACGTGCTGGCCGACACGATCCCCGGGATCCGGGTGGTCAAGGCATTCGCGCAGGAAAAGCGCGAGGTCGCGCGCTTTCGCGAAGCCAATAACCGCAACCTGGAAGTGAACGACCGCGTCAACACCACCTGGTCGCTGTTCTCGCCCACGGTCACGCTGCTGACTGAGGTCGGCCTGCTGATCGTGTGGATCTTCGGCATCTGGCAGGTATCGCAAAAGCAGATCACCGTGGGCGTGCTGGCCGCGTTCCTCGCGTACATCGGACGCTTCTATATGCGGCTGGATTCGATGAGCCGCATCGTGTCGGTCACGCAAAAGGCGGCTGCCGGCGCCAAGCGCATCTTCGATATCCTCGATCACGTTTCCAGCGTTCCGGAACCGCAGAATCCGGCCAGGCTGCCGCACATCAACGGCCGCATCGAACTGCGCGAGGTGGGGTTCCGCTACGGCAACCGCCAGGTCATCCGCGGCTTGAACCTGAATATCGCTCCGGGCGAGATGATCGGCCTGGTGGGCCACAGCGGTTCGGGCAAGAGCACGCTGATCAACCTGATCTGCCGTTTCTACGACGTGTCGGAAGGCGCGGTGCTGGTGGACGGCGCCGACATCCGTTCGGTGCGCGTGGCCGATTACCGGCGCAATATCGGTCTGGTGCTGCAAGAGCCGTTCCTGTTCTTCGGCACCATCGCCGAGAACATCGCCTACGGCAAGCCCGAGGCCACGCGCGACGAGATCGTGGCGGCGGCGCGTGCCGCGCACGCGCACGAATTCATCCTGCGGCTGCCGCATGGCTACGACTCGCTGGTCGGCGAACGCGGCCAGGCGCTATCGGGCGGCGAACGGCAGCGTATTTCGATCGCGCGCGCGCTGCTGATCGATCCGCGCATCCTGATCCTGGACGAGGCCACCTCGTCGGTCGACACCACCACCGAAAAGGAAATCCAGAAGGCGCTGGACAACCTGGTGCGCGGACGCACCACCATCGCCATCGCCCACCGCCTGAGCACGTTGCGCAAGGCGGACCGCCTGGTGGTGCTGGACCGCGGCCAGATCGTCGAGCAGGGGCCGCACGAAGAACTCATGGCCCGCGAGGGCGCCTACTATCGGCTCTACCAGGCGCAGGCGCGCCAGGCCGAAGCCGACGCGCAGGCGTCGGGCAGCGAAGACATGGCCGCCGTGGCCTGACACGGAACCGGGATTACCGTCATGACCTTGCCGTCTTTTCAGCTGCGCCGCAACGCCTTCGGGCGCCTGGAATTCCAGTCCGCCGACGGCGACATCCACGAAGGGGTCATCCCCGTGCGCGCCTTCCCGATCAGCGAGGCCGGCCGCGGCCTGTCCCTGGTGACCGGCGACGGACGCGAACTGGTCTGGATCGAACACCTGTCCGACGTGCCCGCGCCGCAGCGCGCGCTGATCGAGGAAGAACTGGCGAGCCGGGAGTTCATGCCCGAGATCCGCAAGCTGGCCAGCGTGTCCACCTTCGCCACCCCCAGCACCTGGAAAGTCGATACCGACCGTGGACCCACCTCGTTCACGCTGCGCGGCGAAGAAGACATCCGCAGGCTGAGTCCGCAGACGCTGCTGATCGCCGATAGCCACGGCATTTTTTATTTGGTGCGCGACATCCAGTCGCTGGACAAGCACAGCCGCAAGCTGCTCGACCGGTTCCTGTAGGCCCGCGCCGGCGGCGGCCTAATCTTCGGCGGTTCGCTTGAACGGGGTGTGCGTTTCCAGTTCTCCCAGGTAGTCCGTCACTGCCGCCGTTTCCTCGTCCAGGAACGTCCGGATCGCATCGGCGAATCCCGGGTGGGCGACCCAGTGCGCCGACCAGGTGGGCGTGGGCAGGAGCCCGCGCGCCATCTTGTGTTCGCCCTGTGCGCCACCTTCGAAACGCGCGATGCCGTGCGCGATGCAATAGGCGATGGCCTGCAAGTAGCAGGTCTCGAAATGCAGCCCCGGCACGTATTCGGTCGCGCCCCAGTAGCGGCCGTAGAGCGCATCGCCTCCCGCCAGGTTGAGCGCGGCCGCGATCGGCTGATCGCCGCGTTCGGCCAGGATCAGCACGAATGCCTCGGCCTGTTCGCGGTGCGCCCGCTCGAAGAATTCACGGCTCAGGTAGGGCGGATTGCCATGGCTGAAGTAGGTGCGGCAATAGCAGTCGTAGAAGAAGCCGAGCTCGTCGGCGCCGATCTCGCCGCCACGCAGCCAGCGGTACGACAGCCCGGCCGCGGCGACCTTCTTGCGGTCTTGGCGGATCTTCTTGCGCTTGTCGTGGCTCATGGCTGCAAGAAAGGCTTCGAAGTCCGCGTAGCCCGGGTTGGTCCAGTGGAACTGCACGCTTTCCCGGACCATGAAGCCGGCCTCGCGCAAGGCGCGCATGTCGGCGTCGGCGGGAAACAGCAGATGCAGCGACGACACGTTGACCTGCTCCGCGAAGGCGACCAGCCCGCGCACCAGGGTGTCGCGGTCTTCGTCGTTGCGCGCCAGCAGCCGCGGCCCTGTCACCGGGGTGAACGGAATCGCCGACAGCAGCTTGGGGTAGTAGCGCAGCCCGTGGCGCTGGAAGGCGTCGGCCCAGGCGTAGTCGAAGACATATTCGCCGCGTGAATGCGACTTCAGGTAGAGCGGCGCCGCGGCGGCCAGCGTGCCGTCGCGCCAGAGCGCCAGATAGTGCGGCGCCCATCCGGTTTCCGGCGTGGCGCAGCCGGTTTCATGCAGCGCGCGCAGGAACGCATGGCGCAGGAAGGGCTGGTCGCCCGCCAGCGCATCCCATTGCAGGGCATCGATGCGGGACAGGTCGGTTTCTATGGTCAGGCGCAGGGAATCCATCCGCGAATGATAAAGTCTTCGTGGTTGCACGGTGTTGAAACCGCTGCGGTTTTTATCGGGGAGCCGCCCCGGCAGGGGATCGAGTATGGATATCAAGACGGTCCCGCCCTTGGGCGGGGAAGGGCAGGACTGCCTGCGCGGGCTGGCATTGGCGGCGTTGGCCGCCACGGCCTGGCAGGACAAGCTGGCCGGGGTGCAGGCCATCTCCGACGCCGCCGTGCTGGATTGCGGAAAAACCTTCGCGCCGTCCGCCGTGCTGCCGGGCCGTCCGCCGTTGCCGGAGCTGGTGGCGCCTTCCCAGGTCAGGCAACGTTCCATGGCCACGCAGGAGGGGCGCGCGGCGCTGCTGCATGCGCTGGCCCATATCGAATTCAACGCGGTGAACCTGGCGCTGGACATCCTGTGGCGCTTCGCCGGCATGCCTGAGGCGTTCTATCGCGACTGGCTGCGCGTGGCGCGCGAAGAAGCCCATCACTTCGACCTGCTCAGGCGGCGGCTGGAGGCCCTGGGCTACGCCTACGGCGGTTTCCCCGCCCACAACGGCTTGTGGGAAATGGCGCAACGCACGCAGGACGACCTGCTGGCCCGTCTGGCGCTGGTGCCGCGCACGCTGGAGGCGCGAGGCCTGGACGCCTCGCCCCAGATCCGCAGCAAGCTGGCGGGGGCGGGAGACGCCGAAAGCGCCGCTATCGTGGACATCATCCTGGCCGACGAGATTGGCCACGTCGCCATCGGAATCTTCTGGTACAAGCGTCTGTGCAGGCTGGCGGGCAAGGATCCCATCGCCTGCTATGCGGAACTGGCAGAGCGTCATGGCGCGCCCCGCCTGCGCGGTCCGTTCAATCTGCAGGCGCGCCGTGCCGCCGGGTTCGACGAGGCCGAGCTTGCCGCGCTGCAGGCGGGCGACGCCGCGCTCCTTCCTCACACGGAATCCCAAGCATGAAACGAAACCAAGAGCGGGCCGCGGCCAAGTGGGTCGCGGCTTTCGCGTTGTCCGGCATTGCGCTGGCGCTGCTGGCGCCCACGGCGCAGGCCGCGGAGCCGTTCGCGGCCTGCCTGGCGCAATTGCGCGGGCCGGCGCTGAAGGCGGGCGTGTCGGGCGCCACGTTCGACACCCATACCGCGGGCCTGGCGCCCGACATGGCGGTGATTGGCCTGCTGGACGCGCAACCGGAATTCAAGACGCCCATCTGGGACTACATGGCCGGCCTGGTCGACGACGAGCGCGTGGCGGACGGCCAGGCGGGCATGGCGCGCTGGCAGGCCGAGCTGGGCCGGGCGGCGTCGCGCTACGGCGTGGATCCGGCCACCATCGCGGCCGTCTGGGGCGTGGAAAGCAACTATGGCCGCACGCTGGGCGGCAGGCCGCTGCTGACCTCGCTGTCGACCCTGTCCTGCTTCGGCCGCCGCCAGGCCTATTTCCGGGGCGAGTTCTACGCCACGCTGAAGATCATCCAGGACGAGCACCTGGCGCCGGACCGGCTGGTGGGCTCCTGGGCCGGCGCGTTCGGCCAGACCCAGTTCATGCCGTCGACCTATCTGCGGCTGGCGGTGGATTTCGACGGCGACGGCCGCCGCGACCTGGTCGACAGCGTGCCGGACGCGCTGGCGTCGACCGCGCATTTCCTCAAGCGCGCGGGATGGAACAGCGCGCTGGACTGGGGGTATGAGGTGCGCCTGCCCGCGGGCCTGGCCACCTCCGGCGCCGGGCGCAAGAACAAGCGCCCCATGTCCTACTGGGCGAAACAGGGCGTGAGGCGCGCCGACGGCCAGCCTTTGCCCGCGGGCGACGTCCCGGCCGGCCTGCTGCTGCCGGCGGGCAAGGGCGGCCCCGCCTTCCTGGTCACGCGCAATTTCGACGCCCTCTATTCCTACAACGCGGCGGAAAGCTATGCCCTCGCCATCGCCCATCTGTCGGACCGGCTGCGCGGCGCCGGACCGCTGGTCCAGGCCTGGCCGACGGACGACCCCGGGCTGTCGCGGGCGCAGCGGCGCGAATTGCAGCGCCTGCTGATTGCCAGGGGCTATGACGTGGGCGAACCCGATGGCATGATCGGCGCCCGCACCCGGACCGCCTTGCAGGCGGCGCAACGCGAGTTGGGCCTGCGCCCGGACGGCCGCGCCGGCCTGAAGTCGCTGCAGGCGCTGCAAGCGGGCAAGCCGGCGGATTGAGCCGCCTGCAAGGACAAGCTTTGCAAAGATCCGCCGCCGGAGCCGCCGGATGACGCCCACGGCGGCGGGCGCGGGCCTATACTGATTCTCCGACTTTTCAGGAGCACGATGATGAGCCTATTGGATTCCTTGGCCTCGATGGCCGGCGGCGGTCAGCAAGGGGGCTCGGCGTCGCTGTTGCCCGCGCTGATCGAGCAATTGAACAAATACCCGGGCGGCCTCTCGGGCCTGATCGAAAGCTTCCAGAAGGGCGGCTTGAGCGAGATCGTGGCCTCGTGGGTGGGCACGGGCCAGAACATGCCCGTCAGCGCCGACCAGCTGGGTTCCGTGCTGGATCCCGGCGTCGTGAACGAACTGGCCGCCAAGACCGGCCAGGATTCGGATTCGCTGCTGGGTTCGCTGTCCTCGCTGCTGCCGCAACTGGTGGACCAGGCCACGCCCGACGGCGCGGTGCCGTCGAATTCCCAATTCAACCCGGCCGATCTGCTGGCCTCGTTGTCGGGCCTGTTCGGCAACCGCGCAGGGTAATACCCATCGCCCGGCGGCCCCAGCAGGCGCCAGCGCCTGCTTCCCCCGGCCGGCGGCGCCTGTTGCGCGGCCTGGGCATGGCGGCGGTCGCCGCCGGCCTGTCCGCGTGCGCGCCGCCCTGGTCGGTGCAGAGCACGTTCTGGCAGCTGTGGCCCAGCCACCTCGCGCTCTCTGCGCAGGCGTGGCGCGAACGCATCGCCGCCATGCACGGGCTGGGATTCCGCGAAATCATCATCCAATGGGTGGGGGCCAGCGGCGGACCCGAACCGTGGCAGCTGCCGGCATCCACGCTGGCGCTGATTTTCGACGAAGCGGAGCGCCTGGGCATGGGGCTGCAGTTGGGCCTGCCCTACGACGAGCGCTGGTGGCGTCAGCTGGGCGATTCCGATGACGCCGCGCTGGCCGCCTTCCTGCAGGCCGCGCAGTCGGCCGCGCTCGGCTATGCCCAATCCTCGAACTGGCCGCAGCGCCCGGCATTCCGCGGCTGGTACATCCCCTACGAGATCGAGCAGCACAGCTGGGCCGCGCCGCAACGGCGCGAGCTCCTGCAGGCATGGCTGGGCGGTCTTGCCGGCCCGCTCGCCGCGCAGGCGGGCGCTGCGCCCGCGATATCCACCTACCACAGCAAGCTGCCGGGCCCGTTGGCCCTGGACGAACTGTGGAGCGGCCTGCTGGACGCCGTGCCGCTGCGGCTCATGATCCAGGATGGCGTGGGCGTAGCGGGGATGGTCGCCTATGACGCGCTCGCTCCCCTGCATCGCATGCTGCTCGCGCGGCGCGCGCCGTTCGACCTGATCGTCGAATTGTTCGAGGAACTGCCGTCGGCGCGGCAGGACGGCACCACCTTCCGCGCCCGCTCGGCCGACGGCGAGCGGATACGCAGGCAGCTGCGTATCGCCCGGCACTATCGCGCGCGACGCGTCGTCGCCTTCGCGGCGGATCCCTGGCTGATCGGGCCCACACCCGAAGCCGAGCGGCTCAGGCGGGAATGGCCGCTCTAGCGGACGGCTGCGGCCGCGTCAGTACGACAGCGTCATGTTCATGAACCAGCCTTTCGCGCGGTCGGTCGCGCCGCCGCCGATGCTGGTCCGGTATTGCACGCCCAGGTCCAGGTAGGAGCGCGGCGCGTTGTAGTGGTCTTCGCGGAACCAGTAGCGCACATTGAAACCGGGGCCCACGCCCAGCGACCAGGAACTGTCGTGGCTCGAGAGCACGACGGACTGGTTGCCGTAGACGGGCAGGTCGTTCAGCTTGGCCACGTCCTTCTGCCACAGCCAGTCGGCGCCGACGACCGCGTAGGGGAACAGGACCAGCTTGTCGCTGATGCTGGTTGCGCGGAAACTGCGCCCCACGCGCAGTTCACCGGACAGGAAGGCCTGGTCGCGCTTGAGGCGGCCTGAGGCGCTGCCCAGCTCCTGTTGGCGGTTGCCCTTGGCGTCTACCGAGTAAGCGGTATAGCGGGCGCTGTTGTCGTCCCAGGCATAGCCGGCCTGCGCATAGCCTTCGATGGTGAGCCAGCTGGGCACGTCCACGCGCAGTTCGCGGCCCTGGTAGTAGCCATAGGTGACATAGGTCATCCACCCGCCCGCATTGCCGTTGAGCTTGTACCGCGCCACGGCGCTCTGGTCCTGCAGGTTCGGATAGGCGTTGTGGAAGGCTTGCTGCGCGTTGCATTGCACCGCGCTGGATTCGGGGTAGGCATAGCCTTGGCGGGTGCCGGACCCCAGGTAGAAGCGGCGCTCGATGCCGAAGGTCACGCCCGTGTCGGCCAGCAGGTAGCGCAGGCCCAGCGCGCCGATCGTGCTCGGGATGCCCGAGGCCGTGCGGTTGTTGCGGAACCGTTCCTCGTCGTCGCGCTCGTTGGGCGTGCTCAGCCCGGTGCAGGGATCCACGTTTTTGCGCGACTCATACGTGCTGCCGCTGTCGTGCAGCGTGTTCGAGCTGCGCGCATAGGCTTCGAGCATGCCCCAGCGGTTGTTCAGGGCCGGCGGACGCCAGAAGATTTCCGCGGTGCTGAACACCACGTCCCCGGGTGTATTGATGGCGGCGCCGCCCAGGCTGGAGCTGGCCGGGCGCGCACCCCGGTACGACGCCGAAAAAGAGCCGCCCCATTCCCGGGACAGATTGGCGATGGCGCTGCGCGTGTTGTAGCGTTCCAGCGGGCTCAGGCCCAGCTGGCCGGCGTCGTCCTGGTCGATCGCCTGCTTGAGCGAGGCGGTGGCGGCGCGGTTGTCGCCCATCGCCGATTGCGCGTAGGCCTGGTCCAGGATGAGGCGCGGCGGCGCCTGGCCGGTCGCGCGCGCGGCGGCGAAATCGGCCGCCGCCTCGTCGGGCCGGCCCAGGCGCTGGCGCACGTAGCCGCGCTGCGTCAGCAACGGCGCCGATCCCGGCTGGCGGGCGATTTCGCCGTTCAGCCGGGTTTCTGCTTCGGCCGCCTGGGATCGATTGCCCGCGGCCAGCGTGGTCGTCAGCAGATGGGCGTAGTCGTCGTTGCCCGGCGCCTGCGCCGCGGCCTGGCGGGCCAGCGCGATCGCCTCCTGATAATCGCCTTTCCCATAGGCGGCGTAGGCGCCGGCGGCGGCCTCGCTGCCCGCGGCGGGGGCGGCTGCCGTCTGGCTCGCGGTGATCTGCAGCTGGAAGGCCTGCTGCCGGGAGCGCAGGGCGGCCTTGTTGGGAGCCCCCAGCGCCAGCGCGCTGTCCACCGCACGGCTGGCCGCTGCGTATTGCTGCTGCGCGGCCAGCGATTCGACCCACAGCAGCGCCCAGTCGCCTTGCGCTGGCGTGGCGCGGAAGGCGCGTTCGGCTCCGGCGGCGGCCGCCGCGTAATCGTGGCGGGCGTAGTCCGCGTAGGCGCGGGCAGCCACCGGATAGGCCCGCTGATATGCGGTTTTCGGCGCCGGCTTCGGCGCGGGCTTTGGGGCCGGCTGCTGCGTGGGCGGCGTCTGCACGGCCGCGGGCGGAGGGGCGGCAGCCGTGGCCGGCGGGCGCCGCAGGTTGGCCAGCGCCTGGCGCAGTTCGGGCGTGCCCAGCCCATCGGCGATCGCCGTGTCCGCCGCGCGCGCCGCCTCCTGGCGCTTGCCCTGTTTTTCCAGGGAATACACCAGCAGCAGCCGCAGCCGAGCCACGTCGGGCCGCAGCCGGATGGCGTTCTCGGCCATGACCTGCGCCGTTTCGTAATGTCCGGCGTCGTATTGCTTGTAGGCCTGGTCGGCGAGCTGGTAGGCATCGCCTTCGAGCGGCCGTTCCGCGGCCGCTTGTGGCTGTGCGGTCGCCTCGGGCGCCGCTGCCGCGCACGTCAGCAGGGCGGCGAGCGCCAGCGAGCGGGAAAGGGGAGTCATGGAGGGGAGGGCCTGTGCGGTAGCGGGTCCGTGGGCGGCGCTGCCTGCGCCGGCGCGCCTTGTTGAAACGAGAGGGCTTCGCGCAGCGTGTTTTCGTCGAGCCAGCCCTGCTCCATGAGGATTTCGCCCAGCGGCCGCTTCTCGCGCGCCTGGATCTCGAGTGCCCGCTCCAGCATGCCGTGGTCGATCGCCTGCCAGGACAGCAGCAGGTCGCCCAGGCGCTGGCGCTGCTGCGTCAGCTGATCCGTGGACGGGAAATCATGCATGGTTTTGTCCCAGGCCAGGCGCTTGCCCGTGATCAGATGGCCGATGAATAGCCGCCAGGCCCGCGCCGCCGCCATGGCATTGATGAAGTTGCCCACGATCATCCGCGGCATGGACAGCAGCGCGTGCTCCCAGCCGTACATGCGGTTGACGAAGTACGCGCGCTGCGCCACGCGCAGCAGCAGCGCCACGGCATTGACCCACATCAGCGTCACCAGCCAGCCGCCTGGCCGGAAGTACGACGGGTAATACACCGTCCACCAGCCGAAGCGGTCGGCCAGGTAGAAGACGAAGAAGTTGGCCAGCAGCACATAGGCCAGGATCGCGATGAACGACGTGACCAGTCCCTTGCGGTCGCGAAACAGCAGGTACTTGGTCGCCAGCGAACCCGTCCATCCCACTTGCTGCCAGCCCTGCAGGCCGATGCCCAGGGTCCAGCGCGCCTTTTGCCGGTAGGCAGTGCGGAAGGTGTTGGGGAAGTACTCGCGCACGCCCAGCGGCATGGCCACGGTCGAGATCTTTTCCGGTCCGGCGCCGAACCAGGACCGGCGGCGGGTGACGTATTCCACCTGGAATTTTCCGAAGATCTGGCGCATGCCTCGCTGGGCCAGGCGGGCGCCGATGTCGTAGTCTTCGGTCAGGGTGTCCGTGTTGAAAGGCTGGTTGTCGGTTTCCGCCGCCAGCTCGGTCAGCGCCCGGCGCGAGAAGCAGGTGCCCACGCCGGCCGACGGCACCATCTTCGACAGGCTTTCGCGCACCACCAGGTCCTTGGTGTGCCATTCCGCGAATTCGTCCATGTAGGTGCCGGCGACCAGTTCGTACCAATGCCGCTCGAGCGACGTCACGGGCAGCTGGATGAAATCGATGCGCGGCAGCAGGTAGTTGTAGTACTTCAGCTCCAGCGGGTGCAGCACGTCTTCGCTGTCGTGCAGGATCACGCCCGCGAAGGGCACCGACTGCCGGGTGTCTTGCGCGAAGATGGCCTGCACGATCCAGTTCAGGCAGTCCGCCTTGCAGGTCGGGCCGTCATGCGGGACCTCCACGCGTATCAGCTGGCGGTAGCGCCGCCGCATCCGCTCGACCTCCCGGATCGTGCGTTCGTCGTTCTGGTAAGTGCCGGCGAAGATCATGTAATTCTTGTATTCCAGCGTCGACACCATGGTCTCGAGCATCGACGCGATCACGTCGTACTCCAGCCATGCCGGCACCATGATCGCCAGCGGCTGCTCCGGTTTTGCGCGCAGTTGCTCGGCCGTCAGCGGAGCGTAGCGGCGCTTGACCGTGAGCGACCGGCGCAATTGGCGGAACCAGTACCAGCCGTCGATGAACAGATCGTCCAGGCTCGACAGCAGGATGATCACGCCCACGACCGCGGTCACGATCTCCAGGCCGTGGTAGTAGTCGGCGACGAGGTAGGGCCAATAGAGCGAGGACATGGCGCCGGCGCCTCCGGGTTACTTGGTTTCCTTGTTGTTCTTGCGATTGACCCGCAGGGCCACGATTAGGATCAGAAGCAGCACCAGCAGCCCGATGCTGAGCGCGGGCACGCTCCACGAGAGATAGCGGCGCCATTCGAAAAAGGCGCTTTCGCCCGCGCCGGGCGGATGGCTGGCGCCCGGATTGGCGCTGTCGATCCACGCCAGCGGTCCGGCCGCGCCGATGATGGCGACGTTGCCGCGGTTCAGCACGAAGGGCGCGTCCAGCACGCCGGGCTGCTGGCCCAGCGCACGCCACAGCACGCCGCTCTGGCCGCCCGCGCTGACGACCTCGGCCGTGCTCAGGTTGTCCAGGCCGGAGATATCCAGCCAGGGCGTGTCCTTGCCATCCACCGTCAATTGCTTGCGGTCCGTCACCTTGACCGCGGGCTTGGCGCCGTCCAGCGCCACTTCCATCGCCAGGAAAGGCCGGCCCGGCTTGGCCGCCTGCCCGGCTGGCGCGAGGGACAGGGTGGCGCGGGTGGCCGACAGGCCGCTGGCAGAGGCAATGCCGATGACCCGCTTGAGGTTGCCGGGGGCGTCGGCCAGGTAGCTGTCGGGAACGATCAGCTGGGGGGTGCCGGCCAGCAGCGGCAGCAGCCCGACGAAGGTGCCGTCGGGCTGCGCCGTGCCGGGCTTCACATAGCTGGTCGGCAGCACGTTCACCGGGTAGCCCTGCGGAATCTCGTTGCAGTCCACGGATACCGGCTGGCGCTGGAACGTAACACGCACCGCGTTGGTGACGCCCAGCGCATAGCCGGGCACGCGCGCCGTCAGGCGCTCGGGCCTGCCCGTCGCGTCCATCTGCCTGGCGGCCAGCAGGATGCCGTTCCAGAACACCGAGGCGACGGGGCGGGTGCTAGAGGCGCCGGGCGCGGCGGCCAGGTCCATCACCAGCTCGTCGGGCATGCTGCCGTCGGCGGAAACGGCGGCCAAGGGAAAGGTGATGTTCCAGTCGCCGCGGGCCACCACGTCGAAGCTGGAAGGCGAGCCGCCCAGCGTCGTCAGCCGCAGGCCGCCGTCCCCCGAGGCTTGCGGCGGCGTCGCCGCCTGGACCTGCACCTGGCGGGTCACGAGGATGCGGCGCCAGGCCGAGTCGAATGCGCCGGCGCCCTGGGCGCCGGCATCGGCGGCCACCGCGATCACGGCTTGGCGGCCCAGCGGCAGCACGCGGATCTCCTTCGGCTGCAGGTCCTGGCCGGCCAGCGGCATGCGCCGGCCGCGCCATGCCTTGAACGCGTCCGCGGCGTCGGCATCCGACGCCAGCTGCGCCTGCAAGGCGTCCAGCGCTTCGTTGTAGCGGGCGCGCAGGCTGGCGTCCGCGATCACCACGTCGCCGCTGACGGCGGGGGCGCCCATGACGAGCAGCGCACCGATCTCGGCGGGATTGGCGAGCTTGTGCCGTTCGTTGCCGGCCACCGCGGCGAATGCGGGAATCTGCCCCAGCCCGTTCGGAACCTGCAGGCCGCGTGTGTCGACCTCGTCGCCCACGGCCGGGAAGCCCTGGACCGCCACGTGCTTGCCGCTGCGCTCCATGGCCACGCCCATGCGCCAGGCGCTGTCGAAGGCCTGTTGATCGAGTTTGCCGCCCGACACCATCAGCACCGGCTTGCCTGGCAGCATGCTCCAGGCGTCGTCCAGGCTGCCGATTGCCGAGGCGTCGTAGCGGTAGCTCAGGTGCGTCCGCGGTGAAATGGTCAGCGCGTTGGCGGTGGCGCGGTTGCTCTCGCATCGGCGCAGCGCAATCTCCGATTGCCAGTCCACGCCCAGCCGCAGGAAGCCGGTTTCGCGGTTGCGGCGTTCCACGTTCAGGCTGCGCGTGGCGGAGCCTTCGCCGTCGGCGATGCGCTGGGCCGCCTGAGGCACGCCATCCACCCACAGCACCATGCTGGTCCGGCCCGGCTCGCCCTTGGTATAGCGGGCGTCGAAGTCGAGCGCGGCGTCCGAGATCGGCACGCCGCGCGGTACGGGCAGGTAGAACTCCTGGCGCGCGTCGCTGTTGCTCAACACCACGGGCTCCCGGATGCCCAGGTCTTCCAGGCTGACGTCTCGCGAGACCCAATCGTCGCTCTGCAAGCGCCGCAAGGCATCGCCTGCGGGGCTGGCCAATGCGCCCAGCGGAAGCAGTAGCCCGGCGGCCGTCAAGGCGCGGCAGAGAGTGCGGGCAACGGGAGAGTGCGGGGAGTGGGACATGAATGCTCCGGGCTGGGGATGCGTCTCGGGGGCGGGCTAGCGTGCGGCTGCGGATCCGTAGGGATCGAATTCGGATACGGAGCGGCCGCAGAGCGCATCGACGATGCGCTGGCTGGCCTGGCCGTCGCCATAGGGATTGATGCGCCGCGAGAACGCCGCGTGGAGATCCGGGCTGTCCAGCAGCCGGTTCACTTCGGCGAGGATGCGTTCCGTGTCGGTGCCGACCAGCGCCACCGTGCCGGCGCGCACGGCCTCCGGGCGTTCGGTGACATCGCGCATCACCAGCACCGGCTTGCCCAGGTAGGGCGCCTCTTCCTGCACGCCGCCGGAATCCGTCAGGATCAGATAGGCGCGCTGCATGAACCACACGAAATCCAGGTAGTCCAGGGGATCGATCAAGTGGACGTGCGACAGGCCGGCCAACTCTTTCATTACTACGTTGCGCACCTGCGGATTCAGGTGGACGGGATAGACGATCTGCAGGTCTTCGCGTCTCGCCAGCCCTGCCAGCGCCGCGCAGATGTTCCTGAAGCCCTCGCCGAAACTCTCGCGCCGGTGTCCGGTCACGAGCAGCAGGCGGCGAGACGGATCGAGCCAGCCGTAGCGGGCGGCAAGTTCCCGCGCGAGCGGGCCGTCGGATGCCAGCTTGGCGCAGGTCGTGGCCAGCGCGTCGATGACGGTGTTGCCGGTCACGGTGATGTGCCCCGCCAGGTTCTCGCGCAACAGATTGCCCCGCGATTCGGCGGTGGGCGCGAACAGCCAGTCGCCCACCGCGTCGACCACGCGCCGGTTCATTTCTTCCGGGAAGGGCATTGCCAGGTTGCCGGTCCGCAGGCCCGCTTCGACGTGGCCGATGCGCGCGCGGCGGTGGAAAGAGGCCAGCGCGCACGCGGAGGCGGTGCTGGTGTCGCCATGAACGAGCACGCAATCGGGGCGTTCCGCCTCCAGTACGCCATCCACGCGGCTGATCAGGCGGGCGTACAGGCCGTTGAGCGTCTGGTTGGGAACCATGATGTCCAGGTCGTGCTGCGCCTGCAGATCGAACAGGGCCAGCACCTGGTCCAGCATTTCGCGATGCTGCCCCGTCACGCAGACGACACTCTGGATCTGGGGTTCGCGTTGCAACGCCGAGACCAAAGGCGCCATCTTGATCGCCTCGGGACGCGTGCCGAATATGGAAAGGACTTTCATCGCAAGAGCGGCCCTCCAATGCCGGTGGCATTTACTTGCGTTGATTATGGATTGAAATCATTCGTAATATGTGACGGATTATTTCCATGGAAAAAGGGCGTCGGGAAATATGCGGTCACGAAGCCTGCCGGCCGAAAGATGGCGCGGCAAGCGTGGCGCGGGGGAGCACGGCGAGGCGCAGCCAGTGGAAAAGCGGGGCGCGGGCGCCACTTCCGGACAACCTGTCGTTACGTTGTCGAGCGCGGCGCGCTGTCGTCCGCCCGCAACAGGGGAGGCCGCATTCACGGGGCTGCCTGAAGAACCGCACGATGCGGGCCTGGGCCGGCGCGACCCGTCCGGGCTTGTCGTCGGCGGCCTCAAAAACTGACGGCCAGCCCCACCGAAAACCCCGAGACGTTGTTGCCGAAAACGTATCGGCCCACCAGGCGGGTGCGCGTGATGAACACGTTGTAGGCGCTGGAATCCAGCTCCAGGCCCGCGCCGACGGTGGTCAGCCGGTCAAAGCCCAGAATGCCGCGCTGGTCGCCCAGGAATTCCGAGTGTGTGAGCTCCAGCACGTAGCGTAGCGGCCGCTGCAGCAGGATTGCGCCGGTGGGGGCGCGGTAACGGGCCCACAGGTTCGCCGACTGCGCCGTGGCGTGGCCGCGCACAGCCGCGGAACTGTCGAAACTCTGCAAGCGCATGTCGGAATAGCGCAGCTCCACATCCACCTCATAGCCCGGCCGGTAATGTTCGTAGTCCAGCATGAGCGAACCGCCCAGCCCGTAGGCGTTGAGCGAGCCCTTGTCGAGGAAATCGATGTCCCTGTCGGTCTTGCGGCCGACATACCAGCTGGCCGCGCGCAGGTCGCTGGTGACGTTGCCCAGCGCAAAGTTGAAGATGGGGCGCAGCTTCAGTTCGTCGGTCAGCTTGAAGTCCCAGCCGATGCCGCCGGTGGCCGACAGGCTGTTCCATTTCGTGGGGATGCGGCGGGACTCGGCGCCTTGCGTGGCGATGAAGGTCGGGTCGTAGCGGCTGGCCGCCAGCACGCCTTCCAGATAGATGGGCACCGACTCGGAAATCGTGTCTCCGCCGCCCAACTGCGTCATGTAGAACTCGGTCGATCCCGTCGTCGATCCACCGCCGCCGCCAATGTTCAAGGAACTGGTCGTAATGTCGGGCACGATGGAAAACGACATCAGGGCGAGCACGCCATTGGCGCGCTTTTGCAGGTCGTCCTGGGTCAACCGCAAGCCTTGCTGCGCCTGTGCTGCGCCGGCGCAGCAGGACAGCACGACAAACAGGCTGAGCAGACGCCGCTTCGCCCTGCTCACGGAATTCCGCATGCGAATCTCCGAAGGAATGCGTTGTCAATGCGATCGGGCCAGGCTTGCTGCCCGGCATGCTGGTCTGGCCCGGGCAGATTACACGGACGCCGACGGCTGCTCAAGAATCCCGCGCGCGGCTGCCGAGCGCGCGCCACAGCGTGACGCGATTGCGCCCTGCCTGCTTGGATGCGTACAGCGCCTGGTCGGCAAGCTGGATCACCGTCTGGTGCGAGGTGTCGTCTTGCGGCCATAGGGCCACGCCGATCGACACGGTGACCTGGCCCACGCCATCGGGCATCCGTTGTCCGGCGACCGCGGCGCGCAGGCGTTCGGCGACCTCCGCGGCCTGCCCGGCGGAGGCGGTCGGCAGCAAGGCGATGAATTCTTCGCCGCCGATCCGGAACGGCCGGTCCTTGCCGCGCAGGCCATCGCGCATCGCCTTCGCCAGCGCGATCAGCACCTCGTCGCCGACGGCATGGCCGAAGGTGTCGTTGATGCGCTTGAAGTGATCCAGGTCCAGGGCGATGACGGCGAAAGGGGATTGCTTTTCCGCGTACTCCGCAAGCGCCTCGTCCAGCGCCCGGCGGTTCATCAGGCCGGTCATCGGGTCCGTCTGGGTCTCGCGGTTCAGGCGTCCCACCTCGCGCCGATGCTGGGCCAAGGTGGTCTTGACCGCCTCGCGCAGCGTGTCGGCTTCCGCATACCAGGCGTTGAGCCGGTTCAGGTCCTGGCCGGCGTCCGTGCCGGCGGCCATGGCGCGCGAGAGCCGCGACAGGGGCGAGGCGATGGCATAGGCCAGGGCGCATACCAACAGCAGCGTCAGCAGGAACGCAGGGACCGCGAAGCGCAGCGATTCCGCCAGCAGGGCGCGCAACGGGGAAAGGACCTGATCGAGGGAGCGCTGGGTCACGATCGCCCAATTGCCTTTCTCCAGGGGGGAGTAGCCGATCAGCACCGTGTCGCCCTGCGCATCTTCCAGCGGCGCCGCTCCCGCTTCGCGGATAGGCGCGAGAGTGGCTAGCACGAGCGCACTGCGGGTGGCCTGCCTACGGTACAGCACTTGGCCGGCGTTGCTGACCAGGAATACCGACGTGCCGTCCGCCGGGGCCTGGCCGCTGATCACGCGATCTATGCCGCTGCCGTCGTCCAGGGCGATCATCATGGCGACATAGCCTGAGGGCTCGCCTTGGCGGCGCGCTACCGGTTCGACCAGCACCAGCGCTGCGCCGCCGTCGCCGGGGCGCTGTGCGACCCATTGGCCCACGCGCAGCTCGCGCACGCCCAGATCGGCAAGGCGCCGCGCATCGCCGGCCTGCGGCGCGGCGTCCGCCGTGCTTGCGATGATCCGGCCGTCGGCGTCCGCCAGCCAGACCGACACCACGGCATCGGCCTGGCTGGCCAGGCGTTGCAGTTCGCCGCGCAGCGCACGGGGATCGTCCCGCTGCGCGGCCAGGTGCGGCGCGCCCGCCTGGAGCTGGCGGTGCAGCGCCCCGATGTAGACGTTGATCACTTCGGCGAGCTTTTCGGCATAGACGCGGTTGGAGGCCAGCGAATTCGCGATCACTTGCGCCTTCTGCACCTGATAACCCGAGTACAGCGCGTTGATGAACCCCACGGAGACGCCAAGTATTGCAAGGACGGTCAGTACCGCAAGCAGACCGATCTTGTGTTTTCCGCTGGGAGTCCCGCCAGGCCGTCCGATCATCGTTGCTCCTGCTTTGGACCTGCATCGAAGGGGTGAGGCGCTGCCCGACCGGATCCGCCTGGCGGGGTTTCCCGCAGGCGCGGCGCCGGATACGGCGCGCGGGCGCTTTGCATTTGTAGCATCCACGGTTGATTCAATCGAAATTTTGTGTACGATTAATGCATCTCGGCGCGCGAGCGCGGGCATCAAGCGGTTCTGGCGTTTCACTCGTACGTTATTTGCCAAAATGCGGGAGGGTGGTTGGATGCAACGATGGCCTGCGTTACGCAGCTTCGCCGCCAGGGCTCTGCTCTGCTGTCCCGCCTACTTTCTCTCTTTCCTGATTGCCAGACCCCGCCCGGTCCACCGGCCCGGCGCGCCTCTACGGGGCCCTCGCGCCCCAAGCAAGCCCAAGCGCATTCCTGCATTCGCGTGACCTCATTGCCTGACTGGGCGGCGTACCCGCGCGGCCCATCCATTCCCCACGTTTGGAGACCATGTCATGATGAAGCCCCCCCGCAGTGTGAACGTCCTGTCCGAATCCCATGGCCGCCGGTCTCATCGGGCCAAGGCGCCCAGGTACCGGCTGGCGCGGATGGCGTTGACGGCGATCGCTTTCTCGCTGGCGGGGAGCGCGTGGTCGGCCGAGCAGCCGAAACCCGCCGAGGCGGCTACCAAGGACGCCAACGCGGCGCTGCTGAAGGCGCTGCCGTTCTCTGACAAGACCTCCTTCGAACTGGCGCACAAAGGCTTTATTGCGCCGCTGCCCGACGGCATGATCAAGGGCACCGGGGGCAATCTGGTCTGGGATCCGAAAAAGTACGACTTCATCAAGGAAGGAGCGGCGGCTCCGGAAACGGTCAATCCCAGCCTGTGGCGGCAGTCCCAGTTGCTGAACATCTCGGGGCTCTTCCAGGTCACTGACGGCATCTACCAGGTGCGCAACTACGACCTGTCCAACATGACGATCGTCGAAGGCAAGGAAGGGCTGACGATCATGGATCCCCTCATTTCGACCGAGACGGCCAAGGCCGCGCTGGACCTCTACTATCAGCACCGCCCCAAGAAGCCCGTGGTGGCCGTGATCTACACGCACAGCCACGTGGATCATTATGGCGGCGTGCGCGGCGTGGTGGACGAAGCGGACGTCAAGGCGGGCAAGGTGAAGATCTACGCGCCGCTTGGCTTCCTGGAGCACGCCGTGGCGGAAAACGTCATGGCGGGCACCGCGATGAGCCGCCGCGCCAGCTACATGTACGGGAACCTACTGCCGCCCAGCGCCACCGGGCAAGTCGGCGCGGGCCTGGGCACCACCACTTCCGCCGGCACCGTTACGCTCATTCCGCCCACCGACATCATCGAGAAAACCGGCGAAAAGCGCACTATCGACGGACTCACGTACGAGTTCCTGTATGCGCCGGGCAGCGAAGCGCCTGCCGAGATGCTGTACTACATCAAGGAAAAGAAAGCGCTGAACACGGCCGAGGATTCCACCCACACGCTGCACAACACCTATTCGTTGCGCGGGGCAAAGATCCGCGATCCGCTGGCGTGGTCGAAGTACCTGAACGAGGCGCTGGCCCTGTGGGGCGACGATGTCGAAGTGATGTACGCCATGCACCATTGGCCGGTGTGGGGCAAGAAAGAAGTGCAGGAGCAGCTTGGCATGCAGCGGGACATGTACCGCTACATCAACGACGAAACCTTGCGCCTGGCCAACATGGGCTACAACAAGGAAGAGATCGCCGAGCAGGTCAAGCTGCCCGAGTCCATCGCCACCAAGTTCTCGAACCGCGGCTACTACGGCTCGGTGAACCATGACGTGCGCGCCACCTACGTTCTTTATCTGGGCTGGTTCAACGGCAACCCGGCCACGCTGCACACGCTTCCCATCCAGGAGGCTTCCAAGCGCTACGTGGACATGATGGGCGGCATACCGGCCATCCTGAAGAAGGCCCGCGAATACTACAAGAAGGGCGAGTACCGCTGGGTGGCCGAAGTGGTGAACTACGCGGTCTTCGCCGACCCCAACAACCAGGAGGCCAAGAACCTGCAGGCCGACGCGCTGGAGCAGATGGGGTATCAGGCGGAAAGCGGGCCGTGGCGCAACTTCTACCTGACCGGGGCCAAGGAACTGCGCGAAGGCGTGCAGAAACTGCCCGTCCCGGATACGGCCAGCCCGGACACGGTACGCGCGATGACGCTCGACATGCTCTTCGACTATTTCGCGGTGCGCCTGAATCGCGACAAGGCCGCGGGCAAGCACGTCGTGCTCAACCTGGACTTCACCGACACCAACCAGAAGTACATGCTGGAGATGGTGAACAGCGTGCTCAACCATACCGAAGGCAAGCAGTCGAAGGAACCGACGGCGAGCATGACGCTCAGCCGCGATACGCTCAACCGCATGATGCTCAAGGAAATGACGCTCAAGGACGCCATCGCCAAGGGCGACGTGAAAGTGACGGGCGACCAGCAGCAGATCACGGAGATGTTCGCCGCGCTCGATAACTTCGAGTTCTGGTTCAACATCGTGACGCCCTGAGGAAATACGGGCGGACCGGGCGCGGGCCGTGCCGCACGCTACGCGCCGGTTATTGTCCGAGATCATGTCCGCGCCAGAATCCCCCCGCCGCGCCGCGCTGAGGCGGCATTTGCTCCGTTATCGCGTGATACCATCTGCGCCGATCAAGGGATGCGAATGTACACAGGAGCCCACGCCAGTAGACGATGCGTCGCGCTAGCCGCAGCGCTTCTGTTCGTCTTTCAGGCCCTGGTTGCCTCTTCTGCGTTGGCGTCGTCCGGGCTTGCATCCGGCAAGGCGGGCGCGACCACCATCATTTGCACGGCCACTGGGCCGCGCGTGGTGACCCTCGATATCCAGCGTCCCGCACAGGACGCCGAGCAGCACAGCGGCGCCTTGCCGCATTGCTGCGCCGCCGGCTGCGCGATGCTGGGCGGCGCCACGCTTCCCGAACTGTTCGTCCTTGCCTGGCTTCTGCCCGTGGCGGCGCCTGGCGTGCCGCGTCCGGGCATCGCGGTCTATTTCTCCAGCGCGCTGGCTCGACTGCCGCAGAAATCGCGCGCGCCGCCTTTCCTGGCCTGACTCCCCTCCAGACGTTATCGGTGCGTTTCGCGCGCGGCCTGCGGCCGGGCCCGGAATGCCACGCCCCTGCGTAAGCCGGTTTCGCACTTTTCCACTCGCTCCGAACATCGACAGCGCTGGCGCCGCACAGGCCCGGCGGTCGCTGGCGCGGGCGGTGGTCATGGACCTTGCATAGCAATAGAAACCCGACATGTACAAGAAAGACGAATTTCTGCGGATGAGTTTCCTCGCGGCCGCGTTGGCCGCCGCGTTTCCCGCCTGGCCGCAATCGACGGACGCCGGCGTCGTCTCCACCATGGATCCGGTGGTGATCACTGGGGTGGCGCCCAGCGCGCCGCTCACGTTCACGACGGATCCGAAGATTCCTCGCCAGCCCTTGCCTGCCAGCGACGGCACGGACTACCTCAAGACCATTCCCGGGTTCTCGTCGATCCGCAATGGCGGAACCAACGGCGACCCGGTTCTGCGCGGGATGTTCGGCTCGCGCCTGAACCTCCTGACCAATGGCACGTCCATGCCCGGCGCCTGCCCCGCCCGCATGGATGCGCCCAGTTCCTATATTTCTCCCGAGAACTTCGACCAGCTCACCGTCATCAAGGGGCCGCAGACGGTGTTGTGGGGGCCGGGCGCATCGGCCGGCACGATCAAATTCGATCGCGACACTCCGCGCTTCACCGAAGCGGGCGTGAGATTCGACGGCAGCCTGCTGGGCGGCTCGTTCGGCCGCAACGACCAGGCGGCCGACCTGACCGTGGGCAATGAAAAGGTGTACACCCGCATCACGGCCAACCACTCCCATTCCCAGGACTACAAGGACGGCGACGGCAACACTGTGCCGTCGCGCTGGGACAAATGGAACGCGGACGTCACGCTGGGCTTCACGCCGGACGCCGATACCGTTTACGAACTGACCGCCGGCACCGGCGACGGCGAGGCGCGCTATGCCGGGCGCGGCATGGACGGCTCGCAATTCAAGCGCGAGAGTTTCGGCTTGCGGTTCGAGAAGCGCAATATCGGGACGGTCCTGAACCAGGTCGAGGCGCAGCTGTACTACAACTACGCGGACCACGTGATGGATAACTTCACGCTGCGCACGCCGGATCCGATGAGCGCGATGCCCATGGCAATGGCTTCCGACGTCGACCGCGCCACGTGGGGAGGGCGTTTCGCCGGCACCTGGAACCTGTCGCGCGACGTCGATCTCGTGACCGGCGCGGACTTCCAGCAAAGCCGTCACCGGCTCCGCAGTGGCATGGGGGCGGTTTCCTATCGCAGCCAGCCCTGGGTCAAGGACGCGGACTTTTCCAATGCCGGGTTGTTCGGCGAAGTGACCTGGCGCGCCGCGCCCGGCAGCCGCGTCATCGGCGGCGCGCGGGTGGACTGGGCATCGGCAAAGGATTTCCGCCAGAACGACGGCGGGATGATGATGCCCATGCCCAATCCGACGGCCGGCGAGCGCCGCAACGACACGCTGCCTAGCGGCTTCCTGCGATACGAGCAGGACCTGGAGGCAATTCCGGCCACCGTCTACATCGGCCTCGGGCATGTCGAGCGCTTCCCTGATTACTGGGAGCTGTTTTCGCCGGACCGCGGGCCGACCGGCTCCGTCAATGCCTTCCGGGGCGTGAAACCCGAGAAGACCACCCAATTGGATTTCGGCGCGCAGTACAGGACGGAAACGGTGGATGCCTGGTTCTCGGGCTACGCGGGCTACGTCAATGATTTCATCCTGTTCAACTACACATCGGGCGGCATGATGGGCGCGTCCTCGCAGGCGACCAATGTGAACGCCAGGATCGCCGGCGGCGAGCTCGGCGCATCCTATCGGATCGCTCCCAGCTGGAAGCTCGGCGCGACGCTGGCCTACGCCTGGGGCCAGAACCGCAGCGACGGCAGGGCCTTGCCGCAGATGCCGCCGCTGGAGGCCAAGCTCAGCGCCGCCTACGACGACGGCACCTGGTCGGCCGGCGCCCTCTGGCGCATCGTCGCCGCGCAGAAGCGTTATGCCCTGAACGAAGGCAACGTCGTCGGCAAGGATTTCGGTCCTAGCGCCGGCTTCGGCGTGTTTTCCATCAATGGCGGCTACGCGGTCAACAAGCAGGTCCGGCTATCGCTGGGCGTGGACAATCTGTTCAACAAGACCTACAGCGAGCACCTGAATCTGGCGGGCAATGCCGGCTTCGGCTATGCCGCCAACACGTCGGTGAACGAGCCGGGCCGCACATTCTGGGCTCGCGTGAGCTTCAAGTACTGACCGATCCCGGCCCGTGTCGCCGCAGCAACCTTTTCGTTTTCCGGTTGTTGCGGCGTTCTCAACCTATGGCGCCCATGCGGGCGATCGTCCCCTGGAATCGCTGAACTTCCCGCGCTTGGCCTTCTGCTTGCGGAAGAACAGCCGGACCCGGCCAGCATGCCCTGCGTCGGTCTCCACGATGTAATCGCGGTCCTCTGCAGCTGCGGCCGGCGGCAGCGACTTGATGGCCTCGGCCACGTACGGGCCTCCGACCTGTTCCAGGATTCCGTTGTCGTTCATGGCGGTGTGATTTCTGTGTGAAAGCCGTGTGAAACGGCGGACAGCCGGAGACAGAAAAGGGCGGATCGGTTAACCCGTCCGCCCCTGTCTGCTACTGTCTAATGCTTGCTAATTTGGTGGAGCCGGGGGGAATTGAACCCCCGTCCGCAAGCCCTCCGCAACCAGTTCTACATGCGTAGTCGATTTATTTGGTTTTAACCCTGGACTTAGCCAACCGACAGGCCGGACCAGAGCGATTCACGTAATTTAAATTTGAACCGTGTGACCCCAGTTCAAACCGATTCCTTGTGAATGTCGCTGCTGCGGTTCGAGGGTTGCCCCCCTAGGAAGTTGCCTTCCCCCGCCTGACCCAAGGACAGATCAGTGCAGCGGCTCACCGCTTAAGCGGCGAGAGCGAAACGCTCGTCGTTGGCGTTTGTAGTGTTCCAGTGGTTTAACGAGCGTACTGGTGCTCGGCATGCCCTGAGTTGTTTCGCGACCCACGTCGAATCCGGATCGGCCCCAAGAACTCTATTGTACTGGGAAATGCCATAGCCTGCCGTGATCTCTGCGTACACCTGCTTTGGCGTGGCGCCAGGGACACAGCAAGGCTCAGGCGGCGTTGGCGCAGGCCCCCTTGGGTTCGGAGCGGGCGCGGGTGGCGGCCATCAGCAGGAAGGTCAGGCCGACGGAAATGGCGACGATGACGGCGGCCGCCCAGCCCAGGGTGCCCAGGCCATAGGTGTCGATGATGCGCCCGCCCACCACGGCGCCCAGGCCGATGCCGATATTGGCCCCCGAGATATTCAGGGACGCGGCGAACGCTGGCGCTTCGGGCGCGGACTTCATCAGCCGCACGTGGCAAACGATGAACAGCGCCGCCTGTGCGATGCCCCAGACGCCCAGCGCCACGGCCAGCAGGCCGTGCGACGCCATGACGGGGACGAGCGCCGCCAGTCCCGCCGCCATCAGCGAGGAGAAGAGGGCGGTCGCACCCAGGGGGCTGCGGTCCACCATGCGTCCCCCCAGCGTGTTGCCGACCAGGCCTACCGCGCCGAACGCCATCATCGTCCAGCCGACGATCTGGCCATTGAAGCCGGCCAGCCGCTCCAGCATGTCTGCCAGATAGGTGTAGGCGGTGAACATGCCGGTGAAGACGAGCAGCGACAGCAGCACGTGGCCGACCACGATGGGGTTGCGCAGGATGCGCAGCTGCGTGGCGAGCTTGACGCTGTCGGCGCGGATGCGCGTGCTGGGGAAGGCGAACAGCAACAACAGCGCCTTGGCGAACGCAACGCCCGACAGGATGGCGAAGGCGGCGCGCCAGCCGAAGGCGTCGGAAATCAGCACGCCGATGGGGATGCCGAACACAGTAGCGGCCACAATGCCGAAGGCGACCGTGGAAATCGCGCGGCCGGCTCGGGCGGGGCCCACCAGCTCCACCGCCGTGGCGCTGGCCAGCGACCAGAACACGGGCAGGGCCAGGGCGGGGACGAACCGGGCGATCGCCATGACCCAGATGTTGGGCGCCGCCGCGGCCAGGGCGTTGGACAGGCCGAACAGCACCAGCACGCTGATGAAGAGCCGCTTGCGCTCGACATTGGTCATGAGCGCCGTCAGGAGAGGGCCGGTCGCGGCCACCGTGAAGGCGAACAGCGAAACCAGCAGGCCAGCCTGGGAGACCGTGACGTTCAGGTCGCGGGCGAGGCCCGGCAGCAGGCCGACGATCAGGAATTCTGTCGTCAGGATGGTGAAACCGGCGGCGGAAAGCAGCAGGATGGGCAATAGCATAGGCATTCCTCTGGCGCGGCGCGGGGTGGCGGCGCGCGGACAGGCGTTATCGATGAATGAAAAGGTCTGGCGTGCTCGGCGCCCCGGGGGCGTCCGGCACCGCGCCTGGGCTGAATGGCGTGGGCGCGTTGGATCTGAGGCCGCGGGCGGCATTGCCCGAGGCTCCGGCGTTGGCCGGTGAGATATCGGGAAGGCCCCGATACCGTGCATGGATCACACTTTAAGTGACTTTGGTTTCGGGATAAAGACGCCGATCCGGGAAAGATTGTTCGTTATGGTCAACTAATTCGGCGGATCGGCGCCGGGCCGGGGCGGGCCGGACAGCGGCTCGCCCCGTCGCGCTTATCGCAGGTCGCTGGGCAGCAGCGGCTCGATGGCGGACCAGAGTTCCGTGGAGGAGTGGGCGCAGGTTTCCGCTTCCCAGGTGGTGATGTTGTCGTCTTCGCCGACGTAGCCATAGGCCGCGGCAACGGCGGGCATGCCGGCGGCGTGCGCCGCCTGGATGTCGCGCAGGTCGTCCCCGACATAGACGCAGCGTTCGACCGAGAAGCCGGCCTCGCGCGCGGCGTGCTGCAGCGGCAGGGGGTGCGGCTTGGAATGGGCGGTCGTGTCGCCGCACACCAGCACGGCGCTTTCGCGCGTCAGGTCCAGGTATTCGACGATGGGCAGGGTCAGGTAGGTGACCTTGTTGGTCACGATGCCCCAGGACAGGCCGCGGCGGCGGATGTCGGACAGGAGCGCCTCGATGCCGGGGAACAGCTTGCTGTGCACGGTGGAGCCGGCCGCGTAGTCTTCCAGGAACTGCAGTCGGGTGGGTTCGTAGTCGGGGTCGCCCGGCCTCAGGCCGAGCGCCACGCGCAGCAGGCCGCGGGCGCCCTGGGAGGCCACCGGGCGCAGCGCCTCGTAGGCCATCGGTTCCAGGCCCTTGCGGGTGCGTTGGCGGTTGGCCGCGGCGGCCAGGTCGGGGGCCGTATCGGCCAGCGTGCCGTCGAAGTCGAACAGGATCAGGGCGCTCATTTGCGGGTAGCCATCAGGTAGTTGACCGAAGTGTCGGACGACAGAGTGTAGATCTGGGTGATGGGGTTGTACTCCATGCCGCGCATGCTGACCGGTTCCAGCCCGGCGCCGCGCGCCGCGGCGGACAGTTCGCTGGGCTTGATGAACTGCTCATAGCTGTGCGTGCCGCGGGGCAGCAGGCGCAGGACGTATTCCGCGCCGACGATGGCGAACAGGAAGGACTTGGCATTGCGGTTCAGGGTGGAAAAGAACACCCAGCCGCCCGGCTTGGTCAGCGCCGCGCAGGCGCGCACGATGGAGGCGGGATCCGGCACATGTTCCAGCATTTCCATGCAGGTCACCACGTCGTAATGGCCGGGCCGTTCGGCCGCCAGCTCTTCGACGGGGATCTTGCGGTAATCCACCTTCACGCCCGATTCCAGGCCATGCAGGCGTGCCACCTTCAGGGATTTGTCGGCCAGGTCGATGCCGGTGACTTCCGCGCCGCTGCGGGCCATGGCTTCGGACAGGATGCCGCCGCCGCAACCCACGTCCAGCACGGCCTTGCCCGCCAGGCTGCCCGCGCACTCCTGGATCCATTCCAGCCGCAGGGGGTTGATGGCGTGCAGGGGCTTGAACTCGCTTTCGGGATCCCACCAGCGGCTCGCCAGGGCACCGAACTTGTCCAGTTCGGCCTGGTCGGCATTGACGGCGGGGCGGGCGGTGTCGTGAGTTTGCGTGGTCATGGGCGGGTCCAGCGAAAGGCACTCTATATATAGAGGGGGTCCGTCGCGCTAGGCGAGGACGGCGCGCGCCGCTGCACCAAATGGGTGCGCTGGCGGCGAAAAAAAGGGCCTCGCTATGCGAGGCCCCTTTATTGTAGCTAGTCCGGCAATTACTTGCGGCTACCCACGATTTCGATCTCAACGCGACGGTTCTGGGCGCGGCCTTCCTTCGTCTTGTTGGAGGCGATCGGGTTCAGCTCGCCCTTGCCTTCCGTATAGATACGGTTGGGGTCGATACCCTTGCTGACCAGGTAGCTCTTGACCGAAGCAGCACGCCGCTCGGACAGCTTCTGGTTGTAGGCTTCAGTGCCGATCGAGTCGGTGTGGCCAACAGCAATGATGGTTTCGAGGTCGATGCCACGAGCTTGCTGGGCGACTTGGTCCAGCAGCTGACGGCCTTCGGGCTTCAGGGTCGACTTGTCGAAGTCGAAGAACGTGTCAGCATTGAACACGACCTTTGCCGCCATCGGGGCCGGCTTCGCCTTCTGTTGTGCAACCGGAACGCCGTCGCAACCGGGGATACCGGTAGCGGGGGTCCAGAACGCATCGCGCCAGCACAATTCGTTCGTGCCGTTCTTCCAAACGTCACCGAACGGGTTGCGCCAGTTGTCCACCGTGTCGGGATACGACTGGGCCGAGGCTACACCAGAGGCCGTGACGGCGGCGAAGGCGAGCGCCAGAGCGAATTTGGAGGGTTTGTTCATGTTTCTCCTCGTTGAGCTTGAAGCTGGATAAGTGACTCGCAGCGAACCCCCGCCGCATATCAGGAAAACGGGGCCAGTATAGCAACGCCAAGAGCTGGTTCAAAGGAATAGCTACTGGGTTTCCTGCGTGCTGGAAACAATCTTAAGGCATTTGGGGGGCTTTGGCTTCCCTGGACAGGCGCATTAACGCTGGATATGACGTTTTCGGCACTCCATCGGTTTTCCATGTTGGTTTTTGACAACAGGCCCGCAGGGCGCGGGCGGCCGTGCCGGCGGCCGCGTCCCGATCTGGCCCCGCCTGGTCCGCCTGGGCGCCACTTCGGGCGGCCCTTCTGACCGCTCCGCGAATCGAATGATAGAATTTCCTGTTTACCCGGCCCGGGTTCCTCCTTACACGATTCTGTCGTTATATATATGGATTCCTTTGCCAAGGAGACGCTTCCGGTATCGCTGGAAGAAGAGATGCGCCGCAGTTACCTCGATTACGCGATGAGCGTGATCGTCGGTCGGGCGCTACCGGATGTGCGGGACGGCCTCAAGCCCGTCCACCGGCGCGTGCTCTACGCGATGCACGAACTGAACAACGACTGGAACCGCGCCTACAAGAAGTCGGCGCGTATCGTCGGGGACGTCATCGGTAAATACCACCCCCACGGCGACCAGTCCGTCTATGACACCATCGTCCGCATGGCGCAGGATTTCTCCATGCGCTACATGCTGGTCGACGGCCAGGGCAACTTCGGCTCCATCGACGGCGACAACGCCGCGGCGATGCGTTACACCGAAATCCGCCTGGCCAAGATCGCGCACGAGCTCCTGGCCGACATCGACCAGGAAACGGTGGACTTCGGCCCCAACTACGACGGCAGCGAACAAGAACCGCTGCTGTTGCCGTCGCGCCTGCCCAACCTGCTGGTCAACGGCAGCTCGGGCATCGCGGTGGGCATGGCTACCAATATTCCGCCCCACAACCTGCAGGAAGTGGTCGACGGCTGCCTGTACTGCCTGCGCAATCCGGCGTGCTCGGTCGATGAGCTCATGGAGCTCATCCCAGCGCCTGATTTCCCCACGGGCGGCGTCATTTACGGCATGTCCGGCGTGCGCGAGGGCTACCGTACGGGCCGCGGCCGCGTCATCATGCGCGCCAAGACCCACTTCGAAGACATGGAAAAGGGCAACCGCCAGGCCATCGTGGTCGACGCGATCCCCTACCAGGTCAACAAGAAGACGCTGCAGGAACGCATTGCCGAGCTCGTCAACGACAAGAAGATCGAAGGCATCTCCGACATCCGCGACGAGTCCGACAAGGACGGCATGCGCCTGGTCATCGAGCTCAAGCGCGGCGAGGTGCCCGAGGTCGTCCTCAATAACCTGTACAAGAACACCCAGCTCCAGGACACCTTCGGGATGAACCTGGTGGCGCTGGTTGACGGCCAGCCCCGTCTGCTCAACCTGAAGCAGATGATCGACTACTTCCTGCAGCACCGCCGGGAAGTGGTCACGCGCCGCACGGTGTTCCAGTTGCGCAAGGCCCGCGAACGCGGCCACGTGCTGGAAGGCCTGGCCGTCGCGCTGGCCAACATCGACGATTTCATCGCGATCATCAAGGCGGCGCCGACCCCTCCGGTCGCCCGCCAGGAACTGATGGCGAAGTCGTGGGATTCGTCCCTGGTTCGCGAGATGCTGTCGCGCGCCGACGGCGACACGCCGGGAGGCCGCGCGGCCTTCCGTCCGGACGACCTGGGCGTCGAGTTCGGCCTCCAGGGCGACGGCATGTACCGCCTGAGCGACACGCAGGCCCAGGAAATCCTGAACATGCGCCTGCAACGCCTGACCGGGCTGGAGCAGGACAAGATCGTCGGCGAATACAAGGACATCATGTCCACCATCGCCGATCTGCTGGACATCCTGGCGCGCCCCGAGCGCATCACCACGATCATCAGCGAAGAGCTGCAGGCCATCAAAGCTGAATTCTCGACCGGCGCGAAGGATACGCGCCGCTCGGAAATCGAGCTGAACGCGACCGAACTCGACACCGAAGATCTGATCACGCCGACCGACATGGTCGTGACGCTGTCGCACGGCGGCTACATCAAGAGCCAGCCGCTGTCCGAGTACCGTTCGCAAAAGCGCGGCGGACGCGGCAAGCAGGCCACGGCGATGAAGGAAAACGACTGGATCGACCAGCTGTTCATCGCCAACACGCACGATTTCCTGCTGTGCTTCTCCAACCGCGGCCGCGTGTACTGGCTGAAGGTCTGGGAAGTGCCGCAAGGCACGCGCAACTCTCGCGGCAAGCCCATCGTGAACATGTTCCCGCTGGCGGAAGGCGAGAAGATCACCGTGGTCCTGCCGGTCAAGGAATTCAGCGAAGACCACTACGTGTTCATGGCGACCTCGCGCGGCACGGTCAAGAAGACCCCGCTGTCCGACTTCTCCAACCCGCGCAAGGCCGGCATCATCGCCGTGGACCTCGATGACGGCGATTACCTGATCGGCGCCGATCTCACCGACGGCAAGCACGACGTCATGCTGTTCTCCGACGCCGGCAAGGCCGTGCGCTTCGACGAGAACGACGTGCGCCCGATGGGCCGCAACGCCCGCGGCGTGCGCGGCATGATGCTGGAAGACACCCAGACCGTGATCGCGCTGCTCGTCGCCGGCGACGAAACGCAAAGCGTGCTGACCGCCACTGAAAATGGCTATGGCAAGCGCACGCCGATCACCGAGTACACGCGCCACGGCCGCGGCACCAAGGGCATGATCGCCATCCAGACCAGCTCGCGCAACGGCAAGGTGGTTGGCGCCGTGCTGGTCATGCCTTCCGACGAGATCATGCTGATCACGACGGGCGGCGTCCTGGTGCGCACCCGCGTCTCTGAAATCCGTGAAATGGGCCGCGCGACGCAAGGCGTCACGCTCATCAACGTCGACGACGGCAGCTCGCTGTCGGGCGTGCGCCGGGTCGTGGAAAGCGACGCGGACGATGACGGCGACCTGGATGCGGACGACCAGGACACTGACGGCGGCGACGACGCGGCGGATACGACGGATTCGACGGAACCTACGGAGCAATAATGGCCCGCCCCTGGAACTTCTCGGCAGGCCCCTCGGCCTTGCCCGAGGTGGTGCTGCAGCAAGCTGCTGCGGAAATGCTGGACTGGCACGGCAGCGGCATGTCCGTGATGGAAATGAGCCATCGCGGCAAGCACTTCGTGCAGATCTGCGACGAAGCAGAATCGGACTTGCGCGACCTGCTGGGCCTGTCGGCGGATTACGCCGTCATGTTCATGCAGGGCGGGGGTTCCGGGGAAAACGCCATCGTACCCATGAACCTCATGGGGCGCCGCGGTACGCCGGCGGCCGACTTCGTCGTGACGGGCCACTGGTCCAAGCGCTCGTACAAGGAAGCCGGGCGTTACGGCAGCGCGCAAGTGGCGGCGAGCAGCGAGCGGGCCATCGAACTGGATGGCCGCGAGCAGGCGCCGCTGACCTGGGTGCCGCCGGTCGATACCTGGCAGGTGCGCAAGGATTCCGCCTACCTGCACCTGTGCAGCAATGAAACCATCGGCGGCGTCGAGTTCATGGACTGGCCCGACACCGCCGACCTGGGCGCGCCCGACGTGCCGCTGGTCGTCGACGCTTCCTCGCATTTCCTGTCGCGTCCGATGGACGTGACGCGCTGCGGAATGATGTATGCCGGCGCACAGAAAAACGCCGGCCCAGCCGGCGTGACCATGGTCATCGCGCGCCGCGACCTGATCGGCCATGCCCTGCCGATCTGCCCGTCCGCGTTCGACTACGCCAACGTGGCCGCCGAGCATTCGCGCTACAACACGCCGCCCACGTTCGCGATCTACATCGCCGGCCTGGTATTCAAGTGGGTCAAGGCCAACGGCGGCGTGGCGGGCATGGAAGCTGCCAACAAGGCCAAGGCCGATCTGCTGTATGGCTACCTGGACAGCTCCTCGTTCTACCGCAACCCCATTCACGCGCCCGTGCGCTCGCGCATGAACGTGCCGTTCGTGCTGCGCGACGAATCGCTCAACGACGCCTTCCTGCAAGGCGCGGACGCGGCCGGCCTGACGCAGCTGAAGGGCCACAAGAGCGTGGGCGGCATGCGTGCCTCCATCTACAACGCCGTGCCCCTGGCCGGGGTGTCGGCACTGGTCGAGTACCTGAAGGAATTCGAGCGTCGCTATGGATGATGACCTGCAGCGCAAGCTGCGCCCCCTACGCGCCCGCATCGATGCGTTGGACGCACAGATCCTCGAACTGCTGACGCAGCGCGCGAGCGCTGCGCTGGAAGTGGGCGAGGCCAAGCACGCCGCGCACGCCGACGGCCCGGTGCTGCGCCCCGAGCGCGAAGCCGAAGTCATCCGCCGCCTGCAGCAGACCAACCCCGGCCCCTTCCCGAACGCGGGCGTGGCGGCGGTCTGGACCGAGATCATCTCGGCCTGCCGCGGCCTGGAGCGCGGCATGACGGTTGCCTTCCTGGGGCCGCAAGGCTCTTTCTCGGAGCAGGCGGCAATGGAGCATTTCGGCCATGCCGTGCAGAAGCTGCCGTGCGCGTCCTTCGATGAAGTCTTCCGCGCCGTCGAGGCGGGCCAGGCCGATGTGGGCATGGTGCCGGTGGAAAACTCCACCGAAGGCGCCGTCAACCGCAGCCTGGACTTGCTGCTGAACACGCCGCTCAAGATCCTGGGCGAGCGCTCGCTCGTCATCCGCCATTGCCTGATGTCGCTGTCCGGCAGCATGGATGGCATCAAGACGATTTCCGCGCATCCGCAGGCGCTGGCCCAGTGCCAGGGCTGGCTGACGCGCAACTATCCGGACGTGGCCCGCGTGGCCGCCTCCAGCAATTCGGAAGCCGCGCGCGCGGCGGCGGGCGATCCCACGATCGCCGCCATTGCGGGCGAGGTTGCGGCTCCGGCCTGGAACCTGCAGGTTGTCGCGGCCGGCATCCAGGACGACCCCCACAACCGCACCCGGTTCCTGGCCATTGGCAGCATCGAGCCGCTGGTCAGCGGCAACGACAAGACCAGCCTGATCCTGGCGGTGCCGAACCGCGCGGGCGCCGTCTACGAAATGCTGGCCCCGCTGGCGGCCAACGGCGTGTCGATGACGCGTTTCGAGTCCCGGCCCGCCCGCACCGGCCAGTGGGAATACTATTTCTACGTCGACGTGCTGGGGCACCGCAATGATCCCAACGTCGAACGCGCGCTTGCCGCCCTGCAGGCGCAGGTTGCCTACCTGAAAGTGCTGGGTTCCTACCCGGCGTCGTGAGTCTCCACAACATGACCACCGCATCCAAGCCCCTCGCAGCCCCCGCGCACGTCAGCGCCATCGCCCCTTACCAGGCAGGCAAGCCCATCGAAGAACTGGCCCGCGAGTTCGGGCTGGATCCGGCGGGTATCGTCAAGCTGGCGTCCAATGAAAACCCGCTGGGCATGCCCAAGTCGGCGCGCGACGCCATGCTGGCCGCCGCCGAGTCGCTGGCGCGCTACCCGGATCCCAACGGCTTCGATCTGAAGGCGGCGTTGGCCGAACGCTACGGCGTGCCCATGAACTGGATCACCCTGGGCAACGGCTCCAACGACATCCTGGAAATCGCGGCGCTGGCGCTGCTGGAACCCGGCACGTCCGCCGTGTATGCGCAGCACTCGTTCGCGGTGTACCGCCTGGCCACCCAGGCGCGCGGCGCGCGCCACATCGTGGTGCCGGCCAAGGAATACGGCCACGATCTCGACGCGATGTTCGATGCCATCGCGGGCGACACGCGTCTGCTGTTCATCGCCAACCCGAACAACCCCACGGGCACCTTCGTGCCGGGCGAAAAGGTCGCGGCCTTCCTCGAGCGTGTGCACGCCGCCCATGGCGACCGCGTCACGGTCGTGCTGGACGAGGCCTATAACGAATACCTCGATCCCGAATTCCGGTTCGACAGCACCGAGCTGGTGCGCCGCTACCCCAACCTGATCGTGTCGCGCACCTTCTCCAAGGCCTACGGCCTGGCCGGCCTGCGCGTGGGCTTCGCGGTGGCGCAGCCCGTCCTGACCGACCTGCTGAACCGCGTGCGCCAGCCGTTCAACGTCAACACGCTGGCGCAGGCCGCCGCCGTGGCCGCGCTGGGCGACGCCGCCTACCTGGAAGAGGCCTATGCCTCGAACAAGTCGGGCAAGGCGCAGCTGTGCGCCGCGTTCGACCGCCTGACGCTGCGCTACGTGCCCAGCTACGGCAACTTCGTGCTGGTCCACGTCGGCGACGCGCCGCGCATCAATCTCGAGCTGCTCAAGCGCGGCGTGATCGTGCGTCCGGTGGCGGGCGACGGCCTGCCCGAATGGCTGCGCGTGTCCATCGGGCTGCCGGAAGAGAACCAGCGTTTCATTGACGCCTTGACCGCCATCCTGTCCGAATGAACGGCGCTTCACTGTCTTCCGATCAGGGGGCCGCTGGCCCCCTGATTCCTGTATTGGCCGTCGTCGGCGTGGGCCTGATCGGCGGATCCTTCGCCGCGGGGCTGCGCAAGGCCGGGCAGGCGGGCAGGGTGCTGGGGGCGGGACGCAATGCGCAGTCCCTGGCGCGCGCGCTCGAGCTGGGCCTGATCGACGAAGCCGTGTCCCTGGAAGAGGCGGCCGCGCGCGCCGACCTGATCCTGCTGGCGACGCCGGTGGGCGGACTGGCGGACGCGTTGTCGCGCATGCGTGCGCACCTGGGCGCGGATACCGTGCTCACGGATGCCGGCAGCACCAAGGCCGAAGTGGTCGCCGCGGCGCGTGCCGCGCTGGGCGACCGGATCGCGCAGTTCGTGCCGGGCCATCCCATCGCGGGCGCCGAACGCACGGGGCCGGAGGCGGCGGATGCCGATCTTTACCGCAAGCGCACCGTCATCCTGACTCCCTTGCCCGAAAACGGAGCCAGCGCCCTGGATAGGGTGCGCCGCGCCTGGCTGGCGTGTGGGTCGGGCGTGATCGACATGGATGCGGATGCCCACGACCGGGTGCTGGCGTCGGTCAGCCACTTGCCGCACCTGCTGTCGGCGGCCTATATGGAACAGGTCGCCACGGCCGCCGATGCCGCGACCCGTCTCGACCTGGCCGGCAGCGGTTTTCGCGATTTCACGCGCATCGCGGCGGGTTCGCCCGAGATGTGGCGAGATATTTTCCTGTCCAACCGCGACGCGATGCTGGCCGAGATCGCCGGCGTCCGCGCAGTGCTGGACCGTGCCGAACGCGCCATCGCCGATGGCGACGGCGCGGCTTTGTTGACGCTGCTGGAGACGGCGGCCCGCGCGCGCCGCAACTGGCGCAAGGAGTAGCTGACATGGGCGCTTTGCCTTATCTCGATCTGCCGCGCGTACGGCAAGCGCGGGGCGTCATGGCCCTGCCGGGCTCCAAGAGCATTTCCAACCGCGTGTTGCTGCTGGCCGCGATCGCCGAAGGCAGCACGCTCATCAGCGGCCTGCTGGATTCGGACGACACCCGGGTGATGCTGGCCGCCTTGCGCCAGCTTGGCGTGCAGGTGTCCGAGCTGGAGGCCGGCCGGGTCACGGTGCAGGGCGTGACGCGCTTCCCCGTCGAAAGCGCGGACCTGTTCATGGGCAACGCCGGCACCGCCATCCGTCCGCTGACCGCGGCGCTGGCGCTGATGGGCGGCGACTATCGCCTGTCGGGCGTGCCGCGCATGCACGAACGCCCCATCGGCGATCTGGTCGACGCGCTGAACGCGCTGGGCGCGCGCATCGATTATCTGGGCCAGCCGGGCTATCCGCCCCTGCATATCGGCCGCGGCGACATCGCCGAGAACGCGGTGACGCAGGTGCAGGGATCGGTGTCCAGCCAGTTCCTGACGGCCTTGCTGCTCGCCGCGCCGCTGCAGGCGCGCAGCAGCGGCAAGCCGGTCACGATCGAGGTCGCGGGCGAACTCATTTCCAAGCCGTATATCGAGATCACGCTGAACCTGATGGCGCGCTTCGGCGTCCAGGTGCGGCGCGATGGCTGGAGCCGCTTCGTCATCGAGGGCGGCGCGGCCTACCGCAGCCCCGGGCAGATCGCCGTCGAGGGCGATGCGTCCACGGCGTCCTATTTCCTCGCGCTGGGCGCGATCGGGGGCGGTCCGCTGAGGGTGACCGGCGTGGGCGCCGACAGCATCCAGGGCGACGTTGCGTTCGCGGCGACCCTGGCCGACATGGGCGCCGCCGTGAGCTACGGCCCCGACTGGATCGAGGTGTCCGGCGCGCGCGTCGCCGAGGGCGAGCGCCTGAAGGCCTTCGACACGGATTTCAACCTGATTCCCGATGCGGCCATGACCGCGGCGGCCCTGGCGCTGTTCGCCGATGGCCCGTGCCGCCTGCGCAATATCGGCAGTTGGCGCGTCAAGGAAACGGACCGCATCCATGCCATGCAGACCGAACTGGCGAAGCTGGGCGCGCAGGTGGAATCGGGGCCGGATTGGCTGCGCGTGACGCCGCCCGCCCAGGAGGGCTGGCGCGACGCCCATATCGGTACCTGGGACGACCATCGCATGGCGATGTGCTTCTCGCTGGCGGCCTTCGGCCCGTCGACCGTCCGTATTCTCGATCCGGGTTGCGTCAGCAAGACGTTCCCGGGTTATTTTGATGTCTACGCGGGCCTGGTTGCGGCCTAGCGAAAGTTGCCCATGACTTTGATTTCCTCCGAAACTTCCTCCGCCGTCCCGGTCATCACGATCGACGGCCCCACCGCGTCCGGCAAAGGCACCGTGGCCCATCGCGTCGCCAAGGCGCTGGGCTGGACGGTGCTCGACAGCGGCGCGCTCTACCGCCTGACCGCCCTGGCGGCGCTCAACCGCGGCCTGTCCGCCGACGACGAGCCCGCCGTCGCCGGGGTGGCCGAAACCCTGGACGTGCGCTTCGATGGCCCCCATATCTACCTGGAGGGCAGGGAGGCCGGCCACGACATCCGCCGCGAGGAAGTCGGCAATTTCGCCTCCCGCGTGGCGGCCTTTCCGCGCGTGCGCCAGGCGCTGCTCGAGCGTCAGCGCGCCTTCCGGCTGGCCCCGGGCCTGGTGGCGGACGGCCGGGACATGGGCACGGTGGTGTTTCCCGATGCGCCCCTGAAGGTGTTCCTGGTCGCCGACGTAGTCGCGCGGGCGCAGAGGCGCTGTAAGCAGTTGATCGAAAAGGGAATTTCTGCTAATCTAGACGACCTTCTGCGGGATATGCGCGAGCGGGACGCCCGCGACATGGGGCGAACTACGGCGCCCTTGGCTCCTGCAGCGGATGCACACGTGCTGGATTCGTCTGATTTGACGGTTGCGGAAACGGTGCAGGCAATACTGGATTTCTGGAAGCGCGCCTCGGCGGACCGCTGACCCGTCCAGGGTCGGCCCACCCGGTTCCTTCGCGGGTCCACAAGCAGTTTCCTGATTATTTTTTTCGGCCCTGTTCAAGCATGGCGCAACCCCCACGGGCCACCCCGCAAGGGCGAACCGGCAAACAGGTATTTTGACTCCACTGTGGCGGGCAATCCGCTGCGGTGTGTATTTAACGGCCATTTCGGCCCAATGGATTTCAACCCCATGTCTTCCGTTTCCACTACCGCCACCGGCGGCGAAAGCTTCGCCGACCTTTTCGCACAAAGCCTCAAGAGCCAGGACATGAAGTCCGGCGAGGTCATCAGCGCCGAAGTCGTGCGCGTCGACCACAACTTCGTCGTCGTCAACGCCGGCCTGAAGTCCGAAGCGCTGATCCCCCTGGAAGAGTTCCTGAACGACCAGGGCGAGCTCGAAGTGCAACCCGGCGACTTCGTCTCGGTGGCCATCGATTCCCTGGAAAACGGCTACGGCGACACCATCCTGTCGCGTGACCGCGCCAAGCGCCTGTCGGCCTGGCTGCAACTGGAAAAGGCCCTGGAAAACGGCGAGCTGGTCACCGGCACCATCACGGGCAAGGTCAAGGGCGGCCTGACCGTCATGACCAACGGCATCCGTGCGTTCCTGCCGGGTTCGCTGGTGGATCTGCGTCCGGTCAAGGACACGACCCCGTACGAAGGCAAGACCCTCGAATTCAAGGTCATCAAGCTCGACCGCAAGCGCAACAACGTCGTGCTGTCGCGTCGCCAGGTGCTGGAAGCCAGCATGGGCGAAGAGCGTCAGAAGCTGCTCGAAACCCTGCACGAAGGTGCTGTGGTCAAGGGAGTGGTCAAGAACATCACCGACTACGGCGCGTTCGTGGACCTGGGCGGCATCGACGGCCTGCTGCACATCACCGACATGGCCTGGCGCCGTGTGCGTCACCCCTCCGAAGTCCTGCAAGTGGGTCAGGAAGTCGAAGCCAAGGTCCTCAAGTTCGACCAGGAAAAGAGCCGCGTCTCGCTGGGCGTCAAGCAACTGGGCGAAGATCCGTGGGTGGGCCTGGCTCGCCGCTACCCGCAGGGCACCCGCCTGTTCGGCAAGGTCACGAACCTGACCGACTACGGCGCGTTCGTTGAAGTCGAAGCCGGCATCGAAGGCCTGGTCCACGTGTCCGAAATGGACTGGACCAACAAGAACGTCGATCCGCGCAAGGTCGTTACCCTGGGCGAAGAAGTCGAAGTCATGGTCCTGGAAATCGACGAAGACCGTCGTCGTATCTCCCTGGGCATGAAGCAGTGCCGCCAGAACCCGTGGGAAGAGTTCGCCACCAACTTCAAGCGTGGTGACAAGGTCCGCGGCGCCATCAAGTCGATCACCGACTTCGGCGTGTTCGTCGGCCTGCCCGGCGGCATCGATGGCCTGGTCCACCTGTCCGACCTGTCGTGGACGGAAGCTGGCGAAGAAGCCGTGCGCAACTTCAAGAAGGGCGACGAGATCGAAGCCGTGGTTCTGGGCATCGATACCGACAAGGAACGCATCTCGCTGGGCATCAAGCAGCTGGAAGGCGACCCCTTCAACAACTTCGTCGCCACCTTCGACAAGGGCGCCGTTGTTCCGGGCACCATCAAGTCCGTCGAAGCCAAGGGCGCCGTCGTGACGCTGTCCGTGGACGTCGAAGGCTACCTGCGCGCTTCCGAGATCTCCTCGGGCCGTGTCGAAGATGCCACTACCGTCCTGAACGCCGGCGAAAACATCGAAGCCATGATCGTCAACATCGACCGCAAGACGCGTTCGATCCAGCTGTCGATCAAGGCCCGTGACAACGCCGAAACCGCCGAAACGATCCAGCGCATGTCCGACGCCAGCGCTTCGTCCGGCACCACCAACCTCGGCGCGCTGCTGAAGGCCAAGCTGGACCAACAGCGCAACGACGGTTAATTCGTGACCAAGTCGGAGCTGATCGCCGCCTTGGCGGCCCGCTATCCTCAGCTGGCCGCCCGCGACACCGATTACGCGGTCAAGACCGTCCTCGATGCAATGACCCAGGCCCTGGCCTCGGGCCAGCGCATCGAGATCCGCGGTTTTGGCAGCTTTTCGCTGTCGCAGCGGTCTCCCCGCATCGGGCGCAACCCGAAATCCGGCGAACAGGTGCTGGTGCCTGGTAAACAGGTGCCGCACTTCAAGGCGGGCAAGGAATTGCGCGAGCGGGTCGACTTGGCCGGCGGCAATGACGAGGACGCTCAATCCTCTGGATCGAGTGACCCGATGCCGTCGATGGCGAGTCTGCACGCCATCCATTGACGGCACGGCTGAAAGGCTGCCTTCGGGCGGATCGGACCGCGAACAAAGCCCCTTGAGCAATCAAGGGGCTTTGTTTTTCCGGCAGTCGGATACGGGGTTTTTTCTCGCGGCAGGCGGGAGACGTCGCTTACAATTGAAAGTCTTGAATTCTTAGGAGCATGCGCCATGCGCTACCTAGTCTGGGCCCTGCGATTGCTCGTGTTTGTTGCGGTATTGATGTTCGCCCTGAAGAACACCGATCCGGTTGCCGTGAAGTTCTACGCCGATTACGTGGTGCAGGACGTTCCGCTCATCGTGGTGATGCTGGTCGTTTTCGTGCTGGGCGCCCTGTTCGGTCTCTTGCTGACTGTGCCCGCCGCCATGCGCCGCCGCCGCGAGGCCATGCGTCTGCGCCGTGAACTGGACCGTGTCCAGGCCGCGGTGAATGGCACCACGCCCGTCGTGCCCCCTGAGGCCGTTGCGCCGATGTCGCCGCTGTAATGCCGTTGCGTACGCCGCAGATCGCCTTTTCCGCACCGACCTATCGCAAGAGCCCGAACCGTGGATTTTGAACCTTGGTGGTTGATTTTCGTGCCGGTGCTGTTCGCGCTGGGCTGGTTGGCCGCGCGCTTCGACATCCGGCAAATGCTGCGGGAAACCCGCAGCCTGCCCGATTCGTATTTCCGGGGCCTGAACTTCCTGCTCAATGAAGAGCCGGACCGCGCCATCGACGCCTTCGTCGAAGTCGCCAAGCTGGACCCCGAAACCACCGAGCTGCACTTCGCGCTGGGCAGCCTCTTTCGCCGCCGCGGCGAGATGGAGCGCGCCATCCGCGTGCATCAAAGCCTGCTTAACCGGTCGGACCTGCCCGCCGCCGAGCGCGAGCATGCCCAACACGAACTGGCCCAGGATTTCCTGAAGGCCGGCATGCTGGACCGCGCGGAAAGCGGCTTCGAGCAGCTCAAGGACACCCGCTACGCCTTGCCGGCGCTGCGCTCGCTGATCCGCATCTTCGAATCGGAACACGATTGGCCGCGCGCCATCGAGGCCGTGAAGACGCTGCAGGGCTTGGTCGACGAGCCGGTGCCGCAGATCGTGCACTATTACTGCGAGCAGGCGCAATCCGCGCTGTCGTCCAAGCCGGCCGACATCGAGGCGGCCCACAAGGCGCTGGACGCCGCCGACCACGCCCTGTCGGCCATCGACGCCGCATCGAGCCGGGGCGCCATGGTGCGCACCGCGATGCTGCGCGCGCGACTGGCCCTCATCGAACAGGATCCGAAGCGCGAAAGGCTGTACCTGGAATCGGTCATGACCGACGCCGCGGAATATTCGGGTCTGGTCGCCGAACAGGTGCTGGCCAACTACCGCGCCGCCAACCAGGCGGAAGCCGGGCTGGAAGTGCTGCAGAAGCAGTACGAGCGCCACGCCTCGCTGGACCTCTTCAATGTGCTGTTCCGCGAACTGCGCGTCCAGCAGGGCGCCGCGCCGGCATGGACCTTCGCCCGCAGCGCCTTGCGCAGCCATCCGTCCCTGTTGGGCCTGGATCGCCTGCTGGAGGCCGAACTGGCCAATCCGGAAGGCGGCGCGGACCACGTTCCGGTGCCGGGTGCCGACCTGACGCTGCTGCGCAGCCTCATCCACAAGCATACGCAGCGGCTGGACCGCTACGCATGCCGCAGTTGCGGTTTTCAAGCGCGTCGCTTTTACTGGCAGTGTCCCGGCTGCAACGCCTGGGAAACCTACGCGCCGCGCCGTCTGGAAGAACTTGAATGAAATCTTTTCCCGCCGAAGCCATTTCGCATAGCCGCGTACTCGTGGTGGGCGACGTGATGCTGGACCGATATTGGTTCGGCGAGGTCGAACGCATTTCGCCGGAAGCGCCGGTTCCCGTGGTGCGTGTGGCCCGCCGCGAAGACCGCCTGGGCGGTGCCGCGAACGTTGCCCGCAACGTGGCCGCGCTGGGCGGGCACGTGACCCTGGTGGGTGTGCTGGGCGAGGACGAGGCGGGCGACAGCGTCCGGCGCCTGTCCGCCGAAGCGGGAATCCAGGCCGACCTGATCGCCGATCCGTCCTTGCATACCACCCTGAAAATGCGCGTGCTGGGCAGGCAGCAGCAATTGCTCCGAGTCGATTTCGAGCAGCATCCCGCCCAGGCCGCGCTGGACAGCGTGGACGCCGCGCTGGCGCGCCACCTGGCCAACCACGACATCGTCGTGTTGTCCGACTACGCCAAGGGCGTGCTGACGCGGGTCGAAGCCCTTGTCGCGCTGGCCCGTTCCGCAGGCATTCCGGTGCTGGTGGACCCCAAAGGCGATGACTACACCCGCTATCGCGGCGCAACCCTGGTCACGCCCAACCGCTCGGAAATGCAGCAGGCCGTGGGCCGCTGGAATTCCGAAGCCGAACTGACCGATCGCGCGCAGCGCCTGCGCGCCGACCTGGACCTGGAAGCCCTGCTCGTAACGCGTTCCGAGCAGGGCATGACTTTATTTACCGATGCGGGACGCGACCACATCGACGCGCAGGCGCACGAAGTGTTCGACGTGTCGGGCGCGGGCGATACCGTGCTGGCCACGCTGGCGGTATCGCGCGCCATTGATTTGCCGTGGGCGGACGCCATGGCCTGGGCCAACCGGGCCGGCGGCATCGCCGTGGGCAAGCTGGGCACGTCCGTCGTCACCGCCGCCGAACTGGCAGGAGAATCCTCATGATCGTCGTTACCGGAGCCGCGGGCTTCATAGGCAGCAACCTGGTGCGCGGGCTCAACCGCCGCGGCATCGAGGACATCATCGCGGTCGATGACCTGACCGAAGGCGACAAGTTCGTCAACCTGGTCGACTGCAAAATCGCCGACTACATGGACAAGGACGACTTCCGCCGGCGCATCGCCGATGGCAGCATCGGGGAAGTCCGCGCGGTGCTGCACCAGGGCGCGTGCTCGGACACGACCGAGCGCAACGGCCGCTACATGCTCGACAACAACTACCGGGTCACGCTCGAGCTGTTCGAATTCTGCCAGGCGCGCCGCATCCCCTTCCTGTACGCCTCTTCCGCGGCGGTCTACGGCGGCTCGTCGGTCTACGTCGAGGATCCGGCCAACGAAGGCCCCCTGAACGTCTACGGCTATTCCAAGCTGCTGTTCGATCAGATCCTGCGCCGGCGCATGGACACCCTGACGGCCCAGGTGGTGGGCCTGCGCTATTTCAACGTCTACGGCCCGCACGAGCAGCACAAGGGCCGCATGGCTTCCGTTGCGTTCCACAACATGAACCAGTTCCTGGAACATGGGCACGTGCGCCTGTTCGCGGGCTGGGACGGCTACCCCGATGGCGGCCAGAGCCGCGACTTCATTTCCGTCGAGGACGTGGTCGCCGTGAATCTGCATTTCCTGGACCATTCCGAGCAGTCGGGCATCTTCAATTGCGGCACGGGCCGGGCGCAGCCCTTCAACGACGTGGCCGCCGGCGTGGTCAACGCGCTGCGCGCGGAGCGCGGCGAGGCCGAGCTGACGCTCGCCCAGCTGGTCGAGCAGGGCCTCATCCGCTATATCCCGTTCCCGGATGACCTGAAAGGCCGCTACCAGAGCTACACGCAGGCCGACGTCACGCGGCTGCGCGCGGCGGGCTTCCAGGCGTCGATGCGCGACGTGCAGACAGGCGTGTCGGAGTACGTGCGCTACTGGCGCGCCCGCAAGTAGGGGGCGCATGCGCCGCAAAAAAGCCACCGCCCGGGCGGTGGCTTTTTTTTGCCTCAACGGACGCGGCACCCAGGGAGCGTCGCCTATGCGAGGGTTTGCCGAGGCGGATGTTTCCATTCACAGCGCCGGGCCGGAAGGCGGATCGGACTGCATGATCGGAGCGTGGCCCAACAACCGTTGCGCCTCGTCCTTCAGGAGATCCTCATGAATCCGTTTCTTCATCCCGCCGCGGCACGGCCGTGCCCATCCCCGTCTTCGCAGTGGCGCCGCGCGCGCCGGTCCGGGCCGGCCAACCGTGCGGGTTCCACACCGAAAACGCGCGCTTTGCGGCGGGCGCTGGGCGTGCTGGTCATGATGGCGGGCCTGGGCTTGGCGGCATCGCCGGCGTACGCGGTGGACTTGAACCAGGCGAGCGCGCAGCAGCTCGAAGGCGTGCGCGGCATTGGTCCGCGCACCGCCGAGATCATCGTGCGCGAACGCGAGCGGGGCGGCAAGTTCGAGTCGCTGGACGACCTGGCCGAACGGGTGCGCGGCATCGGCGCGAAAAAGGCGCAGGCCTTGCAGGCCGCGGGCCTGCAGGTCGGCGAGGCAGGGCGGCCGGCCGCCGCGGCCGGTACGACGCCCACGCCCCCTGCCGCTGCGGCCAAGCCGGCGGCCAGACCGCCGGCAGCACCGCCCAGCGCCGCCCGGGCGCCGGTCCGCGCCCGGCCTTGACGGCGCCGCCAGGCTGGGGAAGCCCTGGCGGGAGCGCGGCTTTTAGCGGCGCCTGCCGCCAGGCAGAGTTATTATCGTCCGCATGACTACTACCTATCCCACTATCGAGCAGACCGTCGGCAATACGCCGCTGGTGCGCCTGCAGCGCATCCCCGGGGCCGCGGGCGCCGCACGGAGCAACGTCATCCTGGCCAAGCTGGAGGGCAACAACCCCGCCGGTTCCGTGAAGGACCGTCCCGCGCTGTCGATGATCAAGCACGCGGAAGAACGCGGCGACATCAAGCCGGGCGACACCCTCATCGAAGCCACCAGCGGCAATACCGGCATCGCGCTGGCCATGGCGGCCGCCATGCGCGGTTATCGCATGATTCTCATCATGCCGGACAATCTCTCGGTTGAGCGCCGCGCGGCGATGGCGGCCTATGGCGCCGAGCTGATCCTGACGCCGGCGGACAAGGGCGGCATGGAGTATGCCCGCGACCTGGCCACCGAGATGCAGGCCGACGGCAGGGGCCTGGTCCTGGACCAGTTCGCCAACCCCGACAACCCCCGCGCCCATATCGAAACGACCGGCCCGGAAATCTGGAACCAGACCGAAGGCCGCGTCACGCATTTCGTGAGCGCCATGGGCACGACCGGCACCATCATGGGGGTGTCGACCTACCTGAAATCGCGCAATCCCGCGGTGCAGGTGGTGGGGGCGCAGCCTGCCGAGGGCTCATCCATTCCCGGCATCCGCAAGTGGCCCGAAGCCTACATGCCCAAGATTTTCGACCGCAGCCGCGTCGATGCCTATGAATCCATCCAGCAGTCGGAAGCCGAGGTCATGGCGCGGCGGCTTGCGGCGGAAGAGGGCATTTTCGGCGGAATCTCGTCGGCCGGCGCCCTGGTTGCCGCCCTGCGCGTGGCTGAGCGCGTCAACGACGCCACCATCGTGTTCATCGTGTGCGACCGCGGCGACCGCTACCTCTCCACGGGCGTATTCAACTGAATTGAAAGCACAAAAAAAAGCCCGGGCGATGGTCGCCCGGGTTTTTTTTGTGCGCTTCGCGACCTGCGATCAGCGGCCCACGCGGACTTCGATCTCGTCGGCCAGGTCGGCTACCGAAGTGGCGTAGAAATAGCTGCGGTTGTATTTGGTCAGCGCGAAGAAATTGGGGGTGCCCACGCGGTACTGTGCGGTGCCCCGCGCTTCTTCCACCAGGTCGACAACGCCCAGCGGCTGGCCGGTCCAGCCTTCGCCGGATGCGCCCGGCTGCAAGCGCGCGCCGGCCGCCGTGAGCGTGCCCCAGTTCTGCTTGGGCTCCAGCCCGCCGTCGACGAGCGGCGTTGGGTCGGTGGGCAGCGTCACGGGCGCGAACACCGGCAGGCCGCGCTGCCAGCCGTGCTGCGACAGGAAGCTGCCCACCGACATGATTGCGTCCCGGGTGTTGTTGGTGAGGTCGATATGGCCGTTGTCGTCGCCGTCGACCGCGTAGTGGATGACGCTGGTGGGCATGAATTGCGGCATGCCGATGGCGCCGGCGTATGAGCCGCGGGTTTCGAGGTCCAGCTTGTCCTGCATGACCAGGGTCAGGAAGTCCGCCAGCTGGCCTCGGAACATCGTGGCGCGTTCGGGCTTGGCAGGGTCCGGGTAGTCGAAGGCCAGTGTGGTCAGGGCGTCCAGCACGCGGAAGTTGCCCATATTGCGGCCGTACAGCGTTTCCACGCCGATGATCGACGCAATGATGGGCGCGGGCACGCCGAAGCGCTGCGCTGCCTGGTTGAGCAGGTCACGGTTCTCGTTGTAGAAGTCCACTCCCCAGCCGATGCGCTTGGGTTCGACGAAGCGCGAACGGTACGTCAGCCAGCTGCGCCAGATTTTCCTGCCCGGCGGGGACGGCGCGATTAGGCGCGCGACCGTGGCGTTGTAGCGCGAGCTTTCCAGCGCCGCGACCATCGGGTCCAGCGGCAGTTGGCGATCCGCGGCCAGGCTCTCCACGAACGAACGGACTTCCGGCCGCAGCGCGCCGTTGGCGCCCAGCGCGGCGGGGCCGTCGTCCGACAGTTCGGAGCCAGGGGGCGGCGCTGAGGGGCCAATGCGGATGGAGGCAGGGGCGGATGACGAGGCGGCGGGCTGGGAAGCCGGGGTGGATGCGGAGGTAGCGGTGGGAGCGGTGGTGGAGCAGCCCGCCAGCACGGCGGAAAGGGCTCCGAGTTGCAGTAATCGCCGACAGATGAACATAATCTTCCTTATGGAGACCATGTATCTTACCCACCCGGCATGCCGCTTGCATGAAATGGGCAGTTGGCATCCCGAAAGCCCGCAGAGGCTCGACGCCATTTCAGACCAGCTGCTGGCCAGCGGATTGATGCCATATCTGGATGACCGGCAGGCGCCCCAAGCATCCCGTCACGACCTGTTGCGCGTGCATACTGTCCAGTATCTGAACAGTTTGCGGGAAAACACGCCGGACCAAGGGTATTTCCCTATAGATCCCGATACGCTGATGAATCCGCACACCTACGAGGCCGCGCTGCATGCGGCGGGCGCGGGGGTGGCGGCGGTGGATGCCGTGCTGGGCGGCGAGGCCCGCACGGCCTTTTGCGCGGTGAGGCCGCCCGGGCACCACGCCTGCCGCTCCCAGGCGATGGGATTCTGCTTTCTCAACAACATTGCTATTGCGGCGCAGCATGCGCTGGATTTTCACGGGCTGGCGCGCGTGGCCATCATCGATTTCGACGTGCATCACGGCAACGGCACCGAAGACGTCTTCGCCGGGGACGAGCGCGTGCTGATGTGCAGCTTCTTCCAGCATCCGTTCTTCCCGAACAGCGGGGCGGACCACCCGGCCGCCAACATGCTGAACGTGCCCGTACCGGCCTACACGGCGGGCGCCGCCGTCAGGGCCATCGTGACCGATACGTGGCTGCCCAGGCTGGAGGCGCATCGGCCTGAACTGATCCTGGTGTCTGCCGGTTTCGACGCCCATCGCGAGGACGACATGGGCCAGATGGGCCTGGTCGAAGCGGACTATGCCTGGATCACCGAACGCCTCGTCGAGGTGGCGGATCGGCACTGTCAGGGCCGCATCGTCAGCACGCTGGAGGGCGGTTACAACTTGTCAGCCCTGGGGCGCAGCGTGGTCGCGCATATACGAGCGCTGGCGAAGCTGTAGAATCAGGAAAAAATTGTGCAATGCGATCCCGGCGCATGCCGGGTAATTATTTCCATTTGGAGGCAGCGGGATGAAGGTGTTGGTACCTGTCAAGCGCGTCGTTGACTACAACGTCAAGGTGCGCGTCAAGTCTGATCAGACTGGCGTGGATATCGCCAATGTGAA
>NZ_UFQB01000044.1 GCF_900496965.1 Achromobacter agilis
TGCGCGCGCCCAACGCGGAAACGAGGACGGCGCCTGCGGCACCTGGCGTGGCACGCCGGCCGCGGGCGGCCGGGCGCGAGGCGCGGCCTTCGTCGCCCGCACGCCGGACGAGGGCCTCGCCATGCCCCCCGGCGGCATTCTCGTGGCCCCCTCCACTGACCCGGCCTGGACGCCCCTGTTCCTGCGCGCCGGCGCGCTGGTCATGGAGGCCGGCGGCTACCTCTCGCACGGCGCGATCGTGGCACGGGAATTCGGCATTCCCGCCATCGTCAACGTGCAGGGCGTCCTGGAACACGTCGCCACCGGCGACGCGTTGGATGTGGATGCCACCCGCGGCACGGTACGGCGTGAATCCACCGCGCCGGCGGACGGCGCGCGCTAGGCGCACCGCGCCGCTATGCCTGACGCGCGGCCGCCAGGTCGAACTGGAACACCGCGCCCGTTCCGGCGCCGTCGACCAGCCGGATCTCGCTGTGATGCAGTTGCAGGATGCGCTGCACGATCACCAGCCCCAGGCCGCCGCTTTCGCCCGGCGCCCGGTTCAGCGCGCTGGCCCGCGTGAACAGGCCGGCCCGCATCGCCTCGGGGATGCCGGCGCCCGAATCGCTGACCTGCACCTGCACCAGATCCTGCGCCGCGCCCAGGCGCAACTCGATGCGCCCGCCGGGCGGGCTGTGGCGGATCGCGTTGTCCAGCAGATTCGTCAGCACGCGCTCGATCAAACCCAGATCCGCGCGCACCGGCGGCAACTCCCGCGGGATCTCCGTCGTCAACCGCTGCTGGCGAGCCTCGGCCGCCAGCTCGAATTTCTGGATCACGTCCTGCACTAGTTCCGGCAGCGAAAAGGTTTCGGGTTCCAGCCGTACCAGTCCGGATTCCAGGCGCGCCAGTTCGAAAAGCTCTTGCGCCAGGCGGCCCACCTTGCGGCTTTGCGACAGCGCGATGTCCAGGTAGCGGCGGCGCTCCTCCGGTTCCAGCGTCGCGTCCTTCAGCCTCAGGGTTTCCAGATAGCCGTGCAGCGAGGTCAGCGGCGTGCGCAGGTCATGCGAGATGTTGGCGACCAGGTCGCGCCGCTGCTGGTCCTGCCGCGTCAGTTCACGCCACTGATCGGAAATCCGTCCGCCCATCTGCACGAAGCTGCGCCGCAGCACCGCGATCTCGTCGCCGCGGTCGTCCCGCGCATCGCCCGGGCGTTCCAGCGCGGCCAGGGCGATGCCGTCGTCCCCGCCGAAGGCGCGCACCGCCCGCGTGAGGCCGCGCAACGGGCGGGTGATCAGCGCAAACGCCGCCAGGCCGGCCGCCAGCCCCAGCAGCGCCACGAGCGCGATCGACCACAAGGTCGTGCGCAGCACCGAACTGCGCGACACCGCCATTGCCAGCGCGTCGTGCGCCTGGCCCTGCAGCACCACGTAGACATAGCCCTTTTCCTGTCCGTTCACCCGCACGGGCGCGGCGCTGAATACCTTTTGCGCATCCTGGCTGCGCGGGTCGTCGCCGACGATGGGCAGCATCTCTCCGGCCAGCAAGCGCTTGACGGGCGCCAGGTCGACGCTGTCCCGCTTGATCTGGCCGGCCGGCGCGGCGTCGCCCACGATGCGGCCGTCGTTGGACAGCAGATACACCTCCACGGCGGGATTCACCGCCATCAGCATGTCAAACAGCGAGCGCACCGCCTGCGGCCGCCAGCCATCGGCATCCATCAGTTCGTTGGCGCCCGCGATGTGTTGCGCCAGTCCGCTGGACAGGCGCTGGACCACTTCCTGCTCGTAACGGGAGTTGGCGGCGATCTGCAGCCACGCCGATGCGCCGCAGCACGCCAGCAGCAGCAGCGCGAACACGCCCGAAAGGCGTTGTGTCAGGGTGAACCGCTTCATGGCGCGTCTCCCGCGCCGGCCGGCGCCGCGGCGAACTTATAGCCCCTGCCCCATACGGTCAGGATACGCTGCGGATCGGAGGGATCCGCCTCGATCTTGGCGCGCAGCCGGTTGATATGGGTATTGACCGTGTGTTCGTAGCCTTCGTGCTGGTAGCCCCACACCTGGTTCAGCAAGTCCAGCCGGGAAAACACCTTGTCCGGATGGCGCGCGAAAAAATGCAGCAGATCGAACTCTCGGGGCGTCAGGTCCAGGCGGCGGCCATCGACGTCTACCGTCCGCGCCACCGGATCGATCGACAGGCCGTGCAGGGCCAGCCTGCCGGCGTCCAGGCGCGCGTTGCGCGCCAGGGCCTCGCTGCGGCGCAACAGCGCACGCACCCGCGCCACCAGTTCCAGCATGGAAAAAGGCTTGGCCAGATAGTCGTCCGCGCCCAGTTCCAAGCCCAGGATGCGATGCACCTCGCTGGAGCGCGCGCTGGTGATAATGATGGGCGTGTAGCGCGCCATCGCCCGGGCCCGCTTGCATATTTCCAGGCCGTCGATGCCGGGCAGCATCAGGTCCAGCACCAGGGCGTCCCAACTGCCCTCTTCCAGCCGGCGCATGCCCTCATTGCCATCGGCGGCATGTTCGACCGCGTAGCCTTCCTCGCGAAGATGCAAGCGCAGCAGTTCCGCGATATGGGCGTCATCTTCAACTATCAGTACTCGGCGGGGCGTGTCCATGCGCAGGCGCTCGAAATTGGGGCGATGGGCCTATTGTCGCCAATCCTTGCCGAGCGAGTTATCACATTTAATTTAAGTTTGCGTGAGGACTTCGGTATCGGCGCGGGGCAAGAATGGCGCCAACGATAACGAACCCCGGAGTCCCGTCATGTTGGCCACCCCCGACAGCCGAGATGCCCTCGCCGCCCCGCCGGCGCGCGGCCCCGTCCATCCGGGCTGGCTGCGCGCCATGCACTGGCTGAACGCGGTGGCGGTGTTCGTCATGGTCGCCAGCGGCTGGCGCATCTACAACGCTTCCCCGCTCTTCGACTTCGCCTTTCCGGCGGGCATTACGCTGGGAGGCTGGCTGGGCGGCGCCCTGCAGTGGCACTTCGCCGGCATGTGGCTGCTGTTCGCCAACGGCGTCCTGTACCTGGCGATGAACGTCGCCACCGGCCGCCTCTGGCGCAAGTTCTTCCCGCTGAGCGCCCGCGGCGTGGCCGCCGATCTGAGCGCGGCCCTGCGCGGCAGGCTCGCCCACGCCGATCCGCGCAGCTACAACCAGGTGCAGCGCCTGGCCTACCTGTTCGTCATGGCCGACATTGCGGTGCTGGTGGTGTCCGGGCTGGTGCTGTGGAAATCGGTGCAGTTCGACCTGCTGCGCGAACTGCTGGGCGGATACGAGGCCGCGCGCCGCGTGCACTTCGCCGCCATGGCCCTGCTGGTGGCCTTCGTGGCCGTCCACCTGGCGATGGTGGCCCTGGTACCGCGCAGCCTGCTCGCCATGATCCGTGGCAAATAAGGAGCCTGCCGTGAACATGAGAAAACGCCCCTCGGTGCCGGGCCTGGACGGCCCGGCCATCCTCAAGGAGGCCGGCAGGATCCTGGAAAAACGGGTCGAGCAGCCCTCGCGCCGCGCCTTTCTGCGCAGCAGCCTGACCCTGGGCGGGCTGGCCATGCTGTCGGGGTGCTCGCTGTCCGACGACGAGAACGTGGAAAAGGCATTGGCCGCCGTCTCCCGATTCAACGATCGGGTGCAGGGCTGGATCTTCGACCCTGCCAAGCTGGCGCCCACGTATCCCGAGTCCATGATCACGCGGCCGTTCCCGTTCAACGCCTATTACGGCATCGACGAGGTCCGCCGCGTGGACGAAGCATCCTTCCTGCTGGAAGTGACCGGCCTGGTCGCCGACAAGCGCCGCTGGCGGCTCGATGAACTGCGCGCCATGGCGCAGATCGATCAGGTGACGCGCCACATCTGCGTGGAAGGCTGGAGCGCGATCGGCAAATGGGGCGGAGTGCCCTTCTCCAGCTTCCTCAAGCGCGTGGGCGCGGACCTGGGCGCCAGGTACGTGGGCTTCAAGTGCGCGGACGACTACTACACCAGCATCGACATGCCCACCGCGCTGCATCCCCAGACCATCCTAGCGCTGACCTATGACGGGCAGACGCTGCCTCCAGAGTACGGCTTCCCCATGAAGCTGCGCATGCCTACCAAGCTTGGCTACAAAAACCCCAAGCACATACAGGCGATTTTCGTCACCAACACCTACCCGGGCGGTTACTGGGAGGACCAGGGCTACAACTGGTTCGGCGGCAGCTAGGTGCAATCACTTTTCCAATAAAGGAACCCATCATGAAAACACTCACTACCGCTGCGCTGTCCCTGTGCCTGGCGTTCGGCGCCGCCGCCGTCCACGCCGCCGACACCATGGGCAAGGACGCCATGGGCAAAAGCTCCATGTCGAAGGAAGGAATGGCGAAGGAAGGGATGGCGAAAGGCGGCATGTCCAAGGATTCCATGTCGAAGGACGGGATGTCGAAGGATTCCATGCCGAAGCACGGCATGTCCAAGGACGGTATGTCCAAAGATGGCATGTCGAAGGAAGGCATGTCCAAGGACGGCATGGGCAAGGCCCCGATGTCCAAGGACGGCATGAAGCAATAGCCGACGCATATCATTCCTGACGGGAGCACGCCATGAAACTAAACCGCAGGCACTTTTTGGGCCTGGGGGGCGCGGCGGCCATTGCCGCCGGGCTTGCCCCGGCCCTGGCCGCGCGGGGCGGCCAGCCGGCCGCCGCCGCGTCCTTTCCCTATACGCTGAGCGACGCCCAATGGCGCGAACGGCTGACGCGCGAGCAATACGAGGTGTTGCGCCGCGAGGCGACTGAACGCCCCTACTCCAGCCCGCTGGACAAGGAGCATCGCAACGGCATCTATGCCTGCGCCGGCTGCGCCCACCGGCTGTTTTCGTCCTCCACCAAGTTCGACAGCGGCACCGGCTGGCCCAGCTTCTGGCAGCCGCTGGCCGACGCCGTGGGCGAAACCAGCGACCGCAGTTTCGGCATGGCCCGCATCGCCGTTCATTGCGCCAACTGCGGCGGCCATCTGGGCCATGTCTTCGATGACGGCCCGCGCCCGACCGGACTACGCTATTGCATGAACGGCGTGGCCCTGGCGTTCACCCCGCAGGCCTGAGCACCCGCCCCCATCGCCCTGGAGACACCATGTCCACCACACGTATGCCCCACAAGCTCTGCGCCGTGCTGGCCGCCGCCTGCGGCCTGCTGGGGTCCGCCTCGGCCTTCGCCGCCGAATCCGCCGTCATCATCCCTCCCCCCGCCGTGGACCAGCCGGCCAGCGCCTCCACGCCGCAGAAAGCGGTTCTTGCCGGCGGCTGCTTCTGGGGCGTGCAAGCCGTGTTCCAGCACGTCAAGGGCGTAACCGGGGCCGTCTCCGGCTACGCCGGCGGCCAGGCGGACACCGCCAACTACGACGCGGTCAGCAGCGGCCGCAGCGGCCACGCCGAAGCGGTCGAAATCACCTACGACCCCGCGCAGGTCAGCTACGGCCAATTGCTGCAAATCTACTTTTCGGTGGCCCACGATCCAACCCAGCTCAACCGCCAGGGTCCGGACAGCGGCCCCCAATACCGTTCCGCCGTCTTCCCCGCGGACGATAGCCAGCGCAAGGTGGCCGAGGCCTATATTGCGCAATTGAATAAGGCCGGCGCCTATTCCAAGGCGCTGGCCACCACGATAGAGCCGCTCAAGGCCTTCTATCCCGCCGAGGGCTACCACCAGGACTACCTGGTGCGCCACCCGTACAGTATGTACATCATGGTGAACGACGTGCCCAAGGTCGAGAACCTGGCCAAGACCTTTCCCGGCCGCTACCGGGACCAGCCGGTGCTGGTCGAACCGGCAGGCTGAGACTGCCGGCGCGCCGCCGCGCTTTGATCGTTCATACCGAACAAAGTATCGGCGGCCGCCGGTTTAATGCCGCAATCCTGTCACGTCTAATGATCTCCAGAGCCGCTTTCATACAGGAGATCACCATGAACGACATGAGCGACGCGCACCGTCTTTCCGCGGGCGCCGTCAAGGTGCGCAATCATCAGACCCATACCCGCATCCAGCAGGTGACGGTCGCTCCCGAGGCGCTGCAGTGTTTCCTGGACGCCGTCCGCAACATCGACGTTCAGAACCTGGAATACGTGCCTTTCATGCGGTTCAAGGTCGCGCAGGCCTTGATGCAGGCCTGCGGCGCCGGGCTGCGCGACACCCTCAACGCGATCGTTGAAACCCGCGCGCACGGCGGATTCACCATCGGCCTGCAGGGCCTGTCTTCCGACCCCGATGATTTCGTGAAGTTCGGCACCGCCGTCGCCTATCTGCTCGGACCGGCCAACCACGACTCGATGTCCGGCAAATACTATGCGCGCTTCATGGTGAAGCACACGGACCACAGCGATTCCTATTTGCGCCAGGCCTATCGCCTGTTCACGATGCATACCGACGGCACCTATGTCTCCGAGGCGACGGACTGGCTGCTGATGATGAAATTCGACGAGCGCAATGCCGTGGGTGGCGAGTCGCGCTTCCTCCATCTGGATGACTGGACGGATATCGACGATTTTGCAGGCCACCCGCTGGCGACCAAGCCGCTGCTGTATAAGTCTCCTGCCTCGAAAAATGTCGTGGAAGAAGTGGAAAGGCCCCTTTTCTTCCAGAACCGCTACGGCCTGGCGATCTGCTTCATCGATCAGTTCGTCCAGCCCGCCACGCTTGAAGAGGCCATCTATCTGCACGACCTGTCGGCGTCGATGGAGGCCAGTTCCGGCGTGCAGGAAGTCGCACTGCCCCCGGGCGAGCTCGTCGTGCTCAACAACTATTTCTATCTGCACGGCCGCGCGCCGTTCCAGAAGGATGAATCGCTGCACCGCGAGCTGATGCGTATCCGGGGATTGTTCGCGCGCTGACCGCCCCGTGCCGCCGCGGCGGCTCCCGCCCGGGGAGCCGCCGCCCGCTCATGCCTGACCGATCGTCACCACGGGCGGCTTGGGCGTTTCATCCACGACCAGCTTGAAGATGTCCGGACGGGCATAGTGCCCGACCACATCGAAGTCATACTTGCCGCGCGTCACGTCGTCCAGATCGATATCGGCCGTGAGGATGCATTCGCCTTCGTAGTCTGGGCCGGCCAGCTGCTGCCCGGCGGGCCCGATAATGGCGCTGCCGCCGCGCATCAGCACGGTATCGGCCGAATTGCCCTGGATGGCATCGTAGTCCTCGGGGAAATCGCCCCGCGTGATGTACTGGCAGGCCGAAAAGACGAAACAGCGCCCTTCCATGGCGATGTGCCGCATGCTGGTGATCCACTCATCGCGGTCGTCCGCCGTCGGTGCGCAATAGAGCTGGATGCCTTTGCCGTACATCGCCATGCGCAGCAGCGGCATGTAGTTTTCCCAGCAGATCACGGTGCCCATTTTTCCGTGCGGCGTGTTGAACACGGGCATGGTGGAGCCGTCGCCGTAGCCCCAGATCAGCCGCTCCACGGCGGTCGGCATCAGCTTGCGGTGCTTGCCTATCATTTCGCCGCTGGGCGAAAAATGCAGCGCGGTGCAATAGAGCGTGCCGATATCCTGCTCCATGACGCCGACCACGACGTAGGCCTGGGCCTCGCGGGCGGCCGCGCCGATTTCGTCCACCTCGGGTCCCGGCACCGTAATCGCGCCATTGAAGTAGCGCAGAAACTCCTCGCGTCCCCGCGGCAGCCGGCCGCCCACGCGCGCGCCAAAATCGCTGCCCTTCGGATAGCCCGAGATGGTGGCCTCCGGAAACACGATCAACTTGGCGCCTAGCTCGGCCGCCTCGCGGATCTTGGCGACGACTTTCTCCACCGTGGCCTGCTTGTTGAACGGGATCGATGCGGTCTGGACGACCGCCGCCTTGAATGTCATTGCGAGGACTCCTCAGAGATGATTTCGCCGCGTTCAATGGTGACGATACGGTCGGCCATCGGCTGCAGCAGCTTGGGATTGGATTCGGTGATAAGCACGGCAAGATCGGGCTTGCGCGCGCGCAGGGTCTTCAGGCTGTCGGCGTAGCGCAGCGCCAGCGCGGGCGCCAGGCCCTGAAAAGGCTCGTCCAGCAACACCAGGTTCTCACCCGCCATCAGCGCGCGGCCCAGCGCCACCATCTTCTGCTGTCCGCCCGACAGCAGGCCTCCCAGGCGATGATTGAGCTGCTCGAGCTCCGGCGCCACGGAATAGATCAGGTCCAGCCTTTCCCGTATCTGCTGCGCGCTAAGCTTGCAGGCCCAGGCAGGCACCATCATGTTCTCGATGACGGTGAATTTGCCGATCAGGCGGCGCTCTTCCGGGGCAAACCCGATCCCCAGGCCGGCGCGCGCATGGGCTTCGCGCGCGGCCAGGCTCTGCCCCTGGTAAAGAAGGCTGCCCTGGGCCAGCGGCAGCGTACCCATGATGCCGCGCAAGAGCGAAGTCTTGCCCGCCCCGTTGCGCCCGATCAGGGCCACGGTTTCTCCGGCGCGGATATCGAGATCGACCTCGCGCAGCACCTTCGCGCCTTCGATGTATGCGACCAGCTTGCTTGCCTGCAATATCATTGGACGCCTCCGATCACGTTGCGCAGGACCTCTTCGTTCTGGAGAATCTCGGCGGGCGGGCCATCGGCGGCGACCTGGCCCGCATTCCAGACGATGACGCGATCCATGTAGCGCTCGACCAGTTCCATATCGTGTTCGACCAGCAATGCCGCGATATTCCGGCGCCGCAAGACCGGCATCAACATGTCCATGATCTCGAACTTCTCCTGGGAGCTGACCCCGCTAGTGGGCTCATCCATCAACAACAGACTCGGCGACAGGGCCAGCGCCACGGCGATGTCCACCAGCTTGCGCACGCCTTCGGGCAGGGAGCCGATCTGCCGCCCTGCCTGGCCGAGCAGGCCGAAAATGGCGAGCAGCTCTTCGGCCTCGTTACGCGCCGCCTTGCGATACAGGGAAGACAGTGTCCAGAAACCGTCGCGGGCCGCCAGCGCCAGCAGCAAGTTCTCGAGCACGGACTGCTCGGAAAACAGCTGCGGCAGCTGGAACGTCCGGGCGATGCCCAGGCGCGTGATGGCGCGCGGCTTGAGCCGGGTAAGGTCTTTGTCGCCGAAGAGCACGCTGCCATGGGTGGGCCGCACATAACCCGTGCACAGATTCAGGAACGTGGTCTTGCCCGAGCCATTGGGCCCGATGATGGAAGCGATCTGCCCCCGGTAGATGTGCAAGTTCACGCCGTTGGCCGCCTTGACGCCGCCGAACTCGACATGCAGATCCTTGGAACTGATGATGACCTGGCCTTTCATTGCCGGGCCTCCTTACGGCCGAACAGGCGCAGGCCCAGGCCGAACAATCCCGTCGGCGCAAACAATACGATCGCCACCAGCACCACTCCCATGATCAACTGCCAGGAATTGGCCGCATAAGCGCTGGCGGCGCTGCGCACCGCCTCGAAGGAAACCGCACCCAGCAAGGCCCCCAGCACATTGCCGATACCGCCCAGCACCGCAATGAAGACGAACTCGGCCGAACGGCTCCAATAGGCCATTTCCGGCGTGACGTGGCCTGTTCCCATCGCCGCGATGGCGCCGCCCAGGCCCGCGAGCGCGGCAGAGAAAACGTGGCCGAGGTAAAGCACCTGACGCCCCGAGATGCCCAGGTATTCCAGGCGGGTCTCGTTGGTCTTGAGGGCCGCCAGGGCCTGGCCCGGCGGCGAATTCAGGTAGCGCGTCACCACAAGCAGCGCGACGGCCAGCATGATCAGGGCGGTGTAGAACAAGGCCCAGCCGAAAGCCCCAACCTCCAGAGGCACGCCGGCCAAAGACTGTATCCGCACGGGCAAGCCGTCGCTTCCCCCGGTCAAGCCATACAGCTTGAGCATCAGGGTAAATCCCACCATGGAAAAGGCCAGATTCAGCATCGCGTAGAAGATGTCGCGATAGCGCGACAGGATCAGGCCCAGGATGGCGCCCAGCGCCGCGCTCGACAGCACCGCCATGGCGATGGCGGCCAGCGCGTCCGCGCTCACGTGGCGCGCACCGAAGGCAGCGGCATAGGCGCCGCAGGCGAAATACAGCGCGTGGCCGAAAGAAACCTGGCCGGCGCGCAACAGCAGCAACAGCCCCAGCGCGCAGAACGATATCGCCATGGCCATGGTCGCCAGCGGCCGCAGCGACGGCGCGATCAGCGGCAAGGCCGCAAGCAGGAGCAACGGCAGGCAGGCGGGCGCCGTCGTTTTGAAATAGGTTTTCATCTTCAGATCCGACGGACTTGTGGCTTGCCGAAAAGGCCGTAAGGCTTGACAAGGAGAATCGCGGTCATGACCAGATACGGCGCGACGGAGGACAAGGGGGGCAGCAGATGCACGCACAAGGCCTGCACCAGCCCGACGATGACGGCGGTCACCGCCGTGCCCTGGAAATGGCCGAGTCCGGCAGTGGCCACGATGGCAAAGGAAAGCACGATGGAATCGGCGCCTATGCCTGGCACCATCGAGGTGGTGGGCGACGCCAACGCCCCGCCCAGGGCGGCCAGCGCCGTGCCCAGCATGAAAGTGATCGTGTAGACCCGTTTGGCATTGATGCCCAGCACGCGCGCCACCTCATAGTCCTCGATGACCGTCGCGATCAGCTTGCCTTGCCGCGTCTTGTTGAAATAGAAGGACAAGGCAAGCATCACGACGATCGCCGATAGCGGCAGCACGAACAGCTGGTAGGCGGTGTAGTAGATGCCGCCCACCTCGACCATTCCCAGCATGGCAAGCGGCGCGTCGTTGAACAGCGGCTCGACCCCGAAAACCATCTTCTGAATATCCTCCAGAATCATGAAGACCCCAAAGGTAAGCAGGAGCTGGAGCGCGTGTTCCTTGCCATAGATGCGGCGCAGCAGAAAGCGCTCGATGAGCGGCCCCAGGGTCACGCCGATGGCTACCGCCGCCAGCAACAGGGCCGGATAGGTCCAGATGCCGCCATCGGGGCCCGCCAGCCAGAGCCCCAGGGTCACGGCGCCATAGGCGCCGAGCGCGTAGAAGCTGCCGTGGGCGACGTTCAGGATGCGCATGATGCCGAAGATCAGGCTCAGGCCCACCGCCACCATGAACAGCACCGAGGCGTGCGCCAACCCATCCAACGTGGCCAGTAATAGCGTTTGTTGCATGATGGAGCCGCTTATTCGGATGGCGTGCCGACTCGCTGCAAGACTTCCGGCGAGAGGGTCTTGAACCAGTCATCGCTCTTCACGCCCACGGGCGGAGAGGTTAGCTCGGGAGGAATCACCAGCAGCTGCTTGAGCGTCTTGAAGTTCTGCCCGCTTTTCTCCGTGGCTACGCCCAGCAACTGGCCTTCCATCGCTTGATGGTCTTCGCGGATTTTCAGCTGGCCGGTGAAATCATTGAGCTCCAGTCCGTTCCAACCCTTGAGCAGCGCGGCTTGCAGCGTCTTGCGATCGCCATCCCAGGACGTTTCAAGCGCCTGCTGAACGGCGCGCACGGCCTGCGCCATGTGGTACGACGGGAAACTCGGGTAGGCGCCCGTGCTTTTTTCGAAATCCGTCACGAAGGCCCGGTGCTCGGCGCTGCCGGCCATGGCGGGATTGAATGCCCAGCTATCGCCGCGCATGCCGACGATGGCCCCTTCCGGAAAGGCTTTGCCCAGCTGCTGCATGGAACTCTCGCCATTGGCTGCCACCAGCCGGGAATTGCGGAACAGCGCCCGTGACGAAGCCTGCTTGACGAACGTATTCATGTCCCCGCCCCACAGCGTCGTGAAGATCACGTCCGGACGCAGGGCCGACAGGCGGGAAATCTCGGTGGAGTAGTCCGAGGTGCCGAGCTTGGGGAACATTTCGGCGACGATCTTCACGTCCGGACGCAGGGCCTGGACCGCGCCCCGGAAAGCGGCCCAGTTATCGCGGCCAAACGCGTAATCCTGATTGATGCCGGCGATAGTCTTGATCTCCGGCATTAGCTTGAGCATGTACAGGGCCGTCGCAACGTTGTTCGACGGGGTGTAGTCGGACGTCCGGTACACATACTCGTATTTGGCATCGGTATAGATCCGCTCCGTGCCGCAATCCCAAAGCATGGTGGGCATCTTCAATTGTTCGGCAACCGGCGCAACCGCCAGGCAGATCGAACTCGACAGGCCAATGATCATCGCATCCACCTTGCCCGATTCGACCAGGCTGCGGTATTCCACGACGGTGTTGTCCACGCCGTGGTTCTCATCGATGAAGATCAGTTCGATCGGTGCGCCCTTGATCCCGCCGGCGCTGTTGATTTTCTCCACCTGCAAACGGGCGGCCTGCTGGGCAGGCACGCCGAAAACGGCCCCGGCGCCCGACAGATAGGTGGACACGCCGATGCGTACCGGCTCAGCCGCCTGGGCAGGTTGCCACAAAGTGAACGCAGCACCCAGGACAGCTGAAAACAAGCGCTTGTCTATCAATTTCATTGCTTCCCCTCGTTCGTACACACAAATTTCGTCTGCAGGCGTGCGCGGCTTCCGTACGGACGCCGCTGCCCCGACCTCAGGCCAGCCCATCGAGCGGAAAGTGTATTTATAACGGTTTTTTCCGTCAATGAAATTTAGGCTTGGGTTAACCCTATGCCATTCATAATTTATTGTTTTTATTGTATTTATTCTTTGAATCCATGACCATTAAACAGCAAAACGCAGGGATTTGATTTTATATGTCGGATATTTCCGACATGAAAACACATGGACATCAGATGCGTCGTTTGATACTGTCTAGCCGCTTTCGACATACCGCCAAAGGGCCCGCGCGCCCGCAGGCCCACCAAAGGGAGACGTGTAAAGGATGGATCTGGAAGAGAAGCTTGGGCGGCTGGGCATTAGCGGCAATCTCTACCGGGTGTACAGGGCCGCCATTGAATTGGGCGAAGTACCGGTGTCCGAACTGGCGGCGAGCGCAGGCCTGGCACGCACCACGACCTACGACGCGGTGCTGAGGCTGGAAGAAGAAGGCCTGGTAAGGATCGAAGGCGCCGACCGCAAGCGCCACGTAGTAGCGCACGATCCTTCCGTCCTGCTCGAATACGTGGCAGCCAGGCGCGTCATGGTTACGGAAATGATGCCGGAGCTGCGATCCATGTATAACCAGGCCAAAGGCAAGCCCAAGACACGCTTCTACGAAGGCGCCGAAGGTATCCGCACGGTATTGTGGGACAGCCTGAACGCTTCGCTTTCCCTGCGGGCTACTTTCTCGATGTCCGAACTGCGCGAGGTACCGGGGCTGGAAGAGATCAATCGCTACCGCGACGCCCGCATCGCCAAAGGCATAAGCATGCGCGTGATACGTTCGCGCAGCCGCGACACCGATGACATCTGGCCCGCCAGCCAGGCCGAACTGCGCGAATTGCGATGGGCGCCAGCCGAGACCACCGTGGCAATGACCACGCTGATCTATGGCAATTGCGTCGCCATGATTTCATCCAAGCGCGAAAACTACGGCCTCATCATCGAAAGCGAAGAACATGCCCAGCACCAGGCCATGCTTTTCGATGCCTTCTGGGCATCGTGCCTGCCAGCCGCCTGAACCAGACCGACCGCCCCTGCGTCCGGCGACCCCGGGCTAGCGATACAGCACTTCGCATGAACGATAAAAACGTTGAGACACGCACTCTCCGGTACTTTGTGGCAGTGGTCGAGAACCTGCACTTCTCCAAGGCAGCGGACCGCCTAGGCATCTCCCAATCGGTCTTGAGCGTAGCCATCCAAAAGCTTGAATCCCAGCTTGGGGTCAAACTGCTTCATCGAAACAAGAGACAGCCTGTCACGCTGACGGACGCAGGCAGGAATTTTCACGCGCACGCTGTCATTGCGCTCCAGCACATAGATCAGGCGGTTCAGATAGGCCTGCTTGCGGCCCGAGGACTCGTCGGCGTCGTGAAGGCGGGCTTCGTTGCATCTGCCGTTACGAGTGGCGCCATGCCGGGGTTGTTAAGGGAATTCAGGTCGGAGCATCCCGCCGTTAAGCTAGAGCTTGTTCCCATGGACACTCCGACGCAGCTGGACAGCCTGAAAAATGGTGCGATAGACATCGGCGTGCTACGGGCCCGCCGCGAGTATCCCCAAGGCGTGGATGCCGTCGTCATGCATGTCGAGCATCTCGCCGTCGCCATGGCCGACAACCATTTTCTATGCTTGAAGGATCAGCTTTTCCCCCAGGATCTGTCAGGCGAATCCTTTGTCATCCCCCAGTTTGACGAAAAGGAAGGCTTCTCCGAAATTCTGGCGGATTTAGCCCGCCAGGGCGGCTTTCCCGATCGGCCGTATCAGCGCGTCAAGGATTTCATGTCAGCCGTCACATTGGCGGCCGCCGGCTACGGGGTGGTTCTGGCCCCGGACTCCATCCTGAGCCTATCGCCGCCAGGGATAACGTATCGCCGCATCGCCGGCTTTGAGCGCGACGTGAAACTGGCCTTGGCTTTCCGCACCCGGGGCAACTCGCCCGCGGTCGAGGCCTTGATCGGGAAAGTGCGCGCCAGATAGCCCAGCCGCCGGCAGATTTGGGCCGGACGCGGTAATGGGCCACAATCCCGGCTCTGCGAGCAAACGAATTCAGGAGCAGTACTGCAGTGAACGACACCCACAATCCGGACATGGACATACCGGGCGGCCAACAGCAACCCACGCTTTGGCGCGATGACGGCTGGACCGCCCGGATCATCAAGAACGAAGAGGACGATGGCTGGGCCGTGGAAATGACCATGGACGGGCAAGCCGAGCCCGCCCTGGTGGGACCTTGGACCATGGGCCGCGACAAGAAAAACCCCAAGCCGCTCGACTCCCCGGCCTTCATCACCCTGGTCAAGACCGCCAAGGAAGTCCTGCGCCGTCACGAACAGCAATTGCATGCCACGCTGCACAAGAGCGTCAGGATCGACAGCGCCGCCGGCCGCCTGACCGTCAAGCTGGATATCGTTCCCGATGAAGACGAGCCGTATGCCGTGCTGAGCGCCTACGACGAGTCCGGCGAACAATTGGCCCAGACCCAGGTCGCGCCCACGTACAAGCTAAGCGTGCAGCGCGCATCGGAGTGGGCCAACGGCGGCTTCGGCAAGCACGGCTGACGCACGGCCCTGATACACGGGGCTGACAAGCCCAGGCTGCAGGTCACCGCGGCCGCCTCAATGCCCCGTCGAATCCCCTACCCGGCTGGCCTCGAACAGGAACCAGGTGCGCCGCTCCGTCTCGTCGATCCAGTTCTCGATCAGGCTGGAACTCGCGATATCGCGATGTTCGTCGGTAATGTTGTGCGCCTCGCGCAGGGCCGCGGCCAGGACCTTGTTGTCCTCGCGCAGCTCGGACAGCATGTCCAGCGGCTGCACGTAGTCCGCATCGTTGTCCGCGATGCGCTGCGACCGCGCGATGTGCCCGATCGAGCGCAGCGTCGTGCCGCCGATCTTGCGGATGCGCTCCGCAATGGGGTCCGTCATGGCGAACAGCTGATCGCCCTGCTCGTCCAGCAGCAGGTGATAGTCGCGGAAATGCGGCCCGCTGACATGCCAGTGGAAGTTCTTGGTCTTGAGATACAGCGCGAACACGTCGGCCAGTATCTGGTTGAGGGCGGCGGAAATGTCCCGCGTCGCCGCCGCCTCCAGGTCGGTCGGCGTCGCCAGCGGGCGCTTGCGCCGCTCTTTCAGCGTCTTGGTGGTCTTCTCATCCAGTTTCTTGGCCATGGGTCGCAGCTCCTAGGAATGATCAGCGGAAAAACGCGGACGCAGCGCCGGACGTTCCCGCGCCGCGATTGCCTAGCGTAAGCCCGCCCGGGCGCTTTGCCAATGTCCGGAAGGAGTATGCTACGCCGCTTCCAACCAGCCGGATTCACTTATCGCTATGCGCGGCAATCCCGACGTCAGGCAAGGCGTCATCGCGTTGCACGGGTTCTATTTCCTGTATTACGGCCTGCAGGGCGTCAGCATCCCCTTTCTGCCCTTGTGGTTCGCCAGCCGCGGCCTGGATCCCGCCGTCATCGGCCTCATCGTCGCCACGTCCTTCCTGCCGAAGATACTGTCCACGCCGGTCGTGGCCCATGTGGCCGACCAGACCGGCCAGGCGCACGCCCTGATCGCCTCGGCGCTGGCCGCCTCGCTGGCGCTGTTCATCTGCTACCCGTTCAGTTCGGCACCCGCCTGGCTGTTCGCCGTCACCCTGCTGCTGAACGCCGTCTTCCCCGCCGTCCTGCCCCTGATGGACCGCATGGCCATCGCCAGCGGACGCGGGCGCAACTCCTACACCGTCATGCGCGCCTGCGGTTCGCTGGGTTTCGCGGCCGTCACCGTGGCCGGCGGGTACCTGATCAAGACCTTCAGCGCCGATTGGGTGATCTGGCTATCGGTCGTGTTGATCGCCGCCTGCCTCGCCTGCGTCCGGCTGCTGCCCCAGGCCTTGCGCGCCGCCGCCGGCGAAACGCCGGTGGAGCACGTGCGGCTGCCCATGCGCGAAGTGCTGCGCGACCGCCCCCTGCTGCTGGGCATCGCGGCGGCCTCGCTGGTCCAGGCCAGCAACGGCTTTCTCTATTCCTACTCCACCCTCTATTGGACCGGCGCCGGCCTGTCCACGGCGCTGATCTCCCTGCTCTGGGTAGTGGGTGTCGCCAGCGAGGTCCTGTTCTTTTTCCTGGCGCCGAAAGTGCTCGCCCGGACCGGCGCCCAATGGCTCATCCTGGCTTCCGCCGCCATGACCGCCATTCGCTGGGCCGGGCTGTCCGCCACCACGGACCCCGCGTTCATCGCCGCGCTGCAACTGCTCCAGTGCTTCACCCTGGCCGGCAACAACGCCGCGATCATGTGGTACATCGCCCGCCACGTGCCCGCCGCCTGCAAGACTTCCGCCATCGCCCTCTACGCCTTGCTATCGGGCGGCGTCTTCATGTTCGGCAGCATTCAGCTGGGCGGGGCGCTGTACCGCAGCTACGCGCCCGGCGGCTTTCTGGTCATGGCGCTGTGCGCGCTCTGCGCGATCCCGCTGATCGTGTATTCGGACAAGCTGCGCCGCCGCCGGGCCGCGCCGTAGCCTGGCGGCGGCTCATTTGGCGCGCTTGACCATTGCCAGGATGGTTTCCTGCAATTCGTCCCGGGCCTGCGCTTCGCTGATGTCGCCGGCCACGGCGGCATGCGACAGCGCGTCGGCCGCGCCCAGCATCGCCCACAGCCCCGCCAGCGGGACGCCCTGCGGACCGGCGAACGGCGCCAGGATGTTCTGGCATTTCCCGATGAAGGCCTGCTGGTACTGGCGCTTGACCGCCGCCAGCTCCGGCGAACCGCTGAGCGCTGCCAGCACTTCCGGAATCTCCCGCCCCTGGGTCAGCACGCAGTCGACGTAGCTGCCGGCGATGACGCCGGCCTTGTCCTTCAGGCTCGGTTTGCTGGCGGCGATCGCGGCATCGATGAGCGCCGTCTGGCGCGCGTCGAAATCCTGGTACAGCGCCGCCAACAGCCCGTTGCGCGTCCCGAAATGATCGTAGACCACCGGCTTGGTGACGCCCGCCTCTTCGGCCAGCCGGCCCAGCGTCAGCGCGTCCGTGCCCTCCGCGGCGACCAATTTCCACGATACGTCGAGCAACTGGCGCAGACGCTCCTCCCTGGACAGGCGGCGGCGTGGGGAATCCTTGGGCGCGACGGGATTTTCTCGGGTGCTTGACATTGCTATATACCAAAGGTAACTTACTTAAATTAGGTTACCTTAAGTATATTAAATCGCGGCCCGATAGGCAATCGGGCCCGCGTCCCCTTAGGACTCCTGGACATGAACACCCACACCCTCTCGATTCCGCAGCCCGCCAGCCGCAAGGCCTGGCTGGGGCTCCTCACCGTCCTCGCCCTGGTCCTGCTGGTGGCGATGGATGGCTCCGTGCTGTATCTCGCCATGCCCCGCGTCACGTCTGCCCTCCTGCCCACGGCGGACCAGGCGCTCTGGATCCTCGACATCTACGGCTTCGTCGTCGGGTCCCTGCTGATCGCCTTCGGCAACCTCGGCGACCGCTATGGCCGCCAGAAACTCATCATGGCCGGGGCCGTCATCTTCGGGCTCGGCTCCCTGGGCGTGGCCTGCTCGACGACGCCCGCGAGCATGATCGGTTTCCGGGCGCTCATGGGCCTGGGCGGCGCCACCCTCCTGCCGTCGGGGCTGGCGATCGTCAGCGCCCTGTTTCCCGATCCGCGCCAGCGAGCGCAGGCCATCGGCATCTTCGCCGCGACGTTCGCGGCGGGCTTCGCCATCGGCCCCATCATCGGCGGGCTGCTGCTGCAACGCTACGACTGGGGCGCGGTCTTCCTGATCAACGTGCCGGTGGTGCTGGTCTTCCTGCTGGCCGCGCCCGTGCTGCTGCGCGAGGTGCGCGCGGCCCGCCACGGACGCATCGACCTCCCCAGCCTGGTGCTGTCCTGCGCCGGCATCCTGTCGTTCATCTATTCGATCAAGAGCGCGGCGGCCGCGGGTTTCGCGTTGCAACAAGCCGTTGCCGGGGCCGCCGGCCTGCTCGCCCTGGCGGCTTTCGTGCGCCGGCAGGCAACGATCCCGTTTCCGTTGCTGGACCTGAGCCTGTTCAAGGACCGCATCTTCTCCATCGCGATCCTGACCGGCCTGGTATCGCTGGTGGTCTGGTCGGCGGCGGGCTATCTGTCCGGCATCTACCTGCAGTCGGTGCTGGGCCACGACGTCTTCACGACGGCGCTGTTGGCGCTGCCAGGCGCCGTGGTGCTCACCGCCACCTGCGTCGGAACCAGCCGCATCGTCGAGCGGACCGGCCGCAAGGCCGCATTGGTCGCCACGCACCTGCTGATCAGCCTGGGCGTTTTCCTCCTGCTGTTCACGACCACCGAAGCGGGCGCCGCCGCCTTCGTCGCGTCCACGCTGGTCGCGGGGGTCGGCTACGGCCTGTCATTCAGCCTCGTGGCCGAAGTCGCCGTGTCGGCAGTGCCGGAAGCGCGCGCCGGCGCGGCGGGGTCGATTGCCGAAACGAGCAACGAAATCGGCAACGCCCTGGGCATTGCCCTGCTGGGGTCGGTGGCGGCGCTGGTCTTCCGCCTGGCCGGCCCGGGCGTGGCCGGCACGCTGAACGAAACCCTGGCGCACCCCAGCCTCTCGAACGCCGCCGCGCAACAGGCCAGGGAGGCGTTCCTGTCCGGGCTGCACGCCGCGGCAGGCGTGGGCGGCCTGCTGATGCTGCTGGTGGGGATCGCGGCCTGGATCTGGCTGCCGCGCAGGCTGCCGGGCTGACGGCTCCGCCGAAATGCAAAAGGCCTCGCTTGCGCGAGGCCTTTTGCCGTCAGCAGCAGCCGATCCGTTTCTTTCCGCCGTAGCGCGCGTCCTGGCGCTCCCGGAAGAATTCCTCGTAGCTCATCGGCTCCTGGTCAGGGTGCGTGCGCCGCACGTGCGCGACATACGTCTCGTAGTCGGGCACGCCCACCATCAGCCGCAGCGTCTGCCCCAGGTAGCGGCCGGCTGCGCCGGCCGCGGAACTCATGTTGCCAAACAGCATGCGACGCCTCCTTCAGCGGTCAGTCCGCGCCGGCCGCGGCCACGGCGGGCAGCGTCTCGTACGGGGTTTCACGGGCCGTGGGCTTGTTCTCGTTGCGCGCGCGCTGCACCGAACGCAGCCCGAACACCACGATGCTCACCACGACGAAGATGAAGATCGCGCACAGCCCGGCGTTGATGTAGTCATTCATCACCACCCGCGACATCTCGGCCAGCGACTTGGCCGGCGCCAGCACCTTGCCTTCGGCGATCGCCGCGTTGTACTTATCGGCGTGCGCCAGGAAGCTCACGCGGGGATCGGCGTGGAACAGCTTCTGCCAGCCGGCTGTCAGCGTGCATGCCAGCAGCCACAGCGTCGGCAGCACCGTTACCCAGGCATAGCGGTCGCGCTTCATCTTGAACAGCACCACGGTGCCCAGGGTCAGCGCGATCGCGGCCAGCATCTGGTTGGCGATGCCGAACAGCGGCCACAGCGTATTGATGCCGCCCAGCGGATCCACCACGCCCTGGTACAGGAAGTAGCCCCAGGCCAGCACGCACAGGCCGGTGGCGATCAGGTTGGCGGGCAGCGAATCCGTGCGCTTGAGCGACGGGGCGAACGTGCCCAGCAGGTCCTGCAGCATGAAGCGGCCCGCGCGCGTGCCGGCATCCACCGCCGTCAGGATGAACAAGGCTTCGAACAGGATGGCGAAGTGGTACCAGAACGCCATCATGCCCGCGCCGCCGATGGCCTGGTGCAGAATGTGCGCCATACCGACCGCCAGCGTGGGCGCGCCGCCCGCGCGGGAGATGATGGTGCTTTCGCCCACGTCCTTGGCGGTCTGCACCAGATCGGCCGGCGTCACCACGAAGCCCCAGCTGGACACGACCTGGGCCACCTGGTCGGGTGTCGTGCCGATCACGGCCGCCGGGCTGTTCATGGCGTAGTAGATGCCCGGCTCGATCACGCAAGCCGCCACCAGCGCCATGATGGCCACGAACGATTCCATCAGCATGCCGCCGTAACCGATGTAGCGGGCCTGGGTTTCGTTCTCGATCAGCTTGGGCGTCGTGCCCGAGGAGATCAGGGCGTGGAAGCCCGACACCGCGCCGCAGGCGATGGTGATGAAGAGGAACGGGAACAGGTTGCCCGACCACACCGGGCCGGAACCGTCGACGAACTGGGTCAGCGCGGGCATTTTCAGCTCCGGCGCCACGACCACGATGCCGATGGCCAGGCCCACGATCGTGCCGATTTTGAGGAAGGTCGACAGGTAGTCGCGCGGCGCCAGCAGCAGCCACACCGGCAGCACCGAGGCGATGAAACCGTAGATGATCAGGATCCAGGTCAGGCCCTTGCCGTCGAAGTCGAACATGGGGCCGATCACCGGGTGCGCGGCCACGTCCTGGCCGAAAGTGATGGCGGCCATCAGGCCCAGGAAGCCGATGATCGAGACCTCGCCGATCTTGCCCGGGCGGATATAGCGCAGGTACACGCCCATGAACAGCGCGATGGGAATGGTCGCGGCCACCGTGAAGGTGCCCCAGGGCGAGTGCGTCAGCGCCTTGACGACGATCAGCGCCAGCACGGCCAGGATGATGACCATGATCATGAACGCGCCGAACAGCGCGATCACGCCGGGGATCCGGCCCAGCTCGGACTTGACCAGGTCGCCCAGCGAACGGCCGTCGCGGCGCGTCGAGATGAACAGGATCGTGAAGTCCTGCACGGCGCCGGCGAACACGACGCCCGCCAGGATCCACAGCATGCCCGGCAGATAACCCATCTGCGCGGCCAGCACCGGGCCCACCAGCGGGCCAGCGCCGGCGATGGCGGCGAAGTGATGGCCGAACAGCACGTGCTTATTCGTAGGCACGTAGTCCAGGCCGTCGTTGTACTTCCATGCCGGCGTCATGCGCGTGGGGTCCAGCTGGAAGACCTTGTTGGCGATGAATCGGCTGTAGTACCGATAGGCGATCAGATACACGCATACGGCGGCGATCACCACCCATAGCGCATTGACGGTCTCCCCTCTGGCCAGCGCCACGGTGCCCAGCGCGAACGCGCCCAGTACCGCAACCGCCAGCCAGACCAGGTGCTGACCCAGTCCCTTACTGCTGGTTTGCATAAGTGCTCCTCTTGCCTCCCGCCATGCTTTTGGCGTGAAACGCTTTTATCGTCCCGCGGAAGGCAGACTCATTGTTGTGGGGTGGTGGACGCGCACGTCCGCACTGCGCCCTGTCGACGCGGACGCTAGTATTTCGTTTTGCCCCGGCAGCAACAAGCGCGAAACTACGCAAGCGAGCTACGTGTTACTACGCAATGCGCCGCAGCATAATTCCTGGAAAACCGTAAAATCCGCGGCAGCCCCCTTCCTTGTTACCTGGGGAGTTCGCCGATTGATGCGTCGCAACAAACAAATCCGCGCTGATACAAATCCCCTATGAAGCTGCGCCTGAAAATCCTGCTGCTGGCCGCGGTGCCCCTGCTGGTGGCCCTGGCCGCCATTACGGTCGCCGTCTACGTGCAGGGCCTGCAACTGGCCCAGCGCGAGAAGCAGGTGGTGGAAAACGCCTGGCTGGCCAGCAAGGAAGGCGAACTGCGCCACTACGTCAGCCTGGCCTACAGCGCCATCGCGCCGCTGCAGGCCTCGGCCGACGACGACGCCACCCGCCAGCGCGCGCTGGACCTGCTGGCGCAGATGGAATTCGGGCACGACGGCTACTTTTTCGTCTATGACCTGCAGGGCAAGAACCTCATGCACCCCCGCCAGCCGGAACTGGTGGGCCGCGACCTCTGGGAACTGCGCGACACCAAGGGCCAGCCCGTCATCCAGAATCTGCTGACGGCCGCCCGGCGCAGCGGCCAGCAAGGCGAGGCCGTGCACTATCTTTGGGAAAAGCCCTCCACCCACCAGACCGAGGAGAAGCTGGGTTACGTGGTCGTGATGGAGCGCTGGGGCTGGATGCTGGGCACCGGCATCTACCTGGACGACGTGGAACAGGCGCTGGAGCGCATCGACGCCGCCGCGCAGGCCAACATCCGCAAGATGTTCGCCTGGGTCGCCGGCATCGCCGTGGTGTCCATCCTGGGCGTGGCCGCCTGCGGCCTCGCGCTGAACATCAGCGACCACCGCCAGTCCGACGCCAAGCTGCGCCTGATGGCCCGCCAGCTGGTGCGCTCGCAGGAAGACGAACGGGCCCGCCTGTCGCGCGAACTGCACGACGGCATCAGCCAGGTGCTGGTGTCCATCAAACTATCGCTGGAAGCCGCCCGCGAACGGCTGCGCCAGTCGCTGTCCGCCGACGCCCGGGCGCTGGCGCACATCGACACCCCACTCGGCGGCGCGCTGGACCGGCTGAACACCGCCGCGGGCGAAGTCCGGCGCATTTCGCACAACCTGCGCCCCACCCTGCTGGACGACCTGGGCCTGCCCGCGGCGCTCGAGCACCTGGGCCGCGAATTCGCCATTCCCAGCGCGGACGGCGCCCCGCCGCTGGCCGTGCGCCTGCATACCACCGGGCGGCCCGTCAAGCTGCCCGAGGCCTACGCCACCGCGCTGTTTCGCGTCACGCAGGAAGCCCTGACCAACGTCATCCGCCACGCCGGCGCCACCCGCGCCGACCTGACGCTGGCCTACTCGGCGCGCGACCTGCGCCTGACCATCGCCGACGACGGCCGCGGCTTCGACTACGACGACGTGCAACAAGACCCCCGGCGCGGCATCGGCCTGCGCAACATGCGCGAACGCATGAACGCGCTATCGGGTAACCTGACTTTTCGCTCCACCGCGCAGGGCACGGTGCTGCAAGCCTGGCTGCCCTTGCCCGCCGCCGCGCCGCCCGCGAGTTCCCAAGCATGACCGACCATCCCGACGCCATCCGACTGCTGCTGATCGACGACCACCCCCTGGTGCGGGACGGGTTGCGCCTGCGGCTCGAAACCGTGCCCCAGTTGCGCGTCGTCGGCGAAGCCGGCAACGCCGCCGCCGCCCTGGCCTTCCTGGCGGGCTGCGTGGCCGAGGACCCGCAGGGCGGCACCCTGCCCCACCTGGCGCTGACGGACCTGAACATGCCGGGCGTCGGCGGGCTGGAGCTCACCGCGCAGCTGCACGAACGCTACCCCCAGATCTCCGTGCTGGTCCTGTCCATGCACGACAATCCGGAATACATGGTCCAGGCCGTCAAGGCGGGCGCCCGCGGCTACCTACTGAAAGACGAGCCGGCGCAAGAGATCGTTACCGCCATCGACGCGGTCATGGCGGGCCGCAGCTACTTCAGCGCGGCGGTGGCCGTGCGGCTGTCGCAGGCCAGCGCCCCGGCCACCTTGCTCACGCAGCGCGAACGCGACGTGCTGCGCCATATCGCCAGCGGCCACGCGAACAAGCAGATCGCCCAGGACCTCGGCCTGTCGGTGCGCACGGTAGAAACCCACCGCCTCAACATCAAGCGCAAGCTGGGCATAGACGGGCAAGCCGAGCTGATCAAGTACGCCGTCGAAAACCGCGGAGTTTAGGGGCCCCCACGCTGCGCATACTTCGTATGCTTGCTGCCCCCCGAGGGGGCTGCGCCGCCTTGGGGCGGCCCGGCGGCGGCGCGGGCCTTCTTGCGGAGATCGCCACGCTGCGCATACTTCGTATGCTTGCTGCCCCCCGAGGGGGCTGCGCCGCCTTGGGGTGGCCCGGCGGCGGCGCGGGCCTTCTTGCGGAGATCGCCACGCTGCGCATACTTCGTATGCTTGCTGCCCCCCGAGGGGGCTGCGTGTACGGACCGGGGACATAGGTAACAGGTGTACGGGGACATGGGTAACAGGTTGATCAGCTTACTTCATGGCCTTCAGATCCACTTGTCCGAGGCAGTGATGGCAGAAGAGGAT
>NZ_UFQB01000043.1 GCF_900496965.1 Achromobacter agilis
GCCGCCGCCGCGCCGGCGCCTGCCGTTGCGGAATCGGCCGCGGCGGCCGAGGCCATTACGCAGGCCGCGCGCGCGACCCGTCCTGCGGCCCCGGCGCATGCCGACAAGGAATCCACCTCGATCCGCGTAGGCGTCGAGAAGGTGGACCAGGTGATCAACCTCGTGGGCGAGCTGGTCATTACGCAGGCCATGCTGGCGCAGACGGCGTCCACGCTGGATCCCGTGCTGCACGACCGGCTGCTCAACGGCATGGAACAGCTCGAACGCAATGCCCGCGACCTGCAGGAAGCGGTCATGTCGATCCGGATGATGCCGATGGACTACGTGTTCAGCCGCTTCCCCCGCCTGGTGCGCGACATCGCCAGCAAGATGGGCAAGCAGATCGAACTGCAGACGTACGGCCGGGCGACCGAACTGGACAAGAGCCTGATCGAACGCATCATCGACCCGCTGACCCACCTGGTCCGCAACAGCCTGGACCACGGCATCGAGACCCCCGAAAAGCGGGTGGCCTCGGGCAAGGATCCGGTTGGGCAGCTGGTGCTGTCGGCCCAGCACAACGGCGGCAACATCGTGATCGAGGTCAGCGACGATGGCGCCGGCCTGAACCGCGACAAGATCCTCAAGAAGGCGATCGCCCAGGGCCTGGCCGTCAACGAGAATTCGCCCGACGACGAAATCTGGCAGTTGATCTTCGCGCCCGGCTTTTCCACCGCCGAAAAGGTGACGGACATCTCCGGCCGGGGCGTGGGCATGGACGTCGTGCGCCGCAACATCCAGGACATGGGCGGCCACGTGCAGTTGTCGTGCGAGCCGGGCAACGGCACTACGACGCGCATCGTGCTGCCGCTGACCTTGGCGATCCTGGACGGCATGTCGGTGCGCGTGGGCGAAGAAACCTTCATCCTGCCGCTGAACCATGTCACCGAATCGCTGCAGCCGACGAACGACCAGATCTACTCGGTCGCGGGCAACGAGCGCGTTATGCATGTGCGCGGCGAGTACCTGCCGCTGGTTGAAATGCACCGCGTGTTCTCGGTGAACGGCGCCCAGACCGATCCGACCCAGGCCATCGCCGTGATCATGCAGGCCGAGGACCGCCGCTTCGCGCTGCTGGTGGACCACCTGATCGGGCAGCACCAGGTCGTGGTGAAGAACCTCGAGTCGAACTATCGCAAGGTTCCCGGCATTTCGGCCGCCACCATCCTGGGCGACGGCAGCGTGGCCCTGATCGTCGACGTATTTGCGCTTGCGCGCGCCAACCGCGAGCGTTGGTCGCAGCCCGAAGCCATTCTGAATTGATGGAGAACTAACCTCATGGCAGCCAAACCGCAAGCGCACGCCGCGCGCAATGAAGATGTCGGCAGCGAATTCCTGGTGTTCACGCTGGGCGACGAAGAGTACGGGATCGACATCCTGAAGGTGCAGGAGATCCGCGGCTACGACGCCGACACGGTCACCCGCATCGCCAACGTTCCGCCGTTCATCAAGGGCGTGACGAACCTGCGCGGCATCATCGTGCCGATCGTCGACCTGCGCATCAAGTTCAACCTGGGCCGCGTCGAATACAACGAGCAGACCGTCGTCATCATCCTGAACCTCGACCGCCGCGTGGTCGGCATCGTGGTGGACGGCGTTTCCGACGTGCTGATGCTCAATTCGGGCCAGATCCGCCCGGCGCCGGAGTTCGGCGCGACGCTGTCCACGGAATACCTGACCGGCCTGGGCACGCTGGACGAGCGCATGCTGATCCTGGTGGATATCGAAAAACTCATGACTAGCGACGAAATGGCGCTGGTGGAGAAGGTCGCTTCCTGATCGGAACCTGGCCGGATGCGGGGTAAAGGCGCCAACTTCGATCCGAAGTGGCGCTTTCGTTTAACGATTGCAGTCAAGGGGTGGTGCTTGTGATGCGCAAGTTTTTCGCGAACATGACGATACGCAGCAGCTTGTTGTGGGTGCTGGCGTTCTTCTCATTCATGTTGGTGATCGGGGCGGCGCTTGGCGTCCTGTCCCTGCGCATCAGCAACGGGACGTTGGCGGAGATCAAGCAATCGCAGGAGCTGGACGATGCGGTTGGCCGCGTCGTGTCCAGCTATAAGGACACCCTGAACGGCCTGGGCCGCGCGGCGTCGGCCAACTATGCCGACATCGTGCGCAATGTGGGCCAGGCAACCCTGCTGACGCAGGGCCTGTCCGCCGACGCCACCGGCCTGCTGGAACGCGCCAAGGCGTCCATGAACAAGGGGCAGGCGGAGTTCGAGTACTACAAGACCCTGCCGCGGCCGCAGGACGCGGCCGAAGCGCTCAAGGAGATCGACGATTCCTACGGCGCATTGGTGCAACAGGGCCTGGGGCCGCTGGCCGCTTCGCTGGAAAAGGCCGACATGCCGGCCTACCAAAAGCAGGTCCAGACCGTGCAGGACGCCCTGGAAGGGCGCTTCGCCCGCGCGATCGAAGGATTCGATTTCTGGCGCGCCAGCAAGATGCTGGACGCTTATGAGGTGGCGCAGGTGCGCTACCAGTTCGTCTTGATGGCGGTCGGCGCGGGCGGCGTGATCGCCGCGCTGCTGGTGTTCGCCACCTATGTGTTCCTGCGCCGCCGGGTGCTGTTGCCGCTGAAGGAAGCGGGGAACCACTTCGACCGCATCGCCGGCGGCGACCTGACTGCCCGCGTGGACGTGCGCAATACCAACGAAATCGGCCAGCTGTTCGCCGCGCTCAAGCGCATGCAGGAAAGCCTGACCCGCACGGTGTCGGCGGTGCGCCGCGGCGTGGACGAGATCAATGTGGGTTCGCACGAGATCGCGGCGGGCAACACGGATCTGTCGAGCCGCACCGAACAGCAGGCCGCTTCGCTGGAAGAAACCGCGGCCTCCATGGAAGAGCTGGCCTCGACCGTGAAACAGAACGCGGACAACGCCCGCCAGGCCAATCAACTGGCGGCGAGCGCCTCGGACGTGGCCGAGCGCGGCGGTTCGGCGGTGTCGGAAGTGGTCGGCACGATGCAGGAGATTTCGGCCAGCTCGCGCAAGATCTCTGAGATCGTGTCGGTGATCGACGGCATCGCGTTCCAGACCAACATCCTGGCGCTGAACGCCGCAGTGGAAGCGGCGCGCGCGGGCGAGCAGGGCAAGGGTTTTGCGGTGGTGGCGGGCGAGGTGCGCTCGCTGGCGCAGCGCAGCGCGCAGGCGGCCAAGGAAATCAAGGGCCTGATCGAGGATTCGGTCACGAAGGTCGGGGCGGGCTCGCAGCAGGTGGAGCGCGCCGGAGCCACGATGCAAGAGATCGTGGCGTCGGTGAAGCGCGTGACGGACATCATGGGCGAGATTTCGGCGGCGTCGGACGAGCAGTCCAGCGGCATCGATCAGGTGAACCGCGCGGTGTCGCAGATGGACGAAGTGACGCAGCAGAACGCGGCATTGGTGGAAGAGGCTGCCGCGGCGGCGGGTTCGCTGCAGGAACAGGCGCAGCGCCTGGCCGAGGCGGTTGCCGTGTTCAAGATCAACGCAGGCGAAGTCATCGAAGTGCCAGCCCATCGCCTGTCCTCAGTGCGCGCGTCCGGCGACGGCGCCTCGCTGCAGGCGCCCGATGCGCTTGCGCTCGGGCACTGAGGGCCGCCGTGGCAACTTCGGCATACGCGGCGCCGTCCCTGTCGGTGGACCGCCAGTTCGATTTTCGCGACGCCGATTTCGCGCGCGTGCGCAAGATGATTCATGCGCACGCGGGTATCTCGCTGGGCACGCACAAGCGTGAAATGGTCTACAGCCGGCTGGCGCGGCGCCTGCGCGCCCTGGGCCTGCAGGACTTCGGCAGCTACCTGGACCAGCTCGAGAGCGAACCCGGCGCTTCCGAATGGGAAGACTTCGTCAATGCGCTGACCACCAATCTGACGGCCTTCTTTCGCGAAGCGCATCATTTTCCGATACTGGCCGACTTTGCCAAGCGCCGCGGCGGCCCGCTGTCGGTGTGGTGCTGCGCGGCTTCCACCGGCGAAGAGCCGTACTCCATCGCCATGACCCTAGTCGAGGCGCTGGGCCCGCGGGCCGGGTCGAGCACGGTGTTGGCGACCGACATCGATACCAACGTGCTGGCTCGGGCGCGCGCCGCGGTTTACCCCGAGGAGCGCGTGGAGAAGATGGACGGCGAGCGCCTGCGGCGCTTCTTCTTGAAGGGGCGGGGCGCCAACACCGGGCAGGTGAGGGTGCGTCCCGAGATTGTGGACATGGTGCGCTACGACACCTTGAACCTGTTGGCGCCGGCCTGGCCGATCGACGAGAAGTTCGACGTGATTTTCTGTCGCAACGTAATGATTTATTTTGACAAACCGACCCAGGCGAAGATTTTGGAGCGGTTTGTGCCGCTGCTCAAACCCGGCGGGCTGCTGTTCGCGGGCCACTCCGAGAACTTCACCTACATCAGCCGGGACTTCCGCCTGCGTGGGCAGACCGTCTACGAATGTGTGGGCAGGGCCTGAACGGGGCAGCAACAATGAAGAAAATAAGCGTTTTGTGTGTGGACGACTCCGCGCTGGTACGCGGATTGATGACCGAGATCATCAATAGCCAGCCGGACATGGAAGTGGTCGCGACGGCGCCGGACCCTTTGGTGGCGCGCGAACTGATCAAGCGGCACAATCCGGACGTCTTGACGCTGGACGTGGAAATGCCCCGCATGGACGGGCTGGATTTCCTGGAAAAGCTGATGCGGCTGCGGCCGATGCCGGTGGTGATGGTGTCGTCGCTGACCGAGCGTGGCGGTGAAATCACGCTGCGCGCGCTGGAACTGGGCGCGATCGATTTCGTGACCAAGCCCAAGCTGGGCATCCGCGAAGGCCTGCTTGAGTACACGGAAATCATCGCGGACAAGATCCGTGCGGCGTCGCGTGCCAAGCTGCGCGCGCCCGTGCCGCACGCGGCCCAGGCCGCGCCCGCGCCGATGCTGCGCCGCCCGCTGTCCAGCTCGGAAAAGCTGGTGATCGTCGGCGCATCCACCGGCGGAACCGAGGCCATCCGCGAAGTTCTGCAGCCGTTGCCGCCGGACAGCCCGGCGATCCTGATCACGCAGCACATGCCGGCCGGTTTCACGCGGTCCTTCGCGCAACGGCTGGACGCGTTGTGCGCGGTGACGGTGCGCGAGGCCGTTCATGGCGACCGGGTGCTGCCGGGTCACGTATACCTGGCGCCGGGCGGCGAGACGCACATGCGCCTGGGCCGCAGCGGCGCCAACTATGTGATCGAACTGGAGGCCAGCGAACCCGTCAACCGCCACCGTCCGTCGGTGGACGTGCTGTTCAATTCCGCGGCCGTCGCGGCCGGCAAGAACGCCATCGGGGTCATCCTGACCGGCATGGGCAAGGACGGCGCGGCCGGCATGCTGGCCATGCACCGGGCCGGGGCCCACACGATTGCGCAGGACGAAGCCAGCTGCGTGGTTTTCGGCATGCCCCGCGAGGCGATCGCCATCGGCGCCGCGGATGAAGTGGTTTCGTTGTCCGCGATGAGCGAACGCATTCTGACTCGCCTGGGCGACCGTGGCCACCGCGTCTGACGCGGGCGCACGATCGTTCCCAAGCACATTTTTTCTGGAGTAGAAGATGGTAGACAAGGGCATAAAGATTTTGGTGGTGGATGATTTCCCCACCATGCGGCGGATCATCCGCAACCTGCTCAAAGAGCTGGGCTTCGAGAACGTCGATGAAGCCGAAGACGGCGCGATCGGCCTGGAGAAGCTGCGCAATGGCGGCTTCCAGTTCGTCGTGTCCGACTGGAACATGCCTAATCTCGATGGCCTCGAGATGCTCAAGCAGATCCGCGCCGATGCCTCGCTGGCGTCGCTGCCGGTCCTGATGGTGACGGCCGAGGCCAAGAAGGAAAACATCGTCGCGGCGGCCCAGGCCGGCGCCAACGGTTACGTGGTCAAGCCTTTCACCGCGGCGACGCTGGAAGAGAAGCTCACCAAGATCTTCGAGAAAATCGCTGGCTGAGGCGCGCTATGAGCACGACGGAAAATGTTGATCCGGCGGATTCCCCCGACCTGATCCATCGCATCGCGTCGCTGACGCGCATGCTGCGCGACAGCATGCGCGAGCTGGGCCTGGACCAGGCGATCAAGGACGCGGCTACCGCCATCCCCGACGCCCGCGACCGCCTGCGCTATGTGGCGCAGATGACCGAACAGGCTGCCAATCGCGTGCTGAACGCGACTGAACAGGCCGGCCCGCTTCAGGACAAGCTGTCGCGTTCCGCGCAGGCGCTGGATACGCGTTGGCAGCAATGGTACGACCAGCCGCTGGAGCTGCCGCAGGCGCGCGAACTGGTGAAAGACACCCGCGCCTACCTGCAAGACGTGCCCAAGCAGGCGCAGCAGACGCAGTCGCACCTGATGGAAATCATCATGGCGCAGGATTTCCAGGATCTGACGGGCCAGGTCATCATGCGCATGATGGACGTCGTGGGCGCCATCGAACGCGAGCTGCTGCAGGTCCTGCTGGACAACGTGCCGCAGGAGCGCCGCGAAGAGGCCAACAGCCTGCTCAACGGTCCGCAGATCAGCCCTCAGGGCAAGGCCGACGTGGTCACCAGCCAGGACCAGGTCGACGACCTGCTGGCGAGCCTGGGCTTCTAGGCCCGGCGGGCAGCGCCGGCGGACATGCCCTCCGGCGGCGCGCGCCGCTTTTTTCATGAACGTATTCCCTAAGGGCGCAATCCGCGCCCGGCCGATAGACTTTCCGCTATAAGAATCGGGGCCTCGCAGCACGAGACAAGGCGCAACGCGCGCCAGGCAACGGATGCCCATAGAAGGCAATCCGGGCCAGCACAAGGAGGTTCATCTTGGCCAGATCCGTATTCCGCGTGGGCGGCATGTGGGGACTGTTGCGCCGGCTCAATCGAGGCGACGCCATGCTGTCGGAACGCACCCTGTCCATCAGCCCGGCCGTCTGGCCGCTATACCGCTTCCTGGGGCAGATCCGCCGCCGCATCATGACCGTGCGGCAATCCAGCATCGACATTGCGCTGAACGCCGCGCGCACCCAATACCAGGCCGGACGCTGTTCGCAGTTGGCGCAGGAGCAGTCGCGAGCGGCCCAGGCCCTGGCCGAGAGCGGCACACAGATCGCGGCGCTGTCGGCGTCCACCTCGACCCATGCGCGCGAAATCGCCCAGGTGTCCGGACACAACCTGGAGGCGGCGGAGCAGGCGCTGGCGGAGCTGTCCGACGTCAAGCTGCGTGTCGACCGCATGACCCGGGAGATGGCCGCCTTCACCGACGTGGTGCGCCAACTGACCACGCGCGCCCGTTCGGTGGGCGACACCAGCAAGCTGATCAAGGAGATCGCCCTGCAGACGCAGCTGCTGGCGCTGAACGCCGGCGTGGAGGCGGCCAGGGCCGGCGATGCCGGACGCGGCTTTGCGGTGGTGGCGAGCGAGGTCGGGCGGCTGGCAGAGCGGGTGAATTCCGCCACCGGCGATATCGCCCGGCACAGCGGCGAAATGCTGGAACTGGTCGAGAGCACCGAGCGCCAGACCGGCAGCCTGAGCGACGACGTCGACGCGTCGGGCCAGGTCCTGGACAGGACCTGCGCCGATTTCCAGCGTTTCGTGGACGACTTCGGCAGCATGAACCGGCAGGTGGCCGAGGTGGTGCAGGCGATCGGCGAGGTGGACGCCACCAATCACGGCATGAGCCAGGAGGTGGGGCGGATCGCCGCGCTCAGCGCGGACGTGCTCCAGCGCATGGGCAGCATGTCCGGCGAGATCGACCGCATCCGCCGCCAGACCGAAAGCGTGCAGGAGGTGCTGGCGGACATGCGCACCGGCAATACGGCGTTCGACGGCCTGTCCGACGCCGTCGAGGCGTTCCGGGACGCGGCCGCCGGGCTGCTGGAAGCGGCCAGGAAAGGCGGGACGGACGTGTTCGACCGCCATTACCGCCGCATCCCGGGCAGCGCGCCTGCGCGCTATCACACCGCCTACGACCGGGCGATCGAGGAGCCCCTGACCCGATTGCTGGACCGGGTGCTGGAGTCGGTGCCGGGCGCCATCTACACGATTCTGGTGGACAACCGGGGCTACGCACCGGCGCATAACAGCCGGTTTTCGCATGCGCCCAGCGGGGATCCGGAACAGGACATTGTCCGGGTGCGCCATAAGCGCATCTTCGATGATCCGGTAGGCGCCCGGCTGGCCGCCAACACGGGCGCCATGCTGTTCCAGACCTACTCGCGCGACACGGGCGAAATCGTTAACGATATCTCCGTCCCCGTTTATCTGGGGCCGGAACACTGGGGCGCGGTGCGGATCGGCCTGGACTACGGGCGCTTCCAGGCGGCGCTGGCGGCCCGGAATGCCGGGCATGAGACGGTCGCCGCGGCCGGTTGACGCCAGGGGAGGATCCGGAACGCGCGGCGTTCCCGGCCGCGCCGCGCGGGCAGGGCCGGGGCGCATCCCGGAATAGCGCCGCTTTCCCCCCGTTTCTTGGCTTATCGCCAAACCCCAGGGCCTCCTAGAATCTCGGCGGGCAGCTCGCAATCCCAGAATCCGCGAGCCGCAACGACACCCGCAGAGCATGGCCGACGATAGCGACCTCGAAAAGACCGAAGCCGCCTCTCCCAGGCGCCTGGAAAAGGCGCGCGAGGAGGGGCAGATTGCGCGTTCCCGCGAACTGGGCACGTTCATGATGCTGGCCGCGGGTGTCGGCGCGGTCTGGGCGGGCGGCGGTTCGCTCTACCGGTCCTTGAGCGGGGTGTTGCGCAATGGGCTGGGTTTCGACCAGCGTATCGTCGCCGATCCCGGCGTGATGGTCGAGCGCGCGGTCGACGGCTTTGGCCAGATCCTTCTGGTGCTGCTGCCGATTTTCGGGCTGCTGGCGGTGGTTGCGGTCCTGTCCAGCGTGCTGCTGGGGGGCATCGTCATCTCCGGCAAGCCCTTGCAGTTCAATTTTTCCAAGCTCAGCCCGGCGGCGGGGCTGAAGCGGATGTTTTCGTCGCAGACCGTGGTCGAACTGATCAAGGCGCTGGCCAAGGCCGCGCTGGTGGGCGGCGTGGCCGTCTGGGTGATCTGGCGCTACCACGACGATATGCTGAGCCTGATGCACGTCGCACCGTCGGCCGCGCTCACCAAGGCGCTGACGTTGGTGGCGATGTGCTGCGCCTTCATTGTGGCGTCCTTGCTGGTCATCGTGCTGCTGGACGTGCCGTGGCAGATCTGGAGCCACCTGAAGAAGCTGCGCATGTCCAAGGAAGACGTGCGCCAGGAGCACAAGGAAAGCGAAGGCGATCCTCACGTGAAGGCCCGCATCCGCCAGCAGCAGCGCCAGGCGGCGCGGCGCCGCATGATGTCGGAAGTTCCCAAGGCGGACGTCGTGGTGACCAACCCGACCCATTACGCCGTGGCGCTGAAGTACGACGAGGGCAAAAGCGGGGCGCCGCGGGTGCTGGCCAAGGGCACCGGCCTGATCGCCGCGAAGATCCGGGAGCTGGCGGCGGAGCACCGCATCCCCACCTTGGAGGCGCCGCCGCTGGCGCGCGCCCTGCATCAACACGTGGAGCTGGGGCAGGAAATCCCGGCCGAGCTATACACCGCGGTGGCAGAAGTGCTGGCGTGGGTTTTCCAGCTGCGTTCCTGGCGATCGGGATGGGGGGCCGAACCGGAGGCCCCGACCCGCCTGGCCGTGCCCGCCGAGCTGGACCCGCAGGCAAAAACCGCAGCACAAGGAGTTTAAGGAATGAGCGCTTTGCTCACCATGTTGAAGAGTGGCGGAGCCACGCACGCGCGGCTGCTGGCCGGCCCCATCCTGATCGTGATGGTGCTGGGGATGATGGTGCTGCCCCTGCCCACGTTCCTGCTGGACCTGTTGTTCACCTTCAACATCGCGTTGTCCGTGATGATCCTGCTGGTGGCCATGTTCACCCGCAAGCCGCTGGATTTCGCCGCGTTCCCGGCCGTCCTGCTGTTCGCCACGCTGCTGCGCCTGTCGCTGAACGTCGCGTCCACGCGCGTGGTGCTGCTCCATGGCCATACCGGCCCGGACGCAGCGGGCAAGGTCATCGAAGCGTTCGGCCACTTCCTGGTGGGCGGGAACTTCGCCGTCGGGATCATCGTGTTCGTGATCCTGACCATCATCAACTTCATCGTCATTACCAAGGGCGCGGGGCGGATCGCGGAAGTGGGCGCGCGTTTCACGCTGGACGCCATGCCCGGCAAGCAGATGGCGATCGACGCGGACTTGAACGCCGGCCTGATCGGCGAAGACGAGGCGCGCAAGCGCCGCTCGGAAGTGGCGCAGGAGTCGGACTTCTTCGGCTCGATGGACGGCGCCAGCAAGTTCGTGCGCGGCGACGCCATCGCCGGCCTGCTCATCATGGCGATCAACATCATCGGCGGCCTGGTCGTGGGCGTGGCGCAGCACGACATGTCGATGAGTGATTCGGCGCGCGTCTATACGCTGCTGACCATCGGCGACGGCCTGGTCGCCCAGATTCCGGCCCTGGTGATTTCCACCGCCGCCGGCGTGGTCGTGTCGCGCGTATCGACCGACCAGGATATCGGCCAGCAGATCATCAGCCAGCTGTTTTCCAACCCCAGCGTGCTGTTCCTCACCGCCGCCATCATCGGCATCATGGGCCTGATCCCCAACATGCCGCACATCGCCTTCCTGACCCTGGCCGCCGCGCTGGGCTGGGGCGGCTGGCTGCTGCACAAGCGGAAGACCGCCGCCGTGGCCGCCGCGGCGGAGGTGCCGCCGCAGGCGATCACGCAGGCGCAAGCCGCCGCGGCCGAAGCCAGCTGGGACGACGTGTCCATGGTGGATCAATTGGGTCTGGAAGTGGGCTACCGCCTGATTCCGCTGGTGGACCACGCCCAGAACGGCGAACTGCTGCATCGCATCCGCAGCCTGCGCAAGAAGTTCGCGCAGGACGTGGGGTTTCTGCCGCCGGTCGTGCATATCCGCGACAACCTGGAACTCAAGCCCAACGACTACCGCATCCTGCTGTCGGGCGTGGAGGTGGGCCATGGCGTGGCGATGCCCGGCCAGTGGCTGGCGATCGACCCGGGCGGCGTGACCGTGCAGATCAAGGGCACGCCCACGACCGATCCCGCCTTCGGCCTGCCGGCGCTGTGGATCGATGGCAGCCTGCGCGACCAGGCCCAGGTGGCGGGCTATACGGTGGTGGACGCCGGCACGGTCGTCGCGACGCATTTGAACCACTTGATGCACCGCCACGGCTCGAACCTGCTGGGCCGCCAGGAAGTGCAGCAGCTGCTGGACCGCATCGGCCGCGACGCGCCGAAGCTGATCGAGGACCTGGTGCCGAAGACGCTGTCGCTGACGGTGCTGCAGAAGGTGCTGCAGGGCCTGCTGTCGGAAGAGGTGCCGATCCGCGACATGCGGACCATCATCGATACGCTGTCCGAGCACGGACCGCGCCTGGCGGCGCAGGCCGCCGGGTCGGGCAGCCAGCCCGATATCAACGAGCTGATCGCGCTGACCCGCCGTTCGCTGGGCCGCGCCATCACGCAGCAATGGTTCCCGGGCGAGGGCGAATTGCGGGTCATCGGCCTGGACGTGAAGCTGGAGCGCGTGCTGTCGCAGGCCATGACGACCAGCGGCGGCCTGGAACCGGGCCTGGCCGACACGCTGCTGCGGGAAACGCAGGCGGCCGTCGAGCGGCAGGAGTCGCAAGGTAACGCGCCGGTGCTGCTGGTGTCGCCGGTCTTGCGCGCGCCGCTGTCGCGCTTCCTGCGGCACCACTTGCCGCAGCTGGGCGTGTTGTCGAATACGGAAATACCCGATGAGCGCATGGTCAGGGTGACCGCGCTGATCGGCGGAGGCAATGGGGCATGAAGATAAGCCGCTTTTTTGGGGTCAACAGCCGTGAAGTGATGCGCCAGGTGCGCCAGGTGCTCGGGCCGGACGCGCTGATCGTCTCGAACCGCAGCGTCGATGGCGGGGTGGAGGTGCTGGCCACCGTGGAGGGCGCTTTCGACGACGCGCCCGCGCAGGCCGCGCCGCGCGAGGCCGCCCCGCAACCCCAGGGCCAGGAGGCGCGGCCGTCCCCCGCGCCCGCCATGCCCGCCGCGCCTATCGTGGCTCCGCCGCCGTCGGGTTATATGACGCCGACACGCTCCATCGCGGCCTACCAATCCGCCTACGCCGCGCCGGCGCAATCGGAAACCGTTGCCCCTGCGCCGGCTGCCGTGGCTTCCACCGCACCCCGTGCGGAGCCGCCGGCGATGGCCCCGGCCCCCCGGCCGGCGCCGGCCGCCGTGGCGGAAACGCCTATGGCCGCGCCGCCGGTCCGCGCACCGGCTCCCGCGCCTGCGCATGTCCCGGCGGCAGCCCCGCCCGCGGTCCCGTCCATGGCCCGCATGCCGGATGCGCCGTTGCGGCAACCGCCGGCAATGGCACAGCCCGCTCTGTCCAGCGATGCCACGGCCGGCCTGCAGGACGCGATCAGCGCCTTGCGCGGCGCGCTGGAAAGCCGCATGGACGGCCTGCTCTGGGGCGGCCGCCAGGGGCCGGGCCGCGAGCCCGCCGCCGCGGCGCTGTTCCGCAGCCTGCTGGACGCGGGATTCAGCACGAAGCTGGTGCGCACCCTGGTCGAACGCCTGCCGGAAGGAATGGCCCCGGAAGCCGCCCTGAACTGGGCGCGCAATGAGCTGGTGACGCACCTGCCCGTGCTGCGCTCCGAAGACGAATTCCTGGGCGGCGGCGTGTACGCGCTGGTCGGCCCGACCGGCGTGGGTAAGACGACCACGCTGGCCAAGCTTGCGGCCCGCTGTGTGGCCCGCGAGGGCCGTGAACAGGTCGCGATGCTGACCACCGACAACTTCCGGATCGGCGCGCTGGAGCAATTGCAGATCTATGGCCGCCTGATGGGCGTGCCCGCTCATTCGGTGCGGGATGCGGGCGAACTGCGCCGCATCCTGGCTGAACTGGGCAACCGCAAGATTGTGCTGATCGATACCACCGGCATCAGCCAGCGCGACCGGCTGGTGGCGGAACAGGCGGCAATGCTGTGCAACGCCGGCAAACCCGTGCGCCGGCTGCTGGTGCTGAACGCCGCCAGCCAGGGCGATACGCTGGACGAAGTGGCCCACGCCTATCGCAATGGCGTAGGCGAGGACGTGGCGGGGTGCATTATCACCAAGCTGGACGAGGCCACCCGCCTGGGCGCGGCGCTGGACACGGCCATCCGCCACCGTCTGCCCATCCACTATGTGTCGGTCGGACAAAAAGTGCCCGAGCACATGGAGCTGGCCCGCGCGGACGTGCTGATCGACCGCACGTTCTCGATGGTCGAACGGGCGCGCGCGCTGTACACCCCCAGCGAGGCGGATCTGGCGTCGCTGGTTCCGTCCTCGCGCGAAGCCGAGAGCGGCGATCCGGCCCGGCGCCGGCAGTTGCTGGCGTCGGCCATCCTGCGTCCGCAGGGCGGAGCGGGGTCGATCGAGGCGGCGCAGAACCTGGACAACACCATTGCGTGGCTGGAAAGCGATCCGGCCTGCGTTCAGGCGCGCGCGTCGTGGCGCGGCTATGTGGACAACGGCGCCAGCCTGGCGGTGCTGGGCGATGACCCGCTGGCCATGGTGCGCCGCGAGTTTTCCGCCACCTGCAACCGGCATCTGCTGGCCGTGCATGGCAAGGCCGGCATGAAAGGCGAGGGCTTGCCCGGCGGGACGCTGTTGAGCACGCTGCTGATGAGCGACCGGGGCGCGGCCCTGGCGGCTCCCGCGCAGCAATTGGCGCTGCCGCATGGCACGCTGTCGTCGTTCGCGCCGGCGGAGCCGGCCCAGCCCGACGCGGCCCTGGCGCTGGAAGCGCGGGTCGGCTGGCTGGGCGGGAAGCTGGCGCACCTGCCGGTCGTGCATCTGCTCGAGGCAGGCACTTCCGCCATCTGGCCGTCTTTGAGCGGGCAGGGCGTTTCCTGGGTGGCGCGCAGCGCCGGCGGCCAGCGCGTGATCCAGGACGAATGCCCCACCAACCTGAATGCGGTCGGCAAGAGCGTGGGTTACCTGCCGGTGGGCCAGCCTGGCGATATGCCGGGGCTGTTCACCGACAAAAACGGCAAGCGGGTGCCGCTGGCGCTCTGGGCGTCGGGCACGGAAGTCACGCTGCCCGGCCGCGGCGAGAGCGCGCCGGTCCGATTGGTCTGCGCCCGCCTGATCGATACGGCCAGCGGCGAGGTGGCCGGGCAATTGTTCGGCATGACCAACCTGCCGGCATCCCAGGCGGACGCGGGCACGGTGGCGCGCTGGCTGGTGCTGCAGGACGAGGCCAAGGCCGGATTCCGCTATATGGCGAGTTCATGGCAGGCGCTGCCCGCCGTCGATGGCGCCCATGCGCTGGCGCGCCAGGCCCTGATTGCCGGGCAGATGGGCGCGGCCTGCTGGCAGCTAGCGCATTCCTCGGTCGCGGACGTCGTTCGAGGGCCCTTGTCGGGCATCATGGGAACGGAACGCAAGCTGTCCGGGCGCGTGCTGCCGGTTGCCTTGCTGAAAATGTACGCGATGCTGGAGATGACTGGCGGCGCCTAGGGGAGGCAAGCTCCCGCGCCACGGGCCGGGCCGGAAACCGCCTGGATCAGCCGGCGACGATGGGCTTGCGGCCGGGCGCGCTGCGGGCGCCACGGCCCCGCGCGTCGTAGGTGGCGGGCGCGCCGGCCGCGCCCAGGTTGCGCAGGGCGTCCAGCGATTGCTGGGTATAGCGCAGGTGCACGTCGATCAGGGCACCGTTGCGCAGATTGATTTCATTGGCGGATGCCGACTTCGTCAGCAAGGCCTGCCAGACCCCGGCCAGCTGCGGGTGCAGCACGGCGGCCTGTTCGGTGCCGGCGTGCCCGATGGGCAGGCCGATTTCGGCGAGCAGGGTGTCGCGCGTCTGGCTGAGGTCCACGAGCTGGCGCGCCACACTGCTCTTGCGTTCGGTGATTTCCTGCAGCGCGCCGACGTTCCCCGGCCCCACCAGCACTTCGGTCTCTTCTTCCAGGATGGCGGAGAACTCGGTGATCAGGGCGTCTTCCTGCCTCATGCAGGATTGCAGGGAATCGACGGTGTTCGTGGTCATGCGGCTGCTCGGGTTGGAATGTTGCGGGTTTATTTCAGCAGGTCGCGGGCGCTGGCGATCAGGCTGTCCGCGATGCGGCCGGTGTCGATCTTGAGCTGGCCCGAGGCGATCGCGGCGCGGATGGCGGCGACGCGCTCGACGTTGATGTCGTTCGAGCCGTCCTGCAGGGCCAGCATTTTGCGCGAGGCCGAGCTCAGCGCCACCTGCGAACTGCTGGACCCGCTGGCGCTGCTGGCGCCATAGGCCTGGGCGACCGCCGACTCCGGACGGGAGCCGATGGCGTCCGCCGACAGGGGGCGATTGGTGGTGGAATTGATCTTCAAGATAATCTCCGCAGGGCGTCCTGGGTCGGTTGTGCGACGGATCCGCCTACTTTATGTCTCTGTAACGACAGGGCCGGAAGGAACTTTAGGGTAGGCGGGCCATCGGCGCAACGCGATATGTAACAACCTCTACAGCTGTATTTCAACCAGCCCCGCATTGCGCACGATGCCGCTGACCACCTGGCCGCCGGCGGTCCGCACTTGCACCATGGCGCCGGGAGCGGCGTTGTCCAGCGCCTGGCCCTCGCTGCTGACCACGAATCCGGTGCCGCGCGCATTGATGCGCACGTTGGAGCCGCGCAGCACCGACTGGGCATTGCGCAGGGACGATCCGCGGACGGTCTGCCCGGCGTTGATCCGGTAGGCGGCGGTCATGCCGACCACCGTTTGCGGGTCGGTAATGGCGCCAGGGGGGAGGGCGACCAGGTCGCCGTCCCGGGGGGCCAGGTCGGCAGGCGTCAGGGCCTGGCCGGCCGCGATCGGGCGCGAAGCGACGTAATACTGGCCTGGCACGCTTACCGTGGCCTGCACGTAGGTCGTCCAGGGCTTGGGCGCATTGCAGCGCACGCCCACAGTCATGCGCGAACGCAGTTTCATGCCCGAGGGCAAAAATGGGGACATTGCGTCGCAAGACGCCAGGCGGTCGGCCCGCGGAGGATCAATGGCGATCGACGGCTGGCCGGGCAGGCTGGCCAGCTGATCCTGCAGGTAAGCCTGCGCGACGAGGGCGATGGCTTCGGATGGCTGGGCCGCCGCTTCCTGCCCCTGTGCGGCCGCCAGTGGCAGCAGCAGGGCGGCCAGGCTGGCGGCGCGCGCGCGGAGTCTTGCGGAGATTTTCATGATGGATGAATTGTAGAAGTCCGCGGTGCTTGGCAATACGTGAATTGGATGAGAAATGACGGGTTATTTGGCTGATTGTGGCGGCCGCCCCGACCCTATGATGCCGTCATCCAATGGGATAACGGTGCGTCCGGGATCCCGTGTCCATCCGAATTGCAATGCACGAAGGCGCCACGATGCTAGACAGGCTTAACGAAGATTTCCGGTTCTTCCAGCAGTCCCTGGGACTGCGCGCGCAGCGCCAGGAAGTGCTGTCGTCGAACATCGCCAACGCCGATACGCCCAACTACAAGGCCCGCGATTTCGATTTCAAGACGGCGATGGCGAACGCCATGGACGGCACCATGCGCCTGCCGGACACCTCGCTCGCGCTGACCTCCGCCCGCCATATTCCGGCCAAGGCCGTGTCGCAGGGGCCCACTGAGCTTCTGTACCGCCTGCCGTACCAGCCCAGCATGGACGGCAATACGGTGGATATGGATATCGAGCGCGTGCAGTTCGCCGATAACACCTTGCACTACCAAAGCACCATGCAGATGCTGTCAGGCCGTATCCGGACCATGATGGCCGCAATCCAGGAATGATTACTGAACGGAGCGCCAGGCAATGTCCTTGTTGAGCATTTTTGATATCGCCGGTTCGGCGTTGAGCGCGCAATCGCAGCGCATGAACGTTGCGGCCAGCAATATGGCCAACGCCGACAGCGTGGTCGGCCCGGACGGCCAGCCCTACCGCGCCCGCCAGGTCGTGTTCCAGGTCAACCCGCCCGCCGGCCAGGCGCTGGGGCAGGAGATCGGCGGCGTGCGCGTGGCCGGCGTCATCCAGGACCAGTCTCCCCTGAAGCAGGTCTACGACCCCCAGCATCCCCTGGCGGACGCCCAGGGCTACGTCAGCATGCCCAACGTCGATCCGGTGGCCGAAACGGTCAACATGATCGCGGCGTCGCGCTCCTACCAGGCGAACGTCGAGGTGCTGAATACCGCCAAGGCGCTGATGCAGAAGACGCTGACCATCGGCCAGTCCTAATTTCTTGAACAAGTGAATTCATGACCACTGTCGACCAAACCACGAGCCAGACCGGCCTGGGCCTTGCGCAGACCGGCGCCTATTCCAGCGGCACGGCGCAAGGCCTGCAGGACCAGTTCCTGACGCTGCTGGTGACCCAGCTGCAGAACCAGGATCCGTTGAACCCGATGCAGAACGCCGAGCTGACCTCTCAGCTTGCGCAGATCTCCACCGTGGAAGGCATCAACAACCTGAAGAACACGATGCTGGCCATCAGCGGCCAGATCGACGTGTCGCAGTCGATGAACGCGGTGGCCATGATCGGCAAGGGCGTGCTGATCCCCGGCTCCAAGGTCAAGGTCGGCGTGGATGGCGAGAATGCCGCCGAGCGCGTGGTCACCCCTTATGGCCTGGACCTGCAGGCCGACGCCGCCAAGGTCCAGGTGCGGATTTCGGATGCCAACGGCGCGGTGGTGCGCACCATCGAGATGGGCGAGCAGTCGACCGGTGTCTACACGCTGAATTGGGACGGCAAGAACGACAGCGGCGTGGCGCTGGAACCGGGCGCGTACACCGTGTCCGTCCTGGCCACGGATGGCGATGGAAAGAAGGTGAACTCGGAAGTGCTGAGCTACGGCCAGGTCAAGAGCGTGGCTTATTCCACCAATGGCCTGCGCCTGGACCTGGGCCTGGATGGCCAGACCAGCATGCTGGACGTGCGCAAGGTGATCGGCGCCTGAAGCGGGCGCAACGAATCGGTGCCGGCGCAAGCGCGGCGGCTTCACTCAGTTTAAGGATTAGCGAGAGAAAACATGGGCTTTGGACAAGGATTGAGCGGCTTGAATGCCGCGGCGCAGAACCTGGACGTCATCGGCAACAACATCGCCAACTCGGGCACGGTCGGCTTCAAGTCGTCGACCGCCTCCTTCGCGGACGTGTATGCCAGTTCGCGCGTCGGCCTGGGCGTGAAGGTTGCGGCGATCAGCCAGCGTTTCACGGTGGGCACCGTGCAGGGCGGCGGCGGCGAATACGACATCGCCATTGACGGCGCCAAGGGCATGTTCCGCGTCACCGACCAGAGCGGCGCGGTGATGTACACCCGCAACGGCGAATTCCTGGTCGACAAGAACAACTTCATCGTGAACGCCCAGGGCTACCGTCTGACCGGCTATCCGGCCGGCGCCATCGGCGCGAACCCGACCGAGCTGCAGCTGCCCATGGCCAACGTGGCGCCGAAGGCGACCTCCACGGGCACGACGGTGGCCAACCTGGACGCGAACGCCAAGGTCGTCTACGAGACCAATACCGAAACCGTGCCGGAAACGCTCGGCACGGTCACGCTGGGCGGCACTATTTTCTCGTTCCGGCGCGACGGAGCCGGCGCCGCGACGCTGGTGGCCAGTGTGCCTGCGGGAACGCCGGTGCCTGGCGTTGGCGCCACGTTCACCAACGGCGCCGAGACCGTTACGATGGGCGCAAACGGCGCCGTCGCGTCGGGCGATCTGTCCAAGATGGCGACGTTCTCGGAGTACGTGGCGGCAACCGTCGAAGTCGGCAAGCCTTTCGACCCGACGGTCGCTGGTTCCTACACCAACGCCTCGCCCATGACGGTGTATGACTCGCTGGGCAACTCGCACCAGGTCATGCAGTACTTCGTGAAGCGTCCGTCCGAAGCGGGCGCCAGCGTTTACGAGGTCTACTACACGATGGACGGCAAGGCCATGGCGCCGACCACGGAGAACGGCGGCGTGTGGAGCAGCGGCGTCACGCCCACGAAGCTCACGTTCAACAACGCCGGCACGCTGACCAGCGCGCCCGTCGTGACCCTGAGCTTTGCGCAGCCCGGCGGCACCACGACCCCGGCCGATCCGCTGAACATCGCGATGAACTACACCGGCACCACGCAGTATGGCAGCAACTACAAACTGGTGGCCAAGCCCGACGGCTACACCTCCGGTGAGTTCAGCGGCATCAACATCGGTGGCGACGGCAGCCTGGTGGCCAGCTACACCAACGGCGAAACCCAGGTTGTCGGCACCATCGTGCTGGCCGACTTCTCCAACCTGCAAGGCCTGCAGCCGGTCGGCAACAACGCCTGGACGGAAACGGCGGCCTCGGGCCAGCCCATCCTCGGCCAGCCTGGCACCAACGGCATGTCCAAGGTGGTGGGCCAGGCGACCGAAGCCTCCAACGTGGACATGAGCAAGGAGCTGGTCAACATGATCATCGCCCAGCGCACCTACCAGGCCAATTCGCAGACCATCAAGACTCAGGACGAGATCATGCAAGTCCTGATGAACCTGAAGTAGAGGCGGGCCCACCCCCCGAAGCGCCGCAGGCGCATATCTGGATAGCGATGGAATAGGAAATGGATCGGATTATTTATACCGCGATGAACGGCGCGGCGCGTATCACGGAGCACCAGGCCGCGTTAAGCAACAACATGGCCAACGTGAACACGCCGGGCTTTCGCGAGCAGATCGCGCTGTACCGGTCCGTTCCCGTGACCGACGGCGTGAGCCTGCCTACGCGTGTGTCGACGGTCGCCTCCACGCCCGGCAACAGTTTCCAGATGGGCACGATGCAGACCACCGGCCGCGACCTGGACGTGGCCCTGTCCAGCGAGCGCGGCTGGCTGGCGGTGCAGACGCCGCAGGGCGAAGCCTATACCCGCGCCGGCAGCCTGCAGGTCGGCGTCAATGGCCTGCTGCAAACGTCGCTGGGCCAGCCCGTGCTGTCGGACCAGGGGGGCGTTATCGACGTGCCCGACCAGGCCGCGCTGACGATCACCTCCGACGGCACCATCACCGCCATCGGCGCGGGCGATGCGCCGAACAACATTCTGAACCTGGGCCGGCTCAAGCTGGCCGATCCGCCGAAAGAAGAGCTGGTGCATGGCGACGACGGCGTGTTCCGCCGGGCGCCGGCCAATGGCCAGCCCGCGCCTCCGATGCCCGCCGATCCCAGCCTGCGTCTGCTGGCGGGCGTGCTGGAAGGCAGCAATACGAATCCGATGGCGTCTATGGTCGGCATGATCGAGAACGCCCGCCGCTTCGAGCAACAGATGCAGGTGATCCAGCAATCGGACCGCAACGCCGAGCGCGCCAACGGCATTTTGTCGATAAGCGCTTGATCCGGCGGCTGATTTAAAACCATTTTTCGCGCGCGGCCGGGCCGCGGCACCAGGAGTATTTCATCATGATGCGTTCGCTGTGGATCGCCAAGACGGGCCTGGAAGGTCAGCAGACCTCCATGGACGTGATTTCCAACAACCTGGCCAACGTTTCCACCAACGGCTTCAAGCGCGGCCGTGCCGTGTTCCAGGACCTGATGTACCAAACGTTGCGCCAGCCGGGCGCCCAGGTCGGGGATGCCACCCAACTGCCCTCCGGGCTGCAGCTGGGTACCGGCGCGCGCGTGGCCGCGACCGAGCGCATCCACACCTCGGGCAACCTGAACAACACGGGCAGCGAGATGGACGTCGCCATCAACGGCCGAGGCTTCCTGCAGATCGAACTGCCCGACGGCACGCAGGCCTACACCCGCGACGGTTCGCTGCAGCGCGACCAGAACGGCCAGCTGACCACGGTCAGCGGCTACGTGATCCAGCCGCCGATCAACGTGCCCGACAACGCCTTGTCGATCACCATCGGCAACGACGGCATGGTTTCGGTGACCCAGCCGGGCGCCGCCGGTGTCAACGTGCAGATCGGCCAGCTGCAGATCGCGACGTTCATCAACCCGACCGGCCTGCAGAGCATCGGCGAGAACCTGTACCTGGAAACCGACGCGTCGGGCCCGGCCAACCTGCTGCAGCCTGGCGTGGACGGCGCCGGTTCCATCATGCAGAACTACGTCGAAACCTCCAACGTGAATGTCGCCGAAGAGCTGGTCAACATGATCACCACGCAGCGCGCCTACGAAATGAACAGCAAGGCCGTCAAGACCTCGGACGAAATGCTGGCCCGCCTGACCCAACTGTGATGTCCATGTCTGTCTTGCGCCTGGTAACGAGTGCGGCCCTGGCCATGCTGGTGGCCGGCTGCGCCATGATTCCGCCCGAACCTATCGTGACCGGGCCGACGACGGCCGCGCCGCCGGCGCCGCCGATGCCTTCGGCGCAGCCCACGGGCTCCATCTACCAGCCCACGACCTACGGCAACTATCCGCTGTTCGAGGACCGCCGGCCGCGCAATGTGGGAGACATCGTCACCATCGTTCTGAACGAGAAGACGAACGCCTCCAAGAACGTCGCCACCAACACCAACCGTACGGGCAGCGCCTCCCTGGGCATCGCCGCCGCGCCGTCCTTCATGGACAGCTGGGCCAACGCCAACCTGAACACGGACGCCAAGGGCGGGAACGTGTCGCAGGGCAAAGGCGACAGCACTGCCAACAACGCCTTCACGGGTACCATCACCACGACGGTGGTGGGCGTGATGTCCAACGGCAACCTGCAGGTGGCGGGCGAGAAGCAGATCGCCATCAACCGCGGCAGCGAGTATGTACGCTTCTCCGGCGTCGTGGACCCGCGCTCCATTACCGGCACGAACACCGTGTCGTCCACGCAAGTGGCCGACGCCCGCATCGAATACCGCAGCAAGGGCGTCATGGATGAGGTCCAGACCATGGGCTGGCTGCAGCGCTTCTTCTTGATGGCGTCGCCGTTCTGAACATGAAGGATAGGTCCGCCCCCGAGGCGCTGTGCGCCTCCCCCTCAAAGGGGGGCATGCCTACGGACCGGCGGAGCCGGCTCCGTGGCATTTCGATGATGCAGCGCACGTTTTTTGCATGGGCGCCTTGGACAATTGATATGAAACATGCTGTCTTTCTTTTTCGGGTGCTGGCGCGCGTCTGCGTTGCCGCCAGCCTGCTGGCGGGCGCCGGCGCGGCGCAGGCCGAGCGGCTCAAGGACCTGGCCTCGATCCAGGGCGTGCGCGGCAACCAGCTGATCGGCTACGGTCTGGTCGTGGGCCTGGACGGCAGCGGTGACCAGGTGCGCCAGACGCCGTTCACCCAGCAAAGCCTGACCAACATGCTGTCGCAGCTGGGCATTACCGTGCCCTCCGGCAGCAATATGCAGTTGAAGAACGTGGCGGCCGTCATGGTCACCACGACGCTGCCGGCATTCGCCAGGCCCGGCCAGACGCTGGACGTGGTGGTGTCCTCCATGGGCAACGCCAAGAGCCTGCGCGGCGGCACCTTGCTGATGACGCCGCTCAAGGGCGCCGACAGCCAGGTCTACGCCATTGCCCAGGGCAACATCCTGGTGGGCGGCGCGGGCGCGTCCGCGGGCGGCTCCAGCGTGCAGATCAACCAATTGAACGGCGGCCGCATCAGCGCGGGCGCCATCGTCGAGCGTTCCGTGCCCACCACGTTCTCGCGCGACGGCTACATCCATGTGGAACTGAACAATACGGACTTCGGCACCGCGCAGAACGTGGCGGCGGCGTTGAACAAGAAATTCGGCCAGGGCACGGCCACGGCCCTGGATGGCCGCGTGGTGCAGGTGCGCACCCCCATGGAGCAGGCGTCCCAGGCGCGTTTCCTGTCGCTGGTGGAAGACCTGCAGGTCGCCCGGGCGCCCACGGTGGCCAAGGTGATCATCAACGCCCGCACGGGCTCGGTCGTCATGAACCGCACGGTCATGATCGAAGAGGCCGCCGTGGCGCATGGCAATCTCTCGGTGATCATCAACCGCCAGAACCAGGTTTCCCAGCCCGACACACCCTTCACCGAAGGGCAGACGGTGGTGGTGCCCAACACCCAGATCGAAGTGCGCCAGGACAACGGATCCCTGCAGCGCGTGAGCACCAGCGCCAATCTGGCTGACGTGGTCAAGGGCCTGAATGCCCTGGGCGCCACCCCGCAGGACCTGCTGTCGATCCTGCAGGCCATGAAATCCGCGGGCGCCCTGCGCGCCGAACTGGAAATCATCTGACGGCGATGGCATACGGCAATGAGGTGGCGCGCGGCGCCCAGCGGCAGGATTCGGTCTTCGACATGGGGCGCCTGTCGGACCTGAAGCGCGATGTCAAGAAAGACCCGGCGGGCACGGAACAGCAGAAGCAGGTTGCCAAGCAGTTCGAAGCCCTGTTCCTGCAGATGATGCTCAAGCGCATGCGCGAAGCCACGCCTAAGGAGGGCCTGTTCGATTCGCAGCAGACGCAAATGCTGCAATCGATGGCTGACGAGCAGTTGGCGCTGCACCTGGCCACGCCGGGCATCGGGCTGTCCCAGGCCATCCTGGCGCAGATGCAGGAAGGCAAGCCGGGCGATGTGCCGGCGGACGCCATCAAGCGCATCGGGCAGGGCGCCGATCTCGATTTCCGCACGGGCGGCTCGCGCGAAGTCTCGGCGCTGCTGAACGTGATGCGCAACAACCGCGCCAGCGACCGGGCCCTGGCGGCCGCGGAAGGCGCGCCCGAACACGTGGTCGACTTCGTCTCGAAGATGGCGAATGCGGCAAACGTGGCCTCGCAGCAGAGCGGGGTGCCGGCGCGCCTGATCATGGGCCAGGCGGCGCTGGAATCGGGCTGGGGCAAGCGCGAGATCAAGTACGCGGACGGCAGCACCAGCTACAACCTGTTCGGTATCAAGGCAGGGTCCAGCTGGAAGGGCAAGGTCGTCAATGTGCTCACGACCGAATACGAAGACGGTGTGGCGAAAAAGGTGACGCAGCCTTTCCGCGCCTACGCCTCTTACGAGGAATCGTTCGCGGACTACGCGCGCCTGATCGGCAACAGTCCGCGCTACGAGAGCGTGACCCAGGCGCGCAACGAAGTCGAGGCGGCCCGCCGGATCCAGGACGCGGGTTATGCGACCGATCCGCAGTACGCCCAGAAGCTGATTGGCGTCATGAGCCAATTGCGGGGCGCGGCTTCCAAGGTGGAAATTTCCCGCCAGATGTTGGATGGACTCTAAATTCAGGCGATCTCCTGCCGTTAATGGAGTATCCAGTCATATCGGTCGCGGTTAAATACGGGGCATTGTCAGCATGAATTTGTACAAAACGGCATTGGGCGGGCTGAACGCGGCCCAGGCAGGCCTGGCAACCACCAGTCATAACATCAACAACGCCACGACGGTCGGTTACAACCGTCAGCGCGTCATGGTTTCCACCGCCGGCGCCCAGGCCACCAGCAACGGTTACATCGGCCGCGGCGTGCAGGTCGACACCGTCGTGCGCAGCTACGACAGCTTCCTGTACAAGCAGCTCGTCGGCGCGCAAGGCAGCGGCGCTCAGCTGCAGGCCCAGTTCGACCAGGTCTCCCAGGTCAACAACCTGTTCGCCGACCGCACCGTCGGCATCGCGCCCGGCCTGAACAATTTCTTCACCAGCATGAACACCGTGGCCAGCAAGCCCGCGGATCCAGCAGCCCGTGCCGACCTGCTGGGCAAGGCCAACAGCCTGGCGACGCAGATCCGGTCGGCCTACACCGAAATGCAGAATCAGCGTGAAGGGCTGAACACGCAGATCACGACCACCGTGGAGCAGGTCAACAGCTACCTGGCCCGCATCGACGACCTGAACACGCAGATTTCGCTGGCCGCCGGCAAGGCCGGCGGCAGCCCCCCGAACGACCTGCTCGACCAGCGCGACCAGGCCGTAATGGAGCTGAACCAGTTGGTCGGCATCACGACCTACGAGCAAGGCGACAAGATCAGCATTTCCCTGGCGAACGGCGGCCAGTCCCTGCTGTCGGGAACCAGCATTTATCCGTTGCAGGCCGTGCCCTCGTCCAAGGATGCCAGCCGCACGGTGCTGGCCTATACCTTGCCCGCCGGTTCGGGCAAGACGGTTTCGGTCGAATTGAGCGACAGCGAAGTCACCGGCGGCAAGCTGGGCGGCCTGTTGCAGTTCCGCTCTTCGTCGCTGGACGTGATGCAGAACCAGCTGGGCCAGATGGCGGTCGGCCTGGCGCTCTCGTTCAACGAGCAGCATATGAAGGGCCTGGACCAGAACGGTAACCAGGGCACCGAGTTCTTCGGCATCGGTTCGCCCTCGGCCGTGCCGAATACGCAGAACAAAAGCAACGCACAGATCGCCGGCGAATTCACGGACCTGGCGAACATCAACGCCAAAGACTACGAGATTTCGTTCGACGGCGCGAACTACCAGGTCCTGCGCCTGCCGGAAGGCGTGCAGGTCTATAACGGCCCGGCCACCGGCACGCCGCCCAACGCGACGCTGAACCTCGACAGCGAGATGGGCGTGACGCTGACGATCAGCGCGCCGCCGCAGGCCGGCGACAAGTGGTCGCTGTCGCCCACGCGCGATGCCGCCCGCGACATCGAGGTGCTGATCCGGGATCCGGAAAAGATCGCCGCGGCCGACGCGGAGGGGGGCGACGCCAACGGCAAGAATGCGCTCAAGCTTGCGCAGCTGGAGAACGCCAAGGTCCTGGGCCACGGCACGATGAGCACGACCGACATGTTCGCGCAGGTCGTGAACACGGTGGGCGTGCAGACCGCGCAGGTCAAAGCCGCCGCCACGGCGCAGGTGAACCTGATCAAGCAGGCGACTGCCGCCCAGCAGTCGGTGTCGGGCGTCAACCTGAACGAAGAATACGTGAGCCTGTCGTTGTACCAGGAGCAGTACCAGGCCAGCGCCCGCATCATCGATGTGGCCAGCACGATTTTCGACACGCTGCTGGGCCTGCGCGGCTGATCAGGCCGTTGAATTGTGATGATTAAAGAGATTTTCGGAGTTGCGCCATGCGTCTGAGTACCACGATGATGTACACGAACGGCCTGAGTGGCATTCTGTCTCAGGAATCCGACATGAATCGCCTGGTGGAGCAGGTCGGCAGCGGGCGCAAGAACCTCAGCCCCGCCGATGATCCTTTGGCGGCCTCTTTGGCTATCGGTGTTGCGCAGACGCAGAGCATGAACGCGACGTATGCGATGAACCGTCAGACCGCCAACACCAACCTCGGCCAGGAAAGCAATGCCCTGGACGCGGTGAAAAATGCCTTGCAGGAAGCGCGCACCCGGATCATCCAGGCCGGCGGGGTGCTGTCGGACACTGACCGTCAGACGCTCTCCACGGCGCTGAAAAGCACGCGGGAAGCGTTGCTGGGCCTGGCAAACTCGACAGACGGCAACGGCCAGTATCTGTTTTCGGGCAACGACGGCAATGTGATGCCGTACTCGAAGGACGCATCGGGCAAGATCGTCTATAGCGGGTCGGTGGGCGAACGGACCGTTCAGGTTGACCAGAGCCGCCAGCTCTCCACCAGCGATCTGGGCAAGGATATTTTCGGCCGCGCCAATCCGGGCTCGCAGGCATACGTGTCGTCCGCTGCGCCCGCCAATACGGGTACGGCTGAATTCGGCGCGGCTTCCGTGACCCCGGGCAGCCCCAACCTGGGCAAGAATTTCTCAGTGACATTCGAAGCCGATCCCGTCACAGGCGCGATGGGCTATCGCGTCACGACGACCGATGCCGACGGCAGCAATCCGGTGATTGTGCCGGATAACGCACAGCCCGCAACGCCTTATGTCGATGGCGCGGCGATCGATTTCGGCGGCGTTTCGGTGGAGATCAAGGGCGCTCCCGCAGCGGGCGATACGATCAACGTCGAAAGCATTCAGTCGGCCGACATGGATGTGTTCGCCACGCTGGACCGCTTGATCTCGACCCTGGATGCCCCCAGCAGCGGCGATCCGGTGGCGACCGCCAGGCTGAACAATGAATTGGCCACAGCCAACAAGAAGCTGGCTTCCACCTACGACAACGTGCTGACGGTGAATGCTTCCGTTGGCGCGCGCATGAACGAACTGGAGGCCCTGGACGCGACCGGCACGCAGAAGGGCCTGTCGTATGCCAAGTCGCTGTCGGACCTGGAGGACCTCGATTATTACCAAGGCGCGAGCCAGCTCGCCCTGCGCCAGGTTGCGCTGCAGGCGGCATCGGCGGCGTTCATGACCATTCAGGGGTCGAGTCTGTTCAGCCGCAAATAAGGCGGTGGAGTTCCAGGCCGCGCCGTAGGGCGCGGCAATTGGCGCACTTGCGGACGCTGCCGGCCCTGGGCCGGGGCGTCCGTGGTTGCGTGCGCGGTAGGTAGTGTCGGTTCACGTCGTTCAACGCTCGGATATTTCATGCTTGTCAATTTGAAAGTTCGCACCTGCCTCATCCTGGTGCTGCTGCTCTTCACGGGCGCCATGTTCGTGTCCAATGGCGTGGCGTGGGTGGGAATGGACTCCAGCAACCACAAGCTGGACCAGGTCAATAGCGCCTATTCCACGCAGGCGACGCAGCTGAACCGGGCCTACAGCCTGTTCCTGCGCGGCCGCCTGCTGCTGGCTACGTCCTTGATGGACATGCAGCAGGGCAAGACCGAGCAGGCCGCCTCGCAGGCACAGCGCGCGGAAGGCCTGATGCAAGACGGCGCCAAGGCGCTCGATGCCTATCGCAAGGCGCCGCGCCTGCCAGGCTCCGAGGCCGTGAATGGCAAGCTTGAAAGCGCCTACAAGCAATTCGACGGCCTGTTCAAGCGCCAGGCCGCGGCGCTCTCCAGCATGGCGGTGCAGGAATATCTGGATCTGAACGACGCCGGCAGCGCGGCGAACACGGCGCTGCGCGAAGCCGTGGGCGAAGTCCTGGCCTTTGTGGATGCCAGCACCGACGAGCTGGTCGTCGAGGCCGGGGTGGCGCACCGAGTGTCGCGTACCGTCACCATCGTGATGCTGGCGATCGCCCTGGCGCTGGCCCTGGGCTGCTGGATCTTCATCAACCGCACCGTGCTGCGGCCGCTGCGTGAAGCTGGCGGCCATTTCGAGAAGATTGCCGCGGGCGATTTCACCGGCCGCATCGAGGTGCGCAGCACCAATGAAATCGGCCATCTGTTCGCGGCGGTCAAGCGCATGCAGGAAAGCCTGACGCGCACCGTGGCCACGGTGCGCCGCGGGGTGGAAGAAATCAACGTGGGCTCGCGCGAGATTTCGGCGGGCAACGCCGACCTGTCGAGCCGCACCGAGCAGCAGGCCGCTTCGCTGGAAGAAACCGCGGCCTCCATGGAAGAGCTGGCTTCGACCGTGAAGCAGAACGCGGACAACGCCCGCCAGGCCAATCAATTGGCGGCGAGCGCATCGGACGTGGCCGAGCGCGGCGGTTCGGCGGTGTCGGAAGTGGTCAGCACGATGCAGGAGATT
>NZ_UFQB01000046.1 GCF_900496965.1 Achromobacter agilis
GGTTCGCTTGATCCTTGATTCCAATTGACTCTCCTTTTTTCTCTCAAAAAGGTGTCAACCAAATTCAGGACGGGTCAGCGAGTGAAAAAAAAGCGGCGCCGGTGCGCCGCTTTTTTGCTTGCCGACTTGCGGGGCTCAGTCGCGCAGGCGCTTGATCAGGCTGGACGTATCCCAGCGGCCGCCGCCCATTTTCTGGACGTCGCCATAGAACTGGTCCACCAGGGCGGTCAGCGGCAGGCGCGCGCCGTTGTGGCGGGCTTCGGCCAGCACCAGCCCGAGGTCCTTGCGCATCCAGTCCACCGCGAACCCGAAGTCGAATTTGTCGTCGACCATGGTGCCGCCGCGGTTCTCCATCTGCCAGCTTTGTGCGGCGCCCTTGCTGATCACGTCCAGCACCAGCTTCATGTCCAGGTCGGCCGCCTGTCCGAAGGCCACGGCTTCGGACAGCCCTTGCACGATGCCGGCGATGCAGATCTGGTTGACCATCTTGGCCAGTTGGCCGGCGCCGGGAGGGCCGACCAGCGTGACCGCGCGGCCGAAGCATTGCGCCACCGGCTTGATCGCATCGAACACCGCCTGCTCGCCGCCGCACATGATGGTCAGCACGCCATTGACTGCACCCGCCTGTCCGCCCGACACGGGAGCATCCACAAAATTCAGGCCTAGATCCTTAGCCTGCGCATAGAGTTCGCGCGCCACGTCGGCCGATGCCGTTGTGTGGTCGACGAAGACGGCGCCGGGCGCCATCCCCGCGAAGGCGCCGTCCGGCCCCAGCACGATGCTGCGCAGGTCGTCGTCGTTGCCGACGCAGGCGAAGACGATCTGCGCGTCCGCGACGGCTTCGCGCGGCGTGGCCGCGCTCTTGCCGCCAAATTCGGCCGCCCAGGCCTGGGCTTTCGCCGGCGTGCGGTTGTAGACGGTGACGTCGTGCCCTGCGCGGGCCAGATGGCCCGCCATGGGCAGACCCATCACGCCCAACCCGAGGAAAGTGACTTTCTGGGCTACAACCGCGTCGTAGCTCTTGGTACCGATCGTTGCCATGCAGGGAACTCCGCTCAATGAGGGTAAGGTCAGTCTGAGGACACTAACCTTAACGCAATCAAAAGCCCGCGGCGAGCCCGTCGCGTCGGCAGTCGCTCGCGCTGACGTAGCCATCCACGGCCGGATCGCCCAGGCGCCAGATGAATTGACCCGATCCGAAGTCCATGTAGGGGTCTTCCAGGCCTTCCAGGACATGGCCGCGTGTCCGCAGGCCCTGGGCAATGGCCGGCGCCATGCCGGCCTCCAGGTCCACCGCCAGCCCGTGGTTCCATTTCCAACGAGGCGCGTCGCAGGCGGCCTGCGGCTGCTGGCCGTAGTCCAGCATGCGCACGAGCGCCTGCACCTGCCCCTGGGGCTGCATATTGCCGCCCATGACGCCGAAGCTCATCACGGGGGCCCCGTCGCGCATCAGGAAGCCGGGGATGATGGTGTGGAAAGGCCGCTTGCCGCCGGCCACCGCGTTGGGGTGGGACGGGTCGGTGCTGAAGCAATGCCCGCGGTTCTGCAGGCTGACGCCGGTGCCGGGCACGACCACGCCGGAACCGAATCCCATGTAGTTCGACTGGATGAAACTCACCATCATGCCGTTTCTGTCGGCGGCGGTCAGGTAGACCGTGCCTCCCCGCGGCGCATGGCCGCTGGCGAAGGCCTGGGCCGCGCCGGGATCGATCAGGCGCGCGCGCTCGGCCAGATAGCCGGACTGCAGCATCTGTTCGGGCGTCAGGCGCATGTGGCGCGCATCGGCCACGTGTTCGTAGACGTCGGCGAAAGCCAGCTTCATCGCCTCGATCAGCAGGTGCTGCGTATCGGGATGGTCGACGGGGCGGGCCGCCACGTCGAAGTGCTGCAGAATGCCCAGGGCGATCAGGGCGGCGATGCCCTGGCCGTTGGGCGGGATCTGGTGCAGCGTATGGCCGCGGTATGACTGGCTGATCGGGGACACCCATTGCGGCGCGTAGTCGCGCAGGTCGGCCAGCGTCAGCGCGGCGTCGTGCGCCTGTGCATGCGCCACCAGCTTGTGCGCCGTTTCGCCTTCGTAAAAGTCCCGGCCCCCGGTGGCCGCAATGCGCTTGAGCGTGGCCGCGGCCCCGCGCAGGACGAAGTGCTCGCCGATTTGGGGCGCGCGGCCGCGAGGCAGGAAATGGTCCGCGAAGCCCGGCTGCGGGTGCAGGATGTCAGCCTGCGCCGCCCACTTTTCCTGCACGACCGGAGACACGGCAAAGCCGCGCTCGGCGTATTCGATGGCGGGTTCGAGGACCTCGGCGAACGCCAGACTGCCCAGCTTTTCGTGCAGGGCGGCCCAGCCCGCCACGCAGCCTGGCACGGTGACGCTATCCCAGCCCCGGGCCGGGATAGCGCCCTGGTGCTTGCGGCGGAAGTAATCGAGGTTCCAGGCTGCCGGCGAGGTGCCCGAGGCATTCAGCCCATGCAGCTTCGAGCCGTCCCAGATGATCGCGAAGCAATCCGATCCCAACCCGTTGCTGACTGGTTCGGTCAGGGCCAGCGTGGCGGCCGCGGCGATAGCGGCGTCGACCGCATTGCCGCCACGAGCCAGGATCCGCAGACCGGCCTGGGCGGCTAGCGGCTGCGAAGTGGCGACGACATTGCGGGCAAACACCGGCCGGCGGGTGCTGGGATAGGGGTTGTTCCAGTTGAAATTCATCTCGAATCATCGCGTGGGGTAAACCCGTAGCTTAACGTAGATGATCCGGATTCTGGAGCAATCCGTATCGTGTTGTATTGATTAGCAATATTTTCCCTGAGCAGGGGCGAAAAAAAACCCCGGACCAGGCCGGGGTTTTGGGGGCGAGGCCGCCGATTGGCGGCACGCTGGGTTTTATTCTTCTTCCACGAAGGTTTCTTCGCGCTTCTTGCGGATGGCGGGCAGGGCCACCAGGATCACCAGGAAGACGGCGACCGCCAGCAGAGAAGCCGACAGCGGACGCGTGACGAAGGTGGTGAAGTCGCCGCGCGAGAGCAGCAGGGCACGACGGAAGTTTTCTTCCATCATGGGGCCCAGGACCAGGCCCAGCAGCAGCGGCGCGCCTTCGCATTTCAGCTTCGACCACACGTAGCCGATGATGCCGAAGATGGCGGTGGTGAAGATGTCGAAGGTGTTGTAGTTCAACGAATACACACCGATCGTGCAGAACACCAGAATCGCCGGGAACAGGATGCGGTAGGGCGCCTTCAGCAGCTTGACCCAAAGGCCGATCAGCGGCAGGTTCAGCACCACCAGCATCAGGTTGCCGATCCACATCGAGGCGATCAGGCCCCAGAACAGCTCCGGGTGGCTCGTCATGACCTGCGGGCCGGGCTGGATGTTGTGGATGGTCATCGCGCCGACCATCAGCGCCATCACGGCGTTGCCCGGGATGCCGAGCGTCAGCAGCGGGATGAACGAGGTCTGGGCGGCGGCGTTGTTCGCCGACTCCGGGCCAGCCAGGCCGGCCGGGTGGCCCTTGCCGAAGCGCTCCGGATTCTTCGAGATCTTCTTTTCCAGCGTGTAGGACGCGAACGACGACAGCACGGCGCCGCCGCCCGGCAGGATGCCCAGGGCCGAACCCAGGGCCGTGCCGCGCAGCACTGCGGGAGCGGCTTCCTTGAATTCCTGCTTGTTGGGATACAGCGAGCCGATCTTGTCGGTGATGTCGACGCGGTTTTCCTTCTGCTCGAGGTTGGTCATGATTTCGGCGAAGCCGAACACGCCCATGGCCACGATGGCGAAGTCGATGCCGTCCTGCAGTTCGGGGATGCCGAAGTCGTAGCGTGCAACGCCCGAGTTCACGTCGGTGCCCACCATGCCCAGCAGCAGACCCAGCAGGATCATCGCAATCGCCTTGGGCAGCGAGCCCGAGGCCAGCACCACGGCGCCAACCAGGCCCAGGCACATCAGCGAGAAGTACTCGGCGGGGCCGAACTTGAATGCGACCTCAGCCAGCGGGGGCGCAAAACCGGCCAGCAGCAGAGTAGCCACGCAGCCTGCGAAGAACGAACCCAGGGCAGCGATTGCCAGGGCGGCGCCAGCGCGGCCGTTGCGGGCCATCTGGTGGCCGTCCAGCACGGTCACCACCGCGGACGTTTCCCCTGGCAGCGCCACGAGAATGGCCGTCGTGGAGCCGCCGTATTGGGCGCCGTAGTAGATGCCTGCCAGCATGATCAGGCCGGCCACCGGGGGCAGCACGTACGTGATCGGCAGCAGCATCGCGATGGTCGGAACCGGGCCGATGCCCGGCAGCACGCCAATCAGCGTACCCAGAATGCAGCCCAGCAATGCATAGGCGAGGTTCTCGGGCGTGAACGCGACCGAGAAACCCATCATCAGGTGATCTAACAATTCCATGGCCGGATGCTCCTTAGTTCATGCCCAGGAAGGACGGCCACAGCGGGAAAATCAGCCCCAGCCCCTTGACGAATGCCAGATACGAGAAGATCACCAGGAAGATGCCGTTGGCGACGGCGACTTTCAGGCTGAACTCGTGGCTGGCCAGGCTGCTGACGACAACCAGTACGAACACCGAGATATAGATGCCCAGCAGCTTGAGGATGAAGCCGTAGAGCACGACCGATCCGACCACCAGGAAGACGATGCGCCAGTCGAACTTGTCGATGTGCGTTTCATGGGCTTTCTTGGACAGCGAGCCAAGCAGCACGATGGCGCCCAGCAATGCCAGAACAATGCCTAGCCAGAAAGGAAAATACCCTGGGCCCATCCGTGCGGCAGTACCCATTTGGTAGCTGCTGGCCTGCCAGGCGAATCCCAGTCCGAGGGCGATGAACATCACCCCCGACCAGAAGTCCTGTCGATTGCGTAGCTGCATGATTGGTTGGCTCCTGTTTACAGCATGTAGATAAAAAGGGTTTGTAGCCGGAGGTCCCGCCGAAAGGTGGGTGACAGGCACAAAAAAGGCACTTCGGCGTGCCATTTATTCTTCTGAAAGCGACGGCGTGGATTCTTGAAAGGCCGAATGGTAATGGACGCCTGCCACGCTGCAAACCCTGTAAGCTCGGTGAAAGCCTGGGGTTTTCCCTAAAATTGGGGAACTCCCGACCCCGAGTTGTAACGAGGCAGGAAGTTTGAGGGCTTTTTGAAAGCTAAGTGAAAGTTTATAGAAAGAAATGCGAAAGCAGGATCGGCCAGATGCCGGATTCCTGCCGCAAGTCCGCGCCGCGATCGCGGCACCGGGGAGAAAGGCCTTATCCCCCGCGCTGGAATCGGGTAAGGTCGCATTCCGAAATCACCGCTGTAATTCCTACTGAATATTGCCGGGTTTCTCACCTTGCGTGAAGAGGCCCCCAACAACCCAGGATGGTTTACGATAGCGCCCATGCTGCAAGATCTAGACCAACTCGCTGCCCGCATCGGGCAACTGGTGCAACGCACCCGCCAACTCCACGCAGAGCGTGACGCGTTGCGCGCCCGTCTGAATGAAACCGAAGCTGAACAGCACGTGCTGAAGCAACGCGCCGCCGAGCGCGAGGCCGAGATCGTCACGCTGCAAAGCAAGCTTCAGGAACACGACGGCGCTGTCAGCGTCATGCTCGAGCAGGCTCAGCAGGCCGAAGTCGCACTGCGCGAACAACTGGCCCGCGAGACCTCCGAGCGCCAATCGCTCGAATCGCGTTTCTCCGCAAGGGAAACCGAACTGCAGGGCAACCTGCAGACCCGCGACACCGAACTACAGCGCTTGCGCGTGGCCGCCACTTCGGCCCGCGAGCGCATCGACGCCGTGCTGGCCCGCTTGCCGGGCGCGCCGTCTGGAGAGCAACACTGATGGAACGCGTAGATGTAACCATACTGGGGCGCGACTATTCCCTGGCGTGCTCGGTGGATGAGAAGCCGACCCTGGTCGCGGCCGTGCGCCACGTCGATCAATTGATGTTGCGCATTCAAGGCACGGGCAAGGTCTCGAGCAATGAACGCATCGCCGTGATGGCCGCACTGCAGATCGCGGGCGAGCTGCTTGCAATGAAAGCGCCCGATGGCCCCTTGGGCGGTTTGGCGGTCGGCGACTTCAAGCGTAGAATCGAGGACATGAACGCAGTACTCGATGACGCCTTGTCGGGTCAGGAAAAGCTGCTCTAACGTTCATCAAGCTGTAGTTCATCGCTGTAATCAAGATTTTTCAGTTTGTCCCTGCCGTGTTCGTGACTAGGCCATACATTCTCTGAACCTATGTCTTATGGCATATTGGTTGCGGGAGTGCAGAGCTGGAGTGATCGTCTCCTGTAGACGAACCCGACGCTCTTCGGAACGCGACCACCTTGAACCTCAGGGTTCGAGATGCCGGCCTTGACGGCACAGGCGGGGCATCTATCCCAGCGGGCCTGCCATGAGCGCAGGTCCGCGCCGGGCGCCTCCTCCCTCCCCACCGTCCTCCTTCTAGGACCTGTCCATGCTCAAACACTCCGTCTTTTCGCTGACCAAACTGGGTGCGGCGTGCGCAACCGTGGCCGCTCTTGCCGCCGTGCAGCCCGCCTACGCGCAGGCGCAGGCGCCTGTCGCCGCGGAAGCCTCCACCAGCCGCGCTCCCGAACTCACCCTGCAGGCCACGGCGTCTTCCGAGGTCAAGCAGGACACGGTCCGGATCTCGTTATCCGCGGAAGTCGAAGCGCCCGATCAGCCTGGTGCCGGCAAGAAACTGACCGCCGCGCTGGATGACGTGGTCAAGCGCGCGCGCGACGTCAAGGGTGTGGAAGTGCGGACGGGCGGCTACAACGTCTGGCCCAATACCAGCAGCAAGGGCAAGATCGCTTCGTGGCGTGGTCAGGGCGAAGTGATCCTCGAATCCAAGGACTTCGAAGCGGCAGCCGCCCTGGCTTCCAAACTGTCGGACAAGACCGCCATTTCCAACATCGGCTTCCTGCTGTCGCGCGAGGCGCGCGAGGCCGAGGAGCGCAAGCTGCTCAAAGAGGCCGCGCAGGCCTTCAAGGACCGCGCGCTGGCGGCCGCGAACGCCTTTGGCTTTTCGGGCTACCGACTGAGCAAGCTGGAGCTGGGCGGCTCGGGCGGGCCAGTGCCCATGCCCCGCATGATGGGGGCAGCCATGGCGAAAGATGCGTCGGCCGGCTACAGCCCGGACGTCCCGCTGGAAGCGGGAGACGTCACGGTCAGCATCGCGGTCAACGGGACGATCGTTTTGCAGTAAGGCTGAACATGAGGGCGCCCAGGGCGACCATCGGCAGGGACAGCCACTGTCCCATGCTCAGTCCGCCCGCGAGCAGGCCCAGGAAATTGTCCGGCTCGCGGGTGAACTCCACCAGGAAGCGGAACGTCCCGTAGCCCATCAGGAAGAGCCCGCTCACCTGGCCCAACGGACGCGGCTTGCTCGAGAACCACCATAGCAGCGCGAACAGCACGATGCCTTCCAGGCCCAGTTCATAGAGCTGCGATGGGTGGCGCGGCAGGCCGTCGCCGCTGTCCGGGAAGACCATGGCCCACGGCACGTCGGTCGGCCGGCCCCACAGTTCCCCATTGATAAAGTTGCCCAGGCGGCCGAAACCCAGTCCCAGCGGGATCAGCGGCGCGATGAAATCGCTGACCGCGAAAAAAGGCAGCTTTTTCTTGCGTGCGAAGAGCAGCATCACCAGGATCACGCCGATCAGGCCGCCGTGGAACGACATGCCGCCCTGCCACAGGTACAGCACCTCGAGGGGATGCGACAGGTAGTACGAGGGCTTGTAGAACAGCACATAGCCCAGCCGCCCGCCCAGCACCACGCCCAGCACGCTATAGAAGATGAGGTCTTCCAGGTCGCGCACATTGAGCGACGTGGTGTGGCCGCTGGTGATCCGCCGGCGGCCCAGCAGGTACACCAGGGCAAAGCCGACGAGATACATCAGCCCGTACCAGTGAATGGCAAGCGGCCCGATCTGCAGGGCGACGGGGTCGAATTTCGGATATTGCAGCATGTTCTGCCCGACACAATGAAGTTGAATGATAATAACCGGCGAGCCCTGAAGATTCGCGAGCAAGCGAGCCAGCTTCCTTGGGTGCGGCCGCCATGTCCGCGCCCGATGGCCGACAGGAGACACAGACCATGCCGCACAACGAACGTTCCCGCCATATCACTCACGGCGTCGCGCGCGCGCCCAATCGCGCCATGTATTACGCGCTGGGTTACCAGGAAACCGATTTCGACAACCCCATGATCGGCGTGGCCAACGGCCACTCGACGATCACGCCCTGCAATAGCGGCCTGCAACGGCTGGCCGACGCCGCCATCGACGCCATCCGCGCTTCCCGCGCGAATCCCCAGGTGTTTGGAACGCCCACGATCTCGGATGGGATGTCCATGGGCACCGAGGGCATGAAGTACTCGCTGGTGTCGCGCGAAGTGATCGCGGATTGCATAGAGACCGCGGCGCAGGGCCAGTGGATGGACGGCGTCGTGGTGATCGGCGGCTGCGACAAGAACATGCCGGGCGGCATGATCGCGCTGGCGCGGACCAACGTGCCGGGCATCTATGTCTACGGCGGCACGATCAAGCCCGGCCACTATAAAGGCAACGACCTGACCATCGTCTCCGTCTTCGAGGCCGTGGGCGAATACACGATGGGCCGCATGCCCGAAGCGGATTTCAAGCAGATAGAGAAATGCGCGATCCCTGGCTCTGGCTCCTGTGGCGGCATGTACACGGCCAACACCATGAGCTCCGCGTTCGAGGCCATGGGCATGAGCCTGCCGTATTCCAGCACGATGGCCAACGAGGACGAGGAAAAAGTCGCGTCGGCGGCGGAATCGGCGCGTGTGCTGGTAGAAGCGGTCAAGCGCCAGCTGCGTCCGCGCGACATCATCACGCGCAAGTCCATCGAGAACGCGGTGTCCGTCATCATGGCCACTGGCGGGTCCACCAATGCCGTGCTTCACTTCCTGGCGATCGCCCACGCCGCCGAAGTGCCATGGACCATCGACGATTTCGAGCGCATCCGCAAGCGCGTCCCGGTGCTGTGCGATCTGAAGCCTTCGGGCAAGTACGTCGCCACGGACCTGCATCGCGCCGGCGGCATCCCGCAGGTCATGAAGCTCCTGCTTAACGCGGGCCTGCTGCATGGCGATTGCATCACGATCACCGGCAAGACCATTGCCGAAACCCTGGACGGCGTGCCCGATGCGCCGCGCGCCGATCAGGACGTGATCATGCCGCTGGATCGCGCGCTGTACCCGCAGGGCCACCTGGCCATCCTCAAGGGAAACCTGTCGCCGGAAGGCTGCGTCGCCAAGATCACCGGGCTGAAGAATCCGGTGATCACGGGCCCCGCCCGCGTCTTCGACTCCGAAGACGATGCCATGACGGCCATCATGGCCCGTCAGATCCAGGACGGCGACGTCGTGATCATCCGCTATGAAGGCCCCAAGGGCGGTCCGGGCATGCGTGAAATGCTGGCGCCCACGTCCGCGCTGGTGGGGCAGGGGCTGGGGGAAACGGTGGGGCTCATCACCGATGGGCGCTTCTCCGGCGGCACCTGGGGCATGGTTGTGGGGCATGTCGCGCCGGAGGCGTTCGTCGGCGGCCCCATCGCGCTGATTCAGGAGGGCGATTCGGTTACCATCGATGCCCACCAGCTGCTGTTGCAGCTCAATATCAGCGACGAAGAAATGGCGGCTCGTCGCCAGGCCTGGGTTCAGCCCAAGCCGCGTTATACACGCGGTGTGCTTGCCAAATTCGGCAAGCTCGCCAGCACCGCGAGCCGTGGGGCAGTAACCGATGCATTTGAAGAGTAGTCTGATGTTGGGCGTCGCCTGCGTCCTGGGCGCAAGCGCGGTGCATGCGCAAACCACCGGCCTGGATCTCGCCAAGAACAAGGCCTGCATGGCCTGTCACCAAGTCGAGGCCAAGCGGGTGGGCCCGCCCCTGAAGAGCGTGGCCGAGCGCTATGCGGGGCAGGGCGACGCGATGGTGGATTATCTTGCGGGCAAGATCCGCGGTGGCGGCCGCGGCGCCTGGGGCGCCGTTCCGATGCCGGCCCAGACGCAGGTCAGCCAGGAAGACGCCCGCCTGCTGGCAGAGTGGATCCTGTCGCTGGCGCCTCCCAAGCCGTAGTCTTAAGAAAGAAGGAATCGTCATGGCAGAACAACCCTCCCCGGGCAATGAAGTCGCCGTACTTGGCGGCGGCTGCTTCTGGTGCGTCGAAGCGGTGTTTACCGAGCTGCGCGGCGTCAAGAGCGTGCTGCCCGGCTACAGCGGCGGCCACGTGGATAATCCCACCTACGAACAGGTGTGCGGCAAAGACACCGGCCACATCGAGGTCGCGCGTGTCGAATTCGATCCCGCCGAGCTGTCGTATAGCGATTTGCTGCGCGTATTCTTCGCAACCCACGATCCAACGACGCCGGGCCGGCAGGGCAACGACGTCGGCCCGCAGTACGAATCCGCCATCTTCTGGCAGAACGAGGCTCAGCGCGAGCAGGCAGAAGCCGTCATCGCGGAGGTCGAGGCGCAGAAGGTCTATGATGCGCCCATCGTGACCAGGCTCTTGGCACCCGTCAGGTTCTGGCAGGCCGAAGACTATCACCGCGATTACTTTGCGCTGCATCCCGAGCAGGGTTATTGCCAGTTCGTGATCGCGCCCAAGGTCGCCAAGTTCCGCAAGCAGTTTCAGGACCGGCTGCAGAAATAAGCGCAATCCCGCGTGCCGCCGGCGCAAAAAAAACCTCACCGAGGTGAGGTTTCAAGGCCGGCGCCGGTGCTTGCGCACCGGAGGCCTGGCCGGGGAAGGGCTTCCGGGTTCGGGTCCGATGTTCAGTCGACGGACTTCACCACGCCGCGGCGCATCTGGTCCAGTTCGATCGATTCGAACAGGGCCTTGAAATTGCCTTCGCCGAAGCCATCGTTACCCTTGCGCTGGATGATCTCGAAGAAGATCGGGCCGATCTGGTTTTCCGTGAAGATCTGCAGCAGCAGGCCGCCGCCGGGGGCGCCGTCCAGCAAGATGCGGTTCTTCAGCAGGCGCGTCACGTCCTCGCCATGGTTGGGCAGGCGGCGGTCCAGCAGTTCGTAATAGGTATCGGGCGTGTCCAGGAACACGACGCCGTTCGTGCGCAGCGCTTCGATCGTGCCGTAGATGTCTTCCGTGGCCATGGCGATGTGCTGGATGCCTTCGCCGCGGTACAGGTCCAGATATTCCTGGATCTGGCCCTTCTCTTCCGTGCCTTCCTCGTTGATCGGAATGCGGATATTGCCGCAGGGCGAGGTCATGGCCTTGGACTTCACGCCCGTCACCTTGCCTTCGATATCGAAATAACGCACTTCGCGGAAGTTGAAGAGGCGTTCGTAGAACTCGGCCCACTCGGCCATGCGGCCCTTGTGCACGTTGTGCGTCAGGTGATCCACCAACGTCAGGCCTGCGCCGCGGTGGTTCAGGTCCACTTGCGCGTTTGTCGGGTCCACGGGAACGAAGTCTACGTCATAGATGCTGATGTCGCCGATACCGCCGTGGCCATCCTTGCCGGCCCAGCGGTCCACCAGGTAGATCAGCGAATCGCCGATGCCCTTGATTGCGGGGATGTTCAGTTCCATCGGGCCGCTGTGCGAGTCGAAACCCCAGGCGCCGAGCTCCAGTGCGCGTTTGTACGCGGCGTTGGCGTCCTGTACGCGGAAGCCGATCGCACAGATGGACGGGCCATGCAGGCGCGCGAAACGCTGGGCGAAAGAATCCGGCTCGGCATTGATCAGGAAGTTCACGCCGCCTTGGCGGTACAGCGTCACATCCTTGTGGCGATGCTTGGCAATGGCTTTGAACCCCAGCAACTCGAACACTTTGCGCAGCGCGACGGGGTCCGGCGCGGCGTATTCAATGAACTCGAACCCGGCGGTGCCCATCGGGTTGTCCCAGGGTTGGAATGCGCTGCTCATCAGTCTGCTCCCTTGCATTGTTTTAAGGACGACTTGTCCTTCAAGTCTAGATGGAGATTGTAGGTAGGAAAGGCAGGCAGACAATTGCAAACATGTCGCGAAAGCCGGTTGTCTGGGCAATAATATTGCTGTCAATTGGAAATTGAGGGCTAAAAATGTCTGAAATCGAGCTTGATCGGACAGATCTAAGGATTCTGGCGGAGCTGCAGCGCGACGGCCGGCTGAGCAACCAGGAGTTGGCGGACCGCGTTTCCCTGTCTCCCAGCCCGTGCCTGCGCCGAGTCCGGGGGCTGGAGGAGAAGGGTTTCATCAAGAAATACGTGGCGCTGATCGATGCCGAGAAAGTCGGCCTCGGCCTGTTGGCCTACGTGAATATCCGGCTGAACAAGCACAGCGGGTCCAGCCACGCGCCCATGAGCGACTTCGCGCGCGACGTGCAGCTGTGGCCGGAGGTCGTGGAGTGCTACGCCATGTCCGGTGACATGGACTATCTGCTGCGCATCCAGGTTGCGGACCTGGCGCACTTTTCGCGCTTCGCGATGGACACGCTCATGCGCCATCCGGCCGTGGTCGACATGAGATCCTTCTTTGCGCTCCAGCAGATCAAGGAAACGACCGAGCTGCGCCTGTAGCCGGGCGGGGCCGCTGCCTGCCCGGTTCTTGCGTTCCTCTATATATATAGGGAACGGGAGCGCGGCCCTTCTGTATATAGGGGGCAGTCCCTCAAAAAATTCACTTTTCTGCAAAATAGGTGTCATGCTGACGACACATGTTTAAATTCTGTGCTATAGTCTCGCTCCTTCGCAGTTCAAACAGTTTGTTGAGCAGCGAAGCAAAGCAGGAAGCAAGTTCGGTAGTTGCTCAGGCAGCAGCCGGCGCGCAGCAGGTCTGGTGGGGTGATGGAAGTTGCCCGGCAAGATCGCCGCGAAACGATCAGGCAAGCGTTTTGTGGTTTTGCAAGATAGGATGCAAATTAGGCAGAAGCCAGTTGCATAATCTGCAAAAATTGTGTTATAGTTTCAGGCTTGGCAGTTACCGAAAAGTTAGGGTTAACCCTGATGTTTCGATAGGTGCTAGTTGCTGACACAGCAAGCGACGCGAAAGCGTAGCGGCTGGGAAAGCAGGCAGTACAGAATTTAGCAGTACCGCTCTTTAACAATTAAACAACCGATAAGTGTGGGCGCTTGATGCGGGTGC